>NZ_BSFK01000007.1 GCF_027922305.1 Methylopila jiangsuensis | reverse complement strand
AGCCGCAAACAGCCGCTCGACTATGACAAGGCGCTCCATCGGACGCGCCACAAGATCGAGAACCTATTAGCCAAGCTCAAAGACTGGCGGCGCATCGCAACCCGTGACGACAGATCCGCCCACACGTTCTTCTCTGCAATCTGCATCGCGGCAGCCGTCGTGTTCTATCTCAATCAATGAGTCCTGAGCCTACACCTACGACGCGAACTGGAACGTCGCGACCATCACCCGCCCCGGCGGCGGCGTGCTGACATTTACCCACGACAACGCCTCGCGCCTCACATCCGTCACCAACTCCGCCGGAGAGAGCATCGTCTACACCCGCAACAAGCTTGGCGGCGCGACCAAGATCCAGGTGAAGAACGGCGCCACCATCGTCGCCGAACGCAATCAGGCCTTCGACGAACTCAACCGGCAGATCCGGGCGGTGGGAGCGAGTTCCCAGACCTGGACCTTCGGCTATGACAAGACCGGCAACACCGTCAGTGTGAAGGACCCCCGCGACGCCATCTGGGGCGCGAGCTTCGACGCGCTGAACCGGCTCGCCTCCGAAAGCGATCCGGAAAGCGCCACTGTCGCGCTCGCCCGCAACGGCGTGGACGACGTCACCGCCTACACCGACCCGCGCGGACTGACGACCACTTACGTGCGCAACGGCTTCGGCGAGGTCATCCGCCACACGAGCCCGGACTCCGGCGTCACCGATTATGTTTATGACCCGCGCGGCCTGGTGACGCAGCTCACCGACGCCCGCGGCATGGTGATGGATTTCGTCTACGACGCCGCCGGCCGCATGACGTCCAAGACCTACAATGGCGGCACGACCGACCGCATTCTGGTCACCTGGAATGGGGTCGCCTCCGGGAACAAGGGCCGCGGCCGGCTTACCCGCGTCACTGATGCCGGCGGCGCCTCCGACTTCCGCTACGACGCCCGCGGCAACGTGCTGTCGGAGACCCGCACCATCTCGGGGACCGTCTACGCCACCGCCTACACGTGGGACCTCGCCGACCGGCTGACCTCGATCACCTACCCGTCCGGCCGCGTCGTCACCTATCAGCGCGACGCGCTCGGCCGCGTCACCGGCGTCACCACCAAGGCAAACGCCTCCGCGCCGGTGCAGACGCTCGCCTCCGGCGTCGCCTGGCGGCCCATGGCGGGCTACGCCTCCTCGGCCTCCGGGCCGCTGGGTCCTGATCTCGACTGGGGCCTCGCCGCGCGCAACGCCGTGCCGGTGACGGACGGGTCCGGCATGAACGCCGGCACGGCGGCGCAGATCGCGTCCCTGCCGCACGCCGGCACCCTGACACAGGACGTGCTGCAGACGCTCACCTACGGCAACGGCTACACCTACTGGAAGAACTTCACCCAGGACAACGAGCTGTACCAGTCCATCGTGGAGGATAGCTCCGCCACCGTCATGAACGCGGGCCTCGCGCGCTCGGACGGGACCAACGTCACCCAGATCTGGGACGCGCTGAACGCGAGCGAAACGCAATATTTCGCATACAGCCCCGCCAACCGGCTGTCGGGCGCCTGGGGCGCGTACGGAACGCACGCCTGGACCTATGACGCCAACGGCAACCGGCGGACCGAGACCAAGAACGGCGTCGCGACGACCTGGGCCTATCCGACCACCAGCAACCGCCTGACCAGCGTGACGCAAGGGTCGACGACGCTTCGCAGCTTCACTTACCACAACGACGGCGCGATCAAGCGCGACACGCGCTCGGGCGTGGCCTATGACTACTCCTCGAACCGGGCGGGCCGCATCGGCATCGTAACGGTCGCCGGCGTGGCGCAGTCGTCCCAAGCTTATGACGCCTTCAACCGGCTGCGCGTCCGCACCCTGACCTCGGCCACGGCGACGCCGGGGACGATCCATTACGTCTGGGACATCTTCGGCCACATCGTGGCGGAGCATGTGGTGGGCGCCGGGATGGCGCGGGAATATGTCTGGCTCGGCGACACGCCGCTGGCCGTGGTGGACGCGGCAGCGGGTCTTTACTACGTCCACGTGGACCATCTTGACCGTCCGGCGCTGATGAGCGACGCCTCGAAGGCCGTGGTGTGGCGGGCGTCCTACGAGCCCTTCGGCGCCGTGCGGTCGATCACGGGTCCCGCCTCGCTCGACCTGCGCTTCCCCGGCCAGTGGTTCCAGCTTGAAGCCGGCCTCGCCTACAACTGGAACCGCCACTACGACCCCACCCTCGGCCGCTACACCCAGCCCGATCCGCTCGGCTTCGTCGATGGGCCGAACGTCTACGGATATGTCGGGCAGAGCCCGATAAGGCGCGTGGATCCCAGGGGGCTGGATACGACACTCATTACTACTTACGATTACGGCATGGGCTCGCACTCCGCAGTACATGTCGATCGCGGAGCGGGAGGAGAACCGTACTTGTACGACCCTGCCGGGAGTTACCCTAATCCTTCCAGGGGGTCCGGCGATCTCATGACGGGAGGAGACGCAAACCTTGATGATTTTATTGATTTTCATAAACGCAATGGGAGTGAGGTAACCATAGATCGGGTCGGAACTTCAACTGAAGATGAGGCGGAAATAGCGCGTCGCATGGAGGAAATAGGAGGAGCGGCACCCTTTATGTGTGCCAGTTCCGTGTCCAGAGTCTTGGATGGCATTGGTCCGTTCAAAGGACTGGGGGGCATAGACTTCCAGGCTCACTCAGAGATGCATTTAAGGGATTGGAGCGATGACGGCTAGCACGAAACAAAAGAAATTTTCGATAAGAAAATATTGCCTGAATTATGGCTTGTTGCTATCTTTCATGTTTGCTACGTTAATATTTTACGATTTATGTATAAGAATGTACAAATATGACTCTCTCAGGGTTTATACATTTGCTTTTATATCATTGATGGCTGCAACGTATGGTGTTTTTAAATTCTACGCGCGCCCCTCTATCCGCCGTGCTCTTTGGGGGGTGGTGGCGTCTTTTCCTGTCAGCTTTTTCGTTCAACTGATAATTTATTTCTCTCACAAAACTGAGCCTGAGACCTATCTAAACTTAAATATTTCTGAAATATTTATCTCTATATTAATTGGATCACTTCTTACATTTAGTCCTGCGTGGGGGTGTATATTTTTCTTTATAATTCCGTTAATTTTGCAAGCCGATTATAAAACGGTTGAATAGTTTTCTTAAGGACGCTGTGGCGCGGGACGATTTCTGGCTCGGCGACACGCCCGTGGCGGTCGTGAACGCCGCGGCGGGCGCGTCCGGGCTTTACTACGTCCACGTGGACCATCTTGACCGTCCGGCGCTGATGACCGACGCCTCGAAGGCCGTGGTGTGGCGGGCGTCCTACGAGGCCTTCGGCGCCGTGCGGTCGATCACGGGTCCTGCCTCGCTCGACCTGCGCTTCCCCGGCCAGTGGTTCCAGCTTGAAGCCGGCCTCGCCTACAACTGGAACCGCCACTACGACCCCACCCTCGGCCGCTACACCCAGCCCGATCCGCTGGGGTTTGTTGATGGGCCGAACGTGTACGGGTATGTAAACGGCAATCCTGTTCTATACGCTGATCCATCGGGCGAATACGTCTGGATAATATTTGGCGCAGCATTGGGAGCTGGAGCTGAAGCACTCAACCAATATATGGAGTGCGGTGAAGTATATAACTTGAAAAGCATCTTAGTTCAGGGTGCGGTAGGTGGCGCAGCTTCGGTAATGGGAGGACTAGGAGCTATTAACGCTCTCGGATTGGGCGGGCGCACGGCCTATGGCGCTTACAATGGGGCCAAATTTGGTGCTATAGGCGCTGGGCTTGCTGGCGGCGGCCTCGCGTCAGGTGGTGTTGGTGGGGCGATAGGTGGAGCAGTCGGCGCGAGCGTGGAAGGGTTTCTCCCGGCTGGATATGGCATTGGACGCGCGCTGGGTGGGCTAGCTGATGCGATAGCTTCAACAGGCGCCTCTAATGCTTTGTCAGGAGGCGGCAATGAATGCAAGTGCAAAAATTAAACTAGAAAATATAGTAGGATATTATTCTATGGTTTTTATAACGGCGTCTGCTATTATGGCGGCGTCTGTTATTGTTATCGTTATTGCATCTTCTGTTTATAATTTTTGCTATGAGTGTCTATATAGTACATCAATAATTAAACACGCTTTCCTTGCCTGGTTATTTACATCGGTTGGAGCATTTTTTTCGATCCTGATAATGGACTTAACCCAGCACGCCCGCGGTCTAGATTTTGATAAGTTTTCATCCTGCACTAAAGAAATGAAACTTAAAGATTGGTTTAATTTAAAACGTTTCTATACAATAAAAAACGCAGTAAGGCGACAATAAGGCTGATAATTATTTACTCAGCTGGAATACCTGACTTATTTAAATAATTCTATCGGGGACGACGCATTATGTCTGGGACATCTTCGGCCACATCGTGGCGGAGCATGTGGTCGGCGCCGGGATGGCGAGGGAGTATGTCTGGCTCGGCGACACGCCCCAGGCGGTGGTGGACGCCGCGGCGGGCGCGTCCGGGCTTTATTACGTCCATGTGAACCATCTCGACCGTCCGGCGCTGATGACCGACGCCTCGAAAACGGTGGTGTGGCGGGCGTCTTACGAGCCCTTCGGCGCGGTGCGGTTGATCACCGGCCCCGCCTCGCTCGACCTGCGCTTCCCCGGCCAGTGGTTCCAGCTTGAAGCCGGCCTCGCCTACAACTGGAACCGCCACTACGACCCCACCCTCGGCCGCTACACCCAGCCCGATCCGCTCGGCTTCGTCGACGGGCCGAACGTCTACGGGTATGTCGGGCAACGCCCGATGACGAGCGGGGATCCAACAGGCTTATACGAACTCCACCGTCAAGGCAGTATCTCCATGCACAGCTATCCCGGCCCACAGGCTGGTGGCAACGAACATGCAAGGCAGGGGCCTGGAGGTGATTACCATGTTCATTTACGGGACCGTGCAGGCGGCCCAGATGCTCGGATTTCAACAGGAACGTGGAAGCCGCTTACTCCAGATGACGAAGCCATATTGAATAAAAATCGCAATATGAGAAAATTTTGCGACAACTTAAGCGACGCGGACAAACGTTTATTTGATAAAATTAACAGACAGATATTCCATCGAGGCTCTCCCTCAGTAAACCAACTCCTAAGGCTCGGGGGTGGAAGAGGTGGAGTACGGCAGCCTTTGGATTATCTATGCGAACCGAACTTTTCGAACAGGCATGCGCAATGTATCGAGCAGGAGAAATCCAAGATGCGTATGCCCTTATGGTAAAATGTGCACAGGCGGGAGACCCTATAGCCTGTCTTCTCGCTCAGGAGTGGATCGCATCGATCAATCCAAATCCTGATGTGAATTGGATGAAAAAACTTGAAGATATTGCTCACAGTGGGGTTGCCGAAGCCCAATGGGAGCTAAGCCAATGCTACAGATTTGGAAATTACGTCAATGCCTCGGTAAATAGCGCAAATTATTGGCTAGAAAAATCTGCTGAGGGTGGATGGCCCGAAGCAAATCTTCATCTTTCTTGGTATATGGCCAGTGAACAATATGGCTACGAGTTAGATATTCGAGAATCTGAGCGTCGCCGGGAGCTTGCCATAAATGCAGGATCAGCAGAGGCAATATACCTCAAGGCCATTGAAATTATCGATACAGATCGAGAGTCCGCGATTATGATGCTAAGGGATTCCGCCTCCAAAGGATTTCAGCCTGCCGTAGAGGTATTGAAAAACTTCTCTCATTAAGGTTATGAGATTAATTATTATTTGCGACTGATGCGGCAATTTCGACTTTTTTGATCCAGAATTTCTTGCAGCATTTGACGCTTTGCAGCTTCACTTACCACAACGACGGCGCGATCAAGCGCGACACGCGCTCGGGCGTAGCCTACGACTACTCCTCGAACCGGGCGGGCCGCATCGGCATCGTAACGGTCGCCGGCGTGGCGCAGTCGTCCCAAGCTTATGACGCCTTCAACCGGCTGCGCGTCCGCACCCTGACCTCGGCCACGGCGACGCCGGGGACGACACACTATGTCTGGGACATCTTCGGCCACATCGTGGCGGAGCATGTGGTGGGCGCCGAAATGGCGCGGGAGTATGTCTGGCTCGGCGACACGCCGCTGGCGGTCGTCGACGCGTCGGCCGGCGCATCCGGGCTCTATTACGTCCATGTGGACCATCTCGACCGCCCGGCGCTGATGACCGACGCGGTCAGGGCGGTGGTGTGGCGCGACGTCCGCGCCTTTCGCAGCTACGCGCTTTGCGCCCGAAGGCGGGTCGCGGCGCGCCACAACGGAACCGCATCGGGCGCCTCCGCGGCGTCCGCCAGCCGATGCAGGCTCTCCGCGATGTGGCGGCTCACGTTCGGCCAGGCGTTCGCCACCGCAGTCATCGTGGCGGCGAAGACCTTCAACTGATCGACGCGCGGGCGGGGAAGCGCGATCGAATGCGTGAGCGCCACATCCTCCAGCATCTGCAGCGTCCCGAAGGCGTCAGCACGCCCTTCACGGGCGCGGGAAGGATGA
Source organism: Methylopila jiangsuensis (assembly GCF_027922305.1). Lineage (GTDB taxonomy): Bacteria > Pseudomonadota > Alphaproteobacteria > Rhizobiales > Methylopilaceae > Methylopila > Methylopila jiangsuensis. The sequence goes on along the minus strand of NZ_BSFK01000007.1, from coordinate 335,709 downwards.
TCCGACCACCGGCGCGCGCAGCGCCGCGCGAAGGTTGCGAGCGTCTCCGCCATGGCGGCGTCCTCATCGAGCGTCGCCAGAACGTGCGCCCACGCCGACAGGATCATCTGCGAGCCCGCCATATGGGGTTCGAGGCCCGCCGCGCCGGGATCGGCCACAAGCGTCGCCTTCATCCGCGCCAGCGTCGACGGCTCGACCCGGCCGGCGTCCACATGGGACAGCAGGCAGGAGCGCAAAAACCCCGCCTCGTCCTCCAGAGCCTCGTCCAGGATTCGCCGGGCGATCACGTCATGGCCCCTGATCGCGAAGGGATGGTCCCCAGGCAGCCAACCACCGGCGATCAGGCGTGGAACGACGTCCCGGGCCGGCCAGATGACATCCGGCGCTTGCGGCGGCGGCGTGAGTTCATCGGCCGGCGGCCACCAGGCGTCGTCCCGCACGCCGCCCACGAGCGCCTGCAGCGGATCAAGAAGCGTAGCGTCCCGATCCGCCGCCCCGTCATCGATCAGCACGGCAGTCACGCCGAGGAGCAGGCGATCCGTGGTCAGATCTGCGGTCATGTCGCGCGCCCAACGCGGCATAGCGTCGAAGGCCGCGACATCGCGAAACGTCCGCTGGGTCCGACCGGCGATGATGCCGGCTCCGGCGTGAGCGTCCACGAAATCAGGAGCCAGCGCGCGCAACATCTGATCCGCGTAGCACCAAAGGTAGGTCGCCAGGGTTTCGGAAGGTAAGGCGCTCCGATCCGTCCGGCGACACAGGTCCAGAGCCCCATACCGCGCCAAAGCGACGAACAGCGTTCCATGACGCGCGCAACTGGCCGCAAGGGCCGAGACACGGTCCTTCAACCGGTTGAGGGCCTCACACGCCTGAAGGCCAGCCCTCAGACGGAGCAAAGCCTCGAGCGGGGTGACGACCGCATCGGGATCCGTTTGCGGCTCTTCCTTGGCCATCAGCGCAAAGACCGCGGCGAGCGCCTCACCGCTGAAATCGACGGGACTGGACGCAAGTCGCTCGATCGCCGCCCGCGCGCCGACAACCGCCGCGAGATCCTGAACCTCCCGCCGCGAGACAAGCTCGACGCTCGCAGTTTCGGTCCGCAACAGAAAGCGGTCCATGGCCGCGATGGAGGGAACGGAAAGATCGTCGATCGCCAGCGGCTCACGCTGAAAGACCTTTGACCTGATCAGGCTCAGGCGGCTGAAAACATCGTTCTCCCTCAATCGCCGCACCGCCTCGAAACGCTCAGCCGCCGTCGTCAGGCGCAACGCGGCGCCAAACTCTTCAGCTGTGATCGCAGACCTCCTGTCCAGATAGTGCCGATTGATCGCCGCAAGGCGCACGTCCAGGTCCGGGTGGACCATGGCCTGGGTCTCCTCCGCGATGCGGAACCGCGCCTCCTCAAAGAGGATCGACAGCTCGAGTTCGCCATCGACCCGCCGGGCTTCGACCCACGCCGGTTGCTTGTTGGTCAGCGCTATGGGGAGCTTCGCCGGCTCGCCGCCCTGGAGCAGGGCGCCCGCGGCGTCCGCGAACGCGTCCAGCGGCAGGCTGGCGTCGTCGGTCAGCGTCAGGGCAATGACGCTGCGCCGAGGCAGCCTCCGTCCGAGGTCGCCATGTTCGACGATCTGGTCGACGAGCCGCTCCGGCAGCAGGTCGAGGAACCGGCTCGCAACGGCGACCATCCGCCGATCCAGGCTCGCGCGAAGCCCTTCGTCCATGCCGGTCTCGTCGATGCCCTCGCGGTCGACGATCCGAGCAACCGTCCCGGTGACCGCCTCGACGAAGAGCCGGAACGTCTCCGGATCCGCCCGTTTCAGCGATGACACCGCGGACTGGACGAACCAGTCCGCAAAGGCGACCTGGGCGTCGCGCGGGATCGGTTTCGACGAGAATTCGCTGAAGAGCGGGATGGTCAGCGCATGCGCCAGATGAACGGCGACGTAAGCCCGAACATGAGCGTCACCGGGTTCGGGCGGCGAGAACGGCGCCGGCTGACGCAAGTGCGTCCAGACCCACGCCGAGCGCGCCCTGGCGGCGTCATGGTCGGATTCCGCGCGGCTCCAGATTTCGACCAGCGCGCGATGCGCGAGATCGATGTCGAGCGCGCGCCGAAGCTCGCCTGCGATCCGCCCGTCCGCGTCATGACGCTGCGTCATGTCGAGCCAGCGCAACCGCTCGCTCTCCTGCGCGCACCAGATACGAAGAGCTGCAAGCTCCTGCGTCTCCACGAGGCCGTTCTCATGGATCGGCGCATCGAAAAGCTTGCGGGAAACCTCCAGCGCCTCCACTGGCAGATAGGCGTAGCCCGCCGCCATCAGCCTGTTCACGCGCTGCCGGACATAGGCGTCGTCCACCATGCCTTTCTGGCGCAGCGAGTCCAGCACCCCGGCCACGCACAAGGCCTGTTCGGGTGGGTTGTGAGAAAACGCCCGATCCTCGACCCACATCAGCGCCGGGGCGCGTTCCTGTTTTCCGAGCACCTCGATCAAGCATCGCATATGTGCGGGCGCGGGCGCATGTGTCTCTGACGGAAGAAGGCGGGCGACCGTCCATTCGCCGTTGAGGAGGCGGCGGCTCATACGGTCGCGAAGCGCCATGATCTTCGCTTTGATGTGGGCGTCCGACTCCAACGTCGTCAGCTCGCGGATGAGGGCGTCGGCTTCCGGGCGCAAGATGTGGATCGGGGTCGAGCGCGCCAGCGGATCAAGCGCGCCACTGAGGACGAGCCGCCAGACGCCGAAACGACCAGCATGGACCGGCGACGTCTCACTGGACGGTGTTTCCGCTCCCCAGGGCGTTTGCGCAAGTTCGGGATCCGCGAGGCTCTGCAGTTTGGCCAACTGATCACGGTCGAGATGTCCTTCGGCGAAGGCGGCCTCAGACATCCGGCGCAACGCCTCTGGGTTCAGATCGCGCCCGGCGTCCGCCGCCTCCAGCTCGACGCAGCCCGGCTCCAGATCCTCGACCACGCGCACTGGCCCATCGGGCGAAACGGCTTTGCGGACAGCGGCCGCCAGCTTCGGATCATGGTCGGAAAAGGCGGCGTCCAGATCGGAAAGCGCGTCAGGCAGCGACGCAGGCGTCTCCACCGAGAAGGCCGCCTCGACGGCGTCGAGCATATCCAGCCGCGCGGCGAGCATCAGAGCCGACAGGTCAAGCCGCAAGGTCGGCCGCGTCTCGGCCAGCGTGCACGGCGGCCGCCGTCGCGCGCCGGACAAGAGCAGCATCGGAAACGTCTCGTTGAGGAGATTCCGGCGCTCCGCAGGCTCCGCCAGAAACAGCCTCGCATAGCCTTTGAGATCCCCTATCATGGCGACGGCGGCGGGAACCTCGCCGCGAAGCCACGCGTCGAACCGACCTCGATAGTCCTCGTTGCGCTCCTCCATGTAGGCGAGAATGTCTTCGATGTTCTGGAACGAGCGCACCGCGAGACGCTCCAGCGGATTGCCGGTCGCCTCGACGATCTTCCGTTGGACCTCCTCCAGCCCAAGCTCGAGCGCCAGAAGGAAGGCATGTGGCGTCGCCTCGCCGTCGAGGCCCGCCGCCACGGCGTGCCGCAGAGCTTCTCGGGCCAAATCGTCATCGTAGCGACGCATGGCGACAGCGACGTTAAACATCTGGTTCGGGCCGAGCTCGCCCGCCGCCATCGCCCGCCGCGCTTCTTTCGCGAGTTGCGGCAAGGCTCCAATCTTGTGATAGGCGTCGAGCAGGAGGCCGCCGACTTTGGAGGCCTCGCCCGTCTGACGCTGGAGCGCGCGCAGGTCCTCGATCACGGGCTGATACCGGCCGAGCATCTCATTCGCGCGCATACGCAGGCCAATCAACTCGTCGGGCAAATCCGGAGACGCGGCTTCAGCGGCGTCGATGACGTCCAGGCAGCCTGCGGCGTCCTCGACGCGCAAAGCCGCCACCGCCGCCAGACGAAGAAGACGGGGCGTCGCGATCCGAAGCATCGCCCCGCGCACACGAACGATGTCGGCCCATGCCGACCGTGACGCCAGAAAGCCAACCCCGGCGACCACGTCCTCCGCCGTGGCCGCCTCATCTTGCAAACAGGCGACCAAGGCGCCGCAGTCGCCGGCCAGGGCGTCGCGCGTCGCCCGTTCATAGGGCGACGACGGTTCAAGCGAGGCGTCGCCGAAACGGATGCGCCAGCTGTCCAGCAGGGCGCCGGACGCCGGAAAGCGATGCTGGTGCTGTGTGATGACGCGGAGACCGAGATCGGGCCTCGACACGCCGGCGCAGAGCGTGGCCAAGGCGAGAAGATGGGTCTCGGTCCCCGAGCCAAACCGGACCGCGTCGACAAGCGACTTCTTGATCTTTCCAAGCCGATGCAGCCGGCCAAAGGTCCAGCTCCACAGCACCACGACCGGATCGACCGGATCGCGCCGCAGAAGCTGGCGGCATTCGGACGCCGCTTCCGTTTGCCGATCCGGATGCAGCAGCAGACACCCAAGCCGCCATGTTTCCACATGGGTTTTCGAAGGACGATCGCCTTCGAGCAGACGATCGAAATCCTTCAAAGCCTCGCCGAGATGGCGCCGAGCGGATGCAACATTACGGACCAGGCCCGGATGGATCGGCGTCAGCGGGCCCCCGAACTGCGCTGTGGCGCCGGGCGCCAGCGCGCAGAAAACGTGAATGGCGCCGCGCGTCATCAGCGGCGCGAACGCGCCCTTGTCGCGATCAACCGCCGATGACGCGAACTGAAGCGCCGTCTCCCGGTCTCCACGGATCATCGCCAGGATCGCACGCAGGCGTAACATTTCCGGCGACACCTCGCTCCCGAACCGGTTTTCGAGCGCCTGGGCCGCCGCGTCGAGATCTCCGATTTCGATCAGCAGACCGGCCCGGATCTCGCGCTCGCGGGGTGTCAGCGCCCCCGACAGAAGCTCAAGCGCCTCGCGCGTCTCGCCCTTGACGTTTAGCGCCATGGCGCGGGCGGACCTGTCGGGTGGCGGGCTCAACAGATCGGCTTCGTCGAGAAGCGCTTCGGCGCTCGACACATCAGAGTCGCGAAGATGGAGCACCGCCTGCGCCCGCAGCGCTTTCGCCTGCGTCTCGGCCGTCAGCGCCTGCCATCGACGGGAATCCGCGCGCGTGTCCGCAAGCCATTGGCGCAGCGCGTTCGAGCGGCCGGCGCGATCCGCTTCGAGCGCGGCTTCAAGCGCTTTCTGTGAGGTGATCTCGATCTTGTCGAGGATGGACAGCAGCTCTTCCGTCTCCTGCCGGAACGTCAAGGGCGCCTGCGGAGCCACCGGGAGCGCCCCGGAGGTGGCGGAGGCTCCTGCGGCGAGCGAGCCCGACAGAACATCATACCAACCCCTGTAGAAATAGCGGTCGACAAGCTGCGGCCCGCCCTTGATCACCAGATCTGTGAGGTGCTGCGCTCCCCAGAGATGAAACGTTATTCCGCGCTGTTTGAGCTCCTCGATGAGCAGACGCGCGCTGTCGTTGATGTCGTCGTCATTGCAGTCGTCGGTCACGGCGAGGACGAAGTCGGTGACGCCCTTGTCCTTCCAGTGGCGATCAAGCTCCGTACAGAATTCTTCTATCCAAGGCCGGAAATGCCATCCCTCAACCTTCCGGTAGCATTTGGCGGAGATGACGACGGTGGTGCGCCCCAGCTCATCGAACCCCTCCACATCGACGCCGAACTGCTCCTGCCCTCGCCTGCGCTTGAGCGACGTCCGGGTCACATCGGGAAAGTGGAGTTGCAGGACGTCTCGGCAAAGCTCCTCGAACTTGACGCTGCCGACCTCCACGAGCGGCAACAATCGCTCCCGGTGAAGGGACGGCATCGAGCGCCCCGGCGCGGGCGGGGTCGCTTTCCATGGCGCGCGTCGCCCGGCTGGCGTCTGCGCGCCCGATCCCGGCGGGGCGGAAGAGGCCGACTTCGCCCCGGTCCTCGACACGCGCTTCGCCACTCTTAAACCCGTCTCCTGTTCCACCGACCGCGCTACAAGCTGAACGGAATCTTGTCCTCCAACAAGAAATTACAGCTTGGTCGCCCACAGTTATCCAAGTTTTCCTCGCTTCACCCTTTGCAACGCACCCAAAAGGGCCGACGCCATAAAATCAGAAGCCTCTGTCCCGGCCGGAATGACGACAAAAATCGGATCACGCAGCCCTGCGCCGGCCCTTGGACAGACGGTTTCTACTGCCGTTCCAATCAAGATTTGCGCCCGACCTGCCATGCACCGGGAAACACGCGCGGCCACCGGATTGTGGAGAACGACGCTCGCCACCCCCGCATCGTCAGAGATGACTTCACTTCCCTGCCGAACGGAGCGTCACTGTCGACGTCGCTGAAAGAGGTCGGCGTCCTTCTCCTGCCCCGCGCGTGCGGGGTCGCGTCAGTGGCGGCGGCTGATCGTCGCCGGATCGCGAAGGAGAACACTTCATGTCGAACGTCACGTCACCCACGTCCAAGCTCACTGACGCTCAGCTTGTCCTGCTGTCCGCCGCCTCGCAGCGCGACGACGGCCTCGTCGTGCTGACCGACGCCCACCCGTCGGTCGCACGGACGATCGCGGCGTTGCTGCGTAGGCAGCTGCTGGCGGAGCTGATCGTCCAGCGCCGTCAGCCGCACTGGCGACAGGATGAGAACGGCAAGCCCGTCGGGCTGAAGATCACCGAGGGCGGTTATGCGGCGATCGGCGCCGACAACGAGGAGGCGAAAGAAGAGGAGGCCGCGCGGGTCACCCCACAGACCGACGCCGTCAGGGCGGGCGCCAAGCAGGCGGCCGTAATCGATCTCCTGGGCCGTCCGAGCGGCGCCAGTCTCAACGACTTGATCGAAGCCACCGGCTGGCTGCCACACACGACCCGGGCGGTCTTGAGCGGCCTTCGCAAGAGGGGCTTTGAGGTGTCGTCCGATAAGCCAGACGGCGGCGACCGACGCTACTGCATCGCTATGTCGACGCAACGGCCGGGCGCGTGACGATGAACGCCTCTGACGCGATTGAAGTCGTGGCGTGCGTCCACGACGGCGAGCATTCTGAGAACGGATCTCGATCCGCTCTTCAGCGGCGTCTTGTTAAGCTTGAGCATCTGGACGCCTCGGGTCTTCGCCAAGAATGGCGGCGCCTGTTCCGCACGGATCCTCCGCAGCTCAGCCGCGACCTTGTTCTTCGGGCGCTGGCGTATCGCCTGCAGGAGCGGGAGCATGGCGGGTTGTCCAAAGCGACGCTCAGGCGGATCGCCGCCCAGACGAAGGCGCTCCGGGCGGAGGATCCTGACCGGCCTGAACCTCGCGCACGCCTTCGACCCGGCGCAAGGCTTGTTCGGGAATGGCGCGGCCGCACTCACACCGTGACGGTCCTCGCGGAGGGCTTTGAGTACGACGGCAAGACCTACGCGTCGCTGACGCCCATCGCCAGAACGATCACAGGCGCGCACTGGTCCGGCCCGCGCTTCTTCGGCCTCGTGCAAAGGCGTCCTTCCGGTCGCGAGCGCGAGGGCGCCTCCACCTTGCTCGATAGCGTCCCGGCGACCCCAGCTCCGTTGCGAGAGGAGCGCTAGCATGGCTAGCCGCAAGGCTGCGGTCAGAACCATAGGCCGCGCAAAGCTTCGCTGCGCGGTCTATCCGCGCAAATCCAGCGAGCAAGGGCTTGAGCAGGAGTTCAACTCCCTCGACGCGCAGCGCGAGGCCTGTGAGGCGTACGTCGCATCCCAACGTCATGAGGGCTGGATACTGTCGCCGGTTCTCTATGACGATGGCGGCTTCTCCGGCGGCTCGATGGAGCGGCCGGCGCTGCAGCGCCTGCTCGCGGACATCGCGGCTGGCGAGATCGACGTGGTGGTGGTCTACAAGGTCGATCGCCTGACCCGCGCGCTCAGCGACTTCGCCCGCATCGTCGAGCTGTTCGACAGGCATCGGGTCTCGTTCGTGTCCGTGACCCAGGCGTTCAACACGACGACCAGCATGGGCCGCCTGACGCTGAACGTGCTGCTGTCCTTCGCCCAGTTCGAGCGCGAGATCACTGGCGAACGCATCCGCGACAAGATCGCGGCGTCCAAGAAGAAGGGCATGTGGATGGGCGGCCAGCCGCCGCTCGGCTACGACGTCCGCGAGCGCAAGCTCGTGGTCAACGAGGCCGAAGCCGCGAACGTCCGAAGCATCTTCCGTCGCTATATCGAGCTGGGGTCGGTCCGAGAGCTGAAGGCGGAGCTCGACGCCTCCAGCGTCATCAGCAAGCTCAGGATGGCAGCCGACGGCTCACGCTATGGCGGCAAGCCGTTCTCGCGCGGCGCGCTCTATCTGATGCTCTCCAACCGGATCTACCGCGGCGACATCGTCCACAAGACCGAGGTCTATCCCGGCGAGCACGCGGCCATCGTGGACGAGGCGCTGTTCGCGGAGGCGCAGAGCATTCTCGCCGACAATCGGGTCGAGCGAACGACCGGAAGCACGGCCGCAGAACCGAGCCTGCTCGCCGGCATCGTCTAAGACGCGGCAGGCCAACGATTGACGCCGAGCCATGCGGTCAAGAAGGGCGTGCGCTATCGGTACTACGTGTCCCATCACCTCGTCAGCGGGAAGAAGACAGACACCCAAAGTCTGCGCCTCCAGGCGCCGGCGTTGGAGCAACTGGTGCGGGACCGCGTTGGGCGGATGCTCGCCGACCGCGCTACGATTATGGACGCAGGATCGTCAACGGATCGCGGCGCCAGAGACCAGCATCGGCTGGCCCAACTTGGCCAGGAGGCCGCGGCGCGCTGGCCAGCGCTGGAAACGCCCGACGTCCGCGCCGCGCTGCTCGCTTTCGTCCCGCGCATTGACATGCATCCGGACCGCGTCGACGTGCGCGTCGATCGGGCGGGGTGCAGGCTTGGCTGACCCACCCGGAAGGCTCGCCCGCCACACACCCCGCCCCGCAGCGCCCGGATGAAGGTTTGACCATCGTCTCCGTCCCGGCGCGGTTGAAGCATCGCGGGAACGAACTTCGCTTCGTAATCGACGGCGTGGTCGAAGAGGCGCCCGCCGACGCCAGCATGATCCGACTCATCACCCGCGCGCAGATCGTCCGGAATCGCCTGATCGACGACCGGGCGAGCATCGACGACGTCGCGAGGGAGGAGAACCTCACCGCCTCCTACGTAACCCGCCTGGTCCGCATAAGCTTCCTCGCTCCGGACATCATCGCTGGACTGCTCGACGGGCGTTATTCCGACCTGACCGCCAGCAGGCTGATGGCCGACACGCGCTTTCCTCTCGACTGGCAAAAGCAGCGCGAGGCGTTGCGCGCAGCCTGACGGACGACATCTTCTCGACAGAAGCCGCCCGCGGGCGGCTTGTTTTGTTCCGTGTCAAGGTTCGCTGACTGCCCGCCCAAGCGCGATACGCGGGAGACCGCCGTACCACTGAAAGGTCTATGCGAGACTTTGGCGCACGAAATCGCCAAGCTCTCCAATGAATTCGTCTCTGATGAGCGAGGCTCAGCCGAGGCGACCGTAACGGTCCGGAAAATCGAGGGAATTCGCGACTCTAAGGGAAAAAATCGTAGTTATAACAATAACTTAAGTCGTGGCGGAGAGGGTGGGATTCGAACCCACGGTACGGTTGCCCGCACAACGGTTTTCAAGACCGTCGCCTTAAACCACTCGGCCACCTCTCCGGCGCAGCGAATCCGCCTGGGCGCGCGCCGCGGCAGATCATGGCGAAGCGGATTTCGCGCCGCAACGGGGAAATCTTGACGCGCGGCGCCGGGAGGAGACCTGCCATGGCGTCGGCGGAGCCGGGAGGGGCTGGACCTCGGCCCGAAGCCATGTCGGAGGGCCTTCACGGCGCGCCCTACCTCGGGGGACCCAATCCACTGTCTGGCGCTTTCGTCCGATCCCGTTCGGCGTTGAGTTTCGCCGCGACTGGGGGGTGTCCTGCGCGATCCGTTCCGGCTCCCGGACGCGGCGTGGTCGGCGCTGGAACCGCATCCGCCGAAGAACCAGCCGAGCAAGCCGAGGGTCGATGACCGGCGGGCGATCTCGGGCATCCCGCACATCCTGAAAGCCGGGGCCCGCTGGCGAGACGTCCCGTCCCAGCACGGTCCCTCCAAGACGATCTGCAACCGCTAGGCGCGTTGGGCGCGGCACGGGGTCTGGCGGAAGATCTTTTCGCCAGGGTCGCCTCGGCGGGCGCCGTGCCCGACGAGCTTTGTCTCCACAGCACGCATGTCAAAGCCCAGCCTTCCGCCGCCAGCGGAAAGGGGGGAATTCGCCCAGGCGGTCGGCGTCTCGCGCGGCGGCGGAACGACGAAACTCCATTGCCTGGCCGATGCTCGCGGCCGGCTCGTCGCCGTCGCGCTAACGCCGGGAAACATCGCCGACGTCAGCATGGCCCCAGCCCCGCTTGAAGGCGCTCGCGCCGAAGCGGCGGCTGATCGCCGACAAGGCTGCAGCCTGTCCTTGGACCTGATCCGAGGGACGCCGATCGGCTGCGGCGAGGGAGTAGAAGCTCTCGCCGTCGAGAAGCTCGTCCCGCAGGCTGGCGTTGAAGCTCTCGCGATAGCCGTTGTCCCAGGCACGGCCGGGTTCGATGAAGGCGGCGGTCGAACCGACGGCGACGATCCGCTCGCGGGCGGCCTTCGCCGCGAACTCCGGACCGTTGTCCGATCGGACGTGGCCCGGCGCGCCGCGCAGGATGAACAGGTCCGACAGGACGTCGATGACGTCGGTCGACCGGAGCCTCCGCCCGATGCGGATCGTCAGGCCTTCGCGCGTGAACTGGCTGCGCAGCCCTTCGGGTCCCCCGCGCGGCCTCCGCCGGGATCATCCTGTCCAGCCTCAGGTCCGACACCGCTGGACGAAGCCGGGCGTTCTCCGCCTCAAGCTCGTTCAGGCGCTTCACCTGATCGCCCTTCAGCCCGCCAGACTCGGTTGCGCCAGCGATAGAACGTGGCTTCCGTCACCCCGATCGGCTGGATCGCCTCGGCAGCCGGCCGACCCTGCGCCGTCAGCGCTCCAACCTGCCGCAGCTTCGCGACGATCTCTTCAGGCGCGCGCCCCCTGCCCGGCGTCAGACACCCCTGCACATGGCCAAAAGCCACACCTCAGCGAGGACCAAGTCTCAGGGGGGAAGACCAGCTTTCGCTCTCTTGGGGCAGAGGCCGGCCCCGCTTCGATGTTCTGGCTGAAGGCTCAGCCCTTGAACACGCCCTTCGCGGGCCCGAGCGGGCGCAGGCTCGCCAGAACGCTGGCGAAGGTCGCGATCGCCTCCTCCGCCTCCAACGCCTTGCGGTCGGGCGTCTCCAGCACCAGCCGGTCCAGCGCGTAGCGGTAGGCGATCAGCCGCTCCTCGAACGACTGGCGGACCCACGCGATCATCAGCCCGTTCTCGGCGATGCGGCCGTCCACGTTCGCGGCCTCGTCGGGGGTCAGCTCCGGAACCCGGTTCGCGGTGCGGGCGCGCACGCGGTCGTCCTCCGCCACCTTGGCGGCCGCGGCGAAGAACGGCTCGATCCGGTCGGTGTCGGCGCGCACGTCGTCGATCAGCCGGGCGTAGCGGGCGCCGCTGGAGCGGTAGTCGATCGCAAGCAGGGTCCGGACGTAGGATTCCTTGTGGACGCGGGCGCGCTCCGCCGGCAGCACGCGGGTGCGCCGCAGCTCCACCAGCGTCCGCTCGCGCCACTGCTCGGGAAGCGGCGGCATGACCACGCCCCAGCCGATGTTGCGCATCGTCCGCTCGGCGTCGGTCATCCGGTAATAGGAGACCGGCTCGCCGCGCTGGCGCGCGGCCTCGCGGCCGAACGCCGGCATCAGCCGGTCATGGACCACGCTCGGCTCCGCGCGGCCGAAGTCGCCGGTGGGCGGGGCGCAGGCGGCCAGGGCGCCGCAGGCGAGAAGGACGAGCGCGGCCCGGGCTCCGGGCGTCGCCGCCCGGAGCGTGCGGACGATCACGACGCGGGCGCGCTCCCCTCAACCGGCGCGGGCGGCGGGAACGAACGGCCCTGTCCGTCGTCGTGCCGCTCGTAGCGCACGCCGGTGAACAGCAGGATGTCGGCGGCGCGGGACGCCGGACGACGGCTTGAGGATGCGGAGGACGACGACCGGCGCGGCGCGGTCTGGAAGGCAAGCACGAGACCCATGGCGGCACTCCCTGCCAGGAGGGATGGTTCGATTGCGACCCGGGGCGGGATCGCCCGCCGTCGGGCTTGTCTGAGGCCGATTGAGCCGCCCGAATGGTTAACGAGGGGTTACCGAAACCGCTCCAATCCCTACCCCGTCACCATCGTTGCCCCCCGGACACAGCCGCGTGACGCTTCCGTGTCATTTCGGGACCGCGGTCGCGCGCGGGGCGCGACGCAGCTATCCTCGCGCCGCTTTAACCCGGCGCTAAGCATAACCGCCGTAGCGTCTGACGACGCGGCGACGGAGCGGGAGGCTGGTCTCCCTCGACGCGATTTCCCGCATGGAAGGCCCATGAGCGACGATCTTCTGCCCGTCGAGGCCCTTCAGCGCCTGTCCCGCCAGGACGGCGTGGACATCCGGCCGACGCTGCTTCGGGTGCTCACCGACCTGTTCGTGCAGAAGCCGCATCACGCCCCCGAGGAGCTGGCCCGCTACGAGGAGCTGGCGCTTCAGCTGCTCAGCGTGGTGGGCGCCGACACCCGCGCGGTGGTGGCGCGCAAGCTCGCCGACGACGAGCGGGCGCCCGACGCGGTGATCCGCCGCCTGCTGGACGACGAGTTCGAGGTCGCCGCCCCCATCCTGTCCCGCTCGGTCAAGGCGCCCCGCCACCTGCTGCTCGCCATCGCGCTTGAGGGCGGCGGGCTGGAGGCGAGCGCGGTGGCGGGCCGCCCGGACATCGACCCGGACATGGTGCGGCTGCTGGCCCATCACCGCGACGACCGGGTGCTGGAGGCGCTGATCGCCAACCCCGCCGTGACGCCGAGCGACCGCACCCTCGCGGCGCTGGCGCAGCGGGCGCTGAACCGCGCGCCGCTCGCCGCCGCCCTGCTCGCCCGCGACGACCTCGACCCGGCCGCGCTGGCGCCGCTCTATCTTCTCGCCGGTCCCGACCGCCGCGCCGCCATCCGGGAAGCGCTGGGCGCCCGGCCGCCGCGCGCGCTCGCCGGCCGGACAGTCCGCGCGGTCGATTCCGCCGATCTCGCGATGGTGGAATCCGCCGCCGACAGCGGCTCGCGCGAACTGATGGCCGAGACCCTGGCCGACGCCCTGGGCCTCAGCCCCGCCGCCGTCGCCACCCTGGTCGCGGAACCCAGCGGCGAAGCCTTCGTGATGATGCTGCGCGCCGTGGGGTTCGACCGCGACGCCATCGCCCGCGCGGTGCTGGTGACGCAGCCGGAGATCGCGCAGTCGGTGCCGCGCTTCTTCCAGCTGGTCGAGATCGCCGAGACCACCAGCCGCGGCGCGGCGCAGGAGCTTACGGCGGCGCTCGCCGGCCAGCCGATCGCCGGCGCGCCCGCCGCGCGGCACGAGCCGCTGTTCGATCCGTCCGGCGCCGTGGAGCGCCCCGGCGCCGCCCGCCCGGCCTCCGGCCGCGGCCGGCGTCTGCTGTCGGGACGTGTGGACACGGGACGCTCCCGCGCCTGACGGCGGAAGCCGTACTTCAGTCCAGGAACGCGCGGCCCCGCCGGTCCTCCACCGCGACGATCCAGAGGTCCGAATCGAACCGCCGCTCGCGGGCGAGCCGCTCCTCCACGTCGAGGCCGGTCATGCGCTCGCCCACCCGCTCGAAGGCGCGGCCGCCGTCGTCGCCCGCCTCGCTCTGGGGCGCCGGGGCGTAGAGGTCGTTGTCGCCGTCGAGGCGGTCCACCACGATGAAGATGGCGCCGGCCTCCGGCGCGCCGCGCTTGCGCACCAGCGCGAAAGCGCCCTCCAGATGGCAGCGGCGCACATAGGCCGCGACCCAGAACTCCGAAGTCAGCCGCGAACTCACGTCGAAGGCCCCGTCACTCGATCTCCATGCCGCTGAGGCTCCGCAGCGCCTTCAGCGTCTGGGGATTGGGCTCGCCGGTCACCGGCAACCGCCGGTTCAGCTCGAAATTGGTGATGGCGGCGCGGGTGGCGGAGCCCATCTTGCCGTCGATCGCCACCGGCCCGTAGCCGAGCTTCGCCAGCGCGCGCTGCACCGCCATCAGCCGGGAGGGGGACGCCACCGAGCCGGTGGTCGCCGGCGCGGTCCTCGCCGAAGGCGGCGTCGGCGCCGGCGTGGCCGGACCTTGCGCCTTCGGGCGCGACGGCGCGGCGAGCACCGCCGCCAGCAGCCGCTCCGACACCGCGCCGGTAGAGGGCAGCTGATGCGCCTCCTCGAAGGCGGAGATGGCGGTGGCGGTCTTGGCGCCGAACATGCCGTCGGCGGGGCCGTCCAGATAGCCGCGAGCGATCAGCGCCTCCTGGATGTCGGCCACCAGCGCGTCCCGCGCCGGCAGCGGCGTGGCGACCTGGCTGGTCGTCGCCGGGCGGGGGGCCGCCGCATCCCGGAACAGCGGCGCCGGGTGGCGGCCCTGCTGCAGCGCCAGCGCGTTCACGAGGATGGTGACGACGCCCGCCGCCGCCACCAGCCCGGCCAGCGCGTCGATCGGCCGGCGGCGGACCACGCCGAGCGCGGCGCCCATGGCGCCGGAAGACCGGCCGTCAGGATCGTCGTAGGGGCTCGCGGCGGCTTTAGGCACTTTTCTTCACCCTTGTCGCAGGAAGCGGCGAGGCGGCGCGGCCGCGGCCGAAATCGGGCCGCGCCACGACGCCTGCGCCGGAGGCGGCGGGAGACCCGCCGTCGAGCGGCATCGCCACGGTCACGCGCATGCCGCGCCCCGGAGCGCTGTCGAAGGCGAGCCGGCCGCCGTGCAGCTCCACCAGGCCGCGCACCACCGACAGGCCGAGCCCCATGCCTTCGCGGCCGCCGGCGGCGCCCTCCGCCTGGAAATAGGCGTCGCCCAGACGCTCCAGATGTTCGGCGGCGACGCCGACGCCGCTGTCGCGCACGGACAGCGTCATCAGCCCGCGGGTGGCCGAGAGCGACACCGCCACGTCGCCGCCGCGGGGCGTGAACTTGATGGCGTTGGAGATCAGGTTCAGCGTCACCTGCGTCAGCGCGCGCCGGTCGGCCAGGATCGGCGGCAGATCGGCGGCGACCTCGAAGGCGAGACGCACGCCCGCGGCCTCGGCCCGGGGCGCCAGCAGCCCGACGCAATGGGCCAGCACCTCGCCGGCCGCGCAGGGCGCAGGCGCCACGGCGAATCGGCCGGTCTCGATCCGGGAGATGTCGAGCACATGGTCGACGATCTCCAGCAGGTGTTCGCCGGACTGGCGGATCAGCGCGGCGTAGTCGCTGCGGCGCTCGGGCGCGGCGCGCATCAGGCGCTCGTCGCCGAGCATCTCGGAGAAGCCGATGATGGCGTTGAGCGGGGTGCGGATCTCGTGGCCCATGGCGGCGAGGAACTGGGCGCGCTGGACCGCCTCGAGGTTCGCGGCCTCGCGGGCGGCGCCGGCCTCCTCCTCCCGCAGGCGACGCTCGCTGACGTCGCGGAACACGCCGAGCGCGGCGCCGTCCGGCGCGCTCGCGTCCGCCGCAACCTTCAGCTCCAGCCAGACGAACGCCGGGCCATGCGCGCCGGGACGATCGTCGCGCCGCACCCGAAGCTCCAGCGTCGCGGGCTCCGTTCCGGCGTAGGCGAGAGCGTGCAGGTAGGCCGGCCGGTCGGCGATGTGGACGCGCTCGAACAGGCCGCGGCCGAGCAGATCGCGCGGCGCGGCGCCCAGCAGCCGGTGCGCCGCGCCGGAGACGTGGAGCACGGAGCCGTCGCGGGCGTGACGGGTGACGAGATCGTTGGATGCGCCGGCGACGAGGTCGCGCTCGACCCGGGCCGCCCGCGCCTCCGCGGCGGCGGCGCCGATCAGCCGCGCCGCGCGGACAGCCTGTCCCGCCGCGTGCAGCGCCAGCGCGCCAAGGCCGAGCGCCTCGATGCCGGAGCCCAGGACGGCCGCCGGCGGCAGCGCGCCGAACGCGCCGGCGAGCGCGACCGCGGTCGCCGCTCCCGCCGCCGCCGCCGCTCCCGCGAGCGCGGCGCGGCGCGAGCCGGACAGGCCAGCCTCGAACGCGGCCATCGCGAACGCCAGCGGCGCGACCGGCGTCAGCAGCCCGCCCGCGCCGACCGCCACGACCGCCGCCAGCAGCGTCAGCGCCAGCGAGGACAGAAGATGCGCCCGCGCAAGCCGCCCGCTGCGGCTGAGCTGGAGGGCGGCGAGAATCGGCACGAGCAGCCAGGCGAAGCCCATCGCTTCGGCCGCCGCGGGCGCGAAGCCGGCGGCGAGCAGCGCCGGCAGCGCCATGAAGGGCGCGACGCCCAGCGCGAAGTGGGCGAGCAGGAAGCTGCGGTGGCGCTCGGCCGCGAACGCGTCGGCCTGGACGGAGGGGTGAACCCACGCCGCGACGTGCTCGGACAACGCTTTGATGGCGGCGACCTGACGCACGCGCTTGCTACTCCACACTCCGCCGACGGCGCGGCGGGCGCCGCGATCCATCGCGCGGCGAACTCCCTGTCGTTGGGCGCAGTGTGGCGGCGCCGGCTTAAGCGAACGCTAAAATGCCGACGATCGCTGCTTTGCCTGCGCGTCACGACCCTGCCCGAAACATTTACGAAAACTTGACTGAACCTTGCGGAAACCTGAACGCCACCGCTCAAACCCGCGCGTTTCGGTTGACGGGATCGCAGGCGCTCCGATGCTAGGGTTCTTCCCGCACAAAGCCGCAGGGAGAGGCCAGCCCGTCATGATGTTCCTGATCCGCACCGCGTTCTGGATTTCGGTTCTGATGCTCGTGCTGCCGATCAGCGTGGGCTCCCCGGACGGCAAGGACGGCGCGTCGATCGACCCGCTGTCGGCGCTGTCCGCCGCCGGCGCCACCGTCTCCGACCTGTCGAGCTTCTGCGAGCGCCAGCCGGACGCCTGCAGCGTGGGCTCGCAGGCGCTGAAGCTGGTGGGCGAGCGCGCCCGCGCCAGCGCCGAGCTGGTGGGCGGCTATCTGGCCGGCGACAGCGCGCCGCAAGGCCCCGCCGCCCCGAGCGCCCGCGCCGCCGCCGGACGCGACACGCTCACCCCCGCCGACCGCAAGCCGGCCTGGCGCGCCCCCGCCGAACCCGCCGCCTGATCCCTCATCCGCATTGCGGCGGGACGCGGAAGGCTCTACCTCGCGGGTGCAAGGCTTCAGCAACACCGCGGCGGGCGTGATGGCGACCACAATCGACGACATGGTCGAGGGCTTCGAGTTCATCGACGATTGGGAGGAGCGCATCCGCTACCTGATCGAACTCGGCCGCGAGCTGGAGCCGCTGCCGGACGACGCCCGCACCGACGCCAACAAGGTTCAGGGCTGCGCAAGCCAGGTCTGGCTGGAGACCAGAGTGGGCGACGGCGCCGATCCGGTCCTCGCCTTCCGCGGCGACAGCGACGCCCATCTGGTGCGCGGGCTGGTGGCGGTGATGATCGCGCTCTACTCCGGGCGCCCGGCGAGCCAGATCCTCGCCACCGACGCCGGGGCGCTGATGGAGCGCATCGGCCTGCGCGAGCACCTCACGCCCCAGCGCTCCAACGGCCTGCGCTCCATGGTGGAGCGCATCAAGCGCGAAGCCGCCGCGGCGTCCGGCGCGTAGGGCCGCGGCTTACTCCGGCGCGGTCCAGACCCTGAGCGCGCCGCGGGCGTCCGGGCCGACGGCCGCCTCGCCGTAGCCGTAGTGCCGGGCGAGGCTCGCGAGCGCGAGGCCGAGCACCAGCTTGCCGCCCCGCGCCGGCCAGCCGCGCTCCCGCTCCACCTCCTCCAGCCCCTTGAGGCAGCAGCAGACGTCGAGCAGCGCGCCCGACAGCTCCGGCCCCACCGCCTCCAGCGCCCGCGACACGCGAAGCCTTGCGGCGAGCGCGGCGTCGGAGAGATCGGCCCCCACGCCCGCGCCGGCGCGCCGTCCGCCCGCTGCGCCGCTCCAGTTGGAGGTGACGCGCGGCGTCATCTGACCACGGGTGAAATCAGCCCTCAGCCGCTCGCCGGCCAGCACCTCATGGGCCGCCAGCAGCGGCCGCCCGTCCTTGCCCTTGCGACGGGCCAGCCAGGCGAGCGGGCTCTCGTCCAGATCGACCAGCAGCTCCGCGGGGGCGCCGTCCACCTCGACCGGACGGCGCGCCAGCGCGCGGTGCTGGGCCAGAAACCCGCCCTCCCCCGCCTGCGCGCGGGCGAGCCGCGCCCGGCCCTGGTCGGTGACGCGCCAGCCTTCGCCATCCGGCGCGATCAGGCCGAGCCGTTCCAGCTCCGCCGCAGCGGCTGCGGGCGGCCGCACCGATGCGCGCCCCTCCGACCGGCCGAGCCGGGCCAGAGCGCGCCGGGCGGCGGCGCTCGGGCCACCGGCGGCGCCTGCCGAAGCCACGCCTTTCGAGCGAGATGATGCCGCCATATGCGCCCCCCGATTGCACGATCATCATCCTATATAGGATAAAAATCTTAATCGCAATCCTGGAGCATGTTCTGGAGCCGCTGAAGCGGCGTCGCATGAGCCCCCGTCATGCCCCGCGGCGCGCGGGCGTCCACGACTTCGAGCGTCAACCGGTTGCGTCGTTTCAAGTCGTGGATGCCCGAGACACGCTCGGGCATGAGACGACCAGCAGGCGCCCCTTAAGACGAGCATGAGCCCCTTCGGAAGGCCTTTGAAAGCTCACTCCGCGTCCGGGTCCTCATCCTCCGGATCCTCCGGGGCGTCGCCCGGCGGCAGCATGACCACGAAGTCCTTCTCGCAGGCCTCCAGCACCGTCCAGACGCCGCGGAATCCGGGCTCGATCACCATGGCGTCGCCGGGGCCGTACGCCTGCGCCGCGCCGCCGTCCGGCGTCAGCACGCAGCGCCCGCGGCTCAGGCGGCACCACTCCCATTCGTCATAGGCCACCCGCCACGCGCCGGGGGTCGCGGACCAGACGCCGGCGAACAGGCGGCCGTCCGGCGCCTGATAGGTCACGCGGGTGCGGAAGGTGGGCGCGCCCTCCACCACCAGCTCCGGCGGCGGGGCGCCCTCCTCCTCCGGGGCGTTGACGGTCCCCAGACGGTGCAGCCGCATCACGGGATCGATGTCGTCCATCTCACGGGCCTTTCAGGCTCACTGGCCTCTCATGGGCGGAAGCGTCACCTCGCCCGCCCGGCACGACCGGCGGTCCACCTCGGCGCAGGGGCGGAAGCCGAGGTCGCCGCGCGCCATGCAGACGCGCACCTCGCGCAGGCGGCGGCCGTCGCAGTCCACCGCGATCATGGACGGCTTCAGGCCGGGATTGGCGGCGATGAAGGCGCGCTCCACCTCGGCGGGCGACAGCGTCAGCGGCCGTTCAAGCCCGACGAAGGCGTCCGGCACGCGCACGCGCTCATAGGCCTTGCGGGTGAGCTTGAAGAAGGCCTCCGGTCCGAGGCCGGAGCAGGTCCCGTGCTTGCGCCACTGGTGCCGCACCAGTCCAGGGCTCGGCATGATGTCGAGCACGCCGTCCACAACCGCGCGGGACGGATCGCCGCCCGCCCGGCATTCGGAGGGGAAACCGCGCTCGTTCTGCGGCCACAGCCCATGCGCCACGAAGCCATAGGGCTTCGGCCCGGCGCATTGCATGCCGCCGCGGGAGCGCCCCTCGCCAGCGCAATAGGTGGGCGACCATGACAGCGACAGCACGTAGAAATCGAACGCGCCGGGCGCGTTCTCCGCGTGCAGCGGCCTGGAATCCATGCCCGTGACGGCGCCCCACAGCGCCAGCGCCGCGAGCGCGGCCGCCGCCAGATAGCCGGAGCGCCGGCGTGTCACGGACGGGTCATCTTGCAGTCGGGCGCATAGGCGCGGCTCCGGTCGAGCCCGGTGACGCACCAGTTCACGTCCCAGCCGATCCCGGCGAAGCCGAAGCCCTCGCCGATCTCGTAATAGGCCTGCCGGCGCCGGCCGTCGGTGGTCACCGCGCGGGCGGCGCAGAACCGGCGCGGGATGAACTCCGGTCCCCAGCTGCGGTAGCCGATCTCGCGCGGGCGCTCGATCGCGGCGATCTCGAGGCCCGAGGCCCAGTAGCCGCGCTCGCGGGTCGCGAACAGCCCCGACACCCGGCCCAGCACCCGCCCGTCATGGCAGGCCGGCAGATCACCCGTGTATCCCCGGAAGGTGGAGGAGGCCTGCGCAGGCGCCTTCTCCCGCGGGGCGTAGATCACAGGGTCTGCGGCGGACGCCGCCGTCGCCGCCATGACGGCGCCGACACCAAGAAGCCAACCTAAGACTTTCATCGCCGCCACCGCCTGAGAACACCGCGCGTTGCGGGAGATTTGAGCGCAGCCGACCCGCAAATCAAGCGCAGGCCGCAAGCATGGTTAGGCCGTGCGGGCCTGGAGCCCGTTTGGGACTTCAAAACCGCCGTCATGCCCGAGCCTGTCGCGGGCATCCACGACTTGACCCGCGCGCGCCCTCGCCAGAGGAGAAGTCATGGATGCCCGCGCGAAGGCGCGGGCATGACGCGGGTTCACCATCGCGCGCTTCGCGCAAAGGCCAAACGGGCTGTTACGTCGCGCGGCGGATGCGGACGATCTTGAAGAAACCCGCCGGGAACACCGGCGAGACGTCCGAAATGTGCATGTCGCCCGCATGGGCCGCCCAGGCGCGCAGGCGGCTGACCTTGAAGTCGCTGGACCAGCCCACCTGCTTCACCAGCGGCGCCACCGCGGTCTCGACCTTGGCCATCAGGCCATGATCCGCGCCCATCTTGGACGCCACCACGATCTCGCCGCCGGGCTTCAGCACCCGGCGCATCTCGTCGAGCGCCTTCTCCGGGTCCGGCACCAGCGTGATCACGAAGGGCACGGTGACGGCGTCGAAGCTGGCGTCGGGGAACCCCAGATGGCAGGCGTCCATGGCGGCGAGCCCGCGCACCTGGCTCAGCTTCTGCGCCTCCACCTTCTCGCGCGCCTTCGCCAGCATGTGGCGGGACAGGTCCACCCCCACCACCCGCGCGGTCCTGGGGTAGTAACGCAGCACGAGGCCGGTGCC
Organism: Methylopila jiangsuensis; assembly: GCF_027922305.1. Classification (GTDB taxonomy): domain Bacteria; phylum Pseudomonadota; class Alphaproteobacteria; order Rhizobiales; family Methylopilaceae; genus Methylopila; species Methylopila jiangsuensis. The sequence continues at coordinate 314,710 of NZ_BSFK01000007.1, read as the reverse complement.
GACGCCGACCTCGAGGATGTCCGGCCCGTTGGCCGCGGCGGCGGCCGCCGCCTTCTTCTGGGCGTCGGCGAGCAGCCTGACGTAGACCTTGTCGTAGATCGGGGCCCATTTGGCGTAGGCCTTCTTCTGGCCTTCGAGATCGTACCGAACGCTCACCGCACCGCCTCGCTCATGGGTCTCGCCGTCGCCGCAACGCGCCGGGGCGCGCAAATGATCCCGCCGCCCAGCACCCGGCGGCCGGTCTCCTCGTCATAGAGCGCGCAGGCCTGCCCCGGCGCCACGCCGCTCTCGCCGTCCAGCAGCTCCACCTCGGCCTCGCCGTTCCCGAGCGGCCGCAGCCGCGCCGGGGCGGAGGGGCGCGTGGAGCGCACCTTGGCGCGCAGCGTCAGGCCCTCGGGCCCGATGTCCTCCAGCGCGCCGTCGCCGAGCCAGTTCACCTCGCGGATGCGGATGGTCCGGGTCTCCAGCGCCTCGCGCGGGCCGACCACCAGCGTGCGGCTGTCCGCCTCGATGCGGACCACGAACAGCGGCTCGCCAACCGACAGGTTGAGCCCGCGCCGCTGGCCCACGGTGTAGCGCAGCACGCCGTCATGGGTTCCGAGCGCCCGGCCGTCCACATGCACGATCGGCCCGGGCTCGGCGGCGCCGGGCTTCAGCTTCTCGATCACGTCGGCGTAGCGGCCGTTCGGCACGAAGCAGATGTCCTGGCTGTCGGGCTTGTCGGCCACGCCGAGCCCCAGCTCGCGCGCCAGCTCCCGCACCTGCGGCTTGGGCGTGTCGCCGAGCGGAAAGCGCAGCAGGCCGAGCTGCTCCCGCGTGACGCCGTAAAGGAAGTAGCTCTGGTCCCGGTCGTCGTCGGCGGGGCGGAACAGGCCTCGGCCGCCGCCTGCGAGCGCGCGCGAGGCGACGTAGTGCCCGGTCGCCAGCGCCGCGGCGCCGAGGTCCTTCGCGGTCTCCAGCAGGTCCACGAACTTGACGGTCTGGTTGCAGGACACGCAGGGCACCGGCGTCTCGCCGGCGAGATAGCTCGCGGCGAAGGGCTCGATCACCGCCTTGCGGAAGCGCGCCTCGTAGTCGAGCACGTAATGGGGAATGCTGAGCGTCTCCGCCACCCGGCGGGCGTCGTGGATGTCGCGTCCGGCGCAGCAGGCGCCCTTGCGCGCCACCGCCGCGCCATGGTCGTAGAGCTGCAGCGTGACGCCCACCACGTCATAGCCCGCCCGCGCCAGCAGCCCGGCCACGACCGAACTGTCCACGCCGCCGGACATGGCGACGACGACGCGGTTGGCGGCCGGCGGTCCCGGCAGGTCGAGGTCGAGGGTCATTAGGGGCCGTCATTCCTTATCAGGCCGCGGACGTCGTTCCGCGCGGCAGGCTTCTGAAAGCCTTTACGGAACGCCAGGGAGATCGTCATGCCCGAGCCTGTCTCGGGCATCCACGACGTCAACGGTCAAGCCTTCGCTACGCAAGGTCGTGGATACCCGGCTTCGCCGGGCATGACGAGACTGCGGGACGCGCTTCAGCGCTGTGTCGCCAGCCTCTTACCTCGCAACGTCCGATGACGAAAGCATGTCGCCGGAGGCGCTGAGCAGCCGCGCCGGCGTGAAGCCCGCCCGCTTCTTCCAGGTCAGCAGCCCCTCGCCGCCATGCTCGGCCGCGCCGTAGACCACCGCGCCCACGCCGTCCGCCAGCGGATCGCCGCTGTCCAGCAGCCAGCGCATGATCTCCATGTGCATGAGAATCATGACGCCGTCCTCGAGATGGTCCGCATGGCCCATCAGGTCGGTGTAGTGGACGAACTCGCCGACGCGGGTGAGCTTGAGATAGGCCACCAGCCGCTCGCCCACCCGCACCCGGCCCTGCATGTGGCCGGGCTCGTGCAGGAACACGCCCCACCACAGCGTCCAGTGCGTGGGGTGCGAAGGCGGCTTCAGCCCGATCCGCCGCGTGGCCGGCTTGCCCACCTGTTCGGGCTTCAGCAGCCAGTAGTCCAGCACCGGGCCCGCCGCCCGCACCCTGGCCGAGGTCTTGACCGCGTGGACGTCGTAGACGTGGCGGCTGAGCGGGAACCGATGCACGGCGTAGCCGAGCCGCTGGGCCTTCCGGACCTTGGGCAGGCTGCGGGAGGAGCGCGCCTTCACCGCCGCCTCGAAGGCGGCGGCGTTCGGGCAGCGCATCAGGTCGATGGCCATGGGCGTCACCCGCAGCGCGCGACGGAGCGGCGACAGGCCACGCGGCGCCACATAGCGCGCCGCGATCGCCCGCGCGAAGCCGGCAGGTCCGACGCCGAGCTGAAGGTCGACAGGGATGGTCGGGATCGCGTCCGGCGCCATGCCGAAGGCCGCGAGCCGCCGGCGGCGGCGCGTCAGCGCGAGCGCCGGCTCCGCGACGCCGTGATAGACCGCCATGACCAGTCGCTTGAGCACGCCCGCCATGACGCGAAACCTTGAGAGTCCTGGACGCCCCCGCAGCGACGCGCAGGGGTGGGAGACCGGCGGCGCTGGGACGCGCCGCCGTCCCGATCAGATGAAGCGGACCTTGAGCACTTCGTAGCTCTTGCCGCCGCCGGGCGTCACCACCTCGACGGCGTCGCCCACCTTCTTGCCCACCAGCGCGCGGGCGATGGGCGAGCTGATCGACACCCGGCCCTGCTTCACGTCCGCCTCGGCGTCGCCGACGATCTGGTAAACCTTCTCCTCGTCGGTGTCCTCGTCCACCAGCGTCACGGTGGCGCCGAAGGTGATGGTGTCGCCCTTGAGCTTGGACACGTCGATGATCTCGGCGCGCGCGATGGTGCTCTCCAGCTCGGCGATGCGGCCCTCGTTCAGGCTCTGCTGCTCTTTCGCCGCATGGTATTCCGCGTTCTCGGACAGGTCGCCGTGCGACCGGGCCTCGGCGATCGCGGCGATGATGCGCGGACGCTCGCCGGAGGCGCGGTGCTTGAGCTCCGCCTCCAGCGCGACGAGGCCGGCGGCGGTCATCGGGATCTTGTCCATTTCAGTCTCTCTTGCATAACCGCTTGCGGCCCCGGGGCGGATTCGCCTCGGGGAGCGGCTGACGGTTGGCCGGGAGAGCGCCGCATTCAGTCGGCTTCGGTCCCGGACGCTGACGAGCGGCGGCCGGGGGTCGGCCGCCTCAGGCGAAATAGGATTGCAGCGCGCGGACTTCGAGATCGCCGCCCAGATAGGCTTTAATCCCCTGCGCCGCGGCTACAGCGCCGGCAAGGGTCGTATAGTACGGCACTTTGTGCAAGAGGGCCGCTCGGCGCAGCGATCGGCTGTCGCTGAGCGCCTGCGCCCCGTCGGTGGTGTTGAACACCAGCTGCACGCCGCCGTTCTTGATGGCGTCCACAACGTGCGGCCGGCCTTCCAGAACCTTGTTGATCTTCTGCGCGTCGATGCCGTGGGCCGCCAGATGCCGCTGGGTGCCGGAGGTGGCGATGATCTTGAAGCCGAGATCGGACAGCATGCGCACCGGCGCCAGGATGCGGTCCTTGTCCGCCTCCTTCACCGACACGAACACGGTGCCCTCGCGCGGCACGCGGGTGCCGCCGCCGAGCTGGCTCTTGGCGAAGGCGACGCCGTAGTCCACGTCGAGGCCCATCACCTCGCCGGTGGAGCGCATCTCCGGCCCGAGCACCGTGTCGACGCCTGGGAATCGGGCGAAGGGGAACACCGCCTCCTTCACCGCGATGTGGCCGAGCGGTTCGGACGTGAGGCCGAAGGACGCCAGCGGCTCGCCCGCCATCACCCGCGAGGCGATCTTGGCGAAGGGCTCGCCCACCACCTTGGCGACGAAGGGCACGGTGCGGGAGGCGCGCGGATTGACCTCCAGCACGTAGATCTCGCCGTCCTTGATGGCGTACTGCACGTTCATCAGGCCGCCCACCTCCAGCGCCAGCGCCATGGCGCGGGTCTGGTCCTCGAGCCGCTTGATGATCTCCGGCGACAGCGAATGGGGCGGCAGCGAGCAGGCCGAGTCGCCCGAGTGGATGCCGGCCTCCTCGATGTGCTCCATGATGCCGCAGATGAACACGTCCTTGCGGTCGCAGAGCGCGTCCACGTCCACCTCGATGGCGTCCGACAGGTAGCGGTCGAACAGCAGCGGGTTGCGCGACAGGACGGTGTTGATCTGCCCGGTCTTGTCGTTGGGATAGCGCTGCTTCACGTCCTCCGGCACCAGGTCCGGCAGCGTGCCGAGCAGGTAGTCGGACAGCATCTTCTCGTCGTGCAGGATCGCCATGGCCCGGCCGCCCAGCACGTAGGACGGACGCACCACCAGCGGGAAGCCGAGGCCCTCCGCCACGATGCGCGACTGCTCCACCGAATAGGCGATGCCGTTCTTCGGCTGCACCAGCTTCAGCTTGTCCAGCAGGCGCTTGAAGCGGTCGCGGTCCTCGGCGAGATCGATGGCGTCCGGCGTGGTGCCGAGGATCGGCACGCCCGCGGCCTCCAGCGCCGTGGCGAGCTTCAGCGGCGTCTGGCCGCCGAACTGCACGATCACGCCGTGCAGCGTCCCGCGCGAGCGCTCGGTCTCGATGATCTCCAGCACGTCCTCGGCGGTCAGCGGCTCGAAATAGAGCCGGTCCGAGGTGTCGTAGTCGGTGGAGACGGTCTCCGGGTTGCAGTTGACCATGATGGTCTCGTAGCCGGCGTCCGACAGCGCGAAGCAGGCGTGGCAGCAGCAGTAGTCGAACTCGATGCCCTGGCCGATGCGGTTCGGACCGCCGCCGAGGATGATGACCTTCTTCGCGTCCGACGGCCGGGCCTCGTCCTGGGGCTCGCCGCCGGCGAAGGCGGGCGCGTAGGTGGAGTACATGTAGGCCGTGGGCGAGGCGAACTCGGCCGCGCAGGTGTCGATGCGCTTGTAGACCGGGCGCACGCCGAGCGCGTGGCGCTTCGCGGCCACCTCGTGCGCCTCGAGCCGGGACAGCGTCGCGAGCCGTGCGTCGGAGAAGCCCTTGGACTTCAGCTTGCGGAAGGCGGAGGCCGTGGTCGGCAGGCCGAAGCGGCGCACCTTGTCCTCGGTCGCCACCAGATCGGCGAGCTGCTCCAGGAACCACGGGTCGATCTTGCAGGCCTCGTGGATCTCCTCGATCGTGAAGCCGAGCCGCAGCGCCTGCGCGCATTTCACGAAGCGGTCCGGCGTCGGGCGGCCGAGCGCGGCGCGGATGGCGTTGCGGTCGTCGCCCTGCCCGAGGCCGTCGATCTCGATCTCGTCGAGGCCGGTGAGGCCCGTCTCCAGCGAGCGCAGCGCCTTCTGCAGGCTCTCCTGGAAGCTGCGGCCGATGGCCATGGCCTCGCCCACCGACTTCATGGAGGTGGTGAGCGTCGGCTCGGCGCCCGGGAACTTCTCGAAGGCGAAGCGGGGGATCTTGGTGACCACGTAGTCGATGGTCGGCTCGAACGAAGCCGGGGTCGCGCCGCCGGTGATGTCGTTGTCGATCTCGTCCAGCGTGTAGCCGACCGCGAGCTTGGCCGCGACCTTGGCGATGGGGAAGCCGGTCGCCTTGGAGGCGAGCGCGGAGGAGCGCGACACGCGCGGGTTCATCTCGATCACGATCATGCGGCCGGTGGCCGGGTCGATCGCGAACTGCACGTTGGAGCCGCCGGTCTCCACGCCGATCTCGCGCAGCGTCGCGAGCGAGGCGTCGCGCATGCGCTGGTATTCCTTGTCGGTCAGCGTCAGCGCCGGCGCCACGGTGATCGAATCGCCGGTGTGGATGCCCATCGGGTCGATGTTCTCGATCGAGCACACGATGATGCAGTTGTCCGCCCTGTCGCGGACGACCTCCATCTCGTACTCCTTCCAGCCGAGCACGCTCTCCTCGATCAGCACCTCGTCGGTGGGCGAGGCGTCGACGCCCCGCTCCACGATCTCGAGGAACTCCTCGCGGTTGTAGGCGATGCCGCCGCCGGTGCCGCCCATGGTGAAGCTCGGGCGGATGATGGCCGGCAGGCCGATCTCCTCCAGCGCCACCAGCGCCTCGGAGAGGTTGTGCGCCAGCATGGAGCGCGGGGTCTCCAGGCCGATCCTGGTCATGGCCTCGCGGAACAGCTCGCGGTCCTCGGCCTTGTCGATGGCCTCCGCCGTGGCGCCGATCATCTCGACGTCGTACTTCTCCAGCGCGCCCATCTTCTTCAGCGACAGGGCGCAGTTGAGCGCGGTCTGGCCGCCCATGGTGGGCAGCAGGGCGAAGCCGCCCGGAACGGCGTGGCGCTCCTTGGCGATGATCTTCTCGACGATCTCCGGGGTGATCGGCTCGATGTAGGTGGCGTCCGCCATGTCCGGGTCGGTCATGATGGTCGCCGGATTCGAGTTCACGAGGACGATCCGGTAGCCTTCCTCACGCAGGGCCTTGCAGGCCTGGGTGCCGGAATAGTCGAACTCGCACGCCTGTCCGATGACGATCGGCCCGGCGCCGATGATCAGGATGGTGGCGATGTCGGTGCGTTTGGGCATGGGTCGGCTTTCCGGGTCCGTGCGTTCGGCGCTCGGGACATGTGTCCCCGCGCGAGGGCGCGCGCGGCTCTCTGGGAGCAGGTATCGTGGCTGAAGCCGTGCAATACACAGTCGCGGCGGCGCAGGAAAGGCGTCATCTCGCCCAAAGGCGCGCCCGCCGAGTTCCGTCCCCGGAGAAACGCCGCTCATGACCGCCTCCCGACGCACCGTCCTGATCACCGGAGCCTCCTCCGGCATCGGCCTGGAGCTCGCGCGCCTGTTCGCCGCCAACGGCGACGATCTGGTGCTCGCCGCCCGGCGGGAGGACCGGCTGAAGGCGCTGGCCGACGAGCTGTCCGCCCGCCACGGGATCGCGGCGAGCGCGGTCGCGGCCGACCTCGCGAAACCCGACGGCGTGAAGGAGCTGGCGATCGAGGTGGGCCGCCGCGGCCACATCGTGGACGTGCTGGTGAACAACGCGGGCTTCGGCCTGCTCGGGCCGTTCGCCCGCCTGCCCTACGACCGGCAGCTCGAAATGCTGGCGGTGAACGTGAACGCCCCCACCGCGCTCGCGGGCCTCTACCTGCCGGGCATGCTGGCGCGGGGACGCGGCGGAATCCTGAACGTGGCCTCGCTCGCCGCCTTCCAGGCCGGACCGGAGATGGCGGTCTATTACGCCAGCAAGGCCTATCTGCTGTCGTTCTCCGAAGCGCTCTACGAGGAGACCCGCCGCAGCGGCGTCACCGTCACCGCGCTCTGCCCCGGTCCCTCCCCCACCGAGTTCGGCCAGGTGGCGGGCGCCTCCAATGTGAAGCTGTTCAAGACCGGCGTGGTGTCCGCCGCCGACGTCGCCAAAGCGGGCTTCGACGGCTTTCAGGCCCGCAAGGCCATCGTCATCCCCGGCGCGCTGCCCAAGCTCTCGGCCTTCGCCACCCGCTTCCTGTCCCGCGGCCTGCTGCGGCGGATCGCGCACGAGCTGCAGGGCCAGAAGGGCGGCCCGGCCTGAACCGCGCGCCGCGTGGCCTTAGATCACGGCGGATCCGGCCCCCGATCAGCCGGGTCCGGCGCCCGGCGCGCCGAGCCGCGGGAGGCGCCGGGTCCGCTCGCCGAAGGCGTCCTGCAAAGGCGCGCCCGACTGGCGCGCGGGCCATGTGACGGGATTAACCTTACGGAAACCATGTTTGCGACGGACGGCTCACGCGCCGCGCGAGCGCTCGGTCGCTCTGGCGGCCTCAGGTCCGGCCGGACATCGCCCAAGCGCGCCGCCCCTCCACGTCATGCCCGCGCCTTCGCGCGGGCATCCACGACTTCGTTCGGCGAGGGCTTGCGAGCCCAAGTCGTGGATGCCCGAGGCGAGCTCGGGCATGACGGCAGGGGGGGCGGGTTCGAGTCCTTGATGGCCGGCATGAGCCGGGCATGACGGAGGGGTGGGCTTCAGGCACGCCCCGCCTGCGTCCCGCCCGCGCTCAGTACCCGCCGAACAGGCGCTTCAGGAATCCCAGCGGCTCGCTGGCGCGCGGGCGCTCGCGCGCCACGCGCTCCTCCACCCAGCCGTCGCCGGGGGGCGGACCGTCCTCGTAGACCTCGCCGCCGGGCTGGCCCTCGCCATAGCCCGCCACCTGCGGGCGCCAGTCGCCCGGCAGGGAGGCCACGGCGGCGCCCGCGTGGGCCGCCGTCATGAAGCGGCTCCAGATCTGCACCGGCAGGCCGCCGCCGGACGCCTTCTTGGTGGGCGAATTGTCGTCGTTGCCGAGCCAGACCGCGGTGACGAGGTGGGAGGTGTAGCCCACGAACCAGGCGTCGCGGAAATCCTGGCTGGTGCCGGTCTTGCCCGCCGCCGGCCAGCCCGGCAGCGAGGCGCCCCGCGCCGTGCCCGAGCGGACCGTCTCCGACAGCATGGCGTTCATCATGCCCACGCGCTCGATGTCCACCACCTCCTGCGGCGCCTCGGGGCGGCGGTTGTAGAGCACCTCGCCGGTTGAGGCGACGACCCGGCGGACCACATAGGGCTTCGCCGCCATGCCGCCGTTGGCGAAGGGCGCATAGGCGCCGGCGAGCTCCAGCGGAGTCACCTCGGACGTGCCGAGCGCCACCGAGGGGTTCGGCGCCAGATCCGAGGTGATGCCCACGCGCCGCGCGGTGCGGATGACGTTGAGCGGGCCGACCTCGACCCCGAGCCGCACCGCCACCGTGTTGACGGAGTGGGACAGCGCGCTGGTCAGCGTCATGGGGCCGCCGTAGCGGCGGTTGTAGTTCTCGGGGTTCCAGCCCTTCAGCTTCAGCGGCGCGTCCACCTGCACCGTGTCCGGCGTCATGCCGAGCTCCAGCGCGGCGAGATAGACGAAGGGCTTGAAGGCCGAGCCCGGCTGCCGCTTGGACGACACCGCGCGGTTGAACTGGCTCTCGGCGTAGGACCGGCCGCCCACCAGCGCCCGCACCGCCCCGTCCGGCGCCAGCGCCACCAGCGCGCCCTGGCTGACCTTCAGCGCCGGCCCGCGCTTGGCGATCGCCTCCGACAGCGCCTTCTCGGCCTCCGATTCGAGCTTCGGATCGAGCGTGGTCTCGACGGTGAGGTCCTCGTCATAGACGCCCACCAGCCCGTCGAGCTGGTCCATGATCCAGTCGGCCACATAGCCCACCGCCCCTTGCGGCTTGGGCGCGGGGGACGGCGGCGAGACGCGGAAGGCGCGGTTGGCCTCGTCGCGGGAGATGTAGCCCTCGTCGGCCATGGCCGAGAGCACCAGATCGGCGCGGGCGCGGGCGCCTTCGGGATCGCGCGTCGGCGCGAGCCGCGACGGCGCCTTCACGAGGCCCGCCAGCGTCGCGGCCTCGGAGATGTTCACCTTGCGGATGGACTTGCCGAAATAGCGCTGGGCCGCCGCCTCCACGCCATAGGCGCCCGCGCCGAAATAGACGCGGTTGAGATACATCTCGAGGATGCGGTCCTTGCCGAACTTGCGCTCCAGCCAGAACGCCAGCACCGCCTCCTGCACCTTGCGCTCCAGCGAGCGTTCGGGCGTGAGGAACAGGTTCTTGGCGAGCTGCTGGGTCAGCGTGGAGCCGCCCTGCACCAGCGTGCCGTGCTGCAGGTTGGTGGCCATGGCGCGGGCGAGGCCGATGAAGTCCACGCCCCAGTGGTCGCGGAAGCGCCGGTCCTCGATGGAGATGAAGGCCTGCGGCACATAGGCCGGCATCTCGGACAGCGGCACGTTGGCGCCGCCGGTCTCGCCGCGGTTGGCGAGCGGCCTGCCGTCCAGGCTGACGATGGTGACGTTGGGCGGCCGCTTCGGCACTTCGAGCTTGTCGATGGGCGGCAGGCCCGAGGCGTAATAGGCGATGACGCCGCCGCCCGCGAGCGCGCCCAGCACGCCCATGACCAGCAGGAACGAGAACAGCCGGCCGATCAGGCTGCGCCGCTTGCGCGGCGGACGGCCGGACGGGCCGCCGGAGCGGGCGCGGGAGGGACGGCTACGACCCATGACCCAGCTCCAGTAGGACAGTTTTTCGCGGGGTTCGGGCTCCGCCGGGCCGGCCGATCCGAACGACGGCTCGCGCCGGCCGTCCGGCATGTCCGGCTCGGGACGGGCGTCCGGACCGAAGCCCGGCTCGCGCCGGGGCCCGGCTCCGGCATGGCTCGGCCGGTCGCCCGGCGACAGCCTCACGTCGAAGGACGCCTCGGGATGCGCGTCGAATCGCGGCTCGCGCCGTTCCTGCCCCGCGGACCGTCGTCCGATCGCCATACCCGCCGCACCCCGCCACGCATCACGCCGCAGCGGCCGTTCGCCGGCCGCCGTCCTCATGGAGAATCCGGATGGACTTTGAATGCGGCAGGTTTAAGGGGCGTTTACGATGAGCCGAGCCGCTCCGGCGCGGCGGAAGCTCCAAGCCGCCGGGCGTCCAGAGCCGCGATCTTCTTATGAAGATGAACGAAGAACGCGGTGGCGAACAGCGGCGTCAGCAGGTTCGCGAACGGCACGATGGCGAGCGCCGCCGCCGCCAGCCCGGCCACGAACACCCGCCCCCTGTGACGGCGGCGCAACGCCGCCGCCTCCGCCTCGGGCCGGAATCTCAGCGCGGCGAGCGTGAAATACTCCCGGCTGAGCAGATAGGCGTTCACCAGCCCCCAGGCGACCAGATTGACGCCGGGAAAGAACAGCAGCGGCAGCATGGCGACGTTGATGGCGAGCACCAGCGCGCCGAAGCGGGCGGACATCAGCGCGCCCCGGAGCGCCGGCGGCGCGACGCCGGGCGGATCCTGCGGATAATGCGTGCGCTCCACCACCGCCGCCACGTCGTCGAGGAACAGGCCCGCCACCGCCGCCGTGACCGGCGTGATCAGGAACAGCAGCCCGAACGCGAGGCCGAGCCCCGCCACAACCTGAGCGCCGGAGCGCAGGTAGCCCGGCTCAAGCGTCAGCAGATGGTCGATCAGCGCCTGCAGCCCGATCCAGCCGAGCGCGAGCGCCAGCAGCGTCAGCCCGAGCGATTTGATCAGCACCGCCCGGAACTCCGGCGTAAACATCTGCCGCGCGGCCATCAGAGCCGAGTCCAGCATCAATCGCGCTCCCGTTTTCCGCGTGTCCGCCCAGTGTCAAGCTGGCGCCGGCGCGTATTATACCCGCCCAAAGTCTTATGCGACCAAGATGCGCCGCTCCCGCCGGTCCGCTTGGCCTGACTTTCCGACGTATGTTAGGCATCCCAGTCGAACATGCGTCGCGGCGGGACCGCCCGTTTAAGGGCGGACAAGGCCGCGGCTGCGTACGCCGGCGCAACGGCGCGGGGAAACGCGCTCCGGCGAACGCTCGCCCATCAGGAGGAAGCCGTCTTATGTCCATCACCGAAGGCAAGACCCGCGAGACCGAAAGCCGGTTCTTCTCGGCCAGCGTCGCCGAGGTCGACCCGGAGCTCGCCAACGCGATCACCTCCGAGCTCGGCCGCCAGCGCGAGGAGATCGAGCTGATCGCCTCCGAGAACATCGTCTCGCGCGCGGTGCTCGAGGCGCAGGGCTCGGTGCTGACCAACAAGTACGCCGAAGGCTATCCGGGCCGTCGCTACTACGGCGGCTGCCAGTACGTGGACGTGGCCGAGCAGCTCGCCATCGACCGCGCCAAGAAGCTGTTCAACGCCCAGTTCGCCAACGTGCAGCCCCATTCGGGCGCGCAGGCCAACACGGCGGTGTTCTACGCCCTGATGCAGCCGGGCGACACCTTCCTCGGCCTCGACCTGGCCGCCGGCGGCCACCTGACCCACGGCGCCAAGGCCGCCGTCTCGGGCAAGTGGTTCAACGCGGTGAACTACCACGTCCGCAAGGACGACCACCGCATCGACATGGAAGAGGTGGCGCAGCTCGCCGAGCAGCACAAGCCGAAGGTCATCATCGCGGGCGGCTCCGCCTATCCCCGCCAGATCGACTTCGCGGCCTTCCGCAAGATCGCGGACTCGGTCGGCGCCAAGTTCATGGTCGACATGGCCCACTTCGCGGGCCTCGTGGCCGGCGGCCAGCACCCGAACCCGCTCGAGCACGCCCATGTGGTGACCACCACCACCCACAAGACGCTGCGCGGCCCGCGCGGCGGCATGATCCTCACCAATGACGAGGATCTGGCCAAGAAGTTCAACTCGGCCGTGTTCCCCGGCCTGCAGGGCGGCCCGCTGATGCACGTCATCGCCGCCAAGGCGGTGGCCTTCGGCGAGGCGCTGAAGCCCGAGTTCAAGCTCTACGCCCAGAACGTGATCGCCAACGCCAAGGCGCTGGCCGAGAACCTGAAGGGCCACGGCTTCGACATCGTCTCCGGCGGCACCGACACCCATCTGATGCTGGTGGACCTGCGCCCGAAGAAGCTCACGGGCAAGGTGTCCGAGATCGCGCTCGGCCGCGCGCACATCACCTGCAACAAGAACGGCATCCCGTTCGACCCCGAGAAGCCGATGGTCACCTCGGGCGTGCGCCTGGGCACCCCGGCGGGCACCACCCGCGGCTTCGGCGTGGCGGAGTTCCAGCAGATCGGCGACATGATCGCCACCGTGCTGGACGTGCTGGCCCAGAAGGGCGTGGACGAGGACTCCGAGGTCGAGGGCAAGGTCCGGGCTCAGGTGGCCGATCTGGTCGCCCGCTTCCCGCTCTACGCCGACTGATCGCGCCGGGGCGGGAGTCCGACACATGCGGTGTCCGCACTGCGGCGCGGCCGACACGCAGGTCAAGGACTCCCGTCCCGCCGAGGACGACGCCGCCATCCGCCGCCGGCGGGTGTGCGGGGTCTGCGGCCAGCGCTTCACCACCTTCGAGCGCGTGCAGCTGCGCGAGCTCACGGTGGTGAAGCGCTCCGGGCGCCGCGCGCCCTTCGACCGCGACAAGCTGCACCGCTCGCTCGCGGTCGCCCTGCGCAAGCGCCCGGTGGAGCCGGAGCGCATCGAGCAGATGGTGTCCGGAATCGCCCGGCGGCTGGAAAGCGGCGGCGAACCGGAGATTTCCTCCGAGACGATTGGCCAGTATGTCATGGAGGCGCTGAAAGGCGCCGACGACGTGGCCTATGTGCGCTTCGCGTCGGTCTACAAGAACTTCCGCGAAGCCAAAGACTTTGAAACCCTCCTGGACGAACTCGCCGGCGACGTCGACGACCCCTCCCCCACCCGCTGACGCGGACGAGGCGGGCGTGCGCGCCGACGCCCGCTGGATGAGCGTGGCGGTCGCGCTCGGCCGCCGGGGTCTTGGCCGCACCGCGCCGAACCCGTCCGTCGGGGCGGTGCTGGTCCGGCCCGGAACCGGCGACGGGACCGTGGTGGGACGCGGCTGGACCCAGCCCGGCGGACGCCCCCACGCCGAAGCCATGGCGTTGGCGCAGGCGGGCGATCGCGCGCGCGGGTCCACGCTCTACGTGACGCTGGAGCCCTGCAGCCACCATGGCCGCACGCCCCCGTGCGTCGAGGCGGTGATCGCGGCGGGCGTGGCGCGGGCCGTGGTCGCGGCCGCAGACCCCGACCCGCGCGTGAACGGCCGCGGCTTCGCGATGCTGCGGCAGGCCGGCGTTCCGGTGACGTTCGGCGTCGGCGGCGACGACGCCCGGGAGCTGAACGCCGGCCATGTGTCGCGGGTGGTGCGCGGCCGCCCTCATGTGACGCTCAAGCTTGCGGTCTCCTCCGACGGCAAGGCCGGGCTCGCCGGACGGCGGCCGGTGGCGATCACGGGCGAACTGAGCCGCGCTTATGTCCACATGCTGCGGGCGCAGTCGGACGCGATCATGGTGGGGATCGGCACGGTTCTGGCGGACGATCCCGACCTGACCTGCCGTCTGCCGGGACTGGCGGACCGGTCGCCGTCGCGCGTGGCGCTGGATTCGGACCTGAAGCTGCCGCCGGCGTCAAAGCTCGCCGCCAGCGCGTCTGCCGTGCCGACGACCGTGATCTCGGCCGCCGACGCCCCGACGGACCGGGAACGCCAGCTTGTCGCCCGCGGCGTCATGGTTCTGAGGGTGGCGCGGGCGAATGGGCACGTCGACCTCACGGAGACCCTGGCGCTTCTGGGCGCCCAGGGCGTGACGCGGCTGTTCGTGGAGGGCGGCCCGACGCTCGCCGCCGCTCTTCTGCGCGCCGATCTCGTGGACGAGGTCGTCCTCGGCCAGGCTCCGGCGCCGCTTGGCCCGGACGCCATCGCGGCGCTGGACGCCCTGCCGCTGGCGGCGATCACGGCGTCCGAGCGCTTCGCGCCCGTCGATGAGCGGACGATCGGTCCGGACGTCTGGCGCCGCTTCACGCGCGCCTGAACGCGCTCATTTCAGGAACAGCATCCAGATCACGCCGAGGGCGATCACCGCGCCGGCGAGGCTCAGCGACAGCACCATCGGCATGTTGCGCGGCTTGTTGGTGGCCTGCTTGGCCTCCACCGGCTCAAGAACCTCGGTCTTGGTGCCGGGGGGCGGAGCGTACTGGTGGGTGTGGTCGGTCATGGGGCCTCCAGATGGGCGGCGCCGGCCGGATGCGCAGCGCGTTCTGGAGGACAACGGCCGAGGATGAAATCCGATCCCTCGTCAGGCGGCGCTCATGATTCCGTGATGTCGAACGGCGCGGAGGCCTCGTTCTTGGTCTGGCCCAAGGCGAGCGCGGTCTTGACCGTCTTCACGTTGCGCGCGCTTGTGAGCTCGATCACGAAGCTCTGGAAGCTGGTGAGGTCCTTCGCCACGCATTTCAGCATGAAGTCCACCTCGCCGGAGAGCATGTGGCACTCCCGCACCTGCGGCCAGTCCCGCACCCGCGCCTCGAAGGCGGCGAGATCGGCCTCGGAATTCCCGGCGAGCTGCACCATGGCGAAGGCGGTGACCTCGAAGCCGAGCCGGCGTTCGTCCAGCAGCGCCCGGTAGCCGCGGATCACGTCCGCCTCCTCCAGGGCGCGCACCCGGCGCAGGCAGGGCGGCGCGGAAATGCCGACCCGCCGCGCCAGCTCCACATTGGTCATGCGGCCGTCCGCCTGCAGTTCGGCGAGGATTTTGAGGTCGATCGCGTCGAAGCGGCCGCGCATGTCACGAATGTCCGATGTTGCGACGCAAAAGAGCGTCGTTCGGGTGTAGCGGGCGACCGGCTTCGACTCAAGCGCAGCCTTCGCGCGGGCGGCGTCCACGAAAAAAGCCGGACCTGCGGTGACGCAGGTCCGGCTTCGAGGTTGGAACGACGTGGTGCGGGGGGCCACACGCCCGTCGCTTCCGGGAAATGGCCTCCGAAAACGCGCGCAAGGGGGGATAGCGCAAGGCGTTCACATCGGCCTCGCTAAACCTGCGCCCAAGTGAGCGCTCGATCAAGCGTCCATGGGGCTAATAGGCCCAGCGCTGGGCCTTGGCGATCAGGAAGTCCCGGAAGACGTTGATGCGCGCCACGTTCTTGAGCTCTTCCGGATAGACGAAATAGGCCTCGAGCGTGGGCATCTCCGCCTCCTCCAGCACGCGGACGAGGCTTTCCGAAGCGTCGACGAAGTAATCCGGGATCACGGCGATGCCGACGCCGGACTCCACCGCCAGCTTGATCGCCGCGACGCTGTTGATGGTGAGGCAGGCGGAGCGCGGCTCGCGCGCCGGGCGGTTCACCGTCAGAGGCCAGTTGATGCTCTGCAGGAAGGACGGGATCGGGCCGCCGAACTCGATCAGGCGGTGATGGTCGAGGTCCTCGATCGTGGCGGGGCGGCCGTGGCGGGCGATGTACGAGGGCGCCGCGAAGACATGATAGTGCACCGTGAACAGCCGACGCTGGATCAGGTCCGGCTGGGTCGGCTGCCGCAGGCGGATCGCCACGTCCGCCTCGCGCATGGACAGGTCGAGCTCGTCGTCGGTGAGGATGAGCTGGAGCTGGATGTCCGGGTAAAGGTCCATGAACTCCCCGAGCCGGGGCGTCAGCCAGCCGGCGCCGAAGCCGACCGTGGTGGTGAGCTTCAGCACGCCGTTCGGGCGCTCGCGGCTGTCGGCCAGCGTGGAGCGCGCGGCCTCGAGCTTCGAGAACACGTCCTGCGTGGTGCGGAACAGCAGGTCGCCCTGCTCGGTCAGGATCAGGCCGCGGGCGTGGCGGTGGAACAGCGGCACCTTGAGGTCATGCTCCAGCGCCGAGACCTGGCGGCTGACCGCCGATTGACTGAGGCCCAGCGTTTCGCCCGCGCGGGTGAAGCTGCCGGCGTCCGCGGCTGCGTGGAAGATGCGCAGCTTGTCCCAGTCCATTCGTCCCCCTTCGGGCGCAGCCCCTGCGCCGCTGTTGATGGGCGGGCGGCGGGGCGGCCACGCGCCGCCTCGCCGGGATCGATCGCGTCAGGCCGCGTGCCGCGCCGCCTCGTCGGCCGCAAGGAACCGCTCGGCGTCGAGCGCGGCCATGCAGCCCATGCCGGCGGCGGTCACCGCCTGCCGGTAGGTCTCGTCCGCCACGTCGCCGGCCGCGAACACGCCCGGCACGTTGGTGAGCGACGTCCCCGGCCGCACGGCGAGATAGCCGGACGGCTTCATGTCGAGCTGGCCGCGGAACAGCTCGGTCGCCGGCGCGTGGCCGATGGCCACGAACACGCCGTCGCAAGCGATCGCGCTCGGCTGGCCGGTGCGCACGTCCACCAGCTTCACGCCCTCCACCTTGAGCGGCTGCCCGCCGCCCTGCACCTCGGCGATGGTGGCGTTCCAGATCACCTCGACCTTGGGATGGGCGAACAGCCGATCCTGCAGGATGCGCTCCGCCCGGAAGCTCTCGCGCCGGTGCACCACCGTGACCTTGGAGGCGAAGTTGGTGAGGAACAGCGCCTCCTCCACCGCGGTGTTGCCGCCGCCGACCACGACCACCTGCTTGTTGCGGAAGAAGAAGCCGTCGCAGGTGGCGCAGGCGGAGACGCCGTAGCCCTTGAAGCGCTCCTCGCTGTCGAGGCCGAGCCACTTGGCCTGGGCGCCGGTGGCCACCACCAGCGCGTCGCAGGTGATGACGCCGTTCGACTCCGTCTCCAGCGCGAAGGGCCGGCGCGACAGATCCACCTTCGCCACATGGTCGAAGAGTGTGCGGGCGCCCATGCGCTCGGCCTGAGTCTGCATCTGCTCCATCAGCCACGGCCCCTGGATCGGCTCGGCGAAGCCCGGGTAATTCTCCACGTCGGTGGTGATGGTGAGCTGGCCGCCCGGCTGCAGGCCGGAGATCACCAGCGGCTGCAGCATGGCGCGGGCGGCGTAGACCGCGGCGGTCCAGCCCGCCGGGCCGGAGCCGAGGATGATGAGGCGCTCATGGCGGGGAGCGGGGGCGTTGGTCATTTCGTTCGTCCGTTCGTTTCGCGCGACGGCGCCGGCCATTCGGCGGCGGCGTCGCTGCGCAGGATGTGGCGCGTCGCGGCCAGAGCCTCGATGGCCCGGGCGATCTCCGGCGTGGAGTCGATCGGATCGTAGGCGTAGCGCTCGATCCGCCCCCGGAAGGGCCGGATCACGCCGAGCTCCGTCAGGCGGTCGAGGAAGACGCGCGTCTTGCGACGCCCGCCCGAGGGCTCGAACACCATGACGGGCGCGCCGGTCGCGACCGCTTCGCCCACCATATTGGTGGAATCCGCCGTCACGACGAGGGCCTCCGACTGCGCCAGCAACGAGATATAGGGGTTATCCCCGGTTCCGTTCCATAGATGATGGGCTATGCCCTCCACCGCGGCCGCCAGACGCGGAGGCGTGCGGCGGGAGGCGGTCGCCATCAGCACCGCGCCGTCGGCCTTGAGCCGGGTCAGTCCCGCCACCAGCCGGTCGATGTCCTCGTCCGTGAAGCGGCTGTGCCGCGTGTCGCCGCCGAGCAGCACGCCGACCCGGGGACCGACCACCGAAGGGTCCACCAGCGGCGGCGCGCCGCGCGCGGCCGCCAGACGCACGGGCCGGATGCGGTGGGGGCTGGTGGGGGTGACGATGACGTTCGGACCGCGCAGCCGGTCGTGCTCGGGAACCCAGACGATGTCCGCGATCCCGCAGCCGGCGCGGGCGTCGCGCAGGAACACGGTGATGGTCTTGCCTCCGGACGCGGCCTTCACCCGCCTGAGATGGGGCACGACCCGACGGCCCGCCGCGACCACCAGATCGGGCCAGCCCTCCCCCGCCGCGGGCGCGATGGGGCTGCCGTAGCGGTCGGGCGCGTCGCGGGGGTCGAGCGGCCCCCAGGGCGCGAGCCACACCCAGGGCGCGCGGGGATGGACGCGGCGGCGCTCGATGCGATCGGCGACGGCTTCGGCGACCCCGAGGCAGGGTTGCTCGTCGCCGGCTTTCCCATCGGTCAACACCCATGCGCGCATGGGCGGACTGTGGTCTGCGCGGGCGTGCGATGCAAGCGCTCGACAATCGTCGAAACGACGCAGCGCGTGTTCAATCCGCCGTCACATGAACAGTTTTTCGCCCGTCACCCCGGCGTACAGCCCCGCCACCTGTTCGCCGTAGCCGTTGTAGAGCAGCGTCGGACGGGTCTCGTCGGTCCCCAGAACCCGCTCCCGCGCCTGGCTCCAGCGGGGATGGGCGACCTCCGGGTTCACATTGGCCCAGAATCCGTACTCCCGCGGCCCCGCCGCGGCCCACAGCGTGCTGGGCCGCTGCTCCACGAAGTCGATGGCCACGATCGACTTCACCGACTTGAAGCCGTACTTCCACGGGACCGCCAGTCTAAGCGGCGCCCCCATCTGCTTCGCCAGCGGCTTGCCGTAGGCGCCGGTGGCCAGAAACGCGAGCTCGCTGGCGGCCTCCGCCATGGTCAGGCCCTCCACATAGGGCCAGTCATACAGCGGGCTGCGCTGGCCGCTCGCCACCTCCGGGTCCAGAAAGGTGGTGAAGCGCACATATTTCGCCGAGCCAAGCGGCCGCGCCCAGTCCACGAAGCTTTTCAACGGAATCCCGCTCCACGGCAGCGCCATGCCCCAGGCCTCCACGCAGCGGTGGCGGTAGAGCCGCTCCTCCAGCGGCAGGGCTTTCAGCAGGTCGTCGATCCCCACCTCGCGCGGCTGCTCCACCAACCCGCCGATCTTCAGCGTCCAGGGCCGCAGCCGCAGCTTCTGCGCCTCGTCGGCGATGTATTTGCTGGTCCCGAACTCGTAGAAGTTGTTGTAGCCGAGATTGATCGCCTCCGGCGTCACCGCCCGGTCGAGCGCATAGGCCGGATTGCGCTTGAGCGGGTAGAGACCGGCGCTCGGATCGGGCTCGGGGGCGACGGGCGCCTCGCTTCCGCCGAACAGCCAGCCGGCGCGCGCGGGCGACGACGCCAGCGCCGCGGCGCCGGCGAGGCCCGCGCCGAACAGCGCCCGGCGGCTGAGAACCACCTCCTCGGGCGTCGCCGCGCTGTCGGGCAACGCCCAGGAGGGTTTGCGCAGGATGTGCATAGGGTGGGGTCCTCCCGCCGGCGGTCTGGTCCGATGTTTACGGCCGAGAGCGGCGGAAGGATGACACGTCGGGCCGCGATGGGGGCGGTTCCGCCGTAAAGCCGGCATCTCAACCGTCATGCCCGAGCTTGCCTCGGGCATCCACGACTTGGACGTCGACGTTTGCGCCCCAAGGGCAAGTCATGGATGCCCGCGCGAAGGCGCGGGCATACGTAGAGAGCCCGCGGTGAGCGGCGGCCGCCGTCGCTCAGATCGGGTCGAGACGCAGCGTGGACAGTCCCGCCGCGACGCTGATGCCGGTCTGGCCTTCGAGGCTCAGCGGCTGCAGCGAGATGGTGGAGCGGGAGCCGCCCACCAGCACGTTGGCGCCGCCGCCGACCAGCGCCGCGGCGCTCGCCGACGCGCCGCGGTAGCTGCCGGCGAGATCGCCCGGCCCGATGGCGTCCGAATGGGCGACCACGGCCCATTGCAGCACGCTCGGTCCCGTGGCGCCCACGTCCACGCCGATCTTGCCCAGCGTGCCCAGATAGGCGTCGACCGGATAACGGGCGCCGGCGGGCCGGTACTCGCAGGCCAGCTCCTTGGACGAGCCGAGGATGTAGCCGATGGAGCCCGGCGACTTGCAGCTCAGCACGCCGACCTGAACGCCGGAACGGGCTTCCTTCTGGATGACCACGGAGGGATGGACCGCATCGGCGGCGAGCGCCGCCCCGCATCCGGTCGCCAGCGCGGCCACCGCCGCAAGGCTCTTCAGACCGATCGACATGACGTACTCCCGTTGGCTTTCGCTGCAGGCGAAACGTGCGGCGGCCGGAAAGCGTTCCGGACCGTCAGCGCTGGCGCGCCGGCTGGGCCTTCCGCCTGCGCGGCGCCGAACGAAAAAGGCCCGCCGTCGGAACGGCGGGCCTTCACATTTTCAGACCGTCGGCCCGTCGGGCGTCAGCGCAGAGCGCCGCAGAAGCGCTGGATGCGGACGCAGGCCTGCTCCAGCACCTCGTCCGCCGTGGCGTAGGAGATGCGGAAGTTCGGCCCGAGGCCGAAGGCCGAGCCGTGAACCACGGCGACGCCTTCCGCCTGCAGCAGCTCGGACACGAAGTCCTCGTCGGTCTCGATCACCTTGCCCGAGGGCGCGGTCTTGCCGATCGTGTCCTTGCAGGATGGATAGACGTAGAACGCGCCTTCCGGCGTCGGGCAGTTGAGGCCGTTGGCCTGGTTCAGCATCGACACCACCAGGTCGCGGCGACGCTCGAAGGCGGTGCGGAAGCCCGGCAGGAAGTCCTGCGGACCGGACAGCGCCTCCAGCGCCGCCCACTGGGCGATGGAGCAGGCGCCCGAGGTCTGCTGGCCCTGCACCATCTCCATGGCCTTGATCAGCTTGTCGGGGCCTGCGGCGTAGCCGATGCGCCAGCCGGTCATGCAATAGGCCTTGGAGACGCCGTTCATGGTGAGCGTGCGCTCGTAGAGCGCCGGCTCCACCTGCGCGGGCGTGGCGAACTGGAAGCCGCCGAACACCAGATGCTCGTACATGTCGTCGGTGAGCACCCACACATGGGGGTGGCGGAGCAGCACGTCGGTCAGGCCCTTGATCTCGTCGTGGCTGTAGGCCGCGCCGGACGGGTTCGACGGCGAGTTCAGCAGCACCCACTTGGTCTTCGGGGTGATGGCGGCCTCGAGCGCCTCGGGGCGGACCTTGAAGTTCTCCTCGAGCTTCGTCTCCACGAACACCGGCGTGCCGCCGTTGAGCAGCACCATCTCCGGGTAGCTCACCCAGTACGGCGCCGGGATGATCACCTCGTCGCCGGGGTTCAGCGTGGCCACGAAGGCGTTGTAGAGGATCTGCTTGCCGCCGGTGCCCACCAGCGTCTGCGAGGCCTTGTAGTCGAGGCCGTTCTCGCGCTTGAACTTCTGCGCGATCGCCTCCCGCAGCGGCTGGATGCCGGCCACGGGGGTGTACTTGGTCTCGCCGCGGCGGATGGCGTCGATCGCCGCGTCCTTGATGTTCTGCGGAGTGTCGAAATCGGGCTCGCCGGCGCCGAGGCCGATCACGTCGCGCCCCTGGGCTTTCAGGTCGCGGGCCTTCTGGCTGACGGCGATCGTGGCGGACGGCTTCACGCGCGAGAGCGCGTCGGCGAGGAATGCCATTTTCAGGGTGCTCCGGCAGGCGTTCAAAACGCCGCGGACCCTAGGCGCGTAAGCCTTTAGGCGCAACCGCCAAAACGCAAGGCCCGCGCCGATGGCATGGCCGGGTTGCAGCCCCACCACCGGCGCGATTATCAATCGAACACGAGGGGCGCCGCCCGGATGGGCGCCGACACATGCGACCGGACCGTCACAGGAGATCGCAGATGCAGACCCGAACCTTCGCGGCGCTTGCGCTCGCCGCCGCCCTTCTGGCGCCCGGCGCGGCCCGCGCCGAAGACGCGGCCCGCCTCGCCGGCCAGATCCGCGCGGCCAACTTCAGCGAGCTGCGCGCCTTCGCCGACCGCCACATGGACAGGCTGGTGCGGGTGGACGTGGCCGTGCTGACGGGCTCCCGTTCGAAAAAGGCGGAGCTGAAGATGGACGGCGGCCCCGGCGGCGTCTCGGTGTTCCTGGCCGAGCCGCGCGATCCAAACGCCGCCCCGAAGGCGCCCGGCGACCGGTTCGAGCTGTTCGTGATGAAGGGCGAAGGCGTGCAGGCGAACCCGCCCCGCATCATGGGCGCCTATCGCGTCACATATGGCGGCATGAACCAGGGCATCGTCTCCTACGCGCTGGAGCCGGCCCCGAACGCGCCCGAGGCCACGGGGAAGACCACGACGCTCAAGTGACCGCGCCTCCGGGCGGGGCGGCCTTGCGCGGGCCTTGCGGGCGGGCCTAAACAACCCGCTCGCTTTCAAGGCCTGACGGAGGAACGCCCATGCGCGCCGAGGATCCCCAGCTCGTTCGCCTCGCCGATTACCGTCCCTCCGACTTCCTGATCGACACGGTCGATCTGGACGTGCGGCTCGATCCCGTCGCCACCCGCGTCACCGCGACGCTGAAGGTGCGGCCGAACCCGGACGGCCGCGAGGGGGCTGCGCTCGTGCTCGACGGCGACGAGCTGAAGCTGGTCTCGGTCGCGATCGACGGCGTTCCGCTCGACGACGACGCCATCGAGGCCGCGCCGGAGCGGCTGACCCTCGCCAATCCGCCGCGCGGGCCGTTCGAGCTCACCGTGGTCACCGAGATCGACCCCACCGCCAACACCCGGCTGATGGGGCTCTACCGCTCCAACGGCGCCTACACCACCCAGTGCGAGGCCGAGGGCTTCCGCCGCATCACCTATTTCCTCGACCGCCCGGACGTGCTCGCGGTCTACACCACCCGCGTCGAGGGTCCGAAGGCGGAGACGCCGGTCCTGCTGTCGAACGGCAACCTCGTGGAGACCGGCGACGCCGGCGACGGCCGCCACTTCGCGGTGTGGCGCGATCCGCACCCGAAGCCGTCCTACCTGTTCGCGCTGGTGGCGGGCGATCTCGGCGTGGTGGAGGACCGCTTCGTCACGGCTTCAGGCCGCGACGTGGCGCTGAAGGTGTTCGTGGAGCACGGCCGCGAGGACCGCGCCGCCTACGCCATGGACGCCATCAAGCGCTCCATGCGCTGGGACGAAGAGGCGTTCGGCCGGGAATACGACCTTGACGTGTTCATGGTCGTCGCCGTCTCCCACTTCAACATGGGGGCGATGGAGAACAAGGGCCTCAACGTCTTCAACGACAAATACGTGCTGGCGTCGCCTGAAACCGCCACCGACGGCGACTACGCCAACATCGAAGCGATCATCGCCCACGAATACTTCCACAACTGGACCGGCAACCGGATCACCTGCCGCGACTGGTTCCAGCTCTGCCTGAAGGAAGGCCTCACCGTCTTCCGGGATCAGGAGTTCACCTCCGACACCCGCTCGCGCCCCGTGAAGCGCATCATGGACGCGCGCAACCTGCGCGCCTCCCAGTTCGCGGAGGATTCCGGCCCGCTCGCCCACCCGGTGCGGCCGGAGGCCTACGCCGAGATCAACAACTTCTACACGCCCACCGTCTACGAGAAGGGCGCCGAGGTCATCCGCATGCTGAAGGTCCTGATCGGGCCGGACGCCTTCAAGGCCGGCATGGACCTCTATTTCGACCGCCACGACGGCGAAGCCTGCACCATCGAGCAGTTCGTGGCCTGCTTCGCCGAGGTCTCGGGCCGCGACCTCGGGCGGTTCATGCTGTGGTACCGGCAGGCGGGCACGCCGACGGTGGAGATCCGCACCGCCTATGACGCGGCCGCGAAGACCTTCGCCATCGAGGCGGCGCAGACCGTGCCGCCCACCCCCGGCCAGCCGGTGAAGCAGCCCGCCGTCATTCCCATGGTGGTGGGCCTGGTCGGGCCGGACGGCGCCGACCTGCCGCTCACCGTCGGCGGCGCGGCCGCGAGCCCCGTGATCGAGCTGACCGAGCCCGTGACCCGGGTGACGTTCGAGAACGTGGCCGCGCGGCCGGTGGCCTCGCTGTTCCGCAACTTCTCAGCGCCGGTGAAGGTCGCCGCCGACCTCACGGACGACGACTATCTGTTCCTCGCGGCCCACGACGCCGATCCGTTCAACCGCTGGCAGGCGGGCCAGACGGTGGCGCTGCGCAACCTCGTGGCGCGGGTCGCAGCGCTGCGCGCCAGCCGTCCCCAGCCGGAGGAGCCGCGCATCGCCGACGCCATCGGCCGCGCCTTCGCCCCGGACGAGACCGACCACGCCTACGCCGCCCAGGTGGCGGGGCTGCCGAGCGAGGGCGACGTCGCCCGCGAGATCGGCGACGAGGTGGACCCGGACGCCATCCACGCCGCCCGCCGGGCGCTGAAGCGCGATCTCGCCGCCCGCCTCGGCGACGCGGCGGCCGCGGCCTACGAGCGCCTCTCCGAGACCGGCGCCTATTCCCCCGACGCCGCCTCCGCCGGCCGGCGCGCGCTGAAGATCGCGGCGCTCGACCTGCTGGCCGCCGACGGCGCGGCCGAGGGCGTCGCCCGCGCCAAGGCGCTCTACGACGGCGCCACCAACATGACCGACCGGATCATGGCGCTGCAGATCCTGTCGCTGCACGAAAGCGACGCCCGCGCCGCAGCCCTCGCCGCCTTCGAGGCGGATTACGGCGACGATCCCCTGCTGATGGACAAGTGGCTGCTGATCCAGGCCGCGACGCCCCTGCCCGCCACGCTCGACCGGGTGAAGGCGCTGATGGCGGGGCCGCGCTTCGACATCCGCAACCCCAACCGGGTGCGCTCGCTGGTCGGCGCCTTCGGCGGCAACCCGACCCAGTTCAACCGCGCGGACGGCGCCGGCTACGCCTTCGTAGCCGAGACGGCGCTGGTCCTCGACCGCATCAACCCCCAGGTCGCCGCACGCATCCTCGGCGCGTTCAAGACCTGGCGGGCGCTGGAGCCCGGCCGCCGCGCCAGGGCCGAGGACGCGCTGCGCGGCGTCGCCGCGGCTCCCGGCCTGTCGCCGGACGTGGGCGACATCGCCCGCCGCGCGCTCGGCTGACGCGGATCGCCGTACGGAGACGCCGCCGCCCCGTCGCGGCGGCGCCTTCCACCGCTTGTGCAGATGTGATCCCGGCCCAAGTGACTCTGCGGACTCACGTTTCCCGCCGCGCCAGGCAAAGTAATTAATCGTCGGTTAATTCGCGCTGGACAGACACGCTCCGCATTGATTCTAATAGCGAAGTCGATTCGGTCTGTGCGGCTCATCTCCGGTCGACTTCACTACAATTCGACCGGAAGGACTCTGCGATGGCGCGCGCCGACGTGGCAGAAACGCCTGTGCGTAGTCTTGGCGTTACAAGATTTTTGCAAGTCTTCAGGGTCGACGCCGCGCAGGCTGATCAGATAGAGCCTGTTCTGCGGCGAATCGTGCCGGCCATGATCGGCATGTTTCTGCTGCTGGTGGGGGCCGGCGCCGCGCTTCAGGCGATCGAGGTGCGCTCCGCCGCGCTGCGCTCCGCCTCCGACGAGCTGGAACTTCTCGCCGCCGTCGCCGCCCACGACATGCCTCGTCTTTCGGGACGCGCCGGACCGGCCATGACCGAGGCGCTGACCGCCGCCCTGCCCCGCCAGATCAACGAGCGCGGCCGGCGGGTCTACGTCACCGACGAGGCCGGGCGGGTGATCGCGGCGCTGGGCGCGCCGGAAGGCGCCCTGCCCGACGACCTGGTGACCCTGCTCGGCGCCACCCAGCCGCTGACCACCTTCGGCGAGCGCGCCGGCGTGATGACGCTGACGCTGCCCAGCGGCGAGACCGCGCTCGCCACGGTGCGCGGCCTGGCGCCGGGCCGCGCCGCGCAGGTGGCGCTGGTGCAGAGCGTCGATTCCGCGCTGGAAGGCTGGCGCGCCGGCGCCCGCTCCAGCATCACCCTGTTCGCCGCCTCCGGCTTTGCGCTGGCGCTGCTGGGCCTCGCCTTCCACTGGCAGGCCGCCCGCGCCCGCAGCGCCGCCGGCGCCAATGACGACATGCGCCAGCGGGTGGACACCGCGCTCGCCCGCGGCCGCTGCGGCCTGTTCGACTGGGACGTGGCCAGGGGCCGCATCTTCTGGTCGCGCTCGCTGTTCGAGCTGATGGGCTATCCGGCCCGCGACGCGCTGATCTCCTTCGGCGAGTTCAACGCGCTGATCCATCCCGAGGACAGCGACTTCTACGCCCTCGCCGACGAGATCGCCCGCGGGGCCACCACCACCATCGACCGCATGTTCCGCATCCGCGACGCCCGCGGCGAATGGATGTGGCTGCGCGCCCGCGGCGAACTGGTGCGCAACGCCGGCGACGACGGCCCGCGGCTGATCGGCATCTGCGTCGACGTCACCGAGCAGCGCACGCTGGCGGAGCGCACCGCCACCGCCGACATGCGCCTGCGCGACGCCATCGAGACCATCTCCGAGGCGTTCGTGCTGTGGGACAGCGACAACCGCCTGGTGATGTGCAACTCCAAGTTCCAGCACCTCTACGAGCTGAACGAGGGCTCCGTGTTCCCCGGCGCCCGGCGCGACGACATCATCGCGGTCGGACGCCAGCCGGTGATCGTGACGCCAGTGAAGCCCGAAGGCCGCGTGGAGGAAGGCGCCCGCACCTACGACG
Organism: Methylopila jiangsuensis; assembly: GCF_027922305.1. Classification (GTDB taxonomy): domain Bacteria; phylum Pseudomonadota; class Alphaproteobacteria; order Rhizobiales; family Methylopilaceae; genus Methylopila; species Methylopila jiangsuensis. Next base: position 288,317 of record NZ_BSFK01000007.1, on the reverse strand, counting down.
CCCAGATCGAGGACGGGCGCTGGCTGCACATCAACGAGCGCCGCACCAAGGACGGCGGCTTCGTCTCGGTCGGCACCGACATCACCTCGCTCAAGCGGCAGGAGGAGCGGCTGATGGAGAGCGAGCGCGCCCTGATCGCCAACGTCGCCGACCTGCGCAAATCCCGCCAGACGCTGGAGGTGCAGGCCCAGCAGCTCGCCGACCTCGCCGAGAAATACGCCGAGCAGAAGAGCGAGGCCGAAAGCGCCTCCAAGGCCAAGTCCGACTTCCTGGCCAACATCTCCCACGAGCTGCGCACGCCGCTCAACGCCATCATCGGCTTCTCGGAGATCATGGAGTCCGGCATGTTCGGCGATCTCGGCTCCGAGAAATACTACGAATACTGCCGCGACATCCGCGAGAGCGGCCAGCACCTGCTCGACGTCATCAACGACGTGCTGGACATGTCGAAGATCGAGGCCGGGCGCTTCGGCATCACCCGCCAGACCATCGACATCGACAAGGTGGTGCTGGACGCCATGCGCGTCATCACGCCCCGCGCCGAGGAGAAGTCGATCGCGCTGCGCGCCGAGGCCGCCACCGGCGTGACCGTGGAGGTGGACCGCCGGGCGCTGAAGCAGATCCTGCTCAACCTGCTCTCGAACGCGGTCAAGTTCACGCCCGCGGGCGGCCGCATCACCGTGCGCACCCGCGCCGTCGGCGGCGCCATGAACCTCTACATCGAGGACACCGGCATCGGCATCCCCAAGGAGGCGCTGCCCAAGCTCGGCCGCCCGTTCGAGCAGGTGGAGAGCCAGTTCTCCAAGAGCCACAAGGGCTCGGGCCTCGGCCTCGCCATCTCCCGCTCGCTGACCGAACTCCACGGCGGCGCCATGCGCATCCGCTCCACCGTGGGCGCCGGCACCGTGGTCCTGGTGCGCCTGCCGCTGCGGGCCGACCAGCCCATGCCGGAAGACGAGCTGCTCTGACGCCGCTTCGCCGGAACGGCTCCCCGAACGGGAACGGCCGCTTCGGACGACGTCGGATCAGGGATAAGGAGATGGTGCGGGCGGTCGGACTCGAACCGACATATCTGTGAGGATGGCGGATTTTGAGAGACCGGATATGCCCTATCCTTTGTGTATCCGGCAGTATCCGTTTTCCCGATAACCGATTGTCAGCACTAGCTTTTTTCGGTTCTCAGAGCACACATACCTAGCCGGACGTACGCTACGGTTGGCTTTCTAGGTGCACCTATTCTGCACCTGAAATCCGACCTCAACGGAGGTTAGGAATGCCCAAAATCAAGCTCACAAAGACCGCTGTCGACGCCGCAACCCCGAAGGAGCGCGATTACGAACTCCGCGATACGACGATACCTGGGTTCCTTGTCAAGGTCACCCCGACTGGCCGCAAGATTTTCATGGTCGCCTATGTTGCCCACAATGGGCAGCGCCGAAAGCCCGCTATCGGCCGCTACGGTGAGATTACCGTCGAGCAGGCTCGGGGGATCGCCCAGGACTGGCTGGCCGAAGTCCGCCGCGGTGTCGATCCAAGCGCCGAACGGGCGACCGCCCGCCAGGCGCCCACGGTCAAGGAACTCTTCGACCGCTTCATCACCGACTACTCGGAGACCCGCAACAAGCCGTCCACCGTCCATTCGAACCGCGGCTACGGCAAGCGCTACATCATCCCGGTGCTCGGCCAACTGAAGGTGCCTGACGTCACGCGCGCCGACATCTCGAACCTGATGAAGAAGATGTCGAAGAAGCCGACCAACGCCAACCGCGTTCTCGCGGCCGTGCGGAAGATGTTCAACATGGCCGAGGTCTGGGGCATGCGCCCGGATGGGTCGAACCCATGCCGCCACGTGCCGAAGTTCCCGGAACGGGGAAAGACCCGGCTGATCACCGACGGCGAGATGAAGAAGCTCTTCGCCTACCTCGCGCGCGCTGAGGCGGAGGGTCTTGAGCATCCCTTCATCCTTCTCGCGATCCGGCTCCAGTTCGAATTCGCGGCGCGCATGTCCGAGATCCTCAATCTCGAATGGGAGTGGATCGATTTCGACAATCACCGCGTCGTCTGGCCCGACAGCAAGACCGGGGGCATGTCCAAGCCGATGAGCGCCGAGGCGATCCGGCTCTTCGAAACCGCGCCCCGGCTGGAAGAGTCGGCGTTTGTCTGCCCGTCGGTCTTCGACCCCAACCTGCCGATGTCGAAGCACACCTATTATCAGGGCTGGCGTCGCATCCTGCAGCGCGCCGGGCTGCCGCATATCGGCACCCACGGCATTCGCCACCGCTCGGCCACGGACATCGCCAATTCCGGCGTCCCGGTGAAGGTCGGGATGGCGCTGACGGCGCACAAGACCGTCACGATGTTCATGAAGTACGTCCATACCGAGGATGACCCGGTACGGGCAGCGGCCGAGGCGGTGGCTCAGCGGCGCCTGTCGGTGGTGGGTGGCAAGCCTGCCCCGGCTCCAGCGCCAATTGTCGTGCCGCCCGAGCAGCCGACCATCGCACCACCAACTCAGATCGAGCTGGCGCCGACCGGGCCGGACGGCAAGCCGCTTGGCTTCGACGATGGGGCCTATACCTCGCGCACACGCGTCGGAAACTATCGACCGTATCGCCACCGCAGCGGCGAGAACCGCGGCGTTCCTCCCGGCACCAAGCGCGCCGAGGCGAAGGAGGCGACCCATGGCTGAGAAGTCACAGTCTCAACGCCGGTGGCCTACGCCTGATATCCTCAGGCGCGCGAAGTTCGTCGACGATGCCGGCCCGATTCGGTTTGTCGATACGGAGGCCGCCGCGCGCTACCTGGCGATCGAGGCTCACACCCTCGAATGCTATCGTTCGCTGGGCGGCGGTCCCGTCTTTCACAAGTTCGGGAAATGGGTGCGCTATGCGGTCGACGATCTCGACGCGTGGGCCGAGAGCTGCCGGCGCGCGACGACGGCTTCGCCTGCCGCCCCGCGTATCCTCCCCATTGACCGAATATAGGTTCCAACCTATATGGAATGGGAGGTCGAATTCCACCCAGCCTTCGAGGCGGAGGTTCTGACTCTTGAGCGTGACGTCCGCGTCGCGTTGATCGCCGCCGCCAGGCTGTTGGCCGACTACGGTCCGCAGCTTGGCCGGCCTCACGCCGACACGCTCAAGGGATCGAAACACCCCAATATGAAGGAGCTGCGGTTCGAGGGCGGCGATGGCGAATGGCGTGCGGCCTTCGCCTTCGATCCCAAGCGAAAGGCCATCGTCCTTGTAGCGGGCGACAAATCTGGCGTCAGTCAGAAGCGCTTCTACAGGACGCTGATCGCAAAGGCGGATCTACGGTTTTCCGAGCATCTGGAAAGCCTGAAGTCCGCTAAGGAAAGCAAACGAAATGGGCCGTAGCTTGACTGAAATCGTGGCAGCGTTGCCGGCTGACGAGCAGGAAGCGATTGAAGCTCGTTATCACGAGTTGAAGCAGGAGGTTGATGGCCTGCGCGAACTCCGTCGTATTACAGGCAAGGCTCAAGCGGACATCGCGTCGGCGCTGAACATAAGGCAGCCGTCCGTCTCTCAGCTCGAAAAGCAAACCGACATGTACCTCTCGACGCTTCGCAGTTACGTGGAAGCTGTCGGAGGCAAGCTTGAACTGACAGTGAGGCTCCCTTCTCGCCCGATAATCAACCTGCAAACATTAGGTGACATCGGGCTATCGCCCCTGCGCTCGGCTCCATCGGCACGATCCCGGCCTCGAAAACGACATCCTGGGGCCCGCATGACATCGCGTTAGCGCTGCCTCCGACCAGGCGCTAAACCGGATCAAACGTCGCCGGATAGTCGAGAACGAAATAAGAACACAGCTGGCGTCGGGTGGTGTCTCGATGCGTGATTGGAGTGATGGGTGGACATTGAGAATGACGCTCTTGGCAGCGAACTAGCCAAGCTGGACAGAGATGACCTTGAAAGAATCGTGCGCGGACTCCTTTCACATGGCGTCGCGTTGAGCTTCCATGGAAAGCGCACAGCTCTGGAAATTTACCGCCGAGTGCGTCCTCGAGTCACGCGGCGCGAGCCGCGGTTGCATGTCGGGCCTGCGATCGACCAAGCGAAAAACCTTTTGATTGAAGGCGAAAACCTTCAAGCAATGGTGACATTGTATAAGTATCGCGGCGAGGTCGACCTTATTCTCACGGACCCACCCTATAATACCGGACAATATTTCCGGTACAATGATCGCTGGGATAGTGATCCTAACGATCCTGAACTCGGTACGCTTGTTGGCCGCGAAGATGGGTCGCGCCATACCAAGTGGATCAAGGCAATGATGCCTCGCCTTCAGGTGATGAAGGCGATGCTGAAGCCATCGGGCGTTCTTGCGATCTGCATAGACGACAACGAGCTATATCATCTCGGAATGATGCTGGATGAAGTGTTTGGTGAGGAGAATAGGCTCGGAATTATTAATTGGCAGAAGGCGTACTCTCCCAAGAACGACGCTAAGACGATCTCGAAGACTACCGAGTACGTCCTCGTTTATGCCAAAGATCGCACACGGGCAAAAACTGGCCGCATCGACTTGGATCGTGGGGTGGTCCGCAATCTGGACGATGACCCTGACGGCGATTGGATTCCCAGCGATCCGACGGCGCGGCAGCATCGTGACAAGACCGCCTACGCAATTCAGTCTCCGGTCACCGGATATCTTCACTATCCCAACGGCGAATACAGATTCGATGGGCAATTGCCCGAGGCACGCGCACATTGGGTCAACTTCACAAAGGCGGAGGCGCGTAAGCTGCTTGCTGAGTGGGGTAGCGAATACGTCGAAAAAGACCTCGGGGATGGCCGAGGAAAGGCACTCGTCCTGAAGGGTGCGGGGACGCGGCTTGAAAACTATGACCCCGCCAAGGACCCAGTCGTTAAGAAGGCGGCGATTCAAGCCCAACGGCGCCGAGAAGCGGGGAATTGGCCCCAGCTATACTTCCGCGACGATAAGGCTCGCCGGCCCGGATACGGCCGGCCTCGGCTAAAGAATCATCTTCATCGGATCAAGGAGGGCAAAGTCCCCACGACCTTCTGGGACGAAGAGCAGTACGATGACCCCTTCGAGATCGGGTCAGTGGCTTGGGCCCACGGCGAGTCCGGCCATACAGACCTGGCAAAACGTGAACTCGACGCTGTGGTTGGGAAGGATCACGGCTTCGATACAGTCAAGCCACTGCGCTTGCTAAAGAAGATCATTCAGATCTGGTGTCCGCCCGCCGGTCTCGTAATGGACCCGTACGCCGGCTCCGGTTCGACGGCACATGCAGTGCTAGAGCTCAACCAGGAGCAGGAAGCGGACCGACGGTTCATCTTGATTGAGCAAGGTGCCCCCGAAAACGGCGATAAGTACGCTCGCACTCTTACATGGAAGCGCTTGCACAATGCCATAACCGGCGAACGGCCAGATGGAAGCCGAGCAGAACCGCTCGGCGGCGGCTTCGAATATAGGCTGCTAACGAAGACGATCGACGCGCGTACGGTTCTATCGATGCAGCGAAGCGAGTTGATCGACATTGTGCTTACGTCCCACTGGGAAACGCAGCGCAGAAGCGCTCCGAGCTTGAGCTTCTTTGATGGTGCGGGCTACCAGTACCTCATCGGGACCGACGATGCGGGTGAGGGCTATTTTTTGATTTGGGACAACGGGGGTCCGGTCGGCTCTCTCGACCTCAATACCTACAAGACCGTCGTGACGGAGGGGAAGCGAGCGGGTGTGAAGCCTCCGTACCACGTTTATGCAAGGTACGAGACATTTCAGTCACCTAACGTGCGCTTCTGGAAGATACCGGACCGCATCCTCGCGCACCTCGGTTTGGATGAGAATGATGAGTACAACTCGTCTGAGCAGGAAATGTGATGGACGCCTTCAGTTTTCAGCAAGAGGCGTCTAGCCAGATAGCCGAACGGTTTGCCGAGTACGCCGCAAATCCTTTGATGGTAGATCGTCAAACGACGGTTCCATTCCTTCAGACGTTGGTGTCGATCACCGGTAGCGGAAAGACCCTGATCTTGGCTGAGGCCATCGCGCAGATTCGCGATCGGCTTCCGATCCAGCCCGTCGTTCTCTGGATATCTAAAGGCCGGATCGTCGTTTCACAGGCGTACGCAAACCTTTCCTCGGGGAAGTACGCTGACAATCTGCCGGGGTTCAACGTGAAGCCGCTTCTACAGGTGGCTCCGAGCGACCTCGAAGATGACTCAGTGCCGCTTCTGTTGGTGGCGACGGTCGGCAAATTTGCGGTTGAAGACAGTCAGGGAGGAGACCGGCGCGTTTACCAGGCACAACTCGACTTGGCCTCTGAATCGCTCTGGTCCCTCATAGCGAAGCGACGGACACACGGCGGGCTGCGCCGTCCGCTAATTGTAGTCTACGACGAAGGTCACAACCTCTCGGATCTCCAAACTAGACGGCTCCTCGAGCTTTCGCCGGACGCGCTGATCTCAGCAAGCGCGACTATGGCGCTACCTGGCCAGCTTGAAAATACGATTGCCCGCCTTCGCAATGATCGCGGCTGGAATGAGCAGCGCTTTACTACCGCCGTTTCAAGCCGCGCCGTTGTTGATGCCGGGTTGGTTAAGGAGCGCATCGCGATTGGCGGTTACGTCACTCCGATGGAAACGGCTATCGACGCAATGCTGGCTGACATGGGAGATGCTCAAGAGGCGTCCGCCTCCCTTCCCGTCCCCTTCAGGCCGAAGGCAATCTACGTCTGCAGCACAAATACGGTCGACGGCGTCCCTATAAGCGAGGACGTCAAGCGCCCCTTCGCAGATCGTCAGGCTCGACCGATCCTTATTTGGCGCCACCTCGTAGAAAATGCCGGGATTGATCCGTCTAAGATCGTTATCTACAGCCAACTGAAGTTTGGGCCAGGCTTTCCACCGCCGCCGTCACTTCGTCTGCTTTCTGGCGGAGACAACGACTATACCACCTTCCTAGAAGGCAACTTCGAGCACGTCATCTTCAACCTCGGCCTGCAAGAAGGTTGGGATGATCCCACATGCGGCTTCGCTTATATTGACAAGGAGATGGCCTCAGCACGGCAGATCACTCAGGTGATCGGTCGCGTCCTGCGCCAACCCGGAGCCGAGCACTATCAGAACCCCATTCTCAATACCGCGCATTTCTACATTCGCTCCGATGAGCGGGGCGTTTTTGACGAGATATTGGATGATGTTCGAACGCAACTGCTCAATGAGCATCCCGCCATCAGCCTAAGCATAAAGAAGGATGGGCGAGGTCGCATCCTTGAAAAGCTCATGCCGGAGCCGCCGCGCACAGTGCCGACTGTTGGCATTCTGTCGGCAAATGCAAAGGATCCTATCGCGGCGATTATCTCGAAAATGATGAACTTTTCATCTGGTGGTGAGAACACCATCGGCCAAGGTAGTCGCATGCTGGTTCTGCAAGAGATCGGGACCGGCAATGAAGCCACCTATGACTGGGTCGAAGTCGAACACAGCAATCGCGTGACGGCGCGTGCGATTTTTCGGCGCGAGCTTCAGCGCCTTTATTCCGGTGCCCTTAGGAGAGCCGGTGGACCGATCAATCTCGTCGATATCGAGCTTCCAAAGTTCGACGCTCTTGTCGAGCTCACAAGCCCGGCAGCCGACCATATTCGGTCAATCGCGAGAGATGTTGTCGATTGCTACATATCGAACTCACGCATTTTTCAGAATGACTTTGACGCCCCGTACTCGGTGGGACCAGTCCTTGTTGACGAAGCAGATGCCGTAGAATTCTCCAAATCCCTGCATCGCCGCTATTCTGGCTTAAATCCCCTCGAACTTCGCTTCGCGCGCGCGCTTGATAAGTCGCAGCGAGTGTGGGCACGCAATCCGCGTAACAGCGGCTTTTATTTGCCACTGTTAGATCTCGCGTCGGCCTCAACGTACTGGCCCGACTTCTTGGTGTGGGTCGACAAAACCGTGGTCGCCATTGACACGAAGGGCGATCACCTCCTCACGGATGCGACGCTAGGCAAGCTGTTTGAAATAGACACTTTGGGCGAACCAGCCAAAGTCGTACTTCGCCTAGTGTCGGAAGGAGAAGCCCAAGTGTCTCCTTCCGGCCAAATCACCAAGCTGAGCGGGATAGGCTTTACGGTGTGGAGCTGGAAAGCTGGCAAGCTGCACGCTCAACATGCGGAAGACGAGCGTGCCGCGGTCAAGAAGGCACTCACCTTTTGAAGCCGCAGCAGGACATTGTCTCTTGCTTCCATCCGGGGCGCTGCGCATCCCCGCGTAGACGTCTTGTCAACGGGTCCTAACCTGATGGCGGCCAAATCCCATCCGATCACAGCCTCGAAAATCTACTACATCAAGCTCGGGCGAGGCGGAGACTGGGAGGCCGAAAGTCTGCGCGACAGCGTCATACGGTTTGGCTATCGGGAAGCGCCTCACGAACTCTGCTCCAAAGGTGAATGGCAGGGTGTATGGGAAGCGATGAAAGCTATTCGTGGTGACGCTGGCGCCGCCACTCGTGACGTCAATCAAATTCGGGCTTTCTATGAAGCCGACGACCGGTCGATCTTCATCACCTTCGTTGGAGGCTTGCTTTATTGGTGCCGTCCCGGCGGCGAGGTCGAGTTATTGGAAGACCGTAGCCATCGCCGCACCACACTAGACGGATGGCACAGCACCAGCGCCGGCGGCACCGTCCTTTCAGCAGATCGGCTCTCAGGTAGACTGCTCAAGGTCCAGATGTTTCGAGGGACTATCTGCGATGTTCGCGCCAGCGACTATGTATTGCGCAGACTGAACGACGAGCTTGCTCCTGAGGTAGCGGCTGCCGAGGAAGCCGAGCGGGTGCTGCTAGCTGCGATCGTTGGCCTCATGCGTCTGCTCACATGGCAGGACTTCGAGCTTCTTGTCGATCTTGTCTTCTCGACCAGCGGTTGGCGACGCTTGAGCCAAGTCGGTCGCACGCAGAAGACCGTGGACCTCGAACTCATCCTCCCGAGCACCGCAGAGCGAGCGTTCGTTCAAGTCAAATCTCAAGCTTCCCCGAGCGGGCTGCGTGATTACGCGGCGCGGCTCAGCCAAGCTGACGCATACGACCGTATGTTTTTTGTCTGGCACACCGGAGATATCCCGGAAGACGATGCTCCTGCCGGCGTCGTTCTTCTCGGACCGCAGAAGCTCTCCCGTATGATTCTCGACGCGGGCCTATCGTCATGGCTTCGCGAAAAGGTGTCGTAGCCGCCCTCCACGGCAGAAAGCCGCTTGACTCGGAAGACGGGACGTAAGAACAAATAGAGAACATGATGCAGAACCTGCTCCCGGAGGTCAACAGGAAGCTTGCGGCCAGAGCCCGCCATAGAGTCCTTGCGCGCGCAGATCGAGAAGATCCAAGGCCGAAGCCGGCGCGCCAAATCGGTACTCCCCTTCGGGATCACCGAGGTGGATTCACGACTCCCTGGCGGTGGTCTCGCGCTCGGCGCCCTGCATGAGATAGCCGGCGGCGGTAACGGCGCGGTCGACGGGGCGGCAGCCGCCTCGTTCAGCGCGGGCCTCGCCGCCCGCACCAAGGGCAAGATCCTCTGGTGCATCACGCGCGCGGACCTGTTCGCTCCGGCCATCGCTCAAGCAGGCCTCGCAAGCGACCGCGTGATCTATCTCGAAGCCGGCGACGATAAGACTGTGCTCGCCTGCATGGAGGAAGGACTGCGCCACGGCGGCCTCGGAGCCGTGATCGGCGAGGTCGCCCGTCTTTCCATGACAGCGTCGCGGCGGCTGCAACTGGCGGCCGAAGGTACGGGCTCGCTCGGGATCGCCCTGCGGCGCTGGCGGCGACAGACAGAGGCAACGGATTTTGGCCAGCCGACCGCGGCGATGACGCGCTGGCGTGTGTCCGCGCTGCCCTCGACGCCGCTGCCTGTTCCCGGCGTAGGCCGCGCCCGCTGGCTGGTTGAACTCATCCGCGCGCGAGCGGGCGAAAGTGCCGATTTCGAGTTGGAGGCGTGCGATGACACGGGTCGTCTCGCTCTTCCTGCCGAACTGGTCCACGGACCGGCTTCGGCGGAAGGCTGGCGACGCGGCGCCTCCGGCTGAGGCGCCGCTCGTCCTGATTGGCCGCGACGGGAACAGGCGGGTGGTGCTGGCGGCGAATGCTGCGGCCCAGGCCGCCGGCCTGCACGCCGGCATGCCCGTCACTAAGGCGCAAGTCCTGGTGCCGGGTCTCCTCGTGCAGGATGCCGATCCCGCTGCCGACGCCGAGGCGCTTGAGCGTCTCGCGGTATGGCTTCTCCGGTATGCGCCAATCGTCGCCCCCGATCCGCCCGACGGCCTCATCATTGACTCGACAGGCGCGGATCATCTCCACGGCGGGGAGACTGTCATGCTGGACGGCTTGATCGGGCGCCTCGCCATGTCCGGGATCTCCGCGAGAGTCGCGATAGCCGACACCTGGGGAGCAGCCCATGCGCTGGCCCGATTTTCAGCGCAGCCGGCTGTCATCGCGCCCGAGGGCCACGGCTCGCCCATCTTGGAGCGTTTGCCGCTAGAGGCGTTGCGCATTCCATCTCCCACCATCGCGGCGCTTCGCACGCTCGGCTTCCGAACGGTCGGCGACCTTCTGGCGCAGCCGCGCGCGCCGCTCACCCTTCGCTTCGGCCCCGAACTCGGCCGACGCTTGGACCAGGCCTTGGGCATTGCGGCCGAACTCATCGAGCCGGTCCGTCCGGCCGATCTCATCGAGGTGCGCCGGGCCTTCGCCGAGCCGATCGGCGCGGCCGAGACCATCGCCCGTTACATCGGCAAGCTTGTCACCCAGCTCTGCGAACGTCTGGAGGAAGGCGGCCTCGGCGCACGCAGGCTCGATCTCATCTGCCACCGCGTCGATAGCCGGGCCCAGGCCGTGCGGGTCGGCATGGCCACGCCGGTCCGCGATGCGAAGCGGCTGACGCGCCTCCTGTGCGACAAGATCGAGACCATCTCGCCCGGCTTCGGCATCGAGGTGATGACCCTCGCCGCAAGCGTCGCTGAGCCGCTTGAGCGCAAGCAGATCGTCAGCTCGCTGGTCGAGGAGAGCACCCCGGACGTCTCCGATCTCATTGATACCTTGATGAACCGCGTGGGCGAGCGTGCCCTCTATCGGCTTGCACCGGTCGCCAGCGATGTTCCGGAGCGGTCTGTCTGTCGTATCCCGGCGATGGCGGCCGACACGGGAGCGGGCTGGCCCGGCCATTGGCCGCGGCCCTCCCGGCTTCTGCCGGCCCCTGAGCCGGTCGAGACCGTGGCGTTGCTTCCCGACCATCCGCCGGTGTCGTTCACCTGGCGCGGCATCCGCCGCCGCCTTCGGCGTGGCGACGGGCCGGAGCGCGTGTTCGGCGAATGGTGGAAGCGCGATGCCGAGCTGGTTGCCGTCCGCGACTATTTCCGGGTCGAGGACGATGCCGGCGAACGCTACTGGCTGTTCCGCGCCGGCGATGGCGAAGATGTCGCCACAGGCTCGCACCGCTGGTTCATTCACGGGGTCTTCGGATGAGCGAGCCCCGCTACGTCGAACTTCAGGTCACCTCGCATTTCAGCTTTCTCCGGGGGGCCTCATCTTGCGAGGAGCTGTTCGCCCAAGCCGCGCTCGCCGGGATCGAAGCGCTGGCCGTGGTGGACCGGAATTCGCTCGCCGGCATCGTCCGGGCTCATGAAGCGGCGAAGACAACCGGGGTTCGCCTAATTGTCGGCTGCCGTCTCGACCTCACCGACGGCATGTCGGTGCTGGTCTATCCAACCGACCGACCCGCTTATTCCCGTCTCTGCCGGCTGCTGTCGCTCGGCAAGCGGCGCGGCGGAAAGGCGAAGTGCGTGCTCGAATGGCAGGACCTCGTCGCCTACGGCGAAGGCTTGATCGCCGTGCTCGTGCCGGAGCTCGCGGACGAGGAATGCGGCCTTCGGCTGCGCCGCTTGCGCGATGCGTTCGGCGATCGGGCTTACTTGGCTTTGACGCTGCGTCGCCGCCCCAACGATCAGCTCCGTCTTCACGAGCTTTCCAACCTCGCCGCCCAAATCCGGGTCGCGACCGTGGTAACGAACGACGTCCTCTTCCACGAGCCGGCCCGCCGCACCCTCCAGGACGTCGTCACCTGCATCCGGCACAACGTCACGATCGACACGATCGGCGACCGCCGCGAGCGTCATGCCGACCGCTACATCAAGCCGCCCGAGGAGATGCACCGTCTCTTCGGCCGCTACCCCGAGGCGCTCACCCGAGGCCTGCAGATCGCCGACCGCTGCCGTTTCAATCTCGACGAGCTGGCCTATCAATATCCCGAGGAGCGCGACGATCCTGCCCTTACGCCGCAGGAGACACTGGCCAAGCTCACCTGGGAAGGCGCCGCCGCGCGCTATCCGGACGGCGTGCCTGACAGCGTGACCGCCGCGCTTCAACACGAGCTGCGGCTGATCGAGAAGCTCGACTACGCGCCGTACTTCCTGACCGTGAATTCGATCGTCCGCTTCGCGCGATCGAAGGACATCCTTTGCCAAGGCCGTGGATCAGCCGCCAACTCTGCGGTGTGCTACGTCCTCGGCATCACGTCGATTGATCCCGGCCGGAACGATCTTCTCTTCGAGCGCTTCGTCAGCGAGGAGCGGCGCGAGCCGCCCGACATTGACGTCGATTTTGAACACGAGCGGCGCGAGATCGTCATGCAGTGGGTGTTCGACACCTACGGCCGCGACCACGCCGCGCTCTGCTCGACCGTCATCCGCTATCGCACCAAGGGCGCGCTGCGGGATGTCGGTAAGGCGCTTGGCCTCCCCGAGGATTTGATCGGCACCCTGTCGTCGCAGGTCTGGGCCTGGTCGGAGGAAGGCGTTGAACAGAAGTACGTCGAGGAGCTGAACCTCAACCTAGCCGATCGCAGGCTTCGCCTGACGCTCGACCTCGCCCGGCAGCTCATAGGCGCGCCGCGCCATCTTAGCCAGCATCCTGGCGGTTTCGTGCTGACCCATGACAGGCTCGACGACCTCGTGCCGATCGAACCGGCTGCGATGAAGGACCGGCAGGTCATCGAATGGGACAAGGACGATATCGACGCCCTCAAGTTCATGAAGGTCGACGTCCTGGCGCTCGGGATGCTGACCTGCATGAAGAAAGGGCTGGACCTCCTGGCTGAGCACAAGGGCGTCCATCTCGACCTTGCCTCCATCCCGGCCGAGGACCCGCGCACTTACGCGATGATCCGCAAGGCGGACACGCTTGGCACCTTCCAGATCGAGAGCCGCGCACAAATGTCGATGCTGCCGCGCCTGAAGCCGCGCACCTATTATGACCTCGTCGTCCAGGTCGCGATCGTCAGGCCCGGTCCGATCCAGGGCGACATGGTGCATCCCTATCTTCGCCGCCGGGAGGGCCTCGAGCCCGTCCACTATCCGAAGCCTGAGCTGGAGAAAGTGCTCGGCAAGACGCTCGGCGTGCCGCTCTTTCAGGAACAGGCGATGCGTGTCGCCATCGAATGCGCCGGCTTCACCCCCGGCGAGGCCGACATGCTCCGCAAGTCGATGGCCACCTTCAAGTTCACCGGCGGCGTCTCGCGCTTCCGTGACAAGCTGATCGCCGGCATGGTCGCCAACGGCTACGAGCAGGCGTTTGCCGAGCAGACCTTCAAGCAGCTTGAGGGCTTCGGCAGTTACGGATTCCCGGAAAGTCACGCAGCCTCTTTTGCGCTGATCGCCTATGCCTCGGCCTGGCTCAAATGCTGGCACCCGGAAATCTTCTGCGCCGCGCTGCTGAACAGCCAGCCCATGGGCTTCTACGCGCCGGCCCAGATCGTCCGCGACGCGCGCGATCACGGCGTCGAGATCCGCCCCGTCTGCGCCAACGCCTCCCGATGGGACTGCACGCTCGAGCCCACCGGCAGCGATGAGCGGTTCGCCGTTCGCCTTGGTCTGCGCATGGTCAAGGGGCTCGCCAACGCCCACGGCGCGTCGATCGTCACGGCCAGGGCGGACCAGCCCTTCGGCTCAGTGGACGATCTCTGGCGCCGTGCCGGCGTGCCCGTTACGGCGCTCACGCAGATCGCCGAAGCCGACGGGTTTCGCCCGCCCTTCGGTCTTACGCGCCGTGAGGCGCTATGGGCGATCAAGGCTTTGCGCGACGAGCCGCTTCCGCTCTTCGCTGGCGCGTCGGCCCGCGAGGCGGAAATCGTGCCTGAGGTCGCCGAGCCGGCCGTTATCCTGCGCCCGATGACGGCGGGCGGTGAAGTCGTCGAAGACTATCGGCATGTCAGCCTGTCGCTGCGGGACCACCCGGTCTCGTTTCTGCGCCAGGAGCTGCGCCGTCGTCGTGTGGTCTCCTGCCAGGAGGCGATGGACGCAAAGGACGGCCGATGGCTGGAGGCGGCCGGCATCGTGCTGGTGCGGCAACGTCCCGGCAGTGCCAAGGGCGTCATGTTCATCACGCTCGAAGATGAGAGCGGGATCGCCAACCTCGTGGTCTGGCCCAAGGTCTTCGAGCAGAACCGCCGCACCATTCTGTCGGCCGGCATGATCGCGGTGCGCGGGCGCGTTCAGCGGGAGGGGGAAGTGGTCCATCTTGTCGCCCAGAGGCTGACCGATCTCTCCGCCGAGTTGGCCAGCGTTGGCGAGCGCGACACGGCCTTTCCATTGACGCATGGGCGCGGCGACGAATTCCACCATGGTTCGCCAACCCCGGACCCTCGCGGTCAGCCGCCGAAAACGGTTCGACCGCGCGACATCTACATACCCGACCTGCACATCGATACGATCAAGGTGAAGACGCGGGATTTTCAGTAAAGGTTAGCGCCAGTGGGAAATCTCGTTCCAACTGAATAGTCATCTCTGAGACAACAGGGCAGTGAGGACCAACAAAGAAATGGGTGATTGGGACATCGGAGAAGACTGGATGAGCCGGATGCAGGGAATCGGCGAAAAGACGCTTGGCCCCGTAGCGATACATGGCGGGTTACAAATGAAGCGCCGAGAGCAAAACCGCGCTGCCTTCAAAAACTCAAAAGAATGGGGGCTGATTACACAAGCGCACGCATCTGCGGTCAACGCTCTGGTCAACTTCCTCTCACGAATAGCCGGAAAGCCAATTCCCGCCGATCGTGAGGACGTACAGGGTCAGGCAGCGCTGATCGCCCATTTTGTCCAAGGGATCGACCTCTGTGAAACGGCAATCGTTGAAGGGTTCTATCCTCAGGCCGCAACGCTGCTGCGCCAGCAGCACGAAATCATCGCGGCTGTCGAAGAATTCACCGTAGGTCGGCGCAAGGACGGAAAGACGCCGCATGCGACCATCGGTGTTCTTCGTGACATGGGGCGGACCTACGGCGACCTCAGCGGTGGTGCCCATGTCTCGCACGCGAATCTGCTCAAAAACTTCGTTATTATGGCGATCGGTGAGCACGACGGTCCTTCGCTGCTACCGATCTACCACCATGAAATCACCCTCAACTTTTATGCGCTTCACGTCAGTTACATCCTCATGATGGCCCAACTGGCCGGCGAGGTGGAGAACAGCGTGACCGGGGACACCCTCAATCCCGACGAAGTGAAGCTGCTTTTCGTCGGACGCCAGATTCTTATGGATCTCGGCTTGATCAGGTTCGAGGAACCTCCCAATCCTCAGGAGGCACCCGCGAAGGGCTGTGCGACGGATTAGGCCGACGCCGTTCTCGCCGTGCGGTTTGTACGGAGGCTGGCGGTGGCCGTTTTGACGTGTGGGGCGGTTAGTTCTTCCGCAGAAGCAGGTTTTAACGGGGGAAAGCCTTCCCCCTGGCCGGCACTGCGTTGCCGGCGCACCCCTTCTGCGGGGAGACCCCGCAACGCCCCCTTCAGAGTGAGAGTGCGGACCGGGTTTGCCGTGACGGGTTGAGGGCTGGAGAAGAGGTCTCCGGCGCCCGTCGCGGAGAACCGCGATGTCCAGACAGGATCGCAGCGCGCGCGCCGGCTCGGATCGGGCGAGCCTTTACGACGATATCACAAACAAGATCATCGACGAACTGGAGGCCGGCCGCTTCCCCTGGGTTCAGCCCTGGGGCTCGGCCGCGGTCAAGGCGCCGCTTGCCATGCCGCAGAACGCCGCCACAGGCCGGCGCTATTCGGGGATCAATGTCCTCATTCTCTGGGGCGCCGTCATCGAGCATGGTTTCCCCGGCCAGAGCTGGCTCACCTTCCGCCAGGCGCTTTCCCTCGGCGGCAATGTCAGGAAGGGCGAGCGCGGCACAACCGTCGTCTATGTCGACCGTTTCACCCCCGAGGACGAAAAGCGCCGCGCCCGTGAGGCTGGCGGGGACGCTCAGGCGATTCCGTTCCTGAAGCGCTTCACGGTCTTCAACGCTGCTCAATGCGATGGCCTGCCCGAGGAAGTCGCCGCCGTCGCACCGCCGCCCGAACTGGGCCTGATTGAGCCGCGCGTCGAGGCCCTGATCCGGGCGACCGGCATCGATTTCCGCATCGGCGGAAACCGCGCGTTCTATGTCCCGACGCATGACTATGTCGTCGTTCCGCCGCCGCAGGCGTATTTCGAGCCGATCAACTGGCACCGTACGGCCCTGCACGAGCTCGGACACGCGACGGGCCATCCCTCGCGCCTCGGCCGTGATTTTTCCGGCTCCTTCGGCACCAAGAAATACGCCTTCGAGGAGCTGATCGCCGAGATCAACGCGGCCTTCTGCTGTGCCTCGTTCGGTATCGCTCCAACCGTCCGCCATGCCGACTATATCGGCTCCTGGCTGGACGTCCTGCGCGAGGACAATCGCGCCATCGTCCGAGCCGCCTCCCAGGCCAGCAAGGCGGCCGACTGGCTTCTCAGCTTCCTGCCGGATTCCGGCGGCATCGACCAGAACGACGATGAGAGGGAGGCGGCGTGATGAACGCGCTCGCCTTTCCGGGCTTCGTTCCCGCCCCCGCGTAGTTGGCTGACATCCGCCTGCGCGTCCTCAGTCTCGCCGCCGGTATCAAGTCCACCACGCTGGCCCTGATGGCGGCGCAAGGCGAAGTCGGCCCAATATCGTGCCCTTTCCCGTCTACATCGTCTCAGCCGGGATCTCCTCCAATCTGCAGAGGCGCAAAGCCGCTTCTGCGGCTTTCCGGGCTTTCGGGTTTCTGGGCGCCCTGAACATCGCCGTTCCGTTCTCGCCCCTGGCTAGACGATAGGCCTGACCAGCAGAGTGAGAGGGAGGTGGGGATTTTCGTGACGGGTTCGGGTCGAGAGAGAGGCTCTCGGCGCCCGTCGCGGAGACTACCACGATGGCTACTGCCGCCCAGAAAATCATCCTGTCGCCTTCCCGCGACATCCCCTTCAACAAGCTCGTGCTCAGCCAATCCAACGTCCGACGTGTCAAGGCCGGCGTCTCGGTCGAGGAACTGGCCGAGGACATCGCCCGCCGAGGCACGCTCCTCCAGAGCCTCAATGTCCGCCCGGTCCTCGACGCCAGGGGCGATGAGACCGACATGTATGAAGTTCCCGCCGGCGGTCGCCGCTATCAGGCGCTCGCCATCCTCGTGAAGCAGAAGCGTCTCGCCAGGACCGCGCCTGTGCCCTGCGTCGTGCGTGATCCCTCGACGTCGATTCTCGCCGAGGACGACAGCCTCGCCGAAAACACCCAGCGCGTGCCGCTGCATCCTCTCGATCAGTTCCGGGCCTTCTACGACATGCGCCGCAAGGGCATGAGCGAGGAGGAGATCGCTGCCGCCTTCTTCACGACCGCGCAGGTTGTGAAGCAGCGCCTGCGTCTGGCCTCTGTCTCGCCCACGCTCCTCGGCATCTATGCCGAGGACGGCATGAAGCTCGAAGAGCTGATGGCCTTCACCGTCAATCCCGACCATGCCCGCCAGGAGCAGGTCTGGGAGACGGTCCAGACCTCCCACAATCGCCAACCCTGGTATATTCGCCAGTTGCTCACTGAAACCACGGTGCCGGCCACCGACAAGCGCGCCCTGTTCATCGGCATCGAAACCTATGAGCAGGCGGGCGGCAGCGTGCTGCGCGATCTCTTCCAGACCGATAGAGGCGGCTGGCTTCAGGACCCCGCGCTTCTCGACCGCCTGGTCGCGGAGAAGCTCAAGACCCTCGCCGAGGAAATCGCCGCCGAGGGCTGGAAGTGGATCACCGTCGATACCGATCTGCCCTATGGCTACGATCAGGGGCTGCGGGCGCTCGACTTCACCCTCGTCGATCTGAACGATGACGAGCGCGCGGCCCGAGAAGCCCTGCGTGAGGAATACGAACGGATCGAGGCTGAATACTCGGAAGCCGATGAGCTGCCGGACGAGATCGACCAGCGTCTCGGCGAGATCGAGACGGCGCTCGAAGCCTTCGAGAAGCGCCCGGTCATCTACGATCCGGCCGACATCGCGCGTGGCGGCGTCTTCATCAGCGTCGACCGCAATGGCGAGCCCGTCGTCGATCGCGGCTATGTGCGCCCGGAGGACGAGACGCCGGTCGGCGTCGAGGACCCCGACGGCGAGGCCGAAGCCACCGGTACCGAAGTCGCGGCATCCGGCACCGTTCAGCGCGCCGTCATCACCATCGGCGGCCAGTCGGCCGAACCGGAGGATGACGACGAGGAAGACGTCATCAAGCCGCTGCCCGAACGGCTCGTTACCGAGCTGACTGCGCACCGCACCCTGGCGCTCCGCGATGCCGTGGGCGCCAATCCCCAGGTCGCGTTTACCGCCTTGCTGCACAAGCTCGTGCGCGACACCTTCCAGCGGACGGCCACCTCCGGCGCCAGCCTGCAGGCGTCCGTCAATCACGTCTTCTTCCGCGAACAGGGCAAGGATCTCGCCGAGACGGCCTATGCCAAGTCCGTCATCCAGCGGCATGAGGACTGGAAGGCTGACCTACCAGCCGATGAGGATGCGCTGTGGGACTGGCTCGCCGTGCTCGACGACGCCAGCCGCATGGCGCTGCTCGCGCATTGCGTCAGCTATGGGATCAACGCCCTCTATGAACGGCCGAATCCCTACAGCGGCAGCGGCGTGTCGCAGTCGGGCCTCGACCGGCGTATGGCAGAGGCCGATCGACTGGCCCGCGCCACCGGCCTCGACATGGTGGACGTCGGCTTCCGACCCACGGTCGAGAACTATCTCGGCCGCGTCACCAAGCCCCGCATTCTTGCGGCCGTCCGCGAAGGCGCGGGCGAACGCGCGGCCCAGCTCATCGACCACTTGAAGAAGGGCGACATGGCCAAGGAGGCCGAACGCCTGCTGGCCGACAGTGGCTGGCTACCGGAGCCGCTGCGCCTGATCGACCATGACGAGCCGACCACATCCGATACCTCGGAAGGCGAGGCCGAGACTGCGCTCCCAGCCTTCCTTGCCTGTGAGGACGAGGACGAGGAAACCGCCGAAGACCCGGAAGCCGAGGCGCCAGCGATGATCGCCGCGGAATGACGCCAAACCCCGGCGGGCGGTCGAAGCCGCCCCGCCGTCTTCATTTTCAGCTTCAAGGCCCGGCGATCCGTCGTCGGGCCTTTTTTCATTTTCAGGGAACTCCCACCTCCGACATTTATCTACCAGCCGGCCGTCAAATGGCGGTAGCCGGTTCCCCTCTCAGTGGGATTTCCGCTCATAGACGTGATTGAGGTTATCGGCTTGGTGCTGGAGGCTCCTCGCCACCGTTGCAGCCGCGGCCCGGTTCGGAAACGCCCCTGTTGTCATCCCGTTCAGGCTTACGCACCACCCATCGGGCTTCTCAATGACCGTATAACGCCGTCGCTCTCCACCGACATTGGCGGACTTACCCGTCACATAGCCACTCATCATGAGCGTCGATCGCTTCGTTGATTCGGTGTGTCGGACTTCGTCCAAACCCCGAAGGCCGCCCCGATAACCGCCATCGCCATACGCCAGGATGATCGGCTGCTCTCGTTCGTCTTCATCGTTGCCCGCAAAAGTGCATTTCTGCTCATGGTTTCACCTCAACAAGAGGCCGCATCAAAGCTTCGAGCGCGTATGAATTCCATCCTGACGCAACCGGCCGCTCATAGTATTCTCATCAATTCGACCGGTGGACCTCGGCGCCATGCAACGCCATAGCGGGCCAAGCTCGTGCCCGGACAGCTCAGACCCTCAAACATCTTCGCTTCACCATTAGGCGGGAAGTGCGGGGCAATGGCATCCCTCTAGATTGATGATCCGGCTGCTGTCTGATGCCGGACACCATCCCGCTTCCATTCGCAAACCTTGGTCCGATCCGTCTCCTTGTCAATCAACCCGCAAGGGGTCGGCTTACGCGCGCGTGCCGCCTTCGGGGATTCGGAAAAGGTCCGAACGCCCGAGGGTGATTGCAGAGCCGGTCAGACACTTCGGGCGCCTGTCGCGCGGGGGATGGTCCCCCGCCTCCCAAGACAGGAGCCGGAACCATGTCCTATGCAAATGCCACCGCCTTCGCCGCAAGCCTAGCCACCACGCTGATGGTTTCGATCATCGTCTTCCAGGCCGGGGACGGCACTCACGGCGCCATGCCCGCCGACGAATTCGATGGCGACGAAGAAATGGTCAGGCTGGAACTTGATCCATTCGGCTGAGGCGCGACAGCGCCTCACCCCGACGGCTCGGAGCGCAAGATCGCGTCCGGGCCTTCAGCGCTGCGCTACCGCTCATCGCCGGCAGCGGCGCCGGCTCATGCCCCGACAAGGGAGAGTGAGAGTGCGGACGGGTTTTCCGTGACGGGTTGGTTGCCGGAGAGAGAGCTCCCGGCGCCCGTCCTGGAGCATCCTGCGATGGCCCTTGCACCTCAAACCACCTTCGCCCCGGTCGGCGACATCCTCGCGCATCAGATCCTGCCCCGGCTGCGCCTTGCCGCGAAGCTGCCGCTGCGCATCACCTGCATCGGCACGGCCCGCTATGTCGGTACCGACGAGGCCGACAGCTTCGACCGCAGCGTCTTTCTCGGCGACCGCCCGTCGCTGGAGAACGCCACCAGCTTCGCGGCCGTTTCGGTCAGGCGCGGCGGCATTGGCGTGAGACAAGATAAGACGCTGCGCTTTCATCCACGCTTCGCCGTCATCCAGGATAACGATCAGAATCTGGTTCTGGCCGGCGAAATCCGCGCCGGGATCATTCTCTGGCAACAGCCCGTCGCCAGCGACGGCGAGGCCCGCCGGATCGTGACCGAAGCCAGCCGCCTGCGCGGACTGGCTTTCGCCGCCTCCGGCCGGGGCGAGCAGCGTGCTGCCCGCAATCATCGCCACCAAGCAGGCCTGCTCGAAGCACGCCTGGTCGACCCCTTCTGGCGCGAGGCCGCCGCCGATCTGCTCCGGCTGCCACAGGCCGCCTGATCCCATCCCCCGATTTCCACCCATCCGACCCGGCGCTTCGCTTCGCCGGGTTCTCACCTATGGAGTTTTCCCATGCCGAAATTCGTCGTCAGCAAAGGCCACGACGCCTTCGTCTATTACGAAACCGTCCTAGAGGCCGACACGCCCGAAGAGGCGCGAAGTCTCGTCCGGAGCGTTCATTACGAAGGCGCATGGCTCCCCACCGGCTATGTGCAGGAGTTCGACGATTACGAGATCGACGAGCATAGCGGCGTTCGCCTCCTCGAAGACGGTGAAGCCGTAGAGGCCTTCCTGAACATCGGCGTCACCGCCCAGGAGCGCGACGCCTTGCTGGCGGGGCTGCGCCTCCTCCAGCTCGCCCTTGGGCGCGGCGATCTCGAACCTGCGCTCGAAAACATCGTCACCAATGACGGCGCGCATACCGGCCTCGATCCGACTCGTATCGACGCTCTGTGCGAACGCATCAACGTCTAGGTGGTGGCGATGTATGCGACCTACCTGCGCCTCGACATCCTGGTCTGGGACAGCCAGCGCGCCGTAATCCGCGCCGCGCGCTGCAAGCTGGCTTTATCGGCCCGGCGCGATCCCGCACTGCGGGGCGCGCGAAAGCGGTTCTATCGCGACATGCTGCGCCACCATGCCGATGCCCAGCGGCTTGTGGCGCAGTTCCGCCTCTGACGCTTCCGCACCGCGTCCATCCCTTGAACCTCGCCCGGCCATCGCGCCGGGCTTTCTCGTTTCAGGAGCCTGACATGGCCAACTACTTTACCCATTTCTCGTGCCTGCTTGACGTCGGCACGCCCGATAATGCCGCCCGAGCGCTTGACCTCTACAACAAGCTTTCGGAGGAAGGCGCTTCCGACGAACCGCCGTCCGAGGGGTTTCTCCTATCGATCCAGCCGGAGCACGGGGGTGCCCGGCTTTGGATGCGCGATGACCAGACAGGCGATCCCGAGCGTCTGCTCCGGTTCGTGAAGATCTGCGCGACCGAGTTCCGCCTCAGTGGTCTCTGGGGCTTCCAATACGCCAACACCTGCTCGCGGCCACGCCTCGACGGTTTCGGCGGCGGCGCTCATGTCCTCGACCTCGCCACCGGCGAGACGGTGGCATGGACCTACACCGATGGCTGGCTCGCCCAGGTTCTCGATGGAGGCGGCTCAGATGAGTAAGGTCATCGAAACCACGGTCTATCAGCTCGACGAGCTTGCTGACGCCGCCAAGGAGAAGGCCCGCGATTGGTATCGCGAAGGCGGCTTCGACTACGACTGGTATGATGCCGTTTACGAGGATTTCCAACAGATCGCGGAAATCCTCGGCCTTCGGCTGAAAACCCGCAGCATGCGGCTCAACGGCGTCGGCTCCCGGCAGAAGCCCTGCATCTGGTTTCGGGGGTTCTGGAGCCAGGGCGACGGCGCCTGCTTCGAGACCTTCTATTCCTACCGGAAAAACGCCCCGCGCCGGATCAGGGAACACGCGCCGCAAGACGCCGAACTGCACCGCATCGCCGATGCACTTCAGGCGGTCCAGCGGCGTAATTTCTACCAGCTTCGCGCCGAGGCGAGCCATCGCGGTCACTACTACCACGAATACTGCATGACGATCTCGGTCGAGCGCGACAGTCCAACCTATCAGGATATGACGGCCGATGCGGAAGACGCCGTGGCCGAGGCGCTGCGCGACCTGGCCCGTTGGCTCTATCGGCAGCTCGAACGTGAACACGAATATCTCACCACGGACGAGGCCGTCGATGAGGTCATCGCCGCCAACGAATACACGTTCACGGCAACGGGCCGTCGCTTCGGCTGAACCAGGCAAGCGTCCTGCCATTCGGCAGGGCGCTTTTTGCATGCCAGCCACGGCCCACCTTTCGAGAGTCAGAGGAGGCCGGGACGGGTTTGAGCCTGTGCGGTCGAGAGAGAGCGCTGCGCGGGTCAATCCTGTCCTGCTCTCCCGAGGTCTCCTCCATGAACATGATTTCCGCATCTGCGGCGGCATCGGTCGCCGGGCCGCTTCCGCTTGTCCCCGACAGCCATGCCGCCACGTCCGTCTTTTCGGCGGCAGGTCTTCTTCTGCCTCACCTCGAGCGCGGCCAGCGCATCGACGCCGCCACGCTTCGCAGCGCGATGGAAACCGCCTTCGGCGCGTCCGATACCGCTGGCGCCTGGGACTGGAAAACCGCCTATGACGCCTGCGAGGCCGCGATCGTCCTGTTCCTGCGCAAGTACGGAAAGGCGCTTTTGCGTAAAGCCGGTTCGCCAGCCGATAGCCTGCCGCTGCTGACGCGGATCGCCGGGCTGCTGCCGACCCATACACGCCGCTCGGAGGAGGCGCAGACCTTCCAGCAATTCTCCACCCCGATCCCGCTGGGGCTGGCAGCGGCGACCGCGGCCGCCATCACGCCCGCCGACCGGGTTCTGGAACCCTCGGCCGGGACCGGACTGCTCGCCATCCTGGCCGAGATCGCTGGCGGCGCGCTCGTCCTCAACGAGCTGGCCGAGATGCGCGCCGGTCTTCTTACTTCCCTCTTTCCCGCCTTGTCCGTCGCGCGTTTCGACGCGGCGCAGATCGACGATCACCTCGATCCCGCCCTGGTCCCGTCCGTGGTGCTGATGAACCCGCCGTTCTCGGCGCTGGCGAATGTCCAGGGCCGCGTCGCCGATGCCGCCTTCCGCCACGTCGCTTCGGCGCTTGCGCGCCTTGCGCCCGGCGGGCGGCTGGTGACGATCACCGGCGCGAGCTTCGCCCCCGATAATCCTGCCTGGACCCCGGCCTTCGTCCGGCTGCAGGAGCGCGGTCGCGTGGTCTTCTCCGCCGCAGTCGATGGTTCTGTCTATGCCAAGCATGGCACGACGATCGATACCCGGATCACCGTCATCGACAAGCTGCCCGCCGACGATCCGGCAGTCTTCCCGACCTCTCCCGGCGCCGCACCGGATGCCGCCACACTGATGGTCTGGATCGGCGCGAGCCTGCCCGCGCGTCAGCCTGTCGATCCTTCAGTC
Organism: Methylopila jiangsuensis; assembly: GCF_027922305.1. GTDB lineage: Bacteria > Pseudomonadota > Alphaproteobacteria > Rhizobiales > Methylopilaceae > Methylopila > Methylopila jiangsuensis. Next base: position 264,044 of record NZ_BSFK01000007.1, on the reverse strand, counting down.
GTTGTTCCGGTTGCCGCAGCGCCTACGCCTCGCACCGTGCGCGGCTATATCGCCGCCACGGCGAAAGCCGCCCGCCCGGCGCCGCAGACCGAACCGGAAGCCGCACCGCTCGACTATGAGATCGTCGATTGGCAGCCGGCCGAGGGCGGCCACATCACCGACGCCATCTATGAGGAATACGCGCTTCAGGTCATCCGTATTCCCGGCGCCCAGCCTCATCCAACCCAGCTCGTCCAGTCGGCGGCGATGGCGAGCGTCGCCCCGCCGAAGCCCAACTACCGGCCGCATCTGCCGAGGATCATTCTCGGTCTTCTGTCCGACGCGCAGCTTGAGACCGTCATCTATGCCGGCCAGGCCCATGCCGACCATCTCGCCGGGGCCTGGACCGTCGACGAGACCTGCGATGTGGTCAGCGCGGCGGCCGAGGACGCCAAGAACGCCGTCCGCTTCCGGCAAGGCTTCTTCGTCGGTGACGGCACCGGCGTCGGCAAGGGTCGGGAATCCGCCGCCATCATCCTCGACAACTGGATGCAGGGCCGCCGGAAGGCCGTCTGGATCTCCAAATCCGACAAATTGCTGGAAGACGCACAACGCGACTGGTCTGCGCTCGGCATGGAGCGCCTCCTGGTTACGCCGCTGTCGCGCTTCCCGCAGGGCAAGCCCGTGACGCTGCCCGAAGGCATCCTGTTCACGACCTATGCCACGCTACGCTCCGACGACCGCGGCGATAGGGTTTCCCGCGTCAAGCAGATCGTCGAATGGTTGGGCGAGGATTTCGATGGAGTGATCATCTTCGACGAGGCGCATTCGATGCAGAACGCCGCAGGCGGCAAGGGAGAACGGGGCGATGTCGCCGCCAGCCAGCAGGGCCGAGCCGGGCTTCGCCTCCAGCACGCCCTGCCGGATGCCCGCATCGTCTATGTCTCCGCGACCGGCGCCACTACGGTCCACAACCTCGCCTATGCCCAGCGCCTTGGCCTTTGGGGCGGCGAGGATTTCCCGTTCGCCACGCGGGCCGAATTCGTCGAGGCCATCGAGGGCGGCGGCGTCGCGGCGATGGAGGTTCTGGCCCGCGACATGCGCGCCCTCGGCCTCTACACCGCCCGGTCGCTGTCCTTCGCCGGCGTCGAATACGAGCTGGTCGAGCATGAGCTGACCCCGGAACAGACCCGCATCTACGATGCCTATGCCGGGGCCTTCGCCATCATTCACAACAATCTGGATGCGGCGATGGAAGCGGCCAATATCACCGGCAGCACCGGCACCCTGAATCGGCAGGCGAAATCCGCCGCGCGCTCGGCCTTCGAGTCGGCCAAGCAGCGGTTTTTCGGCCACCTCCTGACCAGCATGAAAACCCCGACGCTGCTCCGCTCCATCGCAGCCGATCTGGAGGCGGGCCATTCGGCCGTCATCCAGATCGTCTCGACCGGCGAGGCGCTTATGGAACGCCGGCTGGCCGAGCTGCCGACCGAGGAATGGAACGACGTCCGCGTGGACATCACCCCGAGGGAATATGTCCTGGACTACCTTGCCCATTCTTTCCCGGTGCAGCTCTACGAGCCGTTCACCGACTCGGAGGGCAATATGTCGTCGCGGCCCGTCATGCGCGACGGCCAGCCCGTCGAAAGCCGTGAAGCGGTCGCCCGCCGCGACGAACTGATCGCAAAGCTCGCCAGCCTGCCGCCGGTCCCCGGTGCGCTGGACCAGCTCATCCAGCATTTCGGCACCGATACCGTGGCTGAAGTGACGGGCCGGTCGCGGCGCATCATCCGCAAGGCTGGCAAGGGCGTCACTGTTGATCGCCTTGTCGTCGAAAACCGCGCAGCTTCGGCCAACCTGGCCGAAACCCAAGCGTTCATGGACGACGGCAAGCAGGTTCTGGTGTTCTCCGACGCCGGCGGCACAGGCCGCAGCTATCATGCCGAACTGTCGGCCCGGAACACGCGGTTGCGCGTCCATTACCTGCTCGAAGCCGGATGGAAGGCCGATACTGCGATCCAGGGGCTTGGCCGAACGCACCGGACCAACCAGAAGCAAGCGCCCCTGTTCCGGCCGATCACCACGAACGTCAAAGCCGAAAAGCGCTTCCTCTCGACCATCGCCCGCCGTCTCGACACCCTGGGCGCGATCACGCGCGGCCAGCGACAGACCGGCGGTCAGGGACTGTTCAGACCGGAAGACAACCTGGAGTCCCATTACGCACGCGACGCGCTGCGCCAGCTCTATCTCCTGCTGGTGCGCGGTAAGGTCGAGGGATGCTCGCTCGACCGCTTTGAGAGCGCCACCGGCTTGAAGCTGATGGACTCCAACGGCATCAAGGATGACCTCCCAGCCATCACGACCTTCCTGAACCGGCTGCTGGCCTTGACGATTGAGCTTCAGGGCGTGCTGTTCACCGCCTTCGAGCAACTTCTGACGGCGCGCATCGAGGGCGCCATCGCGTCGGGCACCTATGACGCCGGGCTGGAGACGCTGCGAGCGGAGAGCTTTGTCGTCACCGACCGCCAGACGATCTATACGCACCCGCGCACCGGCGCCCAGACCCGCCTGCTGACCATCACCGAGCGCAAGCGCAACCATCCGGTCACGCTGGCGGAGGCCATAGGCAACCTGGACGATCCGCGCGCGGTCCTGTTGGTCAACGAGCGGTCGGGCCGCGCCGCCGTGCAGGTTCCGACCACCAGCGTCATGCTGGACGATGGCGAGATCGAGCGCCGTGTCCGGCTGATCCGGCCGATGGAAGCGCACAACATCCCGGTCAAGACCATGCCCGAGACCCATTGGGTCGAAGCCGACCGGGACGCCTTCGCCTCTGCCTGGAATGCCGAGATTGCCGAGGTGCCGGAGTTTTCCGACAGCACCCTGCATATGGTGACAGGTCTCCTGTTGCCTATCTGGAAGCGGTTGCCGAACGAATCCACCCGCGTCTATCGGCTCCAGACCGATGCTGGCGAGCGGATCATCGGCCGCCGCGTTTCGCCTGCCTGGGTCGCCCACGCGACCGCGACCGGCGTCGCGTCGATCACGCCGGAGGATGCCTTCACCGCCCTTATGGACGGAAAGACGATCCTCGATCTCGCCGAGGGCCTTCAGCTTCGCCGGGTCCGCGTCATGGGCGCGCTGCGCATCGAACTCACCGGCTTCACCGACACGATGCGCCAGCGCCTCACGGCCTATGGCCTCTATCACGAGATCATCTCGTGGAAGCTGCGCTTCTTCGTGCCGGTGGATGCTCAGGGGCCGGTAATCATCGGCAAGCTCTTCGACCGCTGGCCGGTCGAACGCATCGGCGAACGGGAGGCCGCATAAATGGCTTCGCGTCACGCCTCAGAACTGGCGCATCGCCTCGGCCGCGAGGCCGAGGCGGTCTGCCGCGAATACCTGTCCTCCGGTCGGAGGGCAGGCAATTACTGGCAGGTCGGGGACGCGCAGAACAGCCCCGGCCGCTCCCTCTATGTCCGGCTCAGGGACACCCCCAAAGGTCCGGCCGGGAAATGGACCGACGCCGCCACCGGCGACCATGGCGATCTGCTCGACATCATCCGCGAGGCGCTTGGCCTCGTCGATTTCAAGGATGTGGCCGAGGAAGCGCGCCGTTTCCTCAGTCTCCCGCATCCCTCGCCGGAACAGACAGGGACACCGACCGGCAGGACATCGAGCATTGCCGTCGGTTCGCCCGAAGCGTCGCGGCGGCTGTTCGCCATGTCGCAGCCGATCCCCGGCACGCTCGCGGCGACCTACCTCAGCGGGCGGGCAATCACGTCGCTCATCGGCGGCACCGCACTGCGCTACCATCCCCGGTGCTATTACCGGCCCGACGAGCCTTCGCCCACGGAGATCTGGCCGGCGATGATCGCGTCCGTCACCGACCTTGACGGGCGACAGACCGGCGCGCACCGCACCTGGCTCGCCCCGGACGGCTCGGGCAAGGCGCCTGTCGAAACGCCGAGGCGGGCGATGGGCGACCTTCTCGGACACGGCGTCCGCTTTGGCGTTGCCGGCGATGTGCTGGTCGCCGGAGAGGGCATCGAGACCGTGCTGTCGCCCCGTCAGGTTCTGCCGCACATGCCGATGCTGGCGGCGCTCTCGGCCGCACACCTCGCCGCCATCCTGTTCCCGGCGACGCTACGCAGGCTCTATGTCCTTCGCGATCGTGATCCGGCTGGGGACGGCGCGAGAGACAGCCTGATCGCCCGAGCTGCGAGCGTCGGGATCGAAGCGGTTGCGATGTCGCCAGCGCGCGAGGACTTCAACGAGGATCTGCGCTGGCGCGGCGTCGATGCCCTCCGGGCGGCCCTGAAGGATCAGCTTCATCCCGTGGACGTCAGCCGGTTCATGGAGGGGTGAGAGGATCGGCGGGGGATGGGGCAAAGCACTGAAAGGCTCCGCCTGCCGTCTCCAGTCATCATCGGGAACACCCTTCCCGCGTCGGAGAGGGCGCCCACGGCCTTCTGAGGGGGCGATCGGCTCACAAACGGGCCAGCCGGGCAATGGCGCTGCGCTTTCGGCTATTTTCCGCCGGCGGGGCAAGCCCCGCCTTTGCATCGCGAAGCAAAATAGCCGGCTTGGCCATCAAGGCCCTCGCGGGAGCACGAGGGCTGCCAGGCCGTCCCGCCCGTGAGCTTCGACGCCTGCGAAGGCCGCGATGGGCGCGGTCTCCAGACGAAGGATGCTCCCGATGATGAACGAAGACGATGACGCAGGCTTCGAGCCGTTCCACACCTCATCCCCCACCGATCACGTCCTCACCGAACTCCAGCTCTATGGCTACCGCGCTTTCCAGGACGAACCCGATCCGCGTCCGCTACCGGAGGGCAACGCCGTCGCCGCAGCCGTCGCAGACATCTTCGACGCCCTCGTCTCGACGCTCGGCGACACCCGCCTCGAACCCGATCTCGACGATCTCCTCTGGTCGACGGTCAATCTCTTCCATCGCGCCGCCGACCGGGTCGAACGCGAACTCGACGACAACGAGCAGGGGCAGCGCCGCCTTCAGCGGGAACAGGATGGCAGCGAGGTCAAGAGCGTCGAACTCGAACGCCTCACGGCGGAGGGACAGACCCTGGTCGAACGGCGCAACAGCATGGAACTCTTCCGCGACCTCTCGGCGGACGCCTTCGAGCACCACACCGGCACGCCCTGGCGGCCGCGCAGCGGTTCGATGGTCAACCATCGCAACCTCACCTCGGCAATGATCGACAGCCGCGATTTCCTCGCCGCTAAGCGCCGGACCGAGACCGAGGTGCTGCTGCCCGCCGGTCCCAGAGTCGCCGTCACGGGCGGTGCGGACTTCAACGATCACAACCTGATCTGGACGAAGCTCGATCAGGTTCATGCCAAGCACACGGACATGGTGCTCCTGCACGGCGGCTCGCCGAAGGGCGCCGAACTGATCGCCTCCCGCTGGGCTGACAGTCGCAAGGTGCCGCAGGTCGCCTTCAAGCCCGACTGGACGAAGCACGCCAAGGCCGCGCCCTTCAAGCGCAACGACGCCATGCTCGATGTCCTGCCGGTCGGCGTCCTGGTCTTCCCCGGCACCGGGATTCAGGAGAACCTTGCGGATAAGGCGCGCAAGCTCGGCATTCCAGTCATGAAGTTCGACGGCGGCGCGTAAAGCGCCGCCGCTCGGCGGCCTGCCAGCCGCCTCTACTTGACTGAACACGAGGTTGATGGCTTTCTTGAAGAATATTTGCAGCAACGGCGAACTGGCATAGTCGCAGGCGGAGCGTATTATCCGGCAGCCTGTGGTGATCCTCAATCGTTCATGCGGAGGCTGCCGTGACCCTCATCCTGCTTGCCATCTCCCTGACGATCGCGCTTTGCGTCATCGCCTACAACTTTGCCATCTACGCCTTGCCGTTCATGGTCGGGCTGACGGCCTTTCAATATGTCTATGGAATGGAGGCCGGCTTCCTGCTGTCGGCGCTCGCCGCCCTCGGCGCGGCGCTGCTATCCGTGGCGCTGGTCATCGCCGTCGTAGGCTTTGCCAAGAACCCGGCCTTGGGGCTTATCGCCCTCGCCGTATTCGCGGTGCCGGCGATGATCGCCGGTTATGCGCTCGTGCATGGCGTCACGAAGAATTTCGTCGACTCGACGATTATGCTGAACCTGCTCGGCGGCGCCGGCGGTCTCTTCATCGGCATAGCGGCGATGCTCAATCTCAATGCGCTCGGTACAGGCGTCCTGTCTCGCTGATGCGATCGCGAATCGCCGCTCGTCACAAAAAAATCTGCGCCGGTTTGCACTGTTGGGCTTCCGGCATCCTGCTCTGAGGAATGGCGCCACCGGCGCTGTAAGGGCCAGGGTCTTCGCTCCGATTGGCCCCGCTGTGGAAGTCGGTCATCGGCTGATACCCTCCCAGCCTTAGCAAGGTCGCCACTCTCTGCTTCGTTCCCCTCCGTGTCGTGGCGTCCGCGAACACCTTCATGCTCTCCAGCCCTGCAATTCACTAGATCGCACCTTCGGCCGACGGGGTGGAACAACGCCATACATCCTCGAGCCCAATAGCCGTTTCGTCCTGGTCCCGGCTCGCCTTCCGACTGGCGGCGTGCTGCGGCTCGTGACGGCGATCCCGGCGGCGCGCACCCCGCTCTGATGCGGGTTTCATATCGGGGCCTGTAGTGCCCTCGTTGCCGGGAAGGACGAACGGTTCTGCTGTGCGTCCCCGGTGTGAGCTTTCCGAGGCGCCAATCCCTCCGACTGACTGATCCCCTAAGTCCGTTCGGTTTCCGACCGCAACCCCCGCGGCTCCGGACCGTGTTGCCGCGCAAGCGCGGCTGCCCGCTCCACTCCGGGCCTTAAGGGCGAGGTGCCGCCAAGGCGGCACTTGCTGGCGTCTCCCGACGGCCTTGGCCGGGTCTCGTCGGAGGGATGGTCCCTTCGAGAAGCAACGGAGACTTACAATGCAGAACATCGTCATTCTTGCCGGCAACATCGGCCAGGACCCCGAAACCCGCAACACCCAGAGCGGCACCTCGATCACCCACTTCACGCTGGCCACCTCGCGCCCCCGCTACTCGGAAGGCAAGGTTGTCCGAGACAAGGACGGCTATCGCGTCCAGGACACCGAATGGCACCGGATCACCGCCTTCAACGGCCTCGGTAAGACGATCCAGCAGCATTGCGAGAAGGGCATGAAGGTTCTGGTTCGCGGCCGCATCCACTACACCAAGTGGACCGATCAGCAGGGCGTTGAGCGCTACGGCTGCGAGATCATCGCCGAGACGGTGGACTTCCTCAGCCGGGCAAAGCAGACCCAGAACGAAGACGGCAAGTTCATCGACGACGATGACATCCCGTTCTGAGCGGGATACCGGGAGCCCGGCGGCGCAAGCCGCCGGGATTTCCTAATTGTCTGGCGTTCCTGGCATGGGTCGTCGTCTCCCGGCAGCACGATAAGCCTCGAACAATCTCTCCTGCTCGCCTTGGCTTGGAGAGAACCCAGCACTGCCCGAATCGCCCCCGCCGCTGACCAGACGTCAAATCTCTAGGAACACCGATTCTGGGTCGCTTTCCACTCCAACTCCGTCTATAATAGCCGTAGTTCTGGCGTGACGTTGACGCACGGTGGGAGGTGATCATGCATGATCACTTCCCGACAAACACGGGCCGCGCGCGCATTACTGGGTTGGACACAGGAGATGCTCGCTGACAAGGCCAAGGTTTCGCTGACGGCGCTCAAGCGCATGGAGTCGGCCGCTGAACTGCGTGTGTATGAAAGCACCAGCGACCAGGTCCGCAGAGCGCTTGAGGCCGAAGGAATCGCCTTCATCAGATCGGGCCGCAACGAAGGGGTTATGCTTGTCGATGTGCACGAAGCAGCCGAACGCAGCAGAGTCCGGTAATTCCCACCCTTCTACCGCCTCCCGCTTGTCATCGTCGCGCTGTAATGGTGCTTAAGAATAGCAACCGCCATCCCAGAGTGTCACGTGCCGACTAATGACCACAATTGATTTCCTCGACGAAGCCCCTTCCATGCTGTCGCTCACCGAATATGACCGACAGCACATCAAACTCTATGCTCGTCTGCTGGACGCAGAGGCAGATGGAGCAGACTGGCGGGAAGCGGCCGAGGTTCTTTTCGGCATCTGTCCAAGGACTGAGCCGGACCGCGCTCGCCGCGTCCACGACAGCCATCTGGCTCGCGCACACTGGATGACCGAGCATGGCTACCGGCAGCTCAGGCGCGGCCGGCCTCATTAGATCCCGTGTTGTCTCAAGTGCAACGCCTGTTGCGCCTTGCAACCTTCCCAAGAAATAGAATCCCCGGAATCAATTCGCTCTGTACGCGTATTCGCTGAACGGGGAGGATTAAATGACGCCCGATACAAGAGAATGGCGATCATCAACTACATACGACTATCTCGATCGGGCAGATGTGAATGCACTGGCGTGGGAGTGCCTTCGGCGCAATCTCGATTACCAGCGCGACTACGCAAACTCCATCCGCACGGCCTCCGAACTCGGGCCTGAGACCGAAGCGATCGGCGGTCGCTGGGGTCTCCGATTTCCCCGCCAGGCCCAGCCTGAATGCACTCGAACAACCGGTTTTCTGGACGCCGGAAGCTGACACCAGCGTAGTCCATATCGGACCCGCCCCGGAAATTGAGCAGGTCAGCCCTCGCATTTTCGAGGATATTCGCTCGGAAATCAGCCGCAGTTCAGAGGAAGGACTGCATATATCGGTTCTCACCGGAAGCGGTCGCCTGCACCTTGTCGCGAGAGCGGGTCTCGAGCCGACGCAGTCCATCGCCGCCATCATTCCGCTCGACGCCCACAGCCTGGATCGTGTCCAGTCACTGATCAGACTCTGGCGAAGCCTTCACGGCCTGCCTGTGTCACAGGACAGCCGGATGACGGCGCAGCAGCGCCGTCGTCTCAAAAACATGCTCCGCGCCGCTGACGGCCGTTTGCACAATGCCGACTATCGCGAGATCGCCGAAGCGATTTTCGGCGTTGAACGCGTTGCCAGCGACCCATGGAAAACGTCCGCGCTCCGGGACGCTGTCCTCGATCTGGTCAAGGACGGCTTCGCGATGATCGACGGCGGTTACCGCAAGCTTCTTCGTCACCGCCGTCGTTCGTAACCTGCGCTACTAGGGCAAGGTGTGCGAATTAGGCCCCCCCAAGTTCGCACTCCCCCTTCGCTATTCTTCTTCGCCACCGTGGCCTTCGTTCGCCGCTGATCGCCAGCGGCTCCAACGAAAGCCACGGAGGCCACCATGAACGCCAATCTCGCGACCCTGCCGCCGCGCTTCCTCCGCACCAAGGAAGCCGCAGAATTCCTCAGTCTCTCGGCCCGTACTCTCGAAAAGCACCGGACCTACGGCACCGGGCCGGCCTATCGCAAGCTTGGCGGGCGCGTCGTCTATTCCGTCAATGAGCTTGAGGCATGGGCTGAACGCGGCGCCGTGACGTCCACCTCCGATCCGCGGGGCAGCGTGCTGCCCGCGAAACGCCATGAGCCCGCACCGGCATCCCATGCCGGCCGTCACGCCCGCTGATCCGCGCGGTCTTTTCAATGACGACGCGGCATCGCCCATCTCCGGAGCGCGGACAACTCGATCTGTTCCACGCGCTCCCTGGCGATTTCGCGCCCCGCGACGCGCAGGACCTCATGGCCTATCCGTTCTTCTCCCTCTCCAAGTCACACCGCACCGCGCCGATCGATTTCGTCGCCGGCGACGTGAGCATCCGCGTCGAGGCGGTTCCCGATCATGGCATGGCCACAATCTGGGATGCCGACATCCTCATCTGGGCGGCGAGCCAGATCGTCGAAGCGCGCGACAAAGGTCTTCGCACTTCGCGCCTGATGGCCGCCACCCCCTACGAGATCCTCAATTTCATCGGCCGCGGCGTATCGATGCGCGATTATCAGCGCCTCAAGGCTGCCCTCGACCGGCTGCAGTCGACCACGGTCGCAACCTCGATACGGCAAGCGGCCGAAGGCCGCCGCCACCGTTTCTCCTGGATCAATGAATGGCAGGAGCGCACCGATCGCCATGGGCGTCCCGCCGGCATCGAGCTGATCGTGCCGGACTGGTTCTACCGCGCCGTTCTCGACGATGCGCTCGTCCTGACCATCGACCGGGACTATTTCGGTCTCACTGGAGGCCTCGACCGCTGGCTCTACCGCATTGTGCGCAAGCATGGCGGCAAACAACGCAATGGCTGGCGCTTCGACTTCCGCCACCTGCATCAGAAATCCGGCAGTCTTTCGCCATTCAAGCGCTTCGCGTTCGAGCTGCGCGACATCATTCGCCGCCAGCCATTGCCCGGCTACTCGCTGTTCCTTGAGGTCGAAGTCGGCGGCCGGTTGCTGCTTGCTTTTGAACCATCGGCGGCCTGTGGACAACCTGTGGACGGCCTCGTGCTATCAGGAACCCGACCTATCGTGCTATCGGGAACCGGAGGCTCGTGCTATCGGGAACCGAAACAGGGTGTAAGCTCTGGAAACAAAAAGCGAAATCGCGCCCTTAACTTAGAGTCTAACCAAGAATCTAACTTCTTAGAGCGCGCGCGCGATGTGGAAAACATCGCCGGAAGGCGGCCGAACCAGGCCAAAAAGCCATCACTTCAAGCGCATGTAACCGATCAGGCTCTTCGTAGCTCCGCCTGTACGGACCGCTCTTCCGGCCACGCGCATCGCACCTTCGGCGACGAGCCTGGAGGCGCGAAATGATCGTCGCGCTTCTCAATCAGAAAGGCGGCGTCGGCAAAACGACGCTCGCGCTGCATCTTTCCGGTCAATGGGCGCGTGAAGGCAAGCGCATCACCCTGATCGATGCCGACCCACAGGGATCGGCGCTCGACTGGTCGCAGCAACGCACCCGCGAGGGCCTGCCTCGCCTGTTCGGCGTCATCGGCTTGGCGCGCGACACACTTCATCGCGAAGCGCCCGAGCTCGCGCGTGACGCCGATCACATCGTCATCGACGGACCACCGCGCGTTGCAGGTCTTATGCGTTCGGCGCTGCTCGCCGCCGATCTTGTCCTGATCCCTGTGCAGCCGTCACCGCTCGATGGCTGGGCCTCGGCCGAAATGCTGGCGCTGCTCGCAGAGGCCCGAATCTATCGGCCGCAACTCATGGCCCGCTTCGTACTCAACCGCTGCGCTGCACGCACCGTCATCGCCCGCGAGACCGCCGAGACATTGGCCGACCACGATCCGCCCCTGCTGTCGGCGACGATCGGCCAGCGTGTCGCCTTCGCCGACCTAGCACAGTCCGGGCGCCTCGTTTTTGAGGCCGACGACAATAGCGCGGCCGCGCGCGAGATCGCCGCCCTGACTGCGGAAGTCGGGAGGTTGGCGCCATGACCAAAGCCAGCGCCCGGCGCGGCTTCGTCGCCCGGCCTTCCAATCCAGACGACTGGATCAAGTCCGCTGAACCGGGGTCGCCCGGTCCAGCTTCCAGCACGGGCTTCACCGCAAGGCTGACCATCGACGTTACGCCGGAGGTGCGCGGTCGCATCAAGATCGCCGCCTTTCAACGCGGCGTCACCGTCGCCGACATGCTTCGCGAATTGCTCGCGCGCGAATTCCCCCAATCGCCAGGAGACCCGTCATGACCGGCATCGCGGCCCCCCGCATGCGCGGCGGCTCGATGCCGTCGTCTTTTCAAACCGACCGTCTCACCCACGTCGAGCTGACATGGGTGGAAAAGCAGATCGAATACTGGATCAGGTTCGGTCAAGACGTGCAGGAGACGATCCTTGATCGCCGCCGCCGCGTCCTCTCCTTCAGGCCCGGCACGACTTTCGCCTTCGTCCGGTGGGCGTCCAACGACTTCGGCACGATCATCTCGCGCATCGATATCGTGCGCGCCATCACGCCCGGCGAAGCCTATCAGACGCTGCCCTTTGTACGCCCCGGCGGCGACATCCTGCTCAAGATCGAAAGCTGGCCGAAGGTTGAACGCGTGCTGCAGCTCATCGACGCGATCGAGGCCCTTTCGCTCGATCCGGCCGAAGCCGCGCCAGACTATTGGCGGCATGTACACAACCGACTGAGCGCCGGCCAGGACGCACGCCGCTACTCGCGCGATCAGCACCAGGCGTGGCTTAAGCGTCGGAGGATCGCGCCATGACCGACCTCAAATGGGCCATGGCGACGTTCGTAGCGTCCAGCGCGATCGCCGTGACGACGTGGATCGACGCCCCCACCAAACTCATCTGGAATGCCTCGGCCAGCACCCCGATCGGTTTCTATTCGGTCGAACCTGCAAAGCGGCTCGAAGTCACCGATCTGGTCGCCGTCGCTGCGCCGGAACCGATTGCGAGCTTCCTCGCCGATGGCGGATACCTGCCGCGCGACACGCCGCTCCTGAAACGGGTCCTTGGCCTTCCCGGGCAGACCGTCTGCCGCTCCGGCGTCCTGATCAGTGTCGACGGCGTCGCGATGGGAACGGCACTCCAACGCGACCGCATCGACCGACCGCTCCCCGATTGGCAGGGCTGCCGCATCGTCGCGGACGGCGAGATCTTCCTCATGAACTGGGACGTTCCCGACAGTCTGGACGGCCGCTATTTCGGCCCGATCCCGGCCAGCGCCGTCATCGGCCGCGCGGTTCCCTTGTGGACCGACGAGGACGGCCACGGCCGCTTCGAATGGCGGGCGCCAACGCGGTGATCGCCCAGCCTGAGGCGGGCGTAGTGCTCGCCCAATCCTTCTCCACCGCATCTTGAAAGGAAACCGCCATGCCGCAAATCGGCGAGTTCACCCGCGAGGAATCTGGCTTCACCGGCCGCATTCATACGCTCACCCTGTTTCGCGAGATCACCATCGTTCCCGTCGATCCTTCGGACGTCGAGAACGCGCCGAGCTACCGCGTCCATCACGGCGCGGACGATAACGCACCGGAGATCGGCGCGGCTTGGACGGAGTCCAGCGAAAAGGCTGGCGAATATCTGTCACTGCTGATCGACGACCCCAGCTTTGCGCAGCCGATCCGTGCCCGCCTGTTCCAGAACGGGGCTGATACGACCTCCTGGTCTTTGCACTGGAGCCGCCCTCAGAAGCGCGGCGAACGGGAATAGCGCATGCGGATCGCTCGCACGAACCCCGCATCGCCGATGTTAACCGGGCGGCCTCGCGCTGCCCGGTGCATCATCCTCTTCCTCCTTTCCGGCCTGTCTGTTTCCGCCGCGCCGCCGCTCGCTGTACTGGCGCAGAGCGCTCAGTCGATCGCGCAGCCAATCCACGATCCTCACGCCGCCTTCGTGACCGAAGCCTCGCAGCGTTTCGGCATTCCCGAACACTGGATCAGGTCGGTGCGCCGCGTCGAAAGCGCCGACGACGTGCGCGCCGTCTCATCGGCGGGCGCAATGGGCCTGATGCAGGTCATGCCCGCCACCTGGGCGGAATTGCGCGTCCGTTATGGCCTTGGACGCGATCCGTTCGACCCGCGCGACAACATCATCGCTGGTACGGCCTATCTGCGCGAAATGTACGATCGCTACGGATCGCCGGGCTTTCTTGCAGCCTATAGCGCTGGACCCGGACGCTATGAGGAATACCTCGCGGGCCGCCCCCTTCCGGCAGAAACCCGCGCCTATGTCGCCACGCTCGCGCCATTGATCGGGGGGGCTAACCTGTCGCCACCCGCACCGGGGACCGTCGCTGTTGCCGCCGCCGATCCGCACGCTTGGCGGCGAGCTCCGCTCTTCGTCACGCCGTCAGCCCACGGTCTGGATGCGCGCAAAACGATATCCGAACCGCAAGAAAACGACGCCCGGACTGCGCCGTCATCGGGCGAAGGTCCCACCAATTCTGTGCAAAGCGGCAGCATTTTCGTTGCCCGTGCCGACGATGGAGACCCGCAATGAGCCGGTTCGCATCATGGCGCACCTTGGCGTGTTCCAGAGAGCGTTGTGCGGAAGGGTGGGAGGAGCAGAGAGCAACGACAGCAGGACGGCGAGATAAAAGGGCCTCGCCATATTCGCACAAGCCATTGACATGGCTTGGCTTTTGGCGTGCCGGTCGGTCGGGTCGCGTGCCGCGACTGCTGTTTTACCCAGCGATTTCAACGCTGTTTTCGGCACTGTGCGCCTTCGCGCCGTCTCGGGGGGCCCTCCCATGAGCGAGGGCGACAGCGATTTCCGCGTCCGCCCAGGACGCATCAAATCCACGCGCGCACCCAAGTCCAAGAGCTTCATCAATCAAGTGCTGAGGGCTTCGAAGAAGGCCGGGCACAGCTCTGGCGAAGGGCAGACCGCCAAGAGAAGCGCCGGCCGTGGTCATTCAACCTTCGGGCGTGGACGAACCAGCTTCAGCCGTTCGCGCATATTCACTGCTTTGCGCCGTGTCGTCATCAAGGCGCGCGTGGTCCGCCATCAGGGCAAGTCATTCCGCTCCGCGCCACTCTCGGCTCATGTGTCCTACCTGAAGCGCGAAGGCGTCAGCCGTGACGGGGAGAAGGGGGTCTTGTTCGACGCGACGAACGAGCGCGCCGACGATCTCGCCTTCTCCGACCGATGCAGGGATGACCGGCATCATTTTCGATTCATCGTCTCGCCCGAAGACGCGGGGGACATGACCGATCTGCGAGAGTTCACCCGCGACCTCGCCAATCAGATGGAATCGGATCTGGGCACCAAGCTCGACTGGGTCGCCGTCGATCACTGGAACACCGACAATCCACATGTGCATTTGCTTGTGCGCGGCGTCGACGAGACCGGCGCCGATCTGGTCATCTCGCGCGATTACATCAGCCGCGGCCTGCGCTCCCGCGCCGAGGATCTTGTCTCCATCGAGCTCGGCCCCAAGCCCGAACATGAAATCCGCAACGCGCTGGAAAAGGAAGTCACCGCCGAGCGCTGGACACGGCTCGATGTTGAAATCCGCATCGCCGCCGACGAGACCGGCTTTATCGACCTGCGCCCCGAGGCGAACGGCAAGACCGATCCCTCGCTGCGCCGCCTGATGATCGGCAGACTCCAGCATCTCGAAAGGATGGAGCTCGCGGCACAAGGCGCTCCAGGGGAATGGACCGTCGGGTTGCAGGCCGAACGCACACTGCGCGATCTCGGCATTCGCGGCGACATCATCAAGACCATGCACCGCGCCTTCACCGAGCGTGGTCAGGATCGCGGCGTCAGCGATTACACGATCGACGGCGGCGGGGCGGGTTCACCCGTTATTGGCCGCCTGGTCGATCGCGGCCTGCATGACGAGCTGACCGGCGAAGCCTATGCCGTGATCGACGGCACGGACGGCCGCGCGCACCATGTCCGCTTCCGCGGGATCGAGGCCTTCGAGCATGCGCCCCCGATTGGCGGCATCGTCGAGGTACGTCGCTTCGGCGGCCCCGACGATCCCCGGCCGACGCTGGCGCTCGCCAACCGATCGGATTTCGATCTCAACCGCCAGATCACGGCGCCGGGCGCGACCTGGCTGGATCATCGCCTGGTTGAGCGCGAGGCGATGCCCATGTCGATGGGAGGCTTCGGCGCCGAGGTGCGCGACGCCATGCAGGCGCGCGCCGAGCATCTGGCCGATGAAGGCCTTGCCCACCGGCATGGCCAACGCATCCTGCTGCAACGCGATCTCCTCAATACGCTGCGGCAGCGCGAGCTCGATGCCGTTGGCACGAAGCTCCAGAGCGAACACGGACTGCCGTACCAGAAAGCGCAGGCCGGCGAGCATGTCGCCGGTGTCTATCGCCAGCGTATCGCGCTCACCTCGGGCCGCTTCGCCATGATCGACAATGGGCTCGGCTTCCAGCTCGTGCCCTGGACACCGCCGCTCGAAAAGAAGCTCGGCCAGCATATCGCCGGCGTCGCCAAGGGGCATGGCGGCATCGAGTGGAGCCTGGGCCGCCAGCGCGGCCTGGGCCTCTAGCACCACAAGCAGCAAGAAAGGACCCGGCGAATGTCCGCCACCAAAATCCTCTGGGGCCAGATCCTCACCGTCTTTCTGATCATCCTCCTCACCACCTGGGGCGCGACGCAATATGTCGCCTGGCAACTTGGCTATCAGGCCCAGCTCGGCACACCATGGTTCGAGCTTGCCAGGACGCCGATCTATTATCCCCCTGCGATCTTCTGGTGGTGGTACTTCTTCGACGCATATGCGCCGGGCGTGTTCGCCAAGGGCGGCGTCATCGCCGCATCAGGCGGCTTCATCGCCATCGCGGTCGCCATCGGCATGTCGGTGTGGCGCGCCCGCGAACAGAAGAACATCGAAACCTATGGCTCGGCTCGATGGGCGAAGCCGCAGGAGGTGAAGGCGGCGGGGCTGCTCAACCCTGACGGCGTCGTCCTTGGTAAGCTCGATCGTGACTATCTTCGCCACGACGGACCGGAGCATGTTCTGTGTTTTGCTCCGACCCGATCCGGCAAGGGTGTCGGCCTCGTCGTCCCAACCCTGCTGACCTGGCCGGGCTCCGTCGTCGTCCACGACATCAAGGGCGAAAACTGGCAGCTCACCGCCGGCTTCCGATCGAAGCACGGTCGGGTGCTGCTGTTCGACCCCACCAATCCGAAATCGGCCGCCTACAATCCTCTGCTCGAAGTGCGGCGCGGCGAGTGGGAGGTGCGCGACGTTCAGAACGTCGCTGACGTCCTGGTCGACCCCGAGGGTTCGCTGGAGAAACGCAATCACTGGGAGAAGACCAGTCACTCTTTGCTGGTCGGCGCCATCCTTCACGTCCTCTATGCCGAGAAGGACAAGACCCTCGCCGGCGTCGCAGGTTTCCTGTCCGACCCGAAGCGCCCGATCGAAACCACGCTGGCGGCGATGATGACCACGCCACATCTCGGCGAGGCCGGCCCGCACCCCGTCATCGCTTCAACGGCCCGCGAACTGCTCAACAAATCCGACAACGAGCGCTCCGGCGTCCTGTCCACCGCCATGTCCTTTTTAGGCCTGTATCGCGATCCCGTCGTCGCTGAAGTGACACGCCGCTGCGACTGGCGCATCGCCGACCTGATCGAGGACGCGCGGCCGGCCACCCTCTACCTGGTGGTCCCGCCATCCGACATCTCGCGCACCAAGCCGTTGATCCGGCTTGTGCTCAACCAGATCGGTCGCCGCCTGACCGAGGATCTGCACACCAAGGCCCGGCGGCACCGCGTGCTGATGATGCTCGACGAGTTTCCGGCTCTCGGCCGCCTCGACTTCTTCGAAAGCGCGCTCGCCTTCATGGCCGGCTACGGCATGAAAGCCTTCCTCATCGCCCAGTCGCTCAACCAGATCGAAAAGGCCTACGGCGCCAATAACTCGATCCTCGACAACTGCCATGTCCGCGTGAGCTTCGCGACCAATGACGAGCGCACCGCAAAGCGCGTCTCGGATGCGCTCGGCACAGCCACCGAAATGAAGGCGATGAAAAACTACGCCGGGCACCGTCTGTCGCCCTGGCTCGGTCATCTCATGGTGTCGCGCTCTGAAACCGCGCGTCCGCTGCTGACCCCCGGTGAGATCATGCAGCTTCCGCCCAACGATGAAATCGTCATGTTGGCGGCGACCCCGCCAATCCGGGCCAACAAGGCGCGCTACTTCGAGGACAAGCGCTTCGTCGAGCGCGTACTGCCCCCGCCGGACCCGGCCCAAACCAGTCGCACGACGCGCAAGGACGCCTGGACAGAGCTGAAGCCGCAGGCGCCGGACGCTGCGCTGCTCGCCGAGATCCAGAAGGCCGAGCAAGACGCGGCCAATAGCGGCCTTCGTCGAGAACCCGAGCTTCCCGATCATGTCGCCATCGTCAAGGAAACGACCGATCCGAACCCTGCCGACGAGTTCAAAGCTCTGCTCGACGACGAACCCGAGGACGCCGCGCGCCAACGGCAAGCGCTTCGCCGCCACATGACTGGAATCGCCCGCCAGGTCGCCATGGACCCCAACGACAATATGGAGCTCTGAGCCATGCGCGACCGCATGAATGTGTACTTTCCGCCTGAGATGCTGCGCCAGATCGCCGACCTCGCGGACCGCAAGAAGATCTCGCGCTCGGCGATCGTCGAGGCTGCGGTCGCATCGTTCCTTTCGCCTGATGGAGCAGACAAGCGCGAAGCCGCCCTCACACGCCGTCTCGACCGCATGACCAGGCAGATCCACCGCATCGAACGCGATCTCGGCATCACGGCCGAGACGCTTGCCCTATACGTTCGCTTCTGGCTGTCGGTCACGCCGCCGCTGACCGGCGACGCCAACTCAGCTGCGCAGGCGAAGGGCCGCGAACGCTACGAAGGGTTTATCGAGACGATCGGACGGCGCCTCCAACAGGGTCAGAGCTTCTTGCGTGAGATACCCGACGATATCGGTTCGGACGATCAACGCGAGAGCTGAAGAGTGGCGGTGTGGCAGCGACGGCTTTTGAGCACATTGCTGTCATCTGGCTTGGTTCAGCTTTCTCTCGATAAAGTCGATGGCGGCCGCGACCCCGTCCTCGGCACGGATAGCTGTTCCAATTTCGGCGGCACGGGCGCGCATGCCGACATCGTCCATCGCCAGAAAGGCGGAAGCCAGGTCCTCGGCTGTCATCGCATCCTTGACGAGGGGCTTTGGCCCCACCCCAAGAGCAACGACAAGACGCGCCCAGAAGGGCTGATCACCGAGAAATGGACAAATGGCCGTGGGGTTGCCCGAACGCAAAGCAGCGCCAGTGGTCCCAGCACCGCCGTGATGTAGCGTTGCGTGCATAAGCGGAAGGAGCCGGTCGTGCGGAGCGCCCGAGATGACATGGATATGCCGACTCGGCTCGATCTGCCCGAGCGCACCGCCCGCGGTCGCGAGCAACCCCCGCTTGCCCGCTCGCTTCAAACCGTCGACCACGAGACTTGCCAGCCGTTGCGGATCAACACCGGGGATGCTGCCGAAGCCGATATAGATCGGCGGATCGCCAGCCGCGAGGAAATCAGCAAGCTCCGCGTCGGGCTTCCAATCCGGCGTATCGAGGAACCAATAGCCGGTCACTGCAACGTCTGCGCCCCAGTCTTTCGGCTTCGGCAGTACATGCGGACTGTAACCATAGAGTGTTCCACTCAGCGGAGCCGTTTTGCCGCGAGCAGAAGCCCCGAGCGCCTCAGCTCGCCAAGCCCGGATTGTCTTTGCAAACAGGATGCGTCCGCCGTGGATCATCAGCGCATGACTTACCCGATTGAGCGGTCCAAGCGAACCGAACGGAAGGATAGGTGTTGGAAAAGCCGACGTGTAGGTGAAGCCCGACAGCGGCGATGCGAGGAAGAGTGGAATGCCGAGCTTCGCCGCGATATGGGGTGCGCCGAGCGCCTTGGGGTGGAATAAAATCGCTTCGGGAGCGAACATACGAGCGGCATCCCACTCGGCATCAAGCAGCTTTCGGCCTATCTCGCGATAATACCGCAGCAGCTTGAAGCCGGCTCCAAAACCAGCGCCCGAGCTGCCGATAGCCTTTTTCGCTTCAGCGGTTTCAAGGAGCTCTAGGAACTCGGCTGGCAAAGGCGCAAACGCAACGCCTTCCGCCGCTGCCATCTCGGCGAATTGAGCAGGCGCAACAATCAGCAACTCGTGCCCGCGCGCCTTGAGTCCACGAGAAAGCGCCAGATAAGGCTGAATGTCGCCGCGCGTGCCGAGCGTATGGATGGAAAAACGCATCCTCTTATCCCTGTAAAGGTCGCCGATGATGCAACGTAGTGAGTGTTACGATTTGCGCTCCACCGACGTGGGCAAGGCGGAACTGGCCTGCCTGCGATTAGAAATCCTCAGGATGAAGTAACCCGCCAATCCGGCGATCAGCGAACCAAACAAAATCCCGAACTTGGCTCGGTCCTGCAATGCAGGATCGTCAAACGCCAATAAGCCGATGAACAGGCTCATCGTGAAGCCTATTCCGCACAGCAGCGCAACGCCAAGCGTCTGTCCCCAGCTTGCGGCGGCAGGGAGATCGGCAAGCCGGGCTTTTACCAGAATGGCTACGGTGCCGAACACCCCAACCAGCTTCCCGACAACTAGACCAGCCGCCACGCCAAGTGTGAGCGGCTCGATCAAGACCGCAGGCGTCACGCCCGCGAAGGAAACCCCGGCATTAGCAAAGCCGAAAATCGGGACGATCAGAAAGGCGACTGGCTTTTGCAGAAAATGTTCGAGCTGATGCAGAGGGGAAACCGACGGCGAGGCTTCCGGGGTTCCGGGTGTGAGACGGATAGGAACGGTCAACGCCAGTATGACGCCGGCCAGGGTGGCATGAATACCTGAGCGCAGCACCAGCACCCAAAGCACGGCACCAAGAATCAGGTAAGGCCAAAGGCGCATGACGCCGGACCTGTTCATCACAGTCAGCGCACCGACAACGAGCACCGCACCAGCTAACGCGGGAAGACTCAAATCGGCGGTATAAAACAGGGCAATCACGATGACGGCCCCGAGATCGTCTATGATTGCGAGCGCCGCGAGGAAGATTTTCAACGACGCTGGGACCTTTGGCCCGAGCAGCGACAGCACACCGAGTGCAAAAGCTATATCTGTTGCGGCAGGGATCGCCCATCCGCGCAGGGCGGCCGTGTTGCCGAGATTGAAGGCAATATAGATCAATGCGGGAACAGCCATTCCGCCCGCGGCCGCAGCGCCGGGAAGTAGCCTTCGGCTCCAACTGGACAATTGCCCGTCCAGCATCTCCCGTTTGATCTCAAGCCCGACCAGCAGAAAGAATACGGCCATTAGCGCGTCGTTTATCCAGTGCTGGACGCTTAATGGACCGACATAGGCGTGTAGTGCGGCGAAGTAGCCCTCGGCGAGTGGCGAATTCGCCGTCAGAATGGCGAGCGCTGCAACGCCCATGAGAATGATGCCGCCAGAGGCCTCATTGTCGAGAAACTGCCGAAGCGTGGAATTGATACGCCCGCGATTGGGGCTGACAGGCTGCGTTGAGGCCATAGGGCTGCGTCCTCTGGGTAAGAGTTATTCTCTTCTCCGTATGAGGGCGAGACCCTGGCGCACGCAGCACACGCCGTGGTGTTCCTATCATACTCAAACCGTCCGACATCGCCAGCGAAACCGTGTCGATTGCGTCGCATTTTTTGGATTCGCGTCGCAACCACTCCCTGACCGCCCATGCTTTTCAGTAAAGCACTGTCCGCCGTTCTCCTGTATTTGCACGCCACGCTACTACTCCGACAAAGACTTGTTGAATCAGCCCAACTTCGGGCTCTTTTAATCGTCCCCGATCCAGGGCCGGCTGAACGGTCCCTGGCCGCAAGGGGACGACATGGCGGCATCTCACCAGAAATCGGAAGCGATCACGCGCGGCGCGCGCATGCTGCGCACGGCCCTTGGACCGGCCATCGCGCGGTTTCTGGAAGATCCGTCGATCGTCGAGGTGATGCTCAATCCTGACGGCCGGCTCTGGATCGACCGGCTGTCCGAAGGCCTGTCTGACACAGGCGAGCAGCTGGCGCCCGCAGATGGCGAACGGATCGTGCGACTCGTCGCGCACCATGTCGGCGCCGAGGTCCATCCCGGCAATCCGCGGGTGTCGGCCGAACTGCCCGAGACGGGGGAGCGGTTTGAGGGCCTGTTGCCCCCAGTTGTTGCGGCGCCGGCTTTCGCGATCCGCAAACCTGCCGTCGCAGTCTTCACGCTCGACGACTATGTGGCCGCCGGAATCATGTCGGCGGACCAGGCCGAGGCTCTGCGCGAGGCGGTCGCCGCCCGGGCCAACATCCTTGTCGCCGGCGGCACCTCGACCGGCAAGACCACACTCACCAATGCGTTGCTCGCCGAGGTCTCCAAGACCACGGATCGCGTCGTCATCATCGAGGACACGCGCGAGCTGCAATGCTCCGCACCCAACCTCGTCGCCATGCGCACCAAAGACGGTGTCGCCACCTTGTCGGATCTGGTGCGGTCCTCGCTGCGATTGCGACCAGACCGCATTCCGATCGGAGAGGTCCGCGGCTCCGAAGCTCTCGACCTGCTCAAGGCTTGGGGGACCGGTCACCCGGGCGGCATCGGCACCATCCATGCCGGCACAGGGATCGGTGCGCTGCGCCGCCTCGAGCAACTCATCCAGGAAGCCGTCGTCACCGTCCCAAGGGCGCTGATCGCCGAGACCATCGACCTCGTCGCTGTCCTCGCTGGTCGTGGCTCGCAACGCCGGCTCGCCGAACTCGCGCGCGTCGATGGCCTCGGCCCGGACGGCGACTACCGCGTCACTCCCGCAACCTCAGCCTCAAGCCCAACAGGAGATCCCTCATGATCCGTCACGCCCGGCGCATCCGCCGCCATGTCACGGCAGCAGCAGCCGTCACCTATGCGACCCTGATCCTCACCCCCGCCGCTCACGCTTCCGGTTCGTCCATGCCCTGGGAAGCGCCGCTTCAATCGATACTGCAATCGATCGAGGGCCCGGTCGCCAAGATCGTCGCTGTCATCATCATCATCGTCACCGGCCTCACACTGGCCTTCGGCGACTCGTCCGGCGGGTTCCGCCGTCTGATTCAGATCGTGTTCGGTCTGTCGATCGCGTTCGCCGCATCCAGCTTCTTTCTCTCCTTCTTCTCGTTCGGCGGCGGGGCGCTCGTGTGATGGCGGGGAGGCTGGAACAGCTCGACGAGGTGCCGGGCTTCACCGTGCAGGTCCACCGGGCGCTAACCGAGCACATCCTGCTCGGCGGCGCACCGCGCTCCATCGCCATCATGAACGGCACTTTGGCCGGAGCCGTTGGCCTCGGTCTGCGCCTCTGGCTTGTCGGCCTGGCCATCTGGGTTGTCGGCCACTTCGCCGCCGTCTGGGCCGCCAAGCGCGACCCGCTCTTCGTCGAGGTCGGCCGAAGGCATCTGCGCATCCCCGGCCACCTGTCGGTCTGAAGGAGCAGCGCTCATGATGAACCTCGCTGAATATCGCCGCACTTCCAGCCGCCTGGCGGATTTCCTGCCTTGGGCGGCTCTGGTGGGCCAGGGCGCCGTCCTCAACAAGGACGGTTCGTTCCAGCGCACCGCACGCTTCCGCGGCCCTGACCTCGACAGTGCCGTTGCGGCCGAATTAGTCGCGGTCGCGGGACGCCTCAACAACGCCTTCCGTCGGCTCGGCTCCGGCTGGGCGATCTTCGTTGAAGCGCAACGGCACGAAGCCTCGACCTATCCCGAGAGCCGTTTTCCCGATCCGGCGTCGGCCTTGGTCGATGCCGAGCGCAAGGCGGACTTCGAGGAAGCCGGCGCCCATTTCATTTCCGGCTACTTCCTCACCTTCACCTATCTCCCGCCGGCCGAAGATGCGGCGCGGACTGAAGCATGGCTCTATGAGGGACGCGACCGAAACGGCGTCGATCCGCATGAGGTCCTGCGCGGCTTCATCGATCGCACCGACCGGGTGCTGTCGCTGCTCGATGGCTTTATGCCGGAATGCGGCTGGCTCGATGACGCCGAGACGCTGACCTATCTGCATTCCTGCGTTTCAACCAACCGTCATCGGGTGCGGGTCCCCGAAACGCCGATCTATCTGGATGCGCTGCTCGCCGATCAGCCGCTTACCGGCGGGCTTGAGCCGCGTCTGGGACATTCCGATCTGCGCATCCTCACTATCGTCGGCTTTCCCACCGCGACGACACCCGGAATCCTGGACGAGCTGAACCGTCTTGCATTCCCCTATCGCTGGTCGACACGGGCAATCCTGCTCGACAAGACCGACGCCACCAAGCTGCTGACAAAGATCCGGCGGCAATGGTTCGCCAAGCGCAAATCCATCGCCGCAATCCTGAAAGAGGTCATGACCAACGAGGCGTCCGCCCTCGTTGACACCGACGCAGCCAATAAGGCCGCAGACGCCGATCTCGCACTTCAGGAACTAGGGGCCGACTATGCCGGCCAGGCTTATGTCACGGCGACCATCACCGTCTGGGACAAAGACCCGCGGATCGCTGACGAAAAGCTGCGTTTGGTCGAGAAGGTGGTCCAGGGCCGCGACTTCACCGCCATGCCCGAGACCATCAACGCCGTAGACGCATGGCTCGGCTCGCTGCCGGGCAATGTCTACGCCAATGTTCGGCAGCCGCCGATTTCCACGCTCAATCTCGCCCACATGATCCCGCTTTCAGCGGTGTGGGCGGGGCCGGAACGGGACGAGCACTTCGGGTCGCCCCCCTTGCTGTTCGGCAAGACCGAAGGAAGCACCCCGTTCCGGTTTTCCCTTCATGTCGGAGATGTCGGCCATACGCTCGTCGTCGGTCCGACTGGTGCGGGCAAGTCCGTGCTGCTGGCGCTGATGGCGCTCCAATTCCGCCGCTACGAAAATTCTCAGGTTTTCGCCTTCGACTTCGGCGGCTCCATTCGGGCCGCGGCATTGGCGATGGGCGGCGATTGGCACGACCTTGGCGGTGATCTGACGGACGGCGCCGAGTCTTCCGTATCACTTCAGCCTCTCGCGCGCGTCCATGACGTGCCCGAACGCGCCTGGGCCGCTGACTGGCTCATCGCCATCCTCATGCGCGAAGGCATCCAGATCACGCCAGAGGTAAAGGAACACCTCTGGTCCGCCTTAACGTCGCTCGCCTCCGCCCCTGTCCAAGAACGGACCATCACCGGCCTGTGCGTGCTGCTGCAATCGAACGATCTCAAGCAAGCCTTGCGGTCCTATTGCGTCGGCGGGCCTTATGGTCGGCTTCTTGATGCCGAGAACGAGCATCTTGGGCATGCAGCGGTGCAGGCGTTCGAGATCGAGGGCCTTGTCGGCACAGGCTCAGCGCCCGCTGTTCTCGCCTATCTCTTTCATCGCATCGGCGACCGCCTCGACGGATCGCCCACACTGCTGATCATCGACGAAGGCTGGCTCGCCCTCGATGACGAAGGCTTCGCAGGTCAGCTCCGCGAATGGCTGAAGACCCTTCGCAAGAAGAACGCATCGGTCATCTTCGCCACCCAATCGCTCAGCGACATTGATGGCTCGGCGATCGCGCCGGCCATCATCGAAAGCTGCCCGACGCGGCTGCTGCTGCCTAACGAGCGGGCGATCGAGCCCCAGATCACCGCAATCTATCGTCGCTTCGGCTTGAATGATCGGCAGATCGAGATCCTCGCGCGGGCCACCCCGAAGCGGGACTATTACTGCCAGTCGCGACGAGGCAATCGCTTGTTCGACCTGGGCCTCTCCGAAGTGGGCCTCGCGCTCACCGCAGCTTCTTCCAAAACCGATCAGACGGCCATCGCCAGGATCTTCGCCGAGCATGGGCCAGACGGGTTCCTCCCCGCATGGCTGCGCCTGCGCGGCGTCGACTGGGCCGCCGACCTTATCCCCGATCTCGCCAATCTCGTTCCCCCAGCCCCCAAGGAGACTACGTCATGACCATCCATCGTTCCCGCTCGCGCGCACTATTCATGGCCGCGACAATGCTGGCGATGCCCGTCGCCCTGTCGCCGATATTCATCTCTCCGGCGCAAGCTCAATTTGGCTTCGGACGGATCGTCTATGATCCGTCCAATTACGCGCAAAACGTGCTCACTGCCGCGCGCACGCTGGAGCAGATCAACAACCAGATCACACAGCTCCAGAATGAAGCGCAGATGCTCATCAATCAGGCGCGCAATCTCGCGAGCCTGCCGCATTCCTCGCTCCAGCAGCTTCAACAGGGCTTTCAGCGCACGCAACAGCTTCTGAGCCAGGCTCAGAACATCGCGTTCGATGTTCAGAGCATCGATCGGGCCTTTCAGCAACAATACGGCAATGTCTCACTGTCGACGACGGAACAACAGCTCGTCGCCGATGCACGCTCACGCTGGCAGAACACCGTGGGCGGACTGCAGGACGCAATGCGCGTCCAGGCCGGCGTGGTCGGCAACATCGACACGAACCGCGCCGAAGTTTCGACGCTGGTCGGCCAAAGCCAGGGGGCGACAGGCGCGCTCCAGGCGACCCAGGCCGGCAACCAGCTTCTCGCTCTCCAGTCGCAGCAGCTCTCCGATCTTGTCGCATTGCTCGCGGCCGATGGACGTGCCGGGGCGCTGACCGAAGCAGAAAGGGCTGCCGCAGCCGAACAGGGGCGCGAACAACGCCGCCGGTTCCTGACGCCTGGCTCCGGCTATCAGCCCGGCAACGCCCAGATGTTCAACAACGGCAACTGAGGGCGCAAGCATGGATGGCAAGCTGCTGGCCCGGCTCGGCGCGGTCGTCTTCGTCGCCATCGCGATCACTGCGACGGCGATCGAGATGACCCGGAAGGAGGGAGCTCCCGCAGAGGAGCCCGCGCGTCTCGCAGACCCCGTGCGAGATCCCCTGCGCGAGGCTCAACGCCGGTGCCAGCAGCTTGGTCAGAGCGCCGCAAGCGATACGGACTGCATGCGCGTCTGGGCCGAAACCCGCGACCGCTTCCTCGGCCGTGCGCCGGCTCCCACAGCCCCACCTCAGAATCAAGGACAGTGATCCATGGGCGGCACCGGCGTCATCGACACATTCCTCGGGACCTTCACCCGCTACATTGATTCCGGCTTCGGCCTGCTTGGCGGCGAAGTCGCCTTCATCGCCACAACCCTCATCGTCATCGACGTGACGCTGGCCGCGCTCTTCTGGTCCTGGGGAGCCGACGACGACATCATCGCGCGCCTTGTAAAGAAGACACTTTTCGTCGGCGTCTTCGCCTACATCATCGGCAACTGGAACAATCTGGCGAACATCGTCTTCGACAGTTTCGCCGGCCTCGGTCTGAAGGGTTCGGGCACCAGCTTCACCGTTCAGGATCTTTTGCGCCCCGGCAAGGTGGCGCAGACCGGCCTCGATGCCGCCCGTCCATTGCTCGAATCCATTTCCGATCTGATGGGGTGGATCGCCTTCTTCGAGAACTTCATCCAGATCGCCTGCCTGCTGTTCGCATGGGCTCTGGTGCTTCTCGCCTTCTTCATCCTGGCCGTGCAGCTCTTCGTAACGCTGATCGAGTTCAAGCTGACGACGCTTGCGGGCTTTGTGCTGATACCCTTCGGGCTGTTCGGCAAGACCGCCTTCATGGCCGAACGCGTGCTGGGCAATGTCGTGTCATCCGGCATCAAGGTCCTGGTGCTTGCCGTCATCATCGGCATCGGATCGACCCTCTTCTCCCAGTTTACCGCTGGCTTCGGCGGCGAGACCCCTACGATTGACGAGGCCATGGCCGTGGTCCTCGCTGCGCTTTCGCTGCTCGGCCTGGGAATCTTCGGTCCTGGCATCGCCAGCGGCCTCGTCTCAGGCGGTCCGCAGCTCGGCGCCGGCGCCGCTGTGGGCACGGGGCTTGCCGTCGGCGGCGCGGCGCTGGCCGCAGGTGGTGCAGCGGGTCTGGCCGTCAAAGGCGGCGCCGCCGCCATGTCCGGTGGAGCCGCCGCCGTGCGTGGTGGCGCTGCCGCTGCCGGCGCCGCATCGTCGGCCTACAGTCTCGGTTCTCTTGGTCAGACTGGCGCGTCGGGCGTGGCCTCGGGCCTCGGAGGCGTCGCACGCGCAGCAGGTTCGGCTGCCGCATCGCCGCTCAAGCGCGCCGCAACGAAAGCTGGCGAAAGCGTCAAGTCCAGCTTCGCGGACGGCGCGAAGGCCGGTTTCGGAGCCACCGGCGGGTCCTCGACCATGGGGACCATCGGCGGCGCCGACGCTGCCGCTGCTTCCGCCAGCCCCCCGCGAGATGGAGCCCCTGACTGGGCGAAGCGCATGAAACGCAGCCAGGCCCTCAGCCACGGCGTCTCAGCGGCCGGTCACGCCGTGCGCTCCGGCGACAGCCATGGCGGCGGCTCTTCCGTCAACCTTTCTGAAAGTGATCGCTCATGAGCCTCTTCAAACGACCCGCAACCCACTATGGCAAGACACCCGAGCCTGAGACGCCTTATCAGAAGGCTGCTCAGGTCTGGGACGAACGCATCGGCTCGGCCCGCGTGCAGGCGAAGAACTGGCGCTACATGGCGTTCGGCAGCCTGATTCTCACTGCGGGGTTTGCCGCAGCCCTGGTCTGGCAGTCAGCTCGCGGGACCGTCGTGCCTTGGGTCGTGCAGGTCGATAATCTCGGCCAAGCGCAAACCGTCGCGCCAGCCTCCGCGGACTATCGGCCCAACGACCCTCAGATCGCTTTCCACCTTGCTCGCTTCATCGAACAGACCCGCGCGATCCCGTCTGACGCCATCATCGTTCGCCAGAACTGGCTTCGCGCTTATGAATGGACCACTGATCGCGGCGCCGCAGCGCTGAACGACTACGCCCGCTCCAACGACCCCTTCACACGGGTCGGCCGCCAGCAAGTCGCCGTAGAAGTCTCAAGTGTGATCCGGGCTTCCCCCGACAGCTTCCGTGTCGCCTGGACAGAGCGTCATTATGAAAACGGCCAGCTCGCCCGAACGGAACGCTGGACCGCCATCCTGACCATCGTCATCCAGACGCCGCGCGACGCAGAACGCCTCCGCGCCAATCCTCTGGGCATCTATGTCAATGCCATCAACTGGTCGCGGGAGATGAGCCAATGAGCCGCCTTCCGATGAGCAAATCCGCGTTTCAGGGTTTATCCAGATCTGGCCTCGCGATCGTTCTGCTTTCCGCGACCGTACTTGCCGGTTGCGCGACCAATCGGCCGCCGCAAATCAGTTACGATTCGGACGTGCCGCCGCTGCCCGCCGTGCCGGCAGTCGTCACGGACGCGCAGCCGAGGCCATTGCATGTCCCTCCGGCATGGACGCCGGCAAGAGGGGGGACAGCCGCCAACACCCCGGAGGGACGCGTCCAGAACGCCAACTCGGCCGCCCGCGTTCAGCCTCGCCGCGAAGGCTATTTCAACTCGATCCAGATCTATCCCTGGAGCGAAGGCGCGCTCTATCAGGTCTATGCCGCGCCCGGCCAGATCACCAATATCGCGCTGGAGCCAGGGGAGAGCCTGACCGGAGCCGGCCCCATCGCCGCTGGCGACACGGCACGATGGATCATCGGCGATACCGAAAGCGGCAGCGGCGCGACCCGTCGCGTCCATATCCTCGTCAAACCAAGTCGCGCTGACATCACGACCAACCTCGTCATCACGACCGATCGGCGGGTTTACATGATCGAACTGCGCTCCGGCGAAGCGCCCTATATGCCCGCCGTCGCTTGGGCCTACCCGCAGCCGCCCGCAGGTCAGAGGCAGAGCGTCCCGGCGACGCCCGTCATCCCCGTCGCCTCGGCGCGCAACTATCGCTACGGCTTGACCGGTGATTCACCGCCCTGGCGGCCCGTGTCGGTCTATGATGACGGGCGGCGGGTCTATGTCGAGTTCCCGCGCGGCATCGTGCAGGGCGAGATGCCGCCGCTCTTCGTCATTGGTTCCGATGGCGAAGCGCAGATCGTCAACAGCCGCATTTTCCAGCACATCCTGATCGTCGATCGCCTCTTCGGCGCGGCCGAGTTGAGACTCGGCAGCGGCGACCGCCAGCAAACCGTCAGGATTGTCCGTACCGACGGGAGGCCAGCGTCATGAGCAACAAGGAAGATAACCGCGATGATAGCCTGGCGCCCGCCGGTCCCACTGTCGAGTCAACCTCGACCATGCGGCTGCGCGCTGAGCCTCCGCGCGTCACCCGGCTGTCCCGAAAGGTATTGGCTGGTGTCGGCCTCGTCGCCAGCATCGGCATCGGCAGCGCTCTGATTTATGCGTTGCAGACGCGCCAAGGCGGGCCTGGCAACGAGGAGCTCTATTCCACGGAGAACAGAACCACTGCCGACGGTCTTGCGGGACTGCCGCGCGACTATACCGGACCGGTCCTCGGCCCGCCTTTGCCGGGCGATCTCGGCGGTCCGATCCTCGACGCCCAGAACCGCGGCCAGCCCGTCGTGCCGCCAGCAATGGTGACACCTCAGGTCGATCCCGAGGAGCAACGTCGTCTCGCCGAGGAAGAAGCTGCCCGAACGAGCCGGGTGTTCTTCCAAACCGGACCCGGAACGGGCGCGCCGCCCGCAAGCCCCGGCATGAGCAATCCGTCACTGGCGGGTCTCGGTCTCCCGGGGCAGGTTGGAACGCCAACCGCCCAAGACCGGCAGAGCGCTTTCCTCAATGCCGCCGTCGATCGGCGAACGGTGTCGCCAGATCGCGTCATGGCGCCGGCATCGCCCTATGTGCTTCAGGCCGGCGCAGTGATATCCGCCGCCCTCATCACCGGCATCCGCTCCGCCCTTCCCGGCCAGATCACCGCGCAGGTGACCGAGCACATCTATGACAGTCCCACCGGCCGCATCCTGCTCGTCCCCCAGGGCACCCGTATCATCGGCGAATACAGCAATGATGTCGGTTTCGGACAGCGCCGCGTGCTCTTGGTCTGGAACCGGCTGATCTTGCCGAACGGGCGCTCTATCGTCCTGGAACGCCAGCCCGGCGCCGACACGCAAGGTTATGCCGGCCTTGAGGACGGAGTCGACTACCATTGGTGGGACCTTGCGAAAGCCGCCGGGTTGTCGACCCTTCTCGCCGTGGGCGCCGAGATCGCCGTAGACGATGAGGACCGTCTGATCCGCGCCATTCGCGACGGCGCCCAGGACACCATCAATGACGCTGGCCAGCAGATCATCCGCCGTCAGTTGCAGGTCGCGCCCACTTTGACAATCCGGCCGGGATTCCCGGTCCGCGTGATCGTCACTCGCGACCTGGTGCTCGAACCCTATGGAGCAGCGCAATGACAAAACTGAAGCTCGGCCCGATCGCTGAGGATAAACCGGTGAAGATAACCCTGGATCTGCCCGGCGCCCTTCACCGTGACCTCAGTGCCTATGCGGAGGCGCTTGGCCGTGAATCCGGCCAGCCGGTCATCGACCCCAAAAAGCTCATTATTCCGATGCTTGAGCGGTTCATGGCGACGGACCGGGGGTTCGCCAAAGCGCGCCGAAATCGCGAGTGATCGCGACCCGGACCCCGGTTCGGCAAGATCAGATAAGCCGCCGCAGGCGCTCTCCAGAGTCTTTGGACGCTAGTCTCGAGGCTAGCGAAAGAAAACGTCGAAGTGACGGGTTATCCCGGCCAGGCGCCCAAACTGCGCTGAACGGGACTATGTCTTCGTCCTCGACCAGAGGTCGCAGTACGAGCCGGGGGACGGAAACAAAGCTCCAGCCGGCCGACACCACGGTTATGCCTCTGCCGATAGCGACCATGTTCATCAAGGTCTCTTGGTTGCATGGCATGATTTTGATGGCGGGATAGGTGCTGTAATCCGCCAACCGACGAACGATGTAATCGTGGACCTCGAGTCCGGGCGCGCATTTCGTCGCCAGGAATTTCTGGTCGCGGAGCCACGACCATTCAATCGACTCACGCTCGGCTAGATGATGATCCGCCGAGAAGGCAACATGTACCCGCTCTTGCCAGAGCTCGGCAGTTTCACAATCGGCGATCGCGCCCTTCCCGGTAAAGAAAGCGATATCCAGTTGCCGGGACCGCAGTGCGGCTATGTGTTCGGCCCTTCCTCCATCCCTGATCTCTATGGATACGTCGGGGTGCAACAAGGCATACTGTTCGATGAGCTCCCTCAGAAAGCCGCCCGCAAGCGACGTCAGAACGCCGATGCTCAGGCTTCCGTTTTCGCCGCGGCCCGCCGCGCCGGCGGTTTGGGTCGCTCGCATGATCTGCTCAATCGCTGGACGGACGGCGGCGACAAATTGCTCTCCGGCATGAGTCAGGCGAATCCCGGAAGGGCATCGCTCGAAGAACGAAACGCCCACCACATCCTCAATGCGTTGCACGCCCCGGCTCACTGTCGCCGGATACTGGCCCAACGCCTCCGCAGCTCGCCGAAAGGAGCGGTAGTCCGCCGCCGCCACGACATACTGAAGCGAGCTCAGGTCAAACGGGATCTTCGCGGACACAGGAGGAAAAGAAGGCCCCTCTGAGTCCTGGTTTTCCTCCTCCATCCACTCGACCTTCAGTCTGTCGGCGGAGGAAGCGATAACTCCCTCAAGACCATTGGCCTTGGGCAACGGTCCCCTTTGAAAAAAACAACTACGATCTGTCCCGGTCCCGCCTTTCGGGCGAAGCCATCGACTTCCGCGACCTCTTGTCGATCCGGTCGTCGGAAACTCCTCATACCGGCTGCTCTACCAGGACCGAATACGCGGCAGTCGCGGTCTTCGCGCCGCGCAGCATTTTCATGACCTGCTCATCGCGGGTCCGGCGTGCGACCGCGGCGAGAATCTTCAGGTACTCGTTGCTGCCTTCGGGGGCCGAGAGCAGGAGAAAGACAACATCGACCGGAAGGTCGTCCACTGCCTCGAATTCAATGGGCTTCTTCAGCACCATCAGCGCGGCGAAGGATGCCTGAAGTCCGGGAACCGGCGCATGAGGCATGGCGACGCCATGGCCGATGCCGGTCGAACCCAGACGCTCGCGCCCTAGCAAAGCTGTATGGATCGTTTCCTCAGTCAGCCCGGTGCGGGCGGCCGCATGCGCGGCCAGCTTCTTGATCAGGACGGCTTTTGTCGAGATGGATAGATCAAGGATCACGTCCTCTGGTGCGATGGCAGATGACAGGTTCATAGGAGTACTCACGTTAAGTCGCCCGCCCGTGGACGAGCGCGCGCGGTCACTGCTCCGGCTCACGGAGGCGGTAACCGACACCAGTTTCAGTAAGGATATATTGCGGCTGATCGGGCGTGGCCTCGATCTTCTGCCGCAACTGGCGGACATAGACCCGCAGATATTGGACATCGGTCGAGCCGCCCCACACATGCTTGAGGATGTGCTGGTGCGTGATGACCTTGCCAGCGTGCTGCACGAGAATGCGCAGGATTTCGTATTCCTTGGGTGAGAGCTTCACCTCCTTGTCTGCGACCTTGACGATCCGCTTCACCAGGTCGACCGAGAGATCGCCGACCTGGAATATCGGGCGTTCGCCCTGCTGCTGGAGCTTGTGCCTGAGCGCCACCCGAATGCGCGCCGCCAGCTCGCGCATCCCGAATGGTTTGGTGAGATAGTCATCGGCACCCAGTTCCAGCGCCTTGACGATGCCCGTTTCATCGGTCCGGCTGGAGAGGATGACGATCGGCAGTTCGACAAGCTCGGCCCGCCACCTTTCAAGCAACTCATGGCCGGAAATATCGGGCAGCCCGAGATCAAGCAGAATGAGATCGGGCTTTTCCTCTGTGAGCAGCGCGACGGCGTCCTCGCCGTTTGCAGCCTCGACCATGGCATAGCCCTCGGCTGTCAGGCCGACGCGCAGAAGTTTCCTGATCGGCGGCTCGTCATCGACGACGAGAATCTTGACTACGGACGTACTCATATCCTTCCTTCCAAAGTCGAGGGCTCCGGTCCGATCGGAAACCGCAGCGTGAAAATGGCGCCGGGTCTGTCGGCCCGGTTGGTCGCGAAAATCGTTCCGCCCATCGCCTCGACAAATCCCTTGCAGATGGAAAGTCCAAGCCCGGTTCCAGCCTGGACGTGGTCCTTCTTCCGGACGCGATAGAAACTGTCGAAAATTCTGGTGAGATCGTCGGGCGGAATGCCAGGCCCTTCATCGACGACCTGCAATGTGACGTGGCTTTCGTCGGCCCACGCCCGAAGCCCGATCCGCGACCCTGAAGGTGCGTATTTGCGGGCATTGTCGAGCAGATTGAACAGCACTTGCTCAAACAAGACCGGATCGAGCCGGACCATCGGCAGATCGGGCGGCACGGCAAGGTCGACCCGATGGAGAGCCAAAATCTTCTCAGCTCGGCGCAGGGCGCTGCCGACGCTGTCACCGATGAACAGTGGCGTCAGCGACACCGCCGCAGCGCCGGATTCCAGCCGGGTCATGTCAAGCAGGTTCGCGATGAACCGGTTCAGCCGTTCGGCCTCTTCGACAATCGTCGTTAGCAGTTCGACCCGGCCGGAGTCCGTCAGGGACGTCGAATAGTCTCTCAGCGCTCCCGCCGAACCGAGGATCGACGCCAAAGGCGTCTTGAGGTCATGCGATAGTGACGTCAAAAGCGCGGAGCGCAGCTTGTCCGCCTCGGCGGCCAGACGCGCATTGTCGACATCGGCGACAAGTTGGATCCGCTCGATCGCCAGAGCAGCCTGATCCGCCAGAGAATCGAAAAGCCGCTGTTCTGCGGGCGTCAGAACCGGCCCTTGCTTGTCATTGTCCAGACCGATGACGCCGACCCGTGTTCTGCCGGTCTTCAGAGGGAGGTAAAGGCGCTTCGCTCCCGGCAGCGTATCCGCCCCACGCCCTGCAGGCTTGTCATGCTCCCAGGCCCACTGGGCCGCCGCAATATCGGCATCGTCGAGCGTGTCATCGGGCGGGAAACCCGCCTGGACCGCGATACGGCCGTTCTCAGGCAGCAGAGCGACGACCCTGACCTGAAGCATGGAAGCGATCTGATAGACCGTGGCCCAGAGAACGTCGCCCAAGGTCCCGGCGCCGGCGAGCTTCTTGCTGAAGAGATAAAGGCCCTCGGTCGTTTTGGCCCGCTGGCGCGCCGTCACGGCTTGCCTTTGCACCCGGCCCGCCAGATTGCTGGCAACAACCGCAACGCCGAGAAAAAACGCGAAGGCCACGACGCTCTCGGGATCGCCGATATCCAGCGTGTAGCGCGGTTCGAGGAAAAAGAAGTTGAAGACTAGCGCGCCCAATACGGAAGCGAACAGCGCCGGCCAGAGGCCGCCGCCCATCGCCGAGGCCAGCACGGCCATCAGAAAGACGAGGGCGATGTTGCGGACATCCAGAAAGCGCGACAGCGCCGTTCCAATACCCAACGCCATGGCGACGTAGAGCGAACTCCACAGATAGTCGCCGAAGTCGACTCGTCGTTTGGGCCGCGCGCTGACTGTCGCTGGAGATCGCGTTTCCTCGCCGTTGCCCGGCGAGATGACATGAACGCTCACATCCG
The DNA here is from genome assembly GCF_027922305.1 of Methylopila jiangsuensis. Classification (GTDB taxonomy): domain Bacteria; phylum Pseudomonadota; class Alphaproteobacteria; order Rhizobiales; family Methylopilaceae; genus Methylopila; species Methylopila jiangsuensis. The sequence continues at coordinate 229,319 of NZ_BSFK01000007.1, read as the reverse complement.
TCTTGGCGCGGATCAGATCATGCGAAACGGAGCCCGCGAAGATCTCCCGCCACCTGGGCGAGGTCGGCATGCCGACGATGACGTGTGTGTAGTTGTTGGTGGATGCGTAGGCCAGGATCTCTTGCGCAACGTTCTCGCCGGGCAGGGTAACAGTCTCGGCACCGAGCTGCTCGGCAAGACGCAAGGCGCTGGCAATCTTGTCCTTATCCTGCTCGGAGAGTCGGGCGTCCTTGCTCGTCTCGACGTGAACCGCGGCCCATGGCGCACGAAAGCGGTCCGCCTGACGCCGGCCAGAGCGCACAAGCGCCATCGCTCCAGGGCGTTCGTTGATGCAAACCAGGACGCGTTCGCCGGCCGACCACGGCCCGGCGATCGCATGCGCCTGCATGTGCGTCACCAGTTGATCGTCAACGCGCTGCGCTGTCCGCCTAAGCGCAAGTTCGCGCAGCGCGGTCAGGTTGCTCGGCGAAAAGTAGTTCTGCGTCGCACGCTTCGCGGTCTTGGGCAGATAGACCTTGCCCTCGTTCAAGCGCTTGATCAGGTCGCCCGGCGTGATGTCGATGATTTCGATATCGTCGGCGCGGTCAATGATCGAATCCGGAACGGTCTCGCGCACCCGAATCCGTGTGATCTGCGCCACCACGTCGTTGAGGCTTTCGACGTGCTGGATGTTGAGGGTGCTGTAGACGTCTATGCCGTTCGCGAGCAGTTCCTCGACATCGAGATAGCGCTTCGGATGGCGACTGCCCGGCGCGTTGGTATGGGCGAGCTCGTCCACCAGGACCAGCGCCGGCTTGCGCGCCAGAATTGCGTCGATATCCATCTCATCGAGCACATGCCCTCGATACGGCACAGTGCGGCGCGGAACGATCTCGAACCCCTCGACCAGAGCCTCGGTCTCCGCCCGCCCGTGGGTCTCGACCACCCCGATGACAACATCGACGCCGTCTGCGCGCTGGGCCCGGCCCGACATGAGCATCTCGTACGTCTTGCCCACACCCGGCGCCGCCCCAAGAAAGATCTTGAGGTGGCCGCGCGTCTCCCGCTGCGCACTTTCCAGCAATGCATCGGGCGATGGACGGCTCTGCTCTCGTATTGGGTCGTCAGACACTTCATGAACTCCGGATCAACGGTCAGGACGGCTATTATAGCCGTCCTGACAACTTCATTCAGCCTCTATTGGCGCTGTCGAGCGCCAGGTTCAGCTTGAGAACGTTGACCACGGGTTCTCCCAGGAAGCCGAGTATGCGCTGCTCGACGTGCTGATCGACCAGTACGCGCACCGTGGCCTCATCGATGCCGCGCGCTCTGGCGACACGGCCCACCTGGAAGTAGGCGGCCTCAGGCGTAATATGGGGATCGAGGCCGCTGCCAGAGGCCGTAACAAGGTTCATGGGGACCGCTGCGCCACCGTTCGCGGCCCGCTGAGCCTCAGTATCGGCTGCGACGCGATCACGAAGCGCCTGGCTGGTGGGGCCAAGATTGGAGCCGCTGGAAGCGCCGGCATCGTAGCCATCTGAACCGGCAGCCGAAGGACGCGGGTGGAAGTAGCGCTCGCCGGCAAAGTTCTGGCCGATGAGTTCGGAGCCTATGACCACGCCTTCACGTTCAATGAGGCTCCCATTGGCCTGTTGGGGAAAAATGGCCTGCGCGATACCGGTCACGCTAAGGGGGTAGATGAGACCGGTGATGACGGTTAGTGCGACAATAAAGAAAATCGCGGGTCTGATTTGCTTGAGCATCGTTTCTGTCCTGAATGGTCCGCTGCTGATGGATATCGCTTCGCGGATTGTGTCTCTGGTGACCGCTTTCGACTAAACGAGGCCAGCGGCTGTGATGGCCATGTCGATGAGCTTGATACCGGCGAAGGGCACGAGAATGCCGCCCAGCCCGTAAATCAGGAGATTCCGGGACAGCAGCGAACCGGCTCCGATCGCGCGATACTTCACGCCTTTCAGCGACAGCGGGATCAGCGCCACGATGATGAGGGCATTGAAGATGATCGCCGACAGGATAGCGCTCTGCGGTGAAGCAAGGCCCATGATGTTGAGCGCACCAAGCTGCGGATAGAACGCCAGGAACATCGCCGGGATGATCGCGAAATACTTCGCGATATCGTTGGCGATCGAGAACGTCGTCAGCGCGCCGCGCGTCATCAGCAACTGCTTACCGATTTCCACGATTTCGATCAGCTTGGTCGGATCGCTGTCGAGATCCACCATGTTGCCGGCCTCGCGGGCTGCGACCGTGCCGGTGTTCATGGCGACGCCGACATCCGCCTGGGCGAGCGCCGGGGCGTCATTGGTGCCGTCGCCGCACATGGCGACCAGCTTGCCCTTGGCCTGTTCCTCACGGATCAGGGCCAGCTTGTTCTCCGGCGTCGCCTGCGCCAGGAAGTCGTCGACACCGGCTTCGGCAGCGATAGCCGCCGCGGTCATCGGGTTGTCGCCGGTGATCATCACCGTGCGAATGCCCATGCGGCGCAGCTCGGCGAAACGTTCCTTGATGCCGCCCTTGACGATGTCCTTGAGATAGATGACGCCGAGCAAGCGGCCATCCTTCACCACGGCGAGCGGCGTGCCGCCTGCCTTGGCGATCTCGTCGGCGATAGCCTGGAGCTCACGGACGCTTTCAGCAGAAGCACGGGGGCTGCCTGTCGCAACCGTGGCAAGCTCGACATGCTTCAAGACCGCATCGACCGCGCCTTTACGGACGGAAGAGCTCTCCAGGTCGACGCCGCTCATGCGGGTCTGCGCCGTGAACGGCACGAACGTCGCGTTGAGGCTCGCCATGTCGCGTGCGCGGATGCCGTATTTTTCCTTAGCGAGCACGACGATCGAGCGGCCTTCGGGGGTCTCGTCGGCAAGCGAAGCAAGCTGCGCTGCATCGGCGAGTTCCTTTTCGGTGACGCCCCGGATCGGCCGGAACTCGCTCGCCTGACGGTTGCCGAGCGTGATCGTGCCGGTCTTGTCGAGCAGCAGCGTGTCGACGTCGCCGGCGGCCTCAACGGCGCGGCCGGACATGGCCAGAACATTGAAGCGGACCAGCCGGTCCATACCGGCAATGCCGATGGCCGACAGCAGCGCGCCAATGGTGGTCGGAATCAGCGTGACGAACAGGGCGACCAGAACGATGATGGGAACATACCCGCCCGCATAGGTCGCGAAGCTCGGAATGGTCACCACGGCCAGGACGAAGATCAACGTCATTCCCGCAAGCAGGATGTTGAGCGCGATCTCGTTCGGCGTTTTCTGGCGTTCGGCGCCTTCGACCAGAGCAATCATCTTATCGATGAAGGTCGAGCCGGCCGCAGCCGTGATCCGGACCTTGATCCAGTCGGAAAGGACCTGGGTGCCACCTGTGACGGCAGAGCGATCCCCGCCAGACTCGCGGATGACCGGAGCTGACTCGCCCGTAATCGCCGCTTCGTTCACCGAGGCCACACCCTCGATGACTTCGCCATCAGAGGGGATGATGTCGCCCGGCTCGACGAGAACGACGTCACCGACCTTCAGCGTGGCGCCCGGCACCATTTTGTAGTCGGAGCCGCCGTTCGAGAGCAGCTTGGCCTGGGTCTCCGTGCGGGTTCGCCGAAGCGATTCAGCCTGCGCCTTGCCGCGCCCTTCGGCCACGGCCTCTGCGAAATTGGCGAACAGCACGGTGAACCAAAGCCACAGCACGATCTGCAGAGAGAAGCCAACGCTTTCGGCTCCTGTAGCAATGTCCTTGAGCAGGAGCACCGTCGTCAGGACCGACACGACGGCGACGACGAACATGACCGGGTTTTTAGCGAGGCTTTTCGGATTCAGTTTCCGAAACGCATCTCCTATGGCCGGAACGAGTATGCGAGCGTCCAGCATGCTCGCGGATTTGGACTGGTTCATAAGAAACTCCAGCGAGTTTGTTCTTGGGGGCCAACCACTCGGTCACGCCGCCGCGAGCAATTCAGTGATAAGTTTGGCGAGGAGCACCACGCCCCCCAAAGCCAGTGTCATGCCGAGAATGATCGTCGATGCCCTGGGCGGTCTGGCCGCCCCTCGCTCCTCAAACCAGGAGCGAGGGTTCACGACAAATCGGATCGATCTCAGCCATTTGGCCGTCATCGCGGCTCTCAGAAAGTCTGGCCCGCCAACATGGCGAAGTGCTCGACGATCGGACCCAACGCCAAGGCAGGGAAGAACGTCAGGCCGCCGACGATCAGGATCACGCCCACCAGAAGACCGACAAACAGAGGCCCGGTCGTAGGCAGGGTGCCGCTGGATTCAGGAACCGTTTTCTTGGCGGCCAAGGAGCCAGCGATAGCCAGCGCCGGAACGATCACCATGAAGCGTCCCATCAACATCGCCAGGCCAATCGTGATGTTGTACCAGGGCGTGTTGGCGGAAAGACCTGCAAAGGCCGAACCATTGTTCGCCGTGCCGGATGTGTAGGCATAGAGAACTTCGGAGAACCCGTGCGGACCTGCGTTCGCCATCGAAGCCACGCCCGTGTCGAGCACTACGGCTATCGCGGTGAAGCCAAGTATCGAAAGAGGCAGGCACAAGACGGCCAGCATGGCCATCTTCACTTCCTTCGCCTCAATCTTCTTGCCGAGATACTCGGGTGTCCGCCCGACCATGAGCCCTGCCACGAAGATCGCGACGACGACGAACAGGATGATGCCGTAGAAGCCTGCGCCGACACCGCCAATGATGATCTCGCCGAGCATCATGTTGATGATCGGGATCATCCCGCCCAGCGGCATGAAGCTGTCGTGCATCGATATGACCGCGCCGCACGATGCAGCGGTCGTAACGACTGCAAAGAGTGCCGACGTGAGGATGCCGAAACGGGTTTCCTTTCCTTCCATGTTGCCGCCCTCAAGGCCAAGCGAATGGAGAAGCGGATTGCCCGCGGCCTCGGCCCAATAGGTGATTGCGACACCGGCGAGGAACAGAACGCCCATGGCGGTGAAGATGGCCCAGCCCTTCTTCTCGCTGCCGACCATGCGTCCAAACACGTTGGTCAGAGCCGCGCCAATGGCAAAGATCGAGACCATGTGGATGAGGTTGGTGAAGGCATTAGGATTCTCGAACGGGTGCGCGGCGTTGACGTTGAAGAAGCCGCCACCGTTGGTTCCCAGATGCTTGATCATCATCTGAGATGCGACCGGACCCTGAGCAATGGTTTGCTGCGCGCCTTCGACGGTCGTTGCGATAGTGTATGGGTTGAGGTTCTGCGGGACGCCCTGCCATACAAGCACCAGGCTGCCGACAAAGCAGATCGGCAATAGGACGTAGAGCGTGATGCGGGTGAGATCGACCCAAAAATTGCCGACCGTTTTGCCAGATGCCCGAGAGAAGCCGCGGATCAATGCGACCGCAATCGCGATGCCTGTCGCTGCCGACACGAAGTTCTGCACGGTAAGACCGGCCATCTGGGTCAGGTAGCTCATGGTGGTCTCGCCGCCATAGCCCTGCCAGTTGGTATTGGTCATGAAGCTGACAGCGGTATTGAAAGCGCTGGTCGGCTCAACCGCCCCCAGACCCTGAGGGTTGAACGGCAACCCTCCCTGGAGACGTTGAACGACGTAGAGAACCGTGAAGCCGGCGAGGTTGAAGAGCAGCATGGCCAGCGCATAGGTCGTCCAATGCTGCTCCTCTTTCTCATTCGTTCCAGCGACGCGGTACAGTCCCCGTTCGAGCGGTCCAAAAATGACCGAAAGGAGTGTACGCTCGCCGTTCAGGACGCGGGTGAGATAGCCGCCGAGCGGCTTCACCAGCGCGATGATGATCCCGGCGAAGACCAGGATCTGTATCCATCCATTTATTGTCATCGGTGGTTTCTTTCCGAGCTACTGTCTTGATCAGAACCGCTCGGGACGAGCGAGGGCATAGAGCAGATAGCCAGTCACAAAGACCGCAACGGCTGCTCCGAGGAAGTATTCCAAGATCATGATTGATTTCTCCCGGTCAGAGCTTTTCGCAAACTCTGATGTATCCAAACATCAGTGCGAAAAATCCAACACCTATTGCCAGCACAATAACGTCCATTGCTTTCGCCTCCGGCGCCGAAGTTGATACGAATGACCAGCCAAGACGGAAGACCTGGCAAGCCACAGCTATAATTCTTCCAGCGCGCCCTTGCGTACGCACGGGTGCCGGAGGAGGAATTTGGCGGAAATATGGACGCGAACCGCATATAGGTTCGAGAGAGGACGGGGCCTCAAAAAATAGGAATCCAATAGTTATTTTGGCGGCGCGCATAAAAATTCCATAGGAATTTCTGCCAAACCGCCCATTGGCAAGCAAAAAGCCCGCCGACTCGGTAGAGGCGGCAGGCTTTGCTTATGTCAACGAGAAGAGTTACTTCTCCATCTCACTCGTCACGGTAACGTCAGCGAGCGTGAGCGGGTCATCGATAGCAACCGGCTAGGCGGCGGCCCGGCGTCCAAACAGCGGGTCAAGGCTCAGGCGCTGGCTTTCGGCCATGCAGATCACAGCCCCTGGCGCGTTATTGGTTTCCTGACGGGCGAAGTGAATCGCCGCATCCTTGCTGACAAAGCAGCCGCCGACGAGGTTACGCTCATCGCGGACGGTCCAGCATCCTCGGTTGTCCTGGCCGACGAAAAAATGGTTCAGAGGTTGGGGAGGCTCTTTCGGCTGAATGGCGCTTGCCATGGAAGATGATCCTGATTGTTCGTTGAAGAGTGAGCTGTGGACGTCGTTGGCGCGCTAGCCGGCCAACGCGGTGACTGTGGCGACAGCCGCAATCACGAGGGCCATCACGACTCCGAGCCGCAGGAACATTCCAACGTCGGCCATCGGCTCATCCGAGCGCACGGCAACCTTGGCTTCGCCATCCGTCCGCCCAGGGTTGGCCTTGTTCTGTTGTTGCATCGCATAGAAATAGTAACCACGAGGGTACATCGCAGACATCCTTTCTCGGTATCGGCAGGCCATTCCACGCGTCGAGTCAAATGATGCCTTTTGCCGATACGTTGAATTTAAAGATGTCGGGATTTGTTCTCCATTTCACGGACAGCCGGATTTCATAGTATTTTCATTGGAGAACACAGCAGCATCATGCTGTTCTTATAAGGAGACCCGGTCAGGCCGAGAGGGGGACGAGAGACCTCTCGGCGACCAGAGACGTATCGATCTCCAAGGAGTCGATCTCCGCCACGGTCGCGCGTATTCTTGCTGCGGTGCCATCGGAAACCTCGACCAGCGGAAGGCGGACGGCGGGCGAGTATCCGCGCGCGCAATGCAACGCGAGCTTGATCGGGCATGGATTGCTTTCAAGCTCCAGCGCCTCGATCAGCGGGAAAAGATGGGCGTTGATGCGCCGAGCTTCCAGATAGGCACTCTTCCGCACCGCGCCGATCATCGCCGCTGTCAGCATCGGGGCGACGTTCGACACGACCGAAATGGCGCCGTCGCCGCCGGTCGCCATGAAAGCCAGCATGGATCGGTCATGGCCGGAAAGCTGCGTGAAACGATCGCCGAAGCGGACGGCCATCGTGCTTACCCGCGTCGGATCTCCGCTTGCGTCCTTGACGCCGACAAGACCGGGCAGGTGCGCAAGGCGGTCGAGCGTTTCGATCTTGATATCGACGGCCGTCCGGGAAGGCACATTATAGATGATGATCGGCAGCTCGGCAGCTTGCGCGACGCTCTCGAAATGCCGGAACAGGCCCTCCTGGCTCGGCCGACTATAGTAAGGCGTGACGACCAAAGCTCCGTCCGCGCCAAGGCGAGCCGCCTCGCAGGTCAATTCGACGGTACGCCGGGTGTCGTTGGTGCCCGAGCCGGCGATCACCGGCACACGGCCATTGGAGACCTCGACGCACAAGCGGATCACCGCCGCCCATTCCGGATGAGACAGGGTCGGCGCCTCGCCCGTAGTGCCGCAGGCGACAAGACCCTGTACGCCCTGGTCGATCTGCCAGTTGGCCAGCTCCGCCAAGGCGTCGAAATCGATAGCCTCACCCCTGTACGGGGTGACAAGTGCGGTCATCAGACCGCCGAATAACGGAGGGTCGCCACTGGGTTTCATGCTGCCTCTTCTCCACCTTGCGAGAGTTCTTTCGGCCGGCGCCGGCGACGATCGAGGGAGCCCAGCAATGCGATCAGCATGGCAGCGGCCAGATCGTCGTGTCGGCCCACGCACCTGCGCAAATTGCCGCGATCGTTCCAGGCCATGCGACACCGCCACCGATCTCCCGAGCGGCCCATCGACCAAGGGTGCCGCGTTGGCTGCAGATGCGCTCCGAGTTCGAGAACCGCTTCAAGCAACGCATTTGCTTCGAGCAGATCCCGGAGCCGGCGGTGCCGTCGAAACTGCGGCTGGTCTTCGCGCTCCTCGATAATCCTCACAGCCAGCCAGATGTGGTGCTCCTTGAGGACTCTGGCCATCTCCAACTGCGTCCTCAGGCCTGGCAACTCAGCCAGACGGCTTTCACCGATAGCCCGCCTTCGGTCGTCGGGTTGGAGAGCGGGAGCAGCAGGGCGTGTCATGCCGCTCTCAGAAAAACTATGGCGACGACCTGCACCGCGGCACAGCTCGCAGCAAACATCAGAAGCAGGTATTCCGATCTACGGCGTCGCTCGCGTTTGCTGAACCTCGGTTTCGGTCGTGGCAACCTGGGGTGAGCAGGACGGCCCGAAAATCTGCATTCAGCCGCCATTTCTGAGCACCAGGTAGATGCTGGGGCCTGCGGAAGCAAGAACAGCGCAACCGGCGATCACCACCAGAGCGATGATCTCCACGGCGCAGCGGAAGACGTGTCGGGAGACTTGGCGCTTGCTTGGTACAGCCCGGCTCAATTTTCGCCCTCGCTCCCCATCTGACGCGGCTCGCGCCGCCGACTGAGGTTCATCATCTCCAGGCAGAAGCGACCGTCTGTCAGTTGAAGATAGAGGCGGTAGCAGCCGTAGCTCTCGCCTATCAGCCTTGCCGCACCGACCGCATCATTGCGCGTCGGGTGGCACCATTCGGAGTCTTCACCTTCAAGATGCACAGTCCAGCGATCATCATAGTTCCGATAGACCCAGAGAACGGGCAGGACCGGATACACAGTCGCTGTGGCTTGAGGAGCCTCCAATTTCGATATGATCTGTTCCAAACCCATGTTTCACCTAAGCTCGCAGTGGGTCTGCGGAGCCGGTGGCTCCGCATTTCCGCCCGCGCCCGTCCTAGAAAAGCACCCCGGCCTCAAACATCCCGCGTACCTGGTCGCGCTTGTCGAAGTTGGACCCAAAGCCGTAGCCTTCGGTGACCCGATCGATGCGGGTGTACGAAAGCTCGGTACGCGCGAAGAAGATCCCGCGCTGGTAGGTCGGCGTCACCGTCAGCGACCACGCCCTGCTTTTCGGCCCGTAGAGCAGATTGGTGGGGGCGCAGTCTGCGGCGACGCCGCAATCTCCTCCGCTTAAAGCGATGTACTCGGCACGTCCAGCGATCGAGAAATTCTCATTGATGGCATAGCGAGCCAGCAGCGCTCCGCCGAATGTTTCGGCCGAGCGATCAATACCGATGTCCCTGTTCGAGCGGACCGTTGTGTATTGCAGGTAGGGCTGGAGCGTCAGCGGGCCGTCGACATAGGTGTAGATCACATTGAAGATGCTGCTGTTGTTCTGCGCCAGTGGCGTCGCGGCGCCGGTCTTGCCCGACTCTGCAAAGTTGCCTGCGGCGACCAGCGTGATCGTGCTCGACGGCGTCGCCGCATAAGACACCAGACCGGATACCCAGTTGTAATCCCCTGAGTAGAAACCATCATTGACCGACACCGAGGCGTTGACCGGTCCATTGCTATAGTTCACCTGAACACCGCGGCTGATCGCCGGCTCCTGGTTCCAGAGCAGGCCGCGCGCGATATTCATATTCTGGAAGGTGAAGGTCGATTCCGCGCCGATCAACGTCGGCAGCAAACCCGCCTGCACTGAGAAATTCGGCGACAGCTCGAGCTTGCCATAAGCAACCGGCACCGGCCCGTACAACTGATCGGTGACGTCGGTTGCGCGGGTATAGGCCGAGCCCAAAGAAGGCAGCGAGTAGACACCGCCCTGGACGAAGAACGTCAAGGGCGCCCCGGTTGTCTGCACCTGAATTTGGGCATTGCCGATATCGACGAGGGGATCTGTCGTTCGCGGATCGACGCCGGGAATGCCGTTCGTCTGCGCATTCCCGATGCCTGTGAGCTGGCCGGTGATATGAAGGCGACCAAACACGCCCGCATCCATGCTCATCGGATCGGGGTTCGGGCGCAGAGGGCCACCAAAGCTCGGCGCGCTCAGGGGTTCGGCCGCTGCCTGGCCAAGACCCATCATCGAACCGGCCATGATCGCGACCGCGCCAACCGCGCTCCGGCAAAGCGTCTTCCGACGCTCCGACCCCGGTCTTGTTGGACGACCGGCCTCGGCTGTGGCCGTTGCGGCGGGTGCGAGGGACGGTTTAAGCGGCTTCATACCTTCAGGTCCTTCCGGTTTGGTGGGACCCTCAAGCTAGATAGAGCCGCATATTATTTCGACGGGAGCTCAGCCGCGCTGCGATAGTATTTTCATAAGAAAAGGACCTGACAAAAATATACGTACTTATATAGTCGGATTTTTATTTGACTGAGCACGACTTTGCGCCCTTTCTCGCGCGGGAGTGTGCTTCTATGATTGACCAGAATCTCGACTATCTCGCTAACTTGCTTTGCCAAAACCGTCGGCAGGGAATTACCTCAGATATCCCGTTCGATCTGCTTCGAAGCGAGGATGACGCCTGGGCGGTGCAGTCAGCAGCAATCTCGGCCTTCGCCAATGACGCGGTAGGCTACGCCCTGATAGGCACTTGCCCCGCCATCCGCGGCACGCTTGGCCTTGCCAGTCCCATCTACTGCCCGATCCCTGTCGGAACAGTTCTTCAGGACTCCCACGGGCCGTTCCGGCTTCCCCAAGGCTTCATCGGGGCACAATGCGAAATCGTCTTTACGATGGGCGGTCCCCTGGGGGCGGACCATTGGCCCATCACTCGCGATCAATTTTGCAAGGCGATCCTGAGCTACCAACCGTCTATCTGTCTTGTCGGGCGACGTGGTCACCTGACTGGGCAACCACACCTGGCCGCCATTGCTGACTATGCGTTCCATGTTTCGACGATCGTCGACAAATATCATGAGCCAACAGGCCTGGAGGCCATGGACAGAATCGACATGCGAGCGTCGATCAACAACGTTCCAGTGTTTCAGTCGGCATCGGGAGAGGGGCTGGTTGATCCGATCAACTCTGCGCTCTGGCTCGTGAATGACCTGATCGCCAGAGGCAATTATCTCAGCGCCGGCGATATCGTAGCAACCGGATCGATCATCCCGATGCTGCTGCAAGTCCTTCCTGGTCAGGAACTGAAGGTCGAGTTGTCAGGCGTTGGCGACGCATCCGCACGGTTTCTTTGAACCAACAGAAGCAGCCGATCAGACGGCCAACTGATGGCCACTGAAAATGTAGAGACCCAACGCCGTCGCCGCCAACCATAGAGCCTCATCCCAATAGGTGAACCTGGTCTTGCCGAATCGTTCGCCGCGATGAACTGCGTAAGCGACGGCCATTACGCCGTATATGCCGGTCCACAGCGCGAATGTGGCAAGGAAGTTCTCGCTCTTCAGAATGTAGGCGATTGCCGCAGCGACGACCAGCTTGATGCCATAGCGCCCAATGTGCTCTCGCGACTGCTCGTCTAACCGCATAACACGCCTGGATCGTTCGTTAGATCAGGCCGAAGACGAGGGACAGCCGGTAGCCGACATACCCAACGCCGATCGCGGTAATCGCCAGGACAAGCAGCAAGCCAAGCCCACCATTCCCTGGCTCTTTCTGAGGGTGCGGCGCCTCGTTCTGATTCTTCCGGACCCTATCATTTCCAGCCATTTGCGATGAGCGCTCCCTCGGCGCTCCAGTGCGCAGCTATTTCTAGGATGCTGCTGCATAGGAATTCGAGAGGGACGGCACGTCAGCGAAGTAAATGGATTTTACTTCTGAGCCAGCGTATGACTTTACCGGAAAAAGCTCATTGGGCGGTGCCGATATCCCACGATTCGTTGCTGTCGAGCCGTCGCGTATATGTGCTTGGCAATGCTCACGCGCGCATAGCAGCGGCTAAAGCAATCCGCAGTTTCCACGGCCAGCTTTGGTCACGCTAAGGGAGCGCCATCAACGGTTCGCTCACCTGGGTGGACGAAGCCGTCGAATGAAAACACGCATTTCGCAAGCCTTCACATTCTGACAGGCTGACGAGCATCACCCGCAAGTGCAATCAGCGCGGACTGGCCCTCTGGGACGCGAAGCGATGACTCGATTGAAGAGATGGTGCGGGTGGTCGGAATCGAACCGACACTCCTTTCGGAACCGGATTTTGAATCCGGCGCGTCTACCAGTTCCACCACACCCGCACACTTGCCGCCGATTCTAGCCGACGCTCTTTGCACCTATACTGCACCTAGAGCGAAAACCGAATATCCGCAGCGAATTTTCCTTCTTTCCCAAGCCCCTGAAAATACGACGCTTTAAACTCGCCGTGATTTTTTGTGGATTGGTAGACAAACCCCTTTTTGAGTCCGCTGCGTCTACCAGTTCCGCCACGCCCGCACGGCGCCGCGGCGGTCGCGGTGAGGCGACCACGCCTTCGCCCGCTATACGGCGCCGCCCGGCGAAACGCCAGACGTCCGGCGCCTCAGACCGTGACGCTCCAGACGAAGCGGGCGGAGGCGCCCGGCGGCAGCAGCGTCAGGCCGGGCTTGTCCGCAAACGCGCCGTCCCAGTCCACGGGGCTCGCCATGCCGGCCCAGGGCTCGACGCACAGGAACGGGGCGCCGGAGGGCTTGGACCAGACGCCGAGATCGCCATAGCCCTCCCACGAAAACGTCAGCGCCCGCAGCGGCGCGCCATCGCTCCCCCGCGCCTCGTAGCGCAGCCCGCGGCTCACGACGTTCGGCAGCACCAGCGCGTCGTCCGCGAACAGCTCTTCGCTCAGAGTCAGGGTCTCGCCGTCGAAGGGCAACGGCGCCGGCGCGCCCAGCAGGCCGTCCACCACCGGCAGCCGCGGCCCGGTCTCGCGCGCGGCGAAGACCAGCGCATGGTCGGATTTGGCGATCCCGTCCACCAGCGGCCAGCGGAAGCCCGGATGGGCGCCGAGCGCGAAGGGCAGCGTCGCGGCGCCGGGATTCTCCACCGTGGCGCCAACGCTCAGCGTCGAGCCGTCCGCCGCATAGTCCAGCGTCAGAAGGAACGGCCACGGGTAGACCGCGCGGGTCTCCGCGTCGTCGGACAGGCGCAGGACCGCGCGGGTCGCGCTGCGCTCCACCCAGCCGAAGGCGCGGTCGCGGGCGAAACCGTGCTGCGTCAGGCGCCGCGCCTCGCCGCCGTGGCGCAGCGCGTCGCCCTTGAGCCGGCCCACGATGGGAAACAGCACCGGCGCGTGGCGCGGCCATTCCGGGCCGGCCCGCCACAGCAGCTCGTGGCCGTCCGCGTCCTTCAGGCTGACGAGCTCCGCGCCCGCCGCCTTCACCCGCGCCGTGACGCCGGCGCCCGCGATCTCCCATACATCGTCGCTCATGGCCGCCCTCCCCTCATTCCGCCGCCGCGGCGAGGCCGCCGGCGCGCGCGATGAAGCCGACGATGGCGTCGAGGCCCTCGCCCGTCTTCATGTTGGCGAAGACGAAGGGCTTGCCGCGCCGCTGGGCGCTCGCGTCCCGGTCCATCACCTCGAGGCTCGCGCCCACATGGGGGGCGAGGTCGATCTTGTTGATCACCAGCAGGTCGGAGCGGGTGACGCCGGGCCCGCCCTTGCGGGGGATCTTGTCGCCGGCGGACACGTCGATGACGTAGATGGTGATGTCCGCAAGCTCCGGCGAGAAGGTGGCGGCCAGATTGTCGCCGCCGCTCTCGATCAGCACCAGCTCCAGATCGGGAAAGCGGCGGTTGAGGTCGTCCACCGCGGCGAGGTTGATGGAGGCGTCCTCGCGGATGGCGGTGTGGGGGCAGCCGCCGGTCTCCACGCCCAGGATGCGCTCGGGCGCCAGCGCCCCGGAGCGGGTGAGGAACTCGGCGTCCTCCTTGGTGTAGATGTCGTTGGTGATGGCCGCGAGCCGCACCCGATCGCGCAGGGCCTTGCACAGCGCGTCCATCAGCGCGGTCTTGCCGGAGCCGACCGGGCCGCCGACGCCGACGCGCAAGGGGCCGTTCTGGGAGGTCGCGGTCATGTGCGGAACAGCCTCGTGCGTTGGGTTTCGTGGCGCATGGACGCGATGTCGGAGCGCAGCGCCGCCCCCGACAGGCGCGCCAGCGGCGTCGCCTCCGCCTTTATAGCCGCAAGGCCGATGGCGGGTTCAAGGCTCGCGAGCGCCCGCAGGCCGTCGGTCTGGCCGAGCGGGACAAGCCGGACCGCGGCCGACACCAGATTGGCGACGCCCGCGTGGAGAAACGCGGTCAGCGCCGGCCGCCGCGCCACGCCATGGCCGGCGCAGGCGACGGCGACCGCCACCGGATAGGCCACGGGCCCGTCCCAGGCCCGCGCCAGCAGGTCGAGCGCGGCGGTGGGGAACGCCGCCCGGATGGCGGTGACGAAGGCCGCGCCCTGGTTGAGGGTCTCCAGCCGCCGCTCCCGGCTCGGCTGGAACGCGGCTGCGAGTTCCGCCGCCTCGCGCAGGGCGCGCGCGTCGCCGTCCGCCATGGCGTCGTAGGCGCGGGCGAAGACCACCCCGTCGGAGCCGAGGCCGCCGTGGGCGAGCAGCGTTTCAAGCCAGTGGACCAGCGCGGCGCGGTCGGCGACGTCGCCCGTCTCCACCGACCATTCCAGCCCGTGGCTGTAGGAGAAGGCGCCGACCGGAAACGACGGCGACAGCCAGGTCAGCAGCCGCAGCAGGCCGACGTCGTCGCCGGCGGAGGCCGCGCTCATGCGTGGGCGTGGCCGTGATAGGCGCCGCGCTCGGGCGCGAAGGGGCGCGTCACCTCGCGCACGGCTCCGCCGAGCCCGCGCGCCATCTCGGCCAGCACATGGTCCGGCTCGATCCAGATCGCGTCCTCGCCGATCTCGGCCGGGGTGTGGCGGTTGCCGATGTGCCAGGCCAGCCGCGCCAGCCGCAGCGGCGTTTCGGCGGTGATCTCCAGCAGCGGCTCGGCCGCGGCGCGCACCAGCACCGTGCGGCCGTCCTCAAGCCTCAGGGCGTCGCCGTCCTGAAGCCCCGCCGGCCGCTCCAGATCGAGCAGCAGCTCCAGCCCGCCGTCGCAGGTGAGCGTCATGCGCCGTCGCTGCCGGCCGTCGTGATCCAGCGTCACCGCGTCGGCCGCCGCCTCGGGACGGACCGCGGCGCGGCGAAGGACGGCGGTGGCGCGGATCATGGCGTCGGATGACCGATTTCGTGCGTGGAGGAGAAACCGCGGGGACTATGGGCGCCCCCGGCCGGCCTGTCCAGAAACGCCCGCGCCCAACTTCGCGGCGCCCGCCGCGCCGGAATGCCCGACGGGGCGGCGCCTCAAACAGCGGCGGCCAGCTTCGGATCGCGGCGGCGATCCCCCTCGCGTCGCTGTGGAATGAACGGGTTGCAAAGCGTTTGGGCGGCGCGGGCCTTTCTGGCACGCCGCTTGCTCTGTCGTTGGCGTGCAGAGCGTCTAGGGTTCCGGCCGCAGGTCATGCGGCGCTGGTCCAAGAGACGCTCTTCCCGCGAGCGCATGCGGGGAGACACGGCGGGGGAAAAACCCGGGAGGTCACTGCACGGGTTCGTCGCCACGGACCGACCTCCGTCCCGTGCGCGCGAACTCCTTGACGACGCCACCGGCCCGCGGGCCGAACGATCCGAGGAGTCCCCATGCTGCGCAGGTTCATCGCCGCCCTCGCCCTTTCCGCCGCGGCGCTCGCCGCGCCGGCGGAGGCCGCGCCGAAGAAGAGTTTCGACATCGCCTGGACGATCTATGTGGGCTGGATGCCGTGGCCCTACGCCGCGGACAGCGGCATCGTGAAGAAATGGGCCGACAAATACGGCATCGACATCAAGGTCACGCAGATCAACGACTACGTGGAGTCCATCAACCAGTACACCGCCGGCAAGTTCGACGGGGTGACGCTGACCAACATGGACGCGCTGACCATTCCGGCCGCGGGCGGCGTCGACACCACCGCGCTGATCGTCGGCGACTTCTCCAACGGCAATGACGGCGTCGTCTCCAAGACCGCCAAGACGGTGGCGGAGCTGAAGGGGCAGAGCATCAATCTGGTGGAGCTGTCGGTCTCCCATTACCTGCTCGCCCGCGCGCTGGACGGCGCCGGCCTGGCGGAAAAGGATGTCAAGGTGGTCAACACCTCCGACGCCGACATGGTCGCCGCCTTCAAGGCCCCGGACACCACCACCGTCGTCACCTGGAACCCGCTGCTGGCGGAGGTGAAGGCCGAGCCCGGCGCGAACGCCGTGTTCGACAGCTCCAAGATCCCCGGCGAGATCATCGACCTGCTCGGCGTGAACACCGAGACGCTCAAGGACAACCCGGACTTCGGCAAGGCGCTCGCCGGCATCTGGTACGAGACGCTCGCGCTCGTCGCCGACCCCGGCGCCAAGGGCAAGGAGGCCCGCGAAGCCATGGCCAAGCAGTCCGGCACCGACCTCGCCGGCTTCGAGGCGCAGCTCGCCGCCACCAAGCTGTTCGCCAAACCCGCGGACGCGGTCGCCTTCGCCACCAGCCCCGACATCATGAAGACCATGGACCTCGTCCGCACCTTCTCCTTCGACCACGGTCTGCTGGGCGACGGCGCCAAGAGCAAGGACGTGGTCGGCATCGGCTTCGCCGGGGACAAGACGCTGGGCGACGCCGCCAATGTGAAGCTGCGCTTCGACCCCACCTTCATGCAGATGGCCGCCGACGGAAGGCTCTGACGTTCGCCCGGACGGCTCTCCCCCAGAGCCGTCCGGGCCTGCAACGCATGCCCGCAGCCCATCGGAGAACTCCATGCGTCGTGCGATGAACATAAGGCCGGGCGGGGGCGCGCGCGTCCTGCTGGCCCTGATGCCCTTCCTGCTGCTTGCGCTGGTCTATGTCTTCGGCTCCGCCGAGCGGCGGGCCGCCAACCCCAACGACAAGCTGCTGCCGCCGATCTCCGAAATGGCGGACACCACCGCCCGCATGGCGACCGAGCCGGACCGCCGCTCGGGCGAGATCGTGCTGGTCTCCGACACGGTCGCGAGCCTGCAGCGGCTGGCGCTCGGGCTTGGGCTCGCCACGCTGATCGGCCTGACGCTCGGGGTGGCGCTCGGCGTCCTGCCGGCCGCGAACGCCATGGGCGGCCCGCTGGTGGCGGTGATCTCCATGATCCCGCCCATGGCGATATTGCCGATCCTGTTCATCGTGTTCGGGCTCGGCGAGATGTCGAAGGTGGTGCTGATCGTGATCGGCGTCGCGCCGCCGATCGTGCGCGACATCGCCATGACGGTGCAGGCCATCCCGGTGGAGCAGCTGGTGAAGGCCCAGACGCTGGGCGCCTCCACCTGGACCACGGTGCTGCGCGTGGCGCTGCCGCAGGCGCTGCCGCGGCTGATCGAGACCGTGCGGCTGCAGATCGGACCGGCCTTCCTGTTCCTGATCGCGGCGGAGGCGATCGCGGCCGACAGCGGCCTCGGCTACCGCATCTTCCTGGTGCGGCGCTACCTCGCCATGGACGTGATCCTGCCTTACGTCGCCTGGATCACCCTGCTCGCCTTCCTGATGGACTTCGCGCTGGCGAAGCTCGCCCGCGGCGCCTTCCCCTGGGCCTATGTGGGGGAACGCCGATGAGCGCCATCTCCGTCCGCGACGTCTGGGTCGAGTTCGGCGACCAGATCGTGATCGAGAACCTGAACCTCGACATCGCCTCCGGCTCCTTCGTGTCGGTGGTCGGCCCCTCCGGCTGCGGCAAGAGCACGTTCCTGCGCCTCGTGCTGGGGCAGGACCGGCCGACCCGCGGGAGCTTGACGCTGGACGGCCAGCCGCTGCGCGACGAGCCCGACGCCGACCGGGGCGTGGTGTTCCAGCGCTATTCGGTGTTCCCGCACCTCACCGTGCTCGGCAACGTGCTGGCGGCCTATGAGCTCGGAGAGTCGCGCTTCGCCGCCCGCCTGTTCGGGGCGAAGCGTCGGGCCGCCATCGAGAAGGCCGACGACCTGATCACGGCGGTGGGCCTCGCGCCCCACCGGACCAAGTACCCCAGCGCGCTGTCCGGCGGCATGCAGCAGCGCCTCGCCATCGCCCAGGCCCTGGCGAAGGACCCCAAGGTGCTGCTGCTGGACGAGCCCTTCGGCGCGCTGGACCCCGGCACCCGCGCCCAGATGCACGCGCTGCTGAAGCCGCTCTGGGCCCGGCTCGGCATGACCGTGATCATGGTGACGCACGACCTGAAGGAGGCCTTCGGCCTTGGCACCCGCGTCATCGCCTTCGACAAGACCCGCCATGACCCCCAGGCGCCCGGCCGCTTCGGGGCCAAGATCACCTACGACCTCGACCTCACCCGCGACAGTCCCGTGCCGGTGCTGGGCTTCCTGAAGCCCCCCGCCGAAACCATGGCCGCGCAATGACGCCGCGCGCCCAGAAGCGCCGAGTTCCCCCGCTGATGACGTTCCCGGGCCCCGGGAAGACGGCCAGCCTTTCCCAAGGAGACGCCGAATGACCTCATCGCCTGTCCGCCGGACCCGCCTCGCCGGCCTTGCGCCCGCGCGCACCCGCCGCCGCCGCCACCACCCCGACTTCTCCAAGATGGACACCCAGGGCTGGAAGGCGCTCGACGCCGAAAGCCGGCTGCCGGAGACCATGTGGCGCAAGGAGCAGCAGTGGGCGCTGGACATGGGCCTGCCCGGCGCAGACTCCATCACCGACAAGTCGATCCCGACCTTCGCCCGCGGCGAGCTGCCCCATTTCGCCGGCATCAACACCTTCATGAAGGCGCCCTACGTGGAGAACGTGCGGGACGTGGGCAAATACGACGCCGCCGTGCTCGGCATCCCGTTCGACAGCGGCACCACCTACCGCCCCGGCACCCGCTTCGGCCCGCAGGGCGTGCGCCGCATCTCCGCGCTCTACACGCCCTACAATTACGAACTCGGCGTCGACCTGCGCGAATCCATGACGCTGTGCGACGCGGGCGACGTGTTCACCATCCCGGCGAACCTCGAGAAATCGTTCGACCAGATCACCCGCGGCGTGGCCCATGTGGCCTCCTCCGGCGCGCTGCCGGTGATGATCGGCGGCGACCACTCCATCGGCTTCCCCTGCGTGCGCGGCATCGCCGAATGCACCTCCAAGCGCATCGGCATCATCCATTTCGACCGCCACATCGACATCCAGGAGAAGGATCTCGACGAGCGCATGCACACCACGCCCTGGTTCTGGGCGACCAACCTGCCGAACGTGCGTCCGACCAATCTGGTGCAGCTCGGCATCGGCGGCTGGCAGGTGCCCCGCTACGGCGTCTCCGAGGCGCGCCGCCGCGACACCAACGTGCTGACCATCGAGGACATCGAGAAATACGGGCTCGAAAAGACCGCCGAGATCGCGCTGGAGCTCGCCTGGAAGGACGCCGACGCGGTCTATGTCTCGTTCGACGTGGATTCGATCGACTGCGGCTTCGTGCCCGGCACCGGCTGGCCGGAGCCCGGCGGCTTCCTGCCCCGGGAGGCGCTGAAGATCCTCGGACTGGTCACCGCGCCGGGCATCTGCGGCCTCGAGGTGGTGGAGGTCTCCCCGCCCTATGACACCTCCGACATCACCGCTTTGTTCGCGACCCGCGTGATCGTGGAGGCGCTGGGCTCCATGGTGGCCCACGGCACGCTCGGCAAGCACAAGTCCATCATCGACAAGCCGGTGAGCTACTGAGGGCTTAAGCCGATGCATTACGGACACGACCACGCCCACGACCACGGCGGCCACCACTCCCATGGCCACGCCCATGGGCACGGACACAACCACCCGCCGGCGCGCGCCACCCAGTGGCAGACGCCGCACCTGCCCCACGACCACGTTCACGACGCGCCGGACGACCCGCGCGCGACCGATCTCGACCTGGTGGAGGCGGCCTTCGCGGAGGGCTTCGCCTCCGCCTCCGACGTCACCAGCTTCCTGCGCATGGCGGGCGTGCCCTTCGTGGGCGAGGACGCCGCGGGACGCCGCCTTCACCTGCTGCGCGTGGAGCTGGAGGACATGGTGGACGTGGGCGCCGTGGCCCCGTTGCTTGGCGGCGGGGGGGTGCGTTACGACCCGCTTCCGGCCAAGATGACCTCGCGCCGCCGTCGACTCGCCTTCGTGTTCCACGACGGCCAGCAGGTGGTCCGCCTCCCTTACGCTTCCGCGCGGGCGCTCAACGACCGCACGGAGGCCTCTCAGATCGAAACCCGCTCCGCATGACCCTCCCAGGAGACCGCATCATGGGCCGTTCCCTTCTCCGCGCGACCGTCGTCGCCACGACCGCCCTCGCCCCCTCGCTCGCCTTCGCCCACCCCGGCCACGGCGACGCTTTCGGCTTCGCCGCCGGCGTCGGCCACCCGATCGGCGGCCTCGACCATGTGCTCGCCATGGTGATGGTGGGCGTGTTCGCCGCGCAGCTCGGCGGCCGGGCGCTCTGGGCCGTGCCCGCGGCCTTCGTCGGCGTCATGGCCATCGGCGGCGCGCTCGGCATGGCGGGCGTCGCGGTTCCCTTCGTGGAGACCGGCATCGCGCTGTCGATCGTGGTGCTCGGCGCGGTGGTGGCCTTCGGCGTGAAGGCGCCGGTCGCCGCCGCCATGGCGCTCGTCGGCCTGTTCGCCGTGTTCCACGGCTACGCCCACGGCGCCGAAATGCCGGAGACCGCCGGCGGGGCCGCCTACGCCGCCGGCTTCATGCTCGCCACCGCCCTGCTGCACGCCGCGGGCGTGGGCTTCGGCCTGCTGATCGGCAAGGCGAGCGAGGCCCATGGCGGGCTCGTCACCCGCGCCGCCGGCGGCCTCGCCGCCGTGGTCGGGCTCGCGATCCTGACCGGCGTGGCCTGACCGGAAACGACGAAGGCCGGGACGGTCCGCCCGTCCCGGCCTTCGTCAGTCTTCGCATATCCTGCAGAACGATCAGCCCTTGGCGAAATCGTCCGCGCGCGCCTGACGCGCCAGCGCGTCCAGCACCGCGTTGACCATGCCGGCCTCGTCCCGCTCGAAGAAGGCGTGGGCGATGTCCACATATTCCGTGATCACCACCTTCACCGGCACGTCCTTGCGCTTGCCGAGTTCGAAGGCGCCGGCGCGCAGGATGGCGCGCATGATCGCCTCCACCCGCTTCAGCGGCCAGCCGGCCTGCAATGTGCGGTCGATGAGCGGGTCCAGCGCGCGCTGCTCCTTCAGCACGCCGCCCACGAGATCGCGGAAGAACGCGGCCTCGGCCGGCTTGTACTCCTCGCCGTCGATCTCCTTGCCGATCCAGTGCGACTCGAACTGGGCCAGCGTCTCCGGCAGCGGCGTGCCCGCGATGTCCATCTGATACAGCGCCTGCACCGCCGCGAGGCGGGCGGCGGAACGGTTCTCGCCCTTGGCCATGGTCAGACGCACCCCGCCGCGCGCTTGATGCGCAGCACCGCGAGCGCCGCCTCGGCGGCGTCGCCGCCCTTGTCCATGTGGTCGACGCTGGCGCGGGCGATGGCCTGCGCCTCGTTCTCCACCGTCAGGATGCCGTTGCCGAGCGGCAGCCGCAGCGAGACCGACAGGTCCATCAGCGCGCGGGCGCTCTGTTCGGTGACGATTTCGTAATGGGTGGTCTCGCCGCGGATGACGGTTCCAAGCGCCACCACCGCGTCATAGGGCTGGTGCCGCGCGGAGGCCGCCTGCACCAGAATGGCGATGGTCGCCGGAATCTCCAGCGCGCCCGGCACGCTGACCACGTCGCAATGGGCGCCCGCCGCCTCGATCCGGCGCAGCGCGCCCTTCAGAAGCTCATCCGCGAGGGCGTCGTAAAACCGCGCCTCGACGAGGAGCACGCGCGCGGGCGTCTGCTCTACGCCGCCGACGCGGCGCTTGGGTTCGGCCATGGGGACGACAAGCCTCGAAATCTTGGAATGAGGACGGCTCAGTACCCGAGGTCGCGCGCCTCGGCAAGGCGCGCGGCGTAGCGGGCCATCATGTCGGCTTCGATGTTGACCCGGTCGCCGACCCCGCGCCCGCCCCAGGTCGTCTCCTTGAGCGTGTGCGGGATAAGATGGACGCTGAAGCGCCGCCCCTCCACCGTGTTCACGGTCAGCGACGTCCCGTCGAGGCAGACCGAGCCCTTCACCGCCACGAAGCGGGCGATCTCCGCCGGCGCCTCGAAGATGAAGCGCGCCGTCTCCGGCCCGTCCTCGCGCGCCGTGATCTCCGCCACGCCGTCCACATGGCCGAGCACCACATGGCCGCCGAGCTCGTCGCCGATCCTCAGCGCCCGCTCCAGATTGATCCGCCGGCCGACCGCCCAGCCGCCGACGGTGGTGAGCGCCAGCGTCTCCGGCCCGGCCTGGACCGTGAAACGGCAGCCGGCCCCCTCCGGCTCCACCGCCGTCACCGTCAGGCAGACGCCGTCGCAAGCTATGGAGGCGCCGAGCGCGATTCCCGCCGCCTCATAGCGCGCGGCGACCACGAGGCGGATCACCTCGTCCTCCGCCTCCCGCGCGACGATCTCGCCCACGTCGGTGACGATGCCGGTGAACATGGCCGCCCGCGCCTCAGGCCGCCGACAGCCGGGCGGCGACGGCGTCGAGCGCCTCCGCGGCCCTGGCGCCCTCGGGGCCGCCCGCCTGCGCCATGTCCGGCCGGCCGCCGCCGCCCGATCCGCCGAGCGCGGCGGAGGCCGCGCGCACCAGATCGACCGCGTTGAACCGCGACGTCAGGTCGGCGGTGACGCCGACCACCACGCCGGCCTTGCCCTCGGAGGTGACTCCCACGATCGCCGCGACCCCGGAACCGAGCGACTTCTTGGCCTCGTCCACGAGGCTCTTGAGGTCCTTCATCTCGATGCCCTCGACCGCGCGGGCGAACAGCTTGACGCCGCCGACCTCGCGCACCGCGTCGGCGCCGTCGGCCCCGCCGCCGCCCATGGCGAGCTTCTTGCGCGCGTCGACCAGCTCGCGCTCAAGCTTCCGGCGCTCATCGAGCAGCGTCTCGATCCGCTCCACGATCTCGGCCTCGGGCGCCTTCAGGAGCGCAGCGACGTCAGCGACGCGCGCGTTCTGGGTTTCGAAATGCCGCCGCGCCGCCTCGCCGGTCAGCGCCTCGACCCGGCGCACGCCCGCGGCGACGCCGCTCTCGCCCACGATGGTGATGGCGCCGATCTCGCCGGTCGCGCCCACATGGGTGCCGCCGCAGAGCTCGACCGAATAGGTGGCGTCGTCCGCCCCGCGCCCCATGGACACGACCCGGACCTCGTCGCCGTACTTCTCGCCGAACAGCGCGCGGGCGCCGGAGGCCCGCGCCTCCTCCAGCCCCATGACGCGCGTCACCACCGGCGCGTTCTGCAGCACCACCCCGTTGGCGATGGCCTCGATGCGCTCAAGCTCACTGTCCGAGATCGGCTTCGGATGGCTGAAGTCGAAGCGCAGCCGGTCGGGCGCCACCAGCGAGCCCTTCTGCGCCACATGGTCGCCGAGCGTGAGCCGCAACGCCTCGTGCAGCAGATGGGTGGCGGAGTGGTTGCCGCGCACCTTGCGCCGCCGCTCGTGGTCCACCGTGAAGGTCAGCCCGTCGCCGACGGCGATCGACCCTTCGCGCACCTCGACCGTGTGCACGAACACGTCGCCGAGCTTCTTCTGGGTGTCGCTCACCACCGCCTCGACGCCGGGCGCGCTCAGCACGCCCACGTCGCCGACCTGGCCGCCGGACTCGCCGTAGAACGGCGTCTGGTTCGCGACGAGCAGACCGCTCTCGCCCGCGGAGAGCGTGGTCACCTCGGCGCCGTCCTTCAGCAGCGCCACGACCTGGCCGTCCGCCTGCTCTGCGCCATAGCCCAGGAACTCGGTCGCGCCGACTCGCTCCCGGATCGGGAACCAGACGGTCTCGGTCGCGGCCTCGCCCGAGCCCGCCCAGGCGGCGCGGGCCTCCGCCTTCTGCCGCGCCATGGCCGCGTTGAAGCCGTCCACGTCCACCGAGACGCCCCGCGCGCGCAGCGCGTCCTGGGTCAGGTCGAGCGGGAAGCCATAGGTGTCGTAAAGCTTGAAGGCGGTCTCGCCCGCGAGGCTCTGGCCCTCTCCGAGCCCGGCCGACGCCTCGTCCAGCAGCCCGAGCCCGCGCGCCAGCGTGGTGCGGAACCGCACCTCCTCAAGCTGCAGCGTCTCGGAGATCAGCCCCTCGGCGCGCACCAGCTCCGGATAGGCGGCGCCCATCTCACGGATCAGCGCCGGCACCAGCCGCCACATCAGCGGCTCCGCCGCGCCCAGCAGCTGGGCGTGGCGCATGGCGCGGCGCATGATGCGGCGCAGCACGTAGCCGCGGCCTTCGTTGGACGGCAGCACGCCTTCCGCCACCAGGAAACTCGACGCGCGCAGATGATCGGCGATGACCCTGTGGCTCGCCCGCGCCGCTCCTTCCGCCGGCACGCCCGTCGCCTCGACCGCCGCGGCGATCAGCGCCTTGAACAGGTCGATGTCGTAATTGGACGACGCGCCCTGCAGGATGGCGGAGATGCGCTCGAGGCCCATGCCGGTGTCGATGGACGGGCGCGGCAGCGGCTGGCGCTCGCCAGGCGCGACCTGATCGTACTGCATGAAGACCAGGTTCCAGAACTCAAGGAACCGGTCGCCGTCCTCGTCCGGGCTGCCGGGAGGCCCGCCCGCGAGCTTGTCGCCCTGATCGAAGAAAATCTCGGAGCACGGGCCGCAGGGGCCGGTGTCGCCGGCCGCCCAGAAGTTGTCCGAGGACGCGATGCGGATGATGCGGTCGTCGGAGAAGCCGGCGATCTTCTTCCACAGGCCGTAGGCCTCGTCGTCGTCAATGTAGACGGTGACGAGCAGGCGGTCCTTCGGCAGATCGAAATGCTTCGTCACCAGCCCCCAGGCCAGCTCGATCGCGCGCTCCTTGAAGTAGTCGCCGAACGAGAAGTTGCCGAGCATCTCGAAGAAGGTGTGATGCCGGGCGGTGTAGCCCACATTGTCCAGATCGTTGTGCTTGCCGCCGGCGCGCAGGCACTTCTGCGCGGTGGTCGCCCTGGCGTAGTCGCGGCGCTCGACCCCGGTGAACAGGTTCTTGAACTGCACCATGCCGGCGCTGGTGAACATCAGCGTCGGATCGTTGCGGGGGACCAGAGGGCCCGAGGCGACGGCCGCGTGGCCCTCCTTCCGGAAGTAGTCCAGGAAGGTCTTTCGGATCTCGTTGACGCCGCTCATCGCTGTGGTCGAACCGCTCGCTCGGGACAGAAGTGGACCGGCCGGCGGTCACGCCGGCCTGAAACGCGGCGCACCATAGGGGGCGGCCCACGCGACTGTCCAGAAAGCCTTCGGAACGCGGCGTCGCAGCGGCGCCGGGCGGGCGCCGCCCTCCGCCTCCAAGGTCAGTCGGCGTCCACGTCCGGGTCGTTCGGATCGACGCGGTCGAGAATCTTCTCGGCCAGCACGCCCGCGCTCTGCCGCACCGCCGACTCGATCCGGTCGGCGACCTCCGGGTTCTCCCGCAGGAACGACTTGGCGTTCTCGCGCCCCTGGCCGAGCCGCTGGCTGTCGAAGGAGTACCAGGCGCCCGACTTCTCCACGATGCCGGCCTTGACGCCGAGATCGATCAGCTCGCCCAGCTTGGACACGCCCTCGCCATACATGATGTCGAACTCGACCTGCTTGAACGGCGGGGCGACCTTGTTCTTCACCACCTTGACGCGGGTCTGGTTGCCCACGACCTCGTCGCGCTCCTTGATCGAGCCGATGCGGCGGATGTCGAGGCGGACCGAAGCGTAGAACTTGAGCGCGTTGCCGCCGGTGGTCGTCTCCGGGCTGCCGTACATCACGCCGATCTTCATGCGGATCTGATTGATGAAGATCACCATGGTGCGCGACTTGGAGATGGAGCCGGTGAGCTTGCGCAGCGCCTGGCTCATCAGCCGCGCCTGCAGGCCGGGCTGGACCTCGCCCATCTCGCCCTCGAGCTCGGCGCGCGGCGTCAGCGCCGCCACCGAATCGATCACCAGCACGTCGATCGCGCCGGAACGCACCAGCGTGTCGGCGATCTCCAGCGCCTGCTCGCCGGTGTCGGGCTGTGAGATCAGCAGGTCCTGCAGGTTCACGCCGAGCTTGCGGGCGTAGACCGGATCGAGCGCGTGCTCGGCGTCCACGAAGGCGCAGACGCCGCCCTTCTTCTGGGCCTCCGCCACCGTGTGCAGCGCGAGCGTGGTCTTGCCGGAGCTTTCCGGCCCGAAGATCTCGACGATGCGCCCGCGCGGCAGGCCGCCCACGCCGAGAGCGATGTCGAGACCGAGCGAGCCGGTGGAGACCGTCTCGATGTCGAGCGCGGTCTGCGCGCCGCCGAGACGCATGATCGAGCCTTTGCCGAACGCCCGATCGATCTGGGCGAGCGCGGCGTCCAGCGCCTTGGTCTTGTCCATGGAGCTTCCTTCGACGAGGCGGAGATTGGCTTGAGACATCGCGTCGGCTCCTTATGGCACGGCCCGCGCCGGACCTTCAATGAAGCCCTTCGTACCACTTCCGTTCTTGGAACACAACAGGAACAGACCTGCGTTCGACCGCGAGCCGCGCCCGCGCGGACCTTCAGCCGCCCATGGTCTCCTTCACGGCCTGCACCAGCTGCTTCAGCGTGAACGGCTTCGGCAGGAAGGCGAAGCTCTCGCCTTCGGGCAGGTTCTTCTTGAAGGCGTCTTCGGCGTAGCCGGACACGAAGATGATCTTGAGGTCCGGCTGCTTCTTGCGCAGCTCCCGCAGCAGCGACGGGCCGTCCATCTCGGGCATGACCACGTCGGAGACCACCAGCTCCACCTCCGCGCCGTGGCTCTCCATCTGCTCCAGCGCCTCGACGCCGGAGCGCGCCTCCAGCACGGTGTAGCCGCGCGACGCCAGAGCGCGGGCGCCGAAGGCGCGCACGGCGTCCTCGTCCTCCACCAGCAGCACGGTGCCGCGGCCGGTCATGTCCTGCGGCGCGGCGGCGACCGCCGCGGGTTTGGCCTCCTCCGCCTCCGCCGGCGTGTGGCGCGGCAGGAAGATGCGGAAAATCGCGCCCTTGCCCGGCTCGGACAGCGCGAAGACGTAGCCGTCGGTCTGCTTGACGATGCCGTAGACGGTGGAGAGGCCGAGGCCCGTGCCCTTGCCCACCTCCTTGGTGGAGAAGAACGGCTCGAAGATCTTGTCGATGATCTCGACCGGAATGCCGGAGCCGGTGTCCTCCACGTCGATCATCACGTAATCGGCGGCCGCGAGCCCGCGGTGTCCCATCGCCGGTATCTCGGCCGCGGCCACGTTGCGGGTGCGGATCGTCACCACGCCGCCGTCCGCCATGGCGTCGCGGGCGTTGACCACCAGATTGATGATCACCTGCTCGAACTGGTTGAGGTCCGCCTTCACCAGCCAGAGGTCCCGGCCGTGGACGAGCTCCAGCTTCACCTTCTCGCCCAGCAGGCGGGAGAGCAGCATGCGCAGCTCCGCCAGCACGTCGCCGAGCGCGATCACCTGCGGCCGCAGGGTCTGGCGGCGGGAGAACGCCAGCAGCTGCCGCACCAGGCTCGCGGCCCGGTTGGCGTTCTGCTTGATCTGCATGATGTCCTGGAAGGACGGATCGGTCGGCCGGTGGTTGGCGAGCAGCAGGTCGGAGTAGCCGATGATGGCGGTCAGCACGTTGTTGAAGTCGTGCGCCACGCCGCCGGCGAGCTGGCCCACCGCCTGCATCTTCTGGCTCTGGGCGAACTGGGCCTCCAGCGCCCGCTGGTCGGTGGTGTCGAGCGCGTAGACCACGGCGGCCTCGCCGTCGCCGTCGGCGTCGTCCACCCGCGTCACGAACAGGCGCGCGGAGCGGCCGCCCTCGCCCGCAAGCGTCGCGTCCACCGGCTCCACCTCGCCGGCGCCGCCGGCGGCGAGCGCGACCGCGGCCTCCAGCGCCGTCCGCTCGCGCTCGCCGTCGAGGGCGGAGACGATGGAGCGCTCGGCCGCGTCGCCGCGCAGCCGGTCGCCGAACAGCTTGGCGAAGGGCGCGTTGGTGCGGATCACCCGCCCGCGCGCGTCCACGGTGGCGATGGCGAGCGGCGTGTTGTTGAAGAAGCGGGCGAAGCGCACCTCCGCCGCGCGCAGCGGCTCGGAGACGTCGGCGCCAGGGCCGCGGTCGAGCACCAGCGTGCGCGAGGCGCCCGGCGTGCCGTCATGGGCCCAGGCCACCGAATGCAGCAGGCGCGCCGGCAGCGACCTGCCGCTGCGGGCCCTGAGGTCCACGTCGATGATCTCGGTCGCCACCTCGCCGGGCTTGGCCGGCACCGCCTCCACCAGCGCCGCGCCGTCGCCGGCGAGGATCTCCCGCAGCCTCAGGCCGTCGCCGATGCGCGTCAGGTCCTGGTCGAGCCAGCCGGCGAGCGTGGCGTTCATATAGACGATGGAGCCGTCGCCCTCGGCGGCGAAGAAGCCCGCCGGCGCGTGGTCGAGGAAATCGACCGCGTGCTGCAGCTCCTGGAACACGTTCTCATGCCGCTCCCGCTCTCGGGTCACGTCGGCGAGCGTCCACACGGTCTCGGTTCCGCCGCCGCCGGGCCGCTCGATCGAGCGCACGCCGATGCGGAACCACGCGCCCCGCCCCTCGGGGAGGGTGACGCGGGTCTCCTCATGGGCGCGGCGGCCGGCGCGCGCCGCCTGCGACAGGCGGTAGATCGCCTCCGCCACGTCGGCGTTGCCGGCGAACACCCGCTCCACCGTGCGGGCGGAGTTCGCGCCCTCCGCGCGGGTGAGGTCGAGATAGGCGTCGTTGGCGTAGACGATGCGGCCGCCGGCGTCGGTCACCAGCACGCCCTCGTCGGAGGTGGCGGCGATGGCGCGGGCGAGATCGTCCCGGCGTCCGCGGCCGGAAAGCTGGATCAGACCCACGGCGCCCGCGAACAGCGCGAACACGCCGACCATGGACAGAGCGGCGAGCAGCGTGAGAATCCAGGGCTGTGCGGTCTCGCCGCTCAGGAAGGACACGGCGATCGCCGCGCCCACAAGAGCGGCCGCCAGCAGCACGACAAGCCCGACGGAGCCGGAACGCCCGCTGCGGTCGATCGGCGGCTCGCCGCGCATCGGGCCTCCTTCGGCGACGCTGCTCATGGACCCTCGTGTCACGCTCTCTGCCCGGTCGCCTGCGGCGGAGCGATTCGCCCCCGCCACGGCGCGCTTCCGGACCATGGAGACGCTAGCGCCTCATGGCAAGACGACGATGCAGCGCCATGCGCGGAGACATCGCTCACCGGCGCTTCTTCTTGCGCATGACGAAGCCGATGACTTCGGCCACCGCCTTGTAGTGCTCGGACGGAATCTCACGGTCGATCTCGATCGCCGCGTGCAGCGAGCGGGCGAGCGGCGGGTTCTCCACCACCTCGACGCCCGCCTCCTCCGCCACCTTGCGGATGCGCAGCGCCACGGAGTCCACGCCCTTGGCCACGCACAGCGGCGCGTTCATGCCGGGCTCGTACTTCAGCGCCACGGCGTAGTGGGTCGGGTTGGCGATCACCACCGTCGCGCCGGGCACCTGGGCCATCATGCGCTTGCGCGAACGCTCCACCCGGATCTGGCGGATGCGCGCCTTGACGTGCGGATCGCCCTCCTGCTGCTTGTGCTCGTCGCGGATCTCCTGCACCGACATGCGCAGCCGCTCGTTCCAGCGCCGCCGCTGCCAGATGTAGTCGCCGATGGCGACCGCGGCGTAGACGGCGGCGGCGGACGTCAGCACCCGAAGCGCCAGCGCCTTGATCGCCCCCAGCATCTGGGCCGGATCGGCCGCGACCAGCGAGGCCACCTGCGCCCGCGCCGGCCACACGATCATGGTGATCACCGCGCCCACCACGCCGATCTTCACCAGCCCCTTCAGGAAGTTGACGAGGCTCTCCGCCGAGAACAGCCGCTTGAAGCCAGAGGCGGGCGAAATCTTCGACAGCTTGGGCGTGAGCGATTCCGTGGAGAACACGAAGCGGTGCTGCGCCAGGTTGCCGACGATGGCCGCGGCCATCAGCGCCAGCATGGGCAGGGCGAGCGCGGCCGCGATGGCGAGGCCGAGCCCGCCGGCCATGCGGATCAGCGCGCCGCCGTCCATGGCGTAGAGATGCGGTTCGGCGAGAAACCGCCGCAGCGCGTGCGCGAGGTTCGAGGCCACTCCGTCGCCGAAGATCGAGACCGCGAGCGTCGCCGCCGCCATGCCGAACCAGGTGTTCAGCTCCTGGCTTTTCGCCACGTCGCCGCGCTTCAGGGCGTCGTCCAGCTTCTTCTGGGTCGGTTCTTCGGTCTTTTCGCCGCCTTCGTCTTCGCCCGCCATCCGCCCCTCCGCTTAGCGCCCGGACAGGCTGCGCAGCGTCTCGCCCATGTCGGTCAGGAACACCCCCATCATCAGGCCGAGAACCAGCATCAGCAGCAGGAAACCGGCGGCGATGGTGAGCGGCGTCGCGATGAAGAACACCTGGAGCTGCGGCATCAGCCGGGACAGCACGCCGAGCCCGAGATTGAACACCAGCCCGAACACCAGGAACGGGGCCGAGATCTGGACGCCGATGCGGAACGCCTCCGCCGCGGTCTTCAGCGCGAGCTGGGCGGCGTCGCCCGTGTCCGGAATCACGCCCGGCCGGAACGCGTCGTAGCTGCCGGCGATGGCGGAGATGGCGAGGTGGTGCAGGTCGGTGGCGAAGATCAGCGCCACGCCCACCAGCGTGAGAAAGGTGCCGATCAGCGCGCCCTGCTGGCCTTGGGTCGGATCGACGGTTGTGACGAAGCCGAGGCCGAGCTGGTTCGCGATCACGAAGCCCGCGGTGGAGAGCGCCGACATCACCAGCCGCGCCACCACCCCGAGCGTGAGCCCGACCGCGATCTCGCCCAGCAGCAGCCCGAGCAGGCCGATCGGCTGCATCGCGTCGAGCGCGTAGAGCGGCCGGGCGAACGGCCAGAACACCAGCGCGAGCAGCAGCGCGATGGTCAGGCGGAAACGGGCGGAGACGTTCTCCTCGCCCAGCGCCGGCATCAGCATCACCATCGCGCCGACGCGGGCGAAGATGAAGACGAAGGCCGCCACGTCCGTGGGCAGGAACTCGATGCGCATGGCCCTCTCCGCGGGCCGCTCAGCCGCCCGACGCGATGCGCCCGGCGATTCGGGCCATGTGGCCCGCCATGGCGTCGCCCATAAAGGGTAGCGCGAGCAGCAGCGCCAGGAACAGCGCCAGGATCTTCGGCACGAAGACGAGCGTCATCTCCTGGATCTGGGTCAGCGCCTGGAACAGCGACACCACCACGCCCACCACCAGCGTG
The DNA here is from genome assembly GCF_027922305.1 of Methylopila jiangsuensis. Taxonomy (GTDB): domain Bacteria; phylum Pseudomonadota; class Alphaproteobacteria; order Rhizobiales; family Methylopilaceae; genus Methylopila; species Methylopila jiangsuensis. The sequence goes on along the minus strand of NZ_BSFK01000007.1, from coordinate 197,906 downwards.
ACCGCCATCAGCGGCCCTCCCACCAGCAGGATGGTCCACAGCCCGTCCCGGGCCACGTCGAGCACCTCGCCGCCGTTCATGGCGCCTCTCCTGCGGGAGCCGTGGTCAGATCGGCATCCGCATCACGTCCTCATAGGCCGCGATGACCTTGTCGCGCACGCTGACCAGCGTCTCGAGCGCCAGTTCGCTCTCGGCGACGGCGGTCACCACGTCCACCACGTCGCCGCGGCCGGAGACGGCCTCCATGGCGCGGGCCTCGCTGGCGCGGCCCTGGTCGGCGACGCCTGCGATCGCCTGTTCGAGCATGTCGCCGAAGCCGCCGCCGGCGGCGGCGGAGCGGCCGGAAGAGGCGCCCGAGCCGAGATCGGCCAGGCTGGCGTAGGCGCTTGCGGCGAGAGCGGGCGTGGTCATGGCGGCGGTTCCAGCGAGGGGCGTCGGGAAAAAATCAGGCGCGGAGGATGTCGAGCGTGCGGGCGATCATGCGGCGGGCGGACCCGACCATGTTGAGGTTGGCCTCGTAGGTGCGCTGGGCCTCGCGCATGTCCATCTGCTCGATGAGCGGATCCACGTTGGGCAGCCGCACGTCGCCGTTGGCGTCCGCGAGCGGGTGCCCGGGCTCGTGCTTGATGCGGAAATTGGAGCGGTCGCGCTCCACCCGGCCAAGCTCGACCACCTGGGCGCCCAGCTCCCGATCGAACTCCGAGCCGATGGTCGGGATCTTGCGCCGATAGGGCTCGGCCCCCGTGGTGCGGCCGACCGAATCGGCGTTGGCGAGATTTTCGGCGATGATGCGCATGCGGCCGGCCTGGGCCTTGAGGCCGGAGGCGGCGACGCCGAGCGCGCGGGTGAAGTCCATGGTCGCTCTCCTCTTCCGGCCGCTCAGCGGCGCCCGATCGCGGTGCGCAGCAGGCCGAGGCTCTTGCCGTAGAGCGACGAGACCATCTGATGGTCCATCTGGTTCTGGGCCGACTTGATCATCTGCTCTTCGAGCACGACCGCGTTGCCGTCTGGCGTGCGCTCGAACGAGCCCGCCGCCTGCGGCCGGCCGTCCGGCCCGGCGGAGGCGAGAGTCAGATGCCGGGCGTCGGTGCGGCGCACGGCGAGGCCGTCGTTCTCCGCGGGAAACGGCGCGAGATCGTGGGAACGGAAGCCGGGCGTGGTCGCGTTGGCGACGTTCTCCGCCAGCACGCCCTGACGGGCCGAGTGCCATTGCATGCGGGTCTTCAGGGCCGCCAGCAGCGGCGGTTCAAGGGCGCTGGTCACCGACACTCTTCTCCGGCGGGGACTGTCTCGACGTCTCACCACGGCTGCGAAGGAAGGGACGCAATTTGCAAAATGCCGCCCGACCCCGGCAAAATCTGCCCTGCGGATGGTTAACAGACTGTTAATGGCGTTAACTTTTCGTTCATTTCGTCCATGACTTTGTCTATGACGAGAACCGTTCGTCGCCTTTCTGTCGGCGGGCGACGCGACGTGGGCGACGTCCGCCGGCGCCGCGCCATCAGAGATCGAGGAACGACCGCGTGCTGAACCAGATTTTCGGCGTCGAGATTCCCGCCCCCGTCGGCTTCATCCTGCTGTTCGTCGGGCTTATACTTTTGGTCGTGGTCGTAACCTGGGCTCTGCGCGCCTTCGGCGGGCGGCGCATCGGCGGCGGCGCGGGGAGCGGGCGCTCGCGCCAGCCCCGGCTCGGCGTGCTCGACGTGCTCGCGATCGACGGCCGCCGCCGGCTGGTGATCGTCCGCCGCGACAATGTCGAACATCTCGTCATGATCGGCGGCCCGAACGACGTGGTGGTCGAGAGCGGCATCCTGCGCGCGCCTGTGCAGCGCGAGGCGCCGAGTTTCCCGAGCGAAGGCCGCGTCACGCCGCCGCCGCAGCCGGCCCCCGCGCCGCGCGCTCCCGAGCCCGCGCGCCCCGTCGCGCCCGCGCCGCAGGCCCAGCCGGCGAAGCCCGAGGCCCCCAGGCCGGAAACGATCAAGCCGGAACCCGCGCGTCCCGCCGAGCCGGCCCGGCCCGCCCCGGTCGCGGCCCCGCGGCCTGCTCCCGCGGCGCCGGCCCAGCCCGCGAAACCCGTCGTGGCCCCGGCGCCGCGGGCGCCCGCCGCTCCGGTGGAGGCGCCGGCCCGTCCGGCGGCCGCGGTCGCGGCTGCGCCCCAGCCGGCGGCTGTGGCGCCTCAGGCCCCCAAGCCCGCTCCGGCGGCGCCCGCCGCCCCGGACACCGGCCGAAGCGAGATCGCCGATCGTCTGGCGGCGGCGCTCAAGCGTCCCGTGACCCCGACGACCGCCGCTCCGGCGCGGCCCGCCCCCGCGGCGGCTCCCGAGGTCAAGGCGGAGCCGAAGCCCGCCGCCGCTCCGGCGCCTGCCGCCGCGAAGCCCGCGCCCGTGGCGGCCCCGCCCAAGGTCGAAGCCCCCAGGGTGGAGGCTCCCAAGCCCGACGCGCCCACAGCCGACGCCCCGAAGGTGGAAGCCCCCAAGGTCGAAGCGGTGAAGCCGGACGCGCCGAAGGCGCCCGCCGTGGCGGCTCCCGCCGCCCGCCCCGCCCCGACGCCCGCCGCCGTGGCGAAGCCGGCCCCGGCCGTGCGCGCCGAACCCCGGCCGGCCGCCCAGCCCGCGCCCGCGCCCGTGGACGACGATCCGCTCGCCTCGCTCGAAGCCGAAATGGCCAACCTGCTCGGCCGCGACCTGTCCAAGCCCAAGCCGTGAGGCGCGGCGGGGCTCGCGCCGCGCCGCAGGCCCGCGCGTGAACCGCCGGCCGTTCGGCCGCCTCGCGTTCGGGCTCGGCGCGGCGGTCCTCACTCTGGGTCTCGGCGGCGCGGCGGCCGCCCAGACCGTGACGCTGGACCTCGGCCAGGGCGGCGGCGTCAGCGAGCGCGCGCTTCAGCTCGTGGCGCTGATCACGGTGCTGAGCCTCGCGCCGTCGATTCTGGTGATGGCGACCTGCTTCACCCGCATCGTGGTGGTGCTGTCGCTGCTGCGCACGGCGATCGGCACCCAGACCGCGCCGCCCAACACGGTGGTGACGGCGCTGGCGCTGTTCCTGACCGCCTTCGTGATGGCTCCGACCTTCCAGGCCGCCTACGATCAGGCGATCGCGCCCCGGCTCGCCGGCCAGATCGACGACGCCACCGCCCTCGAGCGCGGCGTCGCGCCGTTCCGGACCTTCATGCTGGCCCATGTGCGCGAGAAGGACCTCGCGCTGTTCCAGGACCTGTCGCGGGAGCCGCCGCCCGCCGGCCCCGAGCAGGTGACGCTTCGGGTGCTGGTGCCGGCCTTCATGATCTCGGAGCTGCGGCGCGCGTTCGAGATCGGCTTCCTGCTGTTCGTGCCGTTTCTGGTGATCGACCTGGTGGTCGCGTCGGTGCTCATGTCCATGGGCATGATGATGCTGCCGCCGGCGATCGTCTCGCTGCCGTTCAAGCTGATCTTCTTCGTGCTGGTGGACGGCTGGAACCTGATCGCCGGGTCGCTGGTGCAGAGCTACGGCGGCTGAGCCGCCGTCAGCCCGCCGCTCAGGTCGACGGCGCCGCCCGCACCGCCTTCACCGCGCTCATGGGCACGGTCAGCCCGCCGATGGTGAGCGCCGCGGTCCCGCTGGAAAGGTCGACGCCGTCCACCACGCCGGCGACCTCGCTCGACACGGAGACCGCCGATCCGGCCGCGTCCTTGGCCGTCACGGTGATGGAGTAGAGCCCGTCGGAGGCCTGGGCGCCGCTGGTGGTCTTGCCGTCCCAGGCGAACTCCTGGTCGCCGTAGGACAGCGTCGCCTGACGGGTCGCCACCAGCGTTCCGCCGGAGTTGCGGATCTCGATCGTGGCCGTGACGCCGTCCTTCGGCGCGTTCAGGCTCCAGGTCGCCTTGCCGCTGGACAGCGCCGAGGTGTCGCCGCTCGCCGTCACCTGCTTGCCCACGAGGCTGATCGCCGCGTCCGCGCCGCTGCTCTGCGCCGCCGAGAGCAGCGCGGTGAGCGTGTCGTTGGTCTTGAGCTGCTGCTCCACGGACGCGAACTGCACCAGCTGCTGGGTGAACTGGTTGGTGTCCAGCGGATCGAGCGGGTTCTGGTTCTGCAACTGCGTGGTCAGCAGCGTGAGGAACGTGTCGAAGTTGCTGGCGAGCGTCTTGGCGCTCGTGGTGGTCGCAGTCGTCGCGGAGGTCGCGGCGGCGCTGCTGGCGGCGTCGATCGCCATGGTTCTCTCCCGATCTAAACCGTCACGTCCAGCGCGGCGGAGGCCGCGCCCCGGGCGCCATAGGCGAGCGGAGCCGCAAGGCGCGCTCCGTCGTCGCCCACATCCTCGAATGTCAAGGCGGACGCCGGGCGCCCGCCGTCGTCACGCCAGGGGGCGCCGCCGTCCCGCAATTCGAACGACAGGCCGCCCTCGCCGAGCTGGAACCCCGCCTGACCGAGCAGACGGGCCAGCTCGTCGGCGTCCTGCCGCAGCAGCGTCAGCGTCTCCGGCCGGTCGGCCATGAGCCGGGTCGAGACACGGCCGTCGGCCGCGATGTCGAGGCGCACGTCCACCCGGCCGAGATCGCCGTCCTCAAGCTCCACGTCGAAGCGGGTGCGCCGGGCGCCGCTTCCCGACGGCGCGGCGATGGCGGCCGCCACCACCGCCGCGGCGGTCTGGGCCGCGGACGCGCCGGCGGCGGTCGAGGCGCCGCGGCCGTGCAGCGCCGCGTCGAAGGCGCCCGCGGGGCCGGACGCCCTCGCCGCGTCCGCCGTTCGGGCCGGCCCGTCTCCGCCGTCGGGCGCGGCGTCGGACCCGCCATCGGCTCCGGCGTCGGCGTCCCGGTCAACCTGAGTCGATGCGGAAGCGGCGCGCGCGACCTCCGGCTTGGACGGCTCGCCGTCTCCATCGGCGCCCTCCGCCTGGCCGTCCGGCGCCGCAATGTCCTGCGGCAGGACGGCGGCGACCGGCGCCGGCATGCGAGGCCCGTCGGGACCGAGCGGCGCCGACTTCGGAGGCGTCGGCGACGCCGCCTCCGGCGCGGCGGCGCTCTCCTCAAGGCTTTGGCCGACGATCTTGAGCGTGGTCGCCGCGTCCGCCGCCGTGGGCTCGGACTCCGGAACTGCCTCGGCGTTCTGAAGGGCGGAGGCGGCGCGGGAGGGCGTCGGCGCCCCGGCGACGCCCTTGCCGGCAGGTTCGCGCGTGGCGGCGGCCGCAGGGTCTGCGCCGGTTTCGTCGGGCGTCCGGACGGGCTGAGGCGCTGCGATCAGCGCCGTGGCGACATCCGCGAGCGCGGTCGTCAGGCCCTGCGCGTCGACGCGGTTTTTCTCCGCCGTCTGGTCCGCCTCCTCCAGCGCGCGAGCGAAGGAATCATCCGCCTCGGTTTGCGGGCGCGACGTCGGGGCCGGGGACGGCTGGGGCGCTGGGGCGGGGGCGACGGAAGGGGTCATGGACGGCGGATCCGGATTCGCAGATCCCGTCGCAATCTGCGTGCCAGCGGTTTCCCTTGGGATTCGAGCAGGCCGCGCCGCCGGCGCCCGGCAGGTTCCGCCGCTGGCCGGCAAAAAATGCCCCCACACGGTAACGTTTGGGTTACTTAAAATGAATACAAATCGTTAGGATTTAAATTACTACTCGTTAACGTTTGAAGATGCGTCGAATGCTACTTCATCGCTTAGTCAAATGTTAAATGAGCATCTCTAGGTTCTCTCATAACGGGTCTGATGCGCGTGAGAGTACCTTATGACCGAGTTGCAACGTGGGCGGGCCAAGTACGTGATCGGGCCGGACGGAAGTCCGCTGACCGTCGCGGACCTGCCCCCGTCCGACACAAAGCGGTGGGTGATCCGCCGAAAGGCTGAAGTGGTGGCCGCCGTGCGCGGGGGCCTTCTCAGCCTCGAGGAGGCCTGTCAGCGCTACACGCTGACCGTCGAGGAGTTTCTGTCATGGCAGGCCTCGATCGACAGGCACGGTTTGGCGGGGCTGCGGACCACGCGCATCCAGCAGTATCGCTCCTGACCCTTCCAAGATTTCGACGACACCGACGCCGGCCCTCGTGGCCGGCGTTTTCGTTTCCGGACCGGCCGCGATGGCCGCGTTAACGGGTCGTTTACCAAAAGCCGGGCAATTCTTGCCGGGTGGCGCAACGCTCCCTCCGCGCCCGGAGAACGCCCCGTTGAACGGCTTCGTCGCATTTCTCCGCTCGTTCGGCGTCGGCCGCGTCGCGGCCCTGCTTGCGGTCGCGATCGCGCTGATCGGCTTCTTCGCCTTCACGATCATCCGCTTCTCGCAGCCGGCCATGACGCCGCTGTTCAGCGACCTGTCGCCCGAGGACGCCTCGGCGATCGTCAAGGAGCTCGACCAGCAGAACGTGCCGTACGAGCTGCGCCAGAACGGCGCCGGCATCCTGGTGCCCCAGGATCAGGCGGCGAAGCTGCGCATGAAGATGGCGGAAGCCCGCCTGCCCTCCGGCGGCGGCGTGGGCTGGGAGATCTTCGACAAGGGCGACGGCTTCTCCGCCACCAGCTTCGTGCAGAACGTCAACCACCTGCGCGCGCTCGAGGGCGAGCTCGCCCGCTCCATCCGGTCGCTGAACCGGGTCGAGGCCGCCCGCGTGCACCTCGTGATCCCCGAGCGGCCGCTGTTCACCCGCGACGCGCCCCAGCCCTCGGCCTCCATCGTCATCCGCTCCCGGGGCGAGCTCGAGACTGGCGAGATCCGCGCCATCCGCCATCTGGCGGCCTCCGCCGTGCAGGGACTGAAGCCGGAGAAGGTATCGCTGGTGGACGAGGCCGGGCGTCTGCTCGCCGACGGCTCGGACTCCGAATCCGGCGCGGGCGCCGGCGACGATCGGGTGACGAATCTTGAACGCCGCCTGCGCGAGCGGGTGGAGGCCATCGTCGGCCGGGTGGTCGGCGCCGATCGGGCGCGCGTCGAGGTGCGCGCGGAGATGGACAACACCAAGTCCACCGTCACCGCCGACAACTTCGACCCCGAGAGCCGGGTGGTGCGCTCCACGCAGACCCGGGAGGAAAGCTCCCAGACCAGCGAGCCCGCCGAGCAGGGCGTGAGCGTGGGCAACCAGCTTCCCAACGCCGCCGCCAACGCCGCGAGCGCCGCCCAGAACCGCGACCAGTCCAACAAGACCGAAGAGGTCGTGAACTACGAGATCTCCCGCACCACCCGCACCGAGGTGAAGGACGCCGGCCAGCTCAAGCGCCTGTCGGTGGCCGTGCTGGTGGACGGCGTCTACACCCGCGCCGCCAACGGCGACGTGTCCTACGCGCCCCGCGCGCAAGCGGAGCTGGACCAGATCGGCGCGCTGGTCCGGGCGGGCGTCGGCTTCGATCAGGGCCGCGGCGACACGGTGGAGGTGGTCAACCTGCGCTTCGCCGACCTGCCCCAGGCCGGCTCCGCGGGCGAGCCCGAGAGCCCGTTCGCCTTCTCCCGCGAGGACATGATGCGCTGGGCGGAGCTCGGCGTGCTGGCCCTGCTCACGCTGGTGGTGACGCTGGTGGTGGTGCGGCCGCTGCTGCGCAAGGCGCTGTCGCCGGAAGGCGACGAGACCCCGGCGCTCGCAGGCGCCGCCGCGGGCGCGGGGCTTGCCCCGATCGCGCTCGGCGCCGACGGAACGCCGTCGCTCGCAGGTCCCGACCAGCCGGCGCTCGCCGGACCCGCGGGCGCGGGCGTCGTCCCCGCCGCAGCGGGCGGCCCCGCGCCGGCCAACATGATCGCCGCCGCCGAGATCGCCGGCCGCGTGCAGCAGGAATCGGTGCAGCGCATCGGCGATCTGGTGCGCGGCAACCCGAACGAAACCGTCTCGATCATCCGCCAGTGGATGCAGGAGCCCGCGTAAGACCATGGCGCAAGACCTTGCGAGGGCCTCGGGCCGCCCCCTGTCCGGCGTGGATCGCGCCGCCGTTCTGATGCTCGCCCTGGGCGAGGAGCACGGCGCCCCGATCTGGCAGATGCTGGACGACGACGAAATCCGCGCGCTCTCCGGCGCCATGGCCTCGCTCGGCCCGGTGGAGATGAGCACGGTCGAGAACCTGCTGATGCAGTTCGTGTCGTCGCTGTCCTCGGCCGGCGGGCTGATGGGCACCTTCGACACCACCGAGCGCCTGCTGGCCCGGCTGCTGCCCAAGGAGCGCGTCGGGGCCATCATGGAGGAGATCCGGGGTCCGGCCGGCCGCACCATGTGGGAGAAGCTCTCCAACGTGCAGGAGGCGGTGCTCGCCAACTATCTGAAGAACGAATACCCGCAGACCGTCGCGGTGGTGCTGTCCAAGATCCGCTCCGAGCAGGCCGCGCGGGTGCTCGCCATCCTGCCCGAGGACTTCGCGCTCGACGTGGTGCGCCGCATGCTGGCCATGGAGGCGGTGCAGAAGGACATTCTGGAGCGGGTGGAGCAGACGCTGCGCTCCGAGTTGATGTCGAACCTGTCCCAGACCTCGCGCCGCGACGCCCACGAGCAGATGGCGGAGATCTTCAACGCCTTCGACCGGCAGACCGAGTCGCGCTTCCTGTCGAAGCTGGAGGACGCGTCCAAGGACAGCGCCGACCGCATCAAGCAGCTCATGTTCACCTTCGACGATCTGGCGAAGCTCGATTCCGCCGGCGTGCAGACGCTGCTGCGCGACGCGCCGCGCGACAAGCTGGCCGTGGCGCTGAAGGGCGCGAGCCAGACCATGCGCGACTTCCTCATGGGCAACATGTCCGGCCGCGCCGCCAAGATGCTGTCCGACGACATGGAGGCCATGGGCCCCGTGCGCCTGAAGGAGGTGGACGAAGCCCAGGCCGCGCTCGTCAGCCTCACCAAGGACCTCGCCGCCCGCGGCGAAATCCGCATCTCCAAGAGCAAGGGGGAGGACGAGCTTGTCTACTGACCGTCTCCCGCCTGAGGCGGACGGAGCGGCGCGCGCGTGACGTCGAAACCCGCCCCCTTCCTGTTCGACCGCGACTTCGCGGCGCCGGCGCCCAAGGCGCCGCCGCCCGCCGTGGTGGCGCTCGCCGAACACGAGGCCGCGCTGACCCAGGCGGAGGCGTCAGGCTTCCGCCGCGGCGAGGCGGAGGGGCGGCGCGCCATGCGCGACTCCGACGCCGCGCGCCTCGTCGCGGCGGTGGAGACTCTGGGCGCCCGGCTCGCCGCAAGCCTCGACGACGCCGACCGCCGCGCGCGGGAGCAGGAGCGCGCCGGGGTCGATCTGGCGCTGGCGCTCGCCCGCAAGCTCGCCGGCGCGGCCATGGCGCGGGCGCCGCTGGCGGAGATCGCCGCCGCGGCCGAGGCCTGCTTCGCGGAGCTGCGCCAGGCGCCCCATGTGGCGGTGCGCGTCGCGCCCGCGCTGGTGGAGTCCGTGAAGGCCGAACTGACCGCCATCGCCCAGACCCGCGGCTTCGCCGGCCGCCTGATCGTGCTCGGCGACCCCGATGTCGCCGTGGGCGACGCCCGCCTCGAATGGGCCGACGGCGGCGTGGTGCGCGACGCGGCCGCCGTGGCCGCCGCGCTCGAAACCGTGATCGCCCGCCATTTCGCCGCCGAAGAGGGCGGCCCGGAAGGAGACGCCACATGACCAGCAAGGACGTGCCGCTTCCGGACCTCGGCGCCGGCGACCTTGACCTGATGGACAAGCCCGGCGCGCGAACGGAGCCGTCGGGCGAGCCCCGGGGCGCCTCAGACCTCGAAGCCGTGTTCGACGTGCCGGTCTCCGTCTCGGCGGTGCTCGGGCGCTCGCGGGTCGACGTGGGCGAACTGCTGCGGCTGAAACCCGGCTCGATCCTCGAGCTCGACCGCAAGGTCGGCGAGGCCATCGACATCTATGTGAACGACCGGCTCGTCGCCCGCGGCGAAGTGGTGCTGGTCGAAGAGCGGTTGGGCGTGACGATGACCGAGATCATCAAGCCCGACCGCGCCTGAACGGCAGGAGGACGCCATGCGGCTCACCATCGTCGGCCAGCTCAAGGGCCAGCTCACCGCCGCCACGCGCATCGCCATGGACCGGGGCGCCGCCGTGACCCACGCGGAGACCGTGGACCAGGCCATGCGCACCCTGCGCGCCGGCCGCGGCGCCGACCTGATCATGGTCGACGTGGCGCTCGACGTGCGGGAGCTGATCGCCGGACTGGAGGCGGAGCGCTTCCATGTGCCGGTGGTGGCCTGCGGCGTGGACAACGACGCCCGGGCGGCGGTGGCCGCCATCCAGTCCGGCGCCAAGGAGTACATCCCGCTCCCCCCCGACCCGGAGCTCATCGCGGCGGTGCTGGCGGCGGTCGCCGACGACCAGCGCGACCTGGTGTTCCGGGATCCGGCCATGATCGCGGTGGTGCAGCTCGCGACCCAGATCGCCGGCTCCGCCGCAAGCGTGCTCATCACCGGCGAAAGCGGCTCGGGCAAGGAGATGCTGGCCCGCCACGTCCACCAGAAGTCGCTCCGGGCCAACAAGCCCTTCGTCTCGGTCAACTGCGCCGCCATCCCCGAGCAGCTGCTGGAAAGCGAGCTGTTCGGCCACGAGAAGGGCGCCTTCACCGGCGCCTCCGCGCGCCGCATCGGCAAGTTCGAAGAGGCCTCGGGCGGCACGCTGCTGCTGGACGAGATTTCCGAGATGGACGTGCGGCTGCAGGCCAAGCTGCTGCGCGCCCTGCAGGAACGGGTGATCGACCGGGTCGGCGGCTCCAAGCCCGTGCCGGTGGACATCCGCGTCATCGCCACCTCGAACCGGGTGCTGGCGGACGAGGTGCGGCGCGGGACCTTCCGCGAGGACCTGCTCTACCGCCTGAACGTGGTGACGCTGAAGATCCCGCCGCTGCGGGATCGTCCGTCGGACATTCTCGAACTCGCGACCCATTTCGCGAAGAAATACGCCGTCGCCAACGGCATGCCGGTGCGGCCGCTGTCGGCGGAGGCGCGCGCCCAGATCGCCCGCGGGCGCTTCCCCGGCAACGTGCGCGAGCTTGAGAACACCATCCACCGGGCGGTGCTGCTGGCGAGCGGGCCGGAGATCGGGGCCGAGGCGATTCTGAGCCCCGATGGCGGGCCAATGGCCCCGGCGCGGACCGCCGACGCGGCGTCGCGCGCGGCCGAGACCGCGGAGATGATCACCCGCAGCTTCGTCGGCCGCACCGTGGCGGACGTGGAGCGCGAGCTGATCCTCGACACGCTCGGCCACACCCAGGGCAACCGCACCCACGCCGCCAACATCCTCGGCATCTCGATCCGGACGCTGCGCAACAAGCTGAACCAGTACGACGAAGAGGGCTACGCCATCACGCCGCCGCAGGGGGGCGTCGCCGCCGCCTGACGGCGAGGGCCAACCCGGCGGAAAGTGTGGCGAAGGCGTGACAGCGGCCGCGAATTGCGCCGGCCGTCGCCGAACAGGCCTCGCCTGCGCATGGCCGCGCCCTCTTTACTGGGCGGACTGAAGAAAAACATCGCACAGCGCCGCCCGTCGCGGCGTCCGTCGGGGAGCGGCGTCCAGTCTCATGCCGGGTTCGTACAAGCTGTTCGTCGCGTCGGCGCTCGCCGCCGCGAGCTTCGCCCTCGCCGGATGCGAGACCTCGTCCAGCCTCAACACCTCGTCCGGCGGCGCGATCGCGGCCGCCATGACGCGCAGCTACCCGTCCGCCCTGCCCGCGGAATACCGCAAGCAGGAGGTGTCGGACCCCACCGGCGAGGCGCCGGGCACCATCGTCATCGACACCTCCACCAAGCACCTCTACCTCGTCGAATCCGACGGCCGGGCGCTGCGCTACGGCGTCGGCGTGGGTCGCGAAGGCTTTGGCTGGACCGGACAGGCGGTGGTGGGCGCCAAGCAGGAATGGCCGGACTGGGTGCCGCCGCCCGAGATGCTGCAGCGCCGGCCGGACCTGCCGCTGCGCATGGCCGGCGGCCCGGAGAACCCGCTCGGCGCCCGCGCGCTCTACCTGCACCGCAACGGCCGCGACACGCTGTTCCGCATCCACGGCACCAACGAGCCGCACACCATCGGCAAGGCCATGTCGTCCGGCTGCATCCGCATGATCAACTTCGACGTCGAGGATCTTTACGCCCGCGTCCCCATCGGGGCGAAGGTGGTGGTGCGCTGACGGCGCGCCCCTCGAATCGCTGGGGACAACGCGGACGGCGCTTGGACTCCCGCGCCGGGGCGGGTAACCGTTGACCTCCAATCGCTGAAGACGCACGGAGGCTGAGTCGCGGCCGAATGACGGTGAGCGTGGACATCGGCGCGCGCGCCAGCGGCCAGCGCGCCGTGATCGACCTTGAGGAGCTGCTCGCCACGCGCCTGCTGGTGCAGGGCAATTCGGGCTCGGGAAAGTCGCATCTGCTGCGGCGGCTGATGGAGCAGAGCGCGCCCTGGGTGCAGCAATGCGTCATCGACCCGGAAGGCGACTTCGTCACCCTCGCGGACGCCTACGGCCATGTGGTGGTGGACGCCGCCGGCGTGGAGCGCGACCTCAGCCTGATCGCCGACCGGGTGCGCCGTCACCGGGTGTCGGTGGTGCTCAATCTCGAAGGCCTCGACGTGGACCGCCAGATGCGGGCCGCGGCCGTGTTCCTGAACGGGCTGTTCGACGCCGAGCGCGACCACTGGTACCCGATGCTGGTGGTGGTGGACGAGGCGCAGCTGTTCGCTCCCGCCGCCTCCGGCGACGTGGACGAGGAGAGCCGCCGCCAGTCGCTCGCCGCCATGACCAACCTGATGTGCCGCGGCCGCAAGCGCGGGCTCGCGGGCGTGATCGCGACCCAGCGCCTCGCCAAGCTCGCCAAGAACGTGGCGGCCGAGGCCTCCAACTTCCTGATGGGCCGCACCTTCCTCGACATCGACATGGCCCGCGCCGCCGATCTGCTCGGCATGGAGCGCCGGCAGGCCGAGGCGTTCCGCAACCTCGACCGGGGCGCCTTCGTGGGGCTCGGGCCCGCGATCGGCCGCAAGCCCGAGGCGGTGCGCATCGGGCCGTCCGAGACGCAGGGGCGCGGCGGCTCGCCGAAACTCACCCCCCTGCCCGACAAGCCCGCCGAGGACGCCGCCGGGCTGATCTTCCGCCGCTCTGAGGGCGAGAGCCTGCCGCGGGCGGCGGCCTCCACCGCCTCCACCGCCGACGTGCTGGCGCAGCTCTCCCGCTCCCGCGAGGCCGCGGTCGCCGCCGCGCCGGAAGCGCCCGTCGACCTGTTCGCCGACGCCGAACGCGAGAAGACCATCGCCGAGATCATGACGGCGATCATGGCCGAGCCCGAGGCAGGCTTTCAGCCGGTCTCCACGCTCTATCAGGACTTCCTGGTCCGCTGCCGCATCGCGCGCCTCTCCGGCGAGCCGCCGGACCTGCCGCGCTTCCGGCGCGAGCTCGCCATCGCCAAGGCCGGCGTGGACGAGGCTTCCGTCGCGGCCTCCGACTGGGAGCAGGCGACGCTGGTCGCCGCCGCCCTGCCCGAGGACGTGCGGGGCGTGTTCCTGCTGATCGCCAAGGCCGCGCTGCAGAAGGCGCCCTGCCCCTCCGACAGCGAGATCGCCCGCGCCTACGGCACCCGCTCGCCGGGCCGCGCCCGGCGGCTGCTGGCCTATATGGAGGAGCGCGGCTTCCTCGCCTGCGCCGCCGACATGCGCGGCGCCCGCATCGTGATGCTGCCCGACCTCGGCTGGCAGACGGCGCCGGGCATGCCCGACGGCCTCGCGAAGGCCGGCTGACGCCCATGGCCGACCTCGACGCCATTGTCCGCGAGATCGCCGAGGAGCTGCGCGCGCGTCCCGACCGGGGCGAGGTGGCGAGCTACATCCCCGAACTGGCGCGGGTGGACCCGAACCAGTTCGGGCTCGCCGTGATCGACGCCGAAGGCCGCGTCAGCGCCGCCGGCGACTGCGACGCGCCGTTCTCGATCCAGAGCGTCTCGAAGGTGTTCACCCTGACGCTGGCGCTGGGCAAGATCGGCGACCGGCTGTGGCGGCGGGTGGGCCGCGAGCCTTCCGGCAGCCCGTTCAACTCCATCGTCCAGCTCGAGCGGGAAAACGGCGTGCCGCGCAACCCGTTCATCAACGCCGGCGCCATCGCCGTCACCGACGTGATCGTCTCCGGCCACAAGCCGCGCGAGGCGCTGGGCGAGATCCTTCGCTTCATGCAGTTCCTGGCGGACGACGACAGCATCGCCATCGACGACAAGGTGGCGGCCTCGGAGCAGCGCACCGGGTTCCGCAACGCCGCGCTCGCCAACTACATGAAGTCGTTCGGGGTGATCGAGAACCCGGTCGATTTCACCCTCGGCGTCTACTACCACCACTGCGCCATCGCCATGAGCTGCCGCCAGCTCGCCATGGCGACCCGCTTCCTCGCCCATTCGGGCGTGCAGCCCTCCACGGGCCGCTCGGTGGTGACGCGGGAGCGCGCCCGGCGCATCAACGCCATCATGCTGACCTGCGGCCATTACGACGGTTCGGGCGATTTCGCCTACCGGGTCGGCCTGCCCGGCAAGAGCGGCGTCGGCGGCGGCATCATCGCGGTCGCGCCCGGCAAGGCCTCGATCGCCGCATGGTCCCCCGGCCTCGACGCCGCCGGCAACTCCCATCTCGGGAGGCTCGCGCTGGAGATGCTGGTCAAGCGCACCGGCTGGTCGATCTTCGGGCCGTAAGGTCTGTCCAGGAACGGACGTAGCGCGCGATAAAACGCCCGTCATGCCCGGCGCAGCCGGATATCCACGACTTTTCGCCGGGCGAAATCTTCAGCGTTCAAGTCGTGGAGGCCCGAGGCAAGCTCGGGCATGACGGCGTGAGGCCTTCCCCTCCCCGCCGTCAGACGAGCGTCCTACTCCTCTTCGCCGAAGCGGTTCGCCACCAGCGCGGCGATGGCCTCGAGCGCTTCGGACGCCTCGGCGCCGCTCGCCTCCACCATGATGGTGGTGCCGGGCGCCGCGGCCAGCATCATCAGCCCCATGATCGAGCCGCCGCTGACCGTTTCGCCGGAGCGGCTGACGCGCACATTGGCGTTGAAGCGCTCCACCGTCTGCACGAACTTCGCGGAAGCTCGCGCATGCAGGCCACGCCGGTTGATGATGGGAAGCTCGCGGGAAACGCCGTCCTGCGCCATTCGTTTCGCTCCGTCCCTGTCTTGCCGCAGGTTCGTCATACCGCCGCGCCGGATGGCCCGGCCGCGGTCGGCCTCACTTGCCGGAGAGCACCCGGCTCGCGACGTTGATGTATTTGCGCCCGGCTTCCTGCGCCTGAACCACCGCCGCGTCCAGCGGCAGATCGGCCCGGACGCTCGCGAGCTTGATCAGCATGGGCAGGTTGATGCCCGCGATCACCTCGACCCGGCGCCCCTCCATGCAGGAGATGGCGAGGTTGGACGGCGTGCCGCCGAACATGTCCGTGAGCACCGCGACGCCGTCGCCGCTGTCCACTTCCCGCACGGCGGCGAGGATGTCGCCGCGGCGCAGCTCCATGTCGTCGTCGGGTTCGATGGTGATGGTCGCGAACTGAGGCTGGCGGCCAACCACATGCTCCAGCGCGGCGCGGAACTCACAGGCCAGACGCCCGTGAGTGACCAGTACGAGGCCTATCATGCATTCTCCGCGCAAACGCGTGCGCTCCAGATCCCTTGGCCGGCGCGCATTCAGCCGCGCGCCCGACGCTAGAACGACGGCGCGAGGCGCGCCGGAACCCTTACTTTTCCATGTTGCGGCGCGAACGCAAGTGCGGAAGCGCCACAATCCGGAGAGAGACCATGCGCGGCCAGCATCTGGCGCGCCAGAACGACGGCCAGGGGCGAGCGCTCCGCGACCGCAAGTCGCGGCAGCGCAACGCCCTCCACCCTGTCGGTCGCCGCGTCTTCGTCCGGCATCCGGGCGGGCTCGGGCTCCATATCCACCAAAAGTCGGATGACCGCCGCCGGCAGATGGGGCGCCTCCCGGATTCCGACGCCGCGAATCTCGATCAGGCCCGCGAGCGCCTCCGGGCAGGTCGCCAGCAGACGGCCCGAGATCTGCTCCAGCCGCACCCGATCGTCCGCCACCAGCGCCGCGTATCCGCCGTCCCTGCGGGCGGCGTCGATGAGCTCCAGCGCCAGGCTCGACTTGCCGGCGCCGGGCGCGCCGCGGATCAGCACGCCCGCCGCGCCCACCACCACGCAGGTGGCGTGGACCGTGGGCGCCAGGGTCACGCCAGCGCCGCCGGCAGACGCACCACGAAGCGCGCGCCCGCCACCTTCGGCTCCTCGCCGGCCACGGGCTTGGTCATGCGGTTCTGGGCGCGGATGTCGCCGCCATGGGCCTCAACGATCTGCTTGGAGATCGACAGGCCGAGGCCGGAGTTTTGCCCGAAGCCCTGTTCGGGCCGGTCGGTGTAGAAGCGCTCGAAGATCTTCTCCATGGCGTCCGGCTGGATGCCGGGCCCGGCGTCGTCCACGATGATCTCCACGGAGCTGCGCGCGCGGCGGCAGCGCACCGTGACACTGGAGCCCCGCGGCGAGAACGAGCGCGCGTTGTCGACCAGATTGGTGACCACCTGGGCGAGGCGGGAGTCGTGGCCGAGCACCAGATAGGCGTCGCGGCCCTGGGCCGCCTCGGCCACCTTCAGGCTGACGGCGACGCCGTCGTCGCGGCGCACGCTGTTCTGCATGTCGATCACGGTGGAGAGCAGCTTGACCACGTCCACCGGCTCGGCGTCCTGCCGCTGCAGCTCGGCGTCGAGGCGGCTCGCGTCGGAGATGTCGCTGATCAGCCGGTCGAGCCGCCGCACGTCGTGCTCGATCACGCCCAGCAGCCGGGCGCGGGAGTCGTCCGACTTCGCGAGCGGCAGCGTCTCCACGGCGGACCGGAGCGAGGTGAGCGGATTCTTCAGCTCGTGCGCCACGTCGGCGGCGAAGCTCTCGATCGCGGCGATGCGGGCGTAGAGCGCGTTGGTCATGTCCCGCAACGCGCCGGACAGGTGGCCGATCTCATCCGAGCGGTTGGTGAAGTCCGGGATCTCCTCCCGGTGCTTGATGCCGCGCCGCACCCGCTCGGCCCCGTCGGCGAGCTTGCGCACCGGGCCGGCGATGGTGCTCGCCAGCAGCAGCGACAGCACCAGCATCACCGCCGCCGCCACCAGGAAGTAGCGCACGATCGACAGCCGCTCCGCCCGCACGATGGCGTCGATGTCGCCGCCCTGGGTCGACAGCAGCAGCGCGCCGGTCACCGCCCGGAAGCGCTGGATCGGCACAGCCACCGACACGATGATCTCGCCGTTCTCGTTGACGCGCACCACGCTTTCGGGCGCGCCGTTCAGCGCCCGATTCACCTCCGGATAGCCGCGGCCGTTGGAGGCGCCGAGCTCGGCGTAGAGCGGCAGGTCGGAGCGGCGGAACCAGGATTTCACCGCGTGGACGACGCCGTCGAACAGGTTCGGCTCGCGAGTCTTGGGCGCCGGAAGGTCGAAGCGCAGGATGTCGCCGCGGGCGTAGAGCGACCGGCTGTCCAGCAGCAGGCCGCCGTCGCGGTCGTAGATGCGGGCGCGGGTGCGGGTCGGCGTCACGAGCCGCCGCAGCACCGGAGCCACCCGCTCGGGATTGATGGGGAATTCAAGGCTCTGCAGCCCCTCCTCGCCGGGCGAGACGCTTTCGCCGAGCTGCAGCTCCAGCAGCTTGTCCGGGTCCACGTAGAGCTGGTTGGTCTCGACGGTGGCCGAGGAGGCGATGGCGCCGGCGATGATCTCGCCCTGGATGAGCAGGCTCTGCACCCGCGCCTCGATCAGGCCGGCGCGGAACTGGTTGAGGTAGAGGATGCCGGAGGCCAGCGCGAGCAGGCCGGCGAGGTTCAGCACCACGATGCGGCGCGTGAGGCTGGAGAAGCCCAGCACCCGAAGCGCCTTCACCGCGTCGCGCGCCCGCGCCCTCAGCGTGCGCGGGGCCGCGGCTTCGTCGTCGTCGGCCTGGGGCAGGTCGTCGGCGCGTTCGGCGTCTGAACTCATCGTCTCACGCGACCGGAGCGGACGGGCCGATCTGGCCCGCGCGCTCGGACCTTATGCGGTTGTCCAAGCTCGACGTCATGCCCGAGCTTGTCTCGGGCGTCCACGACTTGAACCCACAAGCGTTGGAGCGTCCAAAATCGTGGATAGCCGCCTTCGGCGGGCATGATGGGACACGTTGATCGAGCCCTGAGACAGGTTTCAACGGTCTTTTCAGACCTCCTTGAAGCGGTAGCCGACGCCGTAGAGCGTCTCGATCATGTCGAAGTCGTCGTCCGCCGCCTTGAACTTCTTGCGCAGCCGCTTGATGTGGCTGTCGATGGTGCGGTCGTCCACATAGACCTGATCGTCATAGGCCGCGTCCATGAGCGCGTTGCGGCTCTTGACCACCCCCGGACGCATGGCGAGCGCCTGCAGGATCAGGAACTCGGTGACGGTCAGCGTCACGCCCTCGCCCTTCCAGGTGCAGGTGTGGCGCTCGGGGTCCATCATCAGCGAGCCGCGCTCCAGCGCCTTGCTGTTGGGGCCCTTGGCGCCCGCGGCGCCGGGCGTGGCGGCGGCGGCCTCGCGCGCCACGGCGCGGCGCAGCACCGCCTTCACGCGCTCCACCAGCAGGCGCTGGGAGAACGGCTTCCGGATGAAATCGTCCGCGCCCATCTTCAGGCCGAACAGCTCGTCGATCTCCTCGTCCTTGGAGGTGAGGAAGATCACCGGCAGCTCGGACTTCTGCCTGAGCCGCCGCAGCAGCTCCATCCCGTCCATGCGCGGCATCTTGATGTCAAAGATGGCGAGGTCGGGCGGCGACGCCTTCAGCCCCTCAAGGGCCGAAGCGCCGTCGTTGTAGGTCTGGATCCGGTAGCCCTCCGCCTCGAGGGCGATGGACACGGAGGTGAGGATGTTGCGGTCGTCGTCGACCAGAGCGATCGTGGGCATGGACCCGCCTGTAACCTGAAACCCCGCCCGCATGAAGCGGCGCGGCGTGGCTTAATTGTGACGGCGCGCCCGAATATGGCGCCTTGTCAAGCGGTCCGATCGTCGGCTTCCCTCCCGGACCTGCTTTCGACCGGAGCTTTTCCCATGACGACCGCCGCGCCCGCCGCCGCATTTGAGCCCGTCGCCGCCGCCCGAGCGCTGATCCGCTCGGGACGCCGGGCCATGCTCGCGACCATCGACGCCGACGGCGCCCCTTACGCCTCGCTGGTGGCCGCCGCCACAGCCCCGGATGGCGCGCCGCTGCTGCTGGTGTCGGACCTCGCGCGGCATGCGGCCAATCTGGCGCGCGACCCGCGGGCGAGCCTGCTGTTCGCGGAAAGCGGCGCCGGCGATCCGCTCGCCCATCCGCGCGTCAGCGTGATCGGCCGCGTGGTCGCGGCTGAGAAGGAGGCGCATCGCGGCCGCTGGCTGGCGCGGCAGCCCGAATCGGCCGGCTATTTCGACTTCGCCGACTTCCGCATGCTGCGGCTGGAGCCTGCGAGCGCCCATCTGGTGGCGGGCTTCGGCCGCATCGTGGAGCTGCCCTGGAGCGACCTCGCCACCGACCTTACCGGCGCGGAACCGCTTCTGGAGGCCGAAGCCGGCGTCACGGAGCACATGAACGAGGACCATGCGGACGCCACCCGGCTCTACGCCACCGCGCTCGGGCGCGCGCCGGACGGCGCGTGGCGCTTCGAGGGCTGCGACCCGCTCGGCTTCGAGATCGGGCTGGACGGCCGCGCGCTCTATCTGCCCTTCGCCCAGCCGGCCAAGAGCGCGACCGACGTGCGCAAGGAGCTGGTGCGGCTGGTGGGCGTCGCCCGCGGCGGAAGCTGACCTCCCCTTCAGCAAAACTGCATGTTGATCGCGGCGATTTCAGAAGATATTCACAAGTCGTCGCCATGTTTTCGCATCAGCGTCCCGCCGCATGCGAAAGTCGACCACAAATTCAGATAAGGGATCGCGCATATGTAGACCTAAGGGGAACCGCGCCCAGCTTGCCGCCGACTTGGGTTCCCCGCCATGCTTACGCCAGTTTCATCTGGCCACTAAGGCATGAAGGAGCGCGCGGAGAAGCGCGGATTGAAAAATGGAGACGACCTTGCGGCAGATCGGCGACTGGAACGAGGGGCACGGCGCGGAGGCGTTCGGCTTCGACGGGCTCGCCGGCCTCAACTGGAACCTTGAGCCGCCCGTGCTGGTGGAGCGCGCGCTCCGCCGGGGCGAGGCCATGCTGTCCTCCAGCGGCGCGCTGGCGGCGGAGACCGGCGCCCACACCGGCCGCTCGCCCAAGGACAAGTTCATCGTCCGCGACGCGGAGACCGAAAGCGCGATCTGGTGGGACAACGCCGCGGCGCTGACCCCCGAGCAGTTCGACGCCCTGAAGGACGACTTCATCGCCCATGCGCGGGGCCGCGAGCTGTTCGTGCAGGATCTCAACGCCGGCGCCGACCCGGCCCACCGGCTGAGAGTGCGGGTCTACACGGAATACGCCTGGCACTCGCTGTTCATCCGCACCATGCTGATCCCGCCCGCGCGCGGCGATCTGGCGGGCTTCACCCCCGAGCTCACCATCGTCGACCTGCCGGGCTTCAAGGCCGATCCCGAACGCCACGGCGTCCGCTCCGAAACCGTGATCGCCATCGACCTCACCCGGCGCATCGTGCTGATCGGCGGCACGGCCTATGCGGGCGAGATGAAGAAGTCGGTGTTCTCGGTGCTGAACCACCTGCTGCCGGACCGGGGCGTCATGCCCATGCACTGCTCGGCCAATGTGGGGCGCGACGGCGACGTGGCGGTGTTCTTCGGCCTGTCGGGCACGGGCAAGACCACCCTGTCAGCCGATCCGTCGCGCACGCTGATCGGCGACGACGAGCACGGCTGGTCCAGGGACGGCGTGTTCAACTTCGAGGGCGGCTGTTACGCCAAGACCATCCGGCTGCGGCCGAAGTCCGAGCCGCAGATCGCCAACGCCATCCGCCGCTTCGGCGTCATCCTCGAGAACGTGCCGCTCGATCCGGTCACGCGCCAGCCGGACTACGACGACGGTTCGCTGACCGAGAACACCCGCGCCGCCTATCCGCTGCGCTACGTGAAGAACGCCAGCGCCACCGGGCGCGCGGGCCTGCCGCGCAACATCGTCATGCTGACCGCCGACGCCTTCGGCGTGATGCCGCCGATCGCGAAGCTGACCCCGGCCCAGGCCATGTACCATTTCCTGTCCGGCTACACCGCCAAGGTTGCGGGCACCGAGACCGGGCTGAAGGAGCCGCAGGCCACCTTCTCCACCTGCTTCGGCGCGCCCTTCATGCCCCGGCCGCCGCAGGTCTACGGCGCGCTGCTGAAGCGCCTGATCGACGAGCATCAGGTGGACTGCTGGCTGGTGAACACCGGCTGGACCGGCGGCGGCTACGGCGAAGGCCAGCGCATGCCGATCGAGGCCACCCGCGCGCTGCTCGCCGCCGCGCTCGACGGCCGGCTGGGTCAGGCCGAGACCTACACGGACCCGAACTTCGGCTTCGCCGTGCCGATGGAGGTTCCGGGCGTCGCCCCCGAGCTGCTGCGTCCGCGCGACAACTGGGCGGACGCGGCGGCCTACGACCGGGCCGCGCGCAAGCTGGTGGACATGTTCGCGAAGAACTTCGAGAGCTTCGCCGACGTGGAGGCTGAGGTGCGCGAGGCCGCGCCCGGCTTCCGCGCCGCTGCGGAATAGGCCTTGATCCGATGGCGGAGGGGCGGCCGGCCATGGCCGCCCTATCTGTTTCCCCTGCGGCGATCGCGCAGGAGAGACGCGCCATGACGAGCAGACCGAAACGCATGCGGCGGCCGATCGCCGTTCTCGCTCTCGCCGGCGCGCTGGCCGCGCCCGGCGCCGTCCGCGCGGACGACGAGCTTCCCACCCGCGCGCCGGGCCTGTGGGAGTCCGTCAGCCGCACGGAGGACGGCGTCACCACCGCCCGCCAGTGCATCGACGCGACCACCGACCGCAAGGCGCGGGACATCACCGCCGGCGCCGCGAGCTGTTCGAAGAACGCGGTGACCCGCACCGCGGACGGCTACGCCACCGAAACGCTGTGCAAGGTGGGACCGCTGACCGCGGAGGGGCGCGGCGTCATCACCGGCGACTTCAAGACCCACGTGACGATCGAGACCACCACCACGCTCACCGGTCTGCCCGAAGGCGCCGGCCCTTCGGTGCGCAGGACCGTGATCGAGAACCGGCGCCTCGGCGATTGCGGCCCCGGCCAGAAGCCGGGCGACATCATCCTTGAGGACGGCAGCGTGGCCCCCACGCCCGGCACGCCGCGCTGACCCCATGACAAAAGCCCCGGATCGGCGATCCGGGGCTTCGTTCAAGTCTCGCTCTCGTCAGGAGAGCCGGAGCCGTCAGGCGGCCTGCTGGATCGCGGACAGCGTCCAGGCGCCGCCGCGAGGGCGCACGAAGGTCCACAACTCGGTCGCCTCGACCGGGCGGTTGGGATCGCCGTCCACGAGGCGGCCGGTGGCGCGATCCTCGACCACGTCCACGAGGCCATAGCGCATGGCGACGGTGGCGTAGTCGCGGGCGTCCTCACGCCAGGCTTCCGACAGGTCGCCCTGCAGCAGCTTCACGTCGCGCACGCGGTTCACCACGCCGCGCTCGCGGTCCTGGTCCAGGTCGTCGCGGAACACGTCCACCATCTCGGAGGTGGCGAGACGGCTCAGCTTGCCGAGATCCTGTTCGGAATAGGCGTACTGAACGTCGGACAGCAGGCGCTCGAAGGCGTCGAAGTCGCCGCCGTCGAGCTGGATCGGCGTCACGGCCTGCGCTGCGGCGGCGCGGCCGCCGAAGCCGCCAAACCCGCCGAAGCCCGAGCCGCCCGCGCCGCCGCCGGGGGGCGGCGCGTCGAAGCGCCGGTCGCCCGGCTGGGGGCCGGCGTCGCGCCGGACCGGGCCGCTCTGATAGGCCGGCGACTGCTGCGCCTTGCGGTTGCGGAACCAGTTCATGGCGAAGCGGACCACGAAGAAGATCAGAACGAGCTGCAGCACGAGGCCGAGAATCGAGGCGAGCGAGCCCAGGCCGCCGAACAGTCCGGAGCCGGACAGCAGGCCGAACAGGCCGGCGCCCAGAAGGCCGCCCATCAGCATGCCGCCGAAGCCGCCGCCGAACATGCCCGGACGGCGCTGCTGCGCCGCGGCCCCCATGCCCTGCGCGCCGGGTTGAACGGCGCCTGGCTGGGTCTGCGAGCGCTGGATCGGGGCCGCGCCCGGCGAGGTGGCGGTGGGCGGCGGCGACGAGAAGGTCTTGGATCCGCGGCTGCCGAAGCCGCCGCTCCGGCCGGCGCGGGCGTCGGCGTCGAGCGGCGCCAGCGTCACGCCCGCGACAAGCGCGGCGAGAGCGGTCGCGGCGAACCGGCGGGCAAGGGTCGGTCGGGACATGTGCGTTGCATTTCCTCGGTTGCGTCGCCCGCAATGTGGGGATGCGCGGCCGCGATGTCATCGGCCTCGCGCACGTCTGACGCGGGTGTGATCGGGCCGTGACCAGAACGGGCGTCTCCCGAAAGACACACGCCCGGCGCGCGGACGCGATCACGAAAACGTAGAAAAACCGGCTGATCCGCCTGCGCGTACCCGCTCTGCGACTGATCGCGAAACAACGAGGGAACGCCATGACCGCCACCGCCCGCGCCGCCGTTTCGGCCGCCGCGCTGCTGCTGTTCGCAACCGCCGCTTCGGCCGCCGATCTGCCGGCCTACGAGCCGGCGCCCGCCATGGTCGCCGTGCCGTCCTTCACCTGGAGCGGCTTCTATGTGGGCGCCCATGCGGGCCACGTGTGGGGCGATCACGACATCCGCACCCGCGGCAAGGACGCGGCGACGCGCCTCAACGTCCAGAACCGCCTGCGCCCGCCGAGCGTCGGCGTGGACGGCGATGGCTGGCTGTTCGGCGCGCAGGCCGGCTACAACATGCAGCTCGACGGCTCCCCGATCGTGTTCGGCGTCGAGGCGGACATCTCCTACGCCGACATCGACGACACCCGCCGCTACGACATCCCGCCGCTGGCGCCCGCCGCCGGCAACATCCGCTCCACGTTCAAGCAGGAGCTGGAATATCTCGGCACGGTGCGCGCCCGCGTCGGCTACGCCTTCGACCGCGTGCTGGTCTATGGCACCGGCGGTCTGGCCTATGGCGAGGTGAAGACCTCCGCCCGCTTCTTCAACAACCAGCCGCCGGCCGGCGGCGGCGGCGCGCTCGGCTTCTCCGACAGCAAGAGCAATGTGGAGGTGGGCTACACGGTGGGCGGCGGCGTGGAGTACGCCGTCACCGACGCCATCAGCGTGAAGGGCGAGTATCTCTATTACGACCTCGGCGACACCACGCTGAACGTGAACCGCACCGCCGCGGCGCCGCTCGGCCAGTCCGGCTACAAGTCCCGGTTCGAGAACGACGGCCACATCGCCCGCGTCGGTGTGAACTACAGGTTCTGATCCCGCCAGAGCGCGAATTCGAGGGCGGCCTCCGGGCCGCCCTTTTTGCGTCGGCCGGCGCCGCACGACGCCGCCCCCATGACATAAAGACTTCTTTATGTCTTTATTGCCCTCTGGCGATCCTCGTGCTACCAGACCCGCGAGTTTCGATCCCGCCCGCGTCCGCCGCGGGCCAACCTCGCGAAGGACCGCCATGAGCCAGAGCGCCGCCGCCCTCAAGGACGCCCCCCTCAACGACTACATCGTCAAGGACATCTCGCTGGCCGACTGGGGCCGCAAGGAGCTCGCCATCGCCGAGACCGAGATGCCGGGCCTGATGTCCTGCCGCAAGGAGTTCGGCCCGTCGCAGCCGCTGAAGGGCGCGCGCATCGCCGGCTCGCTGCACATGACCATCCAGACCGCGATGCTGATCGAGACCCTGAAGGCGCTCGGCGCCGACGTGCGCTGGGCCTCCTGCAACATCTACTCCACCCAGGACCACGCCGCCGCCGCCATCGCCGCCAACGGCACGCCGGTGTTCGCCGTCAAGGGCGAGACGCTTGAGGAATACTGGGAGTACACCCACAAGATCTTCGAATGGGCCGACGGCGGCACGCCGAACATGATCCTGGACGACGGCGGCGACGCCACGCTCCTGCTCCACCTCGGCAAGCGCGCCGAGGCCGGCGACACGGCGTTCCTCGACGGCGCGACCAACGAGGAGGAGACCATCCTCTTCGCCGCCATCAGGAAGCGCCTCAAGAGCCATCCGGGCTGGTACACCCGCAACGCCGACGCCATCAAGGGCGTGACGGAGGAGACCACCACCGGCGTCCACCGCCTGTACGAGTTCGCCAAGAAGGGCGAGCTGCTGTTCCCGGCGATCAACGTCAACGACAGCGTCACCAAGTCGAAGTTCGACAACCTCTACGGCTGCCGCGAGTCGCTGGTCGACGCGATCCGCCGCGGCACCGACGTCATGATGTCCGGCAAGGTGGCGATGGTCGCGGGCTTCGGCGACGTGGGCAAGGGCTCCGCCGCCTCGCTGCGCCAGGCCGGCTGCCGCGTGCTGGTGTCCGAGGTCGATCCCATCTGCGCGCTGCAGGCGGCGATGGAGGGCTATGAGGTCGTGACCATGGAGGAGGCGACCACCCGCGCCGACATCTTCGTCACCGCCACCGGCAACGTGGACGTCATCACCGTCGACCACATGCGCGCCATGAAGGACCGGGCGATCGTCTGCAACATCGGCCACTTCGACAGCGAGATCCAGATCGGCGCGCTGAAGAACTTCAAGTGGGACAACATCAAGCCGCAGGTGGACGAGGTGGAGTTCCCCGACGGCAAGCGGATCATCGTGCTGTCCGAAGGCCGGCTCGTGAACCTCGGCAACGCCACCGGCCACCCGTCCTTCGTGATGTCCGCGTCCTTCACCAACCAGACGCTGGCGCAGATCGAGCTCTGGGCGAACAACGGCGACGGCAAGTACAAGAACCAGGTCTACGTGCTGCCGAAGACCCTCGACGAGAAGGTCGCCGCGCTGCACCTCGACAAGATCGGCGTGAAGCTGTCGAAGCTGTCCTCCAAGCAGGCGTCCTACATCGGCGTGCCGCAGGAAGGCCCGTTCAAGCCGGAAGCCTACCGCTACTGAGCGTTTCCCGGCCGGTCGCCATCTCCGTCATGCCCGAGCTTGTCTCGGGCATGACGCGGGCTCCGGCGCGGCCGCGTTTCGCTGCGGCGACCTTCGCCGCACATGAAAAAGGGCGGCCTCCGAGCCGCCCTTTTTCATTCCTGAAGGATGGCCGGGAGCCGATCGAGCCCCCGCCGGCCGATCAGCCCATGGCCTTCTGAAGGTTCTCGTCGATCTTGTCGAGGAAGCCGGTGGTGGTGAGCCAGCCCTGCTCGTCGCCCACCAGCAGCGCCAGATCCTTGGTCATGAAGCCGGCCTCCACCGTGTCGACGCAGACCTTCTCCAGCGTCTCGGCGAAGCGCTTCAGCTCGGCGTTGCCGTCGAGCTTGGCCCGGTGGCCGAGGCCGCGGGTCCAGGCGAAGATCGAGGCGATGGAGTTGGTGGAGGTCGCCTTGCCCTTCTGGTGCTCGCGGTAGTGGCGGGTGACGGTGCCGTGGGCGGCCTCCGCCTCCATGATCCGGCCGTCCGGCGTGGTCAGCACCGAGGTCATCAGGCCGAGCGAGCCGAAGCCCTGCGCCACCGTGTCGGACTGCACGTCGCCGTCGTAGTTCTTGCAGGCCCAGATGTAGCCGCCGGACCACTTCAGCGCCGAGGCCACCATGTCGTCGATCAGGCGGTGCTCGTACCAGATCTTCTTCTCGGCGAACTTCTGCTTGAACTCGGCCTCGTAGACCTCGGCGAACAGGTCCTTGAAGCGGCCGTCATAGGCCTTGAGGATGGTGTTCTTGGTGGACAGATAGACCGGATAGCCGCGCGCGAGGCCGTAGTTCAGCGAGGCGCGGGCGAAGTCGCGGATCGACTCGTCCAGGTTGTACATGGCCATGGCGACGCCCGACGACGGCGCGTCGAACACGTCGTGCTCGATGGTGGTCCCGTCCTCGCCCACGAACTTGATGGTCAGCTTGCCCTTGCCGGGGAACCGGAAGTCGGTGGCCTTGTACTGGTCGCCGAACGCATGGCGTCCCACCACGATCGGCTGGGTCCAGCCCGGCACCAGACGCGGCACGTTCTTGGCGATGATCGGCTCGCGGAAGATCACACCGCCCAGGATGTTGCGGATGGTGCCGTTGGGCGACTTCCACATCTTCTTGAGGTTGAACTCCTCGACGCGGGCCTCGTCGGGGGTGATCGTGGCGCATTTCACGCCGACGCCATACTGCTTGATGGCTTCCGCCGCCTCGACCGTCACCCTGTCCTCGGTGGCGTCGCGGTTCTCGATGCCGAGATCGTAATATTTGAGGTCGATGTCGAGATAGGGGTGGACCAGCTTGTCCTTGATGAACTGCCAGATGATCCGAGTCATCTCGTCGCCGTCGAGCTCGACGACCGGGTTTTCGACCTTGATCTTCGCCATGGAATGAAAAACCTTTCGGGGTGAACCGGAGCCCTGGACGCCTTTCGCGGCGCAGCAGAGGCGTGTTTAGCACCCCGCCCCTGCGTCGGGAAGCCGCGGCGCGGGCGTGAACGCAAGGCCGCCTTGCATCTCCTCCCCCTGCGCCGGGGCGCGCGGGCGCCTTACATCGGGCCCACGCATCCCGGAGCAGCCCATGTCCGAAATCCCAGCGACGCCGACCGCCCCGTCCACGGAGGTGGACGGCCGCCTCGTGTTCATGGCGGCCGTCGCCTGCGGCGTCATCGTCGCCAATCTCTATTACGCCCAGCCGCTGGTGGATCTGATCGCGCGCGATCTGGCGCTGTCGCCGGTCGCGGCCAGCTCCGTGGTGTCGCTGACGCAGATCGGCTACGGCGTCGGCCTCATCCTCCTCGCCCCTCTGGTGGATCTGGTGGAGGCGCGGCGGCTGATCGCGATCACGCTCGCCGCCGCGGTGCTGACCCTCGCAGCCGCGGCGCTGGCGCCTTCCGCCGCGCTGTTCTTCCTCGCCGCCTTCGCCATCGGCGTCACCTCCACCGCGGCGCAGATGCTGCTGCCGGTGGTGGGGGGCGCGGCGCCCGCCGCCGTGCGCGGCCGTGTGGTGGGCACGGTGATGAGCGGGCTGCTGTTCGGCATCCTGCTGTCGCGGCCGGTCGCCTCGGTGCTCGCGGACTACGCTGGCTGGAGGGCGGTGTTCGGCCTGTCGGCGCTGCTGATGGCCCTGCTCGCGCCCGTTGTGTTCGCCATGCTGCCGAAGCGCTCCGCGACCGGCGGCCTCGGCTACGGCGCCTTCATCGCCTCCATGGGAACGCTGCTGAAGCGCCATCGCGTGCTGCGCCGGCGCGCCGCTTATCAGGCCGCCATGTTCGCCACCTTCAGCCTGTTCTGGACCGCCGTTCCCATGCGCCTCGCCGAGGGCTACGGCTGGTCGCACAGCCTGATCGGCCTGTTCGCCCTAGCGGGCGCGGCCGGCGCGCTGGTCGCGCCCTGGGCGGGGCGGCTGGCGGATTCGGGCCGCACCTACGCCGGCACCCTCGCCGCGCTCGCCATGTCCTCCGCCAGCTTCGCCGTCGCGGGCTTCGACGGCTGGTTCGGCGGCGTGGCGGCGCTGCTGTTCGGCGCGGTGGTGGTGGACATGGGGGTGCAGATCAACATGATCCTCGGCCAGCGCGCCATCTACGGGCTGGACGAGGCGGCGCGCGGCCGCATCAACGGGCTTTATGTGGCGATCCTGTTCTTCGGCGGCGCGGCCGGCTCCGCCATGGTGAGCCCGCTGATGCAGACCTTCGGCTGGCCGGGCGTGGCCGCGGCCGGAACCCTTCTGCCGCTCGTCGCGCTCGCCTTCGCGGCGGGCGACGACGGCCGCGACTGACGGGACGTCGCGGAGCCGGGCCCGCCGTGCTATGCGGCGCGTTCGTCCCGGAACTCATCGACGCGAGCCCCATGGCCGGAACCAATCGCAGCAAAGCCGACCTCGCCGCCGCCCTGCCGGCGGGGCCCGCCGTGGTGCTGGTGCAGCCGCAGCTGGCGGAGAACGTGGGCGCAGTCGCCCGCGCCATGGCGAACTTCGGCCTCACCGAGCTACGCGTGGTCAAGGGCCGCGCGGACATCGGCTCCGAGACCGCCCGCGCCTTCGCCGCCGGCGCCCATCATGTGCTGGACGCCGCGCAGGCGTTCGAGACGCTGGAGGACGCGGTCGCCGACCTGACGCTGCTGTTCGCCACCACCGCCCGGGAGCGGGGGCAGTTCAAGCCCGTGGACACGCCGGAACAGGCGGCGGTCCGGCTGGCGGCTCATGCGGGCCGCGCGGGCGTGCTGTTCGGCCGCGAGCGCGCGGGGCTCGAAAACGACGAGGTGGCCCGCGCCGGGCGCATCGTCACCTTTCCCGTCAATCCCGCCTACGCCAGCCTGAACCTGGCGCAGGCGGTGCTGCTGGTCGGCTACGAGTGGTTCAAGGCCGCTACCGGCGGCGCGCCGGCCTTCGACGCGGCGCGGCGCTCGCCGGACGCGACCGAGACCGAGAAGCTGGCGCTATTCCGCCACCTGGAAGGCGAGCTCGACGAAACCGGCTTCTTCCGCTCCGAGGACAAGCGCGCGATCATGATCCGCAACCTGCGCAACATGATCCACCGCATGGAGCCCACCAGGCAGGACCTGCAGACGCTCCACGGCGCGGTCGCCGCCCTGTCGGAGGGCCGCCCCGGTCCCGGCGGCCGCCCGCGCAAGCTGCTGAAGCCCGCGGCGGAGGAGTGAGGAGACGCGGTCGACGCGCCTCCCCTCACGCCCGGCGGCTTAATACCCCACGGTGAAGCGCGCGCGGGAGTGGGCGGGCCGCTCCAGCTCGTCGACCAGCGCCACGGCGAAGTCCTCGTAGGAAATGGAGCTTCCGGCCGCGGTCGTGAGCAGGTCGTCCGCGCCCAGGCGGAACGCGCCCGTGCGCTCGCCCGGCCCGAACACCGCGGAGGGCGACAGGAATGTCCAGTCGAGATCGGGCTCCGCCTTCAGCCGGTCGAGGAAGGCCGCGCCGGCGGACGCCTCCTCCCTGTAGGCGGCGGGGAACTCCGGCGTGTCGATCAGCCGGACGCCGGGGGCCGCGTAAAGGCTGCCGGCGCCGCCCACCACCAGATAGCGCGGCGCGCCCGAGGCCTTCACCGCCGCGATCAGCTTCTGGGGATCGCTGGCCGCGAACATCACCGAACTCACCGCCGCGTCATGGCCCTTCAGCGCCGCGGCGAGCGCGTCCGCGTCGAACAGGTCGCCGGCGACCGGCGTGACGCCCGGCGCGGCCGGAATGCGCTCGGGGTGACGGGCGATGGCGGTGACCGCGTGGCCGCGGCGGACGAGCTCCGCGACGATGCGGGAGCCCACATTGCCCGAGGCTCCGATCAATGCGACGCGCATGGCGCAATCTCCTTTATGGTTTCGAATAGAAACCTACATATCAAAGTGATATCTACCTTCCAAGAAGGAACCCTAACGCAACCTGGTCACCGCGACGACACCCATGGACACGCCCGCCTCCCTCCGCCCCAACGCCTACGCCGCCGAATGCCCGACGCGCATGGTCTTGGATCGCATCGCCAACAAATGGGCCGCGCTGGTCATCGGCCTGCTCGCAGACGGCCCCATGCGCTTCAACCAGATCCGCCGCGCGGTTCAGGGCCTGTCCCAGAAGGCGCTGTCCCAGACGCTGAAGGGGCTGGAGCGCGACGGCCTCGTGCGCCGCACCGCCTTCGCCACCGTCCCCGTGACGGTCGAATACGCGCTGACGCCGCTCGGCCTGACGCTGGCGACGCTGGTGGACGGCCTGCGCCTGTGGGCGGAAGCCAACATCGACGCCGTGCAGCAGGCCCAGCGTCGCTACGACGCCGATCTCGGCGGCGATGGCGGCCCCGGGGCGAAAAAGTGACGGGGAGGCGCCCACGTACCCGTTATGGACTCTTGGGGGGGAGTCTCCGGATCAGTAGACTGACCTTGATTCGCGACGGGGGCGCGGCGCGCCTCGGCGTCGCCGGAGTCCGTTCCCGGCCGGAACGGACCACCGACGGGGACCTCGCCACATGCTTGAACGGCCGCGTCGCGGAGCCGCTCTTCTTGTCGCACTGACCGCGACGGCGTCTCTCTCCGCATCCGCCGCCCAGGCGGCGCCGTTCGGCGCGCCGGAGACCGCGACGCTCGCGCTGGTGCTCGGCGCGCTGTTCGTGGCCGTGGTGTCCTCCATCGCGCTGCTGCGCGCCCGCCAGCGGCTGGCGGACGTGACCGCCGCCACCGCCCGCGACGTCGCCGACCTGCGCGCCCGGCTGGACCGGGCCGAGGCGCTGGTCGCCTCCGAGGCGCAGGTGATCGTGACCTGGCGCTCGGCCGGCGACGCGCCGGACGTGGTCGGCGACGCCTCGCGTCTCACCGGCATGCCGGCCGGGCGGCGCCTGCTCGCCTTCGGCTCCTGGCTCGACCCGGAGGCCGCCCGCGCGCTCGACGCCCGCATCGACGCCCTGCGCCAGCGCGGCGAGCCCTTCCGCCAGCTTCTGCGCACGCCGGAGGGCGGCCATCTGGAGGCGGACGGCGGCCCGGTGGGCGGCGCTGCCGTGCTGCGGCTGCGCGACGTCACCGGCGAGCGCCTCGCCCGCGCCGAGATCGAGGACCGCAACGCCGAGCTTCAGGGCGCGCTCGCCCGCGCGCTGGCGCTGATGGAGTCGCTCGCCCAGCCGGTGTGGCTGCGCGACGGCGACGGCCGCCTCGCCTACGCCAACGAGGCCTACGCCCGCGGGGTGGACGCCACCGACGGCATGCTGGCGGTGGAGCACGGAACCGAGTTCCTCGACCAGTCGCTGCGCGCCGCCGCCCGCAAGGCCAACGAGGCGGGGCAGGTGTTCCGCAAGCGCGCGGCCGCGGTCTACGCCGGCCAGCGCCGCATCTTCGACGTGGTGGAGGCCCCCTCCTCATCCGGCGCGGCCGCCATCGCCATCGACGTCTCCGAACTGGAGGACGTGCGCGCCGACCTGTCCCGGCAGATGGAGGCTCACCGCCGCACGCTGGACGAGCTGACCACCGCCGTCGCCATCTTCCGCAAGGACGGGGCGCTCGCCTTCCACAACCAGTCCTATGCCCGGCTGTGGGCGCTCGACCCGGCCTTCCTGGAGTCCGCCCCCACCGACGCCACGGTGCTCGACCGGCTGCGCGCGGAACGGCGGCTGCCCGAGGAGGCGGACTTCCGCAAATGGAAGGCGGACCTGCACGAGGCCTATCGGGCGCTGGAGGCCCGCGAGCACTGGTGGCATCTGCCGGACGGCCGCACCCTGCGCGTGGTGGTGACGCCCAATCCCGAAGGCGGCGTCACCTATCTGTTCGACGACGTCACCGAGCGCCTCGACCTCGAAAGCCGCTTCAACGCGCTGACCAAGGTGCAGCGCGAGACCATCGACCATCTGCAGGAGGCGGTGGCGGTGTTCGGCTCCGACGGCAGGCTCCGGCTGCACAACCCCGCCTTCGCCGGGCTGTGGCGCCTTGGCGAGGCGGAGCTCGCCAACCGCCCCCACGCGGACGACCTGCTCAAGGCCTGCAACCTGCGTCCCGCCGACGTGGAGCTGTGGCG
Organism: Methylopila jiangsuensis; assembly: GCF_027922305.1. Lineage (GTDB taxonomy): Bacteria > Pseudomonadota > Alphaproteobacteria > Rhizobiales > Methylopilaceae > Methylopila > Methylopila jiangsuensis. The sequence goes on along the minus strand of NZ_BSFK01000007.1, from coordinate 165,468 downwards.
CCGGCTGAAGGTGGCCGCGACCGCCATCCCCGACGAGCGCCAGCCGCTGGTGACCCGCGTCGACCGCGGCCCCGCCGGGATCGTGGACGTTGTGGCGCTGCCGCTGCCGGACGGCGGCACGCTCGCCACCTTCACCGACGTCACCGCCAGCGTGAACGTGGAGCGGGCGCTGCGCGAGCGGGCGGAGGCGCTGGAGGCCGCCGACCGGCTCAAGAACGACTTCGTGAACCACGTCTCCTACGAGCTGCGCTCGCCGCTCACCAACATCATCGGCTTCGGCCAGCTGCTGGGCGACGCCCGCCTCGGCGAGCTGTCCCAGAAGCAGCGCGAATATGTGGACCACATCCTGTCGTCGTCCTCGGCGCTGCTCGCCATCATCAACGACATCCTCGACCTCACCACCATCGACGCCGGCGCCATGGAGCTGGAGCTCGGCCCGGTGGACGCCCGCGAGGCGATCGAGGCCGCGGCCGAGGGCGTGCGCGACCGCCTCGCCGAGGCCGGGCTCGGGCTCGAGATCGACACCGCCTCGGACATCGGCGCCTTCCAGGCGGACGCCAAGCGGGTGCGGCAGGTGCTGTTCAACCTGCTGTCCAACGCCATCGGCTTCTCCAAGCCCGGCCGCGTCATCCGCGTCAGCGCCGCGCGCCAGGGCGAGGAGATCGCCTTCCGGGTCGCGGACCAGGGCAGCGGCATCCCGAGCGCCATGATCGAGCGGGTGTTCGACCGGTTCGAAAGCCGCACCGCCGGCGCCCGCCACCGGGGCGTGGGCCTGGGCCTTTCCATCGTGCGCTCGCTGGTGCAGCTTCACGGCGGTCGGGTCGCGATCGAGAGCGAAGAGGGCGTCGGCACCGTGGTCACCTGCACCTTCCCGCTGCGCGCTCTGGCGGCGGCGGCCGAATGAAGGGCCCCGCAAGCCGCGTCGGCGCCCATCACCGGGCGACGACGGCCGCCCCCGGCGCCGAGACCTGGGACCTGCACCTCGCCGACGAGGCCGCGACCGGGGCGCTCGCCGCCGACGTGTCCCGCGCGCTGAAGCCCGGCGACATCGTCACGCTCACGGGCGACCTCGGCGCCGGCAAGAGCAGCTTCGCCCGGGCGCTGGTGCGCGCCCGCGCCGGCGATCCCGAGCTGGAGGCCCCGAGCCCCACCTTCACGCTGCTGCAGATCTACGACCTGCCCCGCGGCCCCGTGGTCCATGCCGACCTCTACCGGCTCACCAGCCCCGAGGAGCTGGACGAGCTCGGCTGGGAGGAGGCGGGCGAGGACGCCATCGTGCTGGTGGAGTGGCCGGACCGGCTGGGCGCCGGCCTGCCCGAGGACCGGCTCGACCTGTCGCTGGAGATCGCGCCCGGCGGCGGCCGCCGCGCCCGACTCACCGGCTTCGGCGCCTTCGGGCCGCGGCTCGCGCGCCTGCGCGACGGCAGGCGCTTCGTGGACGCCGCCGGCTGGGGCGACGCGACCCGCGAGCACGTGCAGGGCGACGCCTCGAGCCGCCTCTACGAGCGCCTCACCCTCGGCCGCCGCACCGCCATCCTCATGGACGCCCCGCCCCGCCCCGCCGGCCCGCCGCTGGCCGATGGCCGCAGCTACCTCTCGGTGGCGCGACTCGCCGCCGACGTGACGCCGTTCGTGGCGGTGGCGGACGGGCTGCGCAAGCTCGGCTACGCCGCGCCGCAGATCTACGCCCAGGATCTCGCCAACGGCTTCCTGCTGGTGGAGGACATGGGCTTCGAGCCGGTGGTCGCCGGCGGCCAGCCCATCGCCAGCCGCTACGAGCTCGCCACCGATCTGCTGGCGGACCTGCATGGCCGCGACGCGCCCGCCGACCTCGCCGTGGGCCGCGAGCTTTACCGCGTGCCGCCCTACGACCTCTCCGCCATGCTGGTGGAGTGCGAGCTGTTCACCGACTGGCACATGCCCCATGTCACCGGCGTCTCCCCGGAGCCGGAGACCCGCGAAGCGTTCCGGACGCTGTGGCGGGCGGCGCTGGAGCCGGTGCTGGCGGGACCGCAGACCTGGACGCTGCGCGACTACCACTCGCCCAACCTCACCTGGCGCGACGGCCATGAGGGCTTCGGCCGCCTCGGCCTGCTCGACTTCCAGGACATGGTGATGGGTCCGCCGGCCTATGACGTGGTCTCGCTGCTGCAGGACGCGCGGGTGGACCTGCCGGACGGGCTGGAGCTCGCGCTCGCCGCCCGCTACCTCGACGCCCGCCGCAGGGCGGACATCGGCTTCGACCCCGCCGCCTTCGCCCGCGCCTACGCCACCATGGGCGCCCAGCGCGCCACCAAGATCCTCGGCGTGTTCGTGCGGCTCGCGAAACGCGACGGCAAGCCGGGCTATCTCAAGCACCTGCCCCGGGTGCGCCGGGCGCTGATCGCCAACCTCGCCCATCCCGATCTCGCCGACCTCGCCGCCTGGTACGCGGAAAACGCCGGCGTCACGGAGACGCCGCAATGACGGCTCCCCTCACCGACGCCATGGTGCTGGCCGCGGGGCTCGGCACCCGCATGCGCCCCATCACCGACACCCGGCCGAAGCCGCTGGTGAACGTGTCCGGCCGGGCGCTGATCGACCACGCGCTCGACCGGCTGGAGCAGGCGGGCGTGGCCCGCGCCGTGGTCAACGTCCACCACCACGCCGACCAGATGGAGGCGCATCTGAAGACGCGCCGCGCGCCGGAGATCGCGGTGTCCGACGAACGGGCGCGGCTGCTGGATTCAGGCGGCGGCGTGGCCCATGCGCTGCCGCTTCTGAACGGCGAGGCGTTCTTCATCCTGAACGCCGACACGTTCTGGATCGACGGCGCCCGCTCCAACCTCGCGCGCATGGCCGAGATGTGGGACCCGGCCCGCATGGACGCCCTTCTGCTGGTGGCGGCGCTCACCTCCAGCGTCGGCTTCGACGGCGCCGGCGATTTCGCCTTCTCCACCGACGGGCGCCTGACGCGGCGTCCGGAACGGCAGGTGACGCCCTTCGCCTATGCGGGCGCGGCCATCATGCCCCGTAGCGCCTTCGAGGGCTGGGACGGCGCGCCGTTCTCGCTCAACCGGCTGTGGACCGCCGCCATCGAGCGGGAGCGGCTGCACGGGCTCCGGCTTGACGGGCTGTGGCTGCATGTGGGCGACCCCGGCGCCATCACCGAGGCCGAGCGCGCCATCGCCCTGTCGGCGGCCTGAGGCCGACGCCATGGCGGCCCGCCGCCCCAACGTGCTCACCATCCCGCCCGGCGCGGCCTTCCTGCCGACGCTCGCCCGCGCCCTGCTGGACGGCGACCTGATCCCCGGCTTCGCGCCGCGCCACGATCCGCTGGCGCTCGCCTCCGCCACCCTCTTCCTGCCCACCCGCCGCGCGGGCCGCGCGCTGCGCGACGCCTTCCTCGCCGAACTCGACGGCCGCGCCGCCCTGCTGCCGCGCATCGCCCCGCTCGGCGACGTGGACGAGGATTCCGGCCTCGCCGACGCGCCCGACGAGGGCGAGGACGATCTTCCCCCCGCGGTCGCGCCGCTGGAGCGGCGGCTGACGCTCGCCCGGCTCGTCAGCCGCTTCGCCGCCACCCTCGACCGCTCCGTGCTGAATCTCGACGCCAAGGACGGGCCGCTGATCCCCGCCACCGCGGCGGAGGCGATCCATCTCGCCGGCGATCTCGAGGCGCTGGTGGATTCGGTCGAGACCGAGGAGGCGGACCTCACCGCCCTGGACCGCCTCGCTCCCGGGGAGCACGACCGCTACTGGGCCATCACCCAGTCCTTCCTGCAGGTGGCGCTGCGCGCCTGGCCCGAGCACCTGAGCGAAATCGGCCGGCTTGATCCGGCTCGCCGCCGCCGGCTGCAGATCGACGCCGCCGCCGCCCGCGTGGCGCGGGGGTCCGGCCCCGTGGTCGCCGCCGGCTCCACCGGCTCGGTCCCCGCCACCCGCCGGCTGATCAGGGCCATCGCGGAGGCGGACCAGGGCGCCGTGGTCCTGCCGGGCCTCGACCGCGACGGGCTGGAGCCCCCTGCCTGGCACGACCTGCTGCGGGACGACGAGCCCGCGCTTCAGGGCCACCCCCAGCGCGGCCTCGCGCTGCTGCTGCGCGATCTCGGGCTGTCCCGCGCGGAGGTGCGGGAGCTGGGCGAGGCCGCGCCGGCGCTCGCGGCGCGGGCGCGGCTCGTCGCCGACGCCCTGCGCCCGGCCGCCACCACCGACATGTGGGCCCGCGCGCCCCGGTCCGAGGCCGAGCGCGCGGCGGCGCTTTCCGGCGTCACGCTGGTGGCGGCGCCCCATGTGCGCGGGGAGGCGACCGCCGTGGCGCTCAGCCTTCGCGAGGCGCTGGAGACGCCGGGCGCGACCGCGGCGCTGGTGACGCCGGACCGGGCGCTCGCCGCCCGCGTCGCCGTGGAGCTGGAGCGCTGGGGCGTCGCCGTGGACGACAGCGCCGGCGTCGCGCTCGCCGTCACCCGCGCCGGCGGGCTGCTGCGGCTTGTCGCCGAGGCGGCGCTGGCGCCCAAGCCCGCCGCGCTGCTGGCGCTGCTGCGCCATCCCGCCTGCCGGTTGGCCCAGAGCGCAGACCTGAACGACCGCGCGGTGGACGCGCTCGACCTGATGGCCTTCCGCGCCCCCCTGCCCGGCGAGGGGTTCGCGGGGCTCGCCCGCGCGCTGGAGACCGTCGACCCGCGCGGCCCGGCGCGCCGGCTGTCCGGCGCGGCCAGGGCGAGCGCCCACGCGTTGCTCGCGGCCCTCACCGCGGCGCTGGCGCCGCTCGCCGCGCTGAAGGCCGAGACGGAAGCGCCGCTGTCCGCCTTCGTCGCCGCGCTGGTCTCCGGCTACGCCGCCCTGGCGGGCGAGGCGGAGACCGAAGACCACGCCGAGGCGGTCCGGTTCCTCGAGGAGCTGTCCGACGCCGCGCCCGCGAGCGACCCGATCTCGGCCCTCAGCTTCCCCGGCGTGCTCGCCGCCCTGATGGGGGGCCGCGTGGTGCGCCCGCCCCGGCCGCGCCACCCCCGGCTGCACATTCTGGGGCCGCTGGAGGCCCGCCTGCTGGCCTTCCACCGGGTGGCGCTGGGCGGGCTGAACGACGGCGTCTGGCCGCCCGCGCCCCAGAGCGACGCCTGGATCAACCGGCCGCTGCGCGCCCAGCTCGGCCTGCCGGCGCCGGAGCGGCGCATCGGCCTTTCCGCCCATGATTTCGAGCAGGGCCTCGGCGCCCGCGAGGTGGTTCTGACGCGGGCGAGGAAGGCGGGCGGCGCGCCCACCATCCCGTCCCGCTGGCTGCAGCGGCTGGAGGCGGCGGCCGGCGGCCCGGCCTTCGCCGCCGCGCTCGCGCGCGGCGAGCGGCTGGTCCGGCTCACCGACGCGCTCGACGAAACCCCGCCGCCCGTGCCCGCCGCGGCGCCGGAGCCTCGCCCGCCGCTCGATCTGCGGCCGACCCGGCTCAGCGTCACCGGCGTCGAGACCTGGCTGCGCGACCCTTACGCCATCTATGCCCGCCACATCCTGAAGCTGGACGAGATCGGTCCCGTCGGCCCCGAACCCGGCCCCGGGGAGCTTGGAAACGCCATCCACGGCGCGCTGGAGCTGTTCGCCGCAAGCGGGCTTAATCCCGCCCATCCGGACGCGCGCGAAGCCCTGCTCGGCTTCGGCCGCGCCGCCTTCGGCCCGCTGCTGGAGCGCGACGAGGCGCAGACGCTGTGGTGGCCGCGCTTCGTGCGCATCGCCGACTGGCTGCTGAAGCGCGAAACGGAGCGCGGCCCCCGCGTCGCCGCCCGCTTCGTGGAGCGCGCCGGAGCCGTTCTGTTCCGCACCGGCGCAGGCCGGGACTTCGAGCTCACCGCCCGCGCGGACCGCATCGACCTGATGACCGACGGCTCGGCGGCGCTGATCGACTACAAGACCGGCCGGGTCGCCACGAAGAAGCAGGCGCTGGCGGGCTTCGCGCCCCAGCTTCCGCTGGAGGCCGCGATCCTCCGGCAGGGCGGCTTCCCGGACGTGGCGGCCGAGGGCGTGAGCGTGGAGAGCCTGTCGCTGTTGCGGCTCACGGGCCGCGACCCCGCCGGCGAGGAGATCGACATCCGCCACAAGGACAAGCCGCTCGATCAGGTGGCCGACGAGGCGTTCGCCGCCTTCCGCGCCGTGGTGGACCGGTTCGAGAACCCGGACGAGCCCTACCGCTCGCTGTCCCACCCGCAGTTCCTGGCCCGGCCGGAGGGGCCTTACGGCCATCTCGCCCGGGTGCGGGAATGGTCCGCCACCGGCGGCGCGGACGAGGACGGGGGAGCGGAGGAATGAGCCGCCCCAGCGCCGAGACGCTGCGCCGGCAGGCGCTCGCCTCCCATCCCGGCTCCTCCGCCTGGGTGTCGGCCAACGCCGGCTCGGGCAAGACCTATGTGCTGGTGCAGCGGGTGGTGCGGCTGCTGCTGGCGGGCGCCGAGCCGTCGCGCATCCTGTGCCTCACCTTCACCAAAGCCGCCGCCGCCAACATGCAGAACCGCATAGTGGAGCGGCTGCGCGGCTGGGCCACCACGCCCGACGCGCGGCTCGCGCCGGAGATCGCGGCGCTTGAAGGCGCGGCGCCCTCGCCCGCCCGCCTCGCCGAGGCGCGGCGGCTGTTCGCCCGCGCGCTGGAGACGCCGGGCGGGCTGAAGATCTACACCATCCACGCCTTCTGCGGCCGGCTGCTGCGGCAGTTCCCGTTCGAGGCCAACGCGCCGGCGGGCTTCCGGGAGCTCGACCCCCGCGACCAGGCGGAGATGATGGCCCGCGCCCGCGCCGCCGTGTTCGCCGAAGCCGCGCGCCGGCCGGACGGACCGGTGGGCCGGGCCTTCGCCACGCTCACCCCGCGCCACGCGCCGAACGTCATCGACGGCGCGGTGGCGGAGGCCGTGACCGAGCGGGAAACCCTGCGCCGGCTGTTCGAGGAGACCGGCGGCCCGGACGAGGCCGCGTCCGAACTCGCCGCCCTGCTCGACCTCGCGCCCGGCGAAGAGCATGACGCGCTGCTGGCCTCGGTGCTGGGCGGCGGCCTTGATCCGGCGCTGTGGCCCGGGCTCGCCGGCGCGCTCGGCGAGGGCTCCGCCACCGACCGGGACCTTGCGGACAGCTTCGCCGCCGCCATCGCGGCGAAGGACGACGACGCCCGCCGCGCGGCCTATCTGGGGGTGTTCCTCACGGGTCAGGGCCAGCCGCGCGCGGCGAGCCGCTTCGTGACCCGGAAGACCCGCGCCGCCCACCCGGAGGTCGCCGCCCGGCTCGACGCCGAGATGGAGCGCCTCGTGGCGCTGCTGCCGAAGATCGCCGCCGCCGCCATCGTGGAGCGCACGGGCGCCCTGCTCACGCTCGCCCGCGCCACGGCGGCGGCCTACGCGCGCGCCAAATCCGCCGAAGCGCTGCTGGACTATGACGACCTGATCGACCGCACCCACGCGCTGCTGGCGCGCACGGCGTCGTCCTGGGTGCTGTTCAAGCTCGACGGCGGGCTCGACCACGTTCTGGTGGATGAGGCGCAGGACACCTCGCCCCGCCAGTGGGAGATCGTGCGCAAGCTGACGGAGGAGTTTTTAGCCGGCGAAGGAGCGCGCGGCGACACGGCCCGCACCGTGTTCGCGGTGGGCGACGAGAAGCAGTCCATATTTTCGTTCCAGGGCGCGGAGCCGAAGGAGTTCGGCCGCTCCCGCCGCGACTATCTCCGCGGCCACGAGGCCGCCGGACGCGCTTTCGCAGACGTGCGCCTGACCGAAAGCTTCCGCTCCGCACGCGCCGTGCTCGCCGCCGTGGACCATGTGTTCGCGCGGCCGCAGGCCCATGAGGGCCTGAGCTCCGACGAGACGGTGTCCACCAGCCACTCCACCGCCCGCGGCGAAGACCCGGGAACGGTCGAGCTCTGGCCTCTCACCCCGGCGCTCAAGGCCGAGCGGGCGGAGGAGGCCTGGGACGCGCCGTTCGACGCCGCCCAACCCCGCAGCGCCGTGGTGCGGCTGGCGGAGTCGGTCGCGACCGAAATCCGCCGCACGATCGACGCCGGCGAAACGCCGCCGGGCGAGATCCTCGTGCTGGTGCGCCAGCGCAAGGCGCTGTTCGAGGCCATCCTCCGGGCGCTCAAGAGCCGGAACGTGCCGGTGGCGGGCGCGGACCGGCTGATCGTGGGCGAGCACATCGCCGTCATGGACCTGCTGGCGCTGGGCGACGCGCTGGTGACGCCCGAGGACGATCTGGCGCTCGCCTGCGCGCTGAAAAGCCCGCTGTTCGGGCTCGACGACGACGACCTGATCGCCGTCGCGCCCCATCGTTCGGGCCGGCTCGTCGACGCGCTGGCGGAAGGCCCGACGCGCGCCCGCGCCGCTCACGAACGGCTCACGCGCATCGCGGCCTCCGCGAGCCTGCGCGACCCGTTCGCCTTCTACGCCGACCTGCTGGCGGCGGGCGGCGGACGCCGCGCCTTCCGCGCCCGGCTCGGCCACGAGGCGGACGATCCGCTAGACGCCTTTCTCGATCTGGCGCAGGACTATGTGCGCGCCCATCCGCCGACGCTTGCGGGCTTCCTGATCTGGATGCGGGCCGCCCCGGCCGAGATCAAGCGCGATCTGGACGTCTCCGCCGGCGAGGTGCGGGTGATGACCGTGCACGGCGCCAAGGGGCTAGAAGCCGACATGGTGGTGCTGGCCGACACCTGCGGCGGCGCGGCCTCGGGGCGAGGCTCGGCGCTGCTGGAGCTGCCCCGGGCCGCAGCCGGACACGGCGCCGCGCCGATCCCGGTCTGGGCCGGGCGGCAGGCCGAAGATCCGCCCGTGCTCGCCGCCGCCCGCGCGCTGGCGGCGCAGGGGGCCGAGGCCGAGCATCGCCGCCTGCTCTATGTGGCCATGACCCGCGCCCGCGACCGGCTGGTGGTCTGCGGCCACGACAGCGGTCGCAAACGCCCCGACGGCGCGTGGTACGACCTGATCCGCGCCGGCCTGATCCATGCGCCGGAGGTCGAGACGGTGGATGTGGGCCAAGACCAGCCGATGCTGCGCCTGCGCCTCGGAAAGCCGGAGGCTGTGCAGACACACTTCGAGGCCGCCGCATCGTCCCCGGACATGTCGACGCCGGAACCAAATCCCGTCTGGCTGCGCGCTGCCGCCCTGCGCGAAGAGCCCCCGGGCCCGCCGCTGTCGCCTTCGGCGCTGGTGGCGGAGGACGGCGAGCGGGCCGGCGCCCTGCCCTCTGGCCCCGTAGCGGAGGCCGCCCGCGCGCGAGGCGTGCTGCTGCACAGGTTGCTGAAGACTTTGCCCGACGTGGCCCCTGAGCGCCGCGCCGAGGCGGCCGCCCGCATGGCGGCGAGCGCCGCTGTGTTGCCGGAGGAGACGCGCGCGGCCTGCGTGGACGCGGCGCTCGCCATCGTGGCCGATTCCGCCTTCGCGGCGGTGTTCACGCCGTCAAGCCGCGGCGAGGTCCCGATCGTCGGCCGCCTGAAGGACGGCCGCCCGGTCTCCGGCCGCATCGACCGGCTGGCGGTGACGGACGACGAAATCCTGGTGGTGGACTTTAAGACCGACCGCCGACCGCCGGCGGCCGGCGCGCCCGTTCCCGCGGGCTACGCGGCGCAGCTCGGCGCCTATGCCGAGCTGCTGTCGGAGATCTGGCCCGACCGCCCCGTCCGCGCCGCGATCCTGTGGACAGAAGCCCCCCGGCTCGACCGGCTGGGCTGAGCCTGCCCGTTCAGAAGCCGAACAGGATGTTGTCGGCCGTCAGGGCCGGCGCGCCGGTCAGAGTGGCGAGATGGATCGGCGCCAGGCTTCCCCGGCCGTCTTCGTCGAAGCTGAACGCGCCCGTCCGGGTGTCATAGAGGAACTGGGCGCTCCACGAGGTCGCCGCCGGCGCGGCCTTGGCCACCAGCAGGTTGTCGAGATCGAAATAGCGCCCAGTGTTTTCAAGATTGTCTTCCCACGAGCCGGGAAGATTGTAGGCCGGCACATAGAAGAAATCTGCGCTGGAAAAATCCTGAACGGTGAAGGCGTCCGGGAACCGCTCCGACAGGTCGACCACGAACAGGTCGCTGCCGGCTCCGCCCCGAACGCTGTCGCGCCCTTCAAGCGCGTAGATGATGTCGTCGCCGGCGCCGCCGTCGAGCACGTCCGCGAGCTCCGACCCGTAGATCGTGTCGTCGCCGCCGCCGCCATAGATCGTCGCGCCCTTCTGGGCGCCGCGGGCCATGTCGAGCTGCAGCGTGTCGGCTCCCTCCGTCCCGCGCAGCGTGGAGCCGGCGCCCGCGTCGTCGATCCACACGTCGACGCGCTCGACGCCCCGGGCCTTGATGCCCCCGATGCCGATCGAGGCGGTGGCCGCGCCGGACACTTTGCTGAAGTCCACGTTGACGATGGCGAAATCGGCGTCGACGCCGTCGATGATCAGAAGGTCGTCTCCGGCGCCGCCATCGACGAAGTCGCCGGCGCCCACCTGGGCGACGTCGTCGCCCGCGCCGCCCCAGAGCAGATCGCCATAGGCGTCGCCGTCGCCGTTGAGGAGGTCGTCGCCGTCGCCGCCGTAAAGCCGGTCGACCCCGATCCCGCCGTCGAGAGCGTCCCTCCCCGCGCCGCCGAACAGCCGGTCCGAACCCCGGCCGCCGAACAGCTCGTCATTGCCGAGGCCGCCGTAGATCAGGTCCGCGCCGCCGTCGCCGAAGATGCGGTCGGCCGCATCGGTCCCGTCGATCCGCTCGGATGTGATCGTGCCCTTGATAACCGCCATCTGCGCGCCCCCGTTGCATGAGGCCTAGAGCGCTACCCGATTCGACGGCTTTTGATATTGCGACAACTACGTAGCACGCCCCGCCGCCGGGGTTTCGGCGGCGGGGCGTGCCTGTCGGATCACAGGTCGAACAGGAACTGGGCGTCGGTCAGCGCTGGCTTGCCGTCGAGATAGCCGACGATGAAGGCCGCCTCGCCGCCAATGCCGTCGGCGTCGAACGACAGGGCGCCGGTGCGGGTGTTGTAGAGGAACTGCGGATTGTCCGAGCTCACCACCGGATTTCGGGCGGACACCACCGGGTTGTCGCGGTCGATGGCGCGGGCGATGTCCAGATTCTGGTAGCCGATGCCCTCGAGGTCGATCAGGAACGCGTCGTCCGCCGTCACGCCGTAATAGATGTCCGGCCCATCAAACTCGGTCAGCGACAGGCGGAACAGGTCGGAGCCGGCGCCGCCATAGATCTTGTCGGAACCGTAGCCGCCCGACAGAATGTCGTCGCCGGCGTCGCCAAAGATGAGATCGTCGCCCGCGCCGCCGGTGATCTCGTCATTGCCGTTTCCACCGCGGATCACGACGCCGCCGAAGCCCGTGCCGTTGAACACCGTCGACACAGAAATCACGTCGTCGCCCGTGGTTCCGGTGATCTTCGAGCCGCCAAGAGCATCGCCCACATAGATTTCGGCCCGCTCGAAATTCCGCGCGTAGCTGCCCTTGTAGCCGGTGGCGACCGACGTCGCCCCATCGATCTTGGTGAGATCGATGTTGTACTTCACGCCGTCCTCATTGTACTCGCCAAGGTCGTAGACGCCGCCGATGACCAGCGTGTCGAGACCGGTCCCACCGTCCGCGCGGTCCAGCGCGCCGACGGCCACCACGTCGTCGCCGGCGCCGCCGATCAGCGCGTCCTGAACGGTGTCCAGCCCGCCGAACAGGAAGTCGTCGCCGTCGCCGCCCTCCAGACGATCGGCGCCCTGCCCGCCGTGCAGTTCATCGTCGCCGGCGTCGCCATAGAGCGTGTCGTTTCCGCCGTCGCCCGACAGATAGTCGTTTCCGCCGGCGCCCCTCAGCGTGTCGGCGCCGAGCAGACCGTAGATTCGGTCCGCGAGCGCCGTGCCGGTGCGGGCGTCGCCCGCGTTCGTTCCCCGAATGATCGCCACTTTGAAATCCCCCACTGAAAAATTGATCACACGGCCATAGCCGCGGGGCGCGGAGCCTAGATCAGGACCGCGACGGCGCGCAACGGGCACGCAAAGCGCGAAGGGGCGGCATATTTTGCCGGGCGGTTAACGGCTCGTTAACCACGGCGCGCTCAACTGTGCGGGCAACGCTTCGTTAACCCGTTCCTCCAGCCCGGACGTTTCGCCGTGTCGCAGCCCGCCCTCCAGATCGTCCCGAAGTCCGCCGCCGACGAGCCGGCGAAGCGCCAGCAGATCCGGTTCCGGGGGCGGTCGTTCATGGCGCTGGTGCTGGCGCCCGAACCGCCGCTGGAGGACTGGCTGGCCGAACTCGACGCGCTCGCCGCAGGCTCGCCCGGCTTCTTCGGCGAACGGCCGGTGGTGCTGGACGTGGCGGCGCTGAAGCTGTCGCCCCGGGCGCTTGCGGCCCTGCTGGGCGAGCTCGACATCCGCAAGGTGCGCGTCATCGGCGTCGAGGGCTGCGATCCGAAGTTCCTCGACGGCCCCAACGCCCGCCTCGCCATGCCGGTGGGCGGCCGCGCCGCCGGCGAAATCTCCGCCAAGGAGGCCGCGGCCCCGACCGGGACCTCGCTGATCATCGACCACACGGTGCGCTCCGGGCAGAGCATCAGCTTTCCCAACGGCGACGTCACCATCTGCGGCTCCGTGGCCTCCGGCGCGGAGATCGTGGCGGCCGGCTCGATCCACATCTACGGCGCGCTGCGCGGCCGGGCGATCGCGGGCTCGGCGGGCAATTCGAAGGCGCGCATCTTCTGCGCCAAGCTCGACGCCGAACTGCTGGCGATCGACGGGGTCTACATGACCACCGACGCGCTCGATCCCAAGCTCAAGGGCAAGCCCGCCCGCGCCCATCTCGACGGCGAGACGCTCCGCGTCGCCGCGCTCGACTGACGATCACACGGTTTCGAAGGAGACATTCCAATGGCAGAGGTTCTGGTCGTCACGTCGGGCAAGGGAGGCGTCGGCAAGACCACGTCGACGGCGGCCCTCGGCGCGGCGCTCGCGCAGACCGGGCAGAGCGTCGTGGTCATCGATTTCGACGTCGGGCTGCGCAATCTCGACCTGGTGATGGGCGCCGAGCGCCGCGTGGTCTACGACCTGATCAACGTGGTCCAGAACGACGCCAACCTGAACCAGGCGCTGATCCGCGACAAGCGGGTGGACAGCCTCTACCTCCTGCCCGCCTCCCAGACGCGCGACAAGGACGCGCTGACGGCGGAGGGCGTCGAGCGGGTGATCAACCAGCTCAAGGAGAAGTTCGACTGGATCATCTGCGACAGCCCGGCGGGCATCGAGCGCGGCGCCTATTTCGCCATGCGCCACGCCGATCTGGCGGTGATCGTCACCAATCCGGAAGTCTCCTCGGTGCGCGACTCGGACCGCATCATCGGCCTGCTCGATTCGAAGACCGAGAAGGCCGAGCGCGGCGAGACCATGGAGAAGCTGCTGCTCCTCACCCGCTACGATCCGGTGCGCGCCGACCGCGGCGACATGCTGAAGGTCGACGACGTGCTGGAGATCCTGTCGATCCCGCTGCTCGGCATCATCCCGGAGAGCCCGGAAGTGCTGAAGGCGTCGAACCTCGGCTCGCCGGTCACGCTGGCGAACCCGATCTCCGCGCCGTCCCGGGCCTATCTCGACGCCGCACGGCGCCTGCGCGGCGAGACCATCGACATGGTGGTGCCTAGCGAGAAGAAGAGCTTCTTCGGCTCGCTGTTCGGCCGGAGGGCCGCGGCATGAGCGTTCTCAGGTTCTTCACCCGCCGCTCCTCCGCCCCCGCCGCGCGCGAGCGCCTGCAGCTCCTGCTCGCCCACGAGCGCGCCGTGTTCGGCCGCACCGATCTGGTGGCGCAGCTCAAGGACGAGATCCTGGCGGTGATCGCCAAGCACATCGCCATCGACCCGGACAAGGTCCGCATCAAGACCGACACCCAGGACACGCTGGCGACGCTGGAGGTCGACATCGAAATCCGCACGCCGAACGGCGGGCTGAAGCTCGCCGGCTAAGGTCGGCAAGCGCAAGGCCGGACGGCGCCCCGGTCCGGTTCGACGAGAACGGCCCCTCCGCCATGAGAGGGGCCGTTCGCGTTTTTGGAGGTGCTTCGGATCACGCGGCTGAAACGAAAAATGGCTCCCCGAAACTTCATTCCGCCGGCGGCAGGGCCTGCAGCAGTTCGAGGCTGGGATAGCCGTCGGCGGGCAGGCCGAGCTTGAGTTGCGCCGCCCGCGAGGCCTTGCGGGTGGCGAAGCCGAGCCGGCCGTCCGCGTCGCCGTCGAGGAAGCCCGCCTTGCGCAGACGATGCTGCAGATCGGTCAGCTCCGCGGTGTCGAGCGGCCGCACCGGCGCGGCGCCCGGCGCGACCTGGGGGGCGCCCTCGTAGCGGGTCGCGAGATAGGCGGCCGTCATGGCGTAGATGAAGGACTGGTTCCACTTCCGGTAGACGTCGAAATTGTCATAGGCGAGGAAGGCCGGGCCGTTCCGCCCCATGGGCAGCAGCAGCGCCGCGCCTGAGTCGGGCCTGGCGAGCAGAGCGCCCTGCCGCGCGGTCACGCCCCAGGCGCTCCACTGCGACACCGGATGCTTGACGTCGATGTCGGCCTGCTCCCACGGCATTGAGGCCGGAACCGTCACCTCCTGCAGCCAGGGCTCGCCGCGCCGCCAGCCCATTTCGGAGACGTAGCGGCCGGCGGAGAGGATGGCGTCCGGCGTGCTCTTCATCAGGTCGACGCGGCCGTCGCCGTCGCCGTCCACGCCGAAGCGGATGTAGTCCGCCGGCATCATCTGGGTCTGGCCAAGCTCGCCCGCCCAGGCGCCCTTCATCTCGGCCGGAGCGAGATCGCCGCGCTCCACGATCTTCAGCGCCGCAATGAGCTGCGGGCGGAAGAAGGCCGGGCGCCGGCAGTCGTGGGACAGCGTCGCCAGCGCGTTGCGAGTGTCGAACTTGCCGAGATTGGCCCCGAAATCGGTCTCCAGCCCCCAGAAGGCCGCGACCACGGAAGCCGGCACGCCGTACTCCGACTCCATTCTGGCGAACAGCGCCCGGTTCTGCTCGATCAGCTTCGGCCCGCGCGTCACCCGCGCGCCCGCCACCATGCGCCCGGCAAACTGCAGGAAGGTCTGCTGGAACACCTGCTGGCCGCGATCGTGCGACAGCACCTTGGGGTCGACCGCCACCCCATCGAGCCCGCGGGCGATGGCGTCGTCGGACACGCCGGCCGCGCGCGCCTCCGCCCTGACGCCGTCGAGCCAGCTCGCGAAATCACCGCCGCAGGGGGGCGTCGCCGCCGCAGGCTCCGCCGGTTGCGCGCGCGCGGACGGCGCCAGGGGCGCGGCGAGACCGAGAGCGAGCGCGAAGGCGAGGCGGCGGGACATGACGGTGATCCGAAGGGACAGAGCAGGCTTCGGACTGATTGGCCGGAATGGCGCGCGGGTCAAGCGGCCGTTCGGTCACCGTCCGCGCTTCAGACGCCGCACCAGGCCGGCGAGCGCCGCCTCCGCCCGCCGAAGCCCCGAGCGGCCGCGCGCGCCCGCATAGGCCTTCTTCAGCGAACCGGAGCCGAAGCCGTCAACCACCACCGCATGCACGTAGGACTTGCGCACCACGGCGGGCGTGTTGGCGAGCCGCTCGGAAATCGCCCGCATCACCGCCGAGAGCTGACGTCTGCGCGCGGTCGGGCTGGTTGCGGGCTCAAGCTCCGCCAGATGCTCGGCGGCGTTGGCGCTGGCGCCCAGCATGCGCAGATCCTTCGCCGTCACCGGCAGGCCGGTCGCCTCGCGCAGATAGGCGTTCACGTCCACCGCCGTGATCCGGCGCACGGCGCCGTCGGCGTCGCGGTACTGGAACAGCCTCCGCCCCGGCAGCGCGCCGATGCGCCCGACCGCGCGGGCGAGCCGGCCGGAGCGGATGCTGCAGCTTATGTCCTTGCCGCCCTTGCCCCGGAAGGCGAGCTGCACCGCCTCGCCCTTCACCTTCACATGCCGTTTCAGCAAGGTGGAGGCGCCATGGGCCTTGTTGCTGCGCACATAGGCCTCGCAGCCGACCCGGATGTGGGTCTCGTCGATCAGCGCCACAGCCGCCGCCAGCGCCTTGGCGCGGCTGAGCCGGGGGCTCGCCAGATCCCGCGCCACCCGGCGCCGCAGCTTGGGCAGCGCCTCGATCACCCGGTCGAGCCGCTCCACCTTCTTCAGCTCCCGTACCGCGTTCCAGTCGGGATGGTAACGGTACTGGGCGCGCCCGGCCTCGTCGCGCCCGATCGCCTGAAGATGGACGTTCGCGTCGCGGGCGATGCGGACCTCCTCATAGGCCGGCGGGATGGCGAGGGCGTCGATGCGCTCGAGCGTGGCGGCGTCGCGCACCGGGCGGCCCTTGGCGTCCAGATAGCGGAAGCCCCGTCCCGCGCGCCGGCGGGTGATGGTGAGATCGCGGGGCGCGCCGAGCGTAAGCCCGACGTCTTTCGCGAGCTTCGCCAGCGCGGCGTCGTCTCCGTCCTGCTCCGCCGCCATCTCAGTGCGACCGGAGCGCGTGGATCAGCTCGCCCTTGGTCGCCCGGGACAGGCCGGCGACGCCGATCTCTTTCGCGCGCTCGTACAGCGCGTCTCGGGTCCAGTCCTCGTAAGGCGCGGCCTTGCCGCCGCGGACGGAGGGCGACTTCGGCCCTGCGTCGCCGTATTTCGCCTTGGCGTTGGCGATCCGCGCCGCCTTCTCCTTGCTGGCGCCCTGCTCGCGCAGGGCCTCGTAGACCTCCGCGTTCTTGATGGAAGGATTGTCCTTCGCCGCCGGCGTCTTCGTCTTGTGGGATTGGGATTTCGTGGCCATGGTCGCCTCCCGCGTCCGTCGTGAGCGCTCAACACCGCGCTTGCCGCGCGGGTTCCGTCATCCCTTCCTCCGGAGACTTCCCGATGACCGCTCCCGTCACTCTCGTCGAGGTCACCCGCGGGCTGGCGGTGGAGAGCCGTCACGCCGGAACGGTTGCGGTGGCGGACGCGGACGGCGCGATCGTGCTGGCGCTGGGCGACGCGGAACGGCCGACCTTCGGGCGCTCGGCGGTGAAGGGGCTGCAGGCGCTGCCGCTGGTGGAGAGCGGGGCCGCCGACCGCTTCGGCTTCGCCGTGGAGGAGCTGGCGCTCGCCTGCGCCTCCCACGGCGGCGAGCCGGAGCATGTGGCGACCGCCGCCGGCGCGCTGGCGAGGCTCGGGCTCGGGGTCGAGGCGCTGGAATGCGGCGCGCACTGGCCGACCAACGACGCCGCGGCCCGGGCGCTGGCGGCGAGCGGCGCCGGCCCCAACGCGCTCCACAACAACTGCTCCGGCAAGCATGCGGGCTTCCTGTGCCTCGCCTGCGCCATGGAGGTGGACACCGCCGGCTACATCGGCCCCGACCATCCGGTGCAGCGGGAGGTGACGGCGGCGCTGGAGACCGCCATGGGCGTCAGCCTCGCGGACGCGCCGGTAGGGACCGACGGCTGCGGCATCCCCACCTACGCCGCGCCGCTCAGCGCCATCGCCCGCGCCTTCGCCCGGTTCGGCGCGGAGACCGGCTTCGGCCCCGCCCGCGCCGCCGCGGCGAGACGGCTAAAACAAGCCGCGTGGTCGGCGCCGTTCCAGATCGGCGGCTCCGGCCGCTTCGACACCGAGGCGATGCAGGCGCTGAACGGCCGCGCCTTCGTCAAGTTCGGCGCGGAGGGCGTCCACATCGCCGCGCTGCCCGAGCTCGGGATCGGGATCGCGCTCAAGATCGAGGACGGCGCGACCCGCGCCTCCGAGGTGGCGATGGCGGCTCTCATCGCCCGCTTCCTGGACCCCTCCGGCGCGGCCGGCGACTGGCTCGCCGGCCAGACCGCAAAGCGGCTGACCAACTGGGAAGGCGTCGAGGTCGGCGTGATGCGCCCGGCGGCGGCGCTGCTGGCGTAAGCGCAGGTCGCGCGTCTCACCTCAACGTCATGCCCGAGCGATGATGCCCTATGGCCAAGCTCGGGCGTGACGCTCGCTCCACTGGACCGCCCCCCGCCGAGAGCGGCGTCAGAACACGCCGTATTTCGGCAGGAACGGCACGTCGTCGAGGCTGAACATCTTCTGCGTCAGCAGCCACATCACAAGCAGGAACACCGCCGTCGAGATCACGGTGTTGAGCAGGACGAGGCGACGCCAGCGGAAGCGGGCGGGGGCGCTCGCCTCCGACCCGGGCACCACGGCGCCCTCCTCCGCCTGACTGCGGCCGGCGAAGGGCAGCGCCGCGAACAGCGCGATCCACCAGATCACGAAATAGATCGCGACCCAGCTTGCGATCGGAAGGATCACGCCTGCTCGAGCTCCACAAGCGTGCCGAGCATGTCCTTCGGATGCAGGAACAGCACCGGCTTGCCGTGGGCGCCGATCTTCGGCTCGCCCGAGCCCAGAACCCGCGCGCCCTGCGCCTTGAGCTGGTCGCGCGCCGCCAGGATGTCGTCCACCTCGTAACAGACGTGGTGGATGCCGCCCGCCGGGGCGCGGTCGAGGAACGCCTGGATCGGCGAATTCTCGCCCAGAGGCTCCAGCAGCTCCACCTTGGTGTTCGGCAGCTCGATGAACACCACGGTGACGCCGTGCTCCGGCTCCTGCGTCGGCTCGGTCACCCTGGCACCCAGCGTATCGCGATAGACCGCGGTCGCGGCGGCGAGGTCCGGCACGGCGATGGCGACGTGGTTGAGGCGGCCGATCATGGACAAGGCTCCGAACAGGTTGAGGTCACGCCGGACCGCGGCGAACATGCCACGCGAGCGCGCCCGCGTGGCTCACATTCGGCTCAGATCGCGATCACGAAGGCGTCGCGCCGACGATCGCTCATACCCCCAGCACGCTCACATGGCATATTGGCTTTTTGCCCCATA
Source organism: Methylopila jiangsuensis (assembly GCF_027922305.1). GTDB lineage: Bacteria > Pseudomonadota > Alphaproteobacteria > Rhizobiales > Methylopilaceae > Methylopila > Methylopila jiangsuensis. The sequence goes on along the minus strand of NZ_BSFK01000007.1, from coordinate 146,699 downwards.
CCAGCTGCAGTTCGCCGCGCACCGCGCGCTCGATGGCCTTCTCCACCACGCCGGCGTCGCGGCGCTTCTGGCGCGGCAGGCCGTCGATGCAGTCGAGCACGGTGTCGCGCAGCACCTCCAGCATGGGCGTGCCCTCGTCGTCCCGCGGCGGCAGGCCGGTGAAGCGCACCGAAACCCCGCCCGAAAGCTCGCCGCGCTCGGTGAAGGCGAGCGCGATGGAGACGACGCCCGCGAAGCTCAGCCGACGGCGCTCGCCGATGGTGGCTTCGGTGGCGCTCACCAGCACGCGGCCGTCCTTCAGCGTGCGGCCGACGGGCACGTCGTCCACGATCTCGGCCTCGCCGCCTGCGAGCCGCACCATGTCGCCGTTGCGGACCCGCACCACCTTCGGCACGCCGACCGCATGGGCGAAGGCGGCGTGGCCGTGGAGATGGGCCTCCTCGCCATGGACCGGCACCAGCACCTTCGGCTTGGTCCAGCCGTAGAGCATGGCGAGCTCCTCCTGCCGGGGATGGCCGGAGACGTGCACGAAATGGGTGCGGTCGGTGATGACCTCGGCCCCGCCCTCGATCAGGCGGTTGATGATGCGGCCGACCGCCTTCTCGTTGCCGGGGATGGCGCGGGACGAGAAGATCACCCGGTCGCCCTTGGCGAGCGTCACCTGAGGGTGATCGCCTTCCGCCACGCGGGCGAGCGCCGCGCGGGGCTCGCCCTGGCTGCCGGTCATCAGCGCCACCACCTTGTCGCGGGGCAGATAGCCGAAGGCGTCGGGGCTCAGGAACTCCGGCACGCCCTCCAGATAGCCCAGCTCCCGCGCCACCTCGGTGGCGCGGGCCATGGCGCGGCCCACCAGCACCACCTGCCGGTCGCAGGCCATGGCGGCGTCCGCCACCGCCCGCAGGCGCCCCACGTTGGAGGCGAAGGTGGTGACCGCGACCCGGCCGGGCGCGTTGCGGATCAGCTCGCCGAGGCTCGCCGCCACTTCCGATTCCGAGCGCGAGATGCCCTCGCGCAGCGAGTTGGTCGAATCGCCGACGATGGCGGCGACGCCCTCCTCGCCGATGGCCCGGAAGCGCTCCTCGTCGGTGGGGCGGCCGAGCACGGGGGTGCGGTCGATCTTCCAGTCGCCGGTGTGGATGACGGTTCCGACCGGCGTGCGCAGCGTGAGCGCGGTGGATTCCGGGATCGAATGCGCGACCGGCACCAGCTCCACGTCGAACGGGCCGACGGAGAAGCGGGAGCCCTCGGCCACCACCCGCACGTCGATCTTGGGCGCGTCGCGCTCGGCGGCGCGCTTGGCGTCCAGCAGGCCGGCGGCGAAGGGCGTGGCGTAGACGGGGCACTTGAGCTGAGGCCACAGGTCCAGCAGCGCGCCGTAATGGTCCTCATGGGCGTGGGTGAGGACGATGGCCTCCACCGCCTTGCCATGGGAGAGCGCGAAGCGGATGTCCGGCATGATCAGGTCGACGCCCGGCGTCGTGACGGGATCGCCGAAGGTCACGCCGCAGTCCACCATCAGCCAGCGCCGCTTGCGCCCTTCGCCAAGACCATAGAGGCCGGCGTTCATGCCGATCTCCCCCACGCCGCCGAGGGGAACGAAAACCAGATCCTGCGCCATCCGCACCCTTACTCTCGAACCGTGGCCACGGTCCCGAAATGCACGTCGCCCGCCGCCACCGCGACGAACGCTCCATCCTCGCCTCGTAGCACGAGGCGACCCTCATCATCGATCTTTTCGAACAGGCCGCTGAGAACGCGCCCGCCCGCATCCACCCGGACCGGCCGCCCCACCCCCGCCGCGCGCGCCATCCACGCCTTGCGCAGCGCAGGGAAGCCCCGTCCCTCGTCCCAGATGTGGAACCACGAGGCGAAGGCGTCCGTCAACGCGACGAAGAGCTGTTCCGCGCTCACGGCGTCGCCGCGGGCGGCCAGCGAGGCCGCGGGATAGGGCAGGCCCTCGGGCGCCGCCGCCACGTTCACGCCCATGCCGACCGCGACGGAGATGCAGCCGGGAACCGAGGCGTCGGCCTCCAGCAGGATGCCGGCGAGCTTGGCGCCGTCGACGATCACGTCGTTCGGCCATTTCAGCTCCGCCCGGGTGGTGGGGGTGGAGAGCGACGGCGCGGCGGCGCGCAGCGCCTGCTCGAGCGCGAGCCCCGCCACGAAGCCGAGCGTCGCGGCGGTCGCGGGCGGCAGGGCGAGCGTCACGCCGAAGCTCGCCGCCAGATTGCCGCGCCCGGTGGACCACGCCCGCCCGCGTCGCCCCCGCCCCGCCGTCTGCGCCCGCGCCACCACCCACACCGGCCCCCGCCCCTCGCGCGCGAGCCCGAGCGCCTCGGCGTTGGTGGAGCCGACCGTGTCGTAGGCCTGCAGCGCATGGCCGGCGGCGACGGCGTGAGGGCCGAGAGCGAAGGTCATCGCCGCAGCGTCCAGAATGAACCGCCGCGCGTTAGAACAGCGACTGCGCCGCCGCGCCGGCGGCGGCGGTGAGGGGCGCGGGGTAGACGAAGTAGAGCAGCGTGAAGCCGCCCGCGACCGTCAGCACCGCCTTGGCCGCGAGCGTCATGGGAGCGAACTCCACCGTCGGCTCGTCGAAATAGATGATCTTGACGAGGCGCAGATAGTAGAACGCGCCCACCACCGACAGCACGAAGCCGGCCACCGCGAGCGGGTAGAGCCCGGCGTTCACCGCCGCGTAGAACACGTAGAACTTGGCGAAGAAGCCCGCGAGCGGCGGGATGCCGGCGAGCGAGAACAGGATCATCGCCAGCACGAAGGCCATGGCCGGCTTGGTGCGCGACAGGCCCGCCAGATCCGACACGTTCTCCACGTAACGCTCGCCGACCCGCATGGACAGGATGCAGGCGAAGGCGCCGAGCGTCATGGCGAGATAGATCGCCAGATAGATCGCGACGCCCCGCACGCCCTCGGGCGTGCCGGCGGCGAGGCCGACCAGCGCGTAGCCCATGTGGCCGATGGAGGAGTAGGCCATCAGGCGCTTGATGTTGCTCTGCCCGATGGCGGCGAAGGAGCCGAGCGCCATGGAGGCCAGCGCCACGAACACCACCACCTGCCGCCATTCGGAGGTCACCTCCGGCAGCGCCTCGGCGACGGCGCGCACGAACATGGCCATGGCGGCCACCTTGGTGGCGGAGGCGAAGAAGGCGGTGATCGGCGTCGGCGCGCCCTCGTAGACGTCCGGCGTCCACATGTGGAACGGCACCGCCGAGACCTTGAAGGCGAAGCCGGAGATCAGGAACACCACGCCGAAGATCAGGCCGAGCGAGGCCTCGCCGCCCTTCAGCGCCGCGGCGATCTCGGTGAAGCCCACCGCGCCGGTGGAGCCGTAGATCAGCGACGCGCCGTAGAGCAGCATGCCGGACGACAGCGCGCCCAGCACGAAATACTTCAGGCCCGCTTCCGTGGAGCGCTCGTCGTCGCGGTTGATGGCGGCGATGACATAGAGCGCGAGGCTCTGCAGCTCGAGGCCGAGATAGAGCGCGATCAGGTCGTGGGCCGAGATCATCAGCGCCATGCCGAGCGTCGCGAGCACCACCAGGATGGCGTATTCGAACCGGGCGAAGCGCAGGCGCTCCATGTAGTCGAACGACAGCAGCAGCGCCGCGAAAGCGCCGATGAAGGCGATCAGCTTCATGAAGCGGGCGAAGCCGTCCAGCACGAAGGCGCCGTTGAAGGTGGACTCCGCGGGGGCGAGCGTGACCGCGACGGTGGCGAGCGCCAGAACCACGAGCGCGAGGCCGTTGACCAGCGGGGTGGCGCGCTCGCCGCGGATCGCGCCCACGAGCACGAGGACAAGCGCGCCGACCGCGAGGATCAGCTCGGGAAGCGCCGGCGCGAGGGAAGGCAAGGTGGCGTCCATGGTCAGGTCGTCCCGAGGTTCACTGCCCCGCCAGAGCGGCGGCCTTGCCGGCGCTCTCGATGGCGGCGGTGGTCTGCTGCAGCAGGCCGTCGATGGAGGCGGCGGAGAAGTCGATCACCGGCGCCGGCCACACGCCGAACAGCACGGTGAGGACCAGCAGCGGCGCAAGCAGCGCGATCTCCCGGCGCGACAGGTCCGGGATGCCGGCGAGCTCCGGCTTGTCCAGCGGCCCGAGCACCACGCGACGGTAGAGCCAGAGCGCGTAGCCGGCGGACAGGATGACGCCGGTGGTGGCGAACAGCGCCACCCAGGAGTTGGCCCGGAACGAGCCCATCAGCGTCAGGAACTCGCCCACGAAGCCGGAGGTGCCGGGCAGGCCCACATTGGCCATGGTGAAGACGAGGAACGCCGCCGCGTACCAGGGCATGCGGTTCACGAGGCCGCCGAAGGCCTTGATCTCGCGGGTGTGCAGCCGGTCGTAGATCACGCCCACGCACAGGAACAGCGCGCCCGAGACCACGCCGTGGCTGATCATCTGGAACACCGCGCCCTGCACGCCCTGCTCGTTGAGCGCGAAGATGCCCATGGTCACGAAGCCCATGTGCGCGATCGACGAGTAGGCGATGAGCTTCTTGATGTCCTCCTGCATCAGCGCGACCAGCGAGGTGTAGATGATGGCGACGACGGAGAGGGTGAACACGAACGGCGCGAAATACTCCGACGCCAGCGGGAACATGGGCAGCGAGAAGCGCAGGAAGCCGTAGCCGCCCATCTTCAGCAGGATGCCCGCGAGGATCACGGAGCCCGCCGTCGGCGCCTCCACATGGGCGTCGGGCAGCCAAGTGTGCACCGGCCACATGGGCATCTTCACCGCGAAGGAGGCGAAGAAGCCGAGCCACAGCCACCACTGCATGTCCGCCGGGAACTTGTAGGCGAGCAGCGCCACGATGTCGGTGGTGCCCGCCGTCCCGTACATGGCGAGGATGCCCACCAGCATCAGCAGCGAGCCGAGCAGCGTGTAAAGGAAGAACTTGAAGCTGGCGTAGACCCGGCGCGGGCCGCCCCAGATGCCGATGATGAGGAACATCGGGATCAGGCCGGCTTCGAAGAACAGATAGAACAGCACCATGTCGAGCGCGCAGAACACGCCGATCATGAGCGTCTCGAGCACGAGGAACGCGATCAGGTACTCGCGCACCCGCGTCTTGATCGTGGTCCAGGACGCCAGGATGCAGAACGGCATCAGGAAGGCGGTCAGCACCACGAAGGGCGCCGAGATGCCGTCCACGCCGAGCTTGTAGTTGATGGAGCCGCCGAGCCATTCGGCCTGCTCGATGAACTGGAAGCCCGGCTGCGCGAGGTCAAACTTCGCCCACAGCACCACAGAGACGGCGAAGTTCACCACGGTCGTCCACAGCGCCACATGGCGCATGTTGCCGAGGCTCGCCTCGTCCTGCCCGCGGATCACGAGCAGGAAGAACACGCCGACCAGCGGAAGGAAGGTCAGCAGCGAGAGGATGGGCCAGCCGGTCATTGGGGCGTTCCTGCGACTTCGCGGCCGTCATGCCCGCGCGCAGCGCGGGTATCCACGACTTCGAGCGCCGAGCGGCTGACAGGCAGTCGTGGATGCCCGAGACAGGCTCGGGCATGACGAGGCGTTTCCATCGTCACCTGGAGATCGACGATCATCACAGACCCCGCATCAGGAACCAGGTGAACAGGGCCGCGACGCCGATCAGCATCGCGAAGGCGTAGTGGTAGACGTAGCCCGTCTGCAGCTTCACCACGCGGTTGGTGACGTCGATCACCCGCGCCGAGACTCCGTCCGGCCCGAGGCCGTCGATGATCCGGCCGTCGCCCGTCTTCCACAGGAAGCGGCCGAGCCACTTGGCCGGGCGGGTGAACAGCCGGTCGTAGAGCTCGTCGAACCACCACTTGTTGAGCAGGAACTGGTACAGCAGCCGGTGCCGCTCCGCGAGGCGGGCGGGCGTCTCGGGGCTGCGGATGTAGAAGAACCAGGCCGTCGCGAAGCCGAGGACCATCATCACGAAGGGCGACCAGATCACCCACGCCGGCGCCTCGTGCATGTGGTGCAGGATCTCGTTGTGCTCGCCCACGAACAGCGCGCCGTTCCAGAAGCTGTCGTGCTTGTCGCCGATGAAGCGCGACTTGAACACCGCGCCGGCGAACAGCGCGCCCACCGCCAGCACCAGCAGCGGCACCGTCATCACCCGCGGGCTCTCGTGCACGTGGCTCATGGTCTCGAGCGAGGCGCGCGGACGGCCGTGGAAGGTGAGGAAGATTAGGCGCCACGAGTAGAACGAGGTCAGCAGCGCCGCGAGCACGGTGAGGACGAAGGCGTACATGCCCGCGCTGGAATGCGCCGCATAGGCCGCCTCGATCACCGCGTCCTTGGAGAAGTAGCCGGCGGTCAGCGGGAAGCCGGTCAGCGCCAGCGTGCCGATCACCATCATCCAGTAGGTCAGCGGGATCAGCCGGCGCAGGCCGCCCATGTTCCGCATGTCCTGCTCGTGGTGCATCGCATGGATCACCGAGCCGGAGCCGAGGAACAGCAGCGCCTTGAAGAAGGCGTGCGTGAACAGGTGGAACACCGCCACGCCATAGGCCCCGACGCCGAGCGCCACGAACATGTAGCCGAGCTGCGAGCAGGTGGAATAGGCGATGACGCGCTTGATGTCGGTCTGCACCAGGCCGACGGTGGCGGCGAAGATCGCCGTGGTGGCGCCCACATAGGTGATGACGGTGAGCGCGTCCGGCGCGAACTCGTAGATCGGCGACATGCGCGCCACCAGCACCACGCCGGCGGTGACCATGGTGGCGGCGTGGATCAGCGCCGACACCGGCGTCGGGCCCTCCATGGCGTCCGGCAGCCAGGTGTGCAGGCCGAGCTGGGCCGATTTGCCCATGGCGCCCATGAACAGCAGCAGCCCGATCACGGTGAGCGCGTGCCAGTCGTGGCCGAAGACGTGGATGGTCTTGTCGGCCGCGGCGGGGACGGCTGCGAAGATGGTTTCGAACTGAACGCTGCCGAACACCACGAAGGTGGCGAAGATGCCGAGCAGGAAGCCGAAGTCGCCGACGCGGTTGACCACGAAGGCCTTGATGGCCGCGGCGTTGGCGGAGGGCTTCTGATACCAGAAGCCGATCAGCAGGTAGCTGGCGAGGCCGACGCCCTCCCAGCCGAAGAACAGCTGGACCAGATTGTCCGCCGTCACCAGCATCAGCATCATGAAGGTGAACAGCGACAGGTAGCCGAAGAACCGCGGCCGATGCGGATCCTCGTGCATGTAGCCGATGGAATAGAGGTGGACGAGCGCCGACACCGAGGTGACCACCACCAGCATGACGGCGGTCAGCGTGTCGACCCGGAACGCCCAGTCGATGGCGAGCTCGCCCGAGGTGATCCAGCGCAGCACCGGCACATGGGCGGCGTTGCCGGAGATGGCCACGTCGATGAAGGCGATCCACGCCAGCAGCGCCGAGACCATCAGCAGGCCGGTGGTGATCAGCTCCGCGAGCCGCGACCCTTGCGCCGGCGGTTCGACCGGGCCGTGACCGTGGTCGTCGTGGTGGCCGTGGTCGTCGTGGCCATGGGCGTCATGCGCGTGGGCGTCGTGATGCGCGCCATGGCCATGGCCGCCATGGTCGTGGGCGTGGTGGAAGGCGTCCACGGGGCCCACGGCGCCGGGATGGCGCTTGCGGGCGCCGGCGAGCGCGATGACGCCGGCGGCGATGGCGCCCAGAAGCGGAAGGAAGACGATCAGATGGTACATCGGCGGTCCGTCGGGGCGTAAGCCCTCACCCCTTCATCCGGTTGATGTCCTCGACCGCGATCGTGCCGCGGTTGCGGAAATAGACCACGAGGATGGCGAGGCCGATCGCGGCCTCGGCGGCGGCGACGGTGAGCACGAACAGCGCGAACACCTGGCCGTTCAGGTCGCCCATATGGGTGGAGAACGCCACGAAGTTGATGTTCACGGCCAGCAGGATCAGCTCCACCGACATCAGGATGACGATCACGTTCTTCCGGTTCAGGAAGATGCCGAGCACCCCGAGCGTGAACAGGATGGCGGCGACCGTGAGGTAATGTCCGAGACCGACGTCCATGGTCAGACCGTCCCCTCCGAAAGGCCCTCGCCCGGACGCGCCTTCACCACCTCGATGGCGGTGGCGGGGCCGCGGGCGACCTGGGCCGAGATGTCCTGGCGCTTCACGCCGGCGCGGCGCTCGCGCAGCGTCAGCACGATGGCGCCGATCATGGCGGTGAGCAGCACGAGGCCGGCCGCCTGGAATAGCAGCAGGTGCTCGGTGTAGAGCACGCGGCCGAGCGCTTCCGCGTTGGTGACGTCGGCGGGGATCGGCGCGGACGGCGTGACCGTGCTCTGAGCCCCGCCGAAGCTCCAGGTTCCCACCACCAGCACCAGTTCCACCAGAACGATGGCGCCGACCAGCGCGCCCACCGGCAGATACTGCAGGAAGCCGTCGCGCAACTCCGCGAAATCCACGTCGAGCATCATGGTGACGAACATGAACAGCACCGCGACCGCGCCCACGTAGACGACCACCAGGATCATCGCCAGGAACTCGGCGCCCATCAGCACGAACAGGCCGGCCGCGTTCACGAAGGCGAGGATCAGGAACAGCACCGAATGCACGGGGTTCTTGGCCGCGATCACCATGAAGGCGGAGGCCACGGTGACGGTGGCGAAGAGATAGAAGAACAGGGCGGCGAAGCTCATGCGCGAAGGTCCTTGCGCGGAAGGTCGGCGCCGGCGAAACGCTGGCCCTTCACCTCTCCCCGGCGGGGAGAGGTCGGCGCGAAGCGCCGGGTGAGGGGGAGGCTGCGGGCGAAGCGGACCGAAGCCCCCTCACCCGCGAGGCTGACGCCTCGCGACCTCTCCCCGCCGGGGAGAGGTGACCGTGGCGCCTGTCGCCGGCGCGCCGAGACTGTCGTCATCACGGCCCTCACCGGTACGGCGCGTCGAGCGCGATGCGGCGGGCGATCTCCCGCTCCCAGCGGTCGCCGTTCGCGAGCAGGCGCTCCTTGTCGTAATAGAGCTCCTCGCGGGTCTCGGTGGCGAACTCGAAGTTCGGCCCCTCGACGATGGCGTCCACGGGACAGGCCTCCTGGCAGAAGCCGCAATAGATGCACTTCACCATGTCGATGTCGTAACGGGTCGTGCGCCGCGTGCCGTCGTTGCGGCGCGGGCCGGCCTCGATGGTGATGGCCTGCGCCGGGCAGATGGCCTCGCACAGCTTGCACGCGATGCAGCGCTCCTCGCCGTTGGGGTAGCGGCGCAGGGCGTGCTCCCCCCGGAAGCGCGGGCTGATGGCGCCCTTCTCGAAGGGGTAGTTGATGGTCGCCTTGGGCCGGAAGAAGTAGCGCATCGACAGAAAAAACGCCGACACGAACTCCTTCAGGAACAGCGAGCGGGCCGCTTGGTCGAGCCGCATCTCCAACCCTCGTCTCCTCATGCGGGCGTCTCAGCCCGCGAGCAATTCCACGGCCACATAGCCGACGATCGCGATCTCCACGATCGTGGTGGCGATGACGATCGGACCGGCGAGCCGGCGGATCGTCGTGAATTTCGCGGCGTCCTCGGGAGACGCCCGTCCGATCTGCGCATCGAGGCCCGCGTTGATCACCCGCGCCCCGATCCACCCGAGAACCGCGCCCGCGACCGCGCCCGCAAGCGCGCCGAGGGCGCTGAAGCTCACGGCGCCCAGCCCGTGAACTGCAGCACGCCGGCCACGATCACCACCATGGCGAGCGAGATCGGCAGGAACACCTTCCAGCCGAGCCGCATGAGCTGGTCGTAGCGGTAGCGGGGCACGAAGGCCTTCACCATGGCGAACATGAAGAACACCAGGCACATCTTGCCCACGAACCAGATCACGCCCGGAATCCAGGTGAATGGCGCGAACGGGATCGGCGACAGCCAGCCGCCGAGGAACAGGATCGTGGTCAGCGCGCACATGGACATGATCGCCACGTACTCGCCCAGCATGAACAGCAGGTAGGGCGTGGAGCCGTATTCGGTCATGAAGCCGGCGACCAGCTCCGACTCCGCCTCGGGCAGGTCGAACGGCGGCCGGTTGGTCTCGGCGAGCGCGGAGATGAAGAACACCACGAACATCGGGAACAGCGGCAGCCAGTACCAGCCGAACACGCCGGCGGCGGTGTCCTGAGCCCGCACGATGTCCGACAGGTTCAGCGAGCCGACGCAGAGCAGCACGCAGATGATCACGAAGCCGATCGAGACCTCGTAGGACACCATCTGCGCCGCCGAGCGCAGCGCGCCCAGGAACGGGTATTTCGAGTTCGACGACCAGCCGCCCATGATGACGCCGTAGACGCCGAGCGAGGAGATCGCGAACACGTAGAGGATGCCCACGTTCAGGTCGGCGATGACCCAGCCGTCCGCAAGCGGGATCACCGCCCAGGCGCCGAGCGCCAGGAAGCAGGTGACCAGCGGCGCCAGCAGGAACACGCCCTTGTTGGAGCTGGACGGGACCACCGGCTCCTTCAGCACGAACTTGAGCAGGTCGGCGAAGGACTGGAACAGGCCGAACGGCCCGACCACGTTCGGACCGCGCCGAAGCTGCACCGCCGCCCAGACCTTGCGGTCGGCCAGCAGGATGTAGGCGATGAACACCAGCAGCGCGACCAGCAGCGCGAGGCTCTGGGCGAGGATCAGCAGCACCTGGAGAAGGGTTTCCACGTTATCCGCCCTCACTCAGCCGCTGCGACACGCGCCGTCATGCCCGGCGCATGCCGGGCATCCACGACTTGGACGTCGACCGCCGCGCCACGAAAGTCGTGGATGCCCGCATTCGCGGGCATGACGGACGAGCTTGCTCGCACATTCATCACTCCGCGGCCTCCGCCAGCGACCCCTGCCGGAGCGCGCTCATCTCGGCCATGATGGCCGAGGCGCGGGCGATCGGGTTCGTCAGATGGAAGTCAGACACGGCGTTCAGGAACACGTCGCCCGAGAGCGCGCCGCCGGCTTGCGCCAGACGCGAGAGGTCCGCCGGGTCGCCGGCGGCGACCGCGTCCACCGCGCCGAAATGCGGATGGGCCGCGACCAGCGCCGCGCGCAGCTGCGCCAGCGAGTCGTAAGGAAGACGCGCGCCGACCTGGTCGGACAGGGCGCGCAGGATGGCCCAGTCCTCCCGCGCCTCGCCGGGCGGGAAGGTGGCGCGGTTCGCCACCTGCACCCGGCCTTCGGTGTTGACGTAGAGGCCGGACTTCTCGGTGTAGGCCGCGCCCGGCAGGATGACGTCGGCGCGGTGCGCGCCGCGGTCGCCATGGCTGCCGAGGTAGACCACGAAGGCGCCGGGCGCGACCTCGATCTCATCCGCGCCGAGCAGGATGGCCACGTCGAGCCCGCCGGGCGCCGCCATCTCGGCCGCGGTCTTCGCCCCCTCCCCCGGAACCAGCCCGAGGTCGAGCGCGCCCACGCGGGAGGCCGCGGCGTGCAGCACCGCGAGGCCGTTCCAGCCCTCGGCCCGAGCCTCGACGCCCTGCGCCAGCCTCGCGGCGGCGGACAGCACCGCCGCGCCGTCGGGACGTGCCAGCGCGCCGGCGCCGATCAGGATCAGCGGCCGGCTGGCCCCCGCGAGAACCCGGGCGAAGGAGTGCTTGCCCTCCACCAGCTCGATCAGGCTGTCGGTCCCGGCGCCGATGTGCTCCGCGCCATAGGTGAGGTCGGCGCGCTCGCCGATCAGCCCCACGCGCACGCCGCGCTGGCGCCACGCCCGGCGGATGCGGGCGTTCAGCACCGGCGCCTCGAGCCGCGGGTTGGAGCCCACGATCAGGATCGCGTCCGCCTCGTCGACGCCGGCGATCCCCGGATTGAACAGGTAGCTTGCGCGGCCCGCGGCCGGATCGATCGCGGCGCCGTCCTGGCGGGCGTCGATGTTCGCGACGCCGAGACGGCTCAGCAGATCCTTCAGCGCGAACATCTCCTCGGCCGCGGCGAGATCGCCGACGATGGCGCCGATGCGGGCCTTGTCGGTCGTCTTGATCTTCTCCGCGACCTTCGCCAGCGCTTCGGGCCACGACGCCGGGCGCAGGCGGCCGCCTTCACGCACGTAGGGCCGGTCCAGCCGCTGGGCGCGCAGGCCGTCCCACACGAAGCGGGTCTTGTCCGAGATCCACTCCTCGTTCACCTCGTCGTTGACGCGCGGCAGGATGCGCATCACCTCGCGCCCGCGGGCGTCCACCCGGATGGCGGAGCCGAGCGCGTCCATGACGTCGATGGACTCGGTCTTCGACAGCTCCCACGGCCGGGCCTGGAAGGCGTAAGGCTTCGAGGTCAGCGCGCCCACCGGGCACAGGTCGATGACGTTGCCCTGCAGCTCCGACGACAGCGCGGATTCCAGATAGGTGGTGATCTCCATGTCCTCGCCGCGGCCGATGGCGCCGAGCTCGGCGACGCCGGTGACCTCGGTCACGAAACGCACGCAGCGGGTGCAGTGGATGCAGCGGGTCATGGTCGTCTTGACCAGCGGCCCGATGTGCTTGTCCTCGACCGCGCGCTTGTTCTCGTGGAAGCGCGAGCCCGAGACGCCGTAGGCCATGGCCTGGTCCTGCAGGTCGCACTCGCCGCCCTGGTCGCAGATCGGGCAATCCAGCGGGTGGTTGATGAGCAGGAACTCCATCACCCCCTCGCGCGCCTTCTTCACCATGGGCGAGCGGGTGGAGACCACCGGCGGCTCGCCGTTCGGCCCGGGGCGCAGGTCGCGCACGCCCATGGCGCAGGAGGCCACCGGCTTGGGCGGCCCGCCCTTCACCTCGACGAGGCACATGCGGCAGTTGCCGGCGATCGACAGCCGCTCATGGTAGCAGAAGCGCGGAATCTCGGCCCCCGCCGCCTCGCAGGCCTGCAGGATGGTGTACTCGGCCGGGACGTCGACCTCGGCGCCGTCGACGATGATCTTGGTCATGGGCGGTTCCGCCTCGGCTTCACGTCATGCCCGCGCGCAGCGCGGGTATCCACGATTTGATGGCCGCCGCCCTCCACGCCGAAGTCGTGGACGCCCGAGCACAGCTCGGGCATGACGGCGTGGGGCTGGATCAAGCCGGCCATCGCGCTCACTCCGCCGCCATGGCGTAATCCCGCGGGGCGGGGTTCGCGGCGTAGTCGTCGATGCGCTTCTCGATCTCGTGGCGGTAGTGCCGGATCAGGCCCTGCACCGGCCAGGCCGCGGCGTCGCCGAGCGCGCAGATGGTGTGGCCCTCCACCTGGGTGGAGACCTCCAGCAGCATGTCGATCTCGCGCTTTTCGGCGCGGCCGACCGCCATGCGCTCCAGCACGCGCCACATCCAGCCCGTGCCCTCGCGGCAGGGCGTGCACTGGCCGCAGCTCTCGTGCTTGTAGAAGTGCGAGATGCGGGCGATGGCGCGCACGATGTCGGTGGACTTGTCCATGACGATCACCGCCGCCGTGCCGAGGCCCGAGCGCAGGTTGCGCAGGGTGTCGAAGTCCATGGACAGGTCCTGGCACTGGTGCTCGGGGAGCACCGGCACCGACGAGCCGCCGGGGATGACCGCGTAGAGGTTGTCCCAGCCGCCGCGGACGCCGCCGCAGTGCTTCTCCACCAGCTCGCGGAAGGAGATGCCCATCTCCTCCTCCACGTTGCACGGCCGCTCCACGTGGCCGGAGATGGAGAACAGCTTGGTGCCGGTGTTGTTGGGCTTGCCGAGGCCCGCGAACCACGCCCCGCCGCGCCGCAGGATGGTGCCCGCGACCGCGATCGACTCCACGTTGTTGACCGTGGTCGGGTTGCCGTAGAGGCCCATGTTGGCCGGGAACGGCGGCTTCAGGCGCGGCATGCCCTTCTTGCCTTCGAGGCTTTCGAGCAGCGCGGTCTCCTCGCCGCAGATGTAGGCGCCGGCGCCGTGATGAACGTAGATGTCGAACGGCCAGCCGTGCGTGTTGTTCTTGCCCACCAGATTGGCGGCGTAGGCCTCGTCCACGGCGCGCTGCAGCGCCTCGCGCTCCCGCACGTATTCGCCGCGAATGTAGATGTAGCAGGCGTTGGCGTGCATCGCGAAGGACGCGATCAGGCAGCCCTCGATCAGGAGATGCGGGTCGTTCCGCATGATCTCCCGGTCCTTGCAGGTGCCGGGCTCGGACTCGTCGGCGTTGACCACCAGATAATGCGGACGGCCCTCCTGCGGCTTCGGCATGAAGGACCACTTGAGGCCGGTGGGAAAGCCGGCGCCTCCGCGTCCGCGCAGGCCGGAGGCCTTCATCTCGGCCACGATCCAGTCCCGGCCCTTGTCCAGCAGGAACTTGGTCTCGTCCCAGGCGCCACGCTTCAGCGCCGACTGGAGGTCGGCGCCGCGGCGGCCGTTGAGATTGGTGAAAATCCGGTCGCGATCGGTCAGCATCGTCACGCCTCCTTGTCGCCGGGCTTGGCGGGCGCGCTCGCGCCGGAGCCGAGATAGGGCTGGCCCTCGCGGCGGCTGCGGTCCGCGGGACGCTCGGCCACGGCGGGCTTGGCGTCCGCAGGCTGCGCATCGGCGTCCGGCTTCGAGCCCGCGGCCTTCGCCTCGGGCCGGGCGGCCTCGGCGGGCTTCGCCGCGGCTCCCGCTTCGGCCGCGTCGACCTTGGCCTCCTCGCTGAAGCGGCTCTTCCAGCCGCCGACCACCGAGCCGTCATAGAGGCTCTCGTCGGTGAGCGAGGTGTCGCCGCCGAACGGCGCGGAGCAGGAGCGGCCGGTCTGGGAGCCGGTCGTCACGGCGCGGCCGGCGCGCAGGTCCTCGAGCAGCGCCTCGAAGCTCTCGGGGCTGAGGTCTTCGTAATAGTCGAAGTTGATCTGGACCATGGGCGCGTTGGCGCAGGCGCCGAGGCACTCCACCTCGAGCCAGCTCAGCTTGCCGTCGGCGGTCACATGGTTCTGCTCGCCGATGAGCTTGCGGCACACGTCCTTCAGCCGCTCCGCCCCCCGCAGCGCGCAGGGGGTGGTGCCGCAGAGCTGGACGAAATGCTCGCCCACCGGCTTCAGGTTGAACATGGTGTAGAAGGTCGCGACCTCCATCACCCGGATCACCGGCATGCCCAGCATCTCGGCGACCCGGCGGATCGCCGGCTCCGGCAGCCAGCCGTCGTGCTGCTCCTGCGCCTTCCACAGCAGCGGAATGACGGCCGAAGCCTGACGGCCTTCCGGATATTTGGCGATCTGCCCTTCGGCCCACTGCAGGTTGTCCTGCGTGAACTCGAAATCGGCGGGCTGGACCTCGGCGAGACGACGGACGGACATCAGGCGGCGCTCCCCGCGGGCAGGATATGGCTCCCACCTCTCCCCAGCGGGGAGAGGTCGCGAGGGGAAGCCTCGCGGGTGAGGGGGCGAAGGCGTTCCGGAGAAGACCGAAGCCCCCTCACCCGGCCCTGCGGGCAGACCTCTCCCCGCCGGTGAGAGGTGAAGGCCCGCGCCCTGCCTGTGCGAACGACGAGCCTCACCGGTCCACCTCCCCGAACACGATGTCGAGCGAGCCGAGGATGGCGGAGACGTCGGCCAGCATCGTGCCGCGGCACAGGTGGTCCATCGCCTGCAGGTGGGCGAAGCCGGGCGCGCGGATCTTGCAGCGGTACGGCTTGTTGTCGCCGGTCGAGACCAGATAGACGCCGAACTCGCCCTTGGGCGCCTCGACCGCGGCGTAGACCTCGCCTTCGGGCACCCGGTAGCCCTCGGTGTAGAGCTTGAAGTGGTGGATGAGCGCCTCCATGGAGCGCTTCATCTCGCCCCGCTTCGGCGGCGCCACCTTGCCGTCGAGGGTCGCGACCGGCCCGCGCTCCGTCTTCAGGCGCGCGCAGCACTGCTGCATGATGTGCGTCGCCTGCCGCATCTCCTCCATGCGGATGAGGTAGCGGTCGTAGCAGTCGCCGTTCTTGCCGATCGGGATGTCGAAATCGAGGTCGGCGTAGCAGTCGTAGGGCTGCGACTTGCGCAGATCCCACGCCGCGCCGGAGCCGCGCACCATCACGCCCGAAAAGCCCCATGCCCACGCCTCGTCCAGCGGCACCACGCCGATGTCCACGTTGCGCTGCTTGAAGATGCGGTTCTCGGTCAGCAGCGCGTCGATGTCGGCGAGCGCCTTGTAGAAGCCCACGCACCAGCGATCGATGTCCTCGATCAAGGCGTCGGGCAGGTCCTGATGCACGCCGCCGGGGCGGAAGTAGGCCGCGTGCATGCGCGAGCCCGAGGCGCGCTCGTAGAACACCATCAGCTTCTCGCGCTCCTCGAAGCCCCACAGCGGCGGGGTGAGCGCGCCCACGTCCATGGCCTGGGTGGTGACGTTGAGGAGATGGGAGAGGATGCGGCCGATCTCGGAATAGAGCACGCGGATGAGCTGGGCCCGCATCGGGATCTCGACGCCCAGCAGCCGCTCCACCGCGAGGCAGTAAGCGTGCTCCTGGTTCATCGGCGCGACGTAGTCGAGCCGGTCGAAATAGGGCATCGCCTGCAGGAAGGTCTTGGTCTCGATCAGCTTCTCGGTGCCGCGGTGCAGCAGGCCGATGTGGGGATCGACGCGCTCCACCACCTCGCCGTCGAGCTCCAGCACAAGGCGCAGCACGCCATGCGCCGCCGGATGCTGCGGGCCGAAGTTGATGGTGAAATTGCGGATGTCGGCTTCAGCCACCGGCCTGCTCCTGCCCGCTCATGCGCGCCATGAACTCCGCCCCGGTCAGTTTGGCCGTGTCTTCGGCGAAACTGTAAAGGGCGGGCTTGTCGTCGATGAAAATCTCTTCGGCGAAGACGATGCCCGACAGGTCGTCGAAGGCCTGCAGCGAGGCGACCGCCGCGGAGCCGTCGCGCATGCGCCAGAACAGGCTGGAGCCGCAGTTGCGGCAGAAGGCCCGCTCGCCGTAGTCCGACGAAGCGTAGGCGCCGAGCGGCGACTCGTCCTCGATGACGAGCTCCGTCACGGGCACGCCCATGAACGCGCCGCCGCTCCAGCGCCGGCACATGCCGCAATGGCACACGTCCATATGCGGGCCCGGACGGGCGGTGAAGCGCACCGCGCCGCAGAGGCAGCCGCCGGAACGGATGGGCCGAGGCTCAGACATGGGCGGCCTCCGCCGTCGGCGCGGCCCCGATCAACCCCTGCGACTGCGCGCCGGTCAGGCGCGCGCGGGCCCCGGCGAAGACGTAGTTCGCCGGCTGCTCATCCACGAACACTTCGCTCGCGAAGGGAAAACGACCGCAATCCTCGACCGCCTGCGCCGAAACGTCGGCCGATCGCCCGTCCAGATGGCGGAACGCGAGCGTGGAGCCGCACTGAGCGCAGAAGCCGCGCTCCGCGAAGGCCGAGGACTGGAAGAAGCGCGCGCCGCCGCCCGACACGCTCAGGCTCGCCGGCTCCACCGGCAGATAGAGATAGACCCCGCCGGTCCAGCGGCGGCAGCTGTCGCAATGGCAGGCGTGCATGGCGCCGTCCTCGAGGACCGCCTCGAAGGTCGCCTCGCCGCACAGGCACCGCCCGCTGATCCGCTCTCCCGCCGCCATCGCCGGGGGCCTCAGTTCGCCTTGGCCTTCTCGTCGCCGGGCAGCACGTAGTCCGTGCCTTCCCAGGGCGAGAGAAAGTCGAAGTTGCGGAACTCCTGGTTCAGGCGCACGGGCTCGTAGACCACGCGCTTGGCCTCGTCGTCCCAGCGCACCTCCACATAGCCGGTGGTGGGGAAGTCCTTGCGCAGGGGGTGGCCGTCGAAGCCGTAGTCGGTGAGCAGGCGGCGCAGGTCCGGATGGCCGGAGAACAGCATGCCATAGAGGTCGTAGGCCTCGCGCTCGAACCACAGCGCGCCGGGGAACACGCCGGTGACGGAGGGCACCGGCTCCACGTCGTCGGCCTCCACCTTCACGCGCACCCGCGTGTTCCGGTAGGGCGACAGCAGGTGATAGACCACGTCGAAGCGCTTCTCGCGCGCCGGCCAGTCCACGCCGCAGACGTCGACGAAGGAGACGAACCGGCACGCGGGGTCGTCGCGCAGGAAGGTCAGGACCTCGACGATCCGAGCCGCTTCGGCCGTCACCGTCAGTTCGCCATAGGCGACGGAGGCAGACAGCACGTCCGCCCCCAGCCCCTCGGCGATGCGCGCCGCCAGCGCGTTCAGAACCTCGTCAGGAGAGACGCTCATGCCTGGCCCTCACCGCTCGATCGTGCCGGTGCGGCGGATCTTCTTCTGCAGCAGCAGAACGCCGTAGAGCAGCGCCTCGGCGGTCGGCGGACAGCCGGGCACATAGACGTCCACCGGCGCCACGCGGTCGCAGCCGCGCACCACCGCATAGGAGTAGTGGTAGTAGCCGCCGCCATTGGCGCAGGAGCCCATGGAGATGACGTAGCGCGGCTCCGGCATCTGGTCGTAGACCTTGCGCAGCGCCGGAGCCATCTTGTTGGTCAGCGTGCCGGCGACGATCATCACGTCGGACTGGCGGGGGCTTGCGCGCGGCGCGAAGCCGAAGCGCTCCACGTCGTAGCGCGGCATGGAGACCTGCATCATCTCCACCGCGCAGCACGCCAGGCCGAAGGTCATCCACATCAGCGAGCCGGTGCGGGCCCAGGTGATGAGATCCTCGGTGGAGGTGACGAGGAAGCCCTTGTCGGCCAGTTCGTCGTTCACGCCGGTGAAGAAGGCGTCGTCATGGCCGAGCGGGCGGCCGGAAGCGTCGGTCAGGCCCTTGGGGGCCGGCGCCACCAGCGTTCCGGGAGACGTCGGGCTCAGTCCCATTCCAGGGCTCCCTTGCGCCATTCATAGATGAAGCCGATCGTCAGCACCCCGAGGAACGCCATCATCGACCAGAAGCCGAACAGGCCGACCTCCTTGAACGCCACCGCCCAGGGGAACAGGAACGCGACCTCGAGGTCGAAGATGATGAACAGGATGGCGACCAGATAGAACCGCACGTCGAACTTCATGCGCGCGTCGTCGAACGCGTTGAAGCCGCACTCGTAAGCCGAGAGCTTTTCGGGATCCGGGTTCTTGTAGGCGAGCAGGAAGGGCGAGGCGAGCAGGGCCACGCCGATCACGAGCGACACGCCGAGGAAGATCACAAGCGGCAGATAGTCCGCGAGCAGATCGGGCATTGGCTTCGCCGCCTCCGTTCCTCATGGCCGGATCGCGGCGCCTTCAGGCGCGCCCGCCCGGTCCTTCGGGTCGGTTCACGCTTGGCATGCCACGCGCGCCGACGCCCTTTTGGCGAGGCTTAGACCCCTGCCACTTTAGGTGCAAGACCCTGCGCTTCAGAAGCTGAACAATTCCAGCCGAAACGAAAAAATTCTTTCCCGTCCTTGATCTTCGCATGGATCGCCGCATGCGACGCCATGTCCGCGCGTCGTTGCGCCATCGCGCGGAAAACAAACGCAAAAAGGCCGGGTCGGCGTTCCGCCGACCCGGCCTTTTTGATGGGAATGTGATGGGTTTCGAGACCTTCGAACGCGCCGTGTCCGCCTTACGAAACCAGCGGATCGAAGAGGATCAGCGGCCGGGAATGACCCCCGCCTCGATCAGCTCCTCGATGGTCTTCGGGGCCCGCAGGGCCTCCGGCTCCCGCGGCGCCGGCAGCGGCGCGGCGGAGGCCAGCGCCATGCGCTCGCCCGGATCGATCACCCGGCGCGGCGCGGGCCTCGGCTCCGGCCCCTCGCGCCATACGGACACCGGCCGCGGGTTGGCGCGGTAGGGCTCGATCGGCGCCGCCTCATAGGCCGGACGGGCGTCGGCGACCCGAATCGGGCGCGGCGCAGGCGCCCGCTCCGCAACGCGCGGCGGCAGGGCCGCGACGCGGATCTCCTCGCGCGTCTCACGCGCGCGGCGCTCGGCCATGTGGCTCTCAACCGCATGACGTTCCGCGGCCTCCGTCGGCGCATGGCGGGCCACATAGACCGGGCGGCTCGGCTCCAGCGAGGCCATGCGCACGCGCTCGGTCGCCGCGATCGACTCCTGGCTCGCGATCATCACGCCCGGCGCCGGACGGCGCTTCTCATAGAAGGCGTTGCCGCCGGCGATCGCCACGTAATGCATGTTCCGGTACGGGAACTTGTAGCCGGCGGTGTGGAAGAACATGGACTTCGAGCCCACGCGCGGATTGCGCGCGCCGGAGAGCACCGCGTCCGCCATGCGATAGGCGCGCGGTTTGCCGCTGTCGGTCATGGGCCGGGTCAGAACGCCGGGGGCGAACTGGTTCGGCTGCCCGATCACGCCGCAGACGGTGCGCGGGTAGCGCCCTGACGCCACGCGGTTCATGACCACCGTGCCGACGGCAAGCATGCCGTCGTCGCTGGAGCGGTTGGATTCGAAATACATCACGCGGGCCATACACTCCCGCGCGCTGAGGCTCACCCTGCTGACCTTGGGCGAATGCCCGCAGGCCGCCGCCACAAGCGGCAGAACCAACGCGGCGAAGAGCTTCGCCGTCCTCGACAACGCCATACGCATACGCAACTCACCAGCTTTCGCCGGGCGGACTGTCGCCGCCGGGCGACGCCCAACCTCAAACGTCAGATTAGCGCCCGGACGTCATCAAACGCTTAACGACTCGACGCGGTCGCGATCAGCGCGCCCACATTGCGATCGAACCGCTCCGCGACCGCCCGGAAGTCCGGCAGCTTGCGCCGCACCTCGTCCTCCAGCGCCCGCGCGCCCTCGGCGCCGAGGGTCGCCTTCAGGCTCGCGGCGTATTCCGGCACCGCGGCCCACTCGTCCACCGTCGTGTCCGTGATCTCCAGATGAAACTGGACGCCATAGGCGCGCGCGCCCCAGCGCATGGCCTGCGTCGCACAGGCGGCGTTGGCTGCGAGCGCCGTCGCGCCGTCAGGCAGGCGCGCCACTTCCGCGCCATGCCACTGCAGGGTCTCGATGCGGGGATCGAGGCCGGCGAAGACCGGATCCGCCGCGCCTTCGGGCGTCAGCTCCACGGTCGTGACCCCCACCTCGGGCCGCGCCATCAGGCCGACCTCGCCGCCAAGCGCGGACGCCAGAAGCTGGTGGCCCAGGCAAACGCCGAGATAGGGCCGGCCGGCGCGCGCCCAGGCCGCGATCGCCGCCTTCTCCGCCACGAGCCAGGGGTGTTCGTCCTCCTGCCACACGTCCATGGGGCCGCCCATGACGGCCATCAGGTCGAAGCCGTCCAGATCGGGGACCGGCTCGCCCTCGTCCAGCTCCACCGCGCGCCAGTCGTGGCCGGATCGGGCCCAGAACTCCCGGAACACGCCGGGATGCTCCACCGCGAGATGCTGAAACACGATGATCTTCACGGGGCTCGCTCCGGGCGCGGGAGAGGTGTCGGCGCCACTATCGCCCCTCCCCTCGCCCGAGGCCAAGCCCGGAACGCCAGCACAACGAACAGGCGCCGTCAGTCCCAGGCGAGAGCCCCGCCGTTCTGATATTCGATGACGCGGGTCTCGAAGAAGTTCTTCTCCTTCTTCAGGTCCATAGCCTCCGACATCCACGGGAAGGGATTTTCCGTGGCCTCGAAGGCCCAAGGCAGGCCGAGCTGGGCGCAGCGGCGGTTGGCGATAAAGCGCATGTACCGCTCGCAGGCCGCGGCGTTCAGCCCCAGCAGGCCGCGCGGCAGCACGTCGCGGCCATAGGCCGCCTCCAGCTCCGCCGCCTCCCGGATCATGGCGAGCGCTTCCGCCTGGAAGGCGGAGGTCCACAGATGCGGGCTCTCCGCCTTGATCTGATTGATGACGTCGACGCCGAAGTTCAGGTGCAGGCTCTCGTCGCGCAGGATGTACTGATACTGCTCGGCGATGCCGACCATCTTGTTGCGGCGGCCGAGCGACAGGATCTGCGCGAAGCCGGTGTAGAACCACATGCCTTCGAACACCACGTAGAAGGCGATCAGGTCCTTCAGGAAGGCGCCGTCGGCGGCCGGCGTGCCGGTGCGGAAATCGGGGTCGTCGAGATGGCGGGTGTGGTTCAGCGCCCAGGCGGCCTTGTCGGTGATCGACGGCGCCTCGCGATACATGTTGAACAGTTCGCCTTCGTCCAGGCCGAGGCTCTCCACCACATACTGGAAGGTGTGGGTGTGGACGGCCTCCTCGAAGGCCTGCCGCAGCAGATATTGCCGGCACTCGGGATTGGTGAGGTGACGGTAGATCGCCAGCACGATGTTGTTCGCGACAAGACTCTCCGATGCGGCGAAGAAGCCGAGATTGCGCTTGACCATGCGCCGCTCGTCATCGGTGAGGCCGTCGCTGGACTTCCACAACGCGATGTCGGCCTGCATGGACACTTCCGTCGGCATCCAGTGGTTGTTGCAGGCGGCGAGGTACTTCTCCCAGGCCCAGCGGTATTTGAGCGGCAGAAGCTGGTTGACGTCGGCGCGGCAGTTGATGAGCCGCTTCTCGTCCACGGTGACGCGGCCGCCGGAGCGGTCGATGACGCCGAGGCCGCTCTGGACCGGACCGGAGGAGGCCGGATCGGCGGGGAGCAGGGCGGCCGATTTCGGAGAGGCGGGTTCGGACCAGTCGAGCACGGGAGGCCTCATTCTGTTTCAAGCGGCGGCAACGCTCGCGGAACGAAACGCCGTCATGAGGCCCGAGCCCGGCTCGGGCCTCCACGACTTCGCCGCAGGACGCCGCGATCGCAAGGAAGGGGTGGCTGCCCGCCGCGGCGGGCATGACGGTTGCTGGCGCGGGCCGCCTTACTGGCAGGCCTCGCAGGTCGGATCGTCCATGGCGCAGACCGCGCCCTCGCCCACCACGATCGGCTGGGCCGAAAGCGTGGCGGAGACGGCGTTGAGCTTGCCGTCCACGCCCTTCAGCGTGGATTTCTCCACATGGCTCGCGGAGCGCGAGCGCAGGTAATAGGTGGTCTTGAGCCCCGCCTTCCACGCCGAACGGTAGAGCGCGTCCAGCGCGCGGCCCGAAGGCGCGGCGATGTAGAGGTTGAGCGACTGGGCCTGGTCGATCCATTTCTGGCGGCGCGCGGCCGCCTCGATCAGCCATCTGGCGTCGATCTCGAAGGCGGTGGCGTAGAGCGCCTTGAGGTCGCCCGGCACGCGGTCGATCAGGGCCAGCGCGCCGTCGAAATATTTCAGGTCCGAGACCATCACCTCATCCCACAGCCCGCGGGCTTTCAGGTCGCGGGCGAGGCCGGCGTTCACCACCGTGAAGTCGCCGGACATGTTCGATTTCACGTAGAGGTTCTGGTAGGCGGGCTCGATCGACTGCGACACGCCGCAGATGTTGGAGATCGTGGCGGTCGGAGCGATCGCCATGCAGTTCGAGTTGCGCATGCCGACGCTTCTCACGCGCTCGCGCAAGGACGCCCAGCCGAGCGTCGCGGACCGGTCGAACGCCGACCCTCCCCGCGCCTCCGCCAGCAGGTCGAGACTGTCGATCGGCAGAACGCCCTGCGACCAGAGCGAGCCCTCGAAGCTCGGATAGCGGCCGCGCTCGGCGGCGAGGTCGACGGACGCCGAGATCGCCTCGAAGCTCACGGCCTCCATGCTCTCGTCGGCGAAGCGGACGGCCTGTTCGGAGGCGTAAGGCAGCCGCAGCGTCTGCAGCGCATCCTGAAAGCCCATGATCCCGAGCCCCACCGGCCGGTGGCGCAGGTTGGAGCGGCGGGCCTCGGGGATGGTGTAGAAGTTGATGTCGACCACGTTGTCGAGCATCCGCATGGCGGTCTTCACCGTGCGGGCGAGCCGCGCCCGGTCGAGCCCCTCACCCGTCACATGCCGCGCGAGGTTGACGGAGCCGAGGTTGCACACCGCCACCTCGTCGGCCGAGGTGTTGAGCGTGATCTCGGTGCAGAGGTTCGAGGAATGCACCACGCCCACATGGCGCTGGGGCGAGCGGATGTTGCAGGGATCCTTGAAGGTGATCCAGGGATGCCCGGTCTCGAACAGCATGGTCAGCATGCGCCGCCACAGATCGACCGCGCGGAGGGTGCGGAACACCCTGAGTTCGCCGCGCGCGGCCCTCGCCTCATAGCCCTCGTAGGCCGCCTTGAAGGCGGGGCCGTAGAGGTCGTGCAGGTCCGGAGTCTCGTCGGGCGAGAACAGCGTCCACGCCCCGTCCGCCTCGACCCGCTCCATGAACAGGTCCGGGATCCAGTTCGCGGTGTTCATGTCGTGGGTGCGGCGGCGGTCGTCGCCGGTGTTCTTGCGCAGGTCGAGGAACTCCTCGAGATCCACGTGCCAGGTCTCCAGATAGGCGCAGACCGCGCCCTTGCGCTTGCCGCCCTGGTTGACGGCGATCGCGGTGTCGTTCGCCACCTTCAGGAACGGCACCACGCCCTGGCTCTCGCCGTTGGTGCCCTTGATGTGCGCGCCGAGGCCGCGCACCGGCGTCCAGTCGTTGCCGAGGCCGCCAGAATATTTCGCCAGCAAAGCGTTGTCCTTCACCGCCTTGAAGATGCCGTCCAGATCATCGGCCACGGTGGTGAGGAAGCAGGAAGAGAGCTGCGGCCGCGTCGTGCCGGAATTGAACAGCGTCGGGGTCGAGGCCATGAAATCGAAGCTGGACAGCAGGTCATAGAATTCGATCGCCCGGGCCTCGCGGTCGATCTCCCGGAGCGAAAGCCCCATGGCCACGCGCATGAAGAAGGCCTGGGGGAGTTCGATGCGCCTTGGCCCGGCGTGCAGGAAATAGCGGTCATAGAGCGTCTGCAGGCCGAGGAACTGGAAGTTCAGGTCGCGTTCGGGCCTGAGCGCCGAAGCGAGCGCGTGGAGGTCGAAGCGGGCGAGCTCCGGGTCGATCAGCTCCGCCTCGACGCCCGCCTGCACGAAGGCCGGGAAATAATCGCGGTAGGTCTCCGCCATCTCGCCCTGGTGGCGCGGGTCGGCGCGCCGAACACCGCGGTCAGCGCCTCGGCGCGCAGCGCGTCGAGCAGCAGGCGCGCGGAGACGAAAGCGTAGTTCGGCTCGGTCTCCACCAGCGCCCGCGCCGCCATCACCGGGGCCTGGGCGAGTTCGCCCTCCGACACCCCGTCATAAAGATTGCGGCGGGCCTCGGTCAGCACCGCCTCGGGATCTGTCCCGTCCAGTCCGGCGCAGGCCTCGCGGATGACGAGCGCGAGCCGCGTCTCGTCGAGCTCGGCGAGCGAGCCGTCGGCCCTGCGCACATGGATCGCGGGCGGGGCCACGGGCGCGGTCTGCGCCTCCTTGCGCCGCTCGGCCGCGCGGGCCTCGCGGTAGAGCACATAGGCGCGGGCGACCTTGTGGTGGCCGCCGCGCATCAGCGCCAGCTCCACCTGGTCCTGCACGTCCTCGATGTGGATCGCACGCTCGAAATCCGCCCGGCGGGTCAGCGCGGCGACCACCTCGCCCGCAAGCTCCTCCACCGTTTCATGCACCCGGCGGGAGGCCGCGGCGCCGCCGCCCTCGACCGCGAGGAAGGCCTTGGTCATGGCGACCACGATCTTGGCCGCGTCGAAATCGGACACCGATCCGTTGCGCCGTATGACGCGGAAGGCGGGCGTCGCCCGCGCCGCCGCCTCGGGCGCCTGCGGCGACGGGCGGGAGGTCACGGCCGGCGATACGGAAGCTTGCGAAAGAGACATCGGCTTGGACCCCAAGATCGCGTTGGGGGCAAAAGGCCGAGCGGATGCGGAAGGGCCACGAGCCGTGCGCGGGGGGATGGCGCAGGCTTCAACCCAAGCGCTCCACCGGGACACCCCGCCCGTGGACGTTTCATCGCGTCGGGGCAGGTCTCCTGGCTCGCGGGTCACGGCGTTTCGTCCGGCCTTCCCGAAGCGTGACGGCTTCAGTGGCGCAGGATGGACGAGACGCTCGCCGCTCACAGTTGCGGGGGCAGCTCCGGACTGGCCGCTGACGCGGCGCACCGGATTCCCTCTTAGCTCCGTGAGGCGCATGCGCCCCTCGAAGAACCTCGACGCCCATATGTTGTGGCGGAGACCCTGCTTCGGTCAACATCTGGGGTCGATATTGTCCACAGATGGGCGCCGCCGTTGCGGCCGACCCATAACGCTCTCCATATGCTGAAATAAAGATATCTTTATACTGCCCTTGACGATCGTCCCGCCGCCGCCCTAGGATGACGCTGTCGAGGTTCTCCGGCCGGGTTTGGCCGGAGCTAAGAGGGAATCCGGTGAGCCCTTGGGCAATGCCGGAGCTGCCCCCGCAACTGTGAGCGGCGAGCCTTTCGTCCAACCCTGTCACTGAGGCCGGACAGCCTTGGGAAGACCGGACGACAGGCGACGACCCGCGAGCCAGGAGACCTGCCCCGACGACATGAAACGTCCACGGGCGGGGTGCCCCGGTGGATCGCAGGAACCCGACCGTCGGCGCAGCCGCCCGCGGTCCGTTCGACGCGTCCGCTCGGCCTTTTGCCCCCAACGCCAGATTGGGGTCTGCCGAAATGTCCAATTCCGAGAAGACTGACATCATCCGCGTCGCCACGCTTGGCGCGCCGCGCATCGGCCCGCGCCGCGAGCTGAAGACCGCGCTCGAGTCCTACTGGTCCGGCAAGAGCGACGCCGCGACGCTGGAAACCGCCGCCGCGGGCCTGCGCGCCGCCAACTGGGCGCGCCAGAAGGCCCGCGGCGTCGCCGTGATCCCCTCCAACGACTTCTCGCTTTACGACCATGTGCTCGACGTCAGCGCCATGGCCGGGGTCGTGCCCGAACGCTACGGCTGGAGCGGCGGTCCGGTCCCGCTCGACGCCTATTTCGCCATGGCGCGCGGCCGTCAGGGCGGGGAGGCCCATGGGGCTTGCGGCTGCGGCCACGCCGGCGCGGCGGCGCTGGAGATGACCAAGTGGTTCGACACCAACTACCATTACATGGTCCCCGAATTCTCCCGCGCCCAGCGGTTCGCGCTGTCCTCCACCAAGGTGGTCAGTGAGTTCTGCGAGGCGCTGGCGCTGGGACATAAGACCCGGCCGGTTCTGGTCGGCCCGGTGACCTATCTGCGGCTCGGCAAGAGCGCGGACGCGGGCTTCGACCCGATCGCGCTGATCGACGACCTGCTTCCGGTCTATGTGGAGGTCCTGAAGCGCCTCGCGGCCCATGGCGCCGACTGGGCGCAGCTCGACGAGCCGTGCCTCGCCCTCGACCTCGACGCGGCGGCGCGCAAGGCGCTGGCGGACGCCTACGCCCGCTTCGCGCGCGAGGTTCCGTCGCTGAAGATCATGCTGGCGACCTATTTCGGCGGCCTCGGCGACAATCTCGGAACCGCGCTGGCGCTGCCGGTGGCTGGGCTTCACCTCGATCTCGTGCGCGCCCCGACCCAGCTCGACCTCGCGGTGGCGCGGGCGCCGAAGGACCTCACGCTGTCGCTCGGCGTCATCGACGGCCGCAACGTCTGGCGCGCGGATCTCGCCCCGATCGTGGAGCGGCTCGCGCCCGTGGTCGCGGCCCGCGGCGCCGAGCGGATCGAACTCGCGCCGTCCTGCTCGCTGCTGCACACCCCGGTCGATCTCGCCTCCGAGGACGCGCTCGACCCGGACGTGAAGCGCTGGCTCGCCTTCTCGGTCCAGAAGATGGAGGAGCTGTCGATCCTCGCCCGCGCCCTGTCCCACGGCGCCGACAGCGTGAAGCCGGAACTGACCTCCTCCTCCATCGCCGCCAGGGCGCGGCGGGAATCGCCCAAGATCCATGATCCCGAGGTGGCGATGCGGCTCGCCCGCGTCACGCCGGACATGACGCGCCGCCGCAGCGCCTTCGCGGAGCGCGCCGTGAAGCAGCGCAAGGGTCTCGACCTGCCGGCCTACCCCACCACCACCATCGGCTCGTTCCCCCAGACGCCGGAGGTGCGCAAGGCCCGCGCCGCCAACGCCAATGGCGCGCTCCCGGACGCCGACTATGTGGACTTCCTGCGCAAGGTGACCGCGAGCGCCATCCGCTGGCAGGAGGAGATCGGCCTCGACGTGCTGGCGCATGGCGAGTTCGAGCGCAACGACATGGTGCAGTATTTCGGCGAGCAGCTCGCCGGCTTCGCCTTCACCAGGCACGGCTGGGTGCAGAGCTACGGCTCCCGCTGCGTCCGCCCGCCGATCCTCTACGGCGACGTCTCCCGGCCGAAGCCCATGACGGTGGAGTGGTGGTCCTACAGCCAGTCGCTCACCAGCAAGCCGATGAAAGGCATGCTCACCGGGCCGGTGACCATCCTGAACTGGTCCTTCGTGCGCGACGACATCCCGCGCGCGACCGCCTGCCGGCAGATCGCGCTCGCGATCCGCGACGAAGTGGAGGACTTGGAGGCCGCCGGCGCCTCCGTGATCCAGATCGACGAGGCGGCGCTGCGCGAAGGCCTGCCGCTGCGACGGGGCGAGTGGAAGACCTATCTCGACTGGGCGGTGGCGAGCTTCCGGCTGTGCTCGTCGGGCGTGGAGGACGCAACCCAGATCCACACCCACATGTGCTACTCGGAGTTCAACGACATCATCGCCTCCATCGGCGCCATGGACGCGGACGTGATCTCGATCGAGACCTCCCGCTCGCGCATGGAGCTGCTGGACGCCTTCGTCGGCTACCGCTACCCGGCGGAGATCGGGCCCGGCGTCTACGACATCCACTCGCCGCGCGTGCCGTCCGTGGAGGAGATGGTGGAGCTGCTCGAACGGGCGCGGGAGCGCATCGCGCCCGAGCAGCTCTGGGTCAATCCCGATTGCGGCCTCAAGACCCGCAAGTGGGAGGAGGTGAAGCCCGCGCTCGTCAACATGGTCGCCGCCGCCCGACGGCTGCGGGACCGCGCGGCTTCGGCCGAAGCCGCGCAATGACCGCGGGCCAGCCCGCCACGACATCGACCACGCTGGTCGACGTCGTGTTCCCCGGAGACACCAACCATCACGGCACGCTGTTCGGCGGCGTCGGGCTGGCGCACATGGACAAGGTGGCCTTCATCGCCGCCTCGCGCCACGGGCGCCGCGCCTTCGTCACCGCCTCCTGCGAACGGGTGGACTTCGACCGGCCGGCGAAGCTCGGCGACATCATCGAGCTGACCGGCGCGCTGGTGCGCGTCGGACGGCGGTCGCTCGGCGTGGAGGTGGACTTCTTCGCGGAGACGCCGCTCACGGGCGAGCGCCGCCGCTGCGGACGCAGCGTGTTCAACATGGTGGCGGTCGGCGATCTCCAGGACGGGGGCGGCGCGCTGCCGCCCATGCCCGCCCCCGCCGCCGTCGCCAGGACGTCTGAGCTGCGCATGGTGGAAATGGTGTTTCCTGAGCAGACCAGCCACTACGGCAGCCTGTTCGGCGGCCGGGCGCTGGAGGCCATGGCCAAGTCCGCCTTCGTCGCAGCCTCCCGGCGCGCCCGCGCCGCGGTGGTGCTGGCGGCGACGCCATGGAGCGAGTTCGTCAGCCAGATCGGCGCCGGCGAGGTGATGGAGATCGCTCCCCGCATCGCGCGCGTCGGCCGCTCGTCCATGACCGTGGATGTGGAGCTCACCGCCGAGAACCTGCTCACCGGCGAGCGCCGGCGGGCGGGCGCGGCCGCCTTCACGATGGTGGCGGTGGGCGCCGACCACCGCCCGATCCCCGTGCGCGCCGCGCCCGAAACCGCACTTTAGGAGCATCGTCGATGCGGACAGCAACGCGCCCGCCGCCGGCGACCCGGCCTGATTCTCCTTCCCGTCATCTCACCTCGGAGTTTCGTTCATGACCGGCATCTGGTCGGAGGCCGCGCAATGGCTGTCGGACTCTTCGGCGCTGAAGGCGCTCGCTCCCACGGGCCGGCTGCGCGTCGGCGTCGCCGTGGGCAAGGCGCGCTCCGCGGTGTGGACCTGCCGGGACGCGGCCGGGCGGCCGCAGGGCGTGACGGTCGACATCGCCCGGCGCATGGCGGAGATGGCCGAACTGCCGCTGGACCTTGTGGAGCATGACAGCTCGGGCGCGATCATCGCCGCGGCGGCGAGCGGGACCTGGGACGTCGCCTTCGCGCCCGTGGACGACGAGCGCAGGGCCGTGGTCGATTTCGGCGCGGCGCATTATCTCGGCGAAAGCGTCCATCTGCTGCCGGAAGGCTCTGCGATCCGGGCCCTGGCGGACGTGAACCGCGCCGGCGTTCGCATCGTCGGGGTCGAGAACACCGCGACCCTGCGCAGCGCGCGCCGCACGGCCCCGCTCGCGACCGCATCCGGCGCCGCCACGCTCGACGAGGCGCTCAGCCTGTTCCGGTCGGGCGAAGCGGACACTCTGGCGCTGGGGCGGGAATCGCTCATGAGCCTGCTGCCCGCCCTGCCCGGCGCCCGACTGCTGGACGAGCCGTTCCATTTCGCCGCCACAGCCGTCGCGGCGCCAAAGGGACGCGGCGCGGCGATCGAGATCGCCAGCGCGCTGATTGAGGACATGAAGGCCGACGGAGTCCTGCGTTCAAGCTTCGACCGCTGGGGCATGGCGGAAGCCGCCGTGGCGCCGGCCGGCGCGCGCGGCTGACGCCGAGCGTGCGCGGCGTTTCTCCGCGCGCGGCCACGCCGCCGCCAATGGCCGCGCAGGATGCGACGAAAAAGGACGACCGCCGACGATCGCGTAAACGTCGCGTCATCGTCGAGATTTTGAAGGAAAAGAGGCTCCGGAAGTCGGAACCTTGTCCTGGCCGCTGTCGCCGGCCCAAGAACACCATGGCGGGAGTGACGGGACTCGAACCCGCGGCCTCCGGCGTGACAGGCCGGCGCTCTAACCGACTGAGCTACACCCCCGCAGCGGGGCGTGCGCCCCGTCTGGTGGGCGCTTGGTACGGGACGACCGTGCGGCTGTCAAGCGGGCCGACATCGCCCTGTCA
This sequence comes from Methylopila jiangsuensis, assembly GCF_027922305.1. Classification (GTDB taxonomy): domain Bacteria; phylum Pseudomonadota; class Alphaproteobacteria; order Rhizobiales; family Methylopilaceae; genus Methylopila; species Methylopila jiangsuensis. The sequence continues at coordinate 116,099 of NZ_BSFK01000007.1, read as the reverse complement.
CGCGCCTGTGGACAAGCGTTTTTGCGCGATGCGGCGATGGTGCGCTATCACCCGGACATCTGGCGCGGAACGGAGAGCGGACGATGGCGGCGGCCGAGGGAAATCAGCTGATCCAGGTGGTGGCGCTGCTGGGGGCCGGCGTCGTCGCCGTGCCGATCTTCCGCCGCCTCGGGCTGGGCTCCGTGCTCGGCTATTTCGCCGCCGGCCTCGTGATCGGCCCGTTCGGATTCGGCCTGTTCCCCGATCCCGCCTCGGTGCTGCATGTGGCGGAGTTCGGCGTCATCATGCTGCTGTTCATCATCGGGCTTGAAATGCAGCCCGCGCGGTTGTGGGCCATGCGCCGGCTGATCTTCGGGCTCGGCGCGGGGCAGGTGGTCGTGTGCGGCGCGCTGCTGACGGGCGCGGGCGTCGCCGCCGGCCTGTCGCCCGCCGTCGCTTTCGTTGCCGGCATGGGCTTCGTGCTGTCCTCCACCGCGGTGGTGATGCAGATGCTGGAGGAGCGCGGCGACGTGTCCACGCCCGCCGGACAGAAGGCGGTGGCGATTCTCCTGCTGGAGGACCTCGCCATCGTGCCGCTGCTCGCCATCGTCGCCTTCCTGGCGCCGGGCGCGGACAGCCACGGCGGCGCCGACTGGCGCGGAATCGGAATCGCCATCGCCTCGGTGGCGGGCCTCGTGATCGCCGGGCGGTATCTGCTGAACCCCATGTTCCGGGTGCTGGCGCGCTCCCAGGCCCGCGAGGTGATGACCGCGGCCGCCCTGCTGGTGGTGCTGGGCGCGGCGCTGCTGATGGAGCTCGGCGGGCTCTCCATGGCCATGGGCGCCTTCCTCGCCGGCGTGCTGCTGTCCGAATCCACCTTCCGCCACCAGCTCGAGGCGGACATCGAGCCGTTCCGCGGCGTGCTGCTGGGCGTGTTCTTCCTGGCGGTCGGCATGTCGCTCGACCTCGCCGCCATCGCCGCCAACTGGGGCGTGGTGGCGCTGGCGGTGGCGGGCTTCGTCATCGTGAAGGCGATCGGCATCTATGGCGTCGCCCGTGCGACCGGCGCGACCAACCGCGAAGCCATCGACCGCACCGCCTTGTTCGCCCAGGGCGGCGAGTTCGCCTTCGTGCTCTATTCGGCGGCGACGTCCGCCGGCGTGATGGACGCGCGCGAGAACGCCATCTTCACCGCCGCCGTCATCATCTCCATGGCGCTGACGCCGTTCACGACGATCGCGCTCAAGCATCTGATGCCGCCCCCCGCCGACGACCGCGGAGACGCGGACGTGGAGCACGCCGACGGGCTCACCGGCTCGGTGCTGGTGATCGGCTTCGGCCGCTTCGGGCAGATGGTGAGCCAGCCGCTGCTCGCCCGCGGCTTCGACGTCTCGATCATCGAGAACAACGTCGACATGATCGAGGCCGCGTCCGACTTCGGCTTCAAGGTCTATTACGGCGACGGCTCGCGGCTCGACACGCTGCGCACCTCCGGCGCGGGCGAAGCGCGGGCGGTGCTGGTCTGCGCCGACGGGCGCGACAACGTCACCCGCATCGCCGATCTCGTCCGGCACGAGTTCCCGCACGCCAAGCTGTTCGTGCGCGCCTACGACCGCGGCCACGCCATCGACCTGATCCGCAACGGCGTGGACTACCAGCTGCGCGAGACGCTCGAATCCGCGCTGACCTTCGGCGAGGCCGCGCTGAAGGAGCTGGGCGTGCCGCCGGAGGAAGCGGAGGAGCTGATGGAGGACGTGCGCCGCAAGGACGAGGAGCGGCTGGCGCTGCAGGTGGCGGGCGACATCTACTCCGGCACCGACCTGCTCACCGGCAACGCGCCGGTGCCGAGCCCGCTGACGCGGCCGAAGCGACGCGGCCGCGTGTTCGACGACAAGGCCCTGCCCGGACGGCCCGCGCCCGGCGTGCGCGGCGCCTGAGTCGAAGGGCAGCCGGCTGACGGCGGGGAACGGCTCTGTACGACAGGCCCCGTCACGCGGCTCGGGCGTGGCGGGCGGATCGTGCGATTCTCGCTTGCCCGAAGCCCCCTCACCCGGCCCTTCGTGCCGACCTCTCCCCGCCGGGGAGAGGTGACGCGGCGACGGCCGCGCGCTCAAGGGGCGGCACAGGTCCGGGGCGTCCGTTTAGATCTGGTGAGGAGGCCCGCCCTCACCTCTCCCGGCGGGGAGAGGTCGACGCGAAGCGGCGGGTGAGGGGGAGCCCGGCCGCCCGCCAGGTGAGGGGCAGCCGCGTAAACCCCCAAGGACTCTGACGCCTAAAAACGCGTTCGCCGTCATGCCCGAGCTTGCCTCGGGCATGACATGAGTTCTGGTCGCGCGCGGCGGTCCTTTCCGAACGGGCTCTCAGAACCGGAGCGCGCGGGCGTGCTTGACGTGCTCCAGCGCCTGCACCTGCGCCACCACCGCGTCCGGGATGTCGCCGTCGATCTGGACGATGGCGATGGCGTCGCCGCCCTCCGCGGCCCGGCCCAGATTGAAGGTGGCGATGTTCACGCCCGCGGCGCCGAGCGTCGCGCCGAGCGCGCCCACGTAGCCAGGCTTGTCCTCGTTGGTGACGTAGAGCATGGACGGGCCGAAGGCGGCCTCGATCTCGATGCCCTTGATGTCGATGATGCGGGGCTTGCCGTCGGCGTAGACGGTGCCGGCCACATGCCGCGTCAGGCCGTCGGTGGTGACGGTCAGGCGGACGACGCTGTCATAGGTGTCGGCGTCCTCGCGCAGCACCTCCTCGATGGCGATCCCGCGCTCGCGGGCGATCACCGGGGCCGAGACCATGTTGATGTCCGCGAGCAGCGGCTTCAGCAGGCCGGTGACCGCGGCGGAGGTGAGCGCGCGGGTGTTCATGCCCGCCACCAGCCCCTCATATTCGATCCGGACCGCGGTCACGCCGCTGTCGGTGAGCTGGCCCGCGAAGGAGCCGAGCTTCTCGGCCAGCGCCACGAACGGCCGCAGCCGCGGCGCCTCCTCGGCGGTGATGGAGGGCGAGTTGACCGCGTTCGACACCGCGCCGCGCAGCAGGTAGTCCGACATCTGCTCGGCCACCTGCAGCGCCACGTTCTCCTGCGCCTCGGAGGTGGCGGCGCCGAGATGGGGCGTGCACACCACCGCCGGATGGCCGAACAGCGGGTTCTCGATGGCGGGCTCGGTCACGAACACGTCGAAGCCGGCGCCCGCCACATGGCCGGCGTCCAAAGCCTCGCGCAGCGCGACCTCGTCCACCAGCCCGCCGCGGGCGCAGTTGACGATGCGCACGCCCTTCTTCATGCGGAACAGCGCCTGCCGGTCGATGACGTTGCGCGTCTTCTCGGTCAGGGGCGTGTGCAGGGTGATGAAGTCGGCGCGGGCGAACAGCTCGTCGAGCTCCACCTTCTCGACGCCGAGATCCTGCGCCCGCTCCGGCGAAAGGAACGGATCGAAGGCGATGACGCGCATCTTCAGCCCGATGGCGCGCTCGGCGACGATGGAGCCGATGTTGCCGCAGCCGATGATCCCGAGCGTCTTGGAGGTGATCTCCACGCCCATGAAGCGGTTCTTCTCCCACTTGCCGGCCTGGGTGGAGACGTCGGCGGCGGGAATTTCGCGCGCGACCGCGAACATCAGCGCGATGGCGTGCTCCGCGGTGGTGATGGAGTTGCCGAAGGGCGTGTTCATCACGATCACGCCCTTCGCGGTGGCCGCCGGGATGTCCACGTTGTCGACGCCGATGCCGGCCCGGCCGATCACCTTGAGCCTGTGCGCGTTCGCGAGGATTTTCGGCGTGACCTTGGTGGCGGAGCGGATGGCGAGGCCGTCATAGTCGCCGATGACGGCGGCCAGCTTCTCCTTGTCCTTGCCGAGGTCGGGCTGGAAATCCGCCTCGACCCCCCGGTCCCTGAAGATCTGGATCGCCGCGGGCGACAGCTTGTCGGAGATCAGGACGCGGGGGGCCATGGGGGTCTCTCTCGTGTTCGCGGGCTTCTCGCCCGCTCAGGTTTTCCGATAGAAAGGCTCGGCGTCCCGCTCGAAGTAGCCGTCGAGCGGAGAGCCGGGGATCGGCACGAAGTCGATCGTGTCGGTCGGCCGGGCGGAGCTCTCCAGCACCTCCTCCACCCGGTCGAGCACCGCGTCGAGATCGCCGTTCACCCTGAGGCCGATGACGAGGCGCTTGACGCCGTCTTCGTCGGCGATGGTCGCTTCGGCCAGGTGTGCGGCCTCCACGTCCTCCAGTTCGGCGAACAGCGCCGCCAGCGGCGCCGTCAGATGCGTGCGCGGCGTCTGCGGCCGGCCGACCAGGGTCGGCAGGTCGTCCTCTTCGTCGTCGAAGTCGGGCGCGACGTCGAAGCCTTCGTTGGCGCGCTCGAAGTCGCCGTCGAGCATGGCCGCCACGTCTTCGGCCATGAACTCATGGCCGTATTCCGACCCCGGATTGAGGACGAAGTTGGCGTCCTCGATCTGGGACACGATCTGCTTGAAGCTCTGGCGCACCACCATGAGCTTCTCGTCCGGGAACATGGCCTGCACGCGGGCGTCGGAGGTGAAGACCGGCACGAAGCTCAGGTCCTCGTGGGTCACCTCCGGCACCGCGTAGCCGCCGCCCTTGCCGTCGCCCGGGTCCATCAGCGCGAAGGACAGCTCCGCCTCCAGAAACTCCTTGAGGAAGGCGATGCGATGGTCCGGCTCCTCGATCGCGCGGATGAGCGAGCGTTCGAGAGCGTTTTCGGGCGTGAACATGGGCGTCAGGGCTCCGGAGGTAAGGGCCAAGCGGCGCGGGCGACCCGCGTCGTCGCGCCTGCCTTAGCAGGCCTGCGCGACGAATGTGAGGGCCTGACCGGTCGGCTTGCGCGCCGACCGTCCATCATCCCTAACCGCCAGACCCGAAGGGCCCCGCGCGCTTGATCAGGCCGCCCTGGCGAGCGCCGGCGACAGCTGCGCGTAGGCCCAGTCGAGCCAGGGCAGCAGCGCCTCGACGTCCGAGGTCTCGACGGTGGCGCCGCACCAGATGCGCAGGCCGGGAGGCGCGTCGCGGTAGGAGCCGAAGTCGTAAGCGACGCCCTTCGTCTCCAGCAGCGCCACGAAGTCCTTGGCGAAGGCCGCCTGAACCTCGCGCGAGGCGGAGGCGAGCGCCGGATCGGCGAAGGTGAGGCAGACGCCGGTGTTGCTGCGCGTGGCCGGGTCCTCGGGCAGAACCTTCAGCCAGGGCGTGCGAGACGCGTAGTCGTAGACCGCCTTGGCGCTGGCGTCGGCGCGGGCCATCAGCCCGTCGAGACCGCCCACCGTCTTCGCCCATTCCAGCGTGTCGATATAGTCCTCGACGCAGAGCATGGAGGGCGTGTTGATGGTGTCGCCCTCGAACAGCGCCTCGTCCAGCTTGCCGTTCTTGGTCATGCGGAACAGCTTCGGCAGCGGGAAGGCCGGCGTGAAGCTTTCCAGCCGCTCCACCGCGCGCGGGCCGAGGATCAGCATGCCGTGCGCCGCTTCGCCGCCCATCACCTTCTGCCAGGAGAAGGTGACCACATCGAGCTTGTCGTAGTCGAGCTCCATCGCGAAGGCGGCCGAGGTCGCGTCGCAGATGGTCAGGCCGGCGCGGTCGGCGGGAATCCAGTCGTGGTTCGGAACCCGGACGCCGGCCGTGGTGCCGTTGAAGGTGAAGACGACGTCGTTGTCGAAATCGACCGCGGCGAGATCCGGCAGCTTGCCGAACTCGGCGACGACGGCCTTGGTGTTGGGCAGGCGGAGCTGCTTGACGGCGTCGGTCACCCAGATGGCGCCGAAGCTCTCCCAGGCCAGCACCTCGACGCCGCGGGCGCCGAGCATGGACCACATGGCCATTTCGACGGCGCCGGTGTCGGAGCCTGGAACGATGGCGATGCGGTGGGAGGCCGGAACGCGCAGGACCTCGCGGGTCAGGTCGATCGCGTGCTTCAGCTTGGCCTTGCCGGCCTTGGAGCGGTGCGAGCGGCCGAGCTCGGCCTTGGCCAGAGCTTCGAACGACCAGCCGGGACGCTTGGTCGTGGGTCCGGACGAGAAATTGGGGTTCGCGGGGCGAACGGAAGGCGTATCGGTCATGTCAAAACCACCCTTTCAGATGGCAGCCCCTCGTTGGGGAGGGGTGGCCCGGCCGCTGGATACGTCGCCTCGGGGCTCGCCGTCAAGCGCCCTGATCCTGCGCCGGACAAATAAAAACGCGGCGGAGCGTTGCGCTCCGCCGCGTTGAAGACGAGCCAGACTTTGGGATCAGTCGAGCGTGTAGCGCACGCCGAGACGGATCTCGTGGGCCGCGATGTCGTCGATCTTGACGCGATGACCGCCGGTCACGCCCGCGACGCGCTTCGTGCGTCCTTCGCCCAGATCGACGTAGCGGTAGTTCGCGTCGATGGTGATGTTGTCGCTGACCTCGTAGCCGACGCCCGCCATGAGCGCCCAGGCGAGGTTCCACTTATGGTCGCCGCCGATCTTGCCCTTCGAGCCGTTCGGGTTGGTGTAGCGATAGTCATCGACATTCACGCGCGACGTGCCGATGCCGGCGCCCACGTAAGGCGTAAATCCGTGCCAGGTGCCGATGTCGAAATAGGCGTTGGCGAGGAAGGTGAGCGCCGAAATCTTGGCGCGCTCGTCCGAATAGAGCCCCTTCGTCGCGCAACCGATGCACCACAGCTTGCCGCCGAAGTCCGCCTTGGTCTCGTAGTCCACCGTGACGTCGGTGCGGAACCACTCGTTGAACTTGTAGCCGACGCCGCCGCCGAAGATGAAGGCCTCGTCGAGGTTTTCTTTTCTGTACTTGTCCACGCCTTTATAGGCCGGATCAAGGAACCGCGCCGAGGGATCGCGGTAGAACTTGTAGCCCACGTCGCCGCGCAGGTACCAGGCGGAGCCGAACTCCACCGGCTCGATCGGCTCCAGCAGCGGGGGTTCGGGAAGGTCAGCCGCGCGGCCCATCGTCGGGGCAAGCGCGATAGCAAGCGCGCCCGCGAGCGCGTAGGTCGTCAATTTGGCCATACCGCCAGATCCTTGTTCGGCGCCCCGCGGCGAACCCGCCGGACGCGATCGTGTTCACCACACGACTGGCACTGTGACCGTTAATCGTTAAAGGGCGCTTAACCTTAAAACTCAACCATGTTTGTTCATCCGACAATCGTCCCGAAACGGGAACGCGCTCGCGAATGCTTTCGCGAGCGCGTCCGGACAGGACTATGGCTGCGGACGCAAACCGTCCGCGGCGCGAGGTCGACTCAGTCGCAGACCTCGATCGTGCGCGTGCGCCGGACGCCGCGATGATCCACGAACCGCTGACGCTCCAGATGGCAGCCGCCCCGGTTGGCGTTGGCCAGCGCCGCGCCGGCGGCGAGGCCCAGAATGCCGACCCCCGCGATGGCTGCCGCGTCACGGCCGCGATGATGCCGATGACCGCGGTAGTAGTGACGGCGCCCATAATCGCGGTGACGGTAGTGATGCCGGTCGCGGTAGCCGGAATGACCGTGGTCCCGGCCATAGCCGCCACGGCGGTCACCCGCCGAGGCAGCCACAGGCGCCATCGCCACGCCCGCCGTGAGCACCGCGAGCGCCATGGCCATCCCGCGGAACAGCTTTGAAAACGGGGTCATCGTTCCTCCTTGTCGCAGACTGTCGAGTGCGTTCGAAATCTCTGAGCGCGCGAGCCGTCAGGCGGCCGCCTTGGTGATCACCTCCACCACGCCGTCGACCACGTCGGTCACCAGCGTGCGGTCGTCGCCCTCCGCCATCACGCGGATCACCGGCTCGGTGCCGGAGGGGCGGATCACGAGCCGGCCCGCGCGGCCGAGCCGCTCGGTGGCCTTGGCGATGGCGGCGCGCACGCCGTCGTCGTCCAGCGGACGGCCGGCCTTGTAGCGCACGTTCTTCATCACCTGCGGCAGCGGCTCGAAGCAGTGGCAGATCTCCGAGACCGGACGTTCCGCCTTCTGCACCACAGCGAGCAGCTGCAGCGCCGCCACCAGCCCGTCGCCGGTGGTGGCGTAATCGGACAGCACGATGTGACCGGACGGCTCGCCGCCGAGATTGTAGCCCTTGGCCCGCATGCGCTCGACCACGTAGCGATCGCCGACCGGGGTGCGCTCCAGCGTCAGGCCGAGCGAGGAGAGGTAGCGCTCGAGCCCGAGATTGGACATCACGGTGGAGACCAGGCCCGGCACGGACAGCCGCCCCTCCTCCGCCCAGGACGAGGCCACCACCGCCATGAGCTGGTCGCCGTCCACCACCTGGCCCTTCTCGTCCACGATGATGACCCGGTCGGCGTCGCCGTCGAGCGCGATCCCGATGTCGGCGCGGGTCTCGCGCACCTTGGCGATCAGCGCGTTCGGGGCGGTGGAGCCCACGTCCTTGTTGATGTTGACGCCGTTCGGCTCCACGCCGAGCGTCACCACTTCGGCGCCCAGCTCCCACAGCGCCTCGGGCGCGACCTTGTAGGCGGCGCCGTTGGCGCAATCGACCACCACGCGCAGACCCTCCAGCGAGAGGTTGCGGGTGAGCGTGCGCTTGGCGAATTCGATGTAGCGGGCCTGCGCGCCCTCGATGCGCTTGGCGCGGCCGAGCTGCGGCGCGTCGGCGAGCCTGGGGCCCAGATCGCTGTCGAGCAGGGCCTCGATCTCGGCCTCCACCTCGTCCGACAGCTTGTAGCCGTCGGGCGCGAACAGCTTGATGCCGTTGTCGGCGAAGGGGTTGTGCGAGGCGGAGATCATCACGCCCAGATCGGCGCGCATGGAGCGGGTGAGCAGCGCCACCGCCGGCGTCGGCATCGGCCCGAGCAGCAGCACGTCCACCCCCACCGAGGTGAAGCCCGCCTGAAGCGCGCTCTCGATCATGTAGCCGGACAGGCGGGTGTCCTTGCCGATCACCACCCGATGGCGGTAATCGCCGCGCCGAAAGGCGATGCCGGCGGCCATGCCGACCTTCATGGCGAAGTCAGGCGTGATGGGAAACTTGTTGGCCTGTCCGCGGATACCGTCCGTGCCGAAGTACTTCCGCGTCATGCAGCGCTCCTCAGGTCTTTTGGGCCGGCGCACGCCCGCCAGCTTGACGTCATAGCGCGAGCCTGACGCAACGACGTTCAAAAATCGTGAGCGTCCGTTACGGCGCCGCGCGAATTCTTCTGAAATGAAAAAGGCCGGACGTCGCCGCCCGGCCCCTTTCCGTCATAGGATGGCGGCGCTCACGCCTGCGGCTGGGGCTCCAGCCCGCCGTCGGGGCGGCGGCGGGGCTTGCCGGCGGTCGGCACCGCGGAGCCGCGCGGGGCCGGCGGCTCGTCGGCGTCGCGCACCGGCGGACGGCCCTCGAGCAGCGCCTTGATCTCCTCGCCGGTCAGCGTCTCGTATTCGAGCAGCGCCTTGGCGAGCTGGTCCATCTGGTCGCGATGCTCGGTCACGATGCGCCGGGCGGTGTCGTAGCCCTCGTCGATGAAGCGTTTGATCTCATTGTCGATCTTCAGCATCGTCGTGCCGCTGACGTTCTGCTGGCGGGCGACCGACATGCCGAGGAACACCTCGTCCTGGTTCTCGCCGTAAGCCACGGTGCCGAGCTCCTTGGAGAAGCCCCAGCGCGTCACCATCCCGCGGGCGATGTTTGTCGCCATCTGGATGTCCGACTGGGCGCCCGCCGTCACCTTGTCCTCACCGAAGAAGATCTCCTCCGCCACGCGGCCGCCCATGGCCATGGCGAGGCGCGAGGTGAGCTGCTCGTACGAGATGGAGATCTGGTCCCGCTCCGGCAGGTACTGCACCATGCCGAGGGCGCGGCCGCGGGGAATGATCGTCGCCTTGTGGATCGGATCGTTCGCGGGCGTGTAGAGCGCGACGATGGCGTGGCCGGCCTCGTGATAGGCGGTCACCCGCTTCTCGTCGTCGGTCATCACCATGCGGCGCTCCGCGCCCATCATGATCTTGTCCTTGGCGGCGTCGAACTCGGCGGCGGTCACCATGCGCTTGGAGCGGCGCGCGGCCATCAACGCGGCCTCGTTGACGAGGTTCATCAGGTCCGCGCCGGAGAAGCCGGGCGTGCCGCGGGCGATGGTCTTCAGGTCCACGTCCGGCGCCAGCGGCACCTTGCGCACATGCACCTTCAGGATCTTCTCGCGGCCGATGATGTCCGGGTTGGCCACCACCACCTGGCGGTCGAACCGGCCCGGACGCATCAGCGCGGGATCGAGCACGTCGGGACGGTTGGTGGCGGCGATGAGGATGATGCCCTCGTTCGCCTCGAAGCCGTCCATCTCCACGAGCAGCTGGTTCAGCGTCTGCTCGCGCTCGTCGTTGCCGCCGCCGAGGCCGGCGCCGCGATGGCGGCCCACCGCGTCGATCTCGTCGATGAAGATGATGCAGGGCGCGTTCTTCTTGGCCTGCTCGAACATGTCGCGCACGCGGCTCGCGCCGACGCCCACGAACATCTCCACGAAGTCGGAGCCCGAAATGGTGAAGAACGGCACGTTGGCCTCGCCCGCCACCGCGCGGGCGATCAGCGTCTTGCCGGTGCCGGGAGGGCCGACCAGCAGCACGCCGCGGGGAATGCGGCCGCCGAGCCTCTGGAACTTCTGCGGGTCGCGCAGGAACTCCACGATCTCCTGCAGGTCGTCCTTGGCCTCGTCCACGCCCGCCACGTCGTCGAAGGTGACGCGGCCGTGGGCCTCGGTCAGCAGCTTGGCCTTGGACTTGCCGAAGCCCATGGCCTTGCCGGCGCCGCCCTGCATCTGCCGGGACAGGAACACCCAGACCGCGATCAGCGCGATGAAGGGCAGCCACTGCAGCAGCAGCGCCACCATCCACGGCATGTTGTCGCCCGGCGGCCGCGCGGTGATGGACACGCCCTTGTCATAGAGCCGCTTCACCAGCGAGGGGTCGCTCGGGGCGTAGGTCTGGAACTGGGAGCCGTCGGTGTACTGGCCCGAAATGTTCGGCCCTTCGATCACCACCCCGCGCACGCGGCCGTTGTCCACCTCGGTCAGCAGCTGGCTGAAGGAGATGTCGTTGGGCTGTGAGCGCTGTCCGGGGTTCTGGAACAGCGTGAACAGGGCGAGCAGCAGCAGAACTATGATCACCCAGAGGGCGAAGTTCCGGAAATTCGGGTTCATTTCGGGCCTTTCGCGTCGGTCGCGACGGCGGAGCCCCAAGGTCCAGCGACGCTTGCGCGAATGTAAGCGCAGGCGCGCGCTCTGCCAAGACGGCCTCTCGACGAAGGAAGGGGCGCCGGACGCCGCTCTGCGCGTTGCTTCGCCACAATCGCAGGTTCTTACTTGCGTGAGGGCGACAAAAGCGCGGCGGAGGCCGCAAGGGACAAGCCATGACCACCTTCGATGAGCGCGAACGCGCGTTCGAAAACCTGTTCGCGCACGACGCCGCCATACGGTTCCGGGCCTACGCCCGCCGCAACCGGCTGCTCGGCCTGTGGGCCGCGGAGCAGCTCGGCAAGACCGGCGAGGACGCCGAGCGCTACGCCAAGACGGTGGTGATGGCGGATTTCGAGGAGGTCGGCGACGAGGACGTGCTGCGCAAGGTCTCCGGCGACTTCGCCTGCGGGGGCTTGCGCATCCGGGTGGCGGAGGTGCGGGCGCGCATGGACGAGCTGCTCGCCGAGGCGCTGGAGCAGGTGAAGCTCGAAAGCTGAAGCGCGAAGACGAGGCGCGGCTCGCTTGCGCTCGCGAAAGCGTTATGTCTCCACGGCGCGTCCGCGCCGGTTCAAGGAATGGAGTTCAAGGCCATGAAGGTCCGCATGAGGACGGCGCTGGCGGCCGCCGGCGCGCTGGTCCTGTCCGCGGGCGCGGCGCTCGCGGCGCCCGCCACCGCCACCACCAATCTGAACGTGCGCTCCGGCCCCGGCACGTCCTACTCCGTGATCGGGACCATCCCCGCCGGCCGCAGCGTCGAGGTCATCGGCTGCGACGGCGCCTGGTGCGAGGTCGATCTCGGCGCCCGCAGCGGCTTCGCCAGCGCGAGCTACCTGTCCCGCGCCGTGCGGGAGCGGGTGATCATCGAGGAGGAGGTCGAGGATCCGGCCTACGGGCTGTCGATCGGCGGCTACTGGGACGACCGCCCGTGGTACTTCTCGGACGGCTATTACTACTGGGGCGGCCGCTGGTGGGGCGTGCGTCCCGGCCGGCCCGGCTGGCACGGCTCCCATCGCCCCCGCCCGCCCCATTGGGGCAGGCCTGGACGTCCCGGATGGGACCGCCCCGGCCGTCCGGATCGCCCGGGCTGGATCGGCGACCGCCCGGGCCGTCCCGGCTGGGGCGGCGATCGGCCCGGCCGTCCGGATCGTCCGGGCCGCCCCGACCGTCCCGGCTGGGGAGGCGACCGCCCCGATCGACCCGACAGGCCCGGCCGTCCGGAACGGCCCGATCGCCCGGAGCGGCCTGACCGGCCGGAGCGCGACCGCAACATGGGCTATGGCGGCCCCGGCTGGGGTTCGCCCGGCGCCTATCGCGACCGCGGCGGCGACCGTCCGCGCTTCGAGGGCGGCGGCGGCCGCATGGAGCGCGGCGGCGGCGACCACGGCGGACGCGGCGGAGACAGGGGCGGCGACCGTGGCGGCGGACGCGACCGGGACCGCTGAACGCGATTACGGAACACGCGAAGGGCGGCCTTGGGCCGCCCTTTCTGCATCGGCTCACGGACGCAAGGCGGCCGAAACGCCGATCCCCGGCCGACTTCCAGGCTCGCGCTTCACGGACCGCGCATAAGGCCCATATCATTATTGTTATTCCATAGATTTAATGTCATTTGTTCCGGCGACTCATCTCGCCGGAGAAAAAGGCATGGCCGGGACCATCGAAAGACGAAGCTTCCTGAAGGCGTCAGCGGCCTTCGCCGCCGGCGCCGCAGCCGGGTTCTCCTGCATCGAGATCGCGAACGCGGGCCCCATCGCGGTTCCGACCGTGGACAAGCTCAGCCTCCGCGTCCTGATCGACTCCGCTCATGACCAGTTTCTGAAGCCGAGCACGGTTCAGGGCGTGCTGCATCAGCCGCCCGGCAGCGGCCGCGGGCAGGACTACCGCCGGGTCCTGCACAACCAGTGGGGCCTCTCGCTGTTCGCGGAGACCCAGCGGGGCGACGAGGCCCGCGCCATCCTGCTCGACTTCGGCTACAGCCCGGAGGCGCTGATCAACAACATCGAGATTCTGAAGGTCGACCCGACCAAGGTGAACGCGCTGATCGTCAGCCACGGGCATCACGATCATTACGGCGGCCTGACGGGCTTCCTCGACCGGTACCGGCAGGACCTCGCGGCGGACGTGAAGCTCTACGCCGGCGGCGAGGACAACTTCTGCCATCGGGTCAGCCCGACCGCCGTCAAGGGCCAGTTCACCGATTTCGGGCAGCTGGACCGGCGCGAACTGGCGGCGCGCCGGATTACGACGGTGCTCTGCGAGACGCCGACGGTGGTCGCCGACCACGCTTTCACCACCGGCCAGATCAAGCGCTCGTCGATCGAGCGCATCCTGCCCAACACTTTCGTCGAGCGCGGAATCAAGGACGGCCTCGGTTGCGACGCCAGCCATTATTCTGCGGCCGAACTCGCGGGGCAGATCGTTCCCGACGAGCACGTCCACGAGCACGCCACCTGCTTCAACGTCAAGGACAAGGGGCTGGTGGTGATCAGCTCCTGCGGCCATGTGGGCATCGTCAATTCGGTGCGGCAGGCGCAGGAGGTGTCGGGCGTCGAGAAGGTGCATGCGATCGTGGGCGGCTTCCATCTCGGGCCGGCGCCGAAGGACTATCTCACGCAGGTCGTCGCCGAGATCGGGAAGCTGAAGCCCGACGTGGTCATCCCGATGCATTGCAGCGGGCTCAACTTCGCGCTCGAGGCCCAGGCGCAGATGCCCGCCAACGTCATCGTCCCCACCACCGGAAGCAGGCTCACCTTCGGTGCGTGAAGCCGTCGCCGCTGCGGTTCTGACGGCGGCGCTGTGCTGCCTTCAGGCCGCGCCCGCTCGCAGCGATGCGACGGCGCCGCGCCGCTCCGCCGCGGAGCTGATGGACGTGCTGATGTGGAGCCGCGAGCCCGTCGGCGGCCCCTTCGCCCTGTTCGACCAGACGGGGCGGGCGCGGACCGACGCCGACTACAGGGGCAAGCACCTGCTGGTCTATTTCGGCTTCACCAGCTGCCCGGACATCTGCCCGACCGACCTTCACGAGATCACGCAGGCCCTGATCCTGCTCGGCGACGACGCCGACAAGGTGCAGCCGCTGTTCATCACCCTTGACCCGGAACGCGACGGGCCTGCGCGCATGGCCGAATATGTCGCCGCCTTTCACCCCCGACTGGTCGGGCTGAGGGGCGACGCCGACGCCGTGCGCAAGGCGGCCGACGCCTACAAGGTGTTCTACGAGAAGGTCGAGCTGCCCGGCGGCGGCTACACGGTCGACCACTCGGCCTTCATCTACCTGATGGATCCGGAGGGCCGGTATCTCGGCTTCTTCCCGCCCGGCACGACGGCCGACCGGATGCTGACGATCATCCGGCCGCATCTGGCGAACTAGGCGCCCGTTTGGACATTCGCGCTCGCCGTCATGCCCACCTCTTCGCGGGCATGACGGCGATGTTTTCCGGGACCGGCCCGATCCCGTCGGCTCAGCCCTCGCCGAACACCCGGGCGAAGGTCTGGTCCACGGCCTTGAAGTGGTAGCCGAGGTCGAAGGCCTCCTCGAGTTCGGCTTCGGTGAGGTAGGCGGTCACGTCCGCGTCGGCCTTGAGCAGGGTGAGGAAGTCGCCCTCCCCGCGCCACACCGGCATGGCGTTGCGCTGGACCAGACGGTAGCTGTCCTCGCGGCTCGCGCCCTTCTGCGTCAGCGCCAGCAGCACGCGCTGGGAATGCACCAGCCCGCCGAGCCGGTCGAGATTGCCCTGCATGCGCTCCGGATAGACCAGCAGGTTCTCAACGACGCCCGCCATGCGGTTCAGCGCGAAGTCCAGCGTCACGGTGGCGTCCGGGCCGATCATGCGCTCGACGGACGAGTGCGAGATGTCGCGCTCGTGCCAGAGCGCCACGTTCTCCATGGCGGGCAGCGCGTAGGCGCGCACCATGCGGGCGAGGCCGGTGATGTTCTCGGTCAGCACCGGGTTGCGCTTGTGCGGCATGGCCGACGAGCCCTTCTGGCCCGGGGAGAAATACTCTTCCGCCTCCAGCACCTCGGTGCGCTGCAGATGCCGCACCTCGATCGCCAGACGCTCCATGGAGGAGGCGACCACGCCGAGCGTGGCGAAGAACATGGCGTGCCGGTCGCGGGGAATGACCTGGGTCGAGACCGGCTCCACCGTCAGACCGAGCTTCTCCGCCACATGGGCCTCCACCCGGGGGTCGATGTTGGCGAAGGTGCCCACCGCCCCGGAGATGGCGCAGGTGGCGACCTCCTTGCGGGCCGCGACCAGACGCTCGCGGGCGCGCTCGAACTCCACGTAGAAGCCCGCGAGCTTCAGGCCGAAGGTGGTCGGCTCGGCGTGGATGCCATGGCTGCGGCCGATGGTCGGGGTGTGCTTGTGCTCAAGCGCGCGCGTCTTCAGCGCCGCGAGCAGACGGTCCACGTCGGCGATCAGGATGTCGCTCGCCCGGACGAGCTGCACGGACAGGCAGGTGTCGAGCACGTCCGAAGAGGTCATGCCCTGATGCACGAAGCGGGAGTCCGGCCCGACGAATTCGGCCAGATGGGTCAGGAAGGCGATGACGTCGTGCTTGGTCTCGCGCTCGATCTCGTCGATGCGGGCCACGTCGAAGGTGGCGGCGCCGCCCTTCTCCCAGATGGTCTTCGCAGCCTCCTTCGGAATGACGCCGATCTCCGCCAGCGCGTCGCAGGCGTGGGCCTCGATCTCGAACCAGATGCGGAACCGGGTCTCGGGCGACCAGATGTCGGCCATCTCGGGACGGGAGTAGCGGGGGATCATGGCGGGGACGCTCCGACGTTCAGACCGGCGCTCCCTAGCATGATCGGGCGCCGGCTCAAATCCGCCGCCCGATCACAGGCGGACAGACGCCGTCACATCGCCGGATCGCGGGAGGCTGGCGCGGCCGCAGGCGTCAGGGCCGGAGAGGCCAGCTTACGCGCATAGGCCGTGATATCCTCGGGCCAGCCCGCCATCTGCGCGGCGAAACGCCCGGCGTCGCTCGCGAACAGCGCCCGGATGGCCTCCTCGAAATGCGGCCGGTCTCCGGCCATGGCCTGCAGAAACCGAAACGCGGCCTCCTGCGCGGCCCGCGTCCGGTCCGCCGCCGCGCTCTCCGCCCGCGCCTCGTCGATCAGGCGGCGCAAGGCGACGGACGCCCCACCCCGCTGGGCGCCGAGCCATTCCCAATGGCGCGGCAACAGCGTCACCTCCCGCGCCACGACGCCGAGCTTCGGTCTGCCGGGCCGCCGGGGCGGGGCGGCGTGCCGCGCCCGGACCTCCTCCGTCGATCCGCGCAGGTCGAAATCGACCGGTCGCGCCGTGGCGTCGTCGAACACCCGGATCTCCGCGTGGGGCGCGGCCGCCAGCGCGGCGCGGCACGCGACCGACACATCCTCCGGCGTCCCCGAGGCCAGCCGATTCCCGTTCAGAAACGCCGTGCAGGCGCCGGTCTCTCGCTCATCCATCCCACATGCTCCTGTGCCTGCGCGACGAATTACCCGGATTATTTTATGGAGTCAATTTACCCGTATAAATTTTTACGCCGCGCGCACCTTCGCGAAGAAGTCCTGCACCATGCTCTGGATGCCGTCCACCTGGCGGCGGATGTCGCCGGACAGCGTGTGGACCTCGATCGCCGCCGCATGGGTCTGGCCGTTGGAGTCCTGCACCACGACGATGGAATCGTTCACCTCGCCGGTGTTGCGCGCCGCGCCCTGGGCGTTCTCGGCGATCTCGCGGGTGGCGGCCTCCTGCTGCTCCACGGCGAGCGAGATGCCGCCCGCGATGTCCGCCACCTCGGCGATGCTGTCCAGCACGCGGGCGATGTCGCCGGCGGAGGCCTGGGTGGAGGCCTGGATCGCCGCGATCTGGCTCGCGATGCTGTCGGTGGCCTCCGCGGTCTGCCGCGCGAGCTCCTTCACCTCCGAGGCGACGACCGCGAAGCCGCGCCCGGCGTCGCCCGCCCGCGCCGCCTCGATGGTGGCGTTCAGGGCCAGCAGGTTGGTCTGTCCGGCGATGGCGGAGATCAGCCCGACCACGGAGCCGATGCGGTTCGCGGTGTCGGCGAGCTCGGTCATGGCGCCGTTGGTGCGGGTGGCTTCCTGCGCGGCCTGCTCGGACTTCTCCAGCGAGCGGCGGGCCTGCTCGCCGATCTGGCGAATCGAGGCCGCGAGCTCTTCGGTGGCCGCGGCCGAGCCGCGCACGATGGCCGCGGTGTCGCTGGCGGCGCTCGCCACCACCGCCGAACGGTCGTTGGTGGCGAGCGCCGCCGCCTCCAAGGTGGAGGCGGTGCCGCCCAGCCGGTCCGACGCCGCGGCGACCCCGCCCAGCGCCTCCGCCACCACATGGTCGAAAGCGTTGATGGCGCTTTCGATCGCCGCGTTCTTGGTGGCGAGGTCGCCCATGATCTTGTCCTGATAGACCGAGATCGCGAGCTCCATGTCGAGCATGACGGCCTTGGAGGCGGCGCGGGCGTAGCGCATGGCGGCCGGGCCGGAGAACCGCTTCTCCCGGCCGAAGATCTCCAGCAGCCGGTCCTGCACGAAGGCGTAGCCGCCGATGTACCACCGCGGCTCCAGCCCGATCTTCACATGGGCCATGCCGATGCGGCGCACGCTGTCGAAATAGGCCTCATCGAAGGCGCCGGAGAACAGCCGCTCCCAGTGCACCCCTTGCGCCGATTTCAGGCGCGGTTCGTTGCCCTTCACCCGGCCCGCCAGCTGCGGCTGCTTGACCAGATGGGCGTAGAACCCGTCGAGAATGTCGCCGAGCGCCGGCTTGGCGATCGCCCACGCCTCCCGCAGGTCGGAGCGGGTCGCGGCGTCGATCTGCAGAAAGGCGAGGCGCGACTGGGCGTCGTCGCTTCCGGCGCCGGTCGCGGGCGCCTGGATTGTGGACGGCATGGGCCATCTCTCCCG
This sequence comes from Methylopila jiangsuensis, assembly GCF_027922305.1. Classification (GTDB taxonomy): domain Bacteria; phylum Pseudomonadota; class Alphaproteobacteria; order Rhizobiales; family Methylopilaceae; genus Methylopila; species Methylopila jiangsuensis. The sequence continues at coordinate 98,086 of NZ_BSFK01000007.1, read as the reverse complement.
ATGTAAATCACATATCCATGACGTACGAGGATCGGGTTAAGGGCCGCCTTTCCCAAAGCGTTCGCGCTACCTTTCGCAAAGCCGTTAACCTTTCGGAAACCATGCAGCCGGCAATTTCTGCCCAGCGTCGCACGATGCGAAAGGGCGGGGGATGTCGGACGTCACGGTTACGGGTCAGGCGCCGGCGCCCGCCGCGGCGCGGGCCCCGGGGGGCGGCTTCGCGGGCCAGGCCGGCTTCGCCAAGGCGCTGGACGTGCTGCGCAAGGGCGATCTCGGCCTCGCGCTCGGGGTGCTGGTCATCCTGTGCGTGCTCATCGTGCCGCTGCCGCCGCTGCTGCTGGACCTGCTGCTGGCGATCTCGATCACGCTCTCCGTCCTGATCCTGATGACGGCGCTGTTCATCGAGAAGCCGCTGGAGTTCTCGGCCTTCCCCACCGTGCTGCTGGTGGCGACCATGCTGCGGCTGGCGCTCAACCTCGCCTCCACGCGCCTGATCCTCGGCCACGGCCATGAGGGCACCGACGCCGCCGGCCATGTGATCGAGGCCTTCGGCTCCTTCGTCATGGGCGGCAATTTCGTGATCGGCGTGATCGTGTTCGCGATCCTGATCATCGTGAACTTCGTCGTCATCACCAAGGGTTCGGGCCGCATCGCCGAGGTCGCCGCCCGCTTCACCCTCGACGCCATGCCCGGCAAGCAGATGGCGATCGACGCCGACCTCTCCGCCGGCCTGATCGACGAGGCCACCGCCAAGACCCGCCGCAAGGAGCTGGAGGACGAATCGACCTTCTTCGGCGCCATGGACGGCGCCTCGAAATTCGTGCGCGGCGACGCCATCGCCGGCCTGCTGATCCTGTTCATCACCATCATCGGCGGCATGATCGTGGGCATCGCCCAGAACGGCCTAGGCTTCGCCGAAGCCGCCCGTTCCTACACCCTGCTCTCCATCGGCGACGGCCTCGTCAGCCAGATCCCGGCGCTGATCGTCTCCACCGCCGCCGGCCTGCTGGTGTCGAAGGCGGGCGTCTCGGGCTCCGCCGACCGGGCGCTGGTGCGCCAGCTCTCCGGCTACCCCAAGGCGCTCGGCCTCGCAGCCGCGGTGATGGCGATCATGGCCATGCTGCCGGGCATCCCCTTCATCCCGTTCATGGGGCTTGCGGCCGGCGCGGGCTGGCTCGCCTACCGCGCCTCCAAGACGCGCGCCGCGGAGGAGGCCGCGCGGGTGGCGGCGATCGTCGGCGCGAACGCCGGGCCGGGAGCGGCGGGCGCGGCGCCCGCGGCGGAGGAGCAGCCGTCCGACGCGCTCAAGATGGACGACGTCAAGATCGAGCTCGGCTACGCGCTGCTGCCGCTGGTGGACGCGAGCTCCGGCCCGGACAAGCTCACCGAACAGATCAAGGCGCTGCGCCGCTCCATCGCGGCGGAGGCGGGCTTCGTGATGCCGCAGGTGCGCCTGCTCGACAACCTGCAGCTCGCCCCCAACGCCTATGTGGTCAAGGTGAAGGAGGTGGAGGCCGGCGGCGGCGCGGTCTACCCGAACCAGTTCATGACCATGGACCCCACCGGCGCGCAGGTGTCGCTGCCCGGCGTCCACACCACCGAGCCCACCTTCGGCCTTCCCGCCACATGGGTCGACGCCTCGCTGCGGGAGGAAGCCAACATCCTCGGCTACACCGTGGTGGACGCGACCACGGTGCTCTCGACGCATCTCAACGAGATCGTCAAGGCCAACATGCCGGACCTGCTGTCCTACGCCGAGGTCTCCAAGCTGCTGAAGGAGCTACCCAAGGAGCAGCAGAAGCTGGTGGAGGACATCGTGCCCGGCCAGATCTCCACCACCGGCATCCAGCGGGTGCTGCAGCTCCTGCTGGCGGAGCGGGTGTCGATCCGCGACCTCGGCACGATTCTCGAAGGGATCGCGGAGGCGACCTCCTTCACCCGCTCGCCGGCCCAGATCGTGGAGCATGTGCGCGCCCGGCTGTCGCGCCAGCTCTGCGCCCAGCACCAGGCGCCCGGCGGCTACGTGCCGCTCGTCACCCTGTCCCCGCAATGGGAGCAGACCTTCGCCGAATCGATCGTGGGCTCCGGCGACGACCGCTCGCTCGCCATGGCGCCCTCCAAGCTGCACGACTTCATCGGCCTGGTGCGCGACCGCTTCGAGGAGGCGGCCCGCCAGGGCGAGACGCCGGTGCTGCTCACCTCCGCCGCCTCGCGGCCGTTCGTGCGCTCCATCGTCGAGCGCTTCCGCAACCAGACGCCGGTGATGTCGCAGAACGAAATCCACCCCCGCGCCCGGCTGAAGACGGTGGCGAGCATCTGAGCGACGCTGCGGGGAGCCAAGATCGCCGTCATGCCGGAGCCTGTCTCGGGCATCCACGACTTGAGATTGTCTGGACCACCCCACCGCCGCTCCTGCCCATAGCGGCAGCTAGAAAGGTCCGCTGTGCGCTCCATTCAGCTAGACTGTTATCGAAAGGGTTCGACGGAATCTATACTGACGGGGCCTTGAGCCGGACCAGGGTCGCGAACCCGGAGATCGCTCCGATCCCCGATCCGCTGTGGACTTCCACGTTATAGGGGCTGAGGCGATGCGTTGCCTATTCTGCAAGGTCCCGTCAAACACGGCGACGAGTGTGGAGCATGTCATTCCACAGTCTTTAGGTAACAACCGGATCGTCCTGCCGAGAGGCATGATTTGTGACCCGTGCAACAACTACATCGCACGCAAAATCGAACAGCCGCTTCTCGCCCACGAGTCATTCCGGAACCTCCGGGCTTGGTATCGCATCCCCAACAAGAGAGGCCGGCACCCCAGCCTGTACGGCTTCATCCCGGGGCTCGACATCGGAGTGAACTTCCGGATCGGCCAGAGCGGGCCAGAGCTGCAACTCGAACGGAGCGGCGACGCCGCGGCCATTCAGGCCCATCTCCGAGGCGCCAGCGAGCATAGCCTTACTCCGATCCTGTTCCCGCGCGAGATGCGACCACCAGAGCGCGAAATGTCCCGGCTCTTGGCAAAGATCGCGCTGGAAGTGCTCGCCTTGCGGTTGTCGGCGGTACCGGCTGATGTCGAGCGCCTGATCGATGATCCCCACTGGGACGGCATCCGCCGATGGGTCCGCGTCGGCGACAACGCCGATCATTGGCCCTTCCATATGCGTCAAGTCTATCCAGAAGAGACCCTAATGACTCACCCGGACTCGGGAGACTGGGTTCAGGCGGGCTATATCATCGATCTGCTGTTGACCCGGCGACGTGAGCGTTACATCGTCTTGATCTTCTATGGTTATGAATTCGCGCTGAACCTCGGCGGTCCCTCAATTAAAGGCTATGTGGAATGGCTTAAGGAGCACCCGGGGCTTAGCCCGCTGATTGAGCGACTAGGGTTAACGCTTGAAGTGGATGTGGACGCGACGCGACTGATAGGGCAGCCTTCCTTGAAGGCTGGTGTCGATTTCGATCTGGCTCAGGGCATCGAAGGCCTATGAAATGACTGAGGGTTCTCATCGGGGCAGATCGAATGACTTCGGCAACGTCGGCACCGTCATGCCTGTCTGGCAGGTTCGGCGCGTTGATCCCGGTTATCTGTATGTGATCGAAGACAACGGGCGCTTCAAAATCGGGAAAACCCGATCAACGAAGGAGCGTCGCAAAGCCGCGAAGACGTGGCTGCCCGATATGAAGCTCATTGGCTTCAAACCGTTCTGGGGAATGTCACAAACCGAGCGGTTACTACACACAGGCCTCTCCCGCTTCTGGTACGCGGGTGAGTGGTTCAATTTCATAGGCGAAGACGACATGCGCGAGTGGTTCGTCAATAATTTTACTGCCTTCAGCGACGAAGATCCTGACATGAACTCCGTCAATTTCATCTATTGGTGCCATGACGGCATGCTCGAATTCCAGATCGAGATGGACAACCAGAAGCTGACGCTGCCGAAGTATCAGAGACAGGAATCCGACGTTCAGAAGAAGATTGACTAGACCTTCAACATCTCGACGATCACGTCGGCCAAGCTATCCCAGATAGACATCAGATGCTCAGGCGAAGGCGCGAAATTCGTTGAGTGAACATACTTGTTCAACGTGTCAGCAGACACAAGCTTTTCGCCTTGCTTGAACTTCTTCAACACCTCGATTTTCTTTGCGTCAATCCTTCCAGCCGCCTGAAGGTGCAGGCCTGCCTTCTCCAGCCGGGTCGCGAGCTTGTCGTTCTCGTGGGCTGTGACCTTCGCTTCTTTGATGTAATTCTCCAACGCGAGTTCGATGAGCACGCGCATGAGAACCGAGATCGCATTGGGATGGGTTCGCAAATCGAGGTGAAACTGTAATTCTTCCCAGATGCGGTGATGGCGTTGAAGCCGTCCCGGCCAACTAAGATCGAAATCTTTCTGCGGAATAAGCGTCGTGCGGAGGGTCGGCGTCGCCTTGGCGCTTGGCTTCACCTTTGCGGGCTTTTCAGCCGACTTCGTGGGCTCAGCTGTCGTCACCGTGACTGTTTTTTTGGGAAGGACGCCCTCGAGTTCAAGCTTGTCGAGGTAGCCCTGCTTGCCGTCGATGTCCCAAATATCGCCGAGGACGAGATCGCGTTCGGCCATGTCTTTTGCGATACGGGCCAGAGCGGTGAGCGATTTGGCCTCGTCTTGTATGAATTGAAACCGGCCGCCCTTCATACTGACGCCAACGCGATGTCGGAAAGGTTCAGACGACAACAGGCGGTTCAGCGTCGAGCGGGGGATCTTCCGACGAGTGGGCAGGAGGCTCGCCTCTGACAGCCGCTTTTCGATCTCGTCTGCAATTTGCGGCCCGCCACCCTTGCCTGTGCGCGTGACGAAGTTTGCTTTCATCCGGTCGTCCCAGGTGCTCTGACCGACGCCGGATTGCGAGCCGGTGTGGCGACGGAAGAGGATTTCGTCGATCCGGTCACGGTCAGCTTCGACCTGGCACTGGATCTCTGTAGGGAATGCGCCTTTCCAAAGCGCCTTCTGGTCCCGGAAAAATGCTTGGAGCTCTGTAGTCGGCGCTCGGCGCGGATCGTCGAGAAGCTTGAGACACGTCACACGGCGGTTGCCGTCGAATACGATGAATTTTGACTTATCAGGAGAAACGAGAGGATACTCGTATATTTCGCCCTGCTCCACGATGTCCTTTGTCAGACTTCGCATGTGCGTTTCACGCGCTTTAAAGAGCCATGCAATCGCGGCTGTCTCGTTCTCAAGCTCCCCGTGACGGTCATTTGCGCGGTTCACAACCAGCGCACTCAATGCGAGTTTTTTTATAGCCATGGCTTCCTCTGACTGGCAGCCTACCAGTCAGGGTTGAGGCATCAAGCTTTGAAGGTTAGCTTTGGGCTGCTGGTTGATGTCCGCTCTTGGCGCCGAGCCGACCTGACAGCGGAGCCCCAATCGCCGCTCGGCCAGTTCTGATACCGGTTACCACATGAGCGTTTCAGGGCGTCCCGACGCAGGAAATCGTGGATGCCCGCCGATGGCGGGCATGACGGAAAGCAAGCCTTACGGACAGCCTTCCAAGATCACGGCGCCTTGTGGCGCCAGCCGGCGATCAGGGTCGCTAACGCGAGGATGGGAGGGACAAGGAAGCTCAGCTTCTCGTCCAGCACATGGGCGAAGGCGGCCGCGCCGCAGCCGAGCGCGAAGAAGGCCAGCGCCGCCGACATGGGGCCGAGACGCCGGCGCGCGGCAGCGCGCACCTCCGGCGCGGCGGGCCGGAGGAAGTCGGCGAGATCGACCATGACCTGCGTGGTGGTGCCGGTCATGATGGTGGAGGGCGGCAGGTGGGCGAGGCGCACCCGGTGCACCGCGTTCTGGATCGCCATGGCGGAGACCATCGCCCCGCCGACCGCGAGCGCGGTCGGGGCGTCGCCGTCCGGAAACGGTCCGAGCCGCAGCGCCAGCCCCGCGGCCACGCTGAGCAGCGCCGCCTCAAGCGCGAACATGATGCGCAGGCCCGGCCATCCCATGCGGTCGAGCCCGCCGCCGGCGAGCCGGGACGCCAGCACCACCGCGCAGAACAGCGGCAGCGCCAGCACCTTGGCCAGAATGCCGGAGGCGCCCAGCGCCAGCGCCGCGCCGAGCGTGACGAAGTTGCCCGTCACATGGGTCGGGAACAGGCCGTGCAGGGCCAGGAAGCCGGTGGCGTCCACATAGCCGGCGTTGAGGCTGAGCAGCGCGATCAGAACGTATCTCATGGCCGGGATAGAGAGGCCGCGATCACGCGGCCGTCAACGCGCCCTTGCGTCTCACTCCATCAGGGAGGCGGGTTCCGGCCGCCAGCGATAGGCCGCCCCGTCCCGCTCCACCACGCCGAAGGAGGGGAACGTCGTGTGATAGCCGATGACGGGCAGTTTCTCCGTGGCGGCCATGTCGTAGATGCGGGCGCGGGTCGCCGCCCCTTGCGCCTTGTCCTGGTCGAACAGCGCGCTCCATTCGGGATGGGCGAGCGAGGCGACCTCGTGATGGGCGCAGTCGCCCCAGACCAGCAGCCGCTTGCCTTCGCTCTCCACATGGAAGGCGAGATGGCCGGGCGTGTGGCCGAAGGCCGCCACCGCCGTGATCCCCGGCGCCGCCTCGTCGCCGGGCGCGATCAGGCGCAGGCGATCGCCCACCGCCGGCGCCACGCGGCGGAACAGGCGGGCGGAGTTCAGCGCGTTGGAGCCCTCCGCCGCGCCGAGACGGGCCTCGTCCGCCCAGAAGGCGTGCTCGGCCGCGCCCATGAGATGGCCGGCGTTGGGGAAGGCCGGACCGCCCTCCCCTAGCAGCCCGCCGATGTGATCGGCGTGGGCGTGGGTGATGGCGACCACGTCGATCTGCTCGGGACGGACGCCCGCCGAGGCGAGCGCCTTCCGGAGCCGGCCGCCGGCCGGCTTTGGCACGAACCCGTCCGCGCCGTTGCCGGCGTCGATCAGCACGCGCTGTCGGCCGGTGTCGATCAGCACCGGGCTGAAGCCGGGGCTGAACCGGTCCGGCGTCAGGCCGCGCTCGCGCATCAGCGCCTCGACCTCCTGCTTCGGGCGATCCTCGCCCACGATCGGCCACGGGCCGTCGATGGTGACGACGGCGTCCGCGAACACGGTCACCTCGAAGCCGCCGAGGCGGAAGCGACGGAACTGCGGCGCGGCGTCCGCCTGCGGCGCCTCAGCCTGCGCCGGCGCGGCCAGCCCCTTGAGCGCGACGGGCGCGGCCAGCGCTCCGGCGAGCCAGCGGCGGCGGGTGAGCGTGAAGGGAGACATCTGCGGCATCGGGCGCCTCGTTCTCAGTCCAAAGACGATAAGGCGGAGAGGGCGTGAGCCGCTGCGCGCGGGACCGTCCGCGGCTAGGCTCTCCCGCATCCGCCGGGAGGCCGGATGCTGGACGCCGCGGGAGGGCGGGCGCTTGAACGTTTCCGCTGCCGAAAGCGCCTCGCGCCGCCCCCTGTGGCGGCTCGACGGCCCGCGCACGCTGTTCGTGGGACCGCTGGACCGCAACGCCGCGCATGAGCACGGCGCGCCGGTGTTTCTGGCCGGGCCATACGGACGCTTCGCGCTCAAGGTCGGGAACGGCCCATGGCGCACCTGCCGCACGGCGCTGATCCCGGCCGGCGTCCCCCACGAGTTGCGGCTCGACGGAGACCCGCTTGGCGTTCTCTATCTGGAGCCGCAGGCCGAAGGCGCGCCCGCGCTGCAGGCGCTGCTGCGGGACGCGGAGGAGGCGGACGGCGCGCTGATCGGCCACGCGGGCGAGACGGAGACGTTCCGCGCGCTGTTCGACGATCCGGCGAGCCTCGGCTGGGCGGACGAAGCGATCGCGGACCTGACGCGGTTCTCCGCCCGCCGGGCGCCCTGCGCCGTGGACGCGCGGGTGAGGCGGGCCGCGGACCTTGCGGCGGAGAACGAGACCGCGCGGCTGGACCAGGCCGCCCGCGCCGCCGGCCTGTCGGTCTCCCGCCTGCAGCATCTGTTCACGGCGGAGATCGGCGTGTCGTTCCGGCGCTACCGGCGCTGGACCCGCATGCGGCGCGCGATCGCGGAGATCGTGGGCGGCGCCAGCTTCACCGCCGCGGCCCACGCGGCCGGCTACGCCGACCAGCCCCATTTCGCCCGGGACTTCCGGCGCACCTTCGGCGCGCCGGCCTCCCGCAGCCTGACCGACGTGCGGCGCGCGCCGGGCCGGTGACGCGCCGCGCCTGCGCGTTCAGCAGGCGGCGACGTTGACCGCCAGGCCGCCCTGCGAGGTCTCCTTGTACTTCGCCTGCATGTCGGCGCCGGTCTGGCGCATGGTCTCGATCACCTCGTCCAGCGTGACGCGGTGGACGCCGTCGCCCCGGAGCGACAGCGAGGCGGCGACGATGGCCTTGTTGGCGCCGAAGGCGTTGCGCTCGATGCAGGGGATCTGCACCAGCCCGCCGATCGGGTCGCAGGTCATGCCGAGATGGTGCTCCATGGCGATCTCGGCGGCGTTCTCGATCTGCTCCGGCGTGCCGCCGAGCGCCGCGGTGAGGCCGGCTGCGGCCATGGCGGCGGCGGAGCCCACCTCGCCCTGACACCCCACCTCCGCGCCCGAGATCGAGGCCCGGCGCTTGATCAGGCCGCCGATGGCCGCGGCGGTCAGGAGGAATTCGCGCCCCCGTTCGGGCGACCAGCCGGGGCAGAAGTCGCGGCAGTAGCGCAGCACCGCCGGCACGATGCCCGCCGCCCCGTTGGTGGGCGCGGTGACCACCCGGCCGCCGGCGGCGTTCTCCTCGTTCACGGCGAGCGCGTAGAGACTGACCCAGTCCACGATCTCGTGCGGAGGGCGGCTGTTGACGGTGGAGCGCTGCTCCAGCGTCTCGTGCAGCTTCTTGGCGCGGCGGCGCACCTTCAGCCCGCCGGGCAGCACGCCGTCCTGCCGCATGCCCCGGTCGATGCAGTCGAACATGGCGGCGGCGATCCCGTCGAGCCCGGCCTCCGCCTCGGAGCGGGTGCGGCGGGCGAGTTCGTTCGCGAACTGCAGCTCGGCCATGGTGCGGCCGCTTTCGGCGCAGAGCCGCAGCAGCTCCGCCCCGCTCTCGAACGGCAGCGGATAGGCCACGTCCTCGCCCGCAGCCTCCGGCCCTGCGGCCACGAAGCCGCCGCCGATGGAGTAGCGCACCTGCTCGTCCAGCAGCCGCCCGGCCGCGTCATAAGCGCGGAAGCGCATGCCGTTGGTGTGGAACGGCAGCAGCTCCTTGAACTGGAAGATCACGTCCCGGTCGGGATCGAACGCCACATGGGACAGCGCGCCGTCGAGCCGCCGGGCCCTGCGCAGCGCGGCGACGTAGTCCGCCATCTTGTCCGGGTCCACCGTGGCCGGCTCGTGGCCAAGCAGGCCGAGGCAGAGCGCGAGATCCGTGCCGTGGCCTTTGCCCGTCCACGCGAGCGAGCCGAAGATCTCGACCTCCACATGGGCGACGCCGTTCAGCAGCGCCACATGGTCCCGGAACGCCCGCGCCGCCGCCATCGGCCCCACGGTGTGCGAACTCGACGGGCCGACGCCGATCTTGAAGAGGTCGAAGGCGCTGATCAAATGGCGATCCCGACAGAGGTTCCGCCGTGAGTTTAGACGAAAGACGAAGCGCAATGCGAGCCCCCGCCGCCGCGTCCGGCGTCCAAAAAAGGCGCAGGGGCCGCTAGTCGTCCAGTTCGAAGCCGCCCCACCGGGCGATCTTCCGGGGCAGGATCAGCACGATCCCGGTGACGACGAAAGCGATGAGCATGAACCGCCAGTCCGCCAGAGCGCAGGCGATCCCGAGCGCCGCCGTCGCCCAGACCGCTGCGGCGGTCGTCAGGCCCCTGATGGCGGTGTCGTCGGGCAGCTTGAGAACGGCGCCGGCGCCGATGAACCCGATTCCGGTCAGAACGCCCTGCAGGATGCCTTGCGCCACGCGGCTGAAGGCGTCGGGATTGGTCCGTATCTCCTCCGGATGAAGCGCCGCCAGGGACGCCACCGCCGCGCCGACGGCGACGAGGCCGAGCGTCCGCATGCCCATGGGCTTCTGTTTGAGATCTCGGTTGAGTCCGATCACGATGCCGCAGCCGGCGGCCGCGAGCAGCCGGAGGCCGGATTCGATCAGATAGGCGTCGGACGTCTCGACCAGCATGCCACACCCCTCCGCCTTCCGGCCTCAGGGAAGCCGCCGCTCCTTCTGAACGCCCGCGAGATGGCTCCGATCCGCCGGAACCAACTTTCCAGCCCCTCGTTTACGTGCTCGTGATCTCAGCGTGATCGGGGACGGTGGCATGAGCGGCGCATCGGAATCCCGAGCGGCCCCGGATTGGCGGCCGTCGGGTCGCGCCCTGCGCGGGCTCGACGCGCTGAACTTCTTCCTCGCCGATGTGCGCGACGGCCTCGGCCCCTATCTCGCCATCTATCTGCTCGCCGTGCGCGGGCCGGATCAGGGCTGGAACGAGGCCACCGTCGGCTTCGTCATGACGCTTGCGGGCGTCGCGGGACTGCTGGCGCAGACGCCCGCCGGCGCCCTGATCGACCGCTTCCGCAGCACCAGGCTCGTGGTGCTGATCGCGGCGGCGGCGGTCACGCTGAGCTGCGTGCTGCTGCCCTTCGTGTCCGGCTTCGCGCTGGTGGCGATCACCCAGTCGCTCGCAGGCGCCGCCGGCGCGGTGTTCGCCCCCGCCATCGCCGCCATCACGCTGGGCGTGGTCGGCCCGAAGCTGTTCGCCCGCCGCATCGGCCGCAACGAGGCGTTCAACCATGCGGGCAACGCCACATCCGCGGCGCTCGCCGGCGCCCTCGCCTATCTGTTCGGCCCGGTGGTGGTGTTCTGGCTCATGGCGGGCGCGGCGGTTCTCAGCATCGGCGCCCTGCTGATGGTGCCGTCGGACGAGATCGACCACGACCTCGCCCGCGGCATGGACCGCACGGCGGCGGACGACGCCGCGGCGCCCTCCGGCCTCGCCGTTCTTCTGAAGAACCGCGCCCTGCTGCTGTTCGCCGGCCTCGCCGCGCTGTTCCACCTCTCCAACGCCGCCATGCTGCCCACCGTCGGGCAGTTGCTCACCAAGGTGGTGGGCGACGCCTACGCCACCTCGCTGATCGCCATCTGCATCGTGGCGGCGCAGGTGGTGATGATCCCGGTGGCGGCGATCGCGGGGGCCCGCGCCGACCGTTGGGGCCGCAAGCCGATCTTCCTCGTCGCCTTCGGCGTGCTGGCGCTGCGCGGCGCGCTCTATCCGCTGTCGGACGATCCCTACTGGCTGGTCGGGGTGCAACTGCTGGACGGCGTCGGCGCCGGGGTCTACGGCGCGCTGTTCCCGATCATCGTGGCGGATCTCACCCGCGGGACGGGACGCTTCAACGTGGCGCAGGGCGCGGTCGCCACCGCCCAGGGGCTCGGCGCCGCCGTCAGCGCGTCGGTCGCGGGGCTCGTGATCGTGTCGGCGGGCTACTCGGCGGCGTTCTTCACGCTCGCCGCCCTCGCGGGCGCCGGCTTCGCGCTTTATCTCGTGGCGATGCCCGAAACGAACGGCTATGAGCCGCCGGTCGGCGAGGATCGCGCGCCGGGAGCCGCCGCGCCGGCCCCAAGCGCGTGAGCCTTCGCATCGCCTAACGGACCAGCTCCATGAACCTGTCGCTGATCGCCACGCCCGCGCTGCTGGTGGTGTCGAACGTCTTCATGACGTTCGCCTGGTACGGGCACCTGAAGGACAAGAACCAGGCTCTCTGGATCGCGATCCTGGTGAGCTGGATGATCGCGCTGATCGAATACTGCTTCGCGGTGCCCGCGAACCGGATCGGCGCCGAGGTCTATTCCACCGCCCAGCTCAAGGCGATGCAGGAGGCGATCACGCTCATCGTGTTCGCCGTGTTCTCGGTGCTTTACCTGGGCGAGCGCTTCACGCTGAACCACGCCATCGGTTTCGCCCTGATCGGGCTCGGCGCGACCTTCGTGTTCCGCGCCGGCTCATGACGTCGCCGCCAGCCCGGAGCTGTGACCGGGCGTGGCGGCGACGTCGCAGATCGGCTCTCAGTCCAGGCCGAGCTTGCCGCGCAGCTTGGAGAGGTCCTCGGCCAGCGTGTTCACCGCGGCGGAGAGCGCCTTGCGGTCGCCGTCCGTCAGCTTCTCGTAGGACACGTAGCCCTCGCCCTGCTTGTACTTGGACAGGATCGTGTCGATGCGCTCGAAATTGGCGTCGACGGTCTTGAGGAACGTGGCCTCCTTCTTGGCGATCAGGGGACGCACCAGCTCCACGATCTTGCGGGAGCCGTCGAAGTTGGCGCGGAAGTCCCACAGGTCGGTGTGGCTGTAGCGATCCTCCTCGCCGGAGATCTTGGTGGCGGCCACCTCCTCCATCAGCGCGGCGGCGCCGCCGACCACCTTCTCCGGCGGGAAGGTGAGGCCCGCGATGCGCGTGCGCAGCTCCTTCACGTCGGCCAGCAGCTTGTCGGCCACGGGCGCGAGGCCTTCGGTGGAGCTCTTGACCCACAGGGCGTATTCGATGCGGTGGAAGCCGATGAAGTCGGGGTTGGCCTCGCCGCCCTCGTGGTCGTCGGCGCGGGAGTCGATCGAGGCGTCCAGATCGCCGAACAGCTCCGCGATCGGCTCGATGGCCTCGTAGCTCATGCGCGACGGGGCGAACAGCGCCTTGGCCTTGTCGATCTCGCCGGCCTTGACCGCCGCCGTGAAGGCCGCGACGTCGGTCTCCAGCTTCTCGGTCTTCTCGGTCACGTAGACCTTGTACTCGGCCAGCGGCTCGACCAGGTCGAGCGCCGCGTCGCGGGCGAAGGCGCCGGACGCCAGGACCAGCGCGAGGCCGGCGGCCGCCAGGGAATGCTTCAGCTTCATGGGATCGCTCCAGGTGCGAAAATCGCGGCCGGCGACGCCGGACGCGCGCGGGCGGCGGGACGGCCGGCGCTCATCCGTCCCGCGGCTCGCGGGCGGCGGCGACGAGCGCGCGGCCGAGATGGTCGGATGGGGTTTCGACGCCGGGCAGGACGTAGAAGTAGCCGCCGCCGACCGGCTTGACGTACTCCTCCAGCGGCTCGCCATCGAGCCGACGCTGGACGGAAATGAAGCCGGCGTCGAGATCGGCCTGGTAGCAGATGAACAGCAGGCCCTGATCGAGCTGGCCGGAACGGGTGACGCCGTTCGAATAGTTGAACGGCCGCCTCAGGATCAGGTTGGCGTCGGATTTGGCGTCTCGGGGATTGGCGAGGCGGATGTGGGAATCGAGCGGCGTCAGGCGGCCGTCCCTGTCCTGCGCGTAATCCGGCCCGACGAATTCGCTCGCCGAAAGCTTGTCGAGCGGCGCGCCGGTCATCTTGGAGCGGCCCATGATGCGCTCCTGCTCGCCGAGCGGCGTGCGGTCCCAGCGCTCCACGAAATTGCGGATGATGCGCACCGCCTGATAGCTGCCGCCCGTGGCCCAGTCCGGCTCGCCATCGCCGGCGCCGACCCAGACCACCCGGTCCATCAAGGCCTCGTCGCGGGAATCCGGGTTGGCGGAGCCGTCGCGGAAGCCGAGGAAGTTGCGCGCGCTCTCCGCGGTCCCGTCCGGTCCGGGCGCGACCACCGGCACCGCGCCCTCCTGCTTCCAGCTCAGGATGAGTTGGTCGGGGATCGACTTGATGATGTCGCGCAGCGCGTGGATCGTGGCGTCCTGGGAGTTGGCGCAGATCTGCAGCGTCAGGTCGCCGTGGCACAGGTCGGCGTTGAGCGCGTCGTTGGGGAAGCGTGTCATGCGCGTCAGCCGCTTCGGCTTCAGCGGCCGGAGCCACGGCCGGTCGTCGAACAGCGAGGCGCCGAGCGCCACCGTGACGGTGAGCCCGTCCGGTCTGGCGACCGGACCGAGCAGGCCGGAATCCGCCGGCGGCAGCTTCGGGTCCAGCACGGGCACGGGGCCGCCCGCGGTGAGGAAGGCGATGCGCTCGGTCAAACGCCGGAACAGCGCCTCCAGCGCGTCGGCGTCGTCCGCCACCACCGCGAAGCTCGCCACCATGCCGTGCGCCGGACGGGGCGTGACCACGCCCGCCTGCCGCGCGCCGTAAAAGGGCGTGCGGTCGTCCTGCGACGCGTGGTTCGCAAGCGGCGCGTCGGTGACATGGGGCTCGGCGCGCGCGACCGACGCCGCGAACGGACAGGCCGCCACCAACCCGCCGACGCCCTTGAGCAGCGCCCTTCGGCTGTGCCCCGGCTCCCCCATGGCGCTCACTCCAGCCCGAGCGCTGCGGCGGCCTGCCGCAGCGCGTCCGACAGCGCGCCGAAGCGCTGGGCGAGCGCCGTCCGGGCGGGATCGTCACGGCCAGCGCCCGGAGAAAGCCCAGCAAGCGCCGCGCGGGTCTCCGCAAAGCGCAGGTCGAGGGCTGTGGCCGCCTCCGGCGACGCCTCCTTCAGCAGCGGCGACAGCAGCCCGGCGGCCTTCGCCATGCCGTCGAGCTCCGCGCCAAGCTCCGCGGCGTCGTTCTTCGCGTAGGGCGCAAGGCCGTGGACCACCGCGCCGTCCGCCAGCAGCCGGGCCTGCCGGGCCGAGGCGCCGAACAGGTCCTCCGGCGCCAGCTTCAGCTCGCGCAGGCGGGCCTTGAGCGCCGCCGCGTCCTCGGCGAGCGCGGCGGCGACCGGAGCGAGGCCCTCGACAGCCCCCTTGGCGAACAGCCCGTATTCGATGCGCGGCAGGCCCCGGAAGGCGGCATCGGCCTCGCGTTCGGCCAGATAGTCCGCCGCGCCGTCGAGCGCGTTCTTCAGGTGGCCAAAACGCGCCGCCATGGGCTCGAGCCGGCGATAGGCCGCCCGCGCCTCCGCGAACCGGGCCTTCGCCGCATCGAGATCGCCGGCCGCGATCGCCTCCCGCAGTCTGCCGACCTGCGTCACGAAGGCGGAGGACTGCAGCGCCAGCGTGACCTTGTATTCCGACAGCGGGCCGATGAAGGCGGTGATCGGCGGCCGCGCGCGCGCCGCCTCGGACGCGGCGGAGGGCGTCACCGTCAGCGTGCCGCGCGGGTTCGACAGCAGCCCGCAGGTGATCTGGTACGTTCCGGGTTTCAGACGCGCGGTCAGGCGGGCGCTGAAGCCGGGCGGGATGTTCTCACGCTCCTCCACCACCATCACGCCGTCGAGGATCTCCCATTCCAGCGTCCGGTCGGACTGGTTGCGGATGTGAAAGACCGCGCGTCCGGCGGGAACCGTAAGGTCGTTCGGCTCGCAGCGGCCGTCGCGCACCGCCACGGCGATCGCCCCGTCTTCGGGCTTCGGCCCGCCGCGCTTGACGGCGTAGGCGAACAGCGCCGCGCCGGCGAGCGCGAGCAGGGCCGCGCCCGCGACGCCGAGACGGAGCGCGCGGCGGGACGGCGCGCGGCGGGATGCGGGCGGCGTCATGATCGGGCCTTCACGGAGGCGCCGGCCCGCTCCGGCTGGGGCGCCGGCGCGTGCGGCCGCAGCAGCAGGACAAGCGTGACGGCGAGGAACGTCACATAGACGACGACTTCGCCCACCGTCGGCGCGTCGTGGTAGTTGAACAGACCCGCCAGCACCGCGCCCACCGGGCTCGACGCCGGCAGCACGCCGGTCAGGTCATACGCCAGCGTCTGCAGGTGGTTCCACAGCCCCGCCTCGTGCAGCTGCCGCACCACGCCCGCGAGCAGGCCCGCGGCCACGATCAGGATCAGCACGCCGGTCCAGCGGAAGAAACGGCGGAGGTCGATGCGCGCGCCGCCGTGGAAGATGGCGTAGCCAACCGCGGCCGAGACCGCGACGCCTGCGAGCGCCCCCAGCGCCGCGCCGGGTCCGGGGCTCTGCTGCACGATGGCGAGCAGAAAGAAGATCGACTCCAGCCCCTCGCGGGCCACGGCGAAGAAGGCCATGGCCACCAGCCCCCATGCGCCGGAGCCGCCGGCCAAGGCCTCGTCCACCGAATGGCGCAGGTCGGAGGCGATGGTGCGCGCCGCCTTGCGCATCCAGAACACCATGCCGGTGAGCAGCGCCGCCGCCACCAGCCCGACGAGAGCCTCGAAGAGCTCCTGCGTCTTCTGGGGAAATTCGGCGCTCGCGAACTGCAGCGCCGCGCCGATCGCGAACGAGGCCGCCACCGCCAGCAGCACGCCGATCCAGATCGCCGGCAGCCAGCCGTCGCGGCCGGTCTGGCGCAGGTAGCTCGCGATGACGCCCACGATGAGCGCCGCCTCGAGCCCTTCGCGCAGCATGATCAGAAAGGGTGCGAGCATCGGTGGGACGCCGGAGCGGGAGAGGTCGTGCGGAAGCTATGCGCCCCCGTCCCCGCGCTCGCAAGTTTTTGTTATTACTTTGAAATTTATCTAATCACGGCATTTTTGGGGCGAATGAGCCGCGCGATTCCGGACGTCACGGCGCCCGTTCGGGACCTCTCCCTGACCGTCATGCCCGAGCTTGGGCATGACGGGTGATCAGGCCGCGCCCTCTGGACAACGTCCTGAAACAGAAGAGGCCGGGCGTCGCGGCCCGGCCTCTCCCGATGTCGTCGCGGATCGCCGGAGCCTCAGAGGCCCTTCACGATCGCCTCGGTGACCTTCTTGGCGTCGCCGAACAGCATCATGGTGTTGTCGCGGAAGAACAGCTCGTTCTCCACGCCCGCGTAGCCCGCCGCCATGCCGCGCTTGATGAAGAGGACGGTGCCCGCCTTCTCCACGTCGAGGATCGGCATGCCGTAGATCGCCGAAGTCTTGTCGGTCTTGGCCGCCGGGTTGGTGACGTCGTTGGCGCCGATGACGAAGGCCACGTCCGCGCCCGAGAACTCGGAGTTGATGTCTTCCAGCTCGAACACCTCGTCGTAGGGCACCTGCGCCTCGGCGAGCAGCACGTTCATGTGGCCCGGCATGCGGCCCGCCACCGGATGGATGGCGTACTTCACCTCGACGCCCTCCTCCTTCAGCTTGTCGGCCATTTCGCGCAGCGCGTGCTGGGCCTGCGCCACCGCCATGCCGTAGCCCGGCACGATGATGACCTTGGACGCGTTCTTCATGATGAAGGCGGCGTCGTCGGCCGAGCCCTGCTTCACCGGCCGCTGCTCGCCGCCGCCGGCTCCGCCCCCGCCCGCCGCGGCGTCGCCGCCGAAGCCGCCGAAGCCGCCGAGGATCACGGAGATGAAGCTCCGGTTCATGCCCTTGCACATGATGTAGGACAGGATCGCGCCGCTCGAGCCCACCAGCGCGCCGGTGATGATCAGCGCCAGGTTGCCGAGCGTGAAGCCGATGCCGGCCGCGGCCCAACCCGAATAGGAGTTGAGCATCGAGACCACCACCGGCATGTCCGCGCCGCCGATCGGGATGATGATCAGGAAGCCGAAGGCGAGCGAGGCCAGCACGATGAGCCAGAACACGAAGTGGCTCTCGGTGATCACGAACGCCACGCCGAGCACCACGATCAGCGCGAACAGGCCGATGTTGATGACGTGGCGCATGGGCAGCATGATCGGCTTGCCGGACATGCGTCCGTCGAGCTTAGCGAAGGCGATCAGCGAACCGGTGAAGGTGATCGCGCCGATCGCGACGCCGAGCGCCATCTCCACCAGCGACTGGCCGTGGATCGCGCCCACCGCGCCGATGCCGAAGGCTTCCGGCGCGTAGAGGGCGGCGGCCGCCACCAGCACGGCGGCGAGGCCGACGAGCGAGTGGAAGGCGGCCACCAGCTGCGGCATCGCCGTCATGGCGATGCGCTTGGCGGTGAGGGCGCCGATGGCGCCGCCGACGCCAAGGCCGAGGATCACCAGCAGCCAGCCGCCCACCCCGTGGGGCGGGGAGACGAACAGCGTGGTCAGGATCGCGAGCGTCATGCCCGCGATGCCCATGGCGTTGCCGCGCCGGGAGGAAGCCGGGCTCGACAGGCCCTGCAGCGACAGGATGAAGAGAACGCCGGCGATGAGGTAGAGGATCTGGACGATGTCGGTCATCGCTGGTCGTCAGCCCTTCTTCTTGTACATGCTGAGCATGCGCTGGGTGACGAGGAAGCCGCCGAAGATGTTGATCGAGGCGAGCACCAGGGCGACGAAGCCGAAGCCGCGCGCCCACCAGGGGCCCGAACCGCCGGCCAGATCGACGCCGACGGCGAGCAGCGCGCCGACGACGATGACGGATGAGATGGCGTTGGTGACCGCCATCAGGGGGGTGTGCAGCGCGGGCGTCACGCTCCACACCACGTAGTAGCCCACGAACACCGCCAGCACGAAGATCGCGAGGCGGAACACGAAGGGATCGATCACGCCGCCGGTGGCGCCGTGCAGGGCGACGCCCGCCGCGTCGGCGATCTGGTCGGCGTAGGACTGGGCGGCGGCCGCCGCCTCGCGCGCGGCGTCGGCCGCGGCCTGGGCGCGGTCCGCGGCCTCTTCAGGGGAAAGCGCGGCCATCAGTTCGTCTCCGCGGGCTTGGCGATGGGATGCACGACGGCGCCGTCCTTCGTCAGGAGGGTCGCCTTGACGAGCTCATCGTCCCAGTCGACGGCGAGCTCCTTGGTCTCCTTGGAGAGCAGGGTCTCGAGGAAGGCCGACAGGTTCTTTGCGTAGAGCGCGGAGGACGACGCCGAGAGACGGCCCGGCACGTTGCGGTGCCCGACGATCTTGACCCCGTTCACCTCGACCACCTCGCCCGCGACCGCGCCTTCGACGTTGCCGCCGCGCTCGACCGCGAGATCCACCAGCACCGAGCCGGGCTTCATGGACTTCACCATGGCCGCGGTCACGAGCCGCGGCGCCGGACGACCCGGAATGAGCGCGGTGGTGATCACGATGTCCTGCTTGGCGATGTGGTTCGCCACCAGCTCCGCCTGCTTGGCCTGGTACTCGGCCGACATGGGCTTGGCGTAGCCGGCCGCGGTCTCGGCCTGCTTGAACTCCTCGTCCTCGACCGCCACGAACTTGGCGCCGAGCGAGGCCACCTGCTCCTTGGCGGCGGGCCGCACGTCGGTCGCCGACACCACGGCGCCGAGGCGCCGGGCGGTGGCGATGGCCTGGAGGCCGGCGACGCCCGCGCCCATGACGAAGGCCTTGGCCGGCGGCACCGTGCCGGCGGCGGTCATCATCTGGGGAAGGGCGCGGCCGAACTCGGCGGCGGCGTCGATCACCGCGCGGTAGCCCGCGAGGTTGGCTTGGGACGAGAGCACGTCCATGACCTGGGCCCGGGTGATGCGGGGCATCAGCTCCATGGCGAAGAGGGAGACGTTCGCGGCGGCGAGCGCCGCGATGTCTTCGGCGGCTCCGTAAGGGTCCATCGTGCCGATCACGAGCGCGCCGGGCTTGAGGCCCGTCACGCCCTCGGGCGCCGGGCGGCGCACGGTCAGGAGCACGTCGGCGCCGGACAGCGCTGCCGCGCGCGAGGAGGCGATTTCGGCGCCCGCCTCGCTGTATGCCTCGTCGGTGGCGCCTGCAGTGAGGCCTGCGCCGGTCTCGACGCTGATCGAGGCGCCAAGCCCCTTCAGCCTCTTGACGACGTCAGGCGTCAGGGCGACGCGCGGCTCCGACGGGTCTGTCTCTTTGGCGACGGCGATCTTCATCGGATCAGACGATGTACCAGAGCGCGACGAGAAGCAGCGCGGAGCCGATGATGGGCAGGATGGTGCCCTTCTCGCTCACGGCGCCGATGACGCCGCCGACGATGGCGAGCGCCACGCCGAGGCCGCAGAGCCACCACGGGCCCGTCACGCCGCCGATGGCGAGCGAGATCACGACCAGGACGGCCATGGCCGTGCCGATCTTCGACATCTTCATAACGCCCGCATAGGTGCGCTCGTGCTCGGCGTAGTCGTTGCCGGTCGCCGTGGCGTATTCGGTGATCCCTGCCATATCCGTCCCTTTCAATGTGCTCGACGTCATTGTGTCGCACTCGCGCGTCGGGCTTAGCCTAAAGCATCGGAGGGAGCAAACCCCCCTAAACGTACTGGTATACCAAATGCCAGAACAGGACAATCCTGCGCGCCAAATCCGCGCGGGCGAGCGCCAAACAGCTCAATAATCAATTGAAAATGAGATCAGGCCGCGCGCTCGAAGGCGCGAGCCACCCGCTCAAGCGCGGCCCGGGCCAGAGCCCGGGAGGCGGCCGGCCGGCGCGCGTCCACGGCCGCTGACGCGAGCGTGACGGCGGCCCAGGCCTCGACCGCCGCCCTCGTGCGGCCGCTTTCGGCGAGATGGGCCTCGGCGGAGCCGAGCGCCAGGACAGCGCTCCTCCTTCAGAGACGCGCCCGCACCACGCCCAACACATCGCGATAGGCCGCGCGAAGCAGGGCTCGGATCGCTTCTCGGCGCAACCGGCGGGATTCGCGCGCCAGTTCGCAGGCGACCCACAACAGGACCGCAGTTTCCGACCTTCCGGTCGCCGCGATGTAGGCCGACAGATAGCTCTGCGCCAAACGCATCCGGAACGGCAAAAGCATCCTTGAGGGGACCCAGCCGAATTTGGGGCGCACGTAAAGGATGAAACAGAAGGTCCGCGCCACATCCTGAACGAAGCAACCGACGCCGGCGCGCCCCCAGTCGATCACAGCCAGCCGCTTTTCACGCACGACCACATTCGCTGGAGACAGATCGCCATGACAGAAGCCGCGTTCGGCTGCGTCCTGTCCCAGAATCTCGTTCACCCGGTCAACATCCGACGGCGTGAAATCAGGAAGCGCTTTGGCTGCGATCGGCGCTCTTTGCCTGACGCGCCAAAGCCTGGCGCCCTTGAACGTCGGCGTCTGATGGATGGCCGCGTGCGTTTCGCCAAGCTGCGCCATTACAGCCATGGCGTCCCATGGGCGGCCAGTGACAAAGCTCGACAGGGAAACCCCTTCGAGTTTTGAACCGACGATGGATCGCCCGTCGTCAAGCAACTCGTCCGGACGCCAGGTCGGAACGCCATGCTCGTACGCATGGCGGGTGCAGAGATATTCCGACAATATGAGCTTTTGGGGAATATGCGGGAAATAGCGCTTTACGATCCGCCCATCGGGCAGCTCGTAAACGACGCCCTGCACGCCCCGCCCGATTTCAATCTCATCCGAAATGATTTTAGTGCTCTCCGCTGCGCCTCTGGCGCGCTTCTAGAGGCTTTTCTCCAGCTCCGCCACGTCAAGCGCCTCGGCCTGCCGCGTGGCCACGCGCTCGACCGAAAACCCCTCGATCTCGCGCTGGAACAGGCGCGCGAAGTTCAGCTCGGCCCCGAGATGCAGGAACACGCCGCCGAGGCCGATGGCGGCCCGGTCCATGAACACGAATTCGCGCGGAATCGTGACCGGCCCCTTGCGCTTCAGCTCCTGGTGCACCCGGAACGCCTCCTTACGCCCATAGGCGCCGGGCGAGACGCCGTCCGCGACGGTGCGCGTCCGGTCGTCCAGCAGCGGACCGTAGATGAACCGCGCCCAGATGTTCAGCGTCTCGATCAGGTCGCGGGTGAGGCGCTGGAAGCCCCAGGTCTCGTAGGCGTGGGCCACGCGGGTGTCGTCGCCGTCACGCAGACCCTCATAAAGGTCGACCACGCCGCCGACGAACCGCGGCGGGAAGATGCGCACGCAACCGTAATCCAGCAGGTTCACGCCCTGCGGCTCGCCGCTTTCGGAAAAGGCGGCGTAGTTGCCGAGATGGGGGTCGCCATGGATGACGCCGTGGCGCGAGAACGGCCGCCACCAGGCGTGGAACATGGCGACGCCGAGCCGGTTTCGGACCTCGAGCGGGGCGGCCTTGTGGGCGAGCAGCCGCGTCCCCTCCAGCCAGTCCAGCGTCAGCAGACGCCCGGTGGAGAGCTCGCCGCGCACGCCCGGAACCCGCACCTCGGCCGTGTCCGCCAGCATGTGGGCGTAGAGCCGGGCGTGGGCGGCCTCGCGGCGGTAGTCCAGCTCCTCGCGGATGCGCTCGCCGATCTCCTTGAGGATCTCGCTGGTGTCGATGGCGCTGTCGAAGCGGGCGCGCAGATCGAACAGCCAGCCGAGCTGGGTGAGGTCCGCCTCCACCGCCGAGGCCATGTCCGGATACTGCAGCTTGACCGCGAGCGGCGCGCCGTCGAGGGCGGTCGCGCGATGCACCTGCCCCAGCGAAGCCGCGGCGGCGGGCTCCTTCTCGAATGAGCCGAACTTCGTGAGCCATTCCGCCCCAAGCTCCGCCGCCATGCGGCGCTTGACGAAGGCGTAGCCCATGGGCGGCGCGTCGGACTGAAGCTGCGCCAGCTCCTCGGCGTATTCCGGCGGCAGGGCGTCGGGAATGGTGGCGAGCAGCTGCGCCACCTTCATGATCGGCCCCTTCAGCCCGCCCAGCGCCGCACGCAGGTCGGCGGCCCGCGCCGCCCGGTCGCCGCCGCCGAACAGCCGCGCGCCCGCCACCTTCGCGGCCACCCCGCCCACATTGGCGCCCACGCGGGCGTAGCGGCCGACGCGGGCGGACAGGCGGTTGCGTTCGAGGTCGCGGGGATCGGGCATGGGCGGGCTTTCGAGACGGACGAAACGGATCGGGCGAGGCGGACGCGGAGGATCGACGCCTTAGGTAGGCCATGACGGCGGGTTTTTCAGCACGGCCGCCGTCGCGTCCGCGTCACGATCCGCGCGCTGACTGCGCCCCGCCCATCCCGTTCCCGGAGGCCCACGCCCGCATGCAGCGTTTTCCGACCGCCCGCGACGCCGCCCTCGCCCTGCGGCCCGACCGTCCCGTCTACGCCTTCGCGCCGCGCACGCTGGCCGCCGACGCCCGCGCCTTCCTCGACGCCTTCCGGGGCGTCACGGCCTATGCGGTGAAGACCAACGGCGAGCCCTTCGTGCTGGAGACGCTGGCCCAAGCGGGCGTGAAGGCCTTCGACGTGGCCAGCCCGGCGGAGTTCGCGGCGGCGCGGGCCGCGGCGCCGGAGGCCGCCCAGCTCTACATGCACCCGGTCAAGGCCTCGTCCGACATCCGCCTCGCGCTCGAAACCTATGGCATCCGCGCCATCGCCGTGGACCATGAGGACGAGGCGGCGAAGATCCTGCGGGTCGTGCGCGGCCTCGACATCGCGCCGGAGGACGTGACGCTGTTCGTGCGGCTCGCCACCAAGGGCCATGCGGCCTACGAGCTGTCGAAGAAGTTCGGCGCCGCGCCGGCCCATGCGGTGGAGCTGCTCCAGCGCATCGACCGCATCGGCTTCCGGGCGGGGCTCGCGTTCCATGTGGGCAGCCAGGTGGAGGACCTCGATTCCTACGAACGCGCCGTCGCCTCCGCCGCCTGGGTGAAGGGCCGCGCCGGCGTCCACATCGCGGCGCTCGACATCGGCGGCGGCTTCCCCGCCCCTTACGGCCGCGACCTGCGCCGGCCCGCCCCGCCGCCGCCCCCGGTCGGCGATCTGGTGCGCCGGGTGCAGACCGAGATCGACGGCTGGGGGCTTGGGGCCCTGCCGCTGGTCGCCGAGCCCGGCCGGGTGGTTGTGGCGCGCTGCCTGTCGGTGGTGGTGCGGGTGCTGCTGAAGAAGGGCCAACGGCTCTACATCAACGACGGCATCTGGAGCTCGCTGTCGGATTCCTGGACCGGCAAGATCACCCTGCCCGCCCGGGTCATCCCCGACCCGGCGCGGCCCCGGCCCAAGCGCGCCGCGGCGCCGAAGCTCACCCCCTTCCGCATCTGCGGCGCGACCTGCGACAGCGTCGACATCCTGTCCCGCCCGTTCTGGCTGCCGGACACGGTGGGCGCCGGCGACTGGATCGAGATCGGGCACATCGGGGCCTACAGCCTGGCGCTGCGCACCCGCTTCAACGGCTTCTACCCCGATGATTTCGTTGAGGTGGAACGGGCCTTCGAGGACGGCGAGCCGGTGGACGGCGCGGCCACGCTGGAGCCTCGCGGCGGGGCCGGCTGACGCCAGACTGGGCGCGCGCAAAGGTCGCACAGAATTTAGGCGCCTCTACCGCATTGCGGCATTTGCCATGCGGGAACGGTCATGCCTCACTGGCGCGGACGGCGCCGGCGATGGCGCAAAGCAGCGGGAGACCTCGCATGAACGACGTTCCGACCCCGATCGATCCCGAGGCGGCGCGCCGTCCCGTGCGCGAGGCCGCCCCCGCCGGCGCGCCCGATCCCGGCGTCGACGTCAAGCGGCTGCAGAAGGAGATCCTGGCCGAGCTCACCTATTCGGTCGGCCGTTCGCCGGAGACCGCGAGCCCCCGGGACTGGTTCGTCGCCACCGCCTACGCCGTGCGCGACCGCATCGTCGACCGCTGGATCGTGGACCACGCCTCGAAGGAGAATAAGCCCGAGAAGCGGGTCTATTACCTGTCGCTGGAGTTCCTGATCGGCCGTCTGCTGTTCGACGCGCTCAACAACCTCAACCTCACCGAGGTGGCGCGCGAGGCGCTGAGCGGCCTCGGCGTCGATCTCGACCGCATCCGCACCGCCGAGCCGGACGCGGCGCTCGGCAACGGCGGCCTCGGCCGCCTCGCCGCCTGCTTCATGGACTCCATGGCCTCCATCGGCGTGCCGGCCTTCGGCTACGGCATCCGCTACGACCACGGCCTGTTCCGGCAGGGCATTCGCGACGGCTGGCAGCAGGAGTACCCGGAGGACTGGCTGTCCTTCGGCAATCCGTGGGAGTTCGCCCATCCCGAGATCGACTACCCCATCGGCTTCGGCGGCTATGTGGAGCAGGTCAGCGAGGGCGGCGTCGCCCGCCACGTCTGGCGCCCGGCCGAGACGGTGGAGGCGGTGGCGTTCGACACGCCCGTGGTCGGCTGGCGCGGCCGGCATGTGAACACGCTCAGGCTGTGGTCCGCCCGCGCCGGCGATCAGATCAAGCTCGAGGCCTTCAACCGCGGCGATTACGTGGGCGCGCTCGCCGACCGGGTGCGGGTCGAATCCATCTCCAGGGTGCTCTACCCCTCCGACGAGACGCCCGCCGGCCAGGAGCTGCGGCTACGGCAGGAGTATTTCTTCGTTTCCGGCTCGCTGCAGGACCTCGTCCGCCGCCATCTGGAGGAGTGGGGCGACCTGCGCTCGCTGGCCGACCATGTGGCGATCCAGCTCAACGACACCCATCCGGCGATCGCGGTGCCAGAGCTGATGCGCCTGCTGATGGACGTGCACGGCCTCGACTGGGACGAGGCGTGGAAAGTCACGCTCGCCACCTTCTCCTACACCAACCACACCCTGCTGCCGGAGGCGCTGGAGAGCTGGCCGGTGCCGCTGATGGAGCGGCTGCTGCCGCGCCACATGCAGATCATCTACCTCATCAACGCGCTGGAGCTGGACGCCGCCCGCAAGCGCCACCCCGGCGACGACGGCCTGCTGGCCTCCATCTCGCTGATCGACGAGAGCAACGGCCGCCGGGTTCGCATGGGCCAGCTCGCTTTCACCGGCTCGCACAAGATCAACGGCGTCTCGGCGCTGCACACCGAGCTGATGAAGCAGACCGTGTTCCGCGACCTGCACCGGCTGCACCCGGACCGCATCGTCAACAAGACCAACGGCATCACCTTCCGCCGCTGGCTGTCCCAGGCCAATCCGGGCCTGACCTCGATCCTGATCGACGCGGTCGGCCCGGAGGTGCTGGACGATCCCATGCGGCTCGAGAAGCTCGCCGGCATGGCGACCGATTCCGGCCTGCACGAGCGGCTGATCGACGCCAAGCGCGCCAACAAGGTGGCGCTCGCGAAGGTGATCTCCGACCGGCTCGACATCCAGGTGGACCCGGACGCGCTGTTCGACGTCCAGATCAAGCGCATCCACGAGTACAAGCGCCAGCTTCTGAACATTCTGGAGACGGTGGCGATCTACAACGCCATGCGCGCCCAGCCCATGCGAGCCTGGATGCCGCGGGTGAAGATCTTCGCCGGCAAGGCGGCGGCGAGCTATCATCAGGCCAAGCTCATCATCAAGCTCGCCAACGACGTGGCGCGGGTGGTGAACTCCGACCCCACCGTGCGCGGCCTGCTGAAGGTGGCGTTCCTGCCGAACTACAACGTCTCGCTTGCGGAGATCATCATCCCCGCCGCCGACCTCTCGGAGCAGATCTCCACCGCCGGCATGGAGGCGTCGGGCACCGGCAACATGAAGCTGGCGCTGAACGGCGCGCTCACCATCGGCACGCTCGACGGCGCCAATGTGGAGATCAAGGAGCATGTGGGCGACGACAACATCTTCATCTTCGGCCTGACCGCGCAGGAGGTGGAGGCGCGCAAGCGCCGCGGCTACGACGCCCACGCCGCCGTGGAGGCCTCGTCCATGCTGCGCGAGGTGCTGGAGTCGATCCGCAACGGCGTGTTCTCGCCCGACGACCCGAACCGCTACCGCGGCCTCATCGACGGGCTGCTGGCCCATGACACCTTCCTGGTGACCGCCGACTTCGACGCCTATTTCGCGGCCCAGCGGCGGGTCTACAAGCTGTGGCGCGACCGGGCGGCCTGGATGAAGGCGAGCGTCGTCAACACCGCAAGGGTGGGCTGGTTCTCCTCCGACCGCACCATCGCGGAATACGCCGACGATATTTGGGGCGTGACGCCTGCAAGCCGCTGATCCGTCCGCTATCTTTACGCCAGGACGGATGACGAACGGACGCCCGCCGTCGGCGCGATAAGCGCGGCGGCGAGGACGTCCGGCTGATGATGCTCAAGGGGGAATGCGCCTGATGGTCGCGAAAACGCCGCTCGGTCCGCCCTATGCGCGCGGAGCCATGGCCTATGTGCTCGCGGGCGGGCGCGGCTCGCGCCTGATGGAGCTGACCGACCGGCGCGCCAAGCCCGCGGTCTATTTCGGCGGCAAGACCCGCATCATCGACTTCGCGCTCTCGAACGCGCTCAACTCCGGCATCCGCCGCATCGGCGTCGCGACCCAGTACAAGGCCCACAGCCTCATCCGCCACCTGCAGCGCGGCTGGAACTTCTTCCGCACCGAGCGCAACGAGAGCTTCGACATCCTGCCCGCGAGCCAGCGGGTGTCGGAGGAGGCCTGGTATCTCGGCACCGCCGACGCGGTCTATCAGAACCTCGACATCATCGAGGACTACGCCCCGCGCCACATGGTGATCCTGGCCGGCGACCACATCTACAAGATGGATTACGAGCTGATGCTCGCCCAGCATGTGGAGAGCGGCGCCGACGTCACCATCGGCTGCCTCGAGGTGCCGCGCGCGGAGGCTTCGGGCTTCGGCGTGATGCATGTGGACGCGGCCAACCGCGTCGTCGACTTCCTGGAGAAGCCCAAGGACCCGCCGCCCATGCCCGGCAAGCCGGACGTGGCGCTCGCCAGCATGGGCATCTACGTCTTCGACACCGCGTTCCTGTTCGACCTGCTGCGCAAGGATGCGGCGGATCCGAACTCGTCCCATGACTTCGGCAAGGACATCATCCCGGAGATCGTGAAGAACGGCAAAGCGGTGGCGCACCACTTCTCCACATCCTGCGTGCGCTCCAGCAAGGAGGGAGAGCCCTACTGGCGGGACGTGGGCACGGTGGACGCCTATTTCGAGGCCAACATCGACCTCACCGACTTCATCCCGGCGCTCGACCTCTACGATCACGAGTGGCCGATCTGGACCTTCGCCGAGATCACGCCGCCGGCGAAGTTCATCCACGACACCGAGGAGCGGCGCGGCCGCGCGGTGTCGTCGCTGGTGTCAGGCGGCTGCATCGTCTCCGGCGCGGGGGTGAAGGAGTCGCTGCTGTTCACGGGCGTGCGCGCCAACTCCTTCGCCGAGGTGGAGCGGGCGGTCGTGCTGCCTTACGTGGACATCGGCCGCCACGCCCGGCTGAAGAACGTGGTGATCGACCGCGGCGTGAAGATCCCCGAAAAGCTCGTCGTCGGCGAGGATCCCAAGCTCGACGCCCAGCGCTTCCGCCGCACCAAGAAGGGCGTCTGCCTGATCACCCAGTCGATGATCGACAGGCTCTGACCTTTGGGCTTCCGCGTTCGGGTATGGGCGGCGATCCTCATCGGAGGCTTCGCCGTGGGACTCGGCGCTCGCGCGCTGATGGAGCGGGAGCCGCGCGACCGCGTCAGCGCCGAATGGCGGGATCTTGCGGAGCGCTGCATCGCCTCGATCGAGCATGGAACGCCTTTGAACACCGCGGACCTCAAGCCTTATGCGCCGCCGGCCGGGTTGAGAGCCGATCGGGGATTTCGACCAGAACGCGAAAACGCCTGGAGAGAAGACGGCGGCCGCTTCGCGATCATCGAGAACGACGTGGCGCGCAATCCGACCGGACAGCGCAAATGCAGGGTCGTCCTCGCCACGACTTACGACGCCCTGACCAATATGGAACAGGCGGCCCTGATCCGGACGTTTCTGCTGCTGCGCCGAGACATGATCGCGGACTCACTCTACGAAACGCCTCATATCGACCAGATTCATCCGCTGGTCCTGCTTCTCGCCCGGTCGACGACGCGCAACGCGCGCAATTGCCAGACCGTCGTCATGCTGGCTTTCGATCCCGACAACAGAAGCGCTTGGATCAGCGTCGGAGAGCGACAGGACGCTCCTTGCGGGCGATCCAGCCCAGCCGCGCCACAAAACCCTCAGACGCCGCCTCGGCCGCCCTCGCCTGACAGGATTTGAGCAGCTAGGGTTACGTCGCACAGGCTTCTTTTCCAGGTTCCCATGACCTCCGTCCTCGCCGTCGCGTCCGAAGTCATCCCGCTCGTGAAAACCGGAGGGCTCGCGGATGTGGCGGGCGCGCTGCCCGGCGCGCTCGCGCCCCACGGCGTCGCGGTGCGAACGCTGCTGCCCGGCTATCCGGCGGTGATGGCGGCGCTCATCGACGGCGCGGTGGTGGCCCGGTTCGACGACCTGTTCGGCGGTCCGGCGCGCATTCTGGCGGCGACCGCCAGGGGCCTTGATCTGCTCGTCCTCGACGCGCCCCATCTCTACGCCCGCGACGGCGGCCTCTACGCCGGCCCCGACGGAAGCGACTGGGCGGACAACGCCTTCCGTTTCGCCGCGCTGGGCTATGCGGCCGCGGAAATCGGGCGGGGCGCCGCATCCCTGCCGGCGCCGCAGATCGTGCACCTGCACGACTGGCAGGCGGGGCTTGCGGGCGCCTATCTCGCCTACGGCCCCGGCCCCCGGCCGAAGACGGTCGCCACCATCCATAACATGGCGTTCCAGGGCTGGTTCCCGGAATCCATGCGCGAGGCGCTGCGCCTGCCGCCCGAGGCCATGGCCATCGAAGGCGTGGAGTATTTCGGCGGCGTCGGGTTCCTGAAGGCCGCGCTCCAGTTCGCCGACCACATTACCACCGTCTCCCCAACCTACGCCTGCGAGATCCTGCAGCCGGACGCAGGACTCGGCCTTGACGGGCTGCTCAGGGCGCGGGCGGCGGACGTGTCCGGCATCCTCAACGGCATCGACACCAACGTGTGGAACCCGGAGGCGGATTCGGCGCTGCCGGCGCCGTTCTCCGCGGCCAATCTGGAAGGCCGAGAGGCGTCGCGCCGGGCGCTCGCCCAGAGCTTCGGGCTCGATCTGGGCGACGGGCCGCTGTTCGGCGTGGTCAGCCGGCTGTCGAGCCAGAAGGGGCTCGACCTGCTGGCGGAGGCTGCGCCGACTCTGCTGGAGAGCGGCGGCTCTCTGGCGCTGATCGGCTCGGGCGAGGCCTGGCTGGAAGACCGCTTCCGGGCCCTTGCGGAGGCCAATCCGGGCCGGATCGGCGCCTTCATCGGCTATGACGAGCGCCGCGCCCATCTGCTGCAGGCGGGCGCGGACGCCGTTCTCGTGCCCTCGCGCTTCGAGCCCTGCGGGCTGACCCAGCTCTGCGCCCTGCGCTACGGCGCCGTGCCGGTGGTGGCGCGGGTGGGCGGGCTCGCCGACACGGTGATCGACGCCAATCCGGCCGCGCTCGCAGCCGGCGTCGCCACAGGGCTGCAGTTTCCGAGCGGCGATCAGGCCGCGCTGGAGGCGGCGCTGCGCCGGGTCGCGGCGCTGCACGCAGAGCCCGAGACATGGCGTCGAATCCAGCGCAACGGCATGCGCTCGGACGTGTCGTGGAACGCCTCCGCGGCCGTCTACGCCGATCTCTACCGCCGCCTCGCCGGACCGGTCTGACATTCCGTCCAGCGCGGCGCGACGTCGCGCCGGAGCGGGCGGCGTCCCGGCCCGAACCCGTCTTTTCGTTCAAAGCCTTGCGCTCCAGCGGCCGTGCGCGGGGCGATCCCAGGCAGCCCTGCGGCGATCACCGGCCTGTGTTGCGTTTGCGAAGGGGCTCTCTTAAGACGAAGGGCCGCTCGCGTGAGAGCGGCGCGCCGGGTGGGGCTGGACGCCCAGAACGGCCCCGGCGCCTTGGACCTCAGGGGGACGATGGCCGCATGCGCGTCACGATGATCGGTTCTGGCTATGTGGGGCTTGTTTCGGGCGCCTGCTTCGCGGACTTCGGACATGAAGTCACCTGCGTCGACACCGACGCCGCCAAGATCGAAGGGCTGAAGAACGGCGTCATGCCGATCTACGAGCCCGGCCTCGACGATCTGGTCGCCCGCAACGTGGAAGCCGGCCGCCTCACCTTCACCACCGATCTCGGACCCGCCGTGAAGGACGCCGCCGCGGTGTTCATCGCGGTCGGCACCCCGTCGCGGCGCGGCGACGGCCATGCGGACCTGACCTACGTCTACGAGGCCGCCCGTCAGATCGCCAAGGCGGTCGACGGCTACACCGTGGTCGTGGACAAGTCGACGGTTCCGGTCGGCACCGGCGACGAGGTCGCCCGCATCATCAAGGAGACCCGCCCGGACGCGGACGTCTCCGTGGCCTCCAACCCGGAATTCCTGCGCGAAGGCAACGCCATCGGCGACTTCAAGCGCCCGGACCGCATCGTGGTCGGCGTCGAGGACGAGCGCGCCAAGGACGTGATGGAGGAGCTGTACCGCCCGCTCTACCTCAACGTGGCGCCGCTGGTGTTCACCGGCCGCCGCACCGCCGAACTGATCAAGTACGCCGCCAACGCCTTCCTCGCCACCAAGATCACCTTCATCAACGAGATCGCCGATCTCTGCGAGAAGGCCGGCGCGAACGTTCAGGAAGTGGCCCGCGGCATCGGCCTCGACGGCCGCATCGGCTCCAAGTTCCTGCACGCCGGCCCCGGCTTTGGCGGCTCGTGCTTCCCCAAGGACACCCGCGCGCTGGTGCGCACCGGCCGCGACTTCGGCACCCCCATCAAGATCGTCGAGATGGTCGAGGAGGTGAACGAGGCCCGCAAGCTCGCCATGGCGGAGCGGATCAAGGACGCGCTCGGCGGCGACCTCTCGGGCAAGACCGTGGGCGTTCTGGGCCTCGCCTTCAAGCCGAACACCGACGACATGCGCGAGGCGCCCTCGCTCGCCATCATCCCGGCGCTCGAAGCGGCCGGCGCCAAGGTGAAGGCCTACGACCCCGAGTCCATGGCCCAGGCCAAGCCGCACCTGCCCAACGTCGCTTATGTGGACGACGCCTATTCGGCGATCGACGGCGCGGACGCGCTGGTGATCCTGACCGAATGGGACCAGTTCCGCGCGCTCGACCTGACCCGCGTGAAGAGCCTGCTCAAGTCCCCGGTCGTGGTCGACCTGCGCAACGTCTACCGCAAGGAAGACATGATCGAGCGCGGCTTCCAGTATCAGGGCGTCGGCATCGGCTGATCGCGACCTGATCCGCATCGTCTCCGAAGGCCGGCGGACGCCCTCCGCCGGCCTTCGCGCGTTCAGGCGCGGCCCCTGCGCCCTTGCGCGACCGGAATTTCCGTCCATAAGCGTGCCCGCGGCCGGTCGGCCGCCATTACGGGAGCCGCCCATGTCCACCCCGCTCGTCCGCCTGCGTCTCGACGAAGCCACCGCCAAGCGCGTGGCCGACGTGCTGGAGGACGCCTTCCCCTTCGGCGAGGCCTCCGTCTCCGCGTTCGAGACCGCCAAGGATGAGTGGGCGGTGGAGGTCTACGGCGGCCCGGACGCCACCGCCGAGGAGCTGGCCGCGGCGCTGCGGGAGGCGCTCGGGCCGGAAAGCGCGGGGCTTCGCATCGAGGCCGACGCGATCGAGGAGGCGGACTGGGTGGCGAAGAGCCTCGAAGGCCTGGCCCCCGTGCCCGCCGGCCGGTTCGTGGTCTACGGCTCCCACGATCGCGACAAGATCCCGGCGGACGCCATCGGCATCGAGATCGAGGCCGCGCTCGCCTTCGGCACCGGCCATCACGGCACCACCCGGGGCTGCCTGCTGGCGCTGGACGAGCTGCTGACCGAGCGCCGCTTCGAGCGCGTGCTCGATCTCGGCGCCGGCACCGCCGTGCTCGCCATCGCGGTGGCGCTCGCCCAGCGCGGCCCCGTGCTCGCCACCGACATCGACGAGATGTCGGTCCAGATCGCGGCCGAGAACGCCGAGGCCAACGGCGCCGGCGCCTTCGTGGAGGCGGTTCACGCCACCGGTTTCGACCATCCGGTCTTCGCCGAACGCGGGCCGTTCGACCTGATCGTCGCCAACATCCTGGCCGGCCCGCTGGTGGAGCTCGCGCCCGACGTGAAGCGCCATCTGGCGGAGGACGGCCGGGTGGTGCTCTCCGGCCTGATGACCCATGAGGAGGAGCGCGTGCTCGACGCCTACCGGGCGCAGGGCCTCAACCTCGTCGTCGCGCGTCAGCTCGAGGGCTGGTCCACGCTGGTGCTCGCCGCCTGACACGCAAGCGTGATCGCGCCGCTTGATCCAGATCATCGGCTGAGCGCGCGGCCCCCGGCAGGAACGGTCTCCGAACCCTTTCGGAGGACACGCGCCATGCCGCTGATCGCGAACGTCAAGACCATCCTCGTCGCCGCCACGGAAGAGGGCGAGGGCGAACGCTCGGCCGCGCTCGCCTATGGCCTGTCTCTGGCGGCCGCGGCCGACGCCCGCCTAGTGGTCCATTCCGCGTCGGTGCCGCTGGACCTGCCCCATGGCCGGGGCGGCGCCACCGCCGGCGGCCTGATCGCGGCGGAGAACAAGCGCCTGCGCGCGCTCACCGAGCAGGTGGCGGACGAGGTTCGGCGCGGCGCGGCGCTCGGCGGCGTCGCCTGCGTCACCGAAGCGCCCCAGCTTCCTTACGCGGAGCTGCGCGACCGGCTGCTGGCGCAGGCCCGGGTCAGCGACCTCGTTCTGCTCGACGCGGATGCGAGCGTCCTCTCCGTGGACGGCGGCCTGCTACGGGCGCTGATCTTCGCCGGCGGACGCCCCGCCATCGTCGTGCCCAGGGGCGTCGACGCCTTCGCCTGCAGGACCGTGCTGGTGGCGTGGGACGGCAGCGAGCCGGCCTCCCGCGCCGTCGCCGGCGCCCTGCCGCTGCTGCGCGCCGCCGAGACGGTGGAGATCGTCTGCTATGTGGGCGAGAAGGACCTGTCCCGCAGCGCCTCGGGCGCGGACCTCACGGTCGCGCTCGGCCGCCACGGCGTCAACGCCGTGGTCAAGGAGCTGCCCGCGGGCGACGACGTGGGCGCGAGCCTGCGCGATCAGGCGGGGCTCGTGCGCGCCGACCTGATCGTCATGGGCGCCTTCGCCCGCTCCTCGCTGCTGGAATGGCTGTTCGGCGGCGTCACCCAGCGCATGCTGAGCGAAAGCCCGGTCCCGCTGCTGCTGGCGCACTGACGCCCGCGCGGGCGGATGCGCCTCGCGCCGAACTGGCTTACAACGCCGGTCGGCGCGAGGAGACCATCATGTTCGAAGCCGTGTTCCAGTCGTTCGAGGAAACCGCCGATCCGGGCCAGGGGGCGCCGCGGCTCGCGCGCCTGCGCGCGCGGCTCGACGCGCTTGGGCTCGACGGCTTCCTGCTGCCGCGGGCGGACGAACACCAGAACGAATACCTGCCGGCCTGCGCCGAGCGGGTGGCGTGGCTCACGGGCTTCACCGGCTCCTACGGCTTCGTCGTCGTGCTGAAGGAGCGGGCCGCGCTGTTCGTGGATGGGCGCTACACCGTGCAGGCGCGGACGCAGGTGGACGCCGCCGCCTTCACCACGGTGAACGTGGGCGAGACCACGCCGGCCGACTGGCTGAAGGCCAATCTGGGCTCCCGTCAAACGATCGGCTACGATCCCACGCTGCACACGCTTGAGGGGCTGGAGCGGCTGGAAAAGGCTGCGAGCGCCGCCGGCGCCCGGCTGGTCCCGCTGGACGAGAACCCCGTCGACGCCGAATGGATCGACCGACCGGCGCCGCCCTCCACGCCCGTGCAGCTGCACGACATCGCCTTCGCCGGCGAAGACGCCGCCTCCAAGCTGGATCGCCTTCGCTCCGAGCTAAAGGATTCCCGCGCCGACGCGCTGTTCACCGCCGACGCCCATGCGCTGGCCTGGACCTTCAACATCCGAGGCGCGGACGTGGCGCACACGCCGCTGCCGCTGGGCTTCGCGGTGATCCCGGCCGAAGGACGGCCGACCGTGTACATCAACGGTCGAAAACTCTCCAACGCCGTGCGCGTGGTTCTGGAGACGCTGGCGGACGTGGCCGAGCCCAACGCCCTGCCCGCGGGCCTCGACGCGCTCGGCGCGGCGGGCGCGACCGTGCGGCTCGACGCCGGCGCCACCGCGGCGTCCTTCGCGCGCCGGCTGGAAGCCGCGGGCGCGACGCTGCAGCGGGGCGCCGATCCCGTCGCCAGGCTGAAGGCGGTGAAGAACGCGGTCGAGATCGCCGGCGCCCGGGCCGCCCACCGGCGCGACGCGGCC
The DNA here is from genome assembly GCF_027922305.1 of Methylopila jiangsuensis. Taxonomy (GTDB): domain Bacteria; phylum Pseudomonadota; class Alphaproteobacteria; order Rhizobiales; family Methylopilaceae; genus Methylopila; species Methylopila jiangsuensis. Next base: position 63,540 of record NZ_BSFK01000007.1, on the reverse strand, counting down.
GCGCTCTGCCGCTTCCTCGCCTGGCTCGACGCCGAGGCGCCGGAGGGCGGCCTGACCGAAATCTCAAGCGCCGAAGCGCTGGAGAGCTTCCGGCGGGAGACGGGCAAGCTGAAGGACGTGTCTTTCCCGTCCATCTCCGCCGCGGGCGCCAACGCCGCTCTGCCCCACTACCGGGTCACCCGCGTCAGCGACGCCCCGCTCACCCCCGGCTTCTACCTGATCGATTCCGGCGCCCAGTACGAGGACGGCACCACCGACGTCACCCGCACCGTGGTGATCGGCGCAGCCTCGGACGAAATGAAGGACCGCTTCACCCGCGTGCTGAAGGGCCACATCGCCATCTCCACCGCGGTGTTCCCGCGCGGCGTCTCCGGCGCCCAGATCGACGCCTTCGCGCGGCGGCCGTTGTGGGAGGCCGGGCTCGACTTCGACCACGGCACCGGCCACGGCGTCGGCTCCTATCTTTCGGTGCACGAAGGGCCGCAGCGCATCTCCAAGCTCGGAACCACGCCGCTGGAACCGGGCATGATCCTGTCCAACGAGCCCGGCTACTACCGGGAGGGCCATTACGGCATCCGCACCGAGACGCTGGTGCTGGTGGAGCCGCGGGAGATCTTGGGCGCCGAACGGCCGATGCTGGGCTTCGAGACCCTGACGCTGGCCCCGATCGACCGCCGCGCCGTCCTGCCCGCCCTGCTGACGCCGGAGGAGCGCGCCTGGCTCGACGCCTACCACGCCCGCGTTCTCGCCGAGGTCGCCCCGCTGGTCGATCCGGCGACCGCGCGCTGGCTGGAGGCCGCCTGCGCGCCGCTGTGAGACGCCGCGGCCCCTGATCTCCTTGCCGAGTCGCGCGGTCCCTGCTATCCGCGCGGCCATGACCGCCGCGCCCCAGACCAACATCCGCAACTTCTCCATCGTCGCCCACATCGACCACGGGAAGTCCACGCTCGCCGACCGCCTGATCCAGCAGACCGGCGGGCTTCAGGCGCGCGAGATGACCGAACAGGTTCTCGACTCCATGGAGATCGAGAAGGAGCGCGGCATCACCATCAAGGCGCAGACCGTGCGCCTGACCTACACGGCCGAGGACGGCAAGAGCTACATCCTCAACCTCATGGACACGCCGGGCCATGTGGACTTCGCCTATGAGGTGTCCCGCAGCCTCGCCGCCTGCGAAGGCTCGCTGCTGGTGGTGGACGCCTCCCAGGGCGTGGAGGCGCAGACCCTCGCCAACGTCTATCAGGCGCTGGACAACAACCACGAGATCGTGCCGGTCCTGAACAAGATCGACCTGCCTGCGGCCGAGCCCGACCGCATCAAGGAGCAGATCGAGGAGGTGATCGGCCTCGACGCCTCCGACGCGGTGCCGATCTCCGCCAAGACCGGCATCGGCATCGATCTGGTGCTGGAGGCGATCGTGAAGCGCCTGCCGCCGCCTGTGGGCGACGTGGACGCTCCGCTCAAGGCCATGCTGGTGGACAGCTGGTACGACGCCTATCTCGGCGTCGTCGTGCTGGTGCGCATCGTGGACGGCGTGCTCAAGAAGGGCATGAAGGTGCGCCTGATGGGCACCGGCGCGGTCTACGACGTGGACAAGGTCGGCGTGTTCACGCCCAAGATGGCGGACGTGGAGAAGCTCGGTCCCGGCGAGATCGGCTTCCTCACCGGCTCCATCAAGGAGGTGGCCGACACCCGCGTCGGCGACACCATCACCGAGGAGAAGCGCCAGGCCGCCGCGATGCTGCCGGGCTTCCGCCCCGCCCAGCCGGTGGTGTTCTGCGGCCTGTTCCCCGTGGACGCCGCCGACTTCGACGACCTGCGCGCCGCCATGGGCAAGCTGCGCCTGAACGACGCCAGCTTCACCTTCGAGATGGAGAGCTCCGCCGCGCTCGGCTTCGGCTTCCGCTGCGGCTTCCTCGGCCTGCTGCATCTGGAGATCATCCAGGAGCGGCTGGAGCGCGAGTTCAACCTCGACCTGATCGCGACCGCGCCGTCGGTGGTCTACAAGATCAACATGGCCGACGGCTCGGAGATCGAGCTGCACAACCCGGCGGACCTGCCGGACGTGATGAAGATCACGGACATCGCCGAACCGTGGATCCGCGCCACCATCCTCACCCCGGACGACTATCTCGGCGCGGTGCTGAAGCTGTGCCAGGACCGGCGCGGCGTGCAGATCGACCTCAACTATGTGGGCAAGCGCGCCATGGTGGTCTACGATCTGCCGCTGAACGAGGTGGTGTTCGACTTCTACGACCGGCTGAAGTCCATCTCCAAGGGCTACGCCTCGTTCGACTACAACATCACCGACTACCGCATCGGCGATCTGGTGAAGATGTCGATCCTCGTGAACGCCGAGCCGGTGGACGCGCTCTCCATGCTGGTGCACCGCACCCGCGCCGAGGCCCGCGGCCGGGTGATGTGCGAGAAGCTGAAGGAGCTGATCCCGCCGCACCTGTTCCAGATCCCGGTGCAGGCCGCCATCGGCGGCAAGATCATCGCCCGCGAGACGATCCGGGCGCTGCGCAAGGACGTGACCGCCAAGTGCTACGGCGGCGACGCCAGCCGCAAGCGCAAGCTGCTGGACAAGCAGAAGGCCGGCAAGAAGAAGATGCGCCAGTTCGGCCGCGTGGAGATTCCGCAGGAAGCCTTCATCGCCGCGCTGAAGATGGACGAGTGAGAGCGGCGGCCGCCATCGGCTGCGCCCGTCAGGCGCGCTCCTCCCGGCCCCGCGCGGCGAAAGGGCTGGCGCGGGACGCCGGCGCGGCCGACACGCAGCGGTCGCGTCCCTGCGCCTTGGCGGCGTAGAGCGCAGCGTCCGCGGACGCCATCAGGTCGTCCAGGCCAGCGCCCGCCTCCGGCCATGACGCCACGCCGAAGCTGGCGGTGACCTGGAACGGGCCGTTCGCGCTCTCGAACGTTTCGGCCGCGATCGCATGCTGCAGCCGGCGCGCCACCTCCAGCGCCTCGGCCTCTCCCACGGGCAGCGCCACCGCGAACTCCTCACCGCCGAGACGGCCGAGGGGATCGCCGGCCCTGAGCTCCGCCTGGCAGGCCGCGCTCGCGCGGCGCAGCACCAGATCGCCCGTCATGTGGCCGTGGGTGTCGTTGACCGACTTGAAGCGGTCGAGATCGAACGTCACGAGGCTGAACGGGCCTCCGCGCAGCGCGGCGTGATCCAGCCCCCGCTCCGCCTCGACCCGAAAGGCGCGGCGCGACAGGACGCCGGTCAGCGCGTCGGTCGTCGCCTGCCGCCGGAGATCGAAAGCGTCCATCACCACGCCTGCGAGATCGTTCAGCGCCGCCACATCTTTCCGCGCGAAGGCGCGGGGCTTCGTGTCGATGACGCACAGCGCCCCGAGCGCGACCCCTTCCGCCGTGCGCAGCGGCGCGCCGGCGTAGAACCGGATGTGCGGCGCGCTCACCACGAAGGGATTGTCCGCAAAGCGCAGGTCGCGCGTGGCGTCCAACACCACCAGCGGTTCATCCCGCTGAATGGTGATGTTGCAGAAGGCCGGCTCGCGCGGCGTCTCCTGCGCCTCGAACCCTTGCCGCGACTTGAACCATTGCCGGTCCCGATCGATCAGCGAGATCAGCACGACCGGCGTGTCGAACAGCCGCTGACCGAGCCGCGTCAGCCGATCGAAGCTCTCCTCCTGCGGCGTGTCGAGCAGATCGTAGGAGCGCAGCGTCGCGAGACGGGCGTCCTCGCGCTCGGGCGAAAGACGGCAGGACATCAGCGCGGGCCGCGCGTCATCCGGGCGAAGGCGAGATGCCATGGGGGCGCTTCTCCCTTGAACCAGCGGGTGCGGATGGCGTCTCCATCCGCGGCGCATTCGCTTTATAGGGCGCATTTCGGTCGTTCGACCACCGCGCGCGCGGCCTGCGACACAACGACCACGGGCGTCACATGCCGGAAGGGGCGCTGTCGTCCTGCGACGACGGCGCTCCGCGTTTCCCCAGAAAGGCGACGAGGCGCTCCGCAAGCGCCGCGGGCGGCTTGAGCTCGCATTCCCACAGCACGAGCGCGTCCCAGCCGAGATCGGCCAGCGCCGCGAGCGCGTGCGCGTCCCTGACCATGTTGCGGGCGATCTTCCGCCGCCAGTACTCGGCGTTGGTCTTGGGCGCCCGCGCGCCGCGCGCGCAGTCGTGCCCGTGCCAGAAGCAGCCGTGCACGAAGATCACCTTCTTCCGGGACGGGAACGCCAGATCGGGCCGCCCGGGCAGATGCTTCGCCTGCAGTCGAAACCGGTAGCCGAGGCCATGCGCGGCGCGGCGCACCAGCATTTCGGGCCGGGTGTCGCGCGCCCTCACCGCGCGCATGATGGCCGAGCGGCGCTCCGGGGCCTCCGTCGTCACCCCGCAGCCCGCGCCGGCGTCGGCCGCCCAAGCGCCGGCTCCAGCACCTGCTCCGCCAGGAACCGCACCACCGGCGCCGCCACGCCGTCGCCGGCGAGCTTGTAAGCGTCGTTGTACTTCGCCGGCAAAACATAATCGTCCGGCAAGCCCATGAGCCGCGCCGCCTCCCGCGCCGAGAGCAGCCGGCTGCGCACGACGCCGTTCTCGATCACCAGCAGCGTCTGCCGGCTGGACCCGCCCGCGGGGGTGCGGAGACAGCCGGCGACGCCGTCGAAGCGCGCCTCGGCCCGCTGGACCCGGGCGCCGGACGCGTCCAGCCTCATGCGCCGATAGACCGTGCCCACGCGCCGCTCGCCGGACGACACCGCGGCCGCCACCCGCGCCCGATGCAGCGGCGCCATCAACGCAAGAAGCGCCTCCGTCTGCTCCGCCGACCGCCAGCGCACCCCCGTCGGCGCGTCCTCGATCATATCGTCGAGGCGGGCGACATTGGCCCGCGGCGCCGCGGGCTCGAGCCAGAGCCAGCGGCGCTTGGCCTCGTCGCTCAGGCGCTCCCGGGCGACCACCAGCGCCTTCGGATGCCATGGCTCCCGGGGCGAGACCCCCGAAGCGACGCTCCCCACGCCCGCCGCCTCATGGAACGCGACGATGAACAGCCGCGGCCGCGACTGGGGCACGAACAGCGCCGCGTCGATCACCAGCGCGCCGAAGCGGTAGCCGGCGCCGGCGAGCGCCTCGCCGATGGCCGCGAAATCACGGCCTCCGCGCGAGGTCAGCGCGCCGCAGACATTCTCCAGCACCAGCGCCCGCGGCGCCCGTCCCTCGACGCCCAGCGCCTCGATCAGAGCCCAGAAGCCCCAGAACGCGCCCGATCGCGCGCCGTCAAGCCCAGCGCCGGCGCCGGCGAGCGACAGATCCTGGCAAGGGAACGACCCCCAGGCCACATCCGCCTGTCCGGGCACCTGGTCCGGACGCAGCGCATGCACGTCGCCCACGTGGAGATCCGCATCGCCCCAGTTGGCGCGGTAGGCCGCAGCCTTCTTCGGGCTGAGGTCGTTCGCGAACAAACAGCGCCAGCCGACCCCGAGCCCGGCGCGCGCCATGCCGCCGCCGGCGAAGAACTCGTAAAACGTGAAGTCGTCCATCGCCGGCGTCATATCCGCCCAAACACGTCGGAACGTCAGGCCACCGCCGTGGTGGTGTCGTCCGTCGCCGCGCCGGGCGCATTCTTCTTGATCGACTCGATGGCGCTCACGGCCGAGGCTTTGGACTTGTAGCCCTCGGAACCGAACAGCGTCTGCCCGTTGGATGCAATGAACCGAAACCGGTATTCGCCAGCCTTATCCTTGTAAATCTGGAACTTGTACATTGCAAACTCCGCAAGGAATCACCGCCCGACGCAGATTAGGCCCTTCCCGAAGCCGACGTCAAAATCTGCCGATGTTTTCCTCGCCTTCCCCGGCGTCAGGCGACGAGACGCGCCGCCCAAGCCCCTTCCGCGCCGGCGTTCTCCGTCCATCCAGCCCACCAAAGCCTCGGCAATCCATCACACATCGCGGACGTTGACAAGAACATTTAATGAACATACGAAATACATAACGCTAATGAGGGGGAGCGATCGTGGACCTCGCCGTCAAGCTGTCGATTCTCGCCGACGCCGCGAAATACGATGCGTCCTGCGCGTCGAGCGGGACGGATCGCCGTCATTCCGGCCCGGCCCGCCCCGGCGGCCAGGCGCAGGGCCTGGGCTCCACCGAAGGCGCCGGGATCTGCCATTCCTACGCGCCGGACGGGCGCTGCATCTCGCTGCTCAAGATTTTGCTGACCAACGCCTGCGCCTTCGACTGCCTGTATTGCGTCAACCGCGCCTCGAGCAACGTGCGCCGGGCCCGTTTCACGGTGAAGGAGGTGGTCGACCTCACGCTCGATTTCTACCGCCGCAACTACATCGAGGGCCTCTTCCTTTCGTCCGGCATCGTCCGCAGCGCGGACTACACCATGGAGCAGGTGGTTCGGGTGGCGAAATCCCTGCGGCTGGACCATGGCTTTCGCGGCTACATCCATCTGAAGACCATCCCGGACGCCGATCCCGCGCTGCTCGCCGAGGCCGGGCTCTACGCGGACCGCCTCTCGATCAATCTGGAGCTGCCGACGGAAGCCGGACTGTCCCAGCTGGCGCCGGAGAAGGACGCCCGCGCGGTGCGCCGGACCATGGCGCAGCTGCGCGGACGCATCGAGGAGGCGAAGGCGGAGGCGCGCGCGCCCCGGTTCTCGCCCGCCGGCCAGAGCACGCAGATGATTATCGGCGCGGACGACAGCGACGATCGCGCGACGCTTGAGACCAGCGCCAACCTCTACGGGTCCTACCGGCTGAAGCGGGTCTACTACTCCGCCTTCAGCCCCATCCCGGACGCCAGTTCCCGGCTGCCGTCCAAAGCCCCGCCGCTCATGCGCGAGCATCGGCTCTACCAGGCCGACTGGCTGATGCGGTTCTATGGCTTCTCGGTTCACGAGATCACCGAAGCTGACGGCATGCTCGACCTCGCGCTCGATCCCAAGCTCGCCTGGGCGCTGCGCCATCGCGGCCTGTTTCCGCTCGACGTCAACCGCGCCTCCCGCGAGGAGCTGCTGCGGACGCCCGGACTTGGGCGCACCACCGTGGAGCGCATCCTCAGCGCCCGCAGGTTCCGGGCGCTGCGCGTCGAGGATCTGAAGCGGATGCGGGCGCCGCTTGGCAAGGCTCTGCCGTTTCTGGCGACCATCGACCATCGCCCGCGCGTCAGCGTCCTCGACGCCGCCAACCTGCGCGACCGGCTGGTTCCGCCGCCGCGCCAGCTGGCGCTCGGCCTGTGACGCCCCGGCGCGTGACGCTCGCCCACGACGCCGACGTCGCCGGCTGGCGCGCGGCGGCGCGGTCGCTGCTCGCGCGCGAGGTGGAGCCTGCGGACGTCATCTGGCGCGTTGGGCGCGAGGCGGGCGATCTGTTCGCGGACGCGGGCGAGGACGTGGAAAGTTGTGAGGATCCGGCGCCCACGCGCGCCATCCCCCGCGCGTTCGTGGAGCTTGCGGAGCGCGCGCTGCTGCATTCCGATGCCACCCGGTTCGATCTCTGCTACCGGCTGCTGCGGCGCGTGGCAGCCGAACGATCGGCGCTGGACGACGCGGCTGATCCCGACGTGGCCAGAGCCACCGCCTTGGCCAAGGCGGTGCGGCGCGACGCCCACAAGATGACCGCCTTCGTGCGGTTTCGGGCCGCGGGCGACGGCAGCTTCGCGTCCTGGTTCGAACCCGAGCATCACATTCTGGAAGCGACCGCGCCGTTCTTCGTCCGCCGCTTCGCCGCCATGCGGTGGGCCATTCTGACGCCGGAGCGCTCCGCGTTCTGGGACGGCCGGGAGCTGACCTTCGGCGCCGGCGCCCGACGCGCCGCCGCGCAGGCCGACGACGCCATGGAGGATGTGTGGCGCGCCTATTACGCCAGCATCTTCAATCCCGCGCGGCTGAAGGTGGCCGCCATGCGGTCGGAAATGCCGCGCAAGTACTGGCGCAACCTGCCCGAGGCCGCGCTCATTCCGTCTCTCATCGCCAAGGCCGGACAGGCGACCGAAGCGATGACCCAGGCGGCCCCGACCCCGGCGAAACGCAATCCGACCCGCCTGCGAACGCCTGAGGGAGCGCCGGCCCCTGTGGGCCAGCCGGACTCGCTCGCCGTGCTGCATGAGGAGATCGACGGCTGCCGCGCCTGTCCGTTGTGGGCGCCCGCGACCCAGGCGGTGCCGGGCGAAGGGCCGAAGGACGCGTCCATCATGGTGGTGGGCGAGCAGCCCGGCGACCGGGAGGACATCGCGGGACGCCCCTTCGTCGGCCCCGCGGGCGCCCTGTTCGACAGGGCCGCGGCGGAGGCGGGCCTGACGCGCGACCGGCTGTACCTCACCAATGCGGTCAAGCATTTCAAGTTCGAGCCGCGCGGCAAGTTCAGACTGCATCGCTCGCCGAAGGTCGACGAGGTTCGGGCCTGCGCGCCCTGGCTCGCCCGGGAGCGGGCGCTGGTGCGGCCGAAGCTGGTGGTGGCCATGGGCGCCACCGCCGCGCGCGCCGTGCTCGGGGCGCCGGTGACGGTTGGCGAGCGACGCGGCCGCGTGGAGACGCTGCCGGATGGCTCCGTGGCGCTGGTCACGGTGCATCCCGCCTATCTGCTGCGCCTGCCGGACCGGGAAGCGCAGGCGCGGGAGTATGGCCGGTTCGTGGACGACCTGCGGCTGGCGGCCGCCTATCTGGACGCGGCCTGACGGCGATGCGCGTCGCGGCGCTCCAGCCCGAACGAGGCCAGCGCCACCACGAGGCCGCCGAGCGCCAGCGCGGCCCCCACCCAGGACGGAGCCGTCCAGCCATAGCCGAACAGCAGCGCCAGTCCGCCAAGCCAGGCGCCGAGCGCGTTGGCGAGATTGAAGGCGGAGTGGTTCAGCGCCGCGGCCAGCGTCTGGGCGTCGGCGGCCACATCCATCAAACGCGTCTGCAGCGCAGGGCCGATGGCGAGGCAGCCGCCGATCAGAAACAGGTTCGGCGCCGCAAGCCAGACCCAGGACGAGGCGACCGAGAAGGCCGCAAGCGCAAGCGCGTTCCACACCAGCACGCCGAGAATCGTCGCCTTGAGCGCGCGGTCGGCGAAGTAGCCGCCGGCGATGTTGCCCACGATCATGCCGCACCCGAGCACCGCCAGCATCACCGGCACGGCCCCCGGAGCGAGGCCGGTGACGTGGGTCAGCGTGGGAGCAAGATAGCTGTAGACCGCGAACATGCCTCCGAAGCCGATGGCGGCGATGCCCAGCGTCAGCCAGACCTGAGGCTTCAGGAAGGCGGTCAGCTCCCGCGCCGGGCTCGCGCCCTGCGGCGCGGCGATGCGCGGCAGGCAGATCCGGACCGCGAGCGCCGTCAGCAGCCCGAGCGCCGCCACCGCCACGAAGGTGGCGCGCCAGCCGAAAGCCTGTCCGAGCCATGTGGCCAGCGGCACGCCGACCACATTCGCGACGCTGAGGCCGAGCAGCACGTTGCCGACCGCCTGGGCGCGGCGGTGCGGCGGCGCGAGCGAGGCGGCGACCAGCGACGCGACGCCGAAATAAGCGCCGTGCGGCAGGCCGGCGACGAACCGGCCCGCGTTCACGGCGAGGTAGCCGGGCGCGAGCGCGCTCGCAAGATTGCCGAGCGCGAAGAACAGCATGAGTCCGATCAGCAGCGCGCGGCGCGGCGCGGACGACAGCGCGATCGCGAACAGCGGCGCGCCGACCACCACGCCGAGCGCATAGGCGCTGATCAGATGGCCGGCTTCGGGAATGGAGACGCCGATGTCCTTCGCCACCTCCGGCAGCACGCCCATGGCGGCGAATTCGCCGGTGCCGATGGCGAGCCCGCCGACCGCGAGCGCGATCTGGCCCGCCGCCGCGCCATAGGGGGCGGAGACCGGAGCAGCCGCCTCGCGCGACGTCTCGTCTGGACCAGACGCTTCGGCGGTCATGCACGCGCTCGTCATGGATCGGCTCCGGCCAAAAAAAAGGGCCGGCAAGCCGGCCCAAAGTCTAGGGAGGAAACGCCCAAGGAGGGCTGCGTCCGACCAGAGCCAGACACAAGACTGGGTATACCGGGCCGCCCGCCATGCTGCAACGCAACCCAGCGCATTGCTGTCATGCGTTTACCCGGTGCCACACCTCGCCGGGAACATCTGAAATGCTCGGGATTTTGTCGTGCATCTGCACGCAATGACGGCGATATTGCGTCGCAATATGGCCGCGCGACAGCCGCACTTCCGGTCGCCGATGCTGGATCGGCCACGGAAGAGCGCTATGACCATTGAGGAGCGGGAGAGGAGCAATCCATGACGGCCGACAGGGCGAAGTCACAGGACCGCACGCCGCTCACCGGCGCTTCCGCCTTCATGCAGCGGGAGGCGAAAGCGGCCAAGTGGCCAAAACGTCCAATGCTTCTGGCTCTTGGACTGGCGACGGTCGCGCTCGCGGCCTGGGCCGCCGGGTCCGGCGAACCGGCGTCTGAAGCGCCCCGCGACGAATCGCGCCCTGCGGCCGCGACCGCCGGCGCGGTTGCGGCCGCACCCTCCGGGACCGAGCTTGCGGCGATCGAACGCCGCCTCCGCGCCGCGACGGAAGCCGCCGAGGCGGAGGAAGCGCGCCTGCGCGATCTGACCGCGAAACGGGAGGCGCTGCAGCGCGAGATTTCCGAGCTCACGGCGCCGCTTTCGCCCTCTGACGCGAAGGAGGAGCTGGCGTCAGCGCAGACGGACGAGACCTCCGGCCGTCCTCCTGCGGAAAGCGCGGCCTCCGCCTCTGAGGCCACAGGCGTGCGGGTGTTCATCCATGTGCGCGCGAACGATCCGGAAGCGCGGCGCCGGGCGGCGAGCTTGGCCCACGCGTTGCGCGAGCAGGGCGTGGACGTCGCCGCCGTGCGCGGCGTGCCCCGTGCGGTGCGGCGCGATCTGGTGCGGTTCTTCTACGACGGCGACGAGGCCGCCGCGGCGAAGCTCGAAAGCGCGCTGAAGCAGATGGACGGCGCCGCGCCGCTCACGCAGGACTTCCGCAGGCGCTCCACGGCGCCAAGGCGCGGCACGCTGGAGATCTGGCTGTCGTGAACCGCGCATAAGAAAAGGGCGCCCCATGGGACGCCCTTTTCTCGCCGCACCCGGCGCCGGAAGGTCTTCTCGACCTGCTTTATCGGCTCTGCGCGTGGAGCCACCAGGACATGGCGGTCATCCAGAACGCGAACGGGGTGCCAGACAGAGGGTGCATGATTAAAACTCCTGCACGACTTTGGTTGGACATCTTTAGGCGAATATTCGCTCATCGACATCCGACGATGTGTTTTTACAACGAAACATCATGTGAAAGCGTTCCACAACACGACCATGGATCGACGACGTCCGGATAAGCTCAATGCGACGCCCCTCAGGGCTCGCCGGCGCCGAAAGCCGAACGCCCGCGGTCGAGCAGATCGGCTTGGGCTCACTGAAGGGGTCGTCTCGCTCCACGCCGTCCGGGCGCCGCCCTCTCCGCTTGCGCGCGGAAGCCCCGGAGCGCACAAGAACCTGCCGTTCAGCCTTTTGAGATCCGTCAGGACGTGACCCAGACCGCAGCGCCGCAGACCCCGCTTCGCGTCACCCGCCGCCTCGGCCCGGCGGAGACGGCGGAGGCCGGCCGGCTGCTGGCGCAGGGCGGGCTGGTGGCTTTCCCCACGGAGACCGTCTACGGCCTCGGCGCCGACGCCACCGACCCGCGCGCGGTGGCCTCGCTCTACGCCGCCAAGGGGCGGCCGGCGTTCAACCCCCTGATCGCGCATGCGTCTTCTCTCTCCGAAGCGCGCCGCTTCGGCGCGTTCGACGCCGACGCGGACCGGCTGGCGCGCGCGTTCTGGCCGGGCCCGCTGACGCTGGTGGTGCCAGCCCTGGACGGCTGCGCGGTGAGCGATCTCGCGCGGTCCGGGCTGCCCACGCTCGCGCTCCGGGTTCCCGGCCATCCGATCGCCCGCGCCGTGATCGAGGCGGCGGGTCGCCCCATCGCCGCGCCCTCCGCCAACCGCTCCGGCCGGGTGAGCCCCACCACGGCGGAGCATGTGCTCGGCGACCTCGACGGTCGCATCGACGCGGTGCTCGACGGCGGCGCCGCCTCGGTGGGGGTGGAGTCCACCATTCTCGCCTGCCTCGACGGCCGGGTGCGGCTGCTGCGGCCGGGCGGGATCGCCCGCGACGAGATCGAACGCGCGCTGGGGCGCCCGCTGGACGCCGGCTCCGCACCGGCGCAGGCGCCCATGGCCCCCGGCGCCCTCGCCTCCCACTACGCGCCCGATGCGGCGCTGCGGCTCGACGCCGAAAGCGTGAGGCCCGGCGAGGCGCTGCTCGCCTTCGGGCCCGAGCCCCTGCCCGGCGAGGGCGACGCCGTGGCCGTGATCAACCTGTCGCCACGCGGGGACGCCGCGGAAGCCGCGGCCCGCCTGTTCGGCGCCCTGCGCGCCCTCGATCGCCGCGCGGCCGTGATCGCGGTCGCGCCCATTCCCGCCGCCGGCCTCGGCGAAGCGATCCGCGACCGGCTCGCCCGCGCCGCCGCCCCCCGCCCCTGACGCCTTACGCGAGCCTGTGATGACGCCCGAACTCGAAGCCCGCTTCCGCGCCCTGGTGGCCGACCGCGACGCGCTGGACGGGGACGCCGCCGCCCCCAAGCTCGTGGAGCCGCGCGGCCTCTATCGCGGCAAGGCGGCGCTGGCGCTCACGCCGCGCACGGTGGAGCAGGTGTCCGCCATCCTTGCGCTCGCTTACGACAACGACGTGGCGGTGGTGCCCCAGGGCGGCAACACCGGGCTGGTGGGCGGCCAGACCCCCTCCCCCGACGGCGCGCAGATCCTGCTCTCCACCGCGAAGCTCGACCGCATCCGCGAGGTGGACGCCGGCGGCGCGCTTATGGTGGCGGAGGCGGGCGTCACGCTGCAGCGGGCGCAGGAGGCGGCGGCGGAGGCCGGGCGGCTGTTCCCCTTGAGCCTCGGCTCGGAAGGCAGCTGCACCATCGGCGGCAACATCGCCACCAACGCCGGCGGCACCGCGGTGCTGGCCTATGGCAACATGCGCGATCTGGTGCTGGGCGTGGAGGCGGTGCTGCCGGACGGGCGGATCTGGAACGGGCTGCGACGGCTGCGCAAGGACAACACCGGCTACGACCTGAAGCACCTGTTCATCGGTTCGGAGGGCACGCTGGGCGTCGTCACCGCCGCGGTGCTGAAGCTCTATCCGGCGCCGCGGGAGACCGCGACCGCGCTGGCGGGCCTCGCCTCGCCCCAGGCGGCGGTGGAGCTGTTCCGCATCGCCCGCGCCCATGCGGGGCCGACGCTCACCGGCTGCGAGCTGATGCCGCGCATCGGGCTCGACTTCACCTTCCGCCACATGGCCGGAACCCGCGATCCGCTGGAGGGCCCGCACCCCTGGTACATCCTGCTGGAGCTGTCCTCCCCGCTGGAGGGCGGCCTCGCCGAGACCCTGGAGACCATCCTCGGCGAGGCGTTCGAGGCCGGCGTGGTGGAGGACGCGGCGATCGCGGCCTCGGGCGAGCAGGCGCAGGCGTTCTGGCGCATAAGGCATGGGCTGTCGGAGGTGCAGGGCCACGAAGGCGGCTCCATCAAGCACGACGTGTCCGTGCCGCTGTCCTCGGTCGCGGAGTTCGTGACGGAGGCGACGGCGGCGGTGGCGGACCACGCGCCGGACGCGCGGGTGGTGGCGTTCGGCCACATCGGCGACGGCAACATCCACTTCAACGTGTCCCAGCCCGTGGGGGCCGACAAGGCGGCCTATCTCGCCGGCTGGGACGCCATGAACCGGGTGGTGCATGCGGTGGTCGCCCGCTACGGCGGCTCGGTCGCCGCCGAGCACGGCGTCGGCCGGCTGAAGCGCGGGCTGCTGGCGGAGGTGAAGTCCGACGTGGAGCTCGACCTGATGCGGGCGGTGAAGCGGGCGCTCGACCCCAAGGGCCTGCTCAACCCCGGCGCGATCCTGTCGGAAACCCGCCCTTAACGCCGCAGGCGCGAAGGTGGGCGGCGTTTGCGTGGGTTTGTGTATGGAGTAGCCCCGATGACCCGTCTGGCCGGACGTCTGATGTTCGCGCTCGCCCTGCAGTTGCTCGTCACCGGCGGCGCGGCCCAGGCCGGGCACGAGGCGGCGCGCCGCTGCGAGCCCGTCCGCGTGTTCAAGACGCCCTACAAGGAGCAGGTCTGCTACGCGGGCGATTACGGCTACGCCGCCTGCCGCTGGATCAAGCGCACCTATGTGGTGCGCGTCCCCAGCGAATGCGTGCGGCCCGTGCTCTACGAGGACGCCGAGCGCATTTCGCCCCGCGGCCGGGCGCTCTCCACCAAGGGCTGACGCTCCGGTCTCAGATCAGCCGCGGCTGCGCCAGCTCCAGCGGCTCTTTGGGCGGATAGACCGGCCGCTGCACCTCCGGATCGTCGTTGGAGGCCTGGTTGACCCGGGCGCCGACCGCGACCGCCTCGAAGGCGCCGACCGGTGCCGGGTGCAAGCCCCGCAGCGCAAGGCTGCGGCCGTCCACCCGCGTGTCGAGCCAGGCTTCGAACATCTCCTCCGGCAGCGCCGCCGGCATGCGCTCGTGGATGCCGGCGAGGTCCGGGCTCGCGGTGACGGTGACGATCGCGACCGAGCGCAGTTCGGAGCCGTCCGGGCGGGTCCAGCTCTCCCACAGGCCGGCGAACAGGAACGGGCGCCGGTCCGGCCGCCGGATCAGATAGGGCTGCTTGAATCGGCCGACCGATTTCCATTCGTACCAGCCGTCCGCCGGCACGAGGCAGCGCCGGCGCTGCAGCGCCGAGCGGAACACCGCCTTCTGCGCCAGCGTCTCGGCGCGGGCGTTGAACATCACCGGCAGCGCGCGTTCGTCGGCGGCGAAGCTCGGCACCAGCCCCCAGCGATGGGCCGCGAGCGTCCGGACGCCGTTCTCCGCCAGAACCGCCGCCACGGGCTGGGTGGGCGCGATGTTGTAGCGGGAGGGTAGATCGTCGCCCTCCATCGATCCGACGAGGGCTTCGATGGCCTTTCTGCCGCTCGTCTGCGCGAAACGTCCACACATACGAAGTTTTCCTGACCCGACCGTGGCCTTAGGCTTAACGCCCGCGAAAGCGGATGCCTAGGATGATCTTGGCGCCCCTCGACCGAGGCGCCTCTGGAACGTTCGTCTATGTCCGCCGTCGCATCCGAAATCGAGACGCTTGCCCCTCCCGCCGCGCCCTCGCGGGAGGAGATGATCCAGGCCAACGTGGACCCAGACACCGGGCTCGCGACGGATTACCTCAACCATTTCAATGAAATGATCATGCTGCTCGAACTGCTCGGCGACATGCCGGAACTGGTCGACGACGTGCTCGACTGGGCGCCGCTGTCCTACCGGGCGCATTTCGAACGTTCGGCGCTCAGCGGCCGCCATGTGGCGATCGCCGCCTACGAGGCCGCCGATCCGCGGATTCGCGCCGCCTTCGACGCCGCCATCGCCGACCTGAACGGCTGGCTTTCAGCGGCGCAGGGCCGGCTGCGCGACGCGCCGGCGGACGCCGTTCCGCGGCTTGCCCCGGGATTCGCGGCCGAGACGCGGCCGCTGCTCGCGCGCGCGGACGCGGTCATCCACGGCGATCTGTCCCGGGCATGAGCGGAGACGACACCCTGCGGACCCGGCCGTCGCGCCCGTTCGTCGCCGCGAGCCTGATCTGCGTGCGCGACGGCCGGGCGCTGCTGGCGCGCCGGGGGGCGGCTCCCATGCGCGGCGTCTGGTCCGCGCCGGGCGGCATGATCGAGCTGGGCGAGACCGCCGCCGAGGCGGCGCTGCGCGAATTGACCGAGGAGACCGGGGTCTCGGCCCACATCGCCGGGCTGATCGACGTGGTGGACGTGATCCTGAAGGCGGACGACGGCGCGGTGGAGCGACATGTGACGATCCTGGCCTTCGCCGGCCGCTGGCGCGCGGGCGACGGCGTTCCCGGCCCCGAGGCGCTTGAGGTCGGCTGGTTCGCGCCGGACGCGCTCGCGGCGCTCGAGACCACGCCACGGCTCGGGCCGCTGGTGGCCGCGGCGGTGGAGAGGGCGGGCTGACGCGCTTGTCACGGCCAGAGCCTCGCGGCACAGTCGCGCCCGTGACGACGGCCGCGCGCTTCCTTCTCCTGTTCGTGTTCGCGCTGGCCGCCTCAGGCGAGGCCGCGGCGCAATCGGGCGCGGGCGAGCGCAGGACGCCGCCCAAGGCCCCGCCGGCCGCGAACGCCCCCTCCCCTGCGCCCGCGTCCGCGCCGCCCTACGAGCCGCAGCTCATCCGGCTGGCTCAGGTGCTGGGCGGGCTTCACCACCTGCGCGCCGTGTGCGGGGCCTCGGACGCGGGCGTCTGGCGCGAGCGCATGGCGAGCCTGGTGCTGGCGGAAGGCGCATCGCCCGAGCGGCGGGACCGCCTGGCCGGCGCCTTCAACGACAGCTACCGCGCCTGGGCCCGCAGCTACCGCGCCTGCACGCCGGCGGCGGAGCTCGCCGCGCGCCGGTTCCTGGCCGAGGCGAAGGCGGTGGCGACCGACGTCAGCGAGCGCTACGGGCCGTGAAAGCCGGGAAACCTGTCGAATTGTCCCTTCGGCGTTAACCGTTTCTTCCAGAATCGATCCACTTTGCGCCGCGTTCCGCTAGATTCAGGGTGGGACGGAAGGACATGGAATGGCGCAGAACGATTCGAAGACTGACGACGCGGTGACCGACGACCGCCGCGCGGCTCTGGTCTATCTGGACGAGGCCTGGGAGGAAGCGCTGCTCGACGGCCTCGCGCCCGATTGCGTGGCCCACGCCGCGCTGTTCGCGGCGCTGAAGGAGTTCGTGCTGTTTTTCGGCGAGGAAGCGACCGCG
This sequence comes from Methylopila jiangsuensis, assembly GCF_027922305.1. Lineage (GTDB taxonomy): Bacteria > Pseudomonadota > Alphaproteobacteria > Rhizobiales > Methylopilaceae > Methylopila > Methylopila jiangsuensis. The sequence continues at coordinate 46,760 of NZ_BSFK01000007.1, read as the reverse complement.
AGCTTCGTGGAGCGCCTGCCCGAACGCATCCGCACCGGCGGGTACACCCTCCCGACCCAGCCGCATTGACGACCGCTTAGTCGCTCCGGGCTCCGGCGCGGTTCAATCGCCGGGTTTGCGCCCCGGTCTCCGCCGCGCCGATCCGATCCCGTCGGCGCGGCGACAACCGTGAAATTAGGCCGGCTTGCGACGCGGAGGAGCATCGCTCCCAGACAGCGCAGCGGCCGCCTTTTCGCCGCCGCCGACCGCCGTGCCCGGCGCCGCCTGCCGCTTGGAGGCGGCCTCGCCGCCGTCGTCGCCCAATTCCCGGCTGGCCTGCTCCCAGTGCTCGCGCTCGCGACCGCTGGGCTGCCCTTCCTCGATCCAGATCTGGTAGGCGCGATCACGGATGTCCTGCGTGCGGTCCATGGTTTCCTCCTGTTTACGAAGGAAGCGATCCACCGCCGCGAAAGTTCCAACCAAACGTCCTCCCGCCGGACATCGTTTGGCGGAGGCGGCGCGCGGCGCAACGGCGACCGCCGTTCTCACTGTCAGATCACTCGCCCTTGGACGGACCGGCTCCCTGCGCGCCGCTCGGGGCGTTCGACGCGTAGGCGTTGATGATGGCTGGCAGGAGACCGGGAAAGCGCTCCTCCACTTCCGCCCAGCGCGAATGGTTCCGCAGTTCGACCCCGTGACGTTCGCTGCGGATCAGGCCGGCCTCGCGCAGCACCTTGAAATGATTGGAGAGCGACGACTTGGGGATCACCCGATCGCCCAACGCCGCCACGGCGGAGCAGGCCTGCACGCAGCCGGCCCGCATGATCTTCGCGAAGATCGCGGCGCGGTTGGGGTCGGACAGCGCGTGGATGATCGCTTCCGGGCGCACATCTTCGATCGCCGGGTGAATCAGGGGCCTCATGTTTTCATCATATAGGGCCTTGATCGACGGATCATAGTTCCATATTTCCGAACAATGGGACAAAGGCCGTCAGGCCGACGGTCGCCCACATCGGAGATGTGAGATTATGTCGAAGCTCAAAGGCAAGGTCGCGGTGGTGACCGGAGCATCCAAGGGCATTGGAGCGGCGATCGCCAAAGCTCTGGCGGACGACGGCGCTTCCGTCATCGTCAACTACGCGTCGAGCAAGGCGGGGGCGGACGCGGTCGTGGGCGCCATCGCCGCAGCGGGCGGAAAGGCCGTCGCCGTTAAGGGCGACGTGTCCAAGGTCGCCGACGCGCAGGCGCTGATCCATGCGGCGGTGGAGCGGTTCGGCCGACTCGATGTGCTGGTCAACAACTCAGGCGTCTACGAGTTCGCGTCGATCGAGGAACTGACGGAGGAGCACTACCGGCGCCAGTTCGACGTCAACGTGCTCGGCGTCCTGCTGGCCACTCAGGCCGCGTCGCCGCATCTGGGAGAGGGCGCGAGCGTCATCACCATTTCCTCGGCCATCACGCATGTGAACTCGCCGAACGCGGCGGCCTATGCCGGGACCAAAGGCGCGGTGAACGCCATTTCGGGCGTGCTTGCGAACGAACTGGCCCCCCGCAAAATCCGGGTGAATGTGGTCAGCCCGGGATACGTGGTGACGGAAGGCACGCAGAGCGCCGGCATTGCGGGCTCGGAGATGGAAGCCGGACTGGTGGCTCAGACCCCGCTCGGTCGGGCCGGCCGGCCCGACGACATCGCCAGTGTCGTCACGTTCCTCGCATCCGATGACGCCCGTTGGGTGACCGGCGAAAACATCACCGTAAGCGGCGGCATCCGCTGACCGTGCGCCCCCGCGCTTACGCCCCGCCCGCACCGGGCGGCGCATGAGCGCGGGTCCATGTCTGGACGGCGTTGACGACCGCGCTCGAACCGGAGCGAACGCTTCACGCGCAGCCGAACCTGTCGCCAAGACGAGGGCGCACGGCTCGCTTGCGGAACGCGCGACGTGATTTTTTTAGGAAAAATGGTGCCCGAAACAGGGATCGAACCTGTGACCCCACCCGTGTGAAGGGTGTGCTCTCCCGCTGAGCTATTCGGGCTCCGTTGCGAGGAGGGCTCATTACGACGGTTCGGCGCGGATTTCAATCGTCCGCGCGCGAAAAATCCGTCGCCGCCTCCCCTGTCCACAGGATCAGAGCAGGCCGAGCCCGGCCAGCGCCGCGTCCAGTTCGTCGAAACGGTCGATCGTCACGTCGCCGCCGAGCTCGCGGGCGGGCACGGGCGTGTAGCCGAAGCTCATGACGACGCAAGGGATTCCGGCCGCCCTGGCGGCGGCGACGTCGGTCATGCTGTCGCCGATCATCACGGCGCGGGCCGGATCGCCGCCCACCGCCCGGATCGCGCCCAGCACCGGCGCCGCGTCGGGCTTCGCCACGCCGAAGGTGTCGCCGCCGACGATGGCGCCGAAGCGCTCCGCGGCGCCGAGTTCGCCCAGCAGCTTCACCGCGAAGCGCTCCAGCTTGTTGGTGCAGACCGCAAGCCGCGCGCCCCTCCCCGCCAGCCGGTCGAGCGCTCCTTCCGCGCCGGGAAACAGGTGGCTGCGGTCGGCCATGTGGGCATCGTAATGATCGAGGAACACCCGGTAGAGCTCCAGCACGCGCGGCTCCGGCAGGGTGACGCCCGCCGCCTTCAGGCCCCGCTCCACCAGCGCCCGGGCGCCCGCGCCCAGCATGGCCCGCACCTCGGATTCGGGGATGGGCGGCAGGTTCTCGGCGGCGAGCGCGGCGGTCAGCGCGCCCACCAGATCCGGCGCGGACTCCACCAATGTGCCGTCCAGGTCGAACACCACGGTCGGGGCGGGAGAGGTCATGGGCGAACGTCCTTGGCGGGCGGGATCGGCTCGCCTGAGGGCTTAAAGCCATCCTCCCCGGCCCGGCAAGCGCGACGGGCCTCACAAAAGCCCGCTTCTGCCCTAGCCTTCAGGCAGACGCGTGGGCCCTGAACCGATTCTGATGTCGCCCGCGCCGCACCCATCTGTCCGAGGATGTTCGTGGTCTCCCGCATCGCCGCCGTCTCCGCCGCCGCGCTCCTGATGAGCGCCACCGCCGCCTCCGCCGAGGAGACGCGGGTGCGGGCCCGCTATGACCTGACGCTGGCGGGCTTCAGCATCGGCGCCGCCTCGATGCAGGCCGGCGTGGACGGCAAGGCCTATGACATGAACGTCAGCGTGCGGCTTACGGGCCTCGCGCGCTTCCTCACCGGCGGCCGGGGCGCGGCCACCTCCCGCGGCGTGCTGGAGGCCGCGCGGCCCGTCCCCAGCGCCTACGCCATCAACACCAAATCCGGCGACAAGGGTCAGGTCATCCGCTTCGCGCTCGCCTCCGACGCCGTGAGCCAGCTCTCGGTGGAGCCGCCGTCGAAGACCAACGGGATCGTGCCGTTGACGGAGGCCGACAAGAAGGGAATCGTCGATCCCGTCAGCGCGCTGATGATGCCGGCCCCCGCCGGCGCCGATCCGCTGACGTCCGCCGCCTGCGACCGGGTGCTGCCCGTGTTCGACGGCCGCCAGCGCTTCGACGTGACGCTGCGCTACGACCGCACCGAGGACGTGAAGGCCGCCAAATCCGGCGCCGGGCAGTATTCCGGCAAGGCGGTGGTGTGCAAGGCGAGCTACAAGGCCATCGCCGGCCACAAGCCCGGCCGCAAGCAGGTGACGTTCCTCGAAAGCAACAGGGACATGGAGATCTGGCTCGCGCCCGTGGCCGGAACCCGCGCGCTGCTGCCGTGGAAGATCGCGGTGCGCACGGAAGTGGGGCTGGCGGTGATCCAGGCCTCGTCCTTCGTGGTCGGCGCGCCGGCGGACAGGACCGCCCGAGGCGCGGATCTCTGAGAGCCTGTTCGGAAACTTGCGTTTGGCGTCGTTCCCGAGCGTGTCTCGGGCCTCCACGACGTGAACGCTTAAAAATTTCGTGGCGGAAGATCGTGGACGCCCGCCTTCGGCGAGCGTGACGGGAGCTTGAATCGCATGCTTCCGCATGTTCCAAACGGGCTCTGAGACCACATTTGGATATGGCGCGACGGGCGCCGATGGAATCTCCCGCGCTCAGCGGGCGGGCGCTACGGACTCGAAGGGACGCACGCTCGCCATCAGCGCGGCGTAGGGCGCGAGCAGAACCAGCGCGCCGGCGACCTTCACCAGGAAATCGAACGTTGCGAGGCTGCCCCACAGCGGCGTCATCACGCCGGTTCCCGCCAGCGACACCGGCGCGGACATGCCCGCATCTCCGGCGAAAGCCAGCGTGAAGAACAGGGCGGTGTCCACGGCCGAGCCCAAGAGGCTCGCCGCCAGCGGCGCCCGCCACCAGGCGAGCCGGCGCAGGCGCGCGAACACGCTCACATCCAGCAACTGACCGACGAGAAAGGCCGCGCCCGACGCCAGCGCGATTCGGGGCGTGGCGAGCCCGATCGACAGCGCCACGGCGAGCGCGAAGCTCACATAGACCACGCGCCGGGCGGCGTCCGGGCCGAAGCGGCGGTTGGTGAGGTCCGTGACCAGAAAGGCGACCGGATAAGTGAAGGCGCCCCAGGTCAGCTTGTCGTCCAGCCCGGCGACCTGAACCGGATGCTGCAGCAGAACGTTCGACGCCGCGACGACCAGGGTCATCGCGGCGACAGGCAGCGTCAGATCACGCGCGGCGGCCGAGAAGCGCGACGAGGCCCGCCCGCTCATGAAAGGATCAGGAGGCGGCGGCCTGCTCGGCCGGCGCCTCGGAGGCCTTAGCGATCTTGCGCTTCAGCTCGCGGGCGTTCTGGCTGAGCTCCAGCTCGGAGGCCTTGGCGAGGAACGCGTCCAGACCGCCGCGATGCTCCACCGAGCGCAGGGCGTGGGCGGAGACGCGCAGACGCACCGGCTTGCCCAGCGTCTCGGAGAGCAGGGAGACCTGCACGAGGTTGGGACGGAAGGTGCGCTTGGTCTTGTGGTTCGAGTGGCTGACCTTGTGACCGCTCAGCACGGCCTTGCCGGTCAGTTCGCAACGCCGCGACATGGCAGAACTCCTGGATGATGGCGTCTGGCCCGCGAACCGCCCGGCGCATCGGACCGTGAAGGCCCGCGGCCACGCGAAAGCGCGCCTGAATGAGAAGGCGCCCCTATAGACCGCAGGGCCGCCGCCGTCAAGAAAGCGGGATCTTTCCGCGGCGTCCTCGCCGCACGCGTCACACAGCCCTGCTCGCTTGCGCGAGCCGCCAGCGGGCGCACTCGATATCCGTTCGATCAAACTCCGGCTTGAACCTGAGGATGGCGGCCTCGATCGTCCAGTCCTGCAGGCCGAGCTCGGTCAGTCGGAGAAACCCGCTCTGGACATCGCCGTTCCGGACCAGCCGCCTCATGGCCTCCAGCGTGCCGTGACGCTCCCGCATGCCTTTGAACGCGGTGGGGTGATAGCCCTTTTTCGCGCAGAGACGGATCATCTCGTCGGTGAAGGCTTCAAGGGCGGGCGAGGCTTGGCTCATGGGCCGCAAGTCTACGCGTGAGGTCCCGGTCTTCAAGGGCCCGTCAGCCCGTCGCGGCCCTCAGCCGGGCTTCGATCGCCGCGGGCTCGCCGTCGATTTCGAACAGCTTGATGCGGCTTGAGGCGCCGCGCTTCAGCGCGACCCGGGAGCGCGGCGCGCCGGCCGCCTTGGCGAGCAGGGCGCGCAGCGCGTCGTTGGCCTCGCCGTTCTGCGCCGCGGCCCGCACCCGGGCGAGCAGCACGGCGGTCCCGTCGGCGAGCGTCTCGATCCCGTCGATCGAATCGCGGCCGCCATGGGGCGTCAGCCGCACCCGCACGGACAGAACGCCGTCGCCCGCCTGAAACGGAGACACGGGATTAAGGGCGTCAGAACACGTTAGGATAGAGATAGAGCACGATGACGCGCTCGATCAGGAAGATGATGAGCAGCAGCACCACCGGCGACAGGTCGATCCCGCCGAGATTCGGCATGACGTTGCGGATCGGCCGCAGCAGCGGCTCGGTGATGCGGTAGAGGAAGTCGCCGATGGCGGCCACCACGCCGTTGCGGGTGTTGACCACGTTGAACGCCACCAGCCAGGACAGGATCGCCGCCGCGATCAGCAGCCACGTGTAGAGCTGCAAAGCGAGCAGAACGACGTCGAGCAGCGCGCGCATGGGTGTCTGTCCTGGGAAGCGGGATCGGAAGCCGGCGGGCTTCGAGATGTAGCGACCGCCTCACGGCCGGGCAAGACCGCCGCGCTGCGGCGCCAAAACCGCCGCCGCCCGCTTGACACCGCCAGGCGCCCCCCGGTAAATGACGCGCCTTCGGGACGCGGGGCCGTAGCTCAGTTGGGAGAGCGCTGCAATCGCACTGCAGAGGTCAGGGGTTCGAATCCCCTCGGCTCCACCACGTCCCTTTTGCGCATTTTGAAGTCTCCTATCATTTTGAACGTCATTGATATTCTGACGGTTCGATAGCCTTCGTTCCGCGCGTAGGCGAGACGATCAGCAAACACGAGCCTGAGCACCGCGCGACGGTCTTCGAGGCGCTCGGAACGCCACAGCTTCCAAGGGTTTGCAAGGACGTCGCAGGCGGTTCGATACGTGTTGGCGAACGACGCGAGCGGCCGACCGCAGGAGGCGATCTTCTCCTTCGTGACGGCCTTCTGCGCCTCCCGTTCGCGCACGCGCTTCCCGTAAGTCGCGACGACGGAATCACCGCTCGCGTCAACGATGCGGTCGAGCAACTGATCAACCTTATGGTCGATGGCGCGCAGCTCGTCCTGAACCGCCGCGATCCGCTCCTTGCCGGATGTCAGCCGCGCATCCCGCAGATCGCGCAGAATCGCGAGCGCGGGACCGAACAGTCTTTGTGCAAGGACGAGGCTGGTCGCAGCGCTTCGAAGTCAGCTTCGATCCGCTCCTTGCGCACGGACTTCCGACACTCACGCCAGCCCTTGGCGCCGCAAAGGTGGCAGGCGTAGATCGGGCTGGGCCTTTCGACCGGCACGCGGCGAAGGCTCTGCCGCAAAAGGCGCAGATCATGAAACCGCGCAGCGGGCAATCCTCTCGCAAATCCTTGCGGACGGGCGCCTTCGCGCCGCCCGTCCGGCGATCCTGCGCGGCCTGCCATGTCTCCAGCGAGACGAACCGCTGAGATCGATCTTCATCGTCAGCGGCATGTCGAGCTTGCGCGAGGTGATCGGAATGGCGCTTGGCGTCGCCGACCGCGCCGCAAGTCTCGATCGGGCGTTCGCATCGTCAGTGAAAATCACGGGAACGCGGCAGGATGCGAACGTCGCGGGGATGACCTGAGGCGCCGGGCGGCGGGTGGGGCTGGGCGAACGCATCGGCGCGGGCGCGTTCGGCCATGACATCCGTCTCGTCCGACAGCCGGCGCAGTTCTGCCGAACGGTCCACGAGGCGGCTCGCCAGCAGATGGGCGACGCCCTCCGGACTTTTCTGCACGCGGCCTTCGACCAGCAGCAGGCGGGCCCCCATCACCTCGCGGCGAAAGCGCTCGAAGACGCGCGCCCAGATGACGACATTGACCACGCCGGTTTCGTCCTCCAGCGTGACGAAGATGGCGTTCCCCGCGCCGGGACGCTGGCGCACCAGCACCACCCCGGCGGTGCGGCAGACGGCGCCATCCCCACGTCCGATGGTTTCCGCGCAGGTCGCGATGCGGTCCCGGGCGAAGGCCGGCCGCAGGATCGCCATCGGATGCGCCTTCAGCGACAGGCGCATCGACTGGTAGTCCGCCGCCACATGCGCGGCCAGCGGCATGTCCGGCAGCGCCACCGCAGGTTCGTCCCCCAACTCACGGGCGGCGGCGGCGGCGAACAGCGGCAAGGGCCGGTCGTCCGGCAGACGGCGCACGGCCCAGAGCGCGGCGCGTCGGTCGAGGCCGAGGGAGCGGAACGCATCGGCCGCCGCCAGCAGCCGCAGCGCCCGTCCGGAAAGGCCGCTCCGGGCGGCGAGCGTCTCCATGTCGGGGAAGCCTTCGCCACGCGCCTCCGTCAGGCGCAGCGCATCGCTCTCCGCCAGTCCCGCCACCTGCCGGAGCCCGATCCGCAGGGCGAGCGCGTCGCCGTTCCGCTCCAGCGCGTTGTCGTAGGCGCTGGAGTTGACGTCGACCGCGCGCACCTCCACGCCGTGCTCCTGCGCGTCACGCACGATCTGGGCCGGGGCGTAGAAGCCCATGGGCTGGGAGTTGAGCAGCGCGCAGGCGAAGACCGCCGGGTGATGACGTTTGATCCATGAGGAGATGTAGACCAGCTTGGCGAAGGAGGCCGCGTGGCTTTCCGGGAAGCCGTAAGAGCCGAAGCCCTTGATCTGCTCGAAACAGCGCTGGGCGAAGGCCCGGTCGTAGCCGCGCGCCGCCATGCGCTCGACCATCAGCGTCTCGAAATTCTGGATCGTGCCCACGTTGCGGAAGGTCGCCATCGCGCGGCGCAACTGGTTCGCCTCCACGTCGGAAAACCTGGCCGCGACCATGGCGAGCCGCATGGCCTGCTCCTGGAACAGCGGCACGCCGAGCGTTCGGGCGAGCACCTGCCGAAGCTCGTCCGCGGGTCCGTGCTCGGGCGCCGGGGCGGGAAAGCGCACCTCCTCGAGTCCCATGCGCCGGCGGAGATAGGGATGCACCATGCCGCCCTGGATGGGGCCGGGCCGCACGATCGCCACCTGGACGACGAGATCGTAGAACGCCGCCGGCTTCAGCCGCGGAAGCATGTTCATCTGCGCGCGGCTCTCGACCTGGAACACGCCGATCGAATCCGCCCGCTGCAGCATGGCGTAGGTTTCGGGGTCGTCCTTCGGGATCGCGGCGAGATCGGGCCGCTGTCCCTCATGCTGCTGGATGAGGTCGAACGCCTTGCGGATGCAGGTCAGCATGCCGAGCGCGAGCACGTCGACCTTCATCAGGCCGAGTTCGTCGATGTCGTCCTTGTCCCATTCGATGAAGGTGCGGTCCGCCATCGCGGCGTTGCCGATCGGCACGGTCTCGTCGAGCCGGCCGCGGGTCAGCACGAAGCCGCCCACGTGCTGCGAAAGGTGGCGGGGAAACCCCAGCAGCCTTCGGGCGAGGCCGAGCGCGCGGCGGATGGCGGGGTTCGCCGGGTCGATCCCGGTCTGGCGGATGTGCTCGTCCCTGATTTCGGCGCCCCAGCTCCCCCACTGGGTCGAGGCGAGACGGGCGGTGACGTCCTCGGTCAGGCCCAGAGCCTTGCCCACCTCGCGCATGGCGCTGCGCGGCCGATAGCGGATGACGGCCGCGGCGATGCCCGCGCGGTGCCGTCCGTAGCGTTCGTAGATGTGCTGGATGATCTCCTCGCGCCGTTCATGCTCGAAATCCACGTCGATGTCCGGCGGCTCCCGCCGCTCCTCCGACAGGAAGCGGGCGAACAGCAGATCATGCTCCGCCGGGTCGACGGCGGTGATGCCGAGGGCGTAGCAGACGGCGGAGTTGGCCGCCGATCCGCGCCCCTGACAGAGGATGCCCCGGTCCTCGGCCGCCCGCACGATGTCGAGGATGGTCAGGAAGTAGCGGGCGTAATCGAGCTTCCTGATGAGCGCGAACTCGTCGCGCAGCAGCGCCGCGACCTTGGGCGGAACCCCGTCCGGGTAACGGATCGCGGCGCGGCGCCAGGTCTGCTCCTCAAGCCAGTCCTGCGGCTCCCATCCCGGCGGAACGGGTTCGTCCGGATAATCGTATTTCAGGTCGTCGAGCGTGAAGTCGATGCGCACGAGCAGATTCTGCGTCTCGGCGATCGCCTCGGGCGCCTCGCGGAACAGCCGCGCCATCTCCTCCGGGGATTTCAGGTGGCGCTCGGCGTTCGTCTCCAGCAGCCGGCCCGCGGTCTCGACCGTGCGGCCCTCGCGGATGCAGGTGAGGACGTCCTGAAGGTCGCGCGCGCCGGGCTCGTCATACAGCGCGTCGTTCACCGCGATGAGCGGAACGCCCGCGTTACGCGCGGTCGCCTGCAGCCGCGCCAGCCGTCGGCGATCGTCGCCGCGGCGGTGCATGGCGGCGGCGAGCCAGGTCGCGCCGGGGGCCGCTTCCGCGATTCCGGCCAGCGCCGGACCAAGGCCGTCGAGAGAGCGCCCCGGCACGACGATCAGCAGAAGGCTCCCGGCGTCCGCCAGAAGATCGTCGAGGCGGAGGACGCACGCGCCCTTGCCGGCGCGGAGATTGCCCCGCGTGAGCAGGCGGCAAAGCCGGCCCCAGCCCGCGCGGTCGACGGGATAGGCGATCACGTCCGGCGCGCCGTCCGCAAAGACCAGCCGCGCTCCCACCACAAGCCGGAACGCCTCCGCCCGCCGTTTCAGCTCCGCGCGCGAGAACGGCGCGTCGGGCGCCCAGGGCGCTTCGACCAAGACCACTTCGCCGGGCCCCGAGCCCTGCCGGGTCTTCTCCGGCGGCGGCGCGCCCTCGGCGCGCAACTGCTTCAGCGCGCTGTGGGCGCGCACCACGCCGGCCAGCGTGTTGCGGTCGGCGACGCCGATCCCGGTCTGGCCAAGCAGCAGGGCGGTCAGCACCATATGCTGGGGATGCGACGCGCCGTGCAGAAACGAGAAATTCGTCGACGCGGCGAGCTCCGCGTAAGCCGTGTTCGGAGCGCTCATGCGAACAGCCCGTGCAGATACCAGCGCGGCTCGGCGGTCTCGCGCCCGTAAAGCCCCTCCCGGAACACCCAGAACCGGCGGCCCTCCGCATCCTCGACCCGGTAGTAGTCGCGCGTCGGGGCATCGGGCGCCCGCCACCACTCCGGCGCGATGCGTTCCGGCCCTTCGGCGCGGGCGATTCTGTGCAGGACGCGCCGCCAGCGGAACCGCAGCGGCGGGCCGTCCGGCGTCTCCGCGATCGTGTCGATCGGCTGTGGACGGTCGAACAGACGCAGCGGCCTGAGCGGCGGCTCCCCGCTCTCCGAGACCGGCCAGAGCGCCGGCGCGGCGGCCGAAGCCGCCGGCACGAGACGCGAGGCGCGCGCGGGGTCGTTCGTGTCGGCGCTCTGGAAGCCGAGCACCCGCGCGGGGCCATAGCGCGCGACCAGCCGGTCGACGAGATCGGACACCTCGTCATGCGCCCTCTCGCCGCCGTCGAACCGCGGCTCGACCTCGGCCAGCGTCTCCGCGACCGGAACGACGAGCCGGACCAGGTCGAACCCGAAGCCTGGGTCGAGCGGATCTGTCAGCGTGTCGAGACGGGTCGCGAATAGGCGGAACACGGAGACCGGATCGCGCGACGGACGGCCGGTCCCGACGCTGACCCGGCGCACCGCGCCGTCGGCGCGAAAAAAGCCCGCCTCGAAGCTCCGCCCGCCAAGGCCTTGCGCCTCCAGCCGTGCTGCGGCTTCCGCGATGAGCGTCCGGAGCGCGTCCTCGACCGCGTCCGTATGGGCGATCGGTTCGGCGAAGCGCCGCTCGACGACGATCGCCGGACGTGGCCGCAGCGGGTCGATGCGCCGATCCTCCAGACCCAAGGTCCGCCGCAGCCGGGTGATCAGATCCTCGCCGAAACGGGCCGCGAGCGGACGGCTCGGCCTGTCCGCAAGGTCGGAGATCGTTTTCAATCCGGCGAGCGCAAGCGCGCGGCAGGCGTCGCCATCCAGTCCGAGCGCTGCGACCGGCAGGGGCCGGACGGCCGCCGCCTCTTCGCCCGGGGCGACGACCGCGGCCTGGCCGAAGCGCGCGAGCGCGCGCGCCGCGTCCGGCGTGCCGGCCAGCGAAGCGCGCACGGCGAAGCCGCCCCGGCGGAACCGCCCGACGATTTGCGCGCGCATGGCGCCCTCGCCGCGGAACAGATGGCTGCAGCCGGTCACGTCGAGGATCAGGCCGTGAGGCGGATCGAGCGCGACGGACGGCGTCCAGCGGTCGCAGGCCTCAGCCATACGGGCGAGCTGCGCCGCGTCCGCCGCGGGGTCGTGATCCGCGACCACCAGATTCGGCGTCCGCGCGCGGGCGTCGGCGAGGGTGACGCCCGGCGCAAGGCCAAGCGCCAGCGCGTCGCGGCTCGACGCCACGAGCCTGAGCGCGCCCTTCACCGGCTTTATGAGGGCGAAGGGCTCAGCCGGCGCGTCGCCACGCTCCGTCGCTGTCCGCCGCTCTCTGTCCGTAGGCAGGAACGGAAACCAGAGAGCGAGATAGCGGCGGGGCGATGAAGGATGCGCGGTCACGGTTCCACTCCAGTCGCCAGCTTCGGGCGGCGAGCCCGGCGCGGTGGCGCAGCAGGACGGCTTCGAATGCGGGTCCGCCGGGAGCGTCGGCCTCCAGCGGCGCGGATGCGGACGCGGCGACGCTCCAGCGGCTCGCTGCGGCGCTCGGAGCGGGGCTGGCGTTCAGCCGGATCATGACGACGGTGACGCCCGAGGCCCTGGCCGCAAGCGACAGGCGACGGCTCGCCCTCAGGTCCAGCGCCCCCGGCTCGCCCCACAGCTCGACCGCAGCGGCGCCCAGAGCCGCGCATCGGGCCGCCTCCTCCAACGCGCGGAGCGTCTCGACCGCGTTTCTTGTCCTGACGAGAACAACCCGTCCGGGATCAAGGCCGAAGGCCGCAAGACCGCCGCCATAGAGCTCGCCGGTCTCGACGTCGACGAGGTCCTGTCGAACCCATGCCAGCGCGCGCCCCCCAGCGGCCCTCGACGCGATCCCCAGTCCGAAGCCCGCCGCCGCTGCGGCGTCCCCTGCGCCCCGCGCATAGACCTCGTGCAGCGCGCCGCGCGCGAGACCCCCGCCAAGACCCGCGTCGAGTTCCGGCGCTCCAAGCTCGAACAGGCGCACGCCACGAAGCGCGCCGCCCTGCTCGCACCCTGCGATGGCGGCCCTCAACTCCCCCAATGTGGTTTCATGCGCCGCCATCTTCATGTTCCTATTTTGTTCTAAAATATCTCCGCTTGCACAAGAGTCAACGCGAGTCGTCGCGGACATGGGCCTCAGTGTTTCCGGCCGTCTCCGCGTGGGGCGCGCGGACCGGGCTCCAATGCGCGGGCGCTTCGCCAAACCCGCAGGCGACAGCTTCCGACCGCGGCCTTGCTCGTCGAGCGCGACGCGCCAATGCGGTGAGACGCGTTTGAGGGCGTATGCCGATCGTCTTCGTCGCGCCGCGCGCGTCGCCGAGACGCACGAAGGTCCGGACTCCATCCGGCTTCGTCGCGCTGCCCGCCAGCGTCAGGATCGACTCCATGCGCGGGCCGACCTGAGGCAGATGCTCCGGGCCGCGATCGTAGCGGGCACGCGGCCTTAGTCGACCGAGCGAGGCCCAGATCATGACGCCTGACAACGCGTTACGACCACGCGCGAACACGCAGGTAAAAAACCGTCACGCTTTAATATCTTAGGAGAAAGCTGGCTGGGGGACCTGGATTATAATCTATACGGGACGAAATCCTTGAAACCCGAGAGAAAGAGCGTCGTCTCTATCTTGATCTGCGGTTTTTGCTGCCATAAAGTGCTGCCATCAACGTGTTGTGGAGTCGCGCTGTGCCCGTGTCGACCCTCCCTGCCGGTCTCGTGAACCGCAATGGCCACTACTACCTCCGGATCGTGATCCCGAAGGAGCTGCGCCACCTCTATCCCTCGAGCGGCAAGCTGCCGAAGGAGAGGATCTGGGTGTCGCTGAACACCACCGACCTACGCGCGGCGAAGATCGCGATGAAGCCGGCTGGAGCGCGCTACGACAGGATTTTCAAGGCCCAGCTGGAAGGGCTTCCTGCTCGTGTCGCACTGACCGAGGACGACCTCCATGAGGCCGCGCTAGGTGCCTACAACGAGAGGATCGCTCTCGACACGTGGTTGCGGATGGGGGTCGTAACAGATGCCGATCGAGCTGCGATGTGGGCGTTCCTCCGCCGTGAGCACGACGAGGACGAGGCTCACGGCATCATGCTGGAGGCCGAGCGGGAGGTCGCCTATCACGCCACCGTGCGCGCCGAGCTGAACGCGGCGATGCGTGCCGAGGCGGGGCGCTTCGGCGAAAGCACGGTTCGGGAGGACGTCGAGAACTTTATCCGCGAGAAGCATCTGGACGCCAAACCGGGAACTGTCGCCCGGAAGAAGATCGCGAGCGCCGTCCAGCGTGGCATGATCGAGGCCTTTCGGCGCGGCGACGAACTTGATGACGGCGACTTCACGGGCGCGGTCAAGGACCCGCTGGTCTCGGCGCCGCGGACGCCGCGGGCCAAGCCGGGCGAGGGGATCCTCGAGGTCTTCGACAAGTTCGAGAAGCACAACCCCGAGAACTGCAACGCCGACACGCTGGCGCAGTCGAAATACGCGTTCCGACTCTTCGCTTCGACGCTGCCGGACCGGGCGACGATCGACGCCATCACCAAGGCCAGCGTGCGGGATTGGGTGGATCTGTGCCGTGAGTATCCTCGGCGGGCCTCCGACACGAAGGCCTTCAAGGGGTTGAAGTCGATGGAGGACGTCATTGAGGCCAACCGGAACCTCGAGGAGGACTTGAAGCCGTTCGTGTCCGCGAAGACCATCAATCGCTGGCTGAGCGCCGTAGGGGCGTTCTGCAAGTGGGCGATCAATCAAGGGCACCTCGACCGGGAGGTGAACCCGTGTCACGGCCTATATCTCAACGTCGAGGAACGCCCGCCGGAGACGTTCACGCCGGAGCAGCTCCAGACCATCTTCTCCTCGGACATGTTCGCCGGCGACGTGACGCGGGACCACTGGTTCTGGACGTCGCTCGTCCAGATGTTCACGGGCATGCGCCAGGGCGAAGTCGCCCAGCTACTCGTCAAGGATGTGTTCGAGCAGCACGACCGCCACACGATCTTCGTGACAAAGCGTGGGGGCGGCGGGAAGTCGCTCAAGACGGTGTCGAGCGAGCGGGTGGTCGTGGTTCATCCCGAACTCGTGCGACTGGGCTTCATCCGCCACGTCGAGGCGATGAAGGCCGCGGGTGCCGAGAGGTTGTTCCCGGCTGCGGCGAAGAACTCGCGCGGCCAGTGGATCGCGGACTACAGCCGCGAGTTCTCGCGCCATCTTGCGCGCATCGGCGTGAAGGACGGGCCCGGGCTGTCGTCGCACTCGTTCCGGCACACCGCGATCGACGCGATGCGAGGCGGTGGATACCTCGACGAGGAGATCGCGCCGATCGTCGGCCACGCGATGACGAAGCTCCAGACGTCTGGCTATGGAAAGGTGCCCGAGGATCGCGTCCGCCGTGACGCGCCGGTGATCGACTCCATCACCTACGGCGATCTCGACCTGTCGCATCTCCGGGTCGGCTAGGTGGCGCTTACGGCGTCGTCCTCGCGCGTCGCTGGCACCGCGTTGGTCAGGCTGCTTTCGGCCAGGCGGCCTGAAAGCTCCAGAGGACCGGGTCCGGACTTAGAAGCGCCCGGGCGCCGTCGCCGGTGATGTAGATCTCGTTCTTCCCAATGATCCGCCGGTCATCGACCCGGATCTGATGTGGGTTGTCCTCGTGAGTTCCCCACGCATCAATCCGCTTCAGGTTGTCGGCCGCGAAGAAGTTCCGCATGTCCTTGATCATGGCGAGGACCTTGCCGAACTCACGTTCGGCTTCCTTGATGAAGACCACGGCGGTGTGCCGCTCCTTTTCATCGAGGCCCTCGATCATCGCAAGAACCGCGTCGTCGTCGTCGCAGAGCAGGGGCTTCAGGCGCTCGTATGCAGCATCGACCCTCCGAACCGGGTCGAAGTCGCGCTGGACCGCGGTGACCCCGTGTAGGGGCCCGAAGGTGATCGTCCGCGTGTGTCCTGCGGCGCCGCCGAACCCCGAAGGGCCAACGGCTTGGAGTTGTCCCCAGACCTTCTCCGCGACAGACAACTGGGCACCGGTCTTTGCTACATGACGTAGCTCTCGATGGACTGATCCGGCCTTCGACCTGAAATGGCGGAACAAGTCGCGCGCGGCGATCGCGACGGGGCGGAAGTCTTCGAGCACGGCGACCATGTCCTGCACCAGCAGTAGGTGGTCGAGGAGGAAGTCCGTCTCCTCCTTCTCTCGCCGCCTCCGCTGCCACTCGCTCTCGGCGTCTTGCGAGTTCTCCTTGTTGGCGCAGTCATGCCCGATGAGCGCCACGCATTCGAGCCTCGGGAACCAGCAGAGGCGGCCTTCGAGGAACTTGTTCGGGACGCACATCGGACACGGTGCGTAGTCGCGGTTGGGGCGCCGGCTCTGCGGGACGTTGACCTTCGCCAAGATGACGAACTTCTCGTCCTTCGAGATCCTCCCGTGGAAGAGGTCCGCCAGCGTCTCAGGCTCTCCAGTCGCCTTTACGTGAGCCTCAACCTTCCGCACGAGATCATCGTGCGGAAGCGTCGAGAACCGAGCGAACGCGTCGTCCTGCTGCGGCATGTGGCCTCCACGCGAACGAAACGGGAAAGTGCCGCTTCGTTCTCATCGAACCAACTATGACGCGAAATATGCAACCCAATATGTTGGGTGGAAAGCGTGTCGACACACCAGATGTGCTCTATCCCCAGAAATCACATCATCCGACGTTCTGGGTTTGTATGGCGGGGCCGGTCTGCCGCCGCAACGCACGCGACAAGGTCGAGGGCGACACGTTGAAGATGCGGGAGACCTCCTGCCAGCTCTTGCCCTCGTCGAGCATCCCGCGCGCCACCGCCACCGTGTCCGGCCTCATCGATTGGGGGTGCCCCACATGCCGCCCGTCGCGCTTGGCCGCCGCCATGCCGGCGGTGACGCGCTCGCGGATCGTCTCACGCTCGAACTCGGCAAGAGCACCCAGAACGTGGAGCAGCATACGTCCCGTGGCTGTGCCTGTATCGATCGCCTCGTTCACGCTCTTGAGGTGGGCTCCCTGCTTCTGGATCTCCTCGACGGTGTCGATCAACTGACGCATCGAGCGCCCGAGCCGGTCGAGACGCCACACGACCAGCGTGTCGCCCTGCTGCAAAGCGTTCAGGGCGTCTCTGAGCCCCGGTCGCTTCGGATTGGCGCCCGACGTCACGTCGTGAAAGATCGCGTCCACGCTCATCTTCTCGAGGTCGTGCTTCTGGAGCGCGAGATCCTGCTCGGAGGTAGACACGCGCATGTAGCCAACGAGGCGCCCCATTTTGAAATGACCCTTCTGCAAATCGTAAGACGCTGATCTAACACGTCCCGATTTTTAATTGCGGAAGGTATTCCTTTTGACATTGGTAGGAGAGGGCCGGACCAACGACGTGGCGGTCGAAGTCCTAGAAGAAGTCAACATGCTTGAAGGGGTTCGAGTATGGGTTCTGTCGCCCCGGAGTTCATCCTTGGATCTTGTCGTCGACCATTCTGGTATGTGCCGAGTGTAGGTCGAGTATCATGCGAGTATCATCGAAAACGGTGTTTTTCGAGAAGCGACCGCCAGCGCGTCGGGTCGGATCTGCTGATCTTCTTGGGCAAAAATAGTTCTCGCTCGCCCGCGATACTTTCCCGGGTGCGGAACTTCGCTCTCTCTGAGTCGCCTATGTCACGCATCCTTGGGGAGGCGCATCAGGATGGGCGTCAACCTAGCGCCAACGACAGCGAGACGGTCGCTGCGACGATCCCCACGACTACCGTCCAGGGCGCGGCCCGCCAAGCGACGAGCGCTGCGAAGCCAGCCGCCGCGATCAGGAAGTCCCTCGGCGACAGCACAGCGCTTATCCAGACGGGGTCGTATAGCGCTGCAGCGAGAACGCCCACGACCGCAGCGTTTGCGCCTCTGAGCGCGGCCCGCGCGGTCGGGCGCTCCCGGATGGCGCCCCAGAAAGGCAGCGCAGCGACGAGCACGAGGAGCCCAGGCAGGAACACTGCAACGAGCGCGATCGTCGCACCGACGACGCCGTTCGGCTCAGGGCCCATCGCAGCTCCGAGGAAGGCCGCGAAGGTGAATAGCGGGCCGGGCATCGCCTGCGCGGCGCCATAGCCTGTCAGGAAAGTGCTGGCGTCGATCCATCCCGGCGGAACCGTCTCGGCCTGTAGGAGCGGAAGGACGACGTGACCGCCGCCGAAGACCAGCGCCCCGGATCGGTAGAAGGAGTCGAAGAGCGCCATCGAATGCGCGTCCGTCGAGGCGCGCAAAAGCGGTAGACCGAACATCAGCACGACGAACGCGATCGCGCACGCGATCCCGAGGCCGCGGCCTATACCGAACGAAGGTGAAGACCCTATGGGCGCCGCGGCGGCTTCGTCCCGCAACATCAGCCCCACCACTGCGCCGATGGCGATGGCGGCGAGCTGGCCCCAAGGCCCGCCGAAGACGATCGCCGCGATGGCGACCACAGCGATGGTCGCGGTCGTCCGATCCGGAAGCAGCGACCGCGCCATACCGAGGACTGCCTGTGCGACGATCGCGACAGCAACCAGCTTCAGGCCGTGGGCGACTGCCGATCCGAGCGGACCGGAGAATGCCTCGGCTCCATATGCGATGGCGACCATCAGGGCCGCGGAGGGCAGCGTGAAGGCGGCCCATGCCGCGAACGCCCCGAGGGCGCCGGCACGCATCATGCCGAGCGCGAAGCCGACCTGACTCGAGGCGGGCCCCGGTAGGAACTGGCAGAGCGCGACGATGTCGGCATATCCGGCATCATCGATCCAGCGGCGTCTGACGACCAGCTCGTCGCGGAAGTATCCCAAATGCGCGATCGGCCCACCGAACGAGGTAAGGCCGAGCTTCAAGAACACGCACGCGACCTCGGAAACCGACCCTCGGCTACCAGTCCGCTCGACAACACTCGTCTGACTCATGCCGCCCCCCCGACGCCTGCCCCATCATGGCGACGAACGAGCGCTTCCTGCCAGCTTCTAGGCTGCACGCAATACAAGCACGCGTCAGTCCGCGCGCTTGAGGTCGACGCGCTCGGTCGGCGCCGCGACGCTCTTCCTCCGCGTGCTGTAGCGGTCGGTCAGGTAGTAGGAGACGTCGCGCGTGAGCGGCGTGAACTTCGTCAGCTCCTCCATCCCGTCGACCACGGGCTCATAGTAGGGCGACGGCTTCATCTGGCCGCCATCGTCGATCTCCCTAAGGACCTTCGCGACCGAGGACTGGTTGGGGATCGTCAGCATCCGCATCCGCCGAAAACGTGCGTCAGTGCGAGCACGCGGTCATATGTCGAGCAGTTGGCGAGATGCGCACAACTAAACCCCAATTAGCATTGCACACAATGCGTCGGCGATGTTATCATAGCTAACAGGGGTCATTTAGAACTGATCACATCACACCCTAAGAGGAGCAACAGGTAGACATATGCAGCGGGTGATCGCTTACACGAGGGTTTCGACACAGGCACAGGCCGACAGCGGGTTCGGACTGCGGGCTCAGAAGGAGGCGATCGACGCGTTCGCTAAGGCTTCGGGCTACAGGATCGTCCAGCGGTTCGAGGACGCCGGGATCTCGGCCATGGGCGAGGACAGCGACCAGAAGCGGCCGGAGTTCCGGAAGGCGATCGAGCTCTCGAAGACGAAGGGCTACCCGGTGCTCGTGTCGAATCTCGACCGGGCCTCGCGCCACGCGGAGACCATCGCCAAGTTGGCCCGCTTCACGGGCCGCCCCATCATCGACGTCTCGCTCGGTGAGGATGCGGACCCGGTCGTGGTGCAGACCCAGGCGCGTAGGGCCCAGTTCGAGGGCGAGGAGATCGGCCGGCTGACCAAGGAGGCGCTCGCCCGCAAGAAGGCCGAGGGCGTCGTCCTGGGCAATCCGAAGATCTCCGAGGCGCAGAAGATCGGCGCCGCGGCTACTGCGCGCAAGGCCGACGGCCGGGCCGAGGAATTGGTGCCGCTGGTCGAGGAGGCGCGGTCGCAGAACATCACCGCGGTCTCGAAGATCGCGGACTTCCTCAATGCGCGCGGGCATCGCCCGGCTCGCGGTGACAGCTGGACAGCTGCGGCCTTGCGTCGGCCTCTGGCGCGGGTGGACGAGATCATAGCCGCGCGCGAGGAAGACCGCCGGCGCCAGGAGGTGGCGCTGACGCTTGAAGAAAACCTGAAAAACCCGAACTGGGGCATGTGGTGACGCTCAGCCGGTGAGCTGCACGCACCGAGGCAGGCGCCAGCGCGCTCAGGCCGCCGCTGGCCGCAATCTCGACATCGAGGGCCCACCCTACAGCTCCCGGTCGCGCCGGCTGCTGGTGAGTCTGTGAGCGAGTCGCAGCACCGAGCAGCAGACGATCATGCGCCCGCGGTCATTTGGTCAGCACGAGCGCGCAACGCCTCGTAAAGCTGCGCCGGTCCCAACAGCACGTCCTTCAGCCCTTCGCGCACCTTCGATGAGTCGAGGGCCTGCTTGCTGAGCGACGAGTGCGCCTCGAAGGCGTCGATGATGGCGTTCATCAACTCGGCCGTCAGGGTCGGCGAGTTGTCGAACTGGGCCTTGGTGTTATTGGCCGCCTGCGTCACCAGGATCTCGGACTCGAGCATCTTTTCCCGCAGCGTCGTCACGTAGCTCAGTTGGTCGCCGTCGGTGGTGTCGCCGCCGAAAAGGTCGTTCACCTTCGCGATGATCTCGGCGAGGAGCGCCTTCTCCTTTTCCTGCACGGAGCCCGACCCCATCCCCGTCATGGGCGTCAGTTTGGTCTCGTCGCGTCCTGAAACGTCTAGGCGGCGCTCGCCCTCGTTCTTGAGGTTGTGGTGGGTCAGCGTCACCTTCGAGAGGTCGACGCCTTCACGCTCGCGGCCGAACTCGAGGAGCGGCACGAGGCGCTTGTAGAACAGGAAGCGCTTCTCGACGGCCGTGTTCGCGTAATCGAAAATCTGGGACAGGAAGCTGTAGGCGCTCTGGTAGGCGACCATGTCGGCTCTGAACAGCAGGAGCGCGTCGAGCTCGTCCTTGGCCTCGCCGGCGCCGACGACGTCCTCCTGCTCGGTGGCGCGCAGCAGACGTTCTTGCGCGGCCTTGAAGCGTTTGAGAAGGCGATCCGCCACCGGCTCGATCGCTGCGATCAGGTCGCCTTGCTTGGACTTCGGGTTCATCTCGACGGCGGCGACACGGTCCACCTCGAACTCGTCATAGTGACCGCTGGCGTCGAGCTTGGCCTTGAGGTCGAGGACGATGTTCGGATCCGTGACGCCTTCGAGTTCCGCCGTGTCGTAGTAGGTGCGGAAGGCGTTCAGGATCTCCTCGGACGAGTTCACGAAGTCGAGGACGTAGGTGGTGTCCTTGCCGGGATGGGCGCGGTTGAGGCGCGAGAGGGTCTGGACCGCCTGTATCCCTGCAAGCCGCCGATCGACATACATCCCGCAGAGCAGGGGCTGATCGAACCCGGTCTGGAACTTGTTGGCGACCAGCAACAGGTGGAAGTCGGCGCCGGCGAAGGCCTCGCGGATGTCCCGTCCCTTGAGGCCGGGGTTCAGCGTCGCGCTCGCCTCCGTGAACGGCTCTCCGCTCGACTCCGGGTCGTTCACCTCGCCCGAGAACGCCGCTAGAGTGCCGAGCCCGTAGCCATTCGATTTTATGTAGCTGTCGATCGCCAGCTTCCACCGCACTGCCTCGACCCGGCTTCCGAGCACGACCATCGCCTTCGCCTTACCCTCGAGCAGCGGCTGGACGTTCTCGCGGTAGTGCTCGACGACGATCTCGACCTTCTTGGCGATGTTGTAGGGGTGGAGCCGCACCCAGCGCATGATGCCCTTTAGCGCAGCGCCGCGCTCGACCTCCTGCTGCTCCCAGTCCTGCCCGTCGTTCGCTAGCCGGAAGGCCAGCTTGTAGGGCGTGTAGTTCTTCAGCACGTCGAGGATGAAGCCCTCCTCGATGGCCTGGCGCATCGAGTAGACGTGGAACGCCGCCGGCAGGTTCGCGGGTCCGGGCGGCTGGTCTGGATTCGGCCGACGCCCGAACAGCTCGAGCGTCTTGGCCTTGGGGGTCGCGGTGAAGGCGACGTAGGTCACGCCGGTCTCGCCGGCTCGCGCGGCCATTTGGGCGGCGAGGATGTCCTCGGCGCTCATTTCGCCGCCGTCCTGCAGGTCGGCGATCTCCTGCGGCGACAGCAGCTGCTTGAGCTTCTTCGCGGCCTCGCCGGTCTGGGAGCTGTGCGCCTCGTCGGCGATCACGGCAAACCGCTTGCCCTCCGTGGCCGCGAGCTCCCGCACGGCGTCGAGCGCGAAAGGAAAGGTCTGGATCGTGCAGACTATGATCTTCTTGCCCTGCGCCAGCGCCTCGGCGAGCTGGCCGCTTTTGGCGCCGCCCTCGCTGCGGATTGTCGCCACGACGCCGGTGGTGCGCTCGAAGCCGAACAGCGCGTCCTGCAGCTGGGAGTCGATGACGTTGCGGTCGGAGACGACGATCACCGTAGAGAACAGCTTCCTGTCTGCCTCGTCGTGCAGGTCGGCGAGGAAGTGCGCGGCCCACGCGATCGAGTTCGTCTTGCCGGAGCCGGCCGAGTGTTGGATCAGGTATTTGCCGCCCGGTCCTTCTGCGCGCACCGCCGCCGCAAGCTTGCGGGTCGCGTCGAGCTGGTGATAGCGCGGAAAGATCAGACCTGTGATCGCGTTCTTGGCGTTCCGCTGGGCGACGAGATAGCGGCCGACGATCTCGAGCCAGCTCTCGCGCTCAAGCACCTCCTCCCAAAGATAGGCGGTCCGGTGACCGTGCGGGTTGGTCGGATTGCCGGCGCCGCCATGGTCGCCCTTGTTGAACGGCAGGAACCGCGTCGCCGGGCCGGCGAGCTTGGTCGTCATGTGCACTTCGCTGTTGCTCACCGCGAAGTGCACCAGCGCGCCGCCGGGGAACGACAGTAGGGGCTCGCGCGCCTGTCCCTTTGGCTGCGGCAGCCGGTCGAAGCGATACTGGTCGATGGCGTCGGAGATCGACTGGGTGAAGTCGGTCTTGAGCTCGAGGGTCGCGACCGGAACGCCGTTCAGGAACAGCGCGACGTCGATCGAGTTCTCGTTCGCCGCGGAGTAGCGGAGCTGCCGGACGACGCGCAGACGGTTCGCGTGATAGGCCGCGATGATGTCGGGGTTCGTTCCGAAGGCGGGGCGGAACTGCGCGAGCTCGATACGACCCTTCACGCCCACCATGTCGACGCCGTGACGGATGACGTCGAGAGCGCCGCGATCCTCGATCTGCTTGCGGACGCGGTCCAGCAGCGCCGCCGCGGCGCCAGCGCCGTGGCTGCGGCCGAGAGCCTCCCACGCCTTCGGCTGGGTCTGCTGCACCCATGCGACGAGATCGGCCGGGAACAGCGCCCGCTGGCGGTCGTAATGCGCGGCGGCGCCCGGCTCGTAGATCCAGCCATGCGCCGCGAGGTGCGTGCAGATCTCTTCCTCGAAGCTAATCTCCTTGTGCAGGCTCATCGGGGCGCGTCCGCCTCGCCAAGTTGCTGCGCTTCCCACTCCTTGTAGGTCAGGTCGGCGCCCTCCAACCGCCAAGAGGTCAGGCCGTTGGAGTTGCGGCCCTTGATGACCGCCGCCGCGGCGCTCGGGCTCTTGAACGCGTAGTTCTGGGCGAACACGCAGTGCTCTCCTTCAGGGACCAGCACGCCGGCGCGAACAAGCTCGTTGTGGAGCTTTTCGTAGGAACTGTTGGGCTGCCCCGTCCAGCGTATGCGCGCCCGTGATCCACTTTCTACGACCAACTCACCGTCGAGATAGACGGCGGTCGCCGTGATGCCGTGCTTCTTAAGGTCGAGGGTGAAACGCACGGCTTCCGGCTTGTGATCTGCCGCGGGCGCCGATCTCGGCTTAGCCGGAGGACGGGCGCTCTGCACGAACAGGTCGACCCGAACGGCAGGGAGGACCATCAGGAGGTTCTCAAGGAACGCCTCCATCTTGGCGATATCGGCCTCCGAGAGACTGGGCCGAGCAGGCTGCGGGCCGTTCTCGAGCGGCGTGCGGCCGATGCGGCGGGCCACCTCTATCAGCCGCGACTCGAGATACTTCGCGTGCGCCTTGTTCAGACGGTTCGCGGTCGCCGTGACCAAAACGGCCGTCGTCCACCAGTCGCGCTTGACGTCGTGGCTCCGAATGCGGCTGCTGATGTCCTCGCCTTCCCCCACATAGGCGAGCGGCTGGCCTTCCTCCGTCTCGCCAAGCAGCAGGTAGACGCCGGTATATGCCGCCTCGGTGCGCCCAAGCGCCGCCTGGATCTGGGTGCGCGGCGCCGTGAGCACGTGCCCCGTCCAGTTGAACATCTCCGCCGTGACCATGCCGTCCGGCCGACCATCGACGTAGTAGAGCTCCAGCGACTGGCCGACTGTCTGGCTCATGCGAACAGCCTGCCGGTGGTGGTCTTCGGACCTGCGCCTGTCGGCACGAGGCCATGGCGGCGCATCCAGTCGAGCCAGATCTGCAGGTCGTTGATGGTGAACTTCTCGGCCTTCTCAGGGTGCCACTCGGACAGGACGGCGAGCTTGATCTCCATGTCCGCAGGCGTGTCGCCGTCGATCAGCGCATCGTTCCACACGGCGTAGAGCGTCGCGACCGCCTCAGCGCCCTTGGTCCCGATCGTGCCGATGTCTTCGATCAGCTTGTCGAACTTGGCGGCGCGATCTCCGAGCAGCGCAGCGAGTTCCTGTCGGCGGGTGCCGCGTCGATCTCCGAGTCGGTAGGTGACGGCGGAGCCAACGCCGTCGGGCTGCTCAACACGAACGCCAGCGAGCGCGCCTGCCTCTCGCTCCATGTCGCGGATCATCTCGCGATCGAGAGGGCCTGCTGCTTCACGAAGATAGGCGCCCTCGACCTCGGAAACTCCGGCATGGGCTTCCGCGAGGTAGACGATCTTCTGCAGCTTCACGCGGCCGAAGGTCGCCTGATGCGCCGAACGCTCGATGATCTCGGTGGCGATCAGCCCGCGGGCGCGAGCGCGATCGACGGGGAGCGGCAGCACGTTGGCGGTGCCGCGCACGTCGATCTTGCCGGTCACGGCAAGCGATATGAGCGTCGATCTCCGCTCGGTTAACAGCAGGATCGCACGCTGCGCTTCTGCCAACAGCGGATCAGAAGCGTTCCTGCAGCCATCAATTGCAGCTTCAATCTGCTCACGTTCGTCCACTGATGGTGGAACCGCAACGCGAAGGTTAGCCAAGGCGTCCGCTGTAAGTTTCGGCTGGGCGGATCCGGTGATTACTGACGTCAAATTGATCGCCTCAATCCGTTCCGCCCAAAATAAATTTCTCCCGTCCTGAGGCTTCAGAATATGCGCGTGATTGTTGACCCAATAACGTCCAGTTGCAACAAACGCTATCGGTGTTGACCTAGTAACAAGGTTGGCGCCGTCCTCTGAAACGAGCACAAGGTCCTCATCAAAGATGTGCTCATCGATGTAATCGATAATTCCCGATGCTCCATAGTAAGGAACGGACCCGGTTCGATGACCGCGCTCCTCAGAACTAAGGGGAATGCGCCGGCCATCGAAGTTTTTAACGTATCGTTTTAGTGGGCCGACCTCCCAATGCGCCGGCACCTCGCCGAGCCACTCGACGCCGCTGTCCTTCATCGGGGCGTTGGGGTTCAAGCCCTTGGTGACGGCGTCGGAGATGACGGCCTGCCGCTTCTCCTTCAGCAGCGCAATCAGCCGCCGCTGCTCTTCCACCAGCGCGTCGATCTTGGCCGTCTCGCGGTCGAGGAAGGCGGCGATGACCGCCTGCTCTTCGAGCGGTGGCAAGGGCAGTCCGACTATTCCGAACTGGTCGTAGCTAATATTTTTACCGTCGCGGATGCCGTCGGTAACGCTCTGAAGGGCGCCGATATAAGGCTTGCATTTGAGAGCATACGCAAAGAAGCTCGAGTGTATCGGAATTCTAGATTTCAAAACAGTATACGCCGGGCTAACGCATCCACTGTATTTTGATCTTTCTATTCCTCCCTGAAAGCTCCGAAGACTGATAACAAAGTCATCTTCATCGACATGCTTAAAATTGTCGATGCCCTCGAGGGCGAGGACGACTTTCTGGTCGTCTAACCGCATCAACAAAGTTTGCGGCAAGACGCCATACTTCTGCGACGCAGACAGCTGCTCGTCTTCGTCTGCGCGAGGCATTCGCGTTTGGCGGAAAATGCGACGTCCGGGATATGCCTGCCAAGAAACTGGTAGCTCTCCGAGCCATTCGATGCCGCTGTGCTTGTAGTGGCAGTAGGGTGGGAAGCTCACGCCGCCAGCCCCTCGAGCATCGCCTTGATGCGCGTCGTCACCGCCTCGAGATCGGCATCAATCTCGGCAAGCGGCCGCGGCGGCTCGAACACGTAGAAGTGCCGCGTGAAGGGGATCTCGTAGCCCGTCCTCGTCTTCTCTTGGTCAATCCAGGCGTCGCCCGCGTGCGGCAGCACCTCGCGCTCGAAGTAGGTTTCGACGTCCTCGTCGAGCGGCACGTTCTCGGTATCGCGCAGGCTCGAGTCCGCCTGCGGCTTACCCTTCGCCTTGCCGCGCTGGCCGAGCACCGGTTTGCCAGCCTCATCGAGCAGTGGCCGCTCGACCGTGATGGTGCGATAGCCGAAGGCGCTGTTCGGGAAGATGCGGGAGATAGGCGCAAGCTTGACCTTGCCGCCATCGGGCGCCGCAGGTTCGGCCGCGCCCTCGAGCAAGACCTCACGGCCGACCTCCTTGCCCTCGGCGTCGAATAGCGTCGCGAGCCGCGCCTCGACGAACCCGCCAAACAGCCGCGTCACGGTGTCAATCTGCTCGGCCGACATCTCCTTGCGCTTCGAGCCGAGCGACTTGCGCATTTTGCGCCAAAAGGTGCTGGCGTCGATCAGCTGGACCTTGCCGCGGCGTCCTTCAGGCTTCTTGTTGCTGAGGATCCAGACATAGGTGGAGATGCCGGTGTTGTAGAACATGTCGGTCGGCAGAGCGACGATCGCCTCGACCAGATCGTTCTCGAGCACGTAGCGACGGATCTCGCTCTCGCCGCTGCCGGCGCCGCCCGTGAACAGCGGTGAGCCGTTGAGCACGATGCCGAAGCGACAGCCGCCTTCCTCGCGCAGGCGCATCTTCGACAGGAGGTGCATGAGGAACAGCAGCGAGCCGTCCGACACGCGCGGCAGGCCGGGTCCGAAGCGCCCTTCGAAGCCGCGCTGCTCGTGCTCGGCGCGGACCTGCTTCTCGACCTTCTTCCATTCGACGCCGAAGGGCGGGTTCGAGAGCATGTAGTCGAACCGGCGCCCGTGGTGGCCATCTTCCGACAGGGTGTTGCCCGGCGCGATGTTGGCGATGTCCTGCCCCTTGATGAGCATGTCCGCCTTGCAGATCGCATAGGACTCCGGGTTCAGCTCCTGGCCGAACATGGTCAGATGGCCCTGCGGATTGTGCTCGGCGAGATACTCGCCCGCGATCGACAGCATGCCGCCGGTGCCAGCGGTGGGGTCGTAGATAGTGCGCACGACGCCCGGCCTGGTCAGCGCCTCGTCGTCCTCTACGAACAGCAGGTTAACCATGAGCCGGATCACCTCGCGCGGCGTGAAATGGTCGCCAGCCGTTTCATTCGAGACCTCCGCGAACTTGCGGATCAGTTCCTCGAAGGCGACGCCCATCGCGGCGTTGTCGACCTTGTCGGGGTGAAGGTCGACGCGCGTGAACTTCTCCGTCACCTGATAGAGCAGCCCGGTTTTGGCGAGCCGGTCGATCTGGGTGTGGAAGTCGAACTGCTCGAAGATGTCGCGCACCGCCGGCGAGAAGCCCTCGACGTAGCGGCTGAGATTGGCGCGGATGTTGTCCTGATCGCCCATCAGCTTGGGCAGGTCGAGCGGATCGGCGTTGTAGAAGCCGGCCTTAGCGGCGCGCAGCAGGAACGGCTCGGGGTTGACGCCGAGCGCGATCTTCGCCTTGTGCTCGGC
This sequence comes from Methylopila jiangsuensis, assembly GCF_027922305.1. GTDB lineage: Bacteria > Pseudomonadota > Alphaproteobacteria > Rhizobiales > Methylopilaceae > Methylopila > Methylopila jiangsuensis. Next base: position 19,132 of record NZ_BSFK01000007.1, on the reverse strand, counting down.
CAGCACCGCGGCTTTGGTGGGCTCGAGCACGCAGTCGAGGCGCCGCAGAACCGTGAACGGCAGAATCACTCGGCCGTATTCAGACTGCTTGTAGTCGCCGCGGAGAAGGTCCGCGACCGACCAGATGAACGACGCCAGCGCTTGATGATTCATGCTTCACCCGTCGCCCCGGCGGCCCGAGGAACGGCCGTGGAGCGTCTTACCCCGATCAAAAAATCTACGATGGCCGCCAGCCAACGCGGCGACGCCTTCCGCAAGCAGATTCCCCTGCGGGTGCAAGTCTAGATAGCGGGGAGGTAGAGCGGAACTCCTCACAGCGAGCCGCAGGGCCGATCGTTCGGCGGTGCGCTAGAAGGGTCACAGGCGCCGGAGATGCGGTCTGAAGGAAGCGGATCGGGAGCAACCAGCCCCACGTGTCGATGTCACCCCAACCGCATGCCGCGGGGCAACGTTCGTCATCAAGCGGTCCAGCGGTAGCGAAATAACGCAAGCGCTAATTGACGATAAACACAAATAAATAATGACTTACTATTTTGAATCTTCGGCCTAATACATCTGAAATTACAAGCGACTGAAGCATTTGTTAGTGCAGTGTTAGCCATTTAGTGATATTCGCCCATGCGCGAAATGTATTTATCCGACGCGTCTTGCTTTCATCTTCGCGCGCAGATCGTATGCGAGCTGCCGAACGAGATCGAGGTCGCGCTGGTCGATATCGGTCGAGAGCCATTTTCCGAGCTGGTGGACGCTTTGTTGAAGGCTGCCGCCGCCACCTGCATCCTGATCGGCGGTCCGGACGTGACCAGGGTCATGCTCGTGCTTGGCGTCATCGGCCGGATCTGGCCTGCCTCGCTTTATCGAGACCTTGACTGAAATCCGAAGGGGAAGGTCCATGACCTTGTTCAACACCGAGATCTACGACGTGCTGATCGAGGTCGGTATACCGGACGACAAGGCGATGGCCGTCGCGGTCGCGCTGACGCCGCCGCCGCCGTCTTCAGCTCACCAGCCCGTTGTCGGTAACTTCGCCATCTACCACGCCATGCGCGCCCTCGGCGTCGACGACAAGGCCCGAGCCTGCGCCATCGCGCTCAAGCCTCAAACGAGGTAGGCGCCGGGGTCTCTAGCGGAAACCTGCTGCCGGCTGGCGCTGCCATGGTTTGCTGCCATGAGCAGTCCGCGCGGAGGCTGGAATCCCAAGAGAATGAGCAAGAATTTGGAGATGGCTGGGGGACCTGGATTCGAACCAGGACTAGCGGAGTCAGAGTCCGCGGTTCTACCGTTAAACTATCCCCCAGCAGGGGAGGAGCCATTCTTCGGGCTCCCGCGCACAGCGACCGAACGCGGCGTTCGCTTGCGTGAGCGCCCGTTTAGCCGTTCCGGCGCGGCGGGGCAAGAGGGACCGGCCGTTCTTTCTCCCAAACGCTGTGGACAATAGCCATCGAACTTGTGGCGCGCGCCCCGGCTGCGACGTCCTGACGCCGCCAGCGCAGACCGAGCGTCCGCGCCGGCGTTTCCCGCAGGCACGGTGCTCGCCTCGTCGCCATGGAGCGTGTCGACGGAAGTCCGCGCCCGCGAGGTTTTCGATGCCGGCGCCGACCGCCAACGCCCGCCGCGTCCCCGGCGGTGGCGAACGCCTCGTCCAGGCGGGCGATGAGGCCGCCCGATCCGTGATCGGACGACGGCGTCGTCGCCCCGTCGGCGCTCAGTCCTCGCCGGCGCGCTCGGCCCGCAGCCTGGCCCAGTAGTCCAGCCGCTTGCGCAGCTCGCGCTCGAAGCCGCGCTCGGGCGGATCGTAGAACCGCCGCCGGCCCATGGCTTCCGGGAAATAATCCTGCCCCGAAAACGCGTCCGGCGCGTCGTGGTCGTAGGCGTAGCCCGCGCCGTAGCCCTCCGACTTCATCAGCCTGGTCGGCGCGTTGAGGATGTGCTTGGGCGGCGGCAGCGAGCCGTGCTCCTTCGCCGCCGCGCGGGCCTGCTTGTAGGCCACATAGACCGCGTTGGACTTGGGCGCGGTGGCGAGATGCACCACGCATTCGGCGAGCGCCAGTTCGCCCTCGGGCGATCCCAACTGCTCATAGGCGTCGCGGGCGGCGATGGCGAGCGTCAGCGCCTGCGGGTCGGCGAGGCCGATGTCCTCGGAGGCCATGCGGATCAGCCGCCGCGCCAGGAACAGCGGGTCCTCCCCGCCGTCCAGCATGCGCGCGAACCAGTACAGCGCCGCGTCCGGGTCCGAGCCGCGCACCGACTTGTGCAGCGCGGAGATCAGATTGTAGTGCCCGTCCGCGGACTTGTCGTAGATCGGCGCCCGGCGCTGCACCACGTCCTGCGCGCGGGCGGCGTCGAACACCTCGCCCGGCCGGGCGGCGCGCCAGAGCTCTTCGGCGAGCGTCAGAGCCGCGCGGCCGTCGCCGTCCGCCATGCGGATCAGCGCCAGCCGCGCCTCCTCGTCCAGCGGCAGCGGCCGGGCCTCGATCGCCTCGGCTCGCGCCAGCAGCTTCCCGATGGCGTCCGAATCGAGCGAGCGGAACACCAGCACCCGGGAGCGGGACAGCAGCGCGGCGTTGAGCGCGAAGGACGGGTTCTCGGTGGTCGCCCCCACCAGCGTCACCGTGCCGTCCTCCATCACCGGCAGGAAACTGTCCTGCTGGGCGCGGTTGAAGCGGTGGATCTCATCCACGAACAGCAGCGTGCCCCGGCCCATGGCCCGGCGGCCGCGGGCGGCGTCGAACGCCTTCTTCAGGTCCGCGACGCCGGAGAAAATGGCCGAGATCGGCTCGAAGGCGAGATCGGTCGCCTTCGCCAGCAGCCGGCCGACGGTGGTCTTGCCGGTGCCGGGCGGGCCCCAGAAGATCAGGCTGCCCACCGACCCCGCCGCCACCAGACGGCCCAGCGCGCCGTCGGCGCCGAGCAGGTGGTCCTGCCCGATCACCTCGTCGAGCGTCTGCGGCCGCAGACGGTCGGCGAGCGGCCGCGGGGCCTCGCGTTCGAGCCCGGCCGCCTCGAACAGGTTGCTCATGACGCTTGCGATCTCCGTCCGGCGAAGGACCCTCGGCCTTATGGCCCGTTCCTATGCCGTCTTTTCCACACGGTCGAACGGTTCGAGCGCGCCTCAGCCGCCGAACACGGTGGTGAAGGTGCGCCCGCCGCGCTCGATCGTCACTTTCCAGTAGCGCGGATTGGCGCGGGCGACCCGGGCGAGATCGGCCGAACTCGCCACCCTGGCGTCGTTCACCTCGCGCACCACGTCGCCCTTCTGGAAGCCGAGCTGCTGAGCGGGCGAGCCGTCCTCGGTCTCCATCACCACCACGCCGCGGGCGGCGCCGTCCATGGACAGCTCCTCCGCCAGAGCCGGCGAGAGATTCGCGACCGAGGCGCCGCCGAAGGGCGAATAGCCCGTGATCCGGCGCACGTCGCGCGCCGGCGTCTCCGGGGCCGCCTGCAGCGCCACTTTCACCGCCCGGTCGCGGCCGTCGCGGCTCGCCGTCACCTCCGCGAGCCCGCCGAGCGGACGGGTGGCGAAGCGGTAGTGGAAGCTCTCCACGTCGTCGACCGGCCGGCCGTCCACGGCGGTGATCAGGTCGCCGGCCTTCAGCCCCGCGGCGGCGGCGGGCGAGCCTTCCGCCACATTGGCGATCAGGGCGCCGCCGGGATGCTTCAGGCCGAGGCTGTCCGCGATCTCCGGCGTCACCGCCTGCAGCGAGGCGCCGAACCACGGCCGCGTCACCGCCTTGGCGCCCGAACGGGCGGAGGCCAGCACCACCCGCACCATGTTGGCGGGAATGGCGAAGCCGATGCCGACCGAACCGCCGGACTGGGAGAAGATGGCGGTGTTGATGCCCACCAGCTTGCCATCCAGATCGACCAGCGCGCCGCCGGAGTTGCCGGGGTTGATGGCGGCGTCGGTCTGGATGAAGGACTGGTAGTCGCTCACCCCCACCTGCGTGCGCGCCACCGCCGACACGATGCCCGAGGTCACCGTCTGCCCAACGCCGAACGGGTTGCCCACCGCCAGCACCAGATCGCCGACCATGAGCGCGTCGGAATCCGCGAAGCCGAGCGTCGGAAATTTTTCGGCGCCGTCGCCGATCTTCAGCACCGCGAGGTCGGTGCGCGGGTCCTTGATCAGGATCCTGGCCTCGAACTCCCGCTTGTCCGACAGCGCCACCTTCACCTCCGTCATGCCCTCGATGACGTGGTTGTTGGTGACGACGAGGCCGTCCTCGCCCACGATCGCGCCGGAGCCGAGCGAGCGCTGCACACGCTCGCGCCCGAGCCCCCTGCCCTCGCCGAAGAACTGGCGGAAGAACGGATCGTCCAGGAAGGCGGAGCGGCGGCGCTCGGTGCGGGTGGCGTAGATGTTGACGACCGCCGGCGTCACCCGCCGCACCACGGGCGCGAAGGACAGCTTCATCTCCGCGGCGCTGTCCGGCGGCCGTCGCTCCTGGGCGCTCGCGCCGCCGATCGGCGCCAGCGCGGCGAGGGACAGGACGATGGCGGCGACCACGCGGCCAGGCTTCATGGCGGGCTCCAGTCTCGAACCGAAGGATCGCCCGAGACATAGCGCGCAACGGGCGGCGGAATGACGGCGAAACGAAAAAAGCGGCCGTCGCCGGCCGCTTTCCTCAATCGCGATCAGGACGGCGACGCGGATCAGGCCGCGGCGCTCTCCTCGGCCTCGGCGCGGGCGCGGTCGCCGGCGCCCTTGGCGCTGACGTCGCGGTCCACGAACTCGATGACCGCGACCGGCGCGTTGTCGCCGTGGCGGAAGCCCGCCTTCAGGATGCGCAGGTAGCCGCCGTTGCGCTCGCTGTAGCGCGGGCCGATGGCGCTGAACAGCTTCTGCACCGTCGGGACGTGACGCAGCTCGGCGATGGCCTGGCGGCGGGCGTGCAGGTCGCCGCGCTTGGCGAGCGTCACCAGCTTCTCGACCACGGGACGCAGGTCCTTGGCCTTGGGCAGGGTGGTGACGATCTGCTCGTGCTCGATGAGCGAGATGGCGAGGTTGGCGAACATCGCCTTGCGGTGGCTCTGCAGCCGGTTGAAACGGCGGCCCCGCTTGCCGTGCATGGACATGGTTTAGTCTCCTTCAGGCCCGCGCCCCGAAAGGCGGACGAGGCCGAACCCTCAGTAGTGTTCTTCGAAACGCTTGGCGAGCTCGTCGATGTTGTCCGGCGGCCAGCCGCCGACTTCCATCCCGAGGTGAAGGCCCATCTGCGCGAGGACCTCCTTGATCTCGTTCAGCGACTTGCGACCGAAGTTCGGCGTGCGCAGCATCTCCGCCTCGGTCTTCTGGATCAGGTCGCCGATGTAGACGATGTTGTCGTTCTTCAGGCAGTTGGCCGAACGGACCGACAGCTCCAGCTCGTCCACCTTCTTGAGCAGCGCCGGGTTGAAGGCGAGCTCCGGGATGGCGGCCTGGGCGGTCTCCTTCTTCGGCTCCTCGAAGTTGACGAACACCTCGAGCTGATCCTGCAGGATGCGGGCGGCGTAGGCCACCGCGTCGTCCGGCGTGATCGAGCCGTTGGTCTCGACGGTCAGCGTCAGCTTGTCGTAATCGAGGATCTGGCCCTCACGGGTGTTCTCGACCCGGTAGGAGACCTTCTTCACCGGCGAGTACAGGCTGTCGACCGGAATGAGCCCGATCGGCGCGTCCTCGGGGCGGTTGCGGTCCGCCGGGACATAGCCCTTGCCGGTGTCGACCGTGAACTCCATGCGGATTTCCGCGCCCTCGTCGAGGGTGCAGAGCGCGAGGTCCGGGTTCAGCACCTGAACGTCGCCCACCACCTGGATGTCGCCCGCGACCACCTGGCCGGGGCCCTGCTTGCGCAGCACCATCCGCTTCGGGCCTTCGCCCTGCATCTTGATGGCGACGTCCTTGATGTTGAGGACGATGTCGGTCACGTCCTCGCGCACGCCCGGGATCGACGAGAACTCGTGCAGCACGCCGTCGATGTGCACCGAGGTCACCGCCGCGCCCTGGAGCGAGGACAGCAGAATGCGGCGCAGCGCGTTGCCGAGCGTCAGACCGAAGCCGCGCTCCAGCGGCTCGGCGACCATGGTCGCGATGCGCTTGCCGTCGCCGCTCGGGGCGACCTCAAGCTTGTTCGGCTTGATCAGATCTTGCCAGTTCTTCTGGATCACGACTGCACCCTTCGTCAGTCTGCCGCGGGGTCCGCTGGTCCCGCGGGGGCGCGCCGGCGAGGCGCGGCCCGAAACGAACATGCGCCCCGACCATGCCGGGGCGCAGGCGACGAAAACGCGTCAGACGCGCCGGCGCTTCCGCGGCCGGCAGCCGTTGTGCGGGATCGGCGTCACGTCGCGGATCGAGGTCACCATGAAGCCGGCGGCCTGCAGCGCGCGCAGCGCCGACTCACGCCCCGAACCGGGACCGCGAACCTCGACCTCGAGGGTGCGCATGCCGTGCTCGGCCGCCTTCTTGGCGGCGTCCTCGGCCGCGACCTGCGCGGCGTACGGGGTCGACTTGCGCGAGCCCTTGAAGCCCTGCGCGCCCGCCGACGACCAGGACACGGTGTTGCCCTGCGCGTCGGTGATGGTGATCATGGTGTTGTTGAACGTGGCGTTCACATGCGCGACGCCGGACGCGATGTTCTTGCGTTCGCGGCGGCGAATGCGCTGGGCTTCCTTGGCCATGTGGCTCTTTATCCTTCAGGCGCGCCCGTTCTTCCAGGCGCTCGGGAGATATTCGTCATCCCGGCCGGCGCGGCGCCGAACCGGGATACCTGCGAAACCGTCGGGCCCGGACGCCAAAGCCCGGGCCGAAATCAGAACCGCTCTCGACCGAGAACGGAAACCGGGCCGCCCGAAGGAGCCCGGTTCAAAATCACTTCTTCTTGCCGGCGATCGCCTTCGGCTTGCCCTTGCGGGTGCGCGCGTTGGTGTGCGTGCGCTGGCCGTGGACCGGCAGGCCGCGCCGATGGCGCAGGCCGCGGTAGCAGCCGAGGTCCATCAGACGCTTGATGTTCATCGCCACGTCGCGGCGGAGGTCGCCTTCGACCATGTAGTCGCGGTCGATGGTCTCGCGGATCTGGATCACTTCGGCGTCGGTGAGCTGGTTCACGCGGCGCTCGGCCGGGATCGACACCTTGGTGCAGATCTCCTCGGCCTTCTTGGCGCCGATGCCGTGGATGTACTGCAGCGCGATGACGACGCGCTTGTTGGTCGGAATGTTTACGCCGGCGATACGTGCCACGTTCAGATCTCCATATGTCCGGCCCGAGGCCGGGAAAGGGTCAGCGCGCGTCCGGTGGAGGCCGGCCCCTGCGCGGGATAGACAAAGACACGCGGAGCGGGCGTGAAAACGCCTCGCTCCGCGGCTTGTTCTCAGTGAGGGGTTGCGCGTAGCGCCTCAGGCGCTGCGCGTCAAGTCTTTTTTAGCGAACGCTCAGGCCGCCTGGGCGCCGACACGGGCCAGAACGTCGTCGATCTGGCCGGTGACCTGTTCGATCGGGGCCATGCCGTCGACGGCGGCGAACAGGCCGCGCTCGGTGTAGAACGGCTTGAGCTGCGCCGTCACCGCCTTGTAGTCGGCGATGCGCTTGCGCACCACGTCCGGCGCGTCGTCGCTGCGGGTGGGCTTGCCGGCGGCGGCGGCCTCGCGGGCGCGGCGCTCCACGCGCTCCACCAGCGCGTTCTCGTCCACGGCGAGCTCGATCACCGAATCGAGCTTCAGCCCCTTCTGCTCCAGCATCGCCTCGAGCGCCTGGGCCTGGGCCAGGGTGCGCGGGAAGCCGTCGAGGATGAAGCCCTCGCGGGCGTCCGGCTCCTCGACGCGGTCGGCCACGATCTGGACCACCACCTCATCCGGCACAAGCTCGCCGCGCGCCATCAGATCCTTGGCCTTGAGCCCGACCGGCGTGCCGGCGGCCACCGCCGCGCGCAGCATGTCGCCGGTGGAGAGCTGAACGATGCCATGGGCTCCGACAAGACGCTCCGACTGCGTGCCTTTGCCGGCGCCGGGCGGTCCGAGCAGGATCAGTCTCATCGACGCTTCCCCCTGAGCTTGGCCTTCTTGATGAGACCCTCGTACTGCGCGGCGTAGAGGTGCCCCTGCACCTGCGCGACCGTGTCCATGGTGACCGAAACCACGATCAGAAGCGAGGTGCCGCCGAAGTAGAACGGCACGGCCGCATAGGAGATCAGGATTTCGGGCAGAAGGCAGACGAGGGCCATGTAGGCGGCGCCGACCACGGTGATGCGGGTCAGCACGTAATCGATGTACTCCGCGGTGCGCTCGCCCGGACGGATGCCGGGGATGAAGCCGCCGTACTTCTTCAGGTTGTCCGCGGTCTCGGTCGGATTGAACACGATCGCGGTGTAGAAGAAGCAGAAGAACACGATCAGCGCCACATAAAGCACCATGTAGAGCGGGCGCCCATGGGCCAGGTGCGTGGTGATCGTGGAGAGCCAGCCCCCGCCCGCGCCCGCGGCCGAGAAGTTGGCGATCGTGGTCGGCAGCAGCAGCAGCGACGACGCGAAGATCGGCGGAATGACGCCGGCGGTGTTGAGCTTGAGCGGCAGATGCGAGCTCTCGCCGCCGGTCATGCGGTTCTGGGACACCTGGCGCTTCGGATACTGGATCAGCAGCCGGCGCTGGGCGCGCTCCATGTAGACGATGAAGGCGATGACCGCGACCGCCATCACGGCGACGCCGAGGATGATGGCGGTGGAGATCGCGCCGGTGCGGCTCAGCTCCAGCGTGCCGGCGACGGCGGCCGGAAGCTCGGCCACGATGCCGGCGAAGATGATCAGCGAGATGCCGTTGCCGATGCCGCGGGCGGTGATCTGCTCGCCCAGCCACATCAGGAACATGGTGCCGCCGGTCAGCGTGATCACCGTGGCGATGCGGAAGAACACGCCCGGGTCGACCACCACGTTGGGCTGGCCTTCAAGGCCGACCGCGATGCCGTAGGCCTGGACCACCGCCAGCAGCACGGTGCCGTAGCGGGTGTACTGGTTGATGATCTTGCGGCCCTGCTCGCCCTCCTTCTTGAGGGCTTCAAGGTGCGGCGAGACCGTGGTCATCAGCTGCACGATGATGGAGGCCGAGATATAGGGCATGATGGCGAGCGCGAAGATCGCCATGCGGCCGACCGCGCCGCCCGAGAACATGTTGAACAGGCCGATGATGCCGGTCTGCTGCTGCTGGAACACCTGGGCCAGCGCGGCCGGGTTGATGCCCGGCAGCGGGATGTAGGTGCCGAGCCGGTAGATCAGCAGCGCGCCGAGCGTGAACCAGATGCGCTTCTTGAGCTCGTCCGCCTTCGAGAAGGCGGAGAAATTAAGGTTCGCAGCAAGCTGCTCGGCCGCCGACGCCATAGATCGCCTCGTCTGTTGGTCTGGCTATACGCCAAGACCCGCGCGGACGGCGCCCCACGATGGTAGGGCCCGTCCGCGCGGGGGAGCAATCCTCAGATAAGGATGTCAGGCGGCGTCCGCATCCGCCTTGGGCGCCAGAAGCGTCACCTTGCCGCCGAGCTTCTCGATCACGTCCGCGACCGACTTGGAGACCGCGTAGACCTCCAGGTCGAGCTTGGTGGTGAGTTCGCCGCGGCCGAGCACCTTCACGCCGTCCTTCTTCTTGGACAGCACGCCGGCCTCGATCAGGGCCGCTTCCGTCACCGGCTTCGACGCGTCGAGCTTGCCCGCCTCCACCGCCTGCTGCAGGCGGCCGAGGTTGACCTCGTTGAGGTTGGTCGAGAACAGGTTGTGGAAGCCGCGCTTGGGCAGGCGGCGATAGAGCGGCATCTGGCCGCCTTCGAACGCCTTGATCGCCACGCCGGTGCGGGACTTCTGACCCTTCACGCCGCGGCCGCCGGTCTTGCCCTTGCCGGAGCCGATGCCGCGTCCGACGCGGATCCGGTCCTTGGTGGCGCCCGGGTTGTCCCGGAGATCGTTAAGCTTGACCATCACTTCCCTCCCGCGGAGGCGTCTTCGACGCGCACGAGATGCGCGACCTTCGCGATCATGCCGCGGACGGAGGCGGTGTCCTCCAGGGTGCGGCGCTTGCCGATGCGGCCGAGGCCGAGGCCGACGAGCGTTGCGTGCTGGTCGGCCGGTCGGCGGGTGGACGAGCCGGTCTGCACCACCGTCACGCTGCCGGATGTCTTCTGAGCGGCGTCTGCCATGGTAGAGCTCCTCTGTCCCGCCGTCAGCCTTCGGCCACAGCGTCCGCGTCGACGTCGCGACGGCGGGACTGCAGCGTGGAGACCTTGAGGCCGCGACGCGCCGCGACGGAGCGCGGGCTGTCCTCGTGCTTCAGGGCGTCGAAGGTGGCGCGAACCATGTTGTAGGGGTTCGACGAGCCGAGCGACTTGGCGACCACGTCATGCACGCCGAGCGTCTCGAACACCGCGCGCATCGGGCCGCCGGCGATGATGCCGGTGCCCGCCGGAGCGGCGCGCAGCACGACGCGGCCGGCGCCGTGGCGACCGTCGACGTCGTGATGCAGGGTGCGGCCCTCGCGCAGCGGAACGCGGATCAGGCCGCGCTTCGCCGACTCGGTGGCCTTGCGGATCGCCTCCGGCACTTCACGGGCCTTGCCGTGACCGTAGCCGACGCGGCCCTTCTGGTCGCCCACGACGACGAGAGCGGCGAAGCCGAAGCGACGGCCGCCCTTCACCACCTTGGCGACGCGGTTGATGTGAACGAGCTTGTCGACGAACTCGCTGTCGCGCTCTTCGCGATCGTTCCTGCGGTTGTCTCGGGGCTCACGAGCCATATCGAATATCCTCCAGCCGAGCGGGCGTCAGAAGTTGAGCCCGCCCTCGCGGGCGGCCTCGGCCAGGGCCTTGACCCGACCGTGATAGATGTAGGCGCCGCGATCGAACACGACGTCCTTGACGCCGGCCGCCGCCGCGCGCTCGGCCACCAGCTTGCCGACCGCGGTCGCCGCCTCGATGTCGGCGCCGGTGCGCTCGCCGCGCAGGCCCTTGTCCAGGGTCGACGCCGCAGCCAGGGTGACGCCCTTGGAGTCGTCGATGACCTGGGCGTAGATGTGCTTCGAGGACCGGAACACCGACAGACGCGGACGACCGTTGGCGGCCGCGAGAAGGCTCCGGCGGACACGCGCCTTGCGGCGCGCTTCAGACGCGAGATTTTTCGCCATGGTTCCGGGCCCTTACTTCTTCTTCCCTTCCTTGCGGAAGATGAACTCGTTGGCGTACTTGACGCCCTTGCCCTTGTAGGGCTCGGGGCCGCGGAACTCGCGGATCTCGGCCGCGACCTGACCCACGCGCTGCTTGTCGATGCCCGAGATCAGGATCTCGGTCGGCTTGGCGCACTTGATCTCGATCCCCTCGGGGATCGGGTACTTCACGTCGTGGCTGTAGCCGAGCGCGAGCACGAGCTCCTTGCCCTGCACCGCCGCGCGGTAACCCACGCCGCTGATCTCGAGCTTCTTCTCGAAGCCCTTGGTGACGCCCTCGACGAGGTTCGACACCATGGTGCGGGACATGCCCCACTTGGAGCGTGCGCCCTTGCTCTCGGTGCGCGGCTGAACCGACACCTTGCCGTCCTTGAACTCGACGACGACTTCGTCATGAACCCGGAAGGCGAGCTCGCCCTTGGGTCCCTTCACGTTGACGTCCTGGCCGTTGACCGTCGCGGTCACGCCCGACGGCACGTCGACCGGCTTCTTGCCGATGCGCGACATAATCGCTCTCCGTTATCCGTTGGGAAAGAACCTCCGCCAGCGTCAGAAGACGCGGCAGAGGATCTCCCCGCCCACGTTGTTGTCGCGGGCGTCGTGATCCGCCATCACGCCCTTCGGCGTGGAGAGGATCGAGATGCCGAGGCCGTTGGCCACGCGCGGAAGGTTCTTCACCGAGGCGTACACACGACGGCCCGGCTTCGACACGCGCTGGATCTCACGGATGACCGGAGCGCCGTCATAGTACTTGAGTTCGATTTCGAACTCGGTGCGGCCGTTGGCCAGCTCCGTCTGCGTGTAGCCGCGGATGTAGCCTTCGGCCTGCAGCACGTCGAGGACGTGCTGGCGCAGGCGCGAGCCCGGCGTCGAGACGGACGACTTGCTCCGCATGTGCGCGTTGCGGATGCGGGTCAGCATATCGCCGAGGGGATCGATCAGAGACATGGATCCGTCCTCCTCACCAGCTGGACTTCAGGAGCCCCGGGACCAGGCCCTTGGAGCCCAGGTCACGGATGGCGATGCGGGAGATGCCGAGCTTGCGGTAGTACGCGCGCGGACGTCCCGTGACTTCGCACCGGTTGCGGATGCGGGTCTTGGAGCCGTTGCGCGGAAGCTCGGCCAGCTTGAGGCGCGCCGCGAAGCGCTCCTCGAGCTCGAGGCTCTCGTTCTTGGCGATGGCCTTCAGCTCGGCCCGCTTCGCGGCGAAGCGGTCGACGAGCTGCCGACGGCGGTTGTTCTTTTCGATCGCGCTCTTCTTAGCCATGCGATCCTCCCGTCACTGCCTGAAGGGGAAGTTGAAGGCGCGCAGCAGAGCGCGGGCCTCGTCGTCAGACTTCGCCGTCGTGCAGACGATGACGTCCATGCCCCACACCTGATCGATCTTGTCGTACTCGATCTCGGGGAACACGATGTGCTCCTTGATGCCCATGGCGAAGTTGCCACGGCCGTCGAAGCTCTTCGGGTTCAGGCCGCGGAAGTCGCGGACGCGCGGCAGCGCGATCGTGACCAGACGATCCATGAACTCGAACATGCGCTCGCGGCGCAGGGTGACCTTGGCGCCGACCGACTGGCCTTCGCGCAGCTTGAAGGTCGCGATCGAATTGCGCGCCTTGGTCACCACCGGCTTCTGGCCGGCGATCTTGGCGAGCTCGGCGACCGCGTTGGTCACCTTCTTGGAGTCGGCCACGCCTTCGCCGATGCCCATGTTGATCACGATCTTCTCGACCGCGGGCACCTCGAACGGGTTCTTGTAGCCGAACTCCTCCAGGAGCTTCGGGCGCACGACTTCGGCGTAATGCGCCTTCATGCGGGGCGTGTAAGCGGCCTCAGCCATCGATCTGCTCCCCCGAACGGGCCGCGACGCGCACCTTGCGGCCGTCGTCCAGGACCTTGAAGCTCACGCGCGTGGCCTTGCCGTCCTTCGGATCGGCGAGCGCGATGTTGGACAGGTGGATGGCGGCTTCCTTGGCGATGATGCCGCCGTCCTGGGTCTGGCTCTGGCGCTGGTGGCGCTTCACCACGTTGACGCCGCGCACCACGGCGCGCTCGTCCTGCGGGAGCACCTGCAGCACTTCGCCGGTCTTGCCCTTGTCGCGGCCGGCGAGAACGACGACCTTGTCGCCCTTCTTGATCTTCGCGGCCATCACAGCACCTCCGGCGCGAGCGAAATGATCTTCATGTGGTTCTTGGCGCGCAGCTCGCGCGGGACCGGCCCGAAAATACGGGTGCCCACCGGCTCCTTCTGGTTGTTGATCAGCACGGCCGCGTTGCGGTCGAAACGGATCACCGAACCGTCGAGGCGGCGGATGTCCTTGGCGGTGCGAACGACGACCGCCTTCATGACGTCGCCCTTCTTCACGCGGCCGCGTGGAATCGCTTCCTTGACCGACACCACGATGATGTCGCCCACGCCGGCGTAGCGGCGGCCTGCGCCGCCCAGAACCTTGATGCACATCACGCGCTTGGCGCCGCTGTTGTCAGCGACGTCGAGGTTGCTCTGCATCTGAATCATGGCCTTGAGCCTTTCACGTAACGCCCGGACCGGTATCCTCTCGCGAAGGAGCGGACCTCGCCCGGCGGGCCTTGGTCTTCAGATGAAATTCATTCGGCCGGCGTGGGAGCCGCGTCGACCGCAGCGTCGGGACGGACGACCCAGCGCTTCAGCTTGGAAATCGGACGGCTCTCCTCGATCCACACGAGGTCGCCGACCTTGAACAGGCCGTTCTCGTCATGGGCGTGGTAGTGCTTGGTCCGGCGCACCGTCTTCTTGAGAAGCGGGTGCGTGAACCGACGCTCCACCTTGACCACGACGGTCTTGGCGTTCTTGTCGGAAATGACAGTCCCCAGAAGGACGCGTTTCGGCATGATGTCCTCCTCAGGCCTTACTTGGCTTCCGCCCGCTTGGCGGAAGCCACGGTGCGGATGCGCGCGATGTCGCGACGCGCCTGGCGCACCTGCGCAGTGTTCTCCAGCTGACCCGTGGCCTTCTGGAAGCGCAGGTTGAACTGCTGCTTCTTCAGCTTCACGAGTTCGTCGTCGAGCTGGTCGACGGACAGCGTCTTAAGGTCTTGAGCCTTCGCCATGACGTCCTCCCTCACTCAGCGATGCGCTGGACGAAGCGGGTCCGGATCGGCAGCTTGGCGGCCGCCAGGGACAGAGCTTCGCGGGCGAGTTCGGCGGGAACGCCGTCGATCTCGAACATGATACGGCCGGGCTTGACCTTGGCGGCCCAGAACTCGGGCGCGCCCTTGCCTTTACCCATTCGAACTTCCGCCGGCTTCGACGAGACGGGCACGTCCGGGAACACTCGGATCCAGACGCGGCCGGCGCGCTTCATATGACGGGTGAGCGCCCGACGGGCCGCCTCGATCTGACGCGCGGTGACTCGCTCGGGTTCGAGGGCCTTAAGGCCATAGGCTCCAAAGTTCAAGTCAAATCCGCCCTTGGCGGCGCCGCTGATGCGGCCCTTGAACTGTTTGCGGAACTTGGTGCGCTTCGGTTGCAGCATGACTTAGTCTCCACGCCCCCCGATCACGCCGCGTCGCGGCGGTTCGGACGGCCGCCGCCGCCAGCCGATTCTTCGGCCAGACGACGGTCCTGGGCCATGGGATCGTGCTCCATGACCTCGCCCTTGAAGATCCACACCTTCACGCCGCAGGTGCCCATGGCCGTCTTGGCCGTGGCGACGCCGTAATCGACGTCGGCGCGCAGCGTGTGAAGCGGCACGCGACCTTCGCGGTACCACTCGGTGCGGGCGATCTCCGCGCCGCCGAGACGGCCGGCGCAGTTGATGCGGATGCCCTCGGCGCCCAGACGCATCGCCGACTGGACGGCGCGCTTCATGGCGCGGCGGAACGCCACGCGGCGCTCGAGCTGCTGCGCGATCGAATCGGCGACCAGGGTCGCGTCGATCTCGGGCTTGCGCACCTCAACGATGTTGATGTGCACCTCCGAGGAGGTCATGGAGGCGACCTTCTTGCGCAGCTTGTCGATGTCCGCGCCCTTCTTGCCGATCACGATGCCCGGACGGGCGGAGTAGATCGACACGCGGCACTTCTTGTGGGGGCGCTCGATGACGATCTTCGAGACGGCCGCCTGCTTCAGGTCCTTCAGCAGAGCGTCGCGGATCTTGATGTCCTCGTGCAGCAGCTTGCCGTACTCGCCCTTGCCGGCGAACCAGCGCGAGTCCCACGTGCGGTTGATGCCGAGCCGAAGCCCGATCGGGTTGACTTTGTGACCCATCGTCTCCTCCTCAGGCCTTGGCCGCGTCGCGCTCGACCTGGCGAACGATGATCGTCAGGTGCGAGAACGGCTTCTGAATGGTTCCCACCCGGCCGCGGGCGCGGGGGGAGAACCGCTTCATGACGATCGACTTGCCCACATAGGCCTGCGCGACCACGAGATCGTCCACGTCCAGGTCGTGGTTGTTCTCGGCGTTGGCGATGGCGCTTTCGAGCGTCTTCTTGACCTGGCCGGCGATGCGCTTGCGCGAGAAGGTCAGGTCGGCAAGCGCCGTCTCGACCTTCTTGCCGCGGATCAGCTGCGCGACCAGATTCAGCTTCTGCGGCGAGATCCGGACCATG
The DNA here is from genome assembly GCF_027922305.1 of Methylopila jiangsuensis. GTDB lineage: Bacteria > Pseudomonadota > Alphaproteobacteria > Rhizobiales > Methylopilaceae > Methylopila > Methylopila jiangsuensis. Next base: position 3,379 of record NZ_BSFK01000007.1, on the reverse strand, counting down.
CGGAGCACGGCCTTCGCCTCGTTGTCGGGAAGCGCGCGGGGAGCGGACTGCTTGCCCATGATTACTTCCTCTTCGACTTCTTGTCCGCCGCGTGGCCGTAGAAGGTGCGCGTCGGGGCGAACTCGCCGAACTTGTGGCCGATCATCTCTTCCGAGATGCTGACCGGGACGTGCTTCTGGCCGTTGTAGACCCCAAAGGTGAGGCCCACGAACTGCGGGAGGATCGTGGAGCGACGGCTCCAGATCTTGATGATTTCATTGCGGGTCGAGGACCGCGCAGCGTCCGCCTTCTTCAGCAGATAGCCGTCGACGAACGGACCCTTCCAAACAGAACGCGCCATTGTCCGCTCTCCGCTTACTTCTTCTTACGGGCGTGGCGGCTCGACACGATGAACTTGTCGGTCGCCTTGTTGGAACGGGTCCGCTTGCCCTTGGTCGGCTTGCCCCACGGGGTGACCGGGTGACGGCCGCCCGAGGTGCGGCCTTCGCCGCCGCCGTGCGGATGGTCGACCGGGTTCATGGTCACGCCACGATTGTGCGGGCGACGGCCGAGCCAGCGCGAGCGGCCCGCCTTGCCCAGGCTGATGTTGCCGTGGTCGGGGTTCGACACCGCGCCCACGGTGGCGAAGCACTGGCCATGCACCATGCGCTGCTCGCCCGAGTTCAGGCGCAGCGTCACGTAGCCCTGGTCGCGGCCGACGATCTGCGCGTAGGCGCCCGCCGAACGCGCGATCTGGCCGCCGCGGCCGATCTTCAGCTCCACATTGTGGACGATGGTGCCGACCGGCGCCGCGCCGAGAGGCATGGCGTTGCCGGGCTTCACGTCCACCTGGGCGCCGGCGACGACGGTGTCGCCGACCGCGAGGCGCTGCGGGGCCAGGATGTAGCTGAGCTCGCCGTCCTCATAGCGGATCAGCGCGATGAAGGCGGTGCGGTTCGGATCGTACTCGATCCGCTCCACCGTCGCCGGCACGTCGAGCTTGCGCCGCTTGAAATCGATCAGGCGGTAGGTCCGCTTGTGGCCGCCGCCGCGGAAACGCACCGTGACGCGGCCGTAGTTGTTGCGGCCGCCCGAGGACGACAGGCCCTCGGTCAGCTGCTTGACCGGCTTGCCCTTGTAGAGGGCCGACCGGTCGACGATCACGAGCTGGCGCAGGCCAGGGGTGATCGGGTTAAATGTCTTGAGCGCCATGGTTCAGGCTCCCTCCCCGGTCCGGCTCAGAGACCCGTCGTCACGTCGATCGAGTGGCCCTCTTCGAGGGTCACGATCGCGCGCTTGACGTCGCTCTGGCGGCCGATGCGACCGCGGAAACGCTTCTCCTTGCCCTTGCGGACAAGCGTGTTGACGCTCACGACCTTGACGTCGAAGAGCTTCTCGATCGCCGCCTTGATCTGCGGCTTGGTGGCCGTGTCCGCGACGCGGAAGACCACCTTGTTCTGCTCGGACGCGAACGTCGCCTTCTCGGTGATCACCGGCGAACGAATGACGTCGAAGTGGCGCACGTCGGTCATTTGAAGCGCGCCTCCAGCGCATCGATGGCGGCCTTCGTCAGCACGAGGGTGTCGCGGCGAAGGATGTCATAGACGTTGATGCCCTGGACCGGCAGCACATCCACATACGGCACGCTGCGGACCGCGAGCTTGACGTTGTTCTCGACCTCGGCGCCGTCCACGATCAGGGCGTTGACGAAGCCGAGCTTCTCGATCCGCTCCTTCAGGGCCTTGGTCTTCGGCTCGGCGAGCGAGAAGCTCTCGAGCACGACGATCTGCTGGTCCTTCAGCTTGGCCGAGAGGGCGTGCTTCAGGCCGAGCGCGCGGAACTTCTTGTTCAGCTCATGCGCATGGGAGCGCACGACCGGACCGAAGGCGCGCCCGCCGCCGCGGAACTGCGGGGCGGAAGCCTGGGCGTGACGGGCGCGGCCCGTGCCCTTCTGCTTATACATCTTCTTGCCCGTGCGGGCGATGTCCGAGCGGCCGAGCGTCTGGTGCGTGCCGGCCTGACGGCGGGCGAGCTGCCAGCGCACCACCCGGTGCAGGATGTCCGCGCGCGGCTCCAGGCCGAAGATGTCGTCGGAGAGCGAGATCTTCTCGCCCGCGGCGCCGTCGGCGGTGGTGATTGCGATGTCGACCATCACGCGTTCTCCGTCTCAGCGGCGGCCTCGGGAGCGGTCTCGGCCGGCGTCGCGCCATTGGCGCCGCGCTCGCGGAACGCGCCCGGCAGCGGCAGGCCGTCCGGCAGCTTGGTCTTGACCGCGTCGCGGACCAGGATCCAGCCGCCCTTCACGCCGGGAACCGCGCCCTCGACCAGGATCAGGCCGCGCTCCACGTCGGTGGAGACCACGCGCAGGTTCTGCGTCGTGACCCGCTCCGCGCCGAGATGACCGGCCATCTTCTTGTTCTTGAACACCTTGCCCGGATCCTGGCGACCGCCGGTGGAGCCGTGCGAACGGTGGGAGATCGACACGCCGTGGGTGGCGCGCAGACCGCCGAAGTTCCAGCGCTTCATGGCGCCGGCGAAGCCCTTACCCGTGGAGGTGCCGGTCACGTCGACCCGCTGGCCCGCCACGAAGTGGTCGGCCGTGATCTCGGCGCCGACGGGGATCACCGCGTCGGGCGAGACCCGGAACTCGACCACCTTGCGCTTGGGCTCCACTTCCGCCTTGGCGAAGTGGCCGCGCTCGGCGCGCGTCGCGTTCTTCGCCTTGCGGACGCCGGCGCCCAGCTGCAGCGCCACGTAACCGTTGCCCTCGAGGGTGCGATGCGCCACGACCTGGCACTGCTCGACCTTCAGGACGGTGACCGGAACATGTTCGCCGGCATCCGTGAAGATGCGGGTCATGCCCAGTTTCTGTGCAATAACTCCGGACCGCATGAGCGTCGTCCTTCTCCTCAGCCGATCAGAGCTTGATCTCGACGTCCACGCCGGCCGCGAGGTCGAGCTTCATCAGCGCGTCCACGGTCTGCGGGGTCGGATCAACGATGTCGAGCAGACGCTTGTGCGTCCGGATCTCGAACTGCTCACGGCTCTTCTTGTCGACGTGGGGCGAGCGGTTCACGGTGAACTTCTCGATGCGCGTCGGGAGCGGGATCGGACCACGCACCTGCGCGCCCGTCCGCTTCGCCGTCGACACGATTTCGCGGGTCGAGCTGTCGAGGATGCGGTGGTCGAACGCCTTGAGGCGGATCCGGATGTTCTGACCGTTCATTTTACTTCGGTCTCCACGGAGGTAAGGGCGGCGCCCTGTCTACGAGATCAGGGCGCGCCCGCCCCGGCAGCTTGAAACGACGAGCTCAGATCACTCGATGATGGAAGCGACGACGCCGGCGCCGACGGTGCGGCCGCCTTCGCGGATGGCGAAGCGCAGCTTCTCCTCCATCGC
>NZ_BSFK01000006.1 GCF_027922305.1 Methylopila jiangsuensis | reverse complement strand
TCAACGTGACCAATCGTTCCAATGTTGCAGTGCGGCTTCGTCCGCGCGAACTTTTCCTTGGCCATGGCGAAGGCTCCGTTCTTTTCTCTAGGTCGTGTCGGTGAGGGTGGTCGTCAGTCGCTGCGGGCTCAGGCGTACTTCGCCTGAACCTCCTGCGCGACGTTGGACGGCACCTGCTCGTAATGGTCGAATTCCATGCTGTAGTTCGCGCGGCCCTGGCTGAACGAACGCAGCGTGTTGATGTAGCCGAACATGTTGGCGAGCGGGACCATGGCGTTCACCACGTTCGCGTTGCCGCGCATGTCCTGGCCCTGGATCTGGCCACGGCGGGAGTTGAGGTCGCCGATGACGGAGCCGGTGTAGTCTTCCGGGGTCACCACCTCGACCTTCATGATCGGCTCCAGCAGCACCGCGCCGCCCTTCTGCAGGGCCTCGCGGAACGCCGCGCGGGACGCGATCTCGAACGCCAGCGCCGAGGAGTCCACCTCGTGGAACGCGCCGTCGACCAGCTCGACCTTGACGTCCACCACGGGGAAGCCCGCGACCACGCCGGAGCCCAGCACCGACTCGAGGCCCTTCTGGACGCCCGGGATGTACTCCTTCGGCACCGCGCCGCCGACGATCTTGGACTCGAACTCGAAGCCCTTGCCGACCTCGTTCGGGGCCACGCGGAACTTCACGCGGGCGAACTGGCCGGTGCCGCCGGTCTGCTTCTTGTGGGTGTAGTCCACGTCGACCGGCTTGGTCAGGGTCTCGCGATAGGCCACCTGCGGCGCGCCGATGTTGGCGTCCACCTTGTAGGTGCGCTTCAGGATGTCGACCTTGATGTCGAGGTGAAGCTCGCCCATGCCCTTCAAGATGGTCTGGCCGGACTCGGCGTCGGTCGAGACGCGGAAGGACGGATCCTCGGCCGCGAGCTTGGACAGGGCGATGCCGAGCTTCTCCTGGTCGGCCTTGGTCTTCGGCTCGATGGCGATCTCGATGACCGGCTCCGGAAACTCCATGCGCTCAAGGATGACCGGCTTCAGGGTGTCGCACAGCGTGTCGCCGGTGCGGACTTCCTTGAGGCCCGCGAGCGCGACGATGTCGCCGGCGTAGGCTTCCTTGATGTCTTCGCGGTTGTTCGCATGCATGAGCAGCATGCGGCCGACGCGCTCCTTCTTGTCGCGGGTCGAGTTCAGCAGGGTCGAGCCCGACTCCAGCTTGCCCGAATAGACGCGGCAGAAGGTGATGGTGCCGACGAACGGGTCGTCCATGATCTTGAACGCGAGAACCGACAGCGGCTCGGCGTCGGACGGCTCGCGGACCACCGGCTCTTCGGTCTTGAAGTCGATGCCGGACACCGCGCCGCGATCGAGCGGCGACGGCAGGTAGTCCACCACGGCGTCGAGCAGCGGCTGAACGCCCTTGTTCTTGAACGCGGAGCCGCACAGCACCGGCGTGAAGGCGCGGGTGAGCACGGCCTTGCGCAGCAGGGACTTGAGGGTCGTCTCGTCCGGCTCCTCGCCCTCGAGGAACTTCTCGAGCGCGGCGTCGTCGAGCTCGACCGCGGCCTCGATCATCAGGGCGCGGTACTCGGCGGCCTGATCGGCGAGGTCGGCGGGGATCTCTTCGTCGTGGAAGCCGGCGCCGAGGTTCTCGGTCTCCCACACCACGGCCTTCATGCGAACGAGGTCGATGATGCCGGCGAAGGCGCTCTCGGAGCCGATCGGCAGCTGGATCGCCACCGGCTTGCCGGCGACGCGGGTGTCGATCTCCTTCAGGCAGCGGAAGAAGTCGGCGCCGATCTTGTCCATCTTGTTGACGAACACCACGCGCGGCACGCCGTACTTGTCGGCCTGACGCCACACGGTCTCGGTCTGCGGCTCCACGCCGGCGTTGCCGTCGAGCACGCACACCGCGCCGTCGAGCACGCGCAGCGAACGCTCGACCTCGATGGTGAAGTCCACGTGGCCGGGCGTGTCGATGATGTTGAGGCGCTTGCCGTTCCAGAAGGTCGTCGTCGCAGCGGACGTGATCGTGATGCCGCGCTCCTGCTCCTGCTCCATCCAGTCCATGGTCGCGGCGCCGTCGTGGACTTCGCCGATCTTGTGGGACTTGCCGGAGTAGAACAGGACGCGCTCGGTGGTCGTCGTCTTGCCGGCATCAATGTGGGCCATGATGCCGAAGTTACGATAGTCTTCGATCGCGTGGGAGCGGGCCATGATCTCGGTCCTTAAACTGTCTGCTCGATTACCAGCGGTAGTGCGAGAACGCGCGGTTGGCTTCCGCCATACGATGCGTGTCTTCGCGCTTCTTCACCGCGGAGCCGCGATTGTTCGAGGCGTCGATGAGCTCGGCCGACAGACGGTCGACCATGGTCTTCTCGTTGCGGGCGCGGGCCGAAGCTAGCAGCCAGCGGAGGGCGAGCGCCTGACGACGTTCCGGACGGACCTCGACCGGAACCTGGTAGGTCGCGCCGCCGACGCGGCGGGAGCGAACTTCGAGCGCCGGAGCGATGTTGTCGAGCGCCTGGTGGAACACGGCGATCGGCGACTGCTTCAGCTTGGATTCGACCGAGTCGAACGCGCCGTACACGATGGTCTCGGCGGTCGACTTCTTGCCGTCACGCATGACGGTGTTCATGAACTTCGTGACGATGATGTCCCCGAACTTCGGATCGGGATGGACTTCACGACGCTCGGCGGAATGACGACGGGACATGGTTCAGAACCTCACTTCGGCCGCTTGGCGCCGTACTTCGAACGGCGCTGCTTGCGGTTCTTGACGCCCTGCGTGTCGAGCACGCCGCGGAGGATGTGGTAGCGCACGCCCGGAAGGTCCTTCACGCGGCCGCCGCGGATCATGACGACCGAGTGCTCCTGGAGGTTGTGACCCTCGCCCGGAATGTAGCCGATGACCTCGAAGCCATTCGTCAGACGGACCTTGGCGACCTTACGAAGCGCCGAGTTCGGCTTCTTCGGCGTGGTGGTGTAGACGCGCGTGCAGACGCCGCGCTTCTGCGGGCACGCCTGAAGCGCCGGAACCTTGTTGCGCGCCGTCGGCGCCTGCCGAGGCTTGCGGATCAACTGGCTGATGGTGGGCATCGTTGGCCTTACCGCTTTCCTTTAAAACCAGCGTTCCGCGCACCCCGTCATCGAGGCGCGCAAAACGAAATGACGCCTGCTCTCGGAAAACCGAGCGCGGGCGCCGCTCCCTGCAGAGGACCAACGACGACGAAGCGCCGGGGTCATGAACCGCAACTGACCGTGTGGTCGCGACAGCGTCTAATTCCGAAAGGTCGGCGCGTGGACCGCAACCGACAGCGTGGAATTACCGCCTGCCGAAGAGTGGGGCGCTTCTAACCCGCGAATCCTAGAGTGTCAACACCGGCTTCAGCTTTTGCGGCCTCGGCCCAAGCGGAGACGGCGTGAACAAGGCCCCACGTCCTGTTTTCGCCGCCTCAGCTCGCGCTCGGGGACTGTCACAAAGGCTGCGGCGTCGTAATTCCCGTCCGGCCGGCGTGTCTTAACCGCGGACGACTCGGCTGAGGTGCGCCGCGCAGCCGGTCATCGTCACAAAGACCGGACAGTAGAATCGGGCCTTTGTTTCAAAAGCGACCGATTCTGCTTGTTCTCGACCCTTGATCGCCCGGCGCCGGCGCCACGCATGCGCCACGCGCGGGGCTCACGCCCGCCTTTCAGAAAGGTTAAGGCCGCCGGATCGCTCCGGCGGCCTTATAGCGCTTACAGCGGGGCTTGCGGGCGGAACGCGCCCGCCCTGCCCTCACTCCGCGGCGTCGGAGGCCGGCAGCAGGGCCGTGTCCGACGCGACGCCCGATTCCTGCGCCTTCTGGGCGAGGATGAGGTCGTCGCGATGGGTCGCGATCTCGCGCACCTTGTTCATCACCGAGCCGGTGCCCGCCGGGATCAGGCGGCCGACGATGACGTTCTCCTTCAGGCCCTCGAGATCGTCCACCTTGCCGTTGACCGCGGCTTCGGTGAGGACGCGAGTCGTCTCCTGGAACGAGGCGGCCGAGATGAAGGACCGGGTCTGCAGCGACGCCTTGGTGATGCCGAGCAGCACGGGGTGGCCGACCGCGGGCTTCTTGCCCTCGGCCTCGGCCTTCGCGTTGACGGCCTCGAACTCCATCTTGTCGACCTGCTCGTTGGTGATCAGGTCGGTTTCGCCGGCGTCCGAGATCTCCACCTTCTGCAGCATCTGGCGGACGATCACCTCGATGTGCTTGTCGTTGATGGTCACGCCCTGAAGCCGGTAGACCTCCTGGATCTCGTTGACGAGGTAAGCCGCGAGCTCCTCCACGCCCTTGATCGCCAGGATGTCGTGCGGCGCCGGGTTGCCGTCGACGATGTAGTCGCCCTGCTCCACCACGTCGCCATCCTGCAGGTGGATGTGCTTGCCCTTGGGGATCAGGTACTCGACCGGCTCGCCGCCGTCGCCCGGAATGAGCGAGAGGCGACGCTTGTTCTTGTAGTCCTTGCCGAACTGCACCGTGCCGGAGACCTCGGCGATGATCGCCGCGTCCTTCGGACGTCGCGCCTCGAACAGCTCCGCCACGCGCGGCAGACCGCCCGTGATGTCGCGGGTCTTGGCGCTTTCGGTCGGGATGCGGGCCAGCACGTCGCCGGCGCGCACCTCGGAGCCGGGCGAGACCGACAGGATCGCGTCCGCCGCCAGCAGGTAGCGCGCCTCGCCGCCCTTGGCCGGACGGGCGATCTTGCCGTCCGAACCGAAGATGGTGACCGCCGGCTTGAGGTCGGCGTTGCGGGTCGAGGTGCGCCAGTCGGTGACCACGCGCTTGGTGATGCCCGTGGCCTCGTCCGACGTCTCCTTGACGGAGGCGCCTTCCACCAGATCCTCGAAGGCGACCTTGCCGTCCACCTCGGTGAGGATCGGACGGGTGTAGGGGTCCCACTCCGCGATGCGCTGGCCGCGCTTGATCTTGTCGCCGTCGTCCACCTTCAGCTTGGAGCCGTACTGCAGACGATGGGTGGCGCGCTCGGTCGTCCCGTCGGCGTCGACGATGACCACCGCCACGTTGCGGCCCATCACGATCAGGTCGCCGTCGGAGTTGCGGGCCGCGTTGCGGTTGCGCAGCTTGACCGTGCCCTCGAACGAGCTTTCGAGGAAGGACGAGTCCGCCAGCTGCGCCGTGCCGCCGATGTGGAACGTGCGCATGGTGAGCTGGGTGCCCGGCTCGCCGATGGACTGCGCCGCGATGACGCCGACCGCCTCGCCGTGGTTGACCGGGGTGCCGCGCGCCAGATCGCGGCCGTAGCAGGCCACGCAGACGCCGACCTTGGTCTCGCAGGTGAGCACCGAACGGATCCGGATCTCCTGCACGCCCGCCGCCATCACCTGCTCGACGTGCTTCTCGGCGAACAGCGTGTTCTTCGGCACGATCAGCTCGCCCGTCGCCGGGTTCAGCACATCCTCGGCCGCGGTGCGGCCCAGGATGCGCTGGCCGAGCGTCGCCACGATCTGGCCGGCGTCGATCACCGCGCGGACGCGGATGCCCGCCTCCGAGCCGCAATCGTCCTCGGTGATGATGCAGTCCTGCGCCACGTCGACGAGACGGCGGGTCAGGTAGCCCGAGTTCGCGGTCTTCAGAGCGGTGTCGGCGAGGCCCTTACGGGCGCCGTGCGTCGAGTTGAAGTACTCGAGCACCGACAGGCCTTCCTTGAAGTTCGAGATGATCGGGCTCTCGATGATCTCGCCCGACGGCTTGGCCATGAGGCCGCGCATGCCGGCGAGCTGCTTCATCTGCGCCGGCGAGCCGCGGGCGCCCGAGTGGCTCATCATGTAGATCGAGTTGATCTGCTTGGTGCGGCCGGTCTCGGCGTCCACCTGGACGGCCGAAATGCGCGCCATCATCTCCTCGGCGATCTTGTCCGTGCACTTGGCCCAGGCGTCGACGACCTTGTTGTACTTCTCGCCCTGGGTGATCAGGCCGTCCTGGTACTGCTGCTCGTATTCCTTGGCGAGCGTGCGGGTGTCGTCGACGATCTTGGTCTTGGTCTCCGGCACCACCATGTCGTCCTTGCCGAACGAGATGCCGGCCTTGAACGCGTTGTGGAAGCCGAGCGACATGATGCGGTCGCAGAAGATGACCGTGTCCTTCTGACCGCAGTTGCGGTAGACGGTGTCGATCATGTTCGAGATTTCCTTCTTCGTCATCAGCTTGTTGACGACGTCGAAGGTCAGCTTCGGAGTCTTGGGCAGGAGCTGGCCAAGCATCATGCGGCCGGGCGTGGTCTCGAAGATCTTGGAGACGGGATCGCCGTTCTCGTCGACCGAAACGTAGCGGCTCTTGATCTTGGTGTGCAGCGTCACCGACTTCGTGAACAGCGCGTGCTCGAGCTCGCCCATGTTGGCGAAGGCCATGCCCTCGCCCGGCTCCTTGTCGCGCATCAGCGTCAGGTAGTAGAGGCCGAGCACGATGTCCTGGGACGGCACGATGATCGGCGCGCCGTTGGCCGGGTGCAGGATGTTGTTGGTGGACATCATGAGCACGCGCGCTTCCAGCTGCGCCTCAAGCGACAGCGGAACGTGCACGGCCATCTGGTCGCCGTCGAAGTCGGCGTTGAACGCGGCGCAGACCAGCGGGTGAAGCTGGATCGCCTTGCCCTCGATCAGCACCGGCTCGAACGCCTGGATGCCGAGGCGGTGCAGCGTCGGGGCTCGGTTCAGCATCACCGGATGTTCGCGGATCACCTCGTCCAGGATGTCCCAGACCTCCGGCTTCTCCTTCTCCACCAGCTTCTTCGCCTGCTTCACGGTGGCGGAGAGGCCCTTGGCGTCGAGGCGCGAATAGATGAACGGCTTGAACAGCTCCAGCGCCATCTTCTTCGGCAGGCCGCACTGGTGCAGCTTGAGCTCGGGGCCGACCACGATGACCGAGCGGCCGGAATAGTCGACGCGCTTGCCGAGCAGGTTCTGGCGGAAGCGGCCCTGCTTGCCCTTCAGCATGTCGGAGAGCGACTTCAGCGGACGCTTGTTCACGCCCGTGATGACGCGGCCGCGACGGCCGTTGTCGAACAGCGCGTCCACCGCCTCCTGAAGCATGCGCTTCTCGTTGCGGATGATGATGTCCGGCGCGCGCAGTTCGATCAGCCGCTTCAGACGGTTGTTGCGGTTGATGACGCGGCGGTAGAGGTCGTTCAGGTCAGACGTCGCGAAGCGGCCGCCGTCCAGCGGCACCAGCGGACGCAGGTCCGGCGGGATCACCGGCACGACGGTCATGATCATCCAGTCGGGCTTGTTGCCGGACTCGATGAAGGCCTCGACGATCTTCAGGCGCTTGGCGAGCTTCTTGGGCTTCAGCTCGGTGGTGGACTCCGCGATCTCGACGCGGATGTCGGCGGCCATCTTCTCGAGGTCGAGCGCGCGCAGCATGGACTGGATCGCCTCCGCGCCGATCTGCGCGGTGAAGGCGTCCTCGCCATACTCGTCCTGGGCGTGGAGATACTCCTCCTCGGTGAGGAGCTGGCGGTCCTTGAGCGGGGTCAGGCCCGTCTCCAGCACCACGTACTTCTCGAAGTACAGGATCGCCTCAAGGTCCTTGAGGGTCATGTCCATGAGGAGGCCGATGCGGGACGGCAGCGACTTCAGGAACCAGATGTGGGCGACCGGAGCGGCGAGCTCGATGTGGCCCATGCGCTCGCGGCGCACGCGCGACAGCGTGACCTCGACGCCGCACTTCTCGCAGATGACGCCCTTGTACTTCATCCGCTTGTACTTGCCGCACAGGCACTCGTAGTCCTTGATCGGACCGAAGATGCGCGCGCAGAACAGACCGTCACGCTCGGGCTTGAACGTGCGGTAGTTGATGGTCTCGGGCTTCTTGATCTCGCCGAACGACCACGACAGGATCTTCTCGGGGCTCGCGATCGAGATGCGGATCTGGTCGAACGTCTGGGCCGGAACCTGCGTGTTGAAGAGATTCATCACTTCCTGGTTCATCGCCGTCTCCTTCCGCGAACCAACCGGGGGCCGCCGCCAAGCGCCGCCGGGTTCGCTCAAAATCCCTGGTCAGCGGCGGGCGGGCCCTGAGGCCCGTCCGCCCAACGGTTCTCCCGAACGGGAGCCCGTCACTCCGCCGCGTCGGCGGGGGGAAGCTCGCCTGCGGCCCGCTTCGAGGTGTGCAGGTCGACGTTGAGGCCGAGCGAGCGCATTTCCTTCACGAGCACGTTGAAGCTCTCCGGGATGCCGGCCTCGAAGGCGTCGTCGCCGCGGACGATCGACTCGTAGACCTTGGTGCGGCCCGCCACGTCGTCGGACTTCACCGTCAGCATCTCCTGCAGCGTGTAGGCCGCGCCGTACGCCTCGAGCGCCCACACCTCCATCTCGCCGAAGCGCTGGCCGCCGAACTGCGCCTTGCCGCCGAGCGGCTGCTGGGTGACCAGCGAGTACGGGCCGATCGAACGGGCGTGGATCTTGTCGTCCACCAGATGGTGCAGCTTCAGCATGTAGATGTAGCCGACGGTGACCTGACGGTCGAACGTGTCGCCGGTGCGGCCGTCATAGAGCGTCACCTGTCCGCTCGTGTTGACGCCCGCGAGCTCCAGCATGCGCTCGATGTCGGCCTCCTTGGCGCCGTCGAACACCGGCGTGGCGATGGGCACGCCGCGACGGAGGTTCTCGGACATCTCGACGAGCTCCTTGTCGTCGAGCTCCTTCACCTTTGGATCGTCGCCATAGACCACATCGAGCGTGGACTTGAGGTTTTCAAGCCCCGCGCCCGCCCTGTAGGCGTCGATGGCCTCGCCGATCTTGCGTCCGAGGCCCGCGCAGGCCCAGCCGAGATGCGTCTCGAGGATCTGGCCGACGTTCATGCGGCTCGGCACGCCGAGCGGGTTCAGCACGATGTCGGCGTGGGTGCCGTCCGCGAGGAACGGCATGTCCTCCACCGGCACGATCCGCGACACGACGCCCTTGTTGCCGTGCCGGCCGGCCATCTTGTCGCCCGGCTGGATCTTGCGCTTCACCGCGATGAAGACCTTGACCATCTTCATCACGCCGGGGGGCATCTCATCGCCGCGCTGCAGCTTCTCGACCTTGTCGAGGAAGCGCTGCTCGAGCCGCTTCTTCTGCTCGTCGTACTGGGCGCGCATGGCCTCCAGTTCGGACATCAGCTTGTCGTCCGAGACGGCGATCTGCCACCAGTGGGAGCGCGGCGCCTCGACGAGGCTCTCGCGGGTCAGCTCCGCGTCCTTCTTGATGGCCTTCGGGCCGGAGATGACCGTCTTGCCCACCAGCATGTCGGCGAGGCGGGCGTAGGTGTTGCGGTCGAGGATCGCGAGCTCGTCGTCGCGGTCCTTGGCGAGCCGCTCGATCTCCTCGCGCTCGATCGCCTGGGCGCGCTCATCCTTGTCCACGCCGTGGCGGTTGAACACGCGCACCTCGACGATGGTGCCCGTGACGCCGGGCGGCACCCGCAGCGAGGTGTCGCGCACGTCGGAGGCCTTCTCGCCGAAGATGGCGCGGAGCAGCTTCTCCTCCGGCGTCATCGGGCTCTCGCCCTTCGGCGTGATCTTGCCGACGAGAATGTCGCCCGCCTGCACTTCAGCGCCGATGTAGACGATGCCGGCTTCGTCGAGGTTCTTCAGCGCCTCTTCCGACACGTTCGGAATGTCGCGCGTGATCTCCTCCGGCCCGAGCTTGGTGTCGCGGGCCGCGACCTCGAACTCCTCGATGTGGATCGAGGTGAACACGTCGTCGGAGACGATCTTCTCGGAGAGAAGGATCGAGTCCTCGAAGTTGTAGCCGTTCCACGGCATGAAGGCGACGAGCACGTTGCGGCCGAGCGCCAGCTCGCCCAGCTCCGTGGACGGGCCGTCGGCGATGATCTCGCCCTTCTTCACCATGTCGCCCACGCGCACCAGCGGCTTCTGCGTGATGCAGGTGGACTGGTTGGAGCGCTGGAACTTCATCAGCCGGTAGATGTCGACGCCGGGCTTCGAGGCGTCGGCCTCCTCCGTCGCGCGGATGACGATGCGGGTGGCGTCCACCTGGTCGATCACGCCGGCGCGGCGGGCGGCGATGGCGGCGCCGCTGTCGCGGGCGACCACGGCCTCCATGCCCGTGCCCACGAAGGGCGCGTCCGCCTTGACCAGCGGCACGGCCTGGCGCTGCATGTTCGAGCCCATGAGCGCGCGGTTGGCGTCGTCGTTCTCGAGGAACGGAATGAGCGCCGCGGCCACCGACACGAGCTGCTTCGGCGACACGTCCATGTAGTCGACGCGCTCGATCGGCACGAACACCACTTCGCCCATGTGACGGCAGACGATCAGGTCGTCCGCGAACTTGCCCGAGGCGTCGAGCTGGGCGTTGGCCTGCGCCACGTGGTGCTTGGACTCCTCCACCGCCGAGAGGTAGTGCACCTCGTCGGTGACCTGACCGTCGCGCACCTTGCGGTACGGGGCCTCGATGAAGCCGTACTTGTTCACCCGCGCGAAGGTGGCTAGCGAGTTGATCAGGCCGATGTTCGGGCCTTCCGGCGTCTCGATCGGGCAGATGCGGCCGTAGTGGGTCGGGTGCACGTCGCGCACCTCGAAGCCGGCGCGCTCGCGGGTCAGACCGCCCGGCCCGAGCGCCGAGAGACGGCGCTTGTGGGTGATCTCGGACAGCGGGTTGGTCTGGTCCATGAACTGCGACAGCTGCGACGAGCCGAAGAACTCGCGCACGGCCGCGGCCGCGGGCTTCGCGTTGATCAGGTCCTGCGGCATGACGGTGTCGATCTCGACCGACGACATGCGCTCCTTGATGGCGCGCTCCATGCGGAGCAGGCCGACGCGGTACTGGTTCTCCATCAGCTCGCCGACCGAACGCACGCGGCGGTTGCCGAGATGGTCGATGTCGTCGATCTCGCCGCGGCCGTCGCGCAGGTCCACCAGCGTCTTGATGACGGCGAGGATGTCGGCCTTGCGCAGGGTGCGATGGGTGTCCGGCGCGTCGAGGTCGAGGCGCATGTTCATCTTCACGCGGCCAACCGCGGACAGGTCGTAGCGCTCGGAGTCGAAGAACAGCGACTGGAACATCGCCTCGGCGGTGTCGAGGGTGGGCGGCTCGCCCGGGCGCATGACGCGATAGATGTCGAACAGCGCCTCCTCGCGGGCGGCGTTCTTGTCCACCGCCAGCGTGTTGCGGATGTAACCGCCGACGTTGACGTGGTCGATGTCCAGCAGGTTGAGCTCGGTCACGCCGACGTCGATTAGCGTCTCCAGCAGCTTCGGGGTGATCTCGTCGCCGGCCTCGGCCCAGATCTCGCCGGTCTCCGTGTTGACGAGATCCTCGCCCACATACTGGCCGACCAGTTCCTCGTTGGAGATGCGCAGGTCCTTGACGCCCTTCTCGGAGATCAGGCGCGCCTGGCGCACGGTGAGCTTGCGGCCCGCCTCCAGCACCACTTCGCCGGAGTCGGCGTCGATCAGGTCCACGGCCGCGTTCAGGCCCTTGAGGCGCGCGCCGTCGAACGGCGTGCGCCAGGCGTCGCCGTCACGGGTGAACGTGACCTTGTTGTAGAAGGTGTCGAGGATGGTCTCGCCGTCCATGCCGAGCGCGAACATCAGCGACGTCACCGGGATCTTGCGGCGACGGTCGATGCGGGCGTGGACGATGTCCTTGGCGTCGAACTCGATGTCGAGCCAGGAGCCGCGGTAGGGGATGATGCGCGCCGCGAACAGCAGCTTGCCCGACGAATGCGTCTTGCCCTTGTCGTGGTCGAAGAACACGCCCGGCGAGCGGTGCATCTGGGAGACGATGACGCGCTCGGTGCCGTTGACGATGAAGGTGCCGTTGTCCGTCATGAGCGGCATGTCGCCCATGTAGACGTCCTGCTCCTTGATGTCCTTGACGGACTTGGCGCCGGTCTCCTCGTCCACGTCGAACACGATCAGGCGCAGCGTCACCTTCAGCGGCGCGGCGAAGGTCATGCCGCGCTGGCGGCACTCGTCCACGTCGTACTTCGGCTGCTCGAACTCGTAGGAGACGAACTCCAGCATCGAGGTGTTGGAGAAGTCGGAGATCGGAAACACCGACTTGAACACCGTCTGCAGGCCTTCGTCCGGCCGAGCGTCCTTGCCGTCGAACAGAAGGAACTGGTCGTAGGACGCCTTCTGGACTTCGATCAGGTTCGGCATCTCCGTGACTTCACGGATCTTGCCGAAGAACTTGCGGACACGCTTGCGGCCGGTGATCGTATGAGCCATCGTCTTCCTCAATCCTGCCGAGAGGCGCGCCTGATCCAAGGCCTCGCGCCCGAAAGGTCGGGCCTTGGATCAGGCGCGGCGGGTCCGTTCGGTCGTCCCGAACCCGCTTTGCATCTCCGCCCGCCGGCTGCGGAACACACAGGCCGGAAGGCGTTCAAGCCGCGGGAGAAGCCGACGCCTTCCGGCGCCGTCCCCCGCGGCTCATGGTGGTCACGCGAGGAGGGAACGCCCCTCCCCGCCTGGAATCCGGCGCGGGCGCGAAGGCCCGCGCGAGATCACTTGAGCTCGACCTTGGCGCCAGCCTTCTCGAGCTGGGCCTTGAGCTTCTCGGCCTCGTCCTTGGACACGCCTTCCTTGACGGGCTTCGGCGCGCCTTCGACCAGGTCCTTGGCTTCCTTGAGGCCGAGGCCGGTGATCGCGCGGACCTCCTTGATGACCTCGATCTTCTTTTCGCCGGCGGCGGCGAGCACGACCGTGAACTCGGTCTGCTCTTCCACTACGGCGGCCGGGCCACCGTTCTGCGCCGGAGCGACAGCCACGGCGGCGGCGGCGGAGACGCCCCACTTCTCTTCGAGCAGCTTGGCGAGCTCGGCAGCCTCGAGAACCGTCAGGTTGGACAGTTCGTCGACGATCTTCGTCAGATCCGTCATTGTTTTACGTCCTTGAGTTCGAACCAGTTTTGGGAATGAAGAACGGCGTCACGCCGCCTCGTCTCGCTTGGCGTAAGCCCCGAACACGCGCGCCAGCTTGGCTGCGGGCGCGGTCGAGAGCTGCGCGATCTTGGTCGCCGGGGCCTGGATGAGGCCGACGAGCTTGGCGCGCAGTTCGTCCAGCGACGGCATGGTGGCAAGAGCCTTCACGCCATCGGGGTTCAGGGAGGTCGCGCCCATGGCGCCGCCGAGGATCACGAACTTGTCGTGCCCCTTGGCGAACTCGACCGCGACCTTGGGCGCCGCCACCGGATCCGCGCTGTAGGCGAGGATCGTGGGACCCGTGAGCAGGGTCCCGATGTGGGCGACGTCCGTGCCTTCGAGAGCGATTTTGGCCAGCCGGTTCTTCGCGACCTTCACGCTCGCGCCCGCCTCGCGCATCTGCCGACGAAGCGTCTGCAGCTGAGCGACGGTCAGGCCCGAATAGTGAGCGACGACGATGGCCCCGGAGTCCGAAAACACCGAGTTCAGCGCCGCAACCGCTTCACGCTTTTCTGCGCGGTCCACGTGCTCTCTCCGGTTGACGATCCGGCCCGAGGGCTGAGGATCGCCGGGTTGCTACTGCCGCTTCGCGCCCCGCCTTGCGGCGGCTTACGAAAACGGCGGCTCAAGCCCTGTCCGCGCGCGGCGCAAGGAGCGACGCGGCGATGGTTCGAACCAGACGGACGGGCCGCTCGCGCGGGCCGAAAATCCGGTCGTCCCCGTCTCGGCAGGTCCCGGTGCTCCGGGCTTAAGCGGTCTCCCCGTGGAGGCGCGCCTGCTTTCTCGGACAGGTCGGCGGAGCGGGCCGAAGCCCAGTCCGCCATCACGTCCGGGACGCGAACGCCCCGGACGAATTCGTCAAACGTTTCGGCTCAGGCGCCGAGAACGGAGCCCGGCTCCACGTGCACGCCCGGGCCCATCGTCGACGAGACCGCGATCTTCTGCACGTACTGGCCCTTGGCGCCGGTCGGCTTGGCCTTCACCACGGCGTCGGTGAACGCCTTGATGTTCTCCACCAGCTTGGTCTCGTCGAACGAGGCCTTGCCCACGCCGCCGTGGATGATGCCGGCCTTCTCGACGCGGAACTCCACCGCGCCGCCCTTGGCGGCCTTCACCGCGCCGGCGACGTCCATGGTCACCGTGCCGACCTTCGGGTTCGGCATCAGGCCGCGCGGGCCGAGCACCTTACCGAGACGGCCGACCAGCGGCATCATGTCCGGGGTCGCGATGCAGCGATCGAACTCGATCGTGCCGCCCTGGACGATCTCCAGCAGGTCTTCCGCGCCCACGATGTCGGCGCCGGCGGCCTTGGCCTCCTCCGCCTTCGGGCCGCGGGCGAACACGCCCACGCGCACGGTGCGGCCGGAGCCGTTCGGCAGCTGGCACACGCCGCGGACCATCTGGTCCGCATGGCGCGGGTCGACGCCGAGATTGATGGAGACCTCGATGGTCTCGTCGAACTTGGCCGTGGCGCGCTCCTTGACGAGCTTGATGGCCTCGTCGATCGCGTACAGCTTCTCGCGATCGACGCCCTCGCGGGACTTCGCGACGCGCTTTGCAAGCTTCGCCATGATCAGCCCTCCACCGCCAGGCCCATGGAACGGGCCGAGCCCGCGATCATCGCCACCGCCGAATCGACGCTGTCGCAGTTCAGGTCGGCCATCTTCTTCTCCGCGATCTCGCGGAGCTGGGCCTGGGTCACCTTGCCGACCGGGGCGGCCTTGCCCGTGGTCTTGGAGCCCGACTTGACGCCCGCCGCCTGCTTCAGGAAGTAGCTGACCGGCGGCGACTTCATCACGAAGGTGAAGGAGCGGTCCGCATAGGCCGTGATCACCACCGGAATCGGCATGCCCTTCTCGAGCTGGCCGGTCTGCGCGTTGAACGCCTTGCAGAACTCCATGATGTTCAGGCCGCGCTGACCCAGCGCCGGGCCGATCGGCGGCGACGGGTTGGCGGAGCCCGCAGGCACCTGAAGCTTGATGTAGCCCGTAATCTTCTTCGCCATGTGGCTTTCTCCTCAAGGCGCGCGACGGCGGTCAGGCCGCCTTGCGCCATGTGACGCCGTGGTGCGGACGCAGACGCGAGGCGGCGAAGCCCTTGCGCCCGTCCTCCCACGGCCGGGGAACGGATCAGACCTTTTCGACCTGTCCGTATTCGAGATCGACGGTCGTCGCGCGACCGAAGATCGAGACGTCGATCTTGAGGCGCGCCCGCGCCTCGTCCACGTCCTGCACCACGCCCGAGAACGAGGCGAACGGCCCGTCCGACACCCGGACGTTCTCGCCGACCTCGAACGACACCGATGGCTTCGGACGCTCCACGCCCTCCTGCACCTGCTGGCGGATGCGTTCCGCCTCGGCGTCGGAGATCGGCGACGGCTTGTTGTCCGCGCCCAGGAAGCCGGTGACCTTCGGCGTGTTGCGGATCAGGTGGTAGGCCTGATCCGTCAGGTCCATCTTCACCAGCACGTAGCCGGGGAAGAACTTGCGCTCGGCGTCGACCTTGCGGCCGCGGCGCACCTCGACGACCTTTTCGGTCGGCACCAGAATCTCTTCGAACAGATCCGACAGACCGGTCTGCTCCGCCTTCTCGCGGATCGACTCCGCGACCTTCTTCTCGAAGTTCGAATAGGCGTGGACGATGTACCAGCGCTTGCGCCGGCCGCCCGCCGCCTGCCCTGCGACGCTCATTGGCCAAATCCCAGAATCATCGTCACGGCCGTGCGCAGGATCATGTCCGCCAGAAAGAAGAACACGCAGGCGAGGAACACGAACACGAAGACCATGATCGTGGTGATCGCCGTCTCGCGGCGGGTCGGCCACACCACCTTCGCGGTCTCGGCGCCCACCTCCTGCAGGAATTCGATCGGATTGGTCTTAGCCATCGCCTCGCATCACGTCCAAAAGGGACGCCGGCCCGCAAAGCCTGCGCCCCTGATCGCTGTCGTCGCCGCAGGACGCACGAGACGCCCCGAATGTCCTGGTCGCGGCGCTCGATAAGCCCACGACCGCCCTGCCCTGATGGCAGGAGTGGAGGGACTCGAACCCCCAACCCCCGGTTTTGGAGACCGGTGCTCTGACCAGTTGAGCTACACTCCTAGACGCCCGGGACTCCACATCGGACCAGAGCAGGCGTGCTGTCTAGTCGGACGGCGGAGCGCTGTAAAGCCCTTTGTAACATCTATCGGCCAAAGGGCCGCGCCCGCCGGAGCGCGGCGCCGGGCCGCTCGTTCTCCGCGCGCGACGACGGATAGGACGGCTCGGCCCGACCTGCGAGACCGAACGCGTCGCCGCGAGAGCCGGGGCGACCGGGCGGCGTCGTCCGCGCGCTCCAGCGCTGCGGGTCGGAGCGCGCGGACTGCCCGTGCGCGGTCGTCTCCGTGTGTTGAACGTTCGGCCTCGCGCCGGGCGCGCTGGATGGATCGACGCCCCATTTCCTTCGACGATCGCCGGCTTGCCCACGCCCCGGACAGGGGGGCTTGCCGGTTATCCCCTGCGCCGGCGCGAGACAGGCGACGATCGGGCGCGCGTCGCCGCGCCTTCCAACGCGAAGAGCCCGGCGTCGCGAGACGCCGGGCTCTTCAGTCCAGGGTGAGTTCGGCCGAAGGGCCGAAGATCACTCGATGATGGAGGCGACGACGCCGGCGCCGACGGTGCGGCCGCCTTCGCGGATGGCGAAGCGCAGCTTCTCCTCCATCGC
>NZ_BSFK01000005.1 GCF_027922305.1 Methylopila jiangsuensis | reverse complement strand
AAAAACAAATCACCCACCAGAGCCTCCCTCAATCGAGACTCTGAATCACGTTTCAATCCAAATTAATAAGTCCTGAGCCTAGCACACCGCTCCCCCAAGTGACGTTTCTATTATGTTCCTTCAGGGTTATCCGGGCGGCCTAAAAGACCGCCCGGCACAACCCGAGGTAGTTCCTCAGTCTCTGGCTGACGCGACACCTTTATGGGGTTCGCCGCGACAGTCTTTTGCGATGGATGTCACCCTTTTGGGATGGTCATCAGCCGTCCCGTCATCACGAGCACCCGCTTGTGGAGCCGCAGGTGTCGCATTTCAGGCAGGTGCCGTTGCGGACCATGGTGAAGTTGCCGCATTCGGAGCAGTTTTCGCCCTCGTAGCCCTTCAGGCGGGCCTCGGCGCGGCGGTCGTCGGCGGTCTTGGCGGCGGGGGCCGGCGCGGGCGCCTCCCAGGCCAGGTGGCCGAGTTCGGCGGCGGGTTCGGGCGCGGGCGCAAGCTCGCGCTTGAACGCGGTCGCGCCTTGGACGCCAAGCGCCGTGGTCGCGGGGCGGGCGCCGCCGATGGCGGTCACGTTCGAGGCCGAGCCCTTGGGCTCCGCGGAGCCGCCGGGAATGGCCGCGAGCTGGCGTCCGCGCAGAAGACCCTTGGACACCGGCGCGGGGGCCGGGGCCTTGTCCTGGTTCACGCCGGAGCCGATCGCGTCGGGCGCGATCTCCGACGGGTCCACATGGGCGAGGTCGTAGCGGGACAGATAGGAGATCGCGAGCTCGCGGAACACGTAGTCCAGGATCGAGGTCGCGTTCTTGATGGTGTCGTTGCCCTGCACGAAGCCGGCCGGCTCGAAGCGGGTGAAGGTGAAGGCCTCCACATACTCCTCCAGCGGCACGCCGTACTGCAGGCCGAGCGACACCGCGATGGCGAAGTTGTTCATCACCGAGCGGAAGGCCGCGCCTTCCTTGTGCATGTCGATGAAGATCTCGCCGATGCGGCCGTCGTCATACTCGCCGGTGCGCAGGTACACCTTGTGGCCGCCGACGATGGCCTTCTGGGTGTAGCCCTTGCGGCGGCCCGGCAGCTTCTCGCGCTCGCGGATCACCTGCACCCGCTCCACGATCTTCTCGATCACCTGGGCGGTGCGGGCGGCGGCGGGGGAGGCCACCAGCTGCTCGAGGGCGTCGTCGTCCTCGTCCGCGTCGGAGATCAGCTGCGCGCTGAGCGGCTGGCTGAGCTTGGAGCCGTCGCGGTAGAGCGCGTTGGCCTTCAGCGCCAGCTTCCACGACAGCATGTAGGCCGCGGAGCAGTCCTCCACCGTGGCGTCGTTCGGCATGTTGATGGTCTTGGAGATCGCGCCCGAGATGAAGGGCTGCGCCGCCGCCATCATGCGGATGTGGCTCTCCACCGACAGGAAGCGCTTGCCGGTGCGGCCGCACGGGTTGGCGCAATCGAACACCGGATAGTGCTCTGCCCTCAGATGCGGCGCGCCCTCCACCGTCATGGCGCCGCACACATGGGTGTTGGCGGCCTCCACGTCGGCCTTGGAGAAGCCGAGATGGGCGAGCAGATCGAAGGCGGGGTCGTTCAGCTTCTCGGCCGGAACCTTCAGCGGGCCGGTGAGCAGCGCCTCGCCCAGCGTCCACTTGTTGAAGATGAACTTGACGTCGAAGGCGGACTTGGCGGCCGCCTCCAGCGCCTTGATGGCCTCGGTGGGGAAGCCCCTGGCGGACAGCGTCGCCGGGTTGATGGCGGGGGCCTGGGCCAGCGAGCCATGGCCGACCGCGTAGGCCTCGATCTCGGCGATCTGGTGCTCGGCGTAGCCCAGCGCCCGCAGCGCCTCGGGCACGGCGCGGTTGATGATCTTGAAGTAGCCGCCGCCGGCGAGCTTCTTGAACTTCACCAGCGCGAAGTCGGGCTCGATGCCGGTGGTGTCGCAGTCCATCACCAGGCCGATGGTGCCGGTGGGCGCGATCACCGAGACCTGCGCGTTGCGGAAGCCGTTGGCTTCGCCCAGCGTCAGCGCGCGCTCCCACGCGGCGCAGGCGGCCGAGACGATGGACTGGTCCAGGCAGGAGGCGGCGTCGAGCGGCACGGGGAGGGTGGCGAGGCCTTCATAGCCGCCGGCCTCGCCGCGGGCGGCGCGGGCGTGGTTGCGGATCACCCGCAGCATGTGGTCGCGGTTTTCCGGATAGCCCTCGAAGGCGCCCAGTTCGCCCGCCATCTCGGCGGAGGTGGCGTAGGCGACGCCGGTCATCAGCGCCGACAGCGCGGCGCAGAGCCCGCGGGCGGATTCCGAATCGTAGGCGACGCCTGACGACATCAGCAGGCCGCCGATGTTGGCGTAGCCGAGGCCGAGCGTGCGGTAGCGCCAGGAGAGCGCCGCGATCTGGCGCGACGGGAACTGCGCCATCAGCACCGAGATCTCGAGCACCACGGTCCACAGCCGGCAGGCGTGGGCGTAGGCCTCCACGTCGAAGCTCTTATCGGCGCGGCGGAACTGCAGCAGGTTCAGCGACGCCAGATTGCAGGCCGTGTCGTCGAGGAACATGTACTCCGAGCACGGGTTCGACGCGCGGATCGGGCCCGAGGCCGGGCAGGTGTGCCAGTCGTTGATGGTGGAGTGGAACTGGATGCCGGGATCGGCGCAGGCCCAGGCGGCGTAGGACACCTGGTCCCACAGCCCGCGCGCCTTCAGCGTCTTGGTCACCTTGCCGGTGGTGCGGCCGATGAGGCTCCAGTCGCCGTCCTGCTCCACGGCGCGCAGGAAGTCGTCCGTCACGCGCACGGAGTTGTTGGAGTTCTGCCCCGCGACGGTGAGATAGGCCTCGCCGTCCCAGTCGGTGGTGTAGGTGTCGAAGTCGAGCTCGGTCACCCCTTGCGCCGCCTGCTGCAGCACGCGCTTGATCAGGCTGTCGGCCACCTGCGCCTTGCGGGCGAGCTTCACCTCGCGCTTCAGCGCCGGGTTCTTCTCCGGGTTGGAGCAGTCGCCGTCGGGGCCGTCGCAGTTGACGCAGGCCTTCAGGATGGCGGCGAGGTGCTTCTTCACCACCTTCGAGCCGGTGACAAGGGCCGCGACCTTCTGCTCCTCCTTCACCTTCCAGGAGACGTAAGCCTCGATGTCCGGATGGTCGGCGTCCACCACCACCATCTTGGCGGCGCGGCGGGTGGTGCCGCCGGACTTGATGGCGCCGGCGGCGCGGTCGCCGATCTTCAGGAACGACATCAGGCCGGACGAGCGTCCGCCGCCGGACAGCCGCTCGCCTTCGCCGCGGAGCTGGCTGAAGTTGGAGCCGGTGCCGGAGCCGTATTTGAACAGGCGCGCCTCGCGCACCCACAGGTCCATGATGCCGCCGTCGTTCACGAGATCGTCGGAGACGCCCTGGATGAAGCAGGCGTGGGGCTGCGGCCGCTCATAGGCGCTCTCGGAGGCGCGCACCTCGCCGGTGCGGTGGTCGGCGTAGAAGTGGCCCTGGCTCGGGCCGTCGACGCCATAGGCCCAGTGCAGGCCGGTGTTGAACCACTGCGGCGAGTTCGGCGCGGCCTTCTGGGTGGCGAGCATGTAGGCCAGCTCGTCGAAGAAGGCGCGCGCGTCCTCCTCGCCGTCGAAATAGCGATGGGTCCAGCCCCAGTAGGTCCAGGCGCCGGCCAGCCGGTCGAACACCTGCCGGGCGTCGCGCTCGCCGCCGAAGCGCTCGGCCTCGGGAAGGACGGCGAGGGCGTCCTGATCGGCGACCGAGCGCCACAGCCAGGACGGGACCGTGTTCTCCTCCACCGGCTTCAGCTTGGCCGGCACGCCCGCCTTGCGGAAATACTTCTGCGCAAGGATGTCGACCGCCACCTGGCTCCAGGCCTCCGGCACGTCGATGTCGGCGGCGCGGAACACCACGGAGCCGTCCGGGTTGCGGATCTCGCTGGTCGCCTTGCGGAAGGCGATGTCCGCGTAAGGAGAGCGGCCGGCGGTGGTGTAACGGCGTTCGATCCGCATGGGTCCCGAAGCTCCAGAGCGTCTGCTGCGCGGAAAGGCTCGTCCAGCCAACGCGCAAGGGTGCGTTTCCGCGCAAAGGGGGCCTGCGCGAATGCGAACGGAAGGCGGGGCCATCCGGTGTCGGACTGATCTTGTCCGCCGAAGGAGCCCTCTTGGCCCTCGTTCGGCGGGAGTGAAAGCTAACGCGAGTCGCGGGTCCCGGTCGAGCCGGGATTTGCGCCTCCCGATCCTTATTCACACTATCCATGGCGCATCCGCCACGGTCGTGACACTAGATATGGTGTCGGAGAGTCGTGAATGAAAGGTTGACGGGCGGTGGTTTCGGGGCGGGAAAGCCGTGCGCGCCGAAGGGGTTCCCGCGCCTGCGCGGCTCCGGCCGGCGGTGTGGACAAGAGCGGGGACAGCCTGTTTTTCACCCGCGCGGCGCATGCGGCTGGACATCGCGGCGCGGGGAGACCATACCTCTCGCGTGTCCCGCGCGACGGAGGCTCCTGCGTCCCATGTCCCTGATGAGCGTCCTGACCGACATCTTCACCTGGTGGAACGGCGCGACCGTCGGCACCCGCTTCGCCCTGTCGCGCGGCGGGGAGTTCGTGGGCGAGGACGAGTTCGGCAACCGCTACTACCGGCTGAAGAACGACCCGGAGAAGAACGCCGCCTTCGGGACCGAGCGCCGCTGGGTGGTATATTCCGGCTACGCCGAGGCCTCCGCCATTCCCACCGGCTGGCACGGCTGGATGCACCACACCGTCGACACGCCCCCGGTCGATGAATCCTATGCCCCGCGCTCCTGGCAGAAGCCGCACCGCGCCAACGGGACCGGCACGGCGCAGGCCTACCGGCCCAAGGGCTCCGCGCTGTCGCCCGAGCGTCGTCGCCCGGCCGCGACCGGCGATTACGAGGCCTGGACGCCGGGCGCCTGACGGGCGTCGCTCCATTCGCGTCTTGAGACGGCCGGATTTCGGGCGTTACGTCGCGCTCACACGTTTCAGCCGGGGAATCAGTCCGATCGTGCGCGCCGTCCGCCGTCTGCCGCCCGCCGCCGCTCTGGCGGCGACCCTGCTCGCGCCCGCCGCGGCCCTCGCCCAGAACCCCGGCACCAGCGTGGCCCCCGCGCCGAGAAGCGGGCAGGGGGAGGTGATCGCGCCCACGCCCCGGATCGAAAATCCGGTGGCGGTGTTCAACGGCCTCGACAAGATCACCGGCCGCATCACCGAATTCGACGTGCCGATCGAGAAGACGGTGGCCTTCGGCGCGCTGAAGGTGACGCCGCACGTGTGCTACACCCGCCCGCCCACCGAGCAGCCCAACACCACCTCCTATGTGGACGTGGATGAGCTGTCGCTGAAGAACGAGCAGCGCCGCATCTTCTCGGGCTGGATGTTCGCGTCGAGCCCCGGGCTCTCCAGCGTCGAGCACCCGATCTACGACGTGTGGCTGATCGACTGCAAAGGCGGCGCCCGCCCCGAGGCGCCCCAGGGGCCGACGCTCGGCGAGTGACGCCCAAGGGCTTGCCCGCGCCTTCCCATGCAAAAACGCCCGGCTTGGCCGGGCGTTTTTCGTTTCGGGTCCTGGTCCGGAGGGGCCGCGCCTGAGCGCGGCTCCTCCGATCCGGGTCAGTCTTCGCCCGAGCGGCGGCTCCACCAGCCGGTGCGGCGGGGACGCGCCGGATCTTCGGCGACGGCCTCCAGCTCCGGGGTGCGGCGCGGCGCGGCGTCGTCGCCGCTGGCGTCCACGGTTTCCGCAGCGTCCGCAGCCTCTTCGGCCTGCGGCGCCGGCTCGGCGACGGGCGCGTCCTGCGGGCCCTCGGGGGTGACGAGGGTGGCCTCGACCGGGGCGGGCGCCTCGGGCGCCGCTTCCGGCTCCGGCGAGTTCACCGGGGCCGGGGCCAGCTCCACGTCCGCCTGGGCGGCGGCGACGTCGGACGCCGCGGCGTCCGCCTCGTCCGGGGT
The DNA here is from genome assembly GCF_027922305.1 of Methylopila jiangsuensis. GTDB lineage: Bacteria > Pseudomonadota > Alphaproteobacteria > Rhizobiales > Methylopilaceae > Methylopila > Methylopila jiangsuensis. The sequence goes on along the minus strand of NZ_BSFK01000005.1, from coordinate 1,158,147 downwards.
CGAGGCCTCGGCGCTCTCGCCGGCCTCCACGTCCTTGCGGCTGCGGCGTCCGCCGCGCCGGCCGCGGCGGCGGCGCTTGCCGCCGTCCTCGGACGCGTCGTCGCCGGAGTCCGCCTCAGCCGCGACGGGTTCGGCCACGTCCTCGGCGGCGACGTCCGGCTTCGGCTCGGCCGGGGCCTCCGCGTCGGCGACCGCGTCGGTCGTCTCGCCGTCCGCGTCGTCGCCGTCGTCCTGCGCTTCGGCGCCGTTCGGCTCGCCTCCGCCGCCGCGACGCTTGCGGCGACGCCGGCGCCGGCGGGAGCCGCCCTCGGCGCGTTCCTCGTCCTCGCCGCCGCGCTCGGCGCGGGCCTCCGGCGCGGGGGTCTCGGCGACCTCCTCGTCCTCGGACGCCACGTCGGGCTCTTCCGGCTCGATGCTGTCCACGCGCACCTGGGTCGCGATCGCCCGCGGCTCGCCGGAGGCGGGCTCGGTGCGCTCGATGATCAGATGCTGGCCGGTGGGCAGATGGCCTTCCGGCGCGAACAGGATCTCGACCCCGAACCGGGTCTCGATCTCGCGCAGATGGGCGCGCTTCTGGTTGAGGATGTAGAGCGCCACCTCGTTGCGGGTCTTGACCAGAACGTTGCGCGAGGCGTCCTTGCGCAGCGCCTCCTCCACCATGCGCAGCACGTGCAGCGCGACGGAGGGCACGGCGCGCACGGTGCCGACGCCGCTGCAGGTCGGGCAGACCTCGCTGGAGCTTTCCAGCACGCCGGTGCGGATGCGCTGGCGCGACATCTCCATCAGGCCGAAGTGCGAGATGCGGCCGAGCTGGATGCGGGCGCGGTCGTCCTTCAGGCAGTCCTTGAGCTTCTTCTCGACCGCGCGGTTGTTGCGGCTCTCGTCCATGTCGATGAAATCGATGACGATGAGGCCGGCGAGGTCGCGCAGGCGCAACTGGCGGGAGACCTCCTCGGCCGCCTCCAGATTGGTGCGGAGCGCGGTGTCCTCGATGTTGTGCTCGCGGGTGGAGCGGCCCGAGTTCACGTCGATCGCGACCAGGGCTTCCGTCTGGTTGATGACGATGTAGCCGCCGGACTTCAGCGTCACCACGTTCGAGAACATGGCGTCGAGCTGGGCCTCCACGCCGGACTTGGAGAACAGCGGCTGGCTGTCGCGGTAGGGCTGGACGATCTTGGCATGGCTCGGCATGAGCATGCGCATGAAGTCCTTGGCCTCGCGGTAGCCCTCGTCGCCCGCGACCAGAACCTCGTCGATGTCCTTGTTGTAGAGGTCGCGGATGGAGCGCTTGATCAGCGAGCCTTCCTCATAGACCAGCGTCGGCGCCGACGACTTCAGCGTCAGGTCGCGCACGGTCTCCCACAGGCGCATCAGATATTCGAAGTCGCGCTTGATCTCGGGCTTGGTGCGGTTGGCGCCGGCGGTGCGCAGGATGACGCCCATGCCCTCCGGCACCTCCAGGTCGGAGGCGACCTCCTTGAGGCGCTTGCGGTCCTGGGCCGAGGTGATCTTGCGGGAGATGCCGCCGCCGCGGGCGGTGTTGGGCATCAGCACCGAATAGCGGCCGGCGAGCGACAGGTAGGTGGTCAGCGCCGCGCCCTTGTTGCCGCGCTCCTCCTTGACGACCTGCACCAGCAGCACCTGGCGGCGCTTGATGACCTCCTGGATCTTGTAGGAGCGGACGTGGCGGGGCTTGCGCTCCGGCAGGTCCTCCAGCGCGTCGCCCGCGCCGATGGACTCGACCGGATGGTCCTCCTCGTCATGGTCGCCGTCGGCCTTGGCCTCCTGCTCGGCCACATGCTCCTCGACCGCAGCCTCCGCGGAGGACGGCGCGGCCTCGGCGTCGTCGCCGGTGGTCTCGGGGGCGTCGGCGGAGACGGCGTCGTTCTCGTCCGCCGGGGCGGCCTTGGGACGCGCGCGGCCGCGGCGGCGACGGCCGCCCGCGGGCTTCTCGGTCTCTTCGGCCTTCTCGCCGTCCTCTTCGGCGGCGTGCGCCTTCTCTTCTTCGGCGAGGAGCGCCTGACGGTCGGCGACCGGGATCTGGTAATAGTCGGGGTGGATCTCGCTGAAGGCGAGGAAGCCGTGGCGGTTGCCGCCGTATTCGACGAACGCCGCCTGAAGCGACGGTTCGACCCGCGTCACCTTCGCGAGATAGATGTTCCCGCGGAGCTGCTTGCGGTTGGCGCTCTCGAAATCGAACTCTTCGACCCGGGAGCCTCGAACGACCACGACCCGAGTCTCCTCGGGATGCGTGGCGTCGATGAGCATCTTGTTGGCCATGAACGGAACTCTTGATGTGTGCGGCCGGGCGGCCCGGCGTCCGTCGCAGGCGACGGGGCGGGCGCGCTCAGGACGCGGCGGGCGCGTCCGGCTGCAGGGATGGGGAGGGGGGAGCGGTCCGGCGACCGACGCCCGGCCGGCGCCTGACAGGCGGCGGTCGGACGATGGAAGCTGGACGCAGGCCGGGGAGCCCGGCGGATCGAGATCCGGGATGACGCGGAAGCGGCGGTGATCGCCGTGCGCATTCTCCGTCGGACCTCGCAAATCTGGTCGCGCAGGACGAAGCGCCCGGCGCGCGTGAAACAAGCGGCGAACCCCGGAGCCCAAGGCTCCGGAGGCCCACGACGTCGATCTGACGAAACCGGAACGCCATCGAGTAAGGCGCGCCGCACGCCGCCGACGCATGCGCGGTGGGCGGCGGACATCGCTCGTGGCTGGCGCAAGGCGCGCTCCCCTATGTTCAGGGAGCGAAACGCGGCCGCCGCGCAAAGCGACGTTTCGACAGTCGCGGACGGCGACGCCAGACCCGGTAGCACGGGAAAGATTCGCCCCACCACGACGTGAGCGAATGTCTCTTAGCGGACGCTGCGGCGTATTGACAAGCACGATCGCTGTGCAGCGCTACGCGGGAGGCGCCTGCGGGACGTGCCGTGAAAGCCACAGACGCGGATCGCCGGCCGGGCCATGCTTAGGGGCGGGTTAACCCGAAGCGGCTAATTCCGTAAACCCACTCGGCTGCTCCACCGTCGCAGGGAGGCGTCCGGCTGTCATGATTCGCCTGCTGATCCTCGCGCTGGCCGTCGCCGGCGGCCTCTGGACCGGCGCGCCCGCGCGCGCCGGGGAGGCGGGAGCGCGGGCGACGCCGGTGGCGACCGACGGCCGGCTCGCGGGCGACGACGAGCGCACCCGGCTGGTGATCGACCTCACCGCCGCGACCCCGATCCGCGCCTTCGCGCTGGCCGACCCCTACCGCGTCGTCATCGACCTGCCCGAGGTCACGTTCCGGCTGCCGGAGAAGGCGGGCGAGCAGGGGCGGGGGCTGATCGCCGCCTACCGCTACGGCATGTTCGCGCCGGGCCGCTCGCGGATCGTGGTGGACGTGATCCGCCCGGTCGCCATCGACAAGGCCTTCGTGCTGGAGCCGGTGGAGGGCCAGCCGGCCCGGCTGGTGCTGGACCTTACGCCCACCGACCGCAAGAGCTTCCTGCGGACCATCGCCCAGGCGCCGGCCCAGGACATCACCGGCGCGACGCCCGCGCCAAAGGTCGAGACGGCGCACGGCCTGCCGATCGTGGTGATCGACCCGGGCCATGGCGGCGTGGATCCCGGCGCGGCCGGCCCCGGCGACGTCTCCGAGAAGGACATCGTGCTCGCCTTCGCCCGACGGCTGAAGGAGAAGCTGGAGGCGTCCGGCGAGCGCAAGGTGGTGCTCACCCGCGACGACGACAGCTTCATCTCGCTTCCCGACCGGGTGAAGGTGGCGCGGGAGCACGCCGCGGCGTTGATGATCTCGATCCACGCCGACACGCTGTCCAATCCGTTCGGGGTGCGCGGCGCCACCGTCTACACCCTGTCCGACAAGGCCTCGGACAGGGAGGCGGAGCGGCTGGCGGAGAAGGAGAATCGCGCCGACCTTATCGCGGGCCTCGACCTGTCCGACGAGCCGGACGAGGTGGCGGGCATCCTGTTCGATCTGACCATGCGGGAAACCCGCGGCTTCACCGCCGATTTCGCCCGCCGGCTGGTGAAGGATCTCAAGACCGCGGCCACGCTGAACAAGAATCCGCTGCGCTCCGCGGGCTTCCGGGTGCTGAAGGCGCCCGACGTGCCCTCGGTCCTGCTGGAGCTCGGCTATCTGTCGAGCAAGGAGGACGCGAAGCAGCTCATGTCGGAGGCGTGGCGCGACAAGGCCACCGACGCCGTGGCGAAGGCCGTGGACGGCTATTTCGAGACCCGTGTCGCCGCGGGCTCACCCGGGCGCCTGAATTAGCGCCAGCCGGTTCGCGCCGTACAATCTCCACAAAAGCCCCCGATCCCGGTATGGAGACAGGCGGCGCAGGCGATGGGGCGTCGTGTAAAGGCGCGTTTGGCTTGGAGCCGGACGCGCGCGGCGCTCAAAGGCCATCGGAAACGGAACGAATCCCTGATGCGTCTGCTGGTCCGGTTCCTCGGTTTCCTGTTCGCCGCCGGCACGATCGTCGCGCTCTGCGGCGCGGCCGTGGCGGGCTATTTCGCCTGGAGCTACGGACGCGAACTCCCGGACTACGAGCATCTCGCCAATTACGAGCCGCCGATCATGACGCGGCTGCACGCCAGCGACGGCCGCCTCATCGCCGAATACGCCAAGGAGCGCCGGCTGTTCCTGCCGATCCAGGCCATGCCGAAGCGGCTGACAACCGCGTTCATATCGGCTGAGGACAAAACCTTCTACAGCCATGGCGGACTGGACTTTTTCGGCATCGCCCGCGCCATGCTGACCAACATCCAGAACCAGGGCCGGCGGCCTCAGGGCGCGTCCACCATCACCCAGCAGGTGGCGAAGAACTTCCTGCTGACCAACGAGACCTCCATGGAGCGCAAGATCAAGGAAGCGCTCCTGTCGCTGCGCATCGAGCAGACCTACTCCAAGGACCGGATCCTCGAGCTCTATCTCAACGAGATCTACCTCGGCATGGGCGCCTACGGCGTGGGCGCGGCCTCGCTGGTCTATTTCGACAAGTCGGTCAACGAGCTGACGCTGGCGGAAGCCGCCTATCTGGCCGCGCTGCCGAAGGCGCCGAACAACTATCATCCGTTCCGCTACCCGGAGCGCGCCATGGAGCGCCGCAACTGGGTGATCGACCGCATCGTGGAGAACGGCTACGCCACGGCGGAGGAGGGCGCGGCGGCGAAGAAGGAGCCGATCGACGTCAATCCGCGGCCGACCGGCACGCAGCTGGTGGCGAGCGAGTACTTCAACGAGGAAGTGCGCCGCGTCGTTTACGAGAAGTACGGCGAGAAACGCCTCTACGAGGGCGGGCTCTCCGTCCGCACCACGCTCGATCCCAAGATGCAGGTGCTCGCCCGTAAGGCCCTGGGCGACGGTCTGGTGGCCTTCGACCAGCAGCGCGGCTGGCGCGGGCCGGAGCGGGAAATCGAGGTGGCGGGCGACTGGGGCCTCGCGCTGGCGGACATCCCGGCCTATGGCGACATCCAGCCGTGGCGGCTCGCCGTGGTGCTGAGCGCCACCGCCGCGCAGGCGACCATCGGCCTGCAGCCCGGCCGCGACAAGGCCGGCGCGGTGCTGCGCGAGCGCAGCACCGGCGTCATTCCGCTCGAGGGCGTGCGCTGGGCCCGCTGGGCCGCCGGCCCGGAGCGCGGCCGCGCGGTCAAGACCGTGTCGCAGGTGCTGAAGGCCGGCGACGTGGTCTATGTGGAGCCGCTGAAATCGGGCGGCTCGGAGTACCGCCTGCGACAGGTGCCGGACATCTCCGGCGGTCTGGTGGTGATGGAGCCCTACACCGGCCGCGTGCTGGCGCTCGCGGGCGGCTTCTCCTACGATGAGAGCCAGTTCAACCGCGCCACCCAGGCGCTGCGGCAGCCGGGCTCCTCGTTCAAGCCGTTCATCTACGCCGCGGCGCTCGACAACGGCTACACCCCGTCCAGCGTGGTGCTGGACGCGGCGATCGAGATCAATCAGGGCGCGGGCGTGGGCGTGTGGCGGCCGGAGAACTACGCCAAGAAGTTCTATGGCCCGCAGACCCTGCGCTTCGGCATCGAGAAGTCGCGCAACGTCATGACCGTGCGTCTGGCGCAGGACATGGGCATGCCGCTGATCTCGGAATACGCCCGCCGCTTCGGGGTGATCGACGACCTGCCGCCGTATCTGTCCATGTCGCTCGGCGCCGGCGAGACCACGGTGCTGCGCATGACCGCGGCCTATTCCATGTTCGCCAACGGCGGGAAGAAGATCACCCCCACCGTGATCGACCGCATCCAGGACCGCACCGGCAAGACCATCTACCGCCACGACGATCGCGAATGCATCGGCTGCAACGGCGGCGAGTGGCGCCATCAGGACGAGCCGAAGCTGGTCGACCACCGCGAGCAGGTGATCGATCCGATGACGGCCTACCAGATCACCTCCATGATGGAGGGGGTGGTGCTGCGCGGCACCGCCACCAGCGTGAAGGCGGTCGGCAAGCCGATCGCCGGCAAGACCGGCACCACCAACGACTACAAGGACGCCTGGTTCGTGGGCTTCTCGCCGGACCTGACCGTGGGCGTCTATCTCGGCTACGACAAGCCGCGCTCCATGGGCGACGGGGAGACCGGCGGCACGGTGGCGGCGCCCGTGTTCACCGAGTTCATGAAGGCCGCGCTCGCCGACAAGCCGCCGGTGCCGTTCCGCGTGCCGCCCGGCATCAAGCTGATCCGCATCAACCCGTCCACGGGCATGCGGGCGTCCGCCGGCGATCCGAAGATGATCCTCGAGGCGTTCAAGCCGGGCACCGCGCCGCCGGACAGCTACTCCATCATCGGGCAGGCCGGCGGCAGCCGTCCGGAGATGGTGACGCCCGAGGCGGACCGGGCCATCCGCTCCGGCACGGGCGGGCTGTACTGACGCGCGGCCGGGCAGGCTGAACGGGGCGAGGGAGGCGGAAGTGACGAACGCGTCCTCTCCCCATGACGGCGCTCCGCCGCCCGGCCTGCGCCGCACCGTCGGGACGGTGGCGGCGCTCAACCTCGGCTATTTCGGGGTGGAGTTCTGGGCCGCGCTGGCGCTGGGCTCGGTCGCGCTGTTCGCGGACAGCATGGATTTCCTGGAGGACGCCTCCGTCAACCTGCTGATCCTGCTGGCGCTGGGCTGGTCGCTCAGAGCCCGCGCGCGGGTCGGGGCGCTGCTGGCGCTGATCCTGATCGCGCCGGTCGCAGCCACCGTCTGGACCGCCTGGGACCAAATCGTGGACCCGACGCCGCCGGACGCCGTGGCGCTGTCGGCGGTCGCGCTGGGCGCGCTCGGCGTCAATCTGACCTGCGCCCTGCTGCTGGCGCGCTTCCGCGCGGCGAGCGGCAGCCTGACCCGCGCCGCTTTCCTGTCCGCCCGCAACGACGCCTTCGCCAATCTGGCGATCATGGCCGCGGGCGTCGTCACGCTCGCCTGGCCGTCGATCTGGCCCGATCTGGTGGTCGGCCTCGCGATCGCGGCGCTCAACATCGACGCGGCGTGGGAGGTGTGGGAGGCGGCGCGCAAGGAGCGCCTCGCCGTCACTCCCTGATCACCTTGACCTTGTAGCCCGGCTGCAGCGGTTCGCCGGGGGCGAGGCCATTGAGCACGGCGAAGCGCTCCACGGCGCGGTCGGTGAGCGCCATGCGGGCGGCGAAGGCGGCGTCGGTGTCGCCCGGGCGGACGGTCTCGGTCGCCACGCGCAAAGGCTGCGCGCTCTCGATCTCGCTCGCGGACAGCCGACGGAACGACTGCAGCGAGGCGCGGAAGCCGTCGTCGATCTCCGGCGTCAGCTCGCGCGCGGCGAAGATCAGGCGGTAGACGTCGTCGCCGAACCGGATCGCCACGAACCGGAAGGTCCAGTCCCGCCCCTTGGCGACGATGGTGACGGCCTCCATGCCGTTCACCTCCAGCCGCTCGACCGGGCCGGGCTCCGCCCCCTCGATCCAGCCCTCCTGGATGTAGCCGTCGAGCGTGCGGCCGGAGGCGAGCCGGGCGGCGTCGAGGCGCAGCGCCCGCCCGTCCGGCGCGACGCCCAGCAGCGCCTCCGCCCCGTTCTCGAAGGTGAAGCCCTCGGGCGCAAGGAAGGTGAAGCCCAGTCTGGGGTGCAGGAAGCGCCGTCCGCGGGCGTAGCCCTGCGCCGGGTCGTCGCCGTAGACGATGCCGTTCAGCGCCGTGAGGTAGCGGTCCCGGTCGCGCTCGCCGAGCCCCGGCGCGCCGATCTGGCGGGCGGATGTGACGGCGAGCTGCACCCGCTCGGGCGTGGAGGGATGCGTGGACAGGAAGTCGAGCCCCGGCTGGGACGGCTTCTGCCCGAGGGCTGCGCTGCGCAGCTCCGTCTGCCGGCCCATGGAGAGCAGGAAGCGCGACGCGCCGTAAGGGTCGAAGCCGGCGCGGGCGATGTTCTGCACGCCGATGCGGTCGGCCTCCAGCTCCTGGGCGCGGGAGAAGCTCGCCAGCGACAGCCGGCTCTTGGCCAGCGCCACGGCGCCCGCCTCCCGGTTCTCCAGCACGTCGGAGACCACCTTGCTCACGAGCACCGCCTTGCGCTCCTCGTCGGCGCGCTGGAAGGCGTGGCGCGCGGTCACATGCGCCATCTCATGGGCCAGCACGCCGGCGACCTCGGACGTGTCGTTCGCCACCGCCAGCAGGCCTCGGGTGACGTAGAGGCTGCCGTTCGGCAGCGCGAAGGCGTTGATCAGCGGCGAGTTGAGCAGGGTCACCTTGTAGCGCAGGTCGGGCCGATCGGACGCGGCGGCGAGCCGGTCGGCGATGCTGTTCAGCAGCGCGGTGAGCTGGGGCTGCTGATAGACGCCGCCATAGGCCGCGGCGATGCGGGCCTGCTCCTGCGTCACCGCGCTCGGCTGGCCGACCGACTTCGGCGCCGCGGGCGGCACGATCGGGGTCGGCTGGGCCGCATGCCTGTCCGGCTGGATGCTGCTGCAGCCCGCGAGCAGGGCCGCGGCGCAGGCGATCGTCACGATGCGCCGACCGAACCTCCCCATGCCGCAGCGAACTCCCATCATTCGGCCTCCGGCGCGTCGATCCGCTCGATCTGGGCGGCCTCGTCGATCCGTATCGTCGGGCCCGCGGCGCCCCGCAGAACGACGCCCCGCACCCTGAGCCACGCGCCCGGCTCCAGCCCGAGAGCGGTTCGTCCCCCGAGCCGGCGGAGCGCCGGTTCGGATATGGAGAGCGAAAGCGCGTCCCGCCAGCGCCGTCCGAAATTCACGTAAACCCGGCCGCCGGAGGTCCGCACGCTCGCCACGCGGCCTTCGGCCACCTCGAACCGGCCGTCGGCGGGAAACCCCGCGCCATCGGCCGCCTGCCGAACCTCGTAGTACGAATGCGCCCATAAACCAAGGCGTTGGCGGCGCGCGGACGCCTCCGCGGCCCGCAGCGTGGCGTCGCAGCCACGCCCGGCTCGGCTGGCGTCCACCCGCAGGCGGCCCTGCTCCAGCAGCGCGGTCGCGACGCCTGCGTGGTCGGGGACGGCCGGGTCGGCCACGTAGCCCAGGAGCCGGCCGTGGCGGTCCGGCTTGTCCGCGGGCCGGAAGGCGAGGGCGCGGCCGGCGGCGGCGCGGTCGAGCGCGGCGCGGGCCTCGTCCGCCTGCGGCCAGACCCCGGCGGGCGCAACCGACAGCGGCGGCTTTGGCGCGATCACGCCCGCCAGCCGCGCCTCGCGCCCGTCCTGAAGCGCCAGCGTGTCGCCGTCGATCGCGCGCAGCGCCACGATGGGTTCGGGCGCAATCTCGAGCCGGCAGGGCGCGCCCGCCATGGCGGGCGCGGGCGCGCAGGCGATCAGCAGCGCGGCGACGCTCCGGCGGCGGGGCGCGGGGGAGGGGATCGAAGCTCTCACCCGGCCATGGTCGGCCGTCAGGGTGGACGGGCGGTTAAGTCCGGTTCACAGCACCACGATGCCGGCGTGCTTCGCCTTGCTGTCCGGCTCCACGTGGATGGTGACGATGATGTCGGCGTCCTCCGCGTGCAGGGCGCGCTCCACCCGGTCGCAAATGTCGTGGGCCTCGGTGACGCTCATGTCGCCGGACACGACCAGATGGAAATCCACGAAGGTGAGGCGTCCCGCCTGCCGGGTGCGGAGGTCGTGGGCCTCGATCGCGCCCTCGGCGTTGGCGGCGATCACCGCCTTGATGAGGGCGACCGTGTCGTCGTGGGCGGCCTCGTCCATCAGCCCGCCCACGGAGGAGCGCACCAGCTGCGCGCCGGACCACAGCACGTTGACGGCGACGACGCAGGCGATCGCCGGGTCGAGCCACGGCTGGCGGAAGAACAGCGCGGCGGCGATGCCGACCAGCACGCCGACCGAGGACACCACGTCGGACAGCAGGTGCTTTCCGTCCGCCACCAGCGCCGGCGAGCGCAGGGCCCGTCCGCGGCGCAGCAGCAGCAGGCACCAGCCGGCGTTGACGCCGCTCGCCGCGAGGCTGGCGGCGAGGCCAGCGGGCGTCAGCTCGAACGTGCGCGGGTTCTGGAACGCGCCCCAGGCCTCGTTGAGGATCGCGCCGGCGGCCACGATGATCAGCGCGCCCTCGACCACGGCCGAGACGTATTCCGCCTTGTGGTGGCCGTAAGGGTGGTTGCGGTCCGGCGGCGTCGCGGACACGCGGACCGCCACGAAGGCGCCGATGGCCGCCGCCACGTTGACCACGCTTTCGGCGGCGTCCGAATAGAGCGCGACCGAGCCGGTGAGCAGATAGGCGACCGATTTGAGGGCCAGAACGGCGACGCCCACGACGATGCTGCCGAGGGCGATTTTCTGGGTGGCGTCCATGGGGGCGTTCCGGGTCTCGCCGCGCAAGGCGGCGTCAGGCGCCTGCGATTAGACGCCCCGGGGCCGCGCTTCAACGCCTATCTTCGCCACTGCGAAGCGCCTGCAGGAGGTGGCCGGCGCGGTCCGCGATCCGGCCGCCCGACGCCCGCTTTCGCTTGATCGACGCCCCCGCCTTGGCGCATAAAGCGGCGATGGAGGCTTGAACGTCCGTCAAAGGCCGTCGACGCCATGTCCCGGTAGCTCAGCAGGATAGAGCAACGGTTTCCTAAACCGTAGGTCAGGGGTTCGAATCCCTTCCGGGACGCCATCTCGCCACGTAAGGTATTTATATCGCTAGATTTTTTTTGGGTTTGGGAAGTTCTGCCCCGAAAGGTTTCTCCGTCCGCGCGACCTCGGCCTTTGGCAAGCCGCCTTTGATCGGCCTCAGCGGCGTGCCTCTCGATCTCTTTGACGCTCTTGCGCCCTGTGATCGACGTGATCTCGCGGGTCGTGCGTCCGATCTGGGCTGGCCTGCGCGACGCAGTTTTTCGCACGCCATGGAGCCGCGCATCGTTCGGCCAAGCCGGCCTCGTGGATGAGGCCTGTGCGAACCAGGGGCCGAAGCCAGCGACGCTGAAAGCCTCGTCGTAGGCCGTCGTCAGGATCATCAGGCGCGTCCGGGGCCAGTTGGCGGGCGCCGCGCGCAGATCGCCATGCGCAGGGATGGCGAGGCGGCGCTGACCGCCGAACCGAAGGACCGCTGCCGGAGGAGCAGCGACATCGTTGCGCTCGCCGTCCAGTATGGCGGCTCACGACTACCAGCGGATCGCGGCCCTGCCGCGCTCCGCCGGCCGGGTCGTGAACCTGACGCGCGTCGAGCGGATCGGGCGGCGGGAGGGGCTGAAGGTTCCGCAGAAGCGGCACGGGCGCGGGCGGCTGTGGCTCAACGACGGCTTGTTCGTCCGGCTGCGGCCGGATCGGCCGAACCACGTCTGGTCCTGCGACGTCGTCGAGGATCGGCCCCTTGCCGGCCGCACGTTCAGGATGCTCAACGTGATCGCCGAACCGAGGGTCGGCGCAGCCAGTTCACGCGCGAAGGCCTTGCGAAGCGAAGGCCGTGATCGAAAGCTTGAGACGGCGTCACAACGTCCTCCGCCCGCACTCCGGCGCCCGGCTGCAGGCCGCCCGCGCCCGAAACCACGCTGTGGCCGGCTGCGCAACCCGTCCCAACCCCGCCGACCATCGCGTCAGCGGCGCTCATGAACGAACATTGCGCCAGGACTGCTCGATCGGAGGGCGGCCAGTTGTTGGTGGCGAAGCCCGTTTCTCGACCATGCTGCGCCATACCAACATCGCTACCAACAAAGTGGCTGGGTCGGGGTGACGTGCAGCGATGCGGGATAAGAAAGATAATCCTTGCTAAACAAAGGGATCGTGCGACTTCCGGCACGGAGAGGAAGGGTCTGAAACGACCTTAGATCACTCCCACTCGAATATTAAACCGCCTAAAACACCTTATATTTCAATAATCTGAAAGCGCGGCATAGGTTGATATCATGAAAAATGCCATGACTGAGAGCCTTCACTAGCTGCTGCGAAATTTGGTGCCGTTGTCTTTGATCTTATCGGGCCTGTCTTACGCAATTTAATGCAATCTCCATTGCACGGAGCTTAGGATGTCCCCCGTCTCCCATTGAACGAGGGCCGACCATGACCCGGCCGAATCTTGAAATCGTCATCGAAGACGCCGGCCTGTACACTATCGCCCGCGATTCTAACGAAACCCTCGGTATAATCGGCCCGATAGATGACCGCGACGCGCTCATGGATGCTGTCGTCGAACGCTGGCCAAATGTCGATCACATCGACCTGCCGAACAGCAACTGATTGCAGCCGCCTTTAGCGGTGCGTCTCCCTCGGCTGCGACTGTGCTAGACTTACGTCGAAGGGGCTTATCCATGGCGACACTGGAATCGCATGTAGAGGCATTGATCACGGAACTAACCCGCGTGCAAGCATCCGGATCGATACCGGATCCGGATGAGGAAGGATTCTCGTTTCCGGGGCAGATTGCCGTCGGCAATGACCGCTTCCTCATGACGACGCGAGAGATGGAGCGGCTGATCGAGCTTTCTTCCCGGGAACTCAAGCGCAGCGATCCAGTCCTAAGCCGCACTCATACCGATAAAGAATGGAACTGGATGGTACGGAGCGCCTTCGGCCCAGCACTAATGCTGATCGATCTCGATGACGATCGGCAGGAGAATGCCCGCACTGTTATCGCTGCCATCCGCGCGGCCGTCAGTAAACCTGCCAAGACATACGGCTCCGCCGAGCATGTGTTCGGCTGCACCCTTTTTGGCAACTTTGAGGTCGCACTGTTTTCGATTGGTCCAGTGCAGTTTGAGCCGCGTTTAGCGTGGCTCTCGCGCAAGCTTTCCGAATGCGATGTCACCAAGACCACCGCACAGCGTGTCACGCGCGTCTGGTCTGGTAACAAACTGCGTAAGCGCAAGACATCGGTCGATTCCTTACGAGAGCGGGATATTCTAGATGCAGTCGGCAAGTGTCCTTACGTGTGCAGCGTTCGCACCGAAGGGCTCGCCTCCGAAGCCGGGCGCCTTAAAGCGCAGACGGCTGCACGCCTTGCAATGACAGGTATTGCCCTGCGCTGGGCCGTATCCTCCAAAGCGCTCGATGGGTTTCGGCTGCTCGTTGATCCGTCAGTTCGCCGCCAGCGCTCTCTGGTGTTCAAACCGAAGGTCAAAACGCTATCTGGCGGCAACCTGATGGGCCTGCCGCATGGTCCGACCATCAGTCCTGAAAACTGGGCGAAAGAATTGACTAAGCACCGCGATGACTTTGACGTGGTGGGCGAGGCAATCGCTTATTACCTCTCGCCCGATGGGAAGGTCGTTCGTCCGACGCTCATGAATACCTTTGCACAGGCGCTGTTGTGGTTCCATGAGGGGTGCCGCGATGAGGTGGATCTGATGGCAGTGGTGAAGTTCTCGGCATGCCTCGACGCTCTCGCGAGTGGCGGCAAGTCAACCGGAATCAGAAGTCTAATCCGCGCCCGGTTGGGCATGCAGGACGACAAGCCGATCCGCAAAGATGGCCCAACCATGCACGACGCTGTACAAGAAATTTACAGCTCGGGCAGAAGCCGCACGATCCACGGTACCAACGACAAGATCGGCAATGACTGGTCATCAACCCGTGTGCTTGCAGAGCAGTTTGCGCGGCTGTGCCTTGTGATGTGTCTGGACTGGGGTGCGTGTAATCCTACCAGTAACGATCCACTGGCCCTCAAGAAATGAGGCAATAGGGGCTGCTATGAGCGGTTATGACGCTTCGGTTCCGGAACTCGATACCATGATCGAGCCAGACTCCGCTTCATGGTATCGGCGACTGTTTCAATCGCATGCCATCCCGACATCATGAAAAATGCCATTGACGATGCAGGATAAGTGATCGTTTCTTCAAAATTTACCAAGCAAAATCAATATGTTACAATTATCGCTCACTCCCACTCGATCGTGCCGGGCGGCTTCGAGGTGACGTCGTAGACGACGCGGTTTACGCCGCGGACCTCGTTGATGATGCGGGTCGCGGCGCGGCCGAGGAAGTTCATGTCGTAGGGGTAGAAGTCCGCCGTCATGCCGTCGACCGACGTCACCGCGCGCAGCGCCAGCACGTATTCATAGGTGCGGCCGTCGCCCATGACGCCGACCGTCTTCACCGGCAGCAGCACCGCGAAGGCCTGCCAGATGACGTCGTAGAGGCCCGCCTTGCGGATCTCGTCCAGGTAGATGGCGTCGGCCTTGCGCAGGATGTCGAGCTTGTCGCGCGTCACCTCGCCGGGGCAGCGGATGGCGAGGCCGGGGCCGGGGAAGGGGTGGCGGCCGACGAAGGCCTCCGGCAGGCCGAGCTCGCGGCCGAGCGCCCGCACCTCGTCCTTGAACAGTTCGCGCAGCGGCTCCACCAGCTTCATGTTCATCCGCTCCGGCAGGCCGCCCACATTGTGGTGCGACTTGATAGTGACGGAGGGGCCGCCGGTGAAGGAGACGCTTTCGATCACGTCCGGATAGAGCGTGCCCTGGGCGAGGTAATCGGCGCCGCCGATCCTCTTCGCCTCCTGCTCGAACACCTCCACGAACAGGCGGCCGATGGTCTTGCGCTTCACCTCCGGGTCGTCGGTCCCGGCGAGCGCGGACAGGAAAGTGTCGCCCGCGTCCACATGCACGAGCGGGATGTTGTAGTGGCCGCGGAACAGGCTCACCACCTCCTCCGCCTCGTTCTGGCGCATCAGGCCGTGGTCCACGAACACGCAGGTGAGCTGGTCGCCGATCGCCTCGTGGATCAGCACCGCCGCCACCGCGGAATCGACGCCGCCGGACAGGCCGCAGATCACCCGGCCGTCGCCCACCTGCGCGCGGATGCGGGCCACCGCCTCCTCGCGATAGGCCGCCATGCTCCAGTCGCCGGAGCAGCCGCAGATGTCGCGCACGAAGTTGGTCAGCAGCTTGGCCCCGTCCGGGGTGTGCACCACCTCGGGATGGAACATCAGGCCGTAATAGTTGCGGGTCTCGTCGGCGATGGCGGCGAACGGCGCGTTCTCCGAGATGCCGATGATGCGGAAGCCCTGCGGCATCTGGGTGATGCGGTCGCCGTGGCTCATCCACACCTGGTTGCGGCTCTTGTCCTCCCACACGCCGGTGAACAGGCGCGAGGGCGCCACCACGTTCAGGTCGGCGCGGCCGAACTCCCGGTGATGGCCGCTCTCCACCGTGCCGCCGAGCTGCTCGGCCAGCGTCATCTGGCCGTAGCAGATGCCGAGCACCGGCAGGCCGCTTTCGAACACCGCCTGGGGCGCGCGGGGCGTGCCCACATCCGCGACCGAGGCCGGGCCGCCGGACAGGATGACGCCCTTGGCGCCGAAGGTGGGAAACACCTCGGCGGCGTTCTGGAACGGGGTGATCTCGCAGTAGACGCCCGCCTCGCGCACGCGGCGCGCGATGAGCTGGGTCACCTGCGACCCGAAATCGATGATGAGGATGCGGTCGTGGGCGGCGTCTGCGGTCATGCGCCTGACTAGCCCGAACGGGCCTTCGCGGGCAACGGTCCGCAGCGCATGGCGCCTGCGAAATTTGATCGCGTCGGCGTAAGGCCGGATCTGGAGATCAGAGCGGCGTGCCGTCCCGGGGCGCGACCGGGCTGCACTCGGTCGGGGCGCGGGGGCCGAAGCGCTGGTTCAGGTGGCCGCAGCCCCAGTCCTTCAGCGGCCCCGGCATCCATCGGGTGAGCGCCGCGCCGACGCGCTCCTCCGGGTTGGGGCCATAGGAGGCGTACCATGACCAGTAGCCGACCGCGGCGATCACGATGACCGCTATCAGCTTCAGAATGGTGCTCATCGCGTGCATGGCTCCGCCTCGCCGTCCCTCATGACGCCAGATGGACCGGAGGCGAGGCGCGTCAAGCCCGGCGCAGCGTCGCCACGAAGAAGCCGTCGGTTCCCGCCCGTCGGGGCGTGAGCAGCAGCGCGTCGCCGGCGGCGTTGGCGTGGGCGGCGAGCGCGGGCGCGCCGGCCCCCACCGCCGCCTCCGCCGCGGGCGCGGCGACGAACTCCGGATGGCGGGCGCGGAAGGCGGCGACCCGGTCCTCGTTCTCCTCCGACAGCAGCGAACAGGTGACGTAGACCAGCCGGCCGCCGGGCTTCACCAGCCCGGCCGCGCGCTCCAGCACCTCGTCCTGCTCGGCGTTGCGCAGCTCAAGCGCTGCGGGGCGCATGCGCCATTTGGCGTCCGGGTTGCGGCGCCAGGTGCCGGTTCCGGTGCAGGGCGCGTCCACCAGCACCAGATCGGCGCGGCCGGCGAGGTCCGCCAGCACGTCGGCCTCGCCCTTGGGCGCGCGGGTCTGCAGGTTGCGGACGCCGGCGCGGTCCGCCCGCTCATGCAGCGGCGCGAGGCGACGGATGTCGGCGTCGTAGGCGTAGAGCTGGCCCCGATTGCCCATGGCGGCGGCGAGCGCCAGCGTCTTGCCGCCCGCGCCGGCGCAGAGGTCCACCACCTGCAGGCCGGGCCCGGCGGCCGCGATCAGCGCCGCGAGCTGGGAGCCTTCGTCCTGCACTTCGACGAGGCCCTTGAGGAAGGCGGGCTCCGCCTGCACCGGCGGGCCGCGGCCGTCGTCGGAGAGCGGCACGCGCAGGCCCCAGGGCGACAGCGGCGTGGGGGAGGGCTTCAGATGGGCCAGCGCCTTGTCGGCCTTGGCCCGGTCGCCCTTCAGGGCGTTGACGCGGAGATCGAGCGGGGCGCGCTGGGCGAGCGCGGCGCCTTCTTCCGCGCGCTCGTCGCCGAACACGCGGGCGAGGGGCGCGTCGAGCCATTCGGGATAGTCGCCGCGCACATGGGCGGGGGCGCCGTCGAGGCTGGCGTTCGCGATCGCCGCGCGCTCGGCCTCCGTCAGCGGCGCCGGCGCGTGGGCCGTCTCCGCGAAGCTCGCGGACAGCGCGTCCGGCTCCGCCCCGCGCACGAAGGCCAGCGCGCCGAGCACGAGCGCCCGGCCGCCGTCGCCGCCCATGCGCCAGGCGAGCGAGGCGCGGGCGCGCAACGCGTCATAGACGAGGCTCGCGATGCGGGCGCGGTCGCCGGAGCCGGCGAAGCGGTGGCTGCGGCCCCAGTCCTTCAAAGCCTCCGCGGCAGGGCGGGGACGGGCGGCGATCTCGTCCAGAACCTCGATGGCGGCGAGCGCGTGGGCGGCAGGGGTCATGGGATCGGGCTTTCAGGCGGAGAGCAGATACACGCGCAGCGCGAACAGGAGCCACATGGCGATGAGGATCACCGCGCCGGCGAGGAACAGCGGGAAGCGCAGCCGGACCTCGTTGGAGCCGGTGTGGACGAAGGCGTGGGCGTAGCGGGTGGCCACGAACAGCCACGACATCAGCACGAACATGAGATCCGCCGCGCGGGTGATCAGCGCCAGCGCCACCAGCAGGTAGAACAATTGCGGCAGTTCGAGCTGGTTGTGGAAGGCGTCGCTGACCGCCTGAGCCTTTTTCGGCCACGGGATGGCGCGGGTGGAGCCGCCGGTGGGCCGGACCTCGCCCGCCTTCACCGCCCCCCAGCGCGCCACGCCCATCCAGACCAGCAGGCCGAAGGCGAGCGCCACGAGGGCGAAGACCGGGGAGAGGATGGCGGCGATGGACATGGGGAGCCTTATGCGAAAGCGGAAACGACGGGCAGGCCTAAGAGGTCGGGTGAAGATCGACACTCGCCGTCATGCCCGAGCTTGGCCATCGGGCGCATCCACGATCTGAACGCCGAAGCGTCCGCGACCCGTAAGTCGTGGATACGGGCATGACGAACGTGCGGGACGCAGTCTGCATGTGTTTCCAGACACGCTCTCATGACGTTCCACACGATTTACGAGGCTGGCGTCGACGACGAGGCTCATCGCCGCGCGCGTTCTTCCCGGACCAGATCAGTGGGGTCGGCGCCAAGCGGCGACGGCGTCATCGCCCCGGACGCGATCCGCCCTCGCGACCCTCTCCTCGGGCGAAGGGCGCCGCGCGCCGGGCTGCCAGTCACGCGCCGTCGCATCGAGCGGGCGGCCCGTGGCGGCTGCCGTCTCCAGGGTCTTCTGATCCGCGACGTCGTCCACGTCGCGGATCATGCCGGTCGCCATGGCGCTCCCTCCCGAAACCTCTCGGTTCGGGAGCTTACACCATGCTGGGGTAGTTCGGGCTCTCGCGGGTGATGGTCACGTCATGGACGTGGCTCTCGCGCAGCGAGGCGCCGGAGATGCGGACGAACTGGGCCTTCTCGTGCAGGTCCGGCAGGGTGGCGGCGCCCACATAGCCCATGGCGGCGCGCAGGCCGCCGGCGAGCTGGTGCAGCACCGCGCCGACCGGGCCCTTGTAGGGCACCTGGCCCTCGATGCCTTCCGGCACCAGCTTCAGCCGGTCGTTCACCTCGGCCTGGAAGTAGCGGTCGGCGGACCCCTGCGCCATCGCGCCCACCGAGCCCATGCCGCGGTAGGACTTGTAGGAGCGGCCCTGCCACAGGAACACCTCGCCGGGGCTCTCGTCGGTGCCGGCGAGCAGCGAGCCCACCATGGCCACGTCCGCGCCGGCGGCGATGGCCTTGGCCAGATCGCCCGAATACTTGATGCCGCCGTCGGCGATCACCGGCACGTCGGCCTTCTTGGCCGCCTCCACCGCCTCCATGATGGCGGTGAGCTGGGGCACGCCCACGCCCGCCACGATGCGGGTGGTGCAGATGGAGCCCGGCCCGATGCCGACCTTGACCGCATCCGCGCCGGCGTCGATCAGCGCCTTGGTGGCGTCGCCGGTGGCGACGTTGCCGGCCACGATCTGAACCTCGTTGGAGATGCGCTTGATGCGGGCCACCACGTCCAGCACGTGCTGGGAGTGGCCGTGGGCCGTGTCCACCACCACCAGGTCGCAGCCGGCGTCGATCAGCGCTTCGGCGCGGGCGTAGCCCTTGTCGCCCACGGTGGTGGCGGCGGCCACCCTGAGGCGGCCCTGCGCGTCCTTGTTGGCGTTGGGGTTGGCGACCGCCTTCTCGATGTCCTTCACCGTGACGAGGCCGACGCAGTGATAGGCGTCGTCCACCACCAGCAGCTTCTCGATGCGGTGCTGGTGCAGCAGGCGCTTGGCCTCGTCCTGGCTCACGCCGTCCCGCACGGTGACGAGGTTGTCCTTCGTCATCAGCTCGGAGATGGGCTGGCGCATGTTGGTGGCGAAGCGCACGTCGCGGTTGGTCAGGATGCCGACCAGCTTGCCGGAGCGGCCGTTGGAGCCCTCCACCACCGGGATGCCGGAGATGCCGTTGCGCTTCATCAGCTCGAAGGCTTCGGCCAGCGTCGCGGTGGGCGCGATGGTGACCGGGTTCACCACCATGCCGCTCTCGAACTTCTTCACCTGCCGAACATGGGCCGCCTGCTCCTCAGGCTCCAGATTGCGGTGAATGACGCCGACGCCGCCGGCCTGGGCCATGGCGATGGCCATGCGGGCCTCGGTCACCGTGTCCATGGCGGAGGAGATAATCGGCAGGTTGAGCGAGATGGTCTTCGTGACGCGGGAGCGGAGGTCCACCTCGCCGGGCATCACCTCCGACAGGCCGGGGCGCAACAGCACGTCGTCGAAGGTGAGCGCTTCCCGCGCAAGAACGTCTTCGATGCGCGCCATGCCAGGCCTCCTCAATGTGACGCCGGTCGCGTCCGGGCGCCGCCCGCCGGAGGCCGCCCCAGTCGCGTCGCGCGGATCAGGCGCGAAACGGGTCGTGGAAAGTGGCGCGGACCTTTATCACGACACAGACGCCGCGCAAATGACGGCTGCGCCGGACAGCCCCGCTTTTCAAGCGGCGCTCCGCCGCAGGATGGAGGCGCCCATACCGTCTGGCGCGCGGGATGGGTTCGGAGCCCATCCGATACGTCACGCTCGCCGTCATCGCCCGCGACCGACAGCACGGAAAACACGCACATCCCGCCTGACCGCAAACAGGTAAGACGCCCGAGCCAGGCTCGGGCGTGACGGCGCGCTTGGATGGCGCGCCTCCGTAACGTCCGAACAGGCTCTTGAGTCCTGTGGACCGCGGACCCGGCCGGACTCGCCCGGCCGGGCCGACAGGCCTAAGGTGACGGGCCGAGCGACATTAGGCCCGACGCCCCATGCACGCCTATCTCGACCTGCTCCGGCGCATCCTCGACGAGGGCGCCGCCAAGGACGACCGCACCGGCACCGGCACGCTGTCGGTGTTCGGCGCCCAGATGCGCTTCGACCTGACGCAGGGCTTCCCCCTCGTCACCACCAAGCGGCTGCATCTCAAGTCCATCGTTCACGAACTGCTGTGGTTCCTCGCCGGGGACACCAACGTCCGCTACCTGCGGGACAACGGAGTCACCATCTGGGACGAGTGGGCCGACGCCGACGGCGAACTCGGCCCGGTCTACGGCCGGCAATGGCGCTCCTGGGCCACGCCCGACGGCCGCGTCATCGACCAGATGGCGGACGTGCTGAAGGAGCTGAAGCGCAATCCGTCGTCACGCCGGCTGGTGGTCTCCGCCTGGAACCCGGCCGACCTGCCGGACATGGCGCTCGCGCCCTGCCACTGCCTGTTCCAGTTCCACGTCTCGGACGGCCGGCTGTCCTGCCAGCTCTACCAGCGCTCGGCGGACGCGTTCCTCGGCGTGCCGTTCAACATCGCGTCCTACGCGCTGCTGACCCATCTCGTCGCCCATGACGCGGGGCTCGGGGTCGGCGATTTCGTCCACACCCTCGGCGACGCCCATCTCTACCTGAACCATGTGGAGCAGGCGCGCGAGCAGCTCGCCCGCGAGCCGCGGCCGCTGCCGAAGCTGCGGCTCAACCCGGCGACGCGCTCCGTCTTCGACGTGCGCTACGACGACGTGGCGTTCGAGGGCTACGATCCCCATCCCGCCATCAAGGCTCCGATCGCCGTATGACCGTCTCCATCCGCTCCGCCGGACCGGCCGACGCCGGGCTGGTGTTCGCGCTCGTCAAGGAACTCGCCGCCTATGAAAAGCTGGGCCATGAGGTGATGGCCACCGAGGCGGACATGGTGGAGGCGCTGTCGGGACCGGCGCCGCGGGTGTTCGCGGAGATCGCCGAGCGGGACGGCGTCGCCCTCGGCTTCAGCCTCTGGTTCTACACCTTCTCGTCCTTCGTCGGCCGCTGCGGCATCTGGCTCGAGGACCTCTATGTGCGTCCCGACCAGCGCGGGCAGGGGATCGGGCGCGCTCTGATCGAGAACCTCGCGCGCCGGTGCCGGGACGAGCGGCTCGGCCGGCTGGAGTGGTCGGTGCTGGACTGGAACGCGCCGTCGATCGCGTTCTACGAGAGCCTCGGCGCGCGGCCGAATGCGGGCTGGACGGTCTATCGCACCGCGGGCGAGGCGCTGGCGCGGCTCGCGGGAGAGGTCTGACGCCGCGCGTTCAGCGCCGCGCCGCGCCGGGCGCGGCGGACGATGAACTGCAGGTTGCGGGCGTAGATGAACAGGCCCATGGCCTGGCCGACGATGAACACCGGGTCCTTGCGCCCGATGGCGTAGATCAGCAGCAGCGCGCCGCCGCCCAGGCTGAACAGCCAGAACGCCGCCGGCACCACGCTGCGCCCGGCCTTCTCGCTCGCGACCCACTGCACCAGGAAGCGCGCCGTGAACAGCGCTTGGGCGATCCAGCCCAGCATGATCCAGGCGTCGAGCTGGGCCACGAACACGTCGTGCAGATAGGCGCCGATGGCGGAGACGAGGTCAGCGGGCATCCGGCGTCACCTCCAGCGCGGCGGGCGCCTTGCGGGCCCGGCGAATGAGCCACCACACCCCGGCGAGGTCGGCGAGGCCGATCCACAGCCGGTCCCACATGCCGTACTTGGAGCGCCCGGCGCCCCGCGGCCGATCGGTCACGTCCACATGGCGCACCGTGCGTCCCTCCCGCGCCACCAGCGCGGGCAGGAAGCGGTGCAGCCCGTCGAAATAGGGTAACGCCAGATAGAGCTCGCGGGGAAACGCCTTGAGGCCGCACCCCGTGTCGCGGGTCGAATCCTTCAGCACGGCGGAACGGACGCCGTTGGCGATGCGCGACTGCAGCGCCTTGAAGCCGCCGTCGGTGCGCCGCGTGCGCTGGCCGGCCGCGAGCCCGGCTTGCGGCAGGCCGTCCACGAGGGCGTCGATCAGGCGCGGCAGGAAGATGGGGTCGTTCTGGCCGTCGCCGTCGAGCGTCGCCACGATCTCGCCCCGGGCCGCCCGGACGCCGGCGCGCACCGCCGCCGACTGGCCGCAGGAGACCTCGCGCCTCAGGTGCCGGACCATGGGACGCCTGCGGCGGGCCTCCGCGATCTCGGCGGGCGTGGCGTCGGTGGAGCCGTCGTCCACCAGCACGATCTCGAAGGCGCGGCCCGCCATGGCCGCCACGATCTCCTCCACCAGCGGGCCGATGTTGCCCGCCTCGTCCTTCAGCGGCGCTACGATGGAGACGAGGCGCTCCGTCATGGCGCGACCCCATAGACCACGTAGGAGACGTGTTTTGCGCCGTTGATGGCGACGCCGGAGACCTCCGCCACCCGCCGGGGCGTCACGCCTTCAGTTGTAAGCGCGCTGTCGAAGGCGGCCTGCTGGCGGCGCTCCACGAAGGCCGCGCGGCAGCCGCCTTGCTTCAGGAAGCGCGCGGCGCCGGCGCCGTCGGTCAGGATCAGGTCCGTGCGGGTCAGCAGGATCAGGCTCGGCTCCCGGAAGCCCGCCACGGCGGCGAGCGGCTCGGCGCAGCCGAGCGCGGGCAGCGTGTCCGCGAGCCGCTTCATGGGGAACAGCGCGTCGAGATCCCGCGCCGCGAGGCCGAACACCGCCGCCGTCATCACCGCCGAGGCGGCGAAGGCCGCGACCAGCGAGACCAGCGCCCGACCGCGCCAGAACGGCGGAACGGCCGCCGCCGCCAGCGCGAAGGCCAGCGCCCCGGCGATGAGGAAGGGCAGGTTGGCGCCGCCATCGAGACGCCAGATCAGCCAGGAGAAGCCGATGGTGAGCGCCAGAGGTCCGAACGGGACCAGCAGGATCAGCGCCTTGGCCCAACGCCGGCCGATCGCCATGCGGCCGTCGGCGGCGGTCCAGCCCACCGCCAGCGCCAGCGCCGGATAGAGCGGCATGACGTAGTGCGGCAGCTTGGTGGGCACCAGTTCGAACATGATCCAGGCGGGGACGGCCCAGGCGAGGATGACCTTCGCCCACGGCTCCCGCCGCGCGGCCCACAGGCCGGGCGCCGCCACGGCGAAGTAGGGGGCGAGCGGCCAGAACGTGCCCCAGGCCGCCACGAAGAAGGCGCCGGGCGGCGCGCCGTGGCTTTCCTGAGGGCCGGCGGCCTTCAGCAGCAGGTCCTTGCCGAGGCTGTCCACGAAGAAGCCGCCGCCGGATTTCAGCCCGATCATGATCAGCCACGGCGCGGCCATGGCCGCCACGATCGCAAGGCCAAGCGCCGCGTTGAGGCGCTTCAGCAGCGCAAGCGAGCGGTCGGCGAGGCAGAGCGCCGCGATCGCGAAGCCCGCGATCAGCGGAACGATCGGGCCCTTGATCAGCACGCCGGCGCCGACGGCGACCCAGAACAGCAGCGTGACGCCGAGGGGCGGGGCGCGGCGGGCGAGCGTCGCGAGATAGATCCGGATCAGCGCGCCGAAGGCGAGCGTCGCGGTTGCGAGCAACGCGGCGTCGGTGGTGGCGAGCCGCGCCTCGACGGCGGCGATCAGCGTGGCGGCGAAGCCGGCGGCGCCGGCCAGCGCCCCGCGCCGGTCCATGATGGCGAGGCCGGCCCAATAGGTGGCGAGCACGGCCGCGAGCATGCCGAGGAAGGAGGGCAGGCGGTAAAGGCCGATGGTCCGCTCCGCGTCGGGGACGCCCAGCGCGTCCGCCGTGGCGACGGAGGCGGCCTGCAGCCAGTAGACGCCGGCGGGCTTGTTGTGCCGGGCCTCCTGCTGCAGCCGGATGTCGACGAAGTCGCCCCTTTCCAGCATCTGGCGCGAGGCCTGTGCGAAGCGCGGCTCGTCGCGGTCGATGGGGGGGATGGCGAACAGCCCCGGCAGCGTCGCCGCCAGCGTCAGCAGGACGAGCGCGATCAGCGCCAGGGCGTGGCGGGGGCCCTTCGACAGGTCGGCGGCCGGCGGCGTTTCGGGATGCGGGCGCGTGGGCGTAGGTCCGTGATGGTGCGGTGCGGCGTTCAGCGTAGCGCTAGATCACGGTTTTGTATGTCGGCGAGATGACGCTGGGCGACAAAGGCGTCAAAGCTTTGGCCCATGGCCGCCGTCGTGCTGCCGAGCCACGGGAAATGGCCGTGGGCGAGGGTGAGCGCGCGGCCCGCCTCGGCCGGCGCTTGGCCGCCTAGGGCGTAAAGATAGAGCGCGGACGCGAGGCCCGAACGGTCCGCGCCGGCCTTGCAGTGGATCAGAACCGGCTTCTGCGCCTTTGCGATCAGCGTCACCAGCGCCTGCGCGCGCTCGGGCGACAGCGGTTTGGTCGCCGACATCTTGAAGTCGATCAGGACGAGTCCGTTGGCGGCGGCCGCCGCCTTCTCCTCCTGGTACCAGTCCTTGCCCGGCGCCGCGCCGCGCAGGTTGATCACGGAGCCACGGCCGTGGGTTTCGGCGAAGCGGGCGAGATCGGCTGCGCTGGGCTGCCAGGAGCGATAGACCGCGCCGGCCTCCACCACCCCGAAATTGTCGGTCGCCCGCATGTAGCCGATGTAGGCCGCAGGCGGCGTGAGACACGCCATAAGCGCCGCCAAGCCCGCCTTGAGCATTCGAGTCATGTCGGCCCCCGCCCGCGCCGGCTCTGCTCCGCCGGCTCCCGCATGCGACCTTTGGCGGGCGGTCGCGAAACGGCGATGTCGGGCGCGCGACCCTTTGATGACGCGGCGCAACACATGCCCGTCCTCACGGACGCCCCCATGGCGAAGGGAGGCTGGACGGTGTAGGCGTGAAGGGAAGTGAGGCGGTCCCGTGGCGATTCCGGGGCCGCGCCATGGGACAGACGCTGCGGCGGACGGGACTTCGACGATGCGGATCATGATGGGAGCGGCGCTGGTCGTCGCGGGTGTGGCTGTGGGCGGAACGGCGGCCCTGGCCCAGAGCACGCCCAAGCTCTACGCGCAGACCGAGCAGACGCTCAGGGCCAAGCTGAAGTCGGCCTACGCCGGCAAGCCGGCGCGGTTCGGCTTCGAGAACTTCCGCCGCCGCTCCGCGGGCGGCGAGGAGGCGGTGTGCGGCCAGGCCACCATCTACATCGGCCGGGACAAGCCCAGCCTCGTGCGCTTCGTCTACCGCTACGACAAGGGCGACGCCGCCATCGAGACGCTCGGCGCGGAGGACACCCGCACCGTCCAGCAGCTCTGGACGCCGCTCTGCCTGCGCGGCCGCCCGATCGAGTGAGCGTTCCCCTCGTCATCGTCGCGGCGGTCGCGCGCAACCGCGTGATCGGCCGCGACAACGACATGCCCTGGAAGCTGTCGAGCGACTTGAAGCGCTTCAAGGCGCTGACCATGGGCAAGCCGCTGATCGTGGGCCGCCGCAACCACGCCGCCATCGGCCGGCCGCTGCCCGGCCGCCAGACCATCGTGCTGACCCGCGACCGCGGCTTTTCCGAGCCGGGCGTGCATGTGGCGCATGAACTCGCCGACGCGCTCGGCCTCGCCGAGGCGCTGGCGGAGGAGATGGGCGCGGACGAGATCGTCAGCGCCGGCGGCGGCGAGATCTACGCGCTCACGCTGCCGCTGGCCGCGCGCATGCGTCTGACCGAGGTGCACGCTCTGCCCGAGGGCGACGTGCTGTTTCCGGAGTACGACGCCTCCCAGTGGCGGGAGACGGCGCGGGAGGATCACCCCTCCGGGCCTCGCGACGAGTTCCCGTTCTCCTTCGTGGATCTGGTCCGCGAACGCGGGTTGAAGCGGACGTGATCGAACGGCGCGCGACGAAGGATTGATTTTCCGCGCGCGCCGGGCCACCTGCCCCAAGCTTGCGCGCCCTCACGTTGAACGGGAGGCCGCGCCAGCCTATAAGCGGCGAATGACCCCCCATCCGACGGCCCAAGGCCTTGGGACGTCTCGACTTAAGGACGATCGATGCCCTGGAGCAACCAGAGTGGCGGCGGCGGAGGCGGCGGCCCGTGGGGAAACAAGCCCGGCGGGCCGTGGGGGCAGGGACCCCAGTCCCAGGGGCCCACGCCGCCGGATCTGGACGATCTGATCCGCCGCGGACAGGAGCGGCTGAAGGGCGTGCTCCCCGGCGGCGGCGCCGGCGGCAAGGGCGTGTTCGTGCTGGCTCTGGTGGCGGTGGTGGCCTGGTCGCTGTCCGGCTTCTACCGGGTCGAGGCGGACGAGGAGGGCATCGTGCTGCGCTTCGGCGCCTACGACCGCACCACCCAGCCCGGCCTGAACTACCATCTGCCCTATCCGATCGAGACCGTGCTGACGCCCAAGGTGACGGCGCAGAACTCGATCGAGATCGGCATGCGCACCGCCGCGAACGTGGGCGTGCGCGGGGCCTCCAGCCGGGAGGTGCCGCAGGAAAGCCTGATGCTGACCGGCGACGAGAACATCGTGGACGTCAACTTCTCGGTGGTCTGGATGGTCAAGCCGGCGGATCCGGCGGCGGGCCGTCCGAGCGGCGCGGCGAACTATCTGTTCAACCTGCAGAATCCGGAAAGCACCATCAAGGCGGTGGCCGAAAGCGCCATGCGCGAGGTGGTGGGCCGGTCGCGCCTGCAGCAGATCCTGACCGAGGGCACGCCCGAAACCGACGTCAGCGCCACGCCGACCACCCCCGGCGCGCCGCCGGTGGAGCCGGTGCGCAAGCCCGAGGACGTGCAGTCCGCCGCCGTCACCGCCGCGGCGGTGCGCGAGCTGATGCAGAAGACCCTCGACAGCTACCAGTCCGGCATCGACATCGCCCAGGTGCAGCTTCAGAAGATCGCGCCTCCGGGCGACGTCATCGCCGCGTTCCGCGAGGTGCAGGCGGCGCAGGCGGACCGCATCCGCCTCACCAACGAGGCGCAGGCCTACGCAAACCGGGTCGTGCCCGAGGCGCGCGGCCGGGCGGCGCAGACGCTGCAGGGCGCCGAAGGCTACCGCGCCGCGGTGGTCGCCGAGGCGCAGGGCCAGGCGTCCCGCTTCAGCCAGGTGCTGGCGGAGTACGGCAAGGCGCCGGACGTGACCCGCGAGCGCATGTTCCTCGAGACCATGGAGCGGGTGATCGGCGGCGCGGAGAAGGTGATCATCGACCCCAAGACCGCGGGGCAGGGCGTGGTGCCGCTGCTTCAGCTCGACCAGCTCGGCGCCGCCGCCCAGCAGCAGCGTGGCGGTCAGCCGGCGCCCCGCGGCGCCGTGACGACGGGAGGCGGCCAGTGAACCGCAGCATCTTCGGCGGCGTCGCCGCCTTCCTCGCGGTTGCGGCCGTCATTATCGGCTACAGCGCGCTCTACACCGTCAGCCAGACGGAGCAGGCGATCGTGCTGCGCTTCGGCCAGCCGGTGGACACGGTGACGACGCCGGGCCTGCACGCCAAGCTGCCCTTCATCGAGAGCGTGACCCGCATCGACAAGCGCATCCTCGATCTCGACCTGCCGGAGCGCGAGGCCACCGCCAACGACCAGAAGCGTCTGGTTGTGGACGCCTTCTCCCGCTACCGCATCGTGAACCCGCTGCGGTTCCGGCAGGCGGTGGGCACCATCGAGCAGGCCAACGCGCGCCTGTCCAACGTGCTCACCGACGCGCTGCTGGAGGCGATCCGCTCCTCCACCTTCCAGCAGATCGTGCGCGACCGGCGCGACCAGATCATGGCCCGCATCCGCGACCAGGCGAACCGCGAGGCCGACCGTTTCGGCATCGAGATCGTCGACGTGCGCATCCGCCGCGCCGACCTGCCGGAGCAGAACTCCAAGGCGGTGTTCGAGCGCATGCAGTCCGAACGCGCGCAGGAGGCGGCCGAGATCCGCGCCCGCGGCGCCGAGCAGGCGCAGGGCATCACCGCCCGCGCCGACCGCGACGCCCAGGTCATCGAGGCCGAGGCCAACCGCGACGCGCAGGTGATGCGCGGTCAGGGCGACGCCGACAAGACGCGCATCCTCGCCGAGGCCTACGCCGCCAATCCGGAATTCTTCGCCTTCTCGCGCTCCATGGAGGCGTATGAGAAGAGCCTGAAGACCGGCGGCCGGCTGGTGCTGTCGCCGTCGAGCCCGTTCTTCCGCTTCTTCGAGCAGCCGGAAGGCGCGGTTCCCGCCGCAGGCGCGGCCACTCCCCGTCAATGACGGATTTCTTCGTCGCCCTCGGTCTCGTGCTCGTGATCGAGGGCGTGCTGTTCGCCGCCGTCCCCGGCGCGGCGAAGCGCTCCTGCGCCAACATCCTCGCCACGCCGGACGTCCTCCTGCGCGGCGTGGGCCTCGGGGCCGCCGTGCTTGGGCTTGGCGTGATCTGGCTGGTCCGCGGCTGAGGCGTCAGCCCGCCAGCACCCGAAGCCGCGCCGAGCCTCAGGCTTCGCCGAGCTCCCCGCGCATCAACTCCCCAAGCTTGTCATGCAGGTCCTTCGGCTTGCGCAGGACGCAGGTTCCGCACAGCTCGCCGCCGCCGACGGTGTAGTAGCGGCAGCAGCCGCCGCGGGCGCGGAAGCGCTGGCGCGCCAGTTCGCGTCCGGGCGTCCCGCCGTCGACGAGCGCGATCTCCACGAAGCGCATCTCCTTGTTGGCGAGCGGCGATCCCGGTTGTTTGAGGACGGCCAAAGCGTCGGCCACGGCCTGATCCTCCCGTCCAAGGCGGCGGCCGGCCTCCAGCAGCGCATAGGCCAGCGCATCGCCCACGAGCCGCCACAGCGCGGCGACCGGCAGCCGGCTGTAAGCGTTGAGGCGCAGGATCAGCGGGGCCATGTGCCGTTCGAGCGCGGCGCGGGCGTGGTCCGCCAGCGCCTCCCGGTCGGGCAGAAGCAGCGCATGGGGATGGCCGTCCCAGCGCGGATCGTCGGTCGCGAAATGCGCGCCGCTGACGCGCAGGTGCAGCCGTTCGAGCCGGATGTCGCGGTCGAGATAGCGGCTCGCATAGGCCTCCAGCCGATAGCCCAGCCGCTCGGTCTCGATGTCCGGCATCAGGCCGAACCCTGCGATCGCCTCCGCCGCCGGAGTCGCCAGAGCATGGGCGTAGGCGGAGATCAGGTAGGCGGACTGCCCCTTGGCGTCGAGCTCCGGCGAATAGGCGCGCTGGCTCTCCAGCAAGCGGGCCATGCCGGCGCGGTCCTCGCCCCAGAGGGCGGAGACCGGGCGCCACGCCTCGTCCAGCGGGCCGAACGAGACCGGGGAATGGAGGTCGCGCGCCCCCAGCGCCGCGGCCAGCGCGGGGAGTGGCGAAGAGGCTGGGCGTCCGGGCGCGGCGGGGGGCGAAGCGGTCATGACGCGGGAGCATTCCCGCGTCGCGGCGCCGGGTTCAAGCCTCCAGAGGTCGGGGGGCGGGTCCGCTCCGGGCCGCGAGCAGGGCGAGGATCAGGTCGGTCTGTGCGAGGATGCCCGCAAGGCGGCCGTCGCCGTCCACCACGGGCAGGTGGTGCAGGCCGTCGTCGGTGAGCAGCGGCGCGGCGTCCGAAAGCGGCGATTCGGGCCGCAGGGTGCGCACCGGCGACGTCATGATGTCCTCTACCCGCGATGAGGGCGCCTTGAGCCGCTTGGCCGTGATCTCCATCCGGCGGCCGAAGCCGAGGCGGGGGCCGCGCGCGTCCCACACCGCCTTCTCCAGCATGTCGCTCTGGGTGACGATGCCCACCACCCGCGCGGATTCGTCCGTCACGGGCAGGGCCTTCAGCCGCCGCTCCCGCATCAGCTCGGCGGTCGCACGTAAGGAATCGCCCGGCGCCACCGCGATCACGTCGCGGGACATGACGTCGCCGCAGGAGGCGGCGGGCGCGCGGCGGCCGAGCGCATGCAGCTGCGCCCGGCGCATCAGCTCGGCGAGATCGCGGCGGCCCACGTCGAGCACCTGGCCCGTCTCGGCCAGCGCCGCGTCGAGGTCCTCGTCGGTGACGCCCACCCGCGCGGACGGCGCCGCGCCCGGCCGGCTCGTCGCCGGCTTCGCGGGACGGTGGGGATAGGTCCGGCCGGCCAGCGCGTTGAAGGCCAGCGCCGAGGCCAGCAGCAGCGCGGAGTTGCCGGCCACCGGCCAGAGCGCGAAGCCGAAGCCGAGATCATGCACCGGCGCGCCGCCGAGCACCGCGGTCAGCGCCACGGCGCCGCTCGGCGGATGCAGGCAGCGCAGCGCGATCATGGCCGCGATAGCGAGGCCGGCGGCGACGGCGGCCGCGAGGAACGGGGAGGGGATGAGCTGCGCCGCGGCCACCCCGATCAGCGCCGAAACCACGTTGCCGCCCATGATCGACCAGGGCTGCGCCAGCGGGCTCGCGGGCACCGCGAACAGCAGCACCGAAGACGCGCCCATGGGCGCGATCAGCGCCGGCAGGCTCCAGCCGCCGGCACCCACGGCCATATGCGAGATCACCCCCGTCGCCAGAATCCCGACGAAGGCGCCGACCGCGGACGCGGCGTGCTCCTTGCGGCTGTAGCGGGGCAGATCGGGAATGAGGCGTCGCAGGACGGACATGGGCGTCTTCTCATGGGAGGCGCGGCCGGACCGCGCGCCTCGGGAACGGGCGTCGCGAGCCGTCAGCCCGCCACGTCGTCCGGCACGGCCTCGCGCTCGCAGCCGGAGGCGGCCGCAAGCGTCCGGGGCGTCTTCAGCGCGGCGAGAACCGCGCGCAGGCCGTTCGGCCCGCCGGTCACGCTTGCGAGGGTGCGCCGGTCCAGCACCGCCAGAAAGGCGCGCGTCGCCTCCGCCAGCACGCCCTGCACGCCGCAGGCGCCGTTGATGGGGCAACTCGGACAGTCCACCAGGTCGAACCCGTCCTCCATGCGCCGCACCACCTCGCCGATGGTGATGGTCTCCGGGGGGCGCGCCAGCCGCACGCCGCCGGTGCGCCCGCGCAGCGTCTCCACGTAGCCGGCTTTCCCAAGCTCGTGCACCACCTTCATGAGATGGTTCTGGGAGATCCCGTAAGCCGTTGCGATCTCAGATATGGACGACAGGCGATCCGGCCGGGCGGCCAGATAGATCAGGGTCCGGATCGAATAATCCGTGTAGCGGGTGAGGCGCATCGCGGGCTCGATCCGAGGAAAAAGATACATCCTGCTTGCATCTTTTTAGCGGGTCCGGTACGCCAATAAAAGATGCATATGAAATGAATGTTTTCGAGCGATGATCCCGCTGTCCGACGACGATCTCCATGCGCTGGTGCGCGACTTCTACGCCGCCGTCCGGGCCGACGCCGAGCTCGGGCCGCTGTTCGAGGGCGTCGTCGCCGACTGGCCCGAGCACCTCGAGCGCCTGACGGGCTTCTGGTCATCGGTGATGACAGGAAGCGGCCGCTACAAGGGCGATCCGTTCGGCGCCCATGCGGCGATCCGCGACCGCCTCCGCCCGGAGCTGTTCGCGCGCTGGCTGGCGTTGTGGGGCGCGGCCACGGAGCGCCGTTTCCCGCCGGCGGTCGCGGCCGCGCTGCAGGCGAAGGCCGCGCGCATCGCCGCCAGCCTTCAGGCCGGCCTGTTCTTCCGTCCCGACGGGCCCGACCGTTCCGCGGCCTGACGCCGCCGGTTCCGCCCGTCTTCATCGCCTTAAGGAGGCGTCCGATGCCCAAGCCCCTGAGCCCGAGCACGATCGGGATCGTCAAGGCCACCGTTCCCGCGCTGGAGGCTCACGGCTTCCAGATCGTCCGCACCATGTACGGACGCATGTTCCAGAACCCGGCGATCCGGGATCTGTTCAACCAGTCCCACCACGGCGATGGCGCGTCCCAGCCCAAGGCGCTGACCGGCGCGATCCTCGCTTACGCCAGGAACATCGACAATCTGGGCGTGCTGTCGGCTGCGGTGGAGCGCATCGCCCAGAAGCATGTGGGCCTGCAGATCCTGCCCGAACATTACCCTTACGTGGCCGAAGCGCTGCTCGGCGCCATCAAGGAGGTGCTGGGGGAGGCCGCGACCGAGCCGGTGCTGGCCGCATGGGGCGAGGCCTACTGGTTCCTCGCCGACATCCTGATCGAGCGCGAGGCCGCGATCTACCGCCACATCGCCGACGCCGAGGGCGGCTGGAACGGCTGGCGCGAGTTCCGCATCGTCGCCAGGACGAAGGAGAGCGACGCCATCGCCTCCTTCACGCTGGCCCCGGTCGACGGCGGCCCCGTGCTGCGCCACAAGCCGGGGCAGTACCTCACCTTCTGGATCGAGCAGCCGGGCCGGCCGGCGCTGAAGCGGAACTACAGCGTCTCGTCCGCGCCCAACGGTCGGGACTACCGCATCAGCGTGAAACGCGAGCCCCACGGCGTCGTCTCCGGCTGGCTGCACGACGAGGCGCAGGTGGGGACCGTGCTGAAGGTGGGCGCGCCCGCCGGCGAGTTCTTCCTCGAGGGCGTCCCGGAGCGGCCGGTGGTGCTGCTGTCCGGCGGCGTCGGGCTGACGCCCATGGCGTCGATCCTCGCGGCGCTGGCGGAGGCGCGCGCTCAGGTTCCGGTGCATTACGTGCACGCCGCGCGCGACGGCGGCGTCCACGCCCTTGGCGACGAGGTGCGCGCGCTGGTCGCGGACCGGCCGAACTTCTCCGCCTGCACCTTCTACGAGACGCCGCGCGCCGAGGACGGCGACGGCCGCTACGACGTCTCCGGGCGGGTCACGGTGGACTGGCTGCTCGCCAACACGCCTGCGCGGGAAGCCGACATCTATGTCTGCGGCCCCAGGGGCTTCCTCGCCACCTTCGTCCACGGGCTGGAGGCGGCCGGCGTGCCGGCGGCGAACGTCCATTACGAGTATTTCGGCCCGGCGGAAGGCCTGCCGGCCGCAGCCTGAGAGCGCCGTCCGGACCTCCGGTCCGGCGGGTGGAAACAGGAAGAGGCGAGGGCCGCCTGGAGGCGGCCCCCGCCTTGTACCGCGATCAGAACTTGGCCTGCAGCGCGGCGAGGCCGGAGCTGAAGATGCCCTCGATCACCTTCTTCGCGGCGGCTTCGTCCGCGCCCTTGGGCTCGAAGGAGGCGGTCCAGGTCACCGTGGTGGCGTCGCCGTGGCCCTTGAGGGTGAAGCTGGCCTTGTAGTTCGCCACCGGGAGCGGGCTCTCGTCGATGACGTAGGCGTAGCTGTGGCCGGCCTTCTCGGCCGTCTGCGTCTCCACGATCTCGCCGCCGCCCTTGAGCGACAGCGTCCGTTTCTTGCCGCCGTCCGACAGCGTGCATTTTTCGATCGCCGGGTGGAACTGGCCGATGCCGCAGAAGTCCTTGGCGGAGGCGGCCCAGACCTTCTCGGGCGAGGCCTTGATGTCGGCGGTCTGGGTCACCTCGGTCGCGAGCGCGGCGGAGCCGGCGGCGAGCGAAAAGGCGGCGGCGAGCAGGATGCGGCCGGTGGACATGGGGCGTTTCCTCGGAAGCGGCGGGCGTTCGTGCGCCCGCTCGTGACAGTGCGGGGCTGAGCCTCGCAAAATCGTGAGGTCCGAAAAACCCGACGAAGGGATGAAGCGCCGACGGTCGCGGCGTTCAGCCGAAGGCGAAGTCCGCGATTGCGGGCACATGGTCGGACGGCCGCTCCCAGGCGCGGACGTGCTTGTCGATGCGGGTCGTGAGCAGCGCGTCGGCGGCCTGCGGCGACAGCAGCAGGTGGTCGATGCGGATGCCGTCGTTCTTCTGCCAGGCGCCGGCCTGATAGTCCCAGAAGGTGTAGACGCCGTCCGCGTCGTCGCAGGCCCGCACGGCCTCCGTGAAGCCGAGCGCCATCAGGCGCCGCCACGCCGCGCGGGTGTCGGGGCGGAACAGCGCGTCCTCCACCCAGGCCTCGGGACGCCTGGCGTCCTGCGCCGCCGGGATCACGTTGTAGTCGCCGGCGATGACGTAAGGCTCCTCCAGCCGCAGCCGTTCGGCGGCGTGGGCCCGCAGACGCTCCATCCAGGCGAGCTTGTAATCGTATTTGGGGCCGGGCGCGGGGTTGCCGTTGGGCAGGTAGATGCCCGCCACCCGCACCGCGCGGCCGGGGATGGAGACCACCGCCTCCACGAAGCGGGCCTGATCGTCCGCGTCGTCGCCGGGCAGGCCGATGGTCACGTCCTCGAGGGCTAAGCGGGAGAGCAGCGCGACGCCGTTGTAGGTCTTCTGCCCGTGGACCACGACGTTGTAGCCGAGGTCCTCGATGGCGGTCCTGGGGAAGGCGTCGTCGACGCACTTGATCTCCTGCAGGCAGACCACGTCGGGCTCCGCCTCCTTCAGCCAGCGCGTCAGCAGGTCGAGCCGGGTCTTGATGGAGTTCACGTTCCAGGTGGCGATCCGCACCGCGCGCGTCCCGTGTCGGCGTGAGGGGAGGGCGCAACCTAGCCGCCCGGCGTCCGCGGGCCAAGCCTTACGCCCCGAAACGAACGCGGCGGCGGAGAGGGCTCCGCCGCCGTGGGAAACGCGAGACGTTCCGCGCTCTGACGATCCCGCGCGTCGTCATGCCCGAGCTTGCCTCGGGCATCCACGACTTGAACGTCCGAGCTTTCGCTGTCCGTAAAATCGTGGATACCCGGCTTCGCCGGGCATGACGGCGATGTGGCGCGAGCGCCGGCGCGTCGATCAGTTCTTGGACTTGTCGACCATGGCCTTGGCCTTGATCCACGGCATCATGTCGCGGAGCTTGGCGCCGACTTCCTCGATCTGGTGGGCGTCGTTGCGGGCGCGGGTGGCCTTGAACGAGGTCTGGTTGACCTTGTTCTCCAGCATCCAGTTGCGGGTGAACACGCCCGACTGGATGTCGTTCAGCACGCGCTTCATCTCGGCCTTGGTCTCGGGCGTGATGATGCGCGGGCCGGTGACGTATTCGCCGTATTCCGCGGTGTTGGAGATCGAGTAGTTCATGTTGGCGATGCCGCCCTCATAGATGAGGTCGACGATCAGCTTCACCTCGTGCAGGCACTCGAAATAGGCCATCTCGGGGGCGTAGCCGGCTTCCACCAGCGTCTCGAAGCCGGCGCGGATCAGCTCCACCAGGCCGCCGCACAGCACGGCCTGCTCGCCGAACAGGTCGGTCTCGCACTCTTCCTTGAAGGTGGTCTCGATGACGCCGGCGCGGCCGCCGCCGTTGGCCGAGGCGTAGGACAGGCCGATGTCATGGGCGTTGCCCGAGGCGTCCTGATAGATCGCGATCAGCGACGGCACGCCGCCGCCCTTCAGGTACTCGCCGCGCACGGTGTGGCCGGGGCCCTTCGGGGCGACCAGCAGCACGTCGAGGTCCTTGCGGGGCTCGATCAGGTTGAAGTGGACCGAGAGGCCGTGGGCGAACAGCAGCGCCGCGCCGTCCTTGAGGTTGGGCTCCAGGCTCTCCTTGTAGATGTCGGCCTGCAGCTCGTCGGGGGTGAGCATCATCACCACGTCGGCGGCCTTGGCGGCCTCGGCCGGGCTCATGACCTTGAAGCCCTCGGCCTCGGCCTTCTTGGCGGTGGCGGAGCCGGGGCGCAGGCCGATGATGATGTTCGGCACGCCCGAGTCGCGCAGGTTCAGCGCATGGGCGTGGCCCTGGCTGCCGTAGCCGATGATGGCGACCTGCTTGCCCTTGATGAGGTTCAGATCGGCGTCGCGATCGTAATAGACGCGCATTGTGAGGTCCTTCCCGAGGCCTGTCCGTTGAAGGTTCAGCCGGTCCTGGCCGGCGTTTTCGTCGCCCCGTAGAGGGCAAGGAACTGGTCGACGGCGCGGCGCGCGTCGGCGCCCGCGTCGAGGGTGAAGTCGTCGCCGAGCAGCCGGCGGATCTGGACGTCCCGCACCACGAGGCCGAAGAAGGCGCGGAAGGCGTCCTCGGCGTCGTCGAAGGCGATCAGCCCCGCGGAGCGGGCGTCCAGCAGCAGCGGCTTCAGCCGCTCGCCGATGGCGAAGCGGCCGTTGGCGAGCACCGCGCCCCCGAGCGTCCCGGCCTGGCCGATGGCGACCCGGTTCAGCGCCACCGACGTCTCCGAGGCGATCACGTTCAGCCAGTCGGCGGCGAAGCCTTCAAGGCTTTCGCGCAAGGAGCCGGCGTCGAGCCGCTGGCGGTCATAGGCGCCGGCGCGCACCCGCGACGCCTGCCAGCGCACGGTGGCGCTCAGGAGCCCGTCCCGGTCGCCGAACCATTTGTAGAGCGTCTCCTTGGAGCAGCTCGCCCGCCGCGCCACGGCGGCCATGGTCAGCGCCGCGGCGCCCCTTTCGACCAGCAGCGCGAGCACGGCGTCGAGCACGGCGCCGCGCCGCCCCGTCATCTCCTCGCCCGCGCTGTCCAGACCGATGCCGCTCACGTCCCGATGCCGTCCACGTTGCCGTACCGTACGTTACGGTTCGGTCGTATGGACGATCCCGGAGCGGCTGGCAAGGGCTGTTTTGGGGGAAGGGGAACCGCTCGGCGCGGCGTCATGCCCGCGCCTTCGCGCGGGCATCCACGACTTTGTCCTGCAAGCGCCGCGCGTGGTGAAAAGTCGTGGATGCCCGAGACGAGCTCGGGCATGACGCAGGATCTATGTCGAAACCAGCCAAGCCCTCAGGCCGTCATGCCCTCGGGGCCGCGGGCGATGGCGGCGACGCCGGTGCGCGACACCTCCACCAGCCCGAGCGGCACCATCAGCGAGGTGAACTGGTCGAGCTTGTCGGGCTTGCCGGTGAGCTCGAACACGAAGCTCTCGGTGGTGGCGTCGATCACGCGGGCGCGGAACGCCTCCGCGATGCGCAGCGCCTCGACCCGAAGCTCGCCCTTGCCGCGCACCTTCACCAGGATGAGCTCGCGCTCCAGCGCCTTGCCGGTCAGCGTGAGGTCCACCACCGAATGCACAGGCACCAGCCGGTCGAGCTGGTTCTTGATCTGCACCACCACGTCGGCCGGGCCGGTGGTGACGATGGTGATCCGCGAGAGGTGGCTCTCGTGGCTAATCTCGGAGACCGTCAGGCTGTCGATGTTGTAGCCGCGGCCGGAGAACAGGCCGATGACGCGCGCGAGCACGCCGGGTTCGTTGTCCACGAGGATCGCGAGCGTGTGGGCGGCGCGGGCCTCGTGGTGCTCGTCCATGAAATAGGCGGAGCCGGTGGGTTGGCGCATCATCTTATCCGTTGAGGCGACGTCGCCGCGGCCGTCATGCCCGGCGAAGCCGGTGTCCACGACGTGGGCGTCGAATGGCGGAGAGGGGGCGGGATGCTCGCGCGGCGCGCGGGCACGACGGTGCGGTTTGAAGCCTCGCGTTCCATGACGGTCCCGGATCGGCCGTTCCGGCCGTCCGGGAGGACCGTCATGGGGCGACGATCACACCAGCGCCTTGCCGGCGCCGGTGATGGCCTGGTTGATGCTCTCGTCCGCGTCGTCGTTGAGCAGCATCTCGTTGTGGGCGCGGCCCGAGGGGATCATCGGGAAGCAGTTCTCCATCTTGTCGACCAGGCAGTCGACCACGGCGAAGCCCGGCGCGTCGATCATCGCCTGGATGGCGGCGTCGAGGTCGGCGGGGTCCTGCACCCGGATGCCCGTGCCGCCATAGGCCTCCGCCAGCTTCACGAAGTCCGGCAGCGCCTCGGAGTAGGAGTTCGAGTAGCGCCCGCCGTGCAGCAGCTGCTGCCACTGGCGCACCATGCCCATGTACTCGTTGTTCAGGATGAACACCTTCACCGGCAGCTTGTACTGCAGGGCGGTGGACAGCTCCTGCAGCATCATCTGGATCGAGGCCTCGCCCGCGATGTCGATGACCAGCGCGTCCGGGTGCGCCTTCTGGACGCCCACCGCCGCCGGCAGGCCGTAGCCCATGGTGCCGAGGCCGCCGGAGGTCATCCAGCGGTTCGGCTCCTCGAAGTGGTAGTACTGCGCCGCCCACATCTGGTGCTGGCCCACTTCCGTGGTGATGTAGGTCTTGCGGTCCTTGGTCAGCTCGTAGAGCCGCTCGATGGCGTGCTGCGGCTTGATGATGGTCTCGGACTTGCGGTAGCCGAGGCTCTTGCGCGCGCGCCAGCCGTCGATCTCGCCCCACCAGTCGGCGAGCGCGGCCTGGTCCAGCGCCGCGCCGCTGGCGCGCCAGACCTCCAGCATGTCTTTCAGCACATGGGCCACGTCGCCGATGATCGGCACCTGGACCTTGACGTTCTTGTTGATCTGCGCCGGGTCGATGTCGATGTGGATCTTCTTCGAGTTCGGCGCGAAGGCGTCGAGGCGCCCCGTGATGCGGTCGTCGAAGCGCGCGCCGACGCACAGCATGACGTCGCAGTCATGCATGGCGTTGTTGGCCTCGTAGGTGCCGTGCATGCCGAGCATGCCGAGCCACTGGCCGCTCGAGGCCGGATAGGCGCCGAGGCCCATCAGCGTGGAGGTGACGGGCGCGTCGATCAGGTCCGCGAACTCCCGCAGCAGGCGCGAAGCCTCCGGACCGGAGTTGATGACGCCGCCGCCGGTGTAGAAGATCGGCTTCTTGGCGCCGCGCAGCAGCTCCACCGCCTGGCGGATGCGCTCGGCCTCGCCCTCGATCTTCGGCCGGTAGGTCTTGTGCGACACGTTGTGCGGGCCGACATAGCCGCCGGTCGCGAACTGCACGTCCTTCGGGATGTCGATGACCACCGGGCCGGGGCGGCCGCTGGTGGCCACGTAGAACGCCTCGTGCAGCGCCCGCGCCAGATCGTCGACGCTCTTCACCAGATAGTTGTGCTTGGTGCAGGGGCGGGTGATGCCGACCGTGTCGCACTCCTGGAACGCGTCCGAGCCGATCAGATGCGTCGGCACCTGGCCGGTGATGCAGACCAGCGGTATCGAGTCCATCAGCGCGTCGGTGAGGCCGGTGACGGCGTTGGTGGCGCCGGGGCCGGAGGTGACCAGCAGCACGCCGGGGCGGCCGGTGGAGCGGGCGTAGCCCTCCGCCGCATGGGCCGCGCCCTGCTCGTGACGGACGAGCACGTGCTCGACCTTCTCCTGCTGGAACAGCACGTCGTAGATCGGAAGCACCGCGCCGCCGGGATAGCCGAAGATGTGCTCGACGCCCTGGTCCTGCAGCGCGCGGACGACCATCTCCGCGCCGGTCATCGTCTCGGTCATGGCGGTTTCCTTCATCGCCGCGTCCGGGTCCCGACGTCCGTTTCGGACCGGCCCGGCCTTGTTGAGACCTCATCCCGCCGACCGCTCATCCGGACGCCGGGCAACAAAAAAGGGCCCGCTGGGGAGCCCTTGTGCTTAGGCGTCACCGCTGGCGCGCGGGCTTCAGACGGCCCGCGACCTCGATGACGCCAGACTTACGAGAATGAACATGCGCGACACGGGCGCTCTCCATCGCCAAAGTGGCGCGGACGCTAAGCGCGGAGAGGCGCGCTTGTCAAGCCGATCCCGTGGAAAACCGGGGAGGCGCGCGGCGTGAGACTTTCGGCGGAAGCGTCGATCCCGGGCGCCGTCATGATTGCGTCGGAGGCCGCCGGCACTATCATCGGGTGCGACAGATTGCGCCTCACACCCTGAAGGACCGCCGCCATGGCCCGTGTCGTCATCAATTCGGTCGGCTCTGCGATCGACAACCAGATCTACGCCGCGCTTCAGCCGCAGCGGCTGGAGCTGTTCTCCACCACATCCTACGAATTCCGCGCTGGCGACGGACGGCTGGTGTTCAAGGGCGACTTCAGCGTGGTGAACGGCGCCTTCGCCGGCGGCGTCGCCACGTCGATCGAGGTGCGGAACAACACGGGCGCGCTGGTCGCCACCATCGATCAGGTGTCGATCGACAGCGACGACTTCTTGGCGCTCACGAGCCATGACGAACTGAACGGCCTGCTCGGCGCGTCCACGTTTCAGGGCAGCTCCGGCGCGGATCGGGTCTATCTCAGCGGCGCCACCGGCGCCTGGAGCGTCGACGCCGGCGCTGGCGACGATCTGATCACGGGCGCGCTGGTCGGGAACAACACGCTCAACGGCGGCGACGGGAACGACCTGATCGCCGCCTTCGGCGCGGGCGCGGACACGTTCAACGGCGGCGCCGGCGACGACGTTCTGCGGGCGGGCTTCGGCGGCGACACGCTGATCGGCGGCGCGGGCGTGGACCGGATCGAGTTCGCGCCGGCCGCGGAAGGCGGTCTGGGCGGGGCGGCGGTCCGCATCCAGCTGTCCAACACCGGCGCTCAGACCCTGCGAGAGGGCGTGACGCTGACGGTCAGCGGCGTGGAGAACGTCACGGGCACGGACTTCGGCGACTGGATCGGCGGCGACGACGGCGCCAACCGCCTGCTGGGCGGCGGCGGGAACGACCGTCTGCTGGGCGGACGCGGGAACGACTACCTTGAAGGCGGCGCGGGCGCGGACACGCTCGAGGGCGGACGTGGGAACGACACCTATGTGATCGACGCCTCCGACACCGTGAAGGAGCTTGCTGGACAGGGCGTCGATACGGTTCGTCT
The DNA here is from genome assembly GCF_027922305.1 of Methylopila jiangsuensis. Taxonomy (GTDB): domain Bacteria; phylum Pseudomonadota; class Alphaproteobacteria; order Rhizobiales; family Methylopilaceae; genus Methylopila; species Methylopila jiangsuensis. The sequence continues at coordinate 1,117,419 of NZ_BSFK01000005.1, read as the reverse complement.
GGAGTACAGATATTCTCCGAGTGTGGATTTTTATGAGTACAGAATTGATTCGAATATTGAAAATGTAGTGGTGAGGGCGGGAAATCCTGTTCATGTCTGGGGAAATGAAGGCGACAATGTCATCGAGGGGGGCGGAGAAGGCGATGTTCTTTATGGCATGGGTGGCAATGACACCATAAAAGTTGGCTTCGGTGACACCTCTGTTTCGGGCGGTGAAGGTTTAGATACGCTGGTTCTGTTGACCATGTCGCGCGAGTCTATGGGGAGCGTCGACTTGGGAGCTGGTTTTGCAGAGTGGCGGGATGACGGTTTTGGATATTCTTACAATATAGCTTTCGACAGCATTGAAAATGTCGTCGGCGCTGGTGGAGATGATTACATCTATGGTTCATCGGGCGCGAATGTGATCGACGGGGGGGAAGGTCGGGACCGTCTCTACGGCTACGGGGGAGATGACACGATCTTGGGTGGAGATGGGAAGGACTACCTTTACGGTGATAGCGGTGCAGATACCCTCGACGGCGGCGCCAGTAACGACTGGTTGACGGGAGGCTTGGGGGCTGATCGTCTGACCGGAGGGGCCAGCGGAGACATATTTATATTTAATTCCATTACCGATAGCCAACTGTACGGCGCGGGGCGTGATGTGATCCTCGACTTCAGTCCGAGCGGCATCGACAAGATCGATCTTCGCGGCATTGACGCTTCGACTTTGGCGACCGGCGATCAGGCGTTCACCCTGATCAAAACCGCGGCCTTCACCGCGGGCGTCGCCGGCCAGTTGCGCTATGACGTCGGCCCAAATGGCCACCTCTACCTCTACGGCGATGTGAACGGCGACCGGAGCGCGGACTTCTCGATCCTCGTCGCCAACACGGACGGGCTGATTTCGAAGGATTTTCTGCTGTGACCCACAGGGGCGGTTTCGTGCCCCCCGCCTCCGTCGCGCAGTAAGCCCTGCCTTAACCGGCGGCGCTTAAGGTCGCTCGCGCGCGCCGGTGATCGGCGCGCCGCGCGGCCGCGAGCGGCGCGCCCGGATCGCGCCGAGACCGAGCAGACCCCATGAGCTTCCACGACATCGTCCACGCCGTGCTCGAATTCATCAAGGAGCACGAGGCCTGGGCGCCGTTCATCGTGTTCGTGCTTGCGTTTCTGGAGTCGATCGTCGGGCTGTCGCTCGCCATTCCCTCCACGCCGCTGTTCGTGGGGGTGGGCGCGCTGATCGGGGCGAGCGGGCTCGCCTTCTGGCCGATCTTCGCCGGCGTGGCGCTCGGCGGATTCATCGGCGACTGGGTGTCCTACGTTCTGGGCTTCCGCCTGAAGGATCGGGTGCTCGGCTGGGAGGCGGTGAAGTCCAAGCCGCAGCTCATCCTGCGCACCCAGGGGTTCGTGCAGAAATGGGGCGCGGCCGGCGTGTTCCTCGGGCGCTTCGTCAGCCCGATCCGCTCCTTCGTGCCGTTCGTGGCGGGCATGTTCCTGATGCCGCAGCTGTGGTTCCAGCTCGCCAACGCCGCCTCCGCCATTGTCTGGGCCTATGTCCTGCTCGCGCCCGGCGCGGCGCTGATCCGCAATTATCTCGGCTGATCCATCAGCGGCCGAACCGCGATCCATCACGGAACGGAACTCGACGGCGCCGTCCGCGCGGACGTAAAACCGCGGGGCGGCGCCTGATCGCGCGTCGCGTGACGCGAGTCGGCCCCATGAACATCCTGTCGATCCAGTCCCATGTCGCCTATGGCCATGTGGGCAACGCCTCCGCGACCTTCCCGCTGCAGCGCCTCGGCCACGAGGTCTGGCCGGTGCACACGGTGCAGTTCTCCAACCACACCGGCTACGGCGCCTGGCGCGGGCCGGTGTTCTCCGCCGACATGGTGCGCGAGGTGGTGACGGGCATCGCCGAGCGCGGGGTGCTGCCCACCTGCGACGGCGTGCTGTCCGGCTACATGGGCGACGTCTCCATCGGCGAGGCGATCCTCGACGCCGCGCGTCTCGTGAAGGCGGCGAACCCGAAGGCGCTCTACTGTTGCGATCCCGTGATCGGCGACGTGGGACGGGGCGTGTTCGTGCGTCCCGGCATCCCGGAGTTCATGCGCGACCGGGCCGTGCCCGCCGCCGACGTGGTGACGCCGAACCAGTTCGAGCTGGAGCATCTCGCGGGCGTCGGGGTGGGCTCGCTCGGGGCGGCCGTCGCCGCGGCGCGGACGCTGCGGGCGCGGGGGCCGGAGACGGTGCTGGTGACGAGCCTGCAGACGCCCGAGACGCCCGACGACGCCATCGACCTGCTGGCGGTGGACGGGCAGGGCGCGTTCCGCCTCCGCACGCCGCTGCTGCCGGTCTCCGTCAACGGCGCGGGCGACGCCATCGCGGCGCTGTTCTTCGTGCATCTGCTGGAGACGGGATCGGCCGCCGAAGCGCTGTCGCGGGCGGGCTCCTCGGTCTACGGCCTGCTCAGGGCCACCGCGGAGGCCGGCTCCCGCGAGATCCTGACGGTGGCGGCGCAGGACGAGTTCGTCCGCCCGAGCCGGAGGTTCGAGGCTGAGGCGATATGAAAGCCGGTTCGGAAACGGCTGAGGCGTTCGATTCCAACGTGCGTCATGCCCGCCGCAGGCGGGCGTCCGAGACCTTCTGCTGAGCGGACGCCTGAACGTTCAAGCCGTGGATGGCCGAGGCGCGCTCGGGCATGACGGCCTGCGGAAGCCCGGAGGGCGCGCCGAGGGGCGTTCGGGCGAGCGTCGCGACCATGGCCCAGACGGCGGCGCCTGCGATCAGATCGATCACGTAATGCCCGCCGATCGGGATTGTGGACAGGATGACCACACCGTTCCAGATCGCCATGGGCCAGGCCAGAAAACGGTCGCGTCGGAATGCGTAGGCCGTCATCAGGGCGAGGCCGCAATGGATCGACGGGAACGTCACCACCCCCTGCAGCCGCGTGAAGTCGACCGTCGCCCAGGCGCCGGAGCGGTAGGCTTCGAACACCGGCAGGTGATAGAGGCCCGCTCCCGGCGGCAGCGCGCGCAGGATGTCGTCGGAAAGGGCGTAATGCGCGAAAGCGCCGACGGCGGGCGTCGCGGCGGAGATCAGCGTACAGACCGTCATCACGCCGGCGAAGCCGGCGCACAACTCCCACAGCCGCTCCTCCCGCCGGGTCACCGCGAAATAGACGATGGCGGCGAAGATCAGCGGGAAGGAGCTCAGATAGGCGGCGCCGAGACCATAGGACAGCCAGGGCCGGGCGGCGGCGGCCGCCACGAGGCGCGGCGTGTCGATCCCGAGCGCCGCGTCGGCACCGGCGAGCCATGGGTCCGCAAGCGGAGCGCCGAGGCGCGCGGCCATCAGGCTGATGACGCCCGCCATCATCGCGCTCCCCATCGCCACCGCGACGCCGCCGGTGACCGCCGCGAGCACGCGGTCGGGTCGCCGCGTGGCGTAGAGCCGGTGCAGGCCGGCGAGGCAGGCGAAGCCGGCGACCGACATGGCGAAGGTGAGCGGCGTGACCGATCCGCCGGCCGCCAGCAGGAGAACGGCCGCCATCACGGCGGAGGCGACGGTCCAGGCCCAGGCCCAGGGGTAGGCGGAGATGGCAGGTGTCATGACGCGCCTCGTGGTGTCCGCCAGTTAGGCGCGCAGGGGTTAAGGCCGGGTTGGCGATGGACCGGAACGTCGCCAGTCGACGCCTCGTAGCCCAGCTTGTTTACGATGCGGGTGTTAAGCCCCGGTCATGGCGCGCGCGCATCTGATCCCGGACACGTTCTCTGACGGCTGGCCCTTCAGCCGGTTCGCCGGGTCTGGAGGCGCCCGCGCGCGTGGTCCGGTTCTCCGGCTCGCCGCCCTGCTGCTGGCGGCGCAGGGGGCGATGCTCGCGACCCTCGCTTTCGGCAAGATCACGCTCGACCTTGAAGACGTGAAGCAGATCTACGGCCTGCTGTTCATTCTCGCCGTCCTCGCTGCAGGTCTCGGCGCTGCGGGCTTCCCCCGGCTTGCGCTTGGGCTGGCGGCGCCGGTCGCCTGCCTGCTGCTGGCGCCTCCGGTGGCGGTGTGGAGCTATCAGGCCATGGGCGCCGGGTTTCCGCTGGCGGACGATCGCCTCATCGCCATGGATGCGGCGCTGGGCTTCGACTGGCGCGGCTTCATCGCCTTCGTCGACGCCCGCCCCGCTCTCGCGGCTGCGCTTGATCTGGCCTACCGCTCGTTCACGCCGCAACTGCTGCTGCTGCCGATGATCTTCGCGCTTCGGGGGGAGACGGCGCACGCCTGCGCCATCATCGCGGCCTACGCGCTGCTGTGCTTCTCCGCCGCCGTCATCGGCGCGTTCTTCCCGGCGCTCGGCACCTATGTGGTCTATGGGGTGGCGCAAAGCGATCTCGCTTCGATCGACGCGCATTACGGCTTCTTCTTCCTGCCGGAGTTCAACGCGGTGCGCGAGCCCGGCCCGTTCCGGCTCGATTTCGACAAGGTCGCGGGCATCCTCACCTTTCCCTCGGTGCATGCCGGGGCGGCGACGCTGTGCGCCTGGGCCGTGTGGCGCAGCCCGGCGCTGCGCTGGCCGGTCCTGATCCTCAACCTGCTGATGGGGACCGCCGCCATCAGCCACGCCAACCACTATCTGGTCGATGTGGCGGCGGGCGTCGCGCTGGCCGCCGTCTGCGCCAGGCTCGCCTCCATGCTGTTTTCGGCGCCGGGGCAGGCGATCGGGACGATGGGCGCGGCCGGGCTCGTCGCTCCGACGCAAGGCGGAGACCGCGCCGGCGTTTCGGCGTAGCGGCGCAGGAGAACCACATGGTATCCCTAACACCATGTCGCGCCTTTACGTGATCCTCAACGTGTTCGCCGACCGGCCGCTCGCCGGCAATCCGCTCGCCGTGGTGCTGGACGCCCAGGGTCTCGACGCCGGAGGCATGCAGGCCATCGCGCGGGAGTTCAACCTGTCGGAGACGGTGTTCCTGCTGCCGGCCGAGGATGAGGCCCGCAAGGCTCGGCTGCGCATCTTCACGCCGGAGCGGGAGCTGCCCTTCGCGGGCCATCCGACGGTGGGGACCGCCGCGCTGCTCGGCCTGATGGACGCGGCCGCGGGCAAGGGCCGCCTGCACGCCTTCGAGCTGGAGGAGCCGGTCGGAGCGCTGCCCTGCGACGTGGAGGTGCTGGACCGGCGCCGCGCCTTCGCCTCCTTCGCGCTGGCGCGCCTGCCGCAGCCGGCGGGCGAAGCGCGCGCGCCCGAGGCGATCGCGGCGGCGCTCGGGCTCGACCCGGACGACATCGGCTTCGACGGCCATGCGCCGTCCCGGTTCGAGGCCGGCAACCCCTTCACCTTCGTGCCGCTGAAAAGCTGCGACGCGCTGGCGCGGGCGGTCCTGCGCCATGACCTCTGGGACGCAGGCTTCGGCGGGGAGGGGCGTCCGTCCGCCTATCTCTACGCCCGCGGCGAGGCCGGCTCGGGCTTCGCCTTCAGGGCGCGCATGCTGCGGCCGGGGCTGGGCGAGGACCCCGCCACCGGCTCGGCGGTCGCGGCGCTCGCCGGCGCGATCATGGCGTTCGAGCCGCCCGCGGACGGGGCGCATGCGATCCGCGTCGGCCAGGGCGACGAGATCGGCCGGCCGAGCGTGATCGAACTCGGGCTGAAGGTGCGCGGCGGGGCTCTGGCCTCCGCGACCATCGGCGGCTTCGCCGTGGTGGCCGCCGAAGGTTCGCTGTTCGTCAAATGAGCGGAGCGCGGGTCGTCGACGTGGCGGGCTTCGGAGGGCGGCTCACGGCCGGTCCGCTCGCGGTCGACGTGGCGGAAGCCGACGCCATCGCCGCCAATTTCGCGGCGGAGAAAGCGCGCAAGCCCAAGATTTTCGACGGCCGGGTGCTGCTCGCCGAACATGTGGCGGTCGAGGACGGCCGGCTCACGGCGGACTATGCGGAGACCGGCTTCTCCACCTTCCTGTGGTGGCGCGCGGAAGGGTTTCCCGAACGCGGCGTCCGCAACGTGTTCGGGGCCGCGGCGGTGGTGACGTCGGACGGCGCGGCCCTGCTCGGCCGCATGGCGCCGCACACGGCCAACGCCGGCAAGGTCTATTTCCCCGCCGGCACGCCCGACCGTGACGACCTGCGCGGCGAGGCGGTGGACATCGAGGGCTCGATCCTGCGCGAACTGCGGGAGGAGACCGGGCTGGAGCCTCCGCTGGCGACGCCGACCGAACAGCGTTTCGTGGTGTTCGCGGGGCATCTGGTCGCCTGCCTGCGCCGGTTCGACTGCGCGCTCACCGCGGCCGATCTCAAGGCTCATGTGGAGGCGACGCTTCGCGGGCAGGACGAGCCGGAGTTCGACGCCGTGGTTCTGGCGCGGCGCGCATCGGACATCACGGGCCCCACGCTGCCTTACGTGCCCGCGGCGCTGGAGCGGCTTCTCGGCTCATAGGCCTTCGCCGCCGCGGCGCTTGACGCGGGGGGCGGGAGAGCGTTTCAACCGGCGCCATGACGCTCAAGCCCGAAGCCCTGCTCGCGCCCGTACCCGCCACCGTCGCCCGCGCCCCGGACGGCTTCGACGCGCTGCTCGTCGCCGATCTCGCCCGCGCCGCCGTCTCCAAGCGGCACGATTCCGCCGGCGTCGCCTTCATCGCCCGCGACGCCCAGCGGCTCGCGGCCATGGAGCGGGCCTTCGCCTTCATGGCGCCGGACCTGGAGTTGCTGACCTTTCCCGGCTGGGACTGCCAGCCCTACGACCGGGTGTCGCCCAACGCCGCGATCGTTGCGACCCGCACCACCACGTTGGCCCGCCTCGCCCGCACCCGCGCCGGCGACCGGCCGCGGGTGGTGCTGACCACGGTCAACGCGGCGCTGCAGCGGGTGGCGACGCCGGCCGCCGTCGCGCGGCAGAGCTTCTCCGCCGCGCCGGGCAACGTGGTGGACCTGAAGAAGCTCGCGGAATGGCTGGAGGTGAACGGCTTCCTGCGCTCCTCCACCGTGCGGGACTACGGCGAATACGCCATCCGCGGCGGCATCGTGGACCTGTTTCCGGCCGGCCACGCCGAGCCGATCCGGCTCGACTTCTTCGGCGACCAGCTCGAGACCATCCGGCCGTTCGATCCGGAGACCCAGCGCTCCACCGGCCAGCTTCGGGCCATTGATCTGGTGCCCATGTCCGAGGTGCAGCTCACCTCCGACACCATCCGCCGGTTCCGCCAGTCCTACGCCGCGACCTTCGGCGCGCCGAACCGGGAGGACCAGCTCTACGCCGCCATCAGCGAAGGCCGGCGCTATCCGGGGCTGGAGCACTGGCTGCCGCTGTTCCAGGGCGACCTCGCCACCTTGTTCGATCATCTGGACGACGCCCGTTTCGTGCTCGACCCGCTGGTGGACGACGCGGCCGGCGAACGGCTCGCCCTCATCGCCGACTACCACGACGCCCGCGTCACCCAGGCGAAGCAGGACAAAAGCGGCGGCGCCTACAAGCCGCTGCCCGCGGACGCGCTCTATCTCGCGCCCGAGGAGTGGCGGGAGCGGCTGGAGCAGGCGGCGCCGATCCACCTCACGCCCTTTGCGTTGCCGCCGGGGCAGGGCGGGCGCGTGTTCGACGCCGGCGTCCGGCTCGGCCGCAGCTTCGCCGCCGAGCGGGCGCAGGAGAACGCCAATGTGTTCGAGGCGGTGGCCGACCACATCAAGGCGCTGAAGACCGACCGCAAGCGCGTGGTGGTGGCGGCCTGGAGCGAGGGCGCGCGCGACCGGCTCGGCACGGTCCTCGGCGACCACGGCCTGAAAGCCGCCAAGCCGGTGGCGAGCTGGCGCGAGGCCATGGCGCTGCCGCGCGACGTGGTGGGGCTCGGCGTGCTGGGCGTCGAGCACGGCTTCGAGACCGACGACGTGGCGGTGGTGGCGGAGCAGGACATCCTCGGCGACCGGCTGGTGCGCGCAAAGGCGCGCAAGCGGCGGCCGCAGGATTATCTGACCGAGGCCGCGGGCCTGTCGGCGGGCGATCTGGTGGTGCATGTGGACCACGGCATCGGCCGCTTCGTGGGCCTCAAGACCATCGAGGCTGCGGGCGCCCCCCACGACTGCGTGGAGCTGCATTACGCCGGCGGCGACAAGCTGTTCCTGCCGGTGGAGAACATCGAGCTTCTGACCCGCTACGGCTCGGAGGACACGGAAGCCCAGCTCGACAAGCTCGGCGGCTCCGGCTGGCAGGCGCGCAAGGCGCGCATGAAGAACCGCATCCGCGAGATGGCGGGCGAGCTGATCAAGATCGCCGCCGCGCGCCTCACCAAGGAGGCCCCGCGCGCCGTCCCGCCGGAGGGGCTCTACGACGAGTTCTGCGCCCGCTTCCCCTATGACGAGACCGAGGACCAGCAGGCGGCGATCGACGCGGTGCTGGACGATCTCGCCGCCGGCCGCCCCATGGACCGCCTCGTCTGCGGCGACGTGGGCTTCGGCAAGACCGAGGTGGCGCTGCGCGCCGCCTTCGTGGTGGCCATGTCCGGCAAGCAGGTGGCGGTGATCGTGCCGACCACGCTGCTCGCCCGCCAGCACTTCAAGACCTTCGCCGAGCGCTTCCGCGGCCTGCCGCTGAACGTGGCACAGGCCTCGCGCTTCGTGTCCCAGAAGGAGCTGAACGAGACCAAGAAGGGCCTCGCCTCCGGCGGCGTCGACATCGTGGTCGGCACCCACGCGCTGCTCGGCAAGACCGTGGGCTTCAAGGACCTGGGCCTCGTGATCGTGGACGAGGAGCAGCATTTCGGCGTCGGCCACAAGGAGAAGATGAAGCAGCTGCGCGCCGAGGTGCATGTGCTGACGCTCTCCGCGACCCCGATCCCGCGCACGCTCCAGCTCGCCCTTACCGGCGTGCGGGAGCTGTCCATGATCGCGACCCCGCCGGTGGACCGGCTCGCGGTGCGCAGCTTCGTGGCGCCGTTCGATCCGCTGATCGTGCGCGAGGCGCTGCTGCGCGAGCGCTACCGCGGCGGCCAGTCGTTCTTCGTCTGCCCGCGGATCGAGGACATGGCCGACGCCCGGCGCTTCCTGGAAAGCCAGGTTCCGGAGGTGAAGATCGTGGCCGCCCACGGCCAGATGGCGGCGGGCGATCTGGAACAGGCCATGACCGACTTCTACGAGGGCCGCTACGACGTGCTGCTCTCCACCGCGATCGTGGAGTCCGGCCTCGACATCCCGAACGCCAACACGCTGGTGGTGTACCGCGCCGACATGTTCGGCCTCGCGGCGCTCTACCAGCTGCGCGGCCGCGTCGGCCGCTCCAAGACGCGGGCCTACGCGCTGTTCACCGTGCCGGCCAACAAGGCTCCGACCGTGAACGCCGAACGGCGCCTGAAGGTGCTGCAGTCGCTGGAGGGGCTGGGAGCCGGCTTCCAGCTCGCGAGCCACGACCTCGACATCCGCGGCGCCGGCAACCTGCTCGGCGAGGAGCAGTCCGGCCACATCAAGGAGGTGGGCTACGAGCTCTACCAGCAGATGCTGGAGGACGCGGTCGAGAGCCTGAAGGAGGGCGGGGCCGAGGTGGTGGCCGACCAGTGGTCGCCGCAGATCACGCTCGGCGCGCCGGTGATGATCCCGGAGGAGTATGTGGGCGACCTGTCGCTGCGGCTGTCGCTCTACCGCCGTCTCGCCGAGGTCGACACCGACGAGGGGCTGGAGGCCTTCGGCGCCGAGCTGGTGGACCGCTTCGGCCCGGCCCCGACCGAGGTGAAGCAGCTGCTCGACATCGCGGCCATCAAGGCGCTGTGCCGCCGCGCCAATGTGGACAAGATCGACGCCGGGCCGAAGGGCGTGGTGCTGTCGTTCCGGGACAATTCCTTCGCCAATCCCGCCGGCCTCGTGGCCCACATCGCCCGCGAGGAAGGCCCGAACGCCAAGGTGCGCCCGGACATGAAGGTGGTGTTCCGGCGCGAATGGCCGACGGTGGAGAAGCGCCTCAAGGGCGCGGCGAAGCTGCTGCGCGATCTGGTGAAGATCGCCGAGGCGGGCGCGAGGAAGGCGGCGTGACGGGCCGCCTCAGAGCGGGCGGGACCGAAGCGCGAGGCCGAGCGCCACATAGGCCCAGCCGTGCGTCAGCAGGTCGAGCGCGAGGAACAGCCCGATCACCCACAGGCTGTTGACCGGCCAGCCCGTGGCGATGACGACGCCGGCGACAGCCGAGAGCGCGCCCGCGAACACGATCCAGCCCCAGCCCTCATGGGGCCGGGCGGAGAGGCCGACCCAGATGCGCAACGCGCCCGAGACGAACAGAGCGGCGGCCGCGAACAGCGTGAGCACCGCGGAGGCGAGCAGCGGGTTCGCGATCACCAGGACGCCCGAGAGCAGGTAGAGCAGCCCCGCCGCGAGCCACAGCGCGAACCGTCCCCAGCTTCGCGCCCGGAAAGCGGCCACGACGTTGAGGACGCCGCCGGCGATCATGGCCACGGCGACCACCAGCATGGAGGCGAGGGTCGCGGCCAGCAGGTTGAAGGCGGCGAGCAGGCCGCACAGGATCAGTCCGACGCCGAGCGCCACGAACCAGCCCCAGTTGGAGCGGGCCTCGGCAAGGGCGTCTCCGAGGGAGCGGGGGCCTCCCAGGTCGGAACCGGTCGTGGTCATGGGCTCTGTCTCGCGCTCTCAAGCCGTAAGGTTCGAGACGCAAGCATGTCTCCGCAGGCTGCGCTTGGCCAGCGGTTTGTCGGTCGCTTAGAAGAACTCGGTCAGGATCAGGCTCGGGCCTGAGACAGCGGGTGACGACGCTCGAACGATCAGAACCAGCGTTCCTGCACGGTGATGGTGTCGCCGGGGCGCACGGGATAGGTCAGCGGCACCTCGGCCTTGTAGACCCGGTCGCCGTGGCGGCGCGTCAGCTCCACCCGGTCCTTCTGCGCCCGGGGCGAGAAGCCGCTCGCGATCGCGACCGCGTTCTGCGCCGTCATGCCCACCACGTAAGGGTATTGCCCCGCGCTGTTGACCTCGCCCAGAATGTAGAACGGGCGGTAGCCCTCGATCTCCACCGAGACGTTGGGATCGCGCAGGAAGCCGGCCTTCAGCTTGGCCTCGAGCCCGGTGCGGACCTGATCCGGCGTCTTGTTGACGACCTCGTAGCGGCCGACCAGCGGCATGGCGATGCGGCCGTCCGGCTCGACGGTGTAGCTGTTGGACAGGTTCGGCTGGCCGAACACGCTGATGCGCAGCCGGTCGCCGGTGGCGAGCACGTAGGGTTCGTCGAAGGCGGCGGCCAGAGGCGGCGGCACCGCGCGGGGCGCGGCGCATCCGGCGAGCGCGGCGGCCAGTGCGATGGCGGTCCAGGTGAAGCGCGACATTCGAGAATCCGCAATCGTCTCGGGGTTCTCCAACGGGATAGCGCGCCATGGTTAACAGGAGGTTTTCGCGAGGGAGCGCCGATTTCCGGTCGGTTAACCCTACGGCAACCTCGCCTGTGCTGATGTCGTTGTGAAATCTGTTGCGCGCCTTGAAGTTAGGACGGGGGTCATGGCCGAACGCGGCATTCATCGCGGGACCGATCTCGCCCCGAGCGGCGAAATCGATCTGCGCGCGCTCGGCGCCGGCATCTGGCGGCGCAAGGCGTGGATCATCGGGCCGACGCTGCTGGCGGCGCTCGGGGCGATCGCCTTCGTCCAGTTCGCCGCGCCCTATTATCGCGGCACGTCGCTCGTCCTGATCGAGAACAAGGCGCCCATCAGCCCGAGCGCCGGCGCCGAGCGGGAAGGCCAGCTGCCGGACGAGCAGGCGGTGATGACCCAGGTCCAGTTCATCCAGTCGCGCGATCTGGTGCGCAAGGTGACGGACGCGCTGAAGCTCGACCAGGATCCCGAGTTCGAGGCCCGGCAGGGGCCGTCTCTCGCCGGTCGGATTCTCGGGCTGCTCGGCATGTCCCGCGCCCAGGACCAGCTCCCCATGAAGGAGCAGGTGGTCGACAAGGTGGCGAAGAACCTGCTCGTCTATCCGGTGGCGGGCTCGCGCGTGGTCGGGGTGGAGTTCTCCTCCACCGACCCCGACACCGCAGCACGGGTGGCGAACGGCTTCGTGGACGCCTTCTTCGACATCCAGCGCGAGGCCAAGCGCGACCTCAACCGGCAGGCGACGAACTACTTCTCGCAGGAAATAGAGGCCATGCGGCAGCGGGTCTCGGACGCGGAGGAGAAGGTCGAGGCGTTCCGCGCCAAGGCGGGGCTGCTGGCGGGACCGAACAACTCCACCGTGGTGGCGCAGCAGCTCGGCGAGAGCAGCACCCAGCTCATGACCGCGCGCACCCAGCAGACGGAAGCGCGCGCCAGGGCCGACGCCATGCGCGACGCGCTGCGCGCCGGGCGGCCGGCGGACGCGCTCGACATCGCCAATTCCGACGTGGTGCGCTCGCTGGTGCAGCAGCGCTCCCAGCTCGCGGCCCAGATCGCCAGCGAGGGCCGCACGCTGCTCGGCCAGCACCCGCGCATGCGGGAGCTGAGCGCGCAGCTCCAGGGCCTCGACGCCCAGGTTCGCGTCGAGGCGGAGAAGATCGCCCGCGCCTACGAGAACGAGGCCAAGACGGCCGGCGCCCGCGTGGCGGCGCTGCAGAAGAGCCTGGACGCGCAGAAGGCGACCGCCGCCAGCGCCAACGGGCAGGACGTGCAGCTTCGGGCGCTGGAGCGCGAGGCCCGCTCCCAGCGCGACCTGCTGGAGCAGATGCTGGCGCGCTACCGCGAGGCGGCGGCGCGCGACAACCCGGACGCGCTGGTCGCCGACGCCCGCATCATCTCCCGCGCGGCGGCGCCGACCGAACCCTATTTTCCGAAGAAGACGCCGACCGTCGCCATCGCCTCCATCGCCGCCTTCGTGCTGGCGCTGGTGGCCGCGGCCACGGCGGAGGTGTTCGGCGGCGGCGGGGCGCTGCGCCGTCCGGAGGAGGACGAGGAGGCCTCGCCTCCGCCCGCGATCGGCGAGACGCCGGTGTTCGGTCGTCTGAGCGGCCGTCCGTCCACGCCGGCGCTCGACGCCGCCCGCGCCGCTCCCGCGCTGCTGAAGCCGGGGATCGAGCCCTATGACGTGGCCGACTCCACGCTGGTGGCGGCGCTCGCCCGCCAGCTCGCCTCCATGCCGACCACGGAAGGCGCGCTGCGCATCCTCGCCACCGGCGCGACGCCGGGCGTTGCGGTGGGCGACGTGGTGGCCGAACTCGCGCGCATCATGTCCGACAGCGGGCGGCGCGTGGTGGCGGTGGACGCCGGCGGCGGCGCGCCGCAGCTCGACGGCGACGACCGCCGTCCCGGCCTTGCGGAACTGCTGCAGGGCTCGGCGACCTTCGCCCAGGCGATCCACCGCGACCGCGGCTCGCGCGTCCATGTGGTGCCGGAAGGGGAGACGCCGTTCGACGCGCTCGACGCGCCGTCCAGGGCCCGTCTCGGCGTGGTGCTGGACGCGCTGGCGCTCACCTATGACTTCGTGCTGCTCAGCGCGCCCGCCGCTGCGGCGGACGTGTTCGCCGAGCACTCGTCGGCCGCGATCCTGGTGTCCGACCGGGGCGCTGGCGACGTGGCGACGGTCGAGGCCCATGAGCGCCTGAAGGCGACCGGAATCGAGGACGTGGTCGTGCTGCTGATCCGCGACACCGGCGGCTCGCCGGACGGCTCCCGCCTCGCGGCCTGACCCCGCCTCTCTCCCACATAAAAAGCCGGGCGTCGCGCCCGGCTTTTTATGTGGCTGCCATGGAGCTGCCGTTCAGGCGTCCGGCTTGTCCGGCGCGGCGTCGGGCTCGGCCTCCACGTTTTTCGCGCGCAGCTTCCGGATGCGGGTGGCGAAGGCGTAGACGGCCGGGTTGGACTTGACCCAGGCCTTGGCGGCGCGCTTGGCGGCGTAGACGCCGGCGCCCGCCCGGCCGAGCGGCGACACGCCGAGGATGGTGTCGAACAGCGGATCGACGTCCGGGCAGAACAGCGCCTTGTAGGCCGCCGCGCCGACGCCGAGGTCGAACTCGCTCATGCCCCGGCCGATGGCGTCCTCCACCATGAAGGTGAGCAGCAGTTCGCCCGGGCTGTAGCGGGCGAGGTCGCAGCTGGTGATGGAGTTGAACATGCCGCACATGCGGTCGCGGTCGGCGATCACGCCGAAGGTGGCGATCGTCTGGCCGTCGAGATCGAAGCCGTAGAGGTCGATCGACGCCGGCGCGTCGCGCAGGCCCGCCGCGGTTCGGATGAAGTCCTCGACGCCGGGCTCGGCGAACACGTTGTCGATGCCCCGCGCCGCGAGGCGCTGCGCCTTCTGGGCGAAATAGGCGTCGAGCACATGGGCGCGGTCGGCCTCGGTTTCGGCGCGGTAGATGCGGACCTCGCCCCGCTCCTCGAACCGGCGCAGCTTGCGGCGCTGGGCGGAGCGCGTCTTGGCGGAGACGTAGCGCTTCAGATGGGCCTCGACCGAGGCCTCGAGCCGGCCGCTGTAGGCGAAGTCGGGCGACGGCTGATGCGGCAGGCCGGCGAGCGGGTTCGGGGCGTCGCGCCAGCGTTCCGGCTGGTTCGACAGCGCGAACAGGTCGATCCGCGCCGCCGCCGCGACCTCGCGCAGCAGGCGCGCCGCCTCCGCAGGGGTGAACGCCTCCGCTGCGTCGCGCGCGAACACCGGCAGATTGTAGTTCACATGGGTGCCGCCCAGATAGGAGGCGACGCGCAGGCCGAAGCGGCGGGAGACGCCGAGCGGCAGCAGCGCGACGGCGCGGCCGTCGGCGCGGCGGGCGATGGCGAGGGCGAGCTCCACCTTCTCCTGGCGTCCCACGTTGTCGGCCCAGGCGCGCAGGAAATCCGGCGTCTGGTAGGGCGTCGCGACGCCCCCCGACAGGAGCTCCCGCCAGGCCGCATCCGCCTCCGCGAATGAGCTGCGCAGTTCGATCCGCTCGAAGGCGCGGCTTCCCATGGACGCCTCGACGGACGCAGACGAGGACGAGATGAGGGACGCGCTCGGCATGGAAACCTCCACGATCGGCGGCGCGGCGACGGTCACCGGCTCACCCGCAGGTTCGACAGGCTTCCTCCAATGGCGGTGAAGGCCGCCTTAAGGCTCTCGCTGTCGCCAGCGTCGAAATAGAACGACGTGCTCGTCGCGCAGTTCTGAAGCAGGGATTTGGTGGAGTCGTCCGGATCGTTGAAGGCGATGGTGTAGACGATGATGTCCTTGGCCTTCATGCTAGAGCACACCGTAGACAGTTTTGTGTCGAGAACCTTGTTGGCCTCGATGATATCATCCGTGCCCAAGCGTTTGTCCGAAAGCAGGCCATATGATGTGTAGTTGTTTTTGTTGAACGTGTTCTCGCCATCTGTCATCAGGATGACGGCCTTGTTCATGTTCTTGGAGTTGTAGTCCAGCGGCAGCTTGTTGGTCAGCATGTCGCCGTCCCACAGGCCGCGCCACGACGGCGACAGCATGCGCCAGCCCCACACCGCGCCCACGTTGATGAAGGTCGAGCCGCCGGCCTTCATGGCGTCGATGCCGGTGACGATCGTGCTCTTGACGTTGGTCATGGGCGTAAGCGTGACAGGACAAAATGCGCCCGGTCCTGTCTGGCCCTGTACGGGGGCATAGTTGATGTTCAGATAGGTCGACCACCACCAAGAGACGATCCAGTTGTTGGAATTGCTGTTGGGGCTGTAGTACGATTTAAAAATGGTGTCTTTCTTGATCAGGGACGGAATGTCGTCCGTGACGTCGTAGCCGCTCGGGCGTTCTTCGACGCATCCGGTCCAGTACACCGGATAGTAGGGCCGCGTGACCGTGTTCAGATCAGTCCAGAGCGCCCGCGTCACGCCGATGTTCACGGCCTGGGAGAACGGCACCAGACCCACATAGAGGTTCTTCGCGGTCGTCTGGTCGCCGAACAGCTGATTGACCAGCAGCTTGGAGGCCTCCTTCAGCGGCCCCATGCTGTTGCTGATGTCCATGGAGCCGGTGTTGTCCAGCACCATGACCACTTCAAGTCCTTTGGACGACCGCGTCACTTCGGTCGTCGCCGTCACGTCCACCGATGTCTTGCCGAACAGTTTCATGAAGGCCGTCGGCATGGTGGCGGTCGCGGTCAGCGAGATCACCGTCTTGTCGGCGTTGGGCTTGGCGGTGACGGTGTTCACCGTGGCTCCGACGAAATTGGCCGCGAAATTGGCGTCGACGAACTTCTTGGCGTCGGCGTTGTAGTCGGTGGTGGCGAGCCGCGCGGCGACCGCGAGACCGGCGGCGTCGAGCGCGTTCACGAGGCGGGCGCGGACCATGGTGGCCCGGCCGGTGTCGATGGCGATGCCGATGCATCCCACCAACACCAGGAACATGAGGCCGATCAGAGGCGCGACCGAGCCCCGTTCGTCGCGGAGCAAACGCGGAGGAAGGTGCGAAAACAGGCGACGGTGACGCATGGTCTTCACGTGCAGGGTTTGGTGTTGAGCGCGCCGAGACGCGGACGGAACAGCCCTTTGGCGTAGACGTCCTGCGTGCCCGAAATGAAATAGGAGAAGATCGGCGTGAACTGGTAGTAGACCTCGGCCACGACGACGTTGTCCTTGGCGTCGCCGAACAGGTTCGCGCCCACGCTTGCGATGCCGCCTTCCGAGCCGATCTTGCTGGCCCATTTCGTGCCCTTGGTGCTGGCGCACTGCCACCGCACCCGCGGCGTCGTCCCGTCGAGGTAGAGCGAACTGAGGATCGTGACGCCGGTCTTGCCCGACACGTAGCCGGGGAGGTTCTGCCCGCTGATCAGGAACACCTGTTTCACGCCGTCCGCGGTCAGCGACTGGTACTGCGCAGTCACGTCGGTGACGGAGAAGGCGATCTTGCCCACCTTGTCATAGGCGTTGGCGTAGCGCGCCAGGTCCGCGCCGCCGAGCGTCAGCAGCAGCAGCATCGGCGCGCACAGGGCGAGTTCGGTGGCGGCGAGGCCGCTTTCGGAGCGGCGCAGCCGCGCGAGAAGTCGCCGGAAGGGGAGAAGCCGCCGCATCAATAGGGCTCGTTCTTGACGATGGTCTGCACGGACAGCGTTCGGATTCCCTTGGTCCCGAGCACCTCGCCCAGCAGCGGCGTATAGATGGTCCAGGGGTAGGACGCCGTGAACACGACGATCTCGCTTGAGGAGCCGGAGCCGGCCTTGCCCCGGTCCGCGTCGTAGGCGCCGTTGCCGTTCACATCGGTGAAGGGCTCGTCGGAATCGCGGACGCCGTTGTTGTTCAGATCGGTGAACGGCTCGCCGATGGCGTCGTAGCTCGGATAGGATCGGCTGGTGACGGTGATCTTGGTGGAATCGAGCAGGCCGCTCGCGGCCCTTTGCATGGCGGCCTGCACCGTGGCGGCCTGCGTCTGGCCGCTGTCCGCATAGCCGGTCTTGTTCACGCGCGCGGCCATGAAGATGGCGTCCTCCAGCTGCCGCTGGGCGGCGAGCATGACGCCGGTCTCCAATGTTCCCACAAGCATGAGCGTGAGAATGGGAGCTATGAAGCCGAATTCGATCGTCGTGGCGCCGCGCTCTTCGGCGCGGAATCGCGAAACGCAATGAAAGAACGAGAAAGTCGTCATAGGATCAGATCGACCGTTCTGCGAAGGATGGCCTTCCGACTCCTATACGAGGCAGGACTATACAACTGATGAAATCAATCTCATAAAATTCGAGCAATAAATTATTTTGGTTGTTCAGATTGTGTTTAGGTTAATTGTTGATGCACGTGCGGGGCTGCGCGTGCACGCTTCGTTCAGGGTTGCGGGATAGCCTGTTCGCGATCTGGTCGAATCGGGAGCACGGCAGGGGCGATGGCGGCGGCGCGAACGCAGGCTTTTCGCGCGGCGTTCGCCGCGCTGCGCGCCGGTGGCCTCAACCGGGGCCTGCGCGCCCGCGCGCAGGGGCTCGGCGTCATTCTCACGCTGCACCATGTGCGCCCCTGGCGTGCGCGCGATTTCGCGCCGAACCGCCTGCTGGAGATCGAGCCCGCGTTTCTGGATCAGGCGCTGGCGGGCGCCCGCAAGCTCGGCTTCGATTTCGTGTCGCTGGACGAGGCCTGGCGGCGCACCCTGACCGGCGTGTCCTACCGGCCGTTCCTGCACGTCACCTTCGACGACGGTTATCGCGACGTGCGCGACCACGCGCTGCCGATCCTGGAGCGGCACGGCGCGCCGGCGACGCTGTTCGTCGCCAGCCGTTTCGCCGAACAGGACGCCGATATCTGGTGGCTGGAGCTGGAGGAGGCCATCGCCCGCTCCCGCCGCATCTACATGGATCTCGGCCGCGGCGAGGCGGTGCTGCCGACCGCGACGGCGCGCCAGAAGCAGGCGGCCTGGAACGCGGTCTACTGGCGGCTCCGCTCCGGGTCGGAGGAGCATCTCCGCGCCGAGGTGCGGCGCCTCGGCCGCGCGGCCGGGGTCGATCCTCTGAGCTTCGCGCGCGAACTGTGCATGGACTGGAACGAGCTGAAGGAGGTGGCCCGTCACCCGCTGATCGCCATCGGCGCCCATACGGTGACCCATCCGATGCTCGCCAAGCATCCGGACGACGTGGCGCGGGCGGAGATGGCGGACAGCCGCGAGGCCATCCGCCGAAAGCTCGGGCTGGAGGCGGCGCATTTCGCCTATCCGGTGGGCGACCGCTCCGCCGCCGGCCCG
Organism: Methylopila jiangsuensis; assembly: GCF_027922305.1. Taxonomy (GTDB): domain Bacteria; phylum Pseudomonadota; class Alphaproteobacteria; order Rhizobiales; family Methylopilaceae; genus Methylopila; species Methylopila jiangsuensis. Next base: position 1,098,855 of record NZ_BSFK01000005.1, on the reverse strand, counting down.
CGGGATTACGCGCTCGCGGCCGAGCTGGGCTTCACCACCGCCGTGACCACGCGGCCGGGCCACATCCACCGCTCCCATGCGGCGACGCCCACCGCGCTGCCGCGGGTGTCGCTGAACGGCCATTTCCAGACCGCCGCGGCGCTGGACGCGCTGCTCGCCGGCACGCCGTTCCTGCTGATGCGGATGCTGAAGCGCGGCCGGGCCTGATATGCGCGCCGTTCAGCGCTCCAGCCGCTCCATCCAGCGGATGAGAAGGGCGGCGGGCACGGTCCAGACCAGTCCGAAAAAGCCGAAGAAGGCGAGCTGAACCCAGGCCGGCTTGTCCGCCATGGTGAGCTGGCCCACGAACATCACGATGAAGGCGTAGACGCAGACGCCCGCCACCAGCGCCGCCAGCCCGATCAGTTTCTTGACGCGAGGGGGCATGGGGCTCGGATTCCGCTCAAGGGGAGGGTGGACGATGCGCCGCCTTGTCCGCGCGACGCCCGGGACTTAAACCGCTCCAGCCTTTTGCGATCAAGCCTTGCGCCGGGAGGCGCGCGTTCCGTGTCCGATCCCGCGTCCCCCTCGGCGTCCGGCGCCGCCCCCCGCCGCCGCTTCGTCCGCGCCTGGCTGATGCTGACGCTGGCGCTCGTGGCGCTCATGGTCGTGATCGGCGGCGCCACCCGGCTCACCGGCTCCGGCCTGTCGATCACGGAGTGGAAGCCGATCACCGGCTCGATCCCGCCGCTGGGCGAGGCCGCGTGGATGAGCGAGTTCGACAAGTACCGCGCCAGCCCGCAATACAAGCTGCTGAACGAAGGCATGTCGCTCGGCGAGTTCCAGTTCATCTACTGGTGGGAGTGGGGCCACCGTCAGCTCGGCCGGCTGATCGGGCTGGTGTTTCTGGGCGGGCTGATCCTCGCCGCGGCCACCCGAAGGGTGTCGAAGCGCGAAGGGCTGGTCCTGTTCGGCATGGGGCTGCTGCTGGCCGCTCAGGGGGCGATCGGCTGGATCATGGTGGCCTCGGGCCTCGAGCCCGGCATGACGGCGGTCGCGCCGGTGAAGCTGACGCTGCATCTCGGCTTCGCGCTGATCTTCTTCAGCGCGATCGTGCTGTTCCTCGCGCATCTGAGGCAGTTCGGGCGCGATCCCGTGACGCTGCCCAAGGGCTTGCGCTTCGGCGCCTACGCGGTCACGGCGCTCTCCTTCGCCCAGATCCTGCTGGGCGGGCTGGTGGCGGGCTCGCGCGCGGGCTTCACCTTCAACACCTGGCCCCTGATGGACGGCGGCTTCGCGCCGTCGCGCGAGGCGCTGTTCGCGGTCACGCCGTGGTGGGAGAACTTCGTCGACAACGTGGCGCTGGTGCAGCTCAACCACCGCATCGGCGCCTATGCGCTGCTGGCCGCGACCGCGCTCTACGCGGTGCGGGTGGCGCGGTCGAAGCTCTGCCCCCGCGCGCGCCGCCGGGCGGTGGCGCTGCTGCATCTGATGATCGCGCAGGCGGCGCTCGGGATCGCCGCGCTGGTGCTGGTGGTGCCGCTGTGGGCGGGGCTGGCGCATCAGTTCGGCGCGGTGGTGGTGCTCGGCCTCGCGGTCGCCAACGCCGGCCTGATCGCGCAGCGGGCGAAACAGCCCGCGGCCTGACCGCCGGCCGTCTCAGGGCAGCGGGATGAACTCGGCCCGGTCGTCCGGCGGCAGGTCGAACAGGCCTTCGCCCCAGACGCCGCGCCGCCAGTCCTCCTTGGCGGCCCGGATTTTCTCCCGGCTCGACGACACGAAGTTCCACCACACGTAGCGCGGCCCGCTCAGCGTCGCGCCGCCGAGCGCCATAAGCCGCGCGCCCTGTTCGCCGGCGGCGACCGTGATGCGGTCGCCGGGGCGGAACACCATCATCCGCCCGGCGTCGAACATCTGGCCGGCGATCGTGACCGAGCCCTCCACCACATAGAGCCCCCGGTCCTCGTGGTCGTCCGGCAGCGGAAGGCGCGCGCCGGGCGCGAGCGTCACGTCGGCGTAGAAGGTGTCGGAGAACACGCTGGCGGGCGCCGTCTCGCCATAGGCGCGGCCGAGGATGAGGCGCAGCGCCACGCCGCCGTCCTCGAACTCCGGCAGCGTCTCCCTGGCGTGGTGCTCGAAGCTCGGCGCGGCGTCCTCCTGATCCTCCGGCAGGGCGACCCAGGTCTGGATGCCGTAGAGCGCATGGGGGCGCCTGCGGGTCTCCTCGCTGGTGCGCTCCGAATGGGTGACGCCCCGGCCCGCCACCATCCAGTTCACGGCGCCGGGCAGGATGGTCTGGTTCGAGCCAAGACTGTCCCGGTGCTGGAACTCGCCGCGGTAGAGATACGTCACGGTGGCGAGGCCGATATGGGGGTGCGGACGCACGTCCACGCCCTTGCCGGTGATGAACTCCGCCGGCCCCGCCTGATCGAAGAAGATGAACGGCCCCACCATCTGCCGCTTGGGGGCCGGCAGCGCCCGCCGCACCTCGAAGCCGCCGAGGTCGTGGGCGCGGGGAATGATCAGGGTCTCGATCTGGTCGAGATGGGCGGCGTCCGGGCAACCCGGCTCAAGAGAAGGATTCCAGCTCATGACGCGCTCCTCATGTTGGTCAGGAGCTTAGATCGTGTCCGATGCTGGGCCAACCGCCCGGAAGGCGGGCCTGGGCGGGCCTCGCGTTCCGGGCGTGACGGTCGTCCGCGTCAGGCGGCCTCGGCCGCGCTCGCGCCGTCGATCGCGTCTGCGCGGCGTTCCAGCCGGGCGCGGATCGCTGCGGGGAGCTGGCGGGCGGCCTTTACCCGCGGCCGGTCCATCTCCTCGATGGCGTAGGCCTCGACGTCGTAGAGGGCGGCGTATTCCGCATGATTGTCGAAGCGGCGGCGGGTGACGTTGTCCACGAAGGTCTCGGCCGGAGCGCCGGCGGCGAGGATCGCCTCGTGGTTCTCGGTCTCGATGTGGAAATAGGTCGCCTGCTCGGGCAGGTCCGCGTAAGGGACGCGGGTGATGGAGCGGTCGTTCACCAGCGCGCCGGCCTGGACGACGAGATCGTCGATCAGCATGCCGTGGTCTGAGGTGACGACAAGGTCGGCGTGCGGAACGTTCTCATCCAGCGCGCCGGCGCGGATGCGGACCGGGCGGAAGCCGAACTCGGGCGTGAAGACGCGATGCACGGTCTGGCGGCCGACCCACTTTACAGGCACGGCGCGGCCGTCCGCGGTGAGGATCAGATCGCCGATGGCGAGCGTCTCTACGGCGCGCTCGCCATGCGGGGTGGCGATGGGCGCGCCCGCCGCGAAGCAGGTGGCGAAGTCCGCAGCGTTGATGTCAGCCGGGTCGATGGTCTGGGGCCAGCCGGGGCCGCCATCGGCGCCGGGGTCCGAGGGGCCCGCGAGAGCGATCTGGCTGGGGTCGTTCGGGTTGCTCACGACCACATAGACGTGGTCGCCGATCGTCGTGACGCCTTCAAACAGACCGGCGGAGCCGGAGGAGAAATCGAGGTTCTCCCCGACCGAGAACACGGTGTCCGAGCCATCGTTGTCCGTCAGGAAATCATTCTGGCTAGCCGACATACTGTAAGTGTAGGCGCCATTATCAAGGCTGTATAATCCGGCAAAACTGTAATTGAATGTCGCCACCGATCGTCTTCCTGCGCAAGAGTCCAAAACATCTGAATGCGTCACGACGTGACGCAAGGTCTTTCCCAGTCGTGAAGCGCGGGGCGCTCACCTGCCGCCGAAGCAGGATCGCCCTTGACCGCGCCACATGTCCGTTGGTGGATAGAGCCTCGTTATGGCGGCGGCGAAGCCCGCCGACCACGAACCGGTTCAATCGCCCGTCCAACCTTTCCCAAGCGTCGCACGCCGTACGGATAACGCTTCGTGCGGAAGCTCCGCGGCAAGACGAACCATCCAAAGCTTCGGTTTTTTCCACACTTTCGAGGTCATGAAACTGTGACAATTTCGACGCCGATGCGCCACAATGCGGCCTGCGTCGACGCTGTCCAGCGGACGTGAAGCGGGCCTCGGCCGGCGGCATGCGAAGGCGGCGCGCCGTCGGGCGAACGGCCAGCCCTGTGGCGCCGGCGTGGCGCGGAGAACGATGCGGGCAGGGCGCGGCGACCCCTATCGCAGACGGTTCGGGCCACGCCCCGAGACCCGACGCCATCGCACAAGACCGGGAGCGAACGTGACGTTGAACCGTGACGGCGGAGCCGAACTGTCGCTGCGCCGGGCCTGGGATGCGGATCCGGGCGGCCGCGCGGTGGGGCGGCCGCTGGCGAAGCTGCTCGCCGACAGCGGTCGCATCGAAGAGGCGGAGGCGGTTCTGCGGCAGGTTATGGCGCGGGAGCCCAATGGCGACATGGCGCGACGTCTCGGCGAGCTTCGGCTGAAGCGGGGCGACGCCGCCGAGGCGGAGACGCTGCTGCGGCAGGCGTGGGACGAGGCGCCGGGCGGCAGGGCGGCGGGCCGGCCGCTGGCGAAGCTGCTGGCGGACAGCGGCCGGGTCGAGGAGGCGGTGCTGGCGCTGCGTCAGGTGATGGCGCGGGAGCCTCACGGCGACGTGGCGCGACGCCTTGGCGAACTCAGGCTGACGCAAGGGGACGAGGCGGAGGCCGAAGCGCTGTTCCGGCGGGCGTGGGACGCCGACCATGGCGGGCGCGCCGCCGGCCGTTCGCTCGCCCGGCTGCTGGCGGCGCACGGCCGCGCGCGCGAGGCGGCCGAGGTGATGCGTCATGTGGTGGAGCGATCGCCCTCGGTTCAGGACCTGATTACCCTCGCCGACCTTCTCCTGCGGAGCGCGGAAATGCGCGAGGCCGAAGGCGCGCTGCGCCGGGCGCTGGCGCTGGAGCCGGCCCATCGGGGCGTGATCGCGCGCCTTGCGCGTCTGCTGCAGGATTCGGGGCGCACGGAGGAGGCCATCGCGCTCCATCGGGAGGCGCTGTCGGACGCCGCTTCGGATCCGATGCTGCTCCGGGATCTGGCCCATTGCGTCATGCGCGCCGGCCGGGTCCAGGACGCCGGCGAACTGTTCCTGCGCGCCGCCGAAACCGTGGCGACCTCGCCCAGATGCTGGCTCGATCTGGCGCGGCACGCCTCGCGCCACGAGTCCATGCGTGCGGCCATCGCCCATCTGCGACGCGGGCGGATGTGTTGCGAGCCGAACGCCGATCTGGAAAGGGCGTTCGCGGAGCTTCTGATCGGCTTCGGACTGACGCGGGAGGCGGCGGGGGTTCTGGCCGAGGCCCGCGCTCGGTTCGGGGACGACGCGAAGCTGATGCGCTTTTCGGCGCTTCAGGACGGGCTCCGCGGCGCGTCCGGCGGCGCCTTCGAGGCCCTCGAACGGCTTGCGCGCGATCATCCCACGCTGAAGCGGGAGTGTGACGTCCTGCAGGCGGGACGGCTGCGTCAGCGGTGGCGGCTCGACGAGGCCCGGCGGCTTCTGGCCTGTCTCGATCGCCCGACGCAGGGCGAACTCAACGCCATGGCGCAGCTCGACATCATGATGGCGAACGTCGCGGACGCCAGGGCGTCGCTGCGGCGCGCGGCGGCTTTGCGGCCGCGCGGTGTCAAACGAAACGTCTCCTCGGGGCTGATGGGAGCCATCGTCAACGATCTCGCGGCGGATCGGGAGGCGGTGGCGGCCATCAAGGGCGCGCAGGAATCCGGCCGATGGAGCGATTTCAGCGACGCGATCCGCGCCTTCGGTCATCACACCGGCGTCGCCATGGCGGCCATGATCCACCTGCGCCAGAACGGCCGACTGGACATGTCGGCGGCGCGCGATGCGGACTGGCGCATTCCCAAGCGCATCCACCAGTACTGGGACGAGGACGTCGTTCCGGAGGACGTGCGCGATCTGATGGACAGCTGGATCGCCGAGAATCCCACGTTCGATCACGTCCGCCATTCTCGCCAGTCCGCCCGGCTTTATCTTTCCGAGCGGACCGACGAGAACACGCAGCGCGCGTTCCGTCTGGCGCTGTCGGCCGCCGGCCGGGCGGACATCCTGCGGCTCGCGGTGCTGTACGAGGAGGGCGGCGTCTACGCCGACGCCGACGACCGCTGCGTGGCGCCGCTGGACCCGTTCCTGCGCGGGCGCGAGTTCGTCGCCCGGCAGGAAAAGCTCGGCTCCATCGGGAACAACATCCTGGCGGTCCGGCCGCGGCATCCGTTGATCGGCGCCGCGCTGAACGAGGCCGTCCGCTCCGTCCTGCGGGGCGATCGCGACACCATCTGGCTGGCGACCGGACCGGGCCTGATGACGCGCATGGTGGCGACGCATCTGGCCGGGGACCCGAAGCGGCTCGAGCGTCTGGGGCGGGACATGGCGATCGCCGATCTGCACGAAACGCTGCGGTTCTGCGTGTCTGGATGCCGCGCGTCCTACAAGCACACGAAGAGCAACTGGCACCGGACGGACTTCGATGGCGCGGCGGAGACCGCCGCATCGCGGCCGCGCGGCGGCGTGAGCCCTCCGAACTGGCCGTTTTCGCTCGTCATGAGAGCGGCTGAGCCGACGGCGTGAGCGACGCCCCGCCCCCGGTTCGCGCCGGATCGGCGACGGGCCCGGAGCGCGGGCCTCGCCCACTCCGCGCGGCGGGAGCCTGGCGGCTGGGGGTCAGCCTGGCGCCCGCCTTCCGCGCCCCACGAGCAGGGCGAGCGCGGCCGGCGCGCCGATGAGGGCGGCGATCAGGCCGGCGGGCAGGGGCCAGGGATAGGCGGCGTTGCGGCCGATCCAGTCCGCGCCCACAAGCAGGGCGGCGCCGATCACGGCGGAGGCGAGGGCGCCCGCCGCGCCCGCCCCGAAGCCTGCGAGGCGGGCCATGCGGGGGCCGATCAGCCCGATGAAGCTCAAGGGGCCGACGATCATGGTGGAGACGCCGGCCGCGAGCGCCGCCAGCGCGAGGAGCCGCGCGCGGGCGCGGCCCGGCGTCTGGCCGAGCGCGGCGGCGGCGACGTCGCCGAGCGCCAGCAGCGCGAGATCGCGCCGCGCCAGCGCGCAGAGCAGCAGCGTCGCCGCCGCGGCGCAGAACGCGATCCGCGCGCTCGCGCCGGTGACGAGGAAGGTGGAGCCTGACATCCAGTTCAGGAGCGCGATCGCCCGCGGGCCGGCGAGCGTCAGCAGCAGGGTCGCAAGGCCCGCCAGCAGCGCGCCGAGCGCGGCGCCAGCCAGCAGCACGCGGTCCGGCGCCGCGGTCCCGCCGCGGGTGACGAGCGCCAGAAGCCCGAGCGCTCCGGCGGCGCCGAGCGCGGCTGCGATCGGCGGCGCAAGTCCGCCCGCCGCCGGAGCCGCGACGGCGAGCGCCACGAGGCCGACGCCGGCGCCCTGCGCGACGCCGAGCAGTTCGGGGCTCGCCATAGGATTGCGGAACAGCGTCTGGAGCACGTAGCCCGACAGGGCGGCCAGCGCGCCGGCGGCGGCCGCCCCCAGCACGCGCGGCCATCGCAGTTCGGACGCGAGCCCGGCGCCGGGCTGAAGCCACTCCCAGCCGGTCTCGGACCGGCCGAACTGCAAGGCCGCCAGCATCAGCAGCGCCAGAACCGGCAGGGCGGGAACGAGCCAGAACGGGGAGCGCCGGGCCGTGGCGGCGTCCTGCCCGCCCGGCGCCCCGCGCGAGGTCTGGAGCCGGCGCATCAACCAGAGCAGCAGCGGCGCGCCGGCGAGCGTCGTCATGGCGCCGGTGGGAAGGAAGCCCAGGCCCGGCGTCGCCTGCAGGAGCTGGTCGGTGGAGAACAGCAGGACGGCGCCCACGATCGCGCTCAGGACGAGCCGCCCCGCGAAGCGCCGCGCGCCGGCGAAGCGCGCGATGTGAGGCGCCGCGAGCCCGACGAAGCCGATGACGCCGACCGAGGCGGTGACGCTCGCCGCGAGCGCCGCGGCCAGCGCGAAGGCGATGATGCGGACGGTCGCCACGCGCGCTCCTGCGCTGCGGGCGCTGTCGTCGGGAAGGTCCAGCAGGCCGAGCGGCCGCGCCAGCAGGGCGGCGGCGAGCGCGCCCAGCGCGAGGCGGGGGACGAGCCCGGCCGCCACGCTCCAGCCGGTCTGGTCCAGCGCGCCCGCCTGCCACAGCAGCAGATCGGTCAGATAATCCCGGTGCAGGATCACCAGCAGCGCGGTCAGGCTGGCGCAGAACAGGCCGAAGATCAGGCCGCCCAGCGTCACGGCCACGGGCGCCGAGCGCGCGCGCGCGGCGACGAGCAGCGCGACCCCGACCGCGAGCGCCGCGCCCACGAGCGCCGGGACGTCGGCGCCGAACATCAGGAGCCCCGGCGCGTAGAGCGTCGCGAACACGATCCCGAGCTGGGCGCCGGCGCTGACGCCGAGCACGGACGGCTCCGCCAGCGGATTGCGCAGCGCCTGCTGGCAGAGCGCGCCGCCAAGCCCAAGCGCCGCGCCCGCCATCAGCGCCACGGCGGCGCGGGGGGCGAGCGACAGCGCGAACACCGCCTGCCGCACGTCGTCCGCGGCGGGGCCGGCCAGCGCGGTCAGCCACAGGGAGGCCGGGAGCGTGGCGGAGGCGCGCGTAAAGAGCGCCGCCACGCCCACGACGGCGAACAGCGCCAGAAGCAGCGCCGGCGCCCAGCGGATCGAGGCCCTAGCCACGGGCCGCCTCCACCGCGGTCGCGGCCTGCTCCGCGAAGGCGAGCAGCGAGGCGAGGCCGCCGTGGGGGTAGAAGCGACCGAGCGCCGCGACGCGCCGCTTCCGCACGGACGGGAGCAGCCGCCACAGCGCGTTGCCCGTGGTCGCGCGGGCGAACGAGCCGCTGGTGGTGGCGAGGTCGATGGCGAGCACCACCGCGTCGGGTTCGCCCGCCAGCGCGTCGAGGCCGACGACGGCGGAGCCGGAGGGCGAGAACGGGCCCCGCCACGCGTTGGGCAGGCCAAGGCGCTCGAGAGCGCCGCCCACGAGGCCGGAGCCGCCATAGAGCGTCGCGTTGCGCCCGGTCTGCGCCAGCAGGGCCACATAGACCGGCGGCGCGCCCGCGGCCTGCGCCCGCGCGCGCAAGGCTTCGATGCGGCGCTCCGCCTCGGCGAGCGCGGCCTGGGCGACGCTCTCCCGGTTCAGGCGGCGGCCGAGATCGCTCAACTGGCCGGCCGCGAAGCTCCACCCGGATGCGTCCCGTGGATAGGCCGGGATCGGCAGCACCGGCGCCACGCGCTCGAAGGTGGCGCGGTCGAGCGCGGACCAGGAATCCATCAGGATCAGGTCCGGCTTCAGCGCGATCAGCCGGTCGAGGCTCGGCTCCCAGAACGGCCCGAGGTCGGCCGAAGCCGGGGGAAGCGGCGGCGCGGCCATCCGCATCCGGTAATAGCCCGCATCGGCGACGCCGACCGGCGTCAGTCCGAGCGCGAGCGTGTGCTCCGCGCCGAGCCAGGCGAGGGCCGCCACGCGCGGATCGCCCGCGCGCGCAGGCGATCCGGCCAGAGCCGCGCCGCCGATCAGCGCCAGCGTGGCGCGGCGTGTCAGCGCCTCAGAAATCGAGGCGCACCCGGCCGATCACCGTGCGGCGCTGGCCCTGGTAGCAGGAGGTCTCGCCCTCGCAGGTGGTGAAGTACTTCTTGTCGAACAGGTTCACCGCGTTGAGCGCGAAGGTGGCGTTGCGCCACTTGTAGCTCAGCCCGGCGTCGAACACCGTCCAGCTGTCGACCTTCACCGTGTTCGCGGCGTCGCCATAGGTCTTGCCGAGGAAGCGGGCGCCGCCGCCGAGGCTCACGCCCTGCAGCGCGCCGTCCTGGAACGTGTAGTTCAGCCAGCCCGAGGCGGTGTGCGCCGGCACGAGCATGGGGCGCTTACCGGGAAAGTTGCCCTTCTTCACCTCCACGTCGGAGTAGGCGTAGGAGCCGACGAAGTCGAGCCCCTGCGTCAGGCTGACCTTCGCCTCGAGCTCGACGCCGCGGGAGTTGGTCTTGCCGATCGCCTCGGCGCCGTTCGTGGTGTAGACGGTGGCGTTCGACTTGGTCAGGTCAAAGACCGCTGCGGTGAACAGCGCGTTCCAGCCTGCGGGTTCGAATTTGACGCCCGCCTCATACTGTTCGCTCGCCGACGGCTTCATCGGCTGGTTGTTCCTGTCGAGACCGAGCGTCGGCACGAACGCCTGCGAGAACGACACGTAAGGCGCGAGCCCGAAGGGGGTGACGTAGGTCAGGCCGACGCGGCCTGAGAACTTGCCGTCCTTGCGGTCGTAATCCTTGCCCAGCATCCGGTCCTGCGTGTCGACGTCGATGTGGTCGTAGCGGCCGCCGAGGGTGAGGATCCAGTTGTCCCACTTCATCTGGTCCTGCGCGTAGACGCCGACCTGCTTCAGCTTCTGCCGATAGTTCTGGAAGGGGAGTCCGACCGTCCACGGGTCCGGCATGTCAACGCCATAAACCGGGTTGGCGGGGTTGAGGAAGGTCGAGCCCCACGCGGTCTGCCAGCCCCGGACGTCGGCGTTGACGTAGTTGTTGTCGACGCCGAACAGCGCGGTGTGGCTGACCGGCCCGGTCGCGAGCTTGGCCTCGACCTGCGTGTCCGAGGCGAAGGCGTCCATGTCTTCGTCGAAGCTGCGGTTGCGCCGCGCGATGACGCCGAAGGCCGAGGCCCAGTAGCCCTGCGTCACGTCGAGACTGGTCTCGGTGTGGCCGAAGCGGGCGTTCTGCCGCACGGTCCAGACGTCGTTGAAGGCGTGCTCGAACTCGTAGCCGATCTGCTGCTGGTCCTGCTTGAAGCCGTCGAAGCTCGGGTCGCCGACCGTCAGCCAGCGCGAGCCGGGCGCTCGGGAATAGAGCGCGCTGCCGCCGGAGCGGTCGCGCAGCACCTCGCCATAGACGGTGAGCTTGGTCTGGTCGTTCGGCTTCCAGGTGAAGGACGGCGCGAGATAGAGCCGGTCGTCCTTGCGCTCGTCGCCGGTGGGGTAGTCGAACTGGGTGTTGGACTTCCGCGCCACGCCGATGACGCGGTAGAGCAGCTTGCCGTCCGCGTCGACCGGGCCGCCGATGTCGAACGCGCCCTGGAAGCGCTCGTAGGATCCGACCTGACCCTCGATCTGGTAATGGGCGTCTTCGGTCGGACGCTTGCTCACCTTGTTGATCAGGCCGCCGGCGTCGCTCTGGCCGTACAGCGCCGAGGACGGGCCGCGCAGCACCTCGACGCGCTCCAGCGCGTAAGGCTCGGTGCGGAAGAAGCTGTAGCTCAGGGACGACTGCCGCAGCCCGTCGCGGAAGTCGCTGGACGACTGGGCGTTGAAGCCGCGCATGTAGACCCAGTCATAGCCCTTCGGGTCCGGCCCGTAGGTCTCGACCACCACGCCCGGCACGTAGCGCAGCACTTCGGTGACGCTGGTCGCCGCCTGCCGCTCCATCTGGGCGCGGCCGACCACGGAGATCGACTGCGGCGCTTCGAGGATCGGCGTGTCGGTCTTGGTGGCGCTCGCCGTGCGCTTGGCGACGATCCCGTTCACCGGGCCGCGGGCGTTCTCGCCGCGGCCTTCGACGTCGATCGGGTCGAGGGCGGTCGCCGCGCCGCCGTCCTCGACCTGCGAGGTCCGGTCGAGCCGGACCAGCGTGACCGCCTTGGGGTCGATCCGGCGCAGGTCGACGCCCGCGCCCTCGACGATCCGGCTCAGGGCCTCGCCGGGCGTCATGACGCCCGCGACCGGCTTCGAGACCGCGCCCCGGGGCAGGTCTGCGGGGTAGCCGATCTGCCAGCCGGTTTCGCGCACGAAGGCGTCGAGCGCGGACTGGAGCGGCTGGGCGGGAATGAAGAAGGAGATCGACCGTTCTTCCGAGGCCGCAGGTTTCACGCCCGCCGTCTGGCCAAGGGCCGTGGTGCTCAGCAGCGAAAGCGCGAGCCCGCCCACGACGCCGCGCGTCCGCGCGTGGTTTTTCCGTTCCGTCCGCATCGTCTTCCCCGATCGCGAAGGGCCCCGGCGCGACGGCGCGATCAGCCCTTCCATGCGACTGAGACGAACGGACAGGCGCCGTCTCACAAAAAATTTTCGCCCTCAGCGGAGCAGCGCGAAGCCGCCCGGCAAGTCCGTGAGGGTCGCGCCGGCGGCGGCGGCGAGCGAGCGGAGCGCCACCTCCGGCTGGTCCAGGCGGTAGTCGCCGCTGACGCGGGTCCGCGCCAGTTCCTCGCCGAGGAGCACGATGCGGCCGGAGCGGTAAGCGCGCAGCCGGTCGACGACCTGGCCGAGCGGCCGGTCGCGGAACCGCAGCCAGCCGTTCATCCACGCCGTCGCGCGGGCGACGTCCGCGGTCTCCGGCGCGGAGACGGCGTCGCGCGTCACCTCGACGCTCTGACCGGGTTCGAGCGCCTGCCGGTCCAAAGGCGCGGCGAGGCGGTCGACCAGCACCTTGCCCCGCGCGAGCGTGACGTGGTCGGCGCCGTCCTCGCGCCGCACCTCGAACGCCGTGCCGGCCACCTCCACCCGGCCGAACGAGGCTTCGACCCGGAACGGGCGCGCGGCGTCGGGACGCACGTCGAAGAAGGCCGCGCCTTCCAGAAGGCGCACCTCGCGCCGGCCGTCGGCGAAATTCAGCGCCACGGCGGAGACGGCGTCGAGCGTCATCGCCGAGCCGTCCGGCAGCGTCACGTGGCGGCGCTCGCCCGTTCCCGAGATGTGGTCGGCGTCCAGCCGGATGCGGATGTCGGGCAGGCGCAGCGCGCCGACGGCGGCGACCGCCGCGAAAGAGGCGGCGGCAGCCACCACGAGGCGGCGGCTGACGCCGCGTCGGAGGGGAAGCGGAACCGGCCCTTCGAGCCGCCGCGCCGCGCCGTGAAGCTCCGGCGAGCCCCAGAGCGTCGCCACCGTCTCGAAGGCGGCGGCATGCGACGGATCGGCCGCGCACCACGCGTTGAAGGCCCGCACGACTTCGGGGTCGTCGCCTTCGGCCTGCAGCCGCAGGAGCCAGTCGAGCGCCTCGGCGCCCGGGTCGGGCGGGGGATGTTCGCCGCCCATGATCTGTCGAACCACTGTCGCCGTCCGCTGTCGTGCCGGGCTTATAGTCCAGACGATGCGTGATGCGGAACGTCACAATCGTCGGGCGTGGGACCCTAGCGGCGCTCGAGCCGCTGGACGGCTTCTACGCAGGCGCCCATGGCGAGCTTCATGTCGTTGTAGACCGTGTTTGGCGAGATCCCCAGGGCCTCGGCGATGCGCGGATAGGACCAGCCCTCGACGCGGCTCAGCGCGAAGACGCGGCGCGCCCGCGCCGGCAGCCGGCCGAGAGCCCGCTCCAGCGCCTCAAGCTTCTCGCGGTCCATCAGCGCCTGCTCCGCCGAAGGCGCGAGCGACGGGACCCGATCGGCTTCGGCCTCGTCCAGCGCCGTCTCCACGGTGCGGCGGGCGGTCTGCCGGCGCACATGGTCCAGCGCCAGATTGCGCGCGGTCTGGAACAGGAAGGCCTGGATGTGATCGACGGGGTTTTCGCGAATCGCCCGTGCGACGCGCAGATAGCTTTCCTGCGCGATGTCCTCAGCCGTCTGCGCGTCGCGCACGACGCGGAACACGGTCCCGATCAGCAAGGCCTTGCGGCTGAGATAGATCGCGTTAAGGGAGGTCGTCGACATTCGGCACCGCGGCTTGCGCTTCCGCGACGCGCCGTTCGAGATCGTTTCTGGGCCAGCGGAAGCGCGCACTCTGATCAAAGGCGGAAAATATAGCAAGATCAGTATTTTAGAACTGCTTTAAGGTGTTAGCGCCGGCGCGGGCGGCTTCGATCTCGCCGCAGCCGTGAGGGCGACCCGCCGGCTTGGACGGCGTCTTTTTCCGAACGGGGGACACGGCGAAAGCGATCGCCGCATGTGCGGCCCCAGACCGCTTTGGCCCGACCTTCGGGATCCAATCAAATAGCTGACGCATTTGGCTGATTCGATCTGGCGTTGACGTCTGGGGATGGAAGGCGTCATGCGCGATCTGTTCTGGTCGTCGGACGAGGCCTGGTCGCGGCTCGAGCCGCACCTTCCGAAGAACCAGCCGGGCAAGCCCCGGGTCGATGATCGCAGGGCGACTTCCGGCATCCTCCCCAGCCTGAAGACCGGAGGCCGCTGGCGGGATGCGCCGCGCCTACCTAATCGCGCGCGCCGAACCGCTCCACCGCGAGCTTGGCCACGATGGTGAGCAGCGCGATGCCCACCAGCACGGTGGCGGCGGCGAAGGCGCCGGCGGCGTTGTAGTCCTGATAGAGCAGCTCGATCTGCAGCGGCAGGGTGTTGGTGACGCCGCGGATCGAGCCCGAGACCACGGACACCGCGCCGAACTCGCCCATGACGCGGGCGTTGGTGAGCGCGACCCCGTAGAGCAGCGCCCAGCGGATGTTGGGCAGCGTGACGCTGAACAGCGTGCGCCAGCCGGAGGCGCCCAGCGACAGCGCCGCCTCCTCCTCCGACGAGCCTTGCGCCTGCATCAGCGGCAGCACCTCGCGGGCGACGAAGGGGGCGGTCACGAACAGGCTCGCCAGCACGATCGCCGGATAGGCGAACATGATCTTGACGCCCCAGGCCTCAAGCAGCGGGCCGAACCAGCCCTGCGCGCCGTAGACGAACAGATAGGCGACGCCCGCCACGATCGGCGAGATCGAGAACGGCAGCTCCACCAGCGCGGTGAGCAGGCCCTTGCCCCGGAACTCGAATTTGGCGATCGCCCAGGCGGCGGCGACGCCGAAGGCGGTGTTGATGGGCACCGCGACGAGGGCGGTGGCGACGGTGAGCCAGATGGCGTGCCGGGTGTCCGGGGTCGCGAGGTTGGACAGATACGTCCCGAAGCCCAGCTTCAGCGCTTCGGAGAACACCACCGCCAGAGGTCCGACGATGATGATCCCCGCGATGGCGGCGACGATCAGGATCAGCGGGATGCGGAACAGGGCGGCGTCGCCCACGCCCCGGCGGCGGCGCGCGGCGCTCACCGTCCGGCCCTCTGGTGGCGCAGGCTCCAGAGCTGGATGGCGTTGGTCACCAGCAGCATGAGGAAGGCGGCGGCCAGCATCACCGTCGCGATGGCGGCGGCGGCCTGGTAGTCGTACTCCTCCAGCCGGATGAAGGTGAGCAGCGCCGCGATCTCGGTGCGGAACGGCTGGTTGCCGGCGATGAAGATCACCGCGCCGAACTCGCCCAGCGAGCGGGCGAAGGCGAGGCTGCAGCCGGCGAGGAACGCCGGGAACAGGGCCGGGAACACCACGCTGACGAAGATGCGCCAGTGCCCGGCGCCCAGCGTCTCCGCCGCCTCCTCCACCTCCGTCGACAGGTCCTCCAGCACCGGCTGCACCGAGCGGGTGACGAAGGGGATGGAGGTGAAGGACATCGCCGCCATGATGCCGAGCGGCGTGTAGGCCACCGTGATCCCGAGCGGGTCCAGCAGGGCGCCGTACCAGCCGTTCCTGGCGAACAGGGCGGTCAGCGCCACGCCCGCCACCGCCGTCGGCAGCGCGAAGGGCACGTCCACCAGCGCGTCCAGCAGGCGCTTGCCCGGAAACTCGTAGCGCGCCAGCACCCAGGCCAGCGCGAGGCCGTAGACCGCGTTGAACACGGTGGCGCCGGCGGCGCACAGCACGGTGATCCGGAACGCGGCGAGCGCGCGCTCGGACGTCACCACCGCCACGAAGCGCGCGAATCCCAGCCCCGAGGCCTGCCACAGCAGGGCCGCGAGCGGCAGCAGCACGATGACGCCGAGATAGAGCAGCGTGCAGGCGAGCGCGAGCCGGAAGCCGGGAAGGACGGAGTGGGGCATGCGGGCTCGGACGGCGGGATCGGAGAAACGCGTCGTCCCGGACAGCCCTGCGGCCGACCGGGACGACGAAGACGGACGCGCCTTATAGACGCAAACGGCGCCGGCCCGCGACCCTTCAGGCCGCCTCCGGCGCCGGCCGGCGTCAGCGCGCCACGAACAGCGTGTCGAGCTTCCCGCCGGAGGCGAAGTGGACCTCCTGCGCCTTCTTCCAGCCGCCGAACACGTCCTCCACCTTCAGAAGCTCCACCGCCGGAAACTGGGCCTTGGTCGCCTCCAGCACCTTCGGGTCGCGCGGGCGGTTGTTGTGGGCGGCGATGATCTCCTGCGCCTTGGGGCTGTAGAGCCACTCCAGATAGCCCTTGGCCAGCGCCTCGCTGCCGCGCTTGGCCGCCACCTTGTCGACCACCGCCACGGGGAAGTCCGCGAGCAGGCTCACCTTCGGCGTCACGGTGTCCACCTTGTCCGTCCCGTATTCCTTCTTCACGGCGGCGGTCTCGGCCTCGAACGTCACCAGCACGTCGCCGATGCCGCGCTCCACGAAGGTGGTGGTGGCGCCGCGGCCGCCGGTGTCGAACACGGGCACGTTGGACAGCAGCTTCTTCACGAAGGCGTCGGCCTTGGCCTCGTCGCCGTCATAGGTCTTCAGCGCGAAGGCGTAGGCCGCGAGATAGGTGTAGCGGGCGTTGCCGGAGGTCTTCGGATTCGGGAACACCACCTTCACGTCGTCGCGGACGAGGTCGTCCCAGTTCTTGACGTTCTTCGGGTTGCCGGCGCGCACCACGAAGGACGGCAGCGAGTAATAGGGCGAGGCGTCGTTCGGGAACCTGGACTTCCAGTCGGCCGCCACGAAGCCCTTGTCCGCCAGGAACTGAACGTCCAGCTCCTGGTTGAAGGTCACGGTGTCGGCGTCGAGGCCCTCGACGATGGAGCGGGCCTGCTTGGAGGTGCCGGCGTGGCTCTGGTTGACGGTGACGTCCTTGCCGGTCTTCGCCTTCCACTCCGCGACGAACGCCTTGTTCAGGTCCACATAGAGCTCGCGGCCGATGTCGTAGGTGGCGTTGAGGATCGTGTCCGGCTCCGCGGCGGAGGCGGGCAGGGCGGCGGCGGACAGGGCGAGGCCGAGAGCGAGCGCGGCGCGGCGGGTGAAGGCGGCCATGGGAGGCTCCAGTGCGGCGCGCGTGCGCCAAAGGGGGATGAGGTCGAAGACGGCCCGTGCGAGCCGCTCTCATGACGCCTTTCCTAGCAATCACCACTACGTCTGTCGAATATAAATATTTATACGCAGGTAATTTGTTGATTTGTGGGGCGGGAAGGGTTTGACCCTCCATCGGATGGAGGGATTAGACAGGGCGCATGACAGCGCGCGCCTACACCATCGGACAGGTTTCCCGGCTGAGCGGCGTGCCCGTGCGGCGGCTGCGGTTTTACGCCGACAAAGGCCTGCTGCCGCGGATCGACCGCACGGACGCCGGCTATCGCCTGTTCGACGAGGAGGATCTCGTCCGGGTCGGGCTGATCGTCGCCCTTCGTGACGCCGGTCTCGGGCTCGAGGCGATCCGCGAAGTGCTGGGCCGCCGCCGATCCATCCGGGACGTGCTGTCTCTGCGGCTCGCGGAGATCGAGACGCAGATCGCGTCCCAGAGCCGCGTCGCGTCGGCGATCCGCACGGCGTTGCGCTCGTCCGAGCCCACATCCGACGACCTGAGGAGAATCTGGACCATGACGAACCTGTCGAACGCCGAACGCGTGGAGGCCATCCGGTCCTTTCTGGACGAAGTGGCGGACGGCGCCGACGTCGATCCTTCCTGGAAGGGTTGGATGCTGCGGATGAGCGCGCCAAACCTTCCGGAGGATCCGTCTCCTGATCAACTCGACGCCTGGATCGAACTCTCCGCGCTGCTCAAGACTCCGGATTTCAAGGATCGGATGCGACGCAACGCGCAAGACAGCGTGATCGGACTCGACGTCGAGCTGTTCCAGCAGGTGCAGGCGTCCATCCTGCCGAAGGCGAAATCCGCGATCGAAAGCGGCCTGGAGCCGGGCTCCCCGGAAGGCCGAGCGGTCGCCAAGGAGTATCTGGAGGGGTGGGCGCGGGCCACGCGGCGCGAGCCGACGCCCGAGACGATGGCGCAACTGCGGCGCAAGCTCATCGACCACAAGCCGGCGATGTATCGTTACTGGTCGCTGGTCGCCACGCTGAACGGCCTCCCCGGCCGGTCCACGCCCACGCCCGAGTGGCTCTGGATCGACCGGGCCGCCGCAATGGTCCTCGCCGAAGCCTGACGGCCGGCGCCTGGCGCGGTCGCGCCCACGTCAAACGCCCGGCCGGCCGCTGCCGCCGTCCGGGCGCCAATCGGCAGTTGACCTCCGCAAATCAGACACCCTATGGTTGCGCGCTAATTAAAGTGCAACTCAGGGCGCTTGCGGGGGCGACGTGTCGACGAGGGGATTAAGCCGCCGGGCCGCGCTCGGCGGGGCGCTCTGCGCGTGCGTGGCGTGGCGTGCGGCGGCGCTCGATGGGCCGGAACGTGCGGCCCAGACCATCCTGGACTGGCGCGAGACCGCCGCGCTCGAACATCAGGATCGCATGCGCCGGCTGCGCCGCCTCGCCTGGGGGCGGCTGGGGATCGCGCCCGAGATCACGGAGGACTGGGCGCGGAAGGCGGACCTTCCCCGCGCCATCGGCGTGGATCTGCCTGTGGCCCGGGTCGTGTTCTCGGACGCGGTGTTCTTCGAGTCGGATTCCGCCGAGCTGACCGTGACGGGGCAGGCGGTGGTCGCCGCCGTGGCTGAAACGCTCCGGCGAGAGGCCTCCGACACCGCGGTGTTCGTGGCGGGCCACACCGATTCCCGCGCCAGCGACGAATACAACTATGACTTGTCCATGCGCCGCGCGCGCAGCGCGGCCGGCGCCCTGTTCGAGGCGGGCGTGCGGCAGGCCCAGATCTGGAGCGTGGGCTTCGGCGAGGCGTTGCCGCTGTTCCCGAACGACAGCGACGAGGGCAGGGCGGCGAACCGGCGCGTGGAGTTCGTGTTCGCCCGCAAGCCGGAGGCCGGGGGCGTCTGGCTGGCGAAGCAGCCGGCGCGGCTGTGCCGGAACGGCGGGTGCCCGCAGGCGATCGTGAAGCTCGGCGCGACGCCGGCGGAGCCCGTGACGCGTGAAAGCCTTCGCCGCGCCAGGGTCGAGCAGCGCGAACGGATGGAGCAGGCCCGGCTTGATCC
This sequence comes from Methylopila jiangsuensis, assembly GCF_027922305.1. Lineage (GTDB taxonomy): Bacteria > Pseudomonadota > Alphaproteobacteria > Rhizobiales > Methylopilaceae > Methylopila > Methylopila jiangsuensis. The sequence goes on along the minus strand of NZ_BSFK01000005.1, from coordinate 1,079,947 downwards.
CCAGTCGATCCGTCATGTTCTGCCCAGGGCGGACACGACCGTCGCGCCACTGGAAAGCGCGCAGGAGCGGGCGGTCTCGGCAAAAGGCGATCGCGCCGCGGCGCCTGCGGGGGCGCCCAGAACGGTCGCCGTGATCCGCCGCGAAGACCCGATCATCGTCAATCTGACCCAGCAGCGCGTCTATGTCGGGAGGCCGAAGCGTTGACCCTGTCCAGTTATCTCGCGCTCGATCTGAGCGCCGATGGCCCGGCCGCCGGAGATCTCATCGCGGGAGTGGAGCGGGAGCGCGGGCGCAGCACGGTGGCGCTGTCGCGGCCGGGCGGCGCCACAGCCGAGTCTCCGGGCCTGTTCACCCCGGAGATGATGCGCTGGTATCAGGCCCATGTGGCGCCGGTCCGGCAGGGCGCGCTCGCCGAGGCGCGGGGCGGCTTCGAGGCCGACCGGCTGCCGTCCGGGCAACCGGGCTTCCTGCGCGAGGCGGAGCTCGACCGCGTCGACCAGAGCCTGCACGAGAACCTCAAGAGCGAGCGCGAAGCGTTCTACACCGCCAGCGTCGGCGAACTGAACGCGGAGATCGCGCGGCTCGGGGCCGACTACGGCCACAAGAGCGCGGAGCATGGCCGCGACGCCCATGAACTGAAGCCGGTCCGCTACGTCGCCGTCCTCGTGATCCTTGGCCTGATCGAAGGGCTGGTGAACTGGGATTCGTTCCTCAAGATCGACTGGTTCACGCCGGCCTACGCCCTGGCGGCGTTTCTCGCCGTCGCGATCGGGTTCGCCTGCTCCAGCCACTATGTCGGCCTGGTCCTGAAGCAATGGAGCGAAACCTTCAGCGGCGCGGCCCCGCGCCACGTCAAGCGCGAGGCGCTGACCCGGCTCGGCTTCGGCGTGCTGCTGTTCAGTCTGGGAATGGCGCTGGTCTACTACAGCCGCAATTATCTCATCCAGATCGCCGTCGAACGCGCCGAGGCGCTGGGACAGCCGGTCGGGTTCGGGCTGTATCTCGGCCTGTTCGGCGCCTTCGCCGCAAACCTGCTGTTCTACGGCGTCGGCGTGGCGTGGTCCTACTCCAGCCACGACGCCGTTCCCGACTTCGCCGAGGAGCGGCGCCGGCTCGACACGCTCAAACGCAGGCGGCTCAGGCTCTATGGCAAGCAGCTCGAGCCGCGGCAGCGCCAGCACCTGCTCGCCGCCCGCAAGGACTCCGAGCAGGTGGAGCGGCGCGACGCGGAGCAGAGGCTGAAGCTCCGGAATTACGGCGCGCATCGCGACCGGTTCGAGCAGCTGCAGACGGCCGACGCCCGTGCGCTCGCGCTGCTGGAGGGCTATCGCTCCCGCCTGATCGACGCCGGCCGCGGCGCCGGCCTCAACGTCACCTTCGCTTACGACGATCCGTCGCGTCCCGAGGCCTCCACCCATGTGGATCTGACGCCGGACGCCTACGCGCTCAGCCCGTTGAGGCTCGCTTACCGATGAAGACCCTCTCCGTCCTGTTCGCCGCTGCGGCCGCCGCCGCCGCGCCGATGATCCCGGCCGCGGCCGCCTCCGTCTACGAGGTGCGGCGGCAGGAGGAGACCTGCCCGCAGGACGGCGCCGCGCGGGCGCTGCGCCAGACCGTGGTCATCATCGACGAGGCCGCGGTGCAGGCCGATCCCAAGGCCAACCAGCGCTGGGTGCGCGCGGTGGTCGAGGCGGCGGACGCGGGCGAGGCGAGCCGGGGCACGCTCGGGCCGCGGGAGCGGTTCGCCATCTTCGTGGCCCGCCGGGACGGATCGGAGCTGGTCCCCCTGTTCGCGGGCTGCTCGCCCAACATCCCCGACGCCGAGTTCAAGGCGGAGCAGGCGGCGGACACCTCGTGGCGGACCTTCGTGGGCACGGACGCGGCGAGCCGTCGCAAGTCGGCGCGCACCGCCTTCTCCGACGGCGTCGCCGCGTCGCTTGCGCAAATCCACAAACAGGCGGCCGAAATCGCGGCGTCGCCGGCGCCTCCGGGCGCGCTCCTGTCGGCGCTGCGCAACGTGGGCGCGCTGGCGCGGTCGGGAGAGGGCGCGCCGCGCTACGTGATCGTCTCGCCGTTCCAGATCGGCGCGAAGCCTGAGGGCGGCGCCATTCCCGCCGCCCGGGCGAAAGGATTCGCCCTCGCGCGCGCCTCCGGCGTCGATTTCGGACGCGCCGAGGTCTACCTCGTCGGCGCGCATCTTCCGGCGGGCGCGGCGCAGGAGTTCGTGCGCGCCTTCCTGCTGGGCGCCAAGGCGGCGCTCGCGGGCGTCCGGTCCGACGGCCTGCCGCCGCTCAGCGACGAGCCTGCGAGCCTCCGGGTGTTCCAGGGCTTCATCGATTATGTGGGCGACCGCCGCCCCATGCAGGCGCGCATCGCCGCCAGCTCCAAGGGCGATCTGGTCAACAGCTGGGTCGAAATCGCCGGCGTCGAGGCTGTGGCGACCCCTCTCGCCGGCAAGCTGCTGTGCCGCAAGCCCGACCAGTGCGAGCTGAAGGGCGACGGCCGCTTCGCCATGGCCTGGTCCGACGATCCGCAGAAAGCGCCGGACGATCGGGGCGAACTGCCGTTCGGCGGCGCGCGCAACGTCGCCCTCGTCATCTCGGGCGACACCGCCAAGGGCAGCGTCTCCGACCCGATCGTGGTGTTCCAGGGCGAGGAGCGGGACGGCCGGCGCCCGGAGCTCAAGGACCTGACGTTCGAAATCAGCCGGGTCGACGGTTCGCCGTTCTGACCGGCGGCGCAGACGCGCAAGACGGGGGATTGGACATGGTGATCGGGATGAGGCGGCCCGCAGGGCGGCTGGCGGCGGTGGCCTGCGCGGCGGCGCTGGTCGCGGGGTGCCAGACCACAGGCGGGAGCGGCGCCGGGGGAGGTTCGACGCTCGACGGCGCCATCGGCCGCTGCGTGGCGGCGGTGGTGGGCGGCGCCATCGTGGGCGGGCTGATCGGCGCCGCGGCCGGCGGCGGCAACCGGGTCGGCTACGGCGTCGCGGGCGGCGCCGCGGTCGGCGGGCTCGCCTGCGCGGTGTTGACCGCGCTCGACAACCAGGACAAGGCGGCCATCCGTCAGGCCCAGATCGAGGCGGCGTCCACCAACGAGCCCCGAACCCTGTCCTACGCCGGCGCGGATGGCCGGCCCCGGGCGATCATGGTCCGGCCGTCCGGCGCCGAGACCGTCGTGCAGAATCGCGTGTGCCGGCCCACCGACGGCGTGGCGGCGGTGGGCGGCGTCGGCGAAACGCAGATACCCGCCCAGTTGGTCTGCCGCACGCCCGAAGGCGACTGGCTGCCGGCCTGACCTCCCTCATGCCCCGTCGCCGTTGCGGGGCGGGGGCGGAACGTGCGAAGCCTCGGCCCGCCGGCGACCGGACCCGCCGGCGGGCCGAGGCGCGTCATGGCGGTTGAGATCAAGATCTGCGGACTGTCGACCGAGGCGACGCTCGACGCCGCGCTTGACGCTGGCGCGGATCATGTGGGCTTCGTCGCGTTCTCCAGGAGCCCGCGCCATGTGACGGTGGAGCGGGCGGCGGCGCTCGCGGCCCGCGCGCGGGGGCGGGCCGGCGTGGTGCTGCTCACGGTGGACATGGACGACGCGGAGCTTGACGCGCTGACGGCGGCGGTGAAGCCGGACACGCTGCAGCTTCACGGCCGCGAGACGCCGGAGCGGGCGGCGGAGCTGAAGCGCCGCCACGGCCTCGCCGTCTGGAAGGCGGTTCCGGTGTCCGACGCGGAGGATCTCGACGCTGTCGGGCTCTATGAGGGCGTCGTGGACCGGGTGCTGTTCGACGCTCGGCCGCCCAGGGGCGCGGCGCTGCCCGGCGGCAACGGCGTCGCCTTCGACTGGCGCCTGCTGGATCGGCTTGACCCCAAGCTCCGCTTCGTGCTTTCCGGGGGTCTCGCGCCGGAGAACGTGGCCGAGGCGCTGTCCGTGGTTCACGCTCCCGCGGTCGATGTGTCCTCGGGCGTCGAAAGCGCTCCGGGCGTCAAGGATCCGGAGCGCATCCGCGCCTTCGTCGCCGCCGTCCGCGGCGCCTGACGTCTCCGCCGCGCAACAGGGGTTTCGCAACCGTGACCGATCAGCCGAAGCCGAACTCCTTCCGCACGGGTCCCGACGAACGCGGCCGGTTCGGCCTCTATGGCGGCCGCTTCGTCGCCGAGACGCTGATGCCGCTGATCCTCGATCTGGAGCGGGAATACGAGGCGGCGCGCAACGACCCCGCCTTCCACGCCGAGATGGCCGCCTACCGCGCCACCTACATCGGCCGGCCGAGCCCGCTCTACTTCGCCGAGCGGCTGACGGAGACGCTGGGCGGCGCCAAGATCTATCTCAAGCGCGAGGAGCTGAACCACACCGGCTCCCACAAGGTGAACAACGTCCTCGGCCAGATCCTGCTCGCCCGCCGCATGGGCAAGAAGCGCGTGATCGCCGAGACCGGCGCCGGCCAGCACGGGGTCGCCACCGCCACGCTCTGCGCCCGCTTCGGGCTGGACTGCGTGGTGTTCATGGGCGCCGTGGACGTGGCGCGGCAGGCGCCGAACGTGTTCCGCATGAAGATGCTGGGCGCCACCGTGGTGCCGGTGCAGTCCGGCGCGAAGACGCTCAAGGACGCCATGAACGAGGCGCTGCGCGACTGGGTGACCAACGTGGCGGACACGTTCTACTGCATCGGCACGGTGGCGGGGCCGCACCCCTATCCGGGCATGGTGCGCGACTTCCAGTCCGTGATCGGCGACGAGACCCGCGCCCAGATGCTGGAGGCGGAGGGCCGCCTGCCGGACAGTCTCTACGCCTGCGTCGGCGGCGGCTCCAACGCCATGGGCCTGTTCCATCCCTTCCTCGACGATCCGTCCGTGGAGATCTTCGGCGTGGAGGCGGCCGGCCACGGCCTCGACAAGCTCAACGCCGCCTCGATCGCGGGCGGGCGCCCCGGCGTGCTGCACGGCAACCGCACCTACCTGCTCATGGACAAGGACGGCCAGATCGAGGAGGGCCACTCCATCTCCGCCGGCCTCGACTATCCCGGCATCGGGCCGGAGCACTCCTGGCTGAACGACATCGGCCGCGTGACCTATCTCTCCGCCACCGACGACGAGGCGGTGGCGGCGTTTCAGACGCTGTCGAAGCTTGAGGGCATCATCCCGGCGCTCGAAAGCGCCCATGCGCTCGCCAAGGTGATCGAGCGCGCGCCCGCGCTGCCCAAGGACCACCTGATGGTGCTGAACCTGTCCGGCCGCGGCGACAAGGACGTGCCGCAGATGGCCGAGCTTCTGGGGACCAGCCTTTGATCTCCGCGTCGCTCCCCCTCACCCGGCCCTGCGGGCCGACCTCTCCCCGCCGGGGAGAGGTGAAGGCCCGCGCGCCGTTCGCCGCCGTCTCCCACCTCTCCCCGGCGGGGAGAGGTCGCCGCGAAGCGGCGGGTGAGGGGGCTTTCGGCCAAGGATTTGCGGCATCATGAGCACTCGCATCGACGCCCGTTTCGCCGCGACCGCTTCGGAAGGACGCGCGGCGCTCGTGACCTTCGTCATGGCCGGCGATCCCGACCACGCGACGGCGCTGAAGATTCTGCAGGCGCTGCCGGGGGCTGGGGCCGACGTGATCGAGCTCGGCATGCCCTTCACCGATCCCATGGCGGACGGCCCGGCGATCCAGGCCGCGGGCCTGCGCGCGCTGAAGGGCGGCGAGACGCTGACCAGCACGCTCGACCTCGTGCGCGCCTTCCGCGCCGGCGACGACGCCACGCCGCTGATCCTGATGGGCTACTACAACCCGATCTACGTCTATGGCGTGGAGCGCTTCCTCGCGGACGCCAAGGCCGCGGGCGTGGACGGCATGATCGTGGTGGACCTTCCGCCCGAGGAGGACGAGGAGCTGTGTCTGCCGGCGCTCTCCGCCGGTCTCGCCTTCGTGCGGCTCGCCACGCCGACGACCGACGACGTGCGGCTTCCCGCCGTGCTGCGCAACACCTCCGGTTTCGTCTATTACGTATCGATCGCGGGCGTCACCGGATCCGCGACGCCGGACTTCGACGTGGTGGCCGGGGCGGTCAAGCGCATCAAGCGCCACACGCCGCTGCCGGTGGCGGTGGGCTTCGGCGTGAAGACGGCCCAGCATGCGGCGGCGATCGCCAGGAGCGCGGACGCCGTCGTGGTGGGCTCCGCGCTGGTGGATGCGGTGCGCGGCAGTCTCGACGCCGACGGCCGGGCCACGGAAAAGACGGTTTCGGCCGTCACCGACCTTGTGTCGGCGCTCGCCGCCGGCGTGCGTTCGGCCCGGGTCGCGGCCTGAACTGAGAACGGGAGGCGCAAGGCCCCATGAACTGGCTCGTCAACGTCGTTCGTCCCAAGATCAACAGCCTCTGGACGCGCCGCGACACCACGCCTGAAAATCTCTGGATCAAGTGTCCGGAGACCGGGCAGCTCGTGTTCCACAAGGACGTGGAGGCCAACGGCTGGGTCATTCCGGGCTCGGGCTATCATCTGCGCATGGGCTCGGCCCAGCGCCTCGCCGCCACGCTGGACGAGGGCTTCGAGCTGATCGCCCTGCCGGAGGTCGCCGCCGACCCGCTCAAGTTCCGCGACGAGAAGCGCTACGCCGACCGTCTGCGCGACGCCCGCGCCAAGACCGGCATGAACGACGCGGTCAAGGTCGCCGTCGGCGCGATCGAGGGTTCGCCCGCAACCGTGGTGGTGCAGGACTTCGAGTTCATGGGCGGCTCGCTCGGCATGGCGGCGGGCGAGGCCATCGTGCGCGGCTTCGAGACCGCGGTGGAGCGCAAGACCCCGCTGGTGCTGTTCGCGGCCTCGGGCGGCGCGCGCATGCAGGAGGGCATCCTGTCGCTGATGCAGATGCCCCGCACCACGGTGGCGATCCAGATGCTGCGCGAGGCGCGGCTGCCCTACATCGTGGTGCTGACCAACCCGACCACCGGCGGCGTCACCGCCTCCTACGCCATGCTGGGCGACGTCCAGATCGCCGAGCCGGGCGCTCTGATCGGCTTCGCCGGCCCGCGGGTGATCGAGCAGACCATCCGCGAGAAGCTGCCGGACGGCTTCCAGCGCTCGGAATACCTCAAGGACCACGGCATGGTGGACATGGTGGTCCACCGTAAGGACATGCGGGCGACGCTCGCCCGGCTGTCCCGCCTGCTCGCCGGCGGCGGCAAGATCGACGCCGCCCGGGCCGAGGCGCCGTCCGGCGGCGAGCCGGCGCCCGCGGTGGCGCAGGCGTGAGCGCGCAGCTCCAGCGGGACGAGCCCGAATTGAACGCCAGCGACGCCTTCCTGGAGCGCTTCGTCGCGCTCCACCCGAAAGAGATCGACCTGTCGCTCGGCCGCGTCGAGGCGCTTCTGGCGAAGCTCGGCCATCCGGAGCGCGCCCTGCCGCCGACGATCCAGATCGCCGGCACCAACGGCAAGGGCTCCACCACCGCCTTCCTGCGCGCCATGCTGGAGGCGGCGGGCAAGCGCGTGCATGTCTACACCTCGCCCCATCTGGTTCGGTTCCATGAGCGCATCCGCCTCGGCGCGGACGGCGGCGGCGTCTTCGTGGACGAGGACCGGCTGGTGGAGACCTTCCGGGAGGTGGAGGCCGCCAACGCCGGCGAGCCGATCACCCTGTTCGAGATCACCACCGCCGCCGCGCTGCTGCTGTTCGCCCGCACGCCGGCGGACGTGCTGCTGCTGGAGGTCGGCCTCGGCGGCCGCTACGACGCCACCAACGTCACGCCCAGCGCCGTGGCGAGCGTCATCACGCCGGTGAGCCTCGACCACCAGAAGTTCCTCGGCGAGAACCTGACCGCCATCGCTTACGAGAAGGCCGGCATCCTGCGCAGCCTGACGCCGGGCGTCATCGCCCGCCAGGACGGAGAGGCTCTGGCTTCGATCGAGCGCGAGGCCGCCCGCGTCGGCGCGCCGCTCGCGATCGGCGGCCAGGACTGGCAGGCGCGGGAGGAGCGCGGCCGGCTGGTGTTCGAGGACGGCGACGGTCTGCTCGACCTGCCGCTGCCCCGGCTTGTCGGCCGCCACCAGATCGACAACGCCGGCGCGGCCATCGCCGCCCTGCGCGCGGTCCCGGCGCTCGGCGTGGACGCCGCCGCCATCGAGAAGGGGCTCGGCTCCGTCAACTGGCCCGGCCGCATGCAGCGCCTCGCCCATGGCCGGCTGGCGGCCATGCTGCCGGAAGGCTCCGAACTCTGGGTCGACGGCGGCCACAACCCGGACGGGGGCCGGGCGGTGGCGGCCACGCTCGCCGAGCTGGACGAACGGTCGCCGAAGCCCATCGTCATGGTGGTCGGCATGCTGAACACCAAGGATTCCGACGGCTTCCTCGAGGCCTTCGCGGGGCTCGCGGGCCGTGTCTACGGCGTGCCGATCGCCTCGTCGGCCGCGGCGCGCACCCCGCAGGAGGTGGCGGAGGCCTCGGAGCGGGCGGGGCTCGCCACGGAAGTCTGCGCCTCGATCGAGGAGGCGCTGGCCAAGGCCGCCCGCGCGAGCGGCCCGGTCGCGCCCCGCGTGCTGATCACCGGCTCGCTCTACCTCGCCGGCGAAGCGCTCGCCGCAAACGGCACCCCGCCGCACTGAGCGGGCGTGACGGTCAGGACGGCGTCCGGCGCGGGGCCCAGATGGGCGGGCGTTTCTCCATGAAGGCGCGCACGCCCTCGGCGTGATCGGGCGTCGCGGCCGCTTCGGTCTGCACCGCCCGCTCCACGGCGAGCTGGGCTTCGAAGTCGTTTTCGGCCGAGCGGGCGAAGGCCTGCTTGGTGAGGCGCAGCGCCTCCGCGGGCAGGGCGGCGAGCCGCCCGGCGATCGCGAGCGCCTCGTCCAGCAGGCGTTCGTCGTCCACTGCCTTCCAGATCAGGCCCCAGCTTTCCGCCTGTTCGGCGGAGACCGGCTCGCCCAGCAGGCAGAGGGCGCGGGCGCGGGCCTCGCCCACGAGGCGCGGCAGGGTCCATGTGCCGCCCACGTCCGGCGCGAGACCGATGCGGGCGAAAGCCTCCACGAACTGGGCCGAGCGGGCCGCGACCACGATGTCGGCCAGCAGCGCGAAGTTGGCGCCGGCGCCGGCGGCGACGCCGTTCACCGCCGCCACGATCGGCAGCGGCGATGCCCGCATCCGTCGCGCCACCGGCTCGTAACAGGTCTCGAGAATATGGCCGACCGCGCGCTCCTCCGGCGGAAGCCTGGCGATCTGGCCGATGTCCTGCCCCGAGCAGAAGCCGCGGCCTGCCCCGGTGATCACCACCGCCCGCACCTCGGGTGCGCGCTCCGCCTCTTCGAGCGCTTCGCGGAGGGCGCGCAGCAGGTCGGGCGTGAAGGCGTTGATGCGGTCGGGGCGGTTCAGCGTCAGCAGCGCGGCGGCGCCGCGGCGCTCAACCAGAAGAATGGGGTCGCTCATGGGGCCTCCCGCGTGGTCCGGGTTGACGGCAGGGCGGCGGCCCGCGCGCTCACGGACGCCGTGTCAAGGACAGCAGCGCGCCGAGCGCCGCCGCGACCCAGCCCAAGATCAGCAGCGAGCCGCCCGCGGGCGCCATCATCGGGATCGGACTGACGCCGAAACCGGCTCGGGCGACGATCGCGCCGCTGAACAGCGCGACGCCGAGCGCGATCAGGACGCCTGGCGCCAGCAGGCGCCAGCCGGCGCGGAACGCGTGCGCTCCGGCCGCAAGGCCAGGCAGAGCGGCGGCGTGGATGAGCAGGAACGTGCCCGCGGTCGCAAGCGCAGGGTCCGGAATGCTGTGCGCAGCCACGGCGCCGACGGCGGTTCCGGTCGCGCCGAACAGGCCGGCGATCGCGACCAGCAGGAGGGCGGAACGGGAGGGCGATTCGGTCGACATGGCGACATCATCCCCGCCGCCGCGCCGAGCGCAATCGCCTTCGGCGCGGCGGCGGCTGATGATCGGCGGACCAGTGTTCCGGCGGCCTGGGACTCGGGCGTCAGCGCGGAGGAACGGCGTCCGCCCGCTCGTGCTCCGCGATCCGGCGCAGCCAGTCCAGCGGCAGGCGCGCGCCTTCGGTGGAGACCACGTCGATGTCCGCCGCGCCCGCCCGGGTCCGGCGGTCCACCAGCGCGAGCGCGTCCGTCGCCGTGGCGGCGAAGGCGATGGAGGCTTTCTCGTCCAGCACGCATACGACGTTGTAGGGCATGGCGTCCTCCTTGGGGTTGACGGCGATGCTGCGCCGGCGCCGGGGCGCGCGCCATGTCGTGCGACATAGCGGACGCGGAATTCGGCCCGTTGGCCGGATTTTTTTCCGGCGGTTAAGCTGCCGACCGAATCACGCTGGAGACTGCGGAAGGACGACGCCATGAGCTTCACGCCCGACAGTCCCGCGGTGGACGAGGTGCGCCCCGCGGCCAATCACGACGGGCGCGGCGACGCCGAGATCGAGATTCTGCTGCTGCACTACACGGGCATGGCGTCCACCGCCGAGGCCTGCGCGCGGCTGTGCGAGGCCGACAGCGGGGTGTCCTGCCATTACGTCGTGCTTGAGGATGGCCGCATCCTGCAGCTCGTGGCCGAAGCGCGCCGCGCGTGGCACGCCGGCGTCTCCTCCTGGGAGGGCGAGACCAATGTCAACGCGCGCTCCATCGGGATCGAAATCGCCAATCCCGGCCATCCGCACGGCTACCCGGATTTCCCCGAAGCCCAGATGAACGCTGTGGTCGCGCTCGCCCGCGACATTTGCGCACGGAACCAGATCCGGGCCGAGCGCGTTCTAGCTCATTCGGACGTCGCGCCGGCGCGCAAGATCGACCCCGGCGAGAAGTTTTCCTGGGCTCGGCTCGCTTCCGAAGGGGTCGGTCATTTCGTGGCGCCGACGCCGATCGGGGACGACGCCGGTCTCCGGGAAGGCGACGAGGGCGACCCGGTCGAACAGCTCCAGACCCTGCTCAGTCTCTACGGCTACGGCGTCGAGATCGACGGCCGGTTCAGCGCCGCCACGGCGGCGGTGGTGCGCGCGTTCCAGCGCCACTTCCGTCCCGCTCGCGTGGATGGCGTGGCCGACTTTTCCACAGCCCGCACCCTGCGCGATCTGCTGGCCGCGCTGCCTGATCGCTGAGCAGGCCTACGAATGCGGCCGTCACGCGACAGTCACATTGCGACCTGATTCCGGTCGATCTGAGGTCATGTTCCGCAGGCTCTGGTCCCCGCCATGCGCAATGCACAGGGGAGTGAGTTTATGCGTAGAACGACGGTCGTCGTCGCAGTCCTGGCGGCGGCAATCGCCTCGGCCAACGCCGCGCCGAACAACGAACGACTTCTTCGGGGAACATCGGGTTCAACGAAGTCTGAAGCGAAGGTCTCCAGAACTGTTAATGCTTCGGTAACGTCCGCGAGCGGCGCGGCGTTCACCGCCCATCGCTCCGCCGCCGCCGCCTCCGCACCCTCGGCCGCCAAGGCGCCCGAGGCTGGAAAGCGCAAGGTCGCCAGAACCAAGCGCGAAGCGTCCCGCCGGGCTGTCCGGCAGGCGAGGGCGCATCAGCCGCGCAAGGTCCGCGCCGCGCGCAAGGCGCCGGCCGTCGCGGCCGAACCGGTGGCGCTGCGCCGCGAAGTCGACCTGCCGAGCCCGTCGACGGTCGCGTCCGCACCGACCGGCTCCATCCCGGCGCTGGTGACGCAGATGGCCCGCGAGGCCGGCGTCAGCCCCGCGCTCGCCCATGCGGTGGTCAAGGTGGAGTCCCGCTACCAGCCCAGGGCCACCGGCCCCGGCGGCTACATCGGGCTGATGCAGCTCAGCTACCGCACGGCGCGGGGCATGGGCTTCCGCGGCAGCCGGCAGGCGCTCTACGAGCCCCGCACCAACCTGCGCTACGGCATGAAGTATCTGGCCGGCGCGGTGGCGAAGTCCGGCGGAAGCACCTGCGGGGCCGTCTCCAAGTACCAGGGGGGCCATGGCGTGCGCGGCGTGACCAAGGCCGGGGCCGTCTACTGCTCGAAGGTGAAGCGGTTCATGGCCGCGGGCATCCCCGCGGGCGGGCGTTCGGCGAAGGCCGAGGCTCCGAAGTCCGCGACGTCCAAGTCCGCGATGTCCAAGTCCGCCGCGTCCAAGTCCGCCGCGCCGCAGGTGACGGCGGACGCCGGCGCGGCCGTGCAGCCGACTCCCTGATCCCGACGGCGCGCGCCCGCCAGTCCCGGCTTAGGCCGGGGCGGGAGGGCGCGCCATCGGCGAGCGATCCGCCCGATCCGGCGCCGCCACGCCGCACCCTTGAGATTTTCGCAGGAATCTCATCGGGGTGTGGCGTGGCGGCGCTTGACCAGCGTTCGGCGGCTCTCCACAAGTGCGCGGCCAGTCGGCCGGACGGCCGCTGCGGCGAGTGATCGCCGGAGAGGAAAGTCCGGGCTCCATGGAGATACGGCGCCGGATAACGTCCGGCGGGGGCGACCCCAGGGAAAGTGCCACAGAGAGCAGACCGCCCGCGGCTCGTCCGCGGGTAAGGGTGAAAGGGTGCGGTAAGAGCGCACCGCGCGACCGGTAACGGAAGCGGCATGGCAAACCCCGCCAGGAGCAAAACCGAATAGGGGCGACGGGCGTCTCCGCTCCGCGGGGGCGCGGGCCTGTCTCCAGGTCGTCGCCCGGGTTGGTTGCTTGAGGCGTCCAGCAATGGCCGCCCTAGAGGAATGGCCGTCACGCGCGGAGAAGGGGCGACCCGGCTCCGCGCCATACAGAACCCGGCTTACAGGCCGGCTGGCGCACTGCCCGCGGGGAGCCTCGTCTCCGCGGTTTCGAAGGACGAGCGCGGACGTGAAAGTTATCGTTACCGGCGTCGCCGGCTTCATTGGCTTTCATGTGGCGCAGGCGCTGGCCGCCGGCGGCCACGACGTGGTCGGCGTCGACAATCTCGTTCCCTATTACCCGCTCGTGCTGAAGCGGGCCCGCCTCGCGGCGCTGCCCAAGGCGATCCGCTTCGTCGAGGCGGACGTGGCCGACGCCGCCCGGTTCTCGGGCCTCGTGCGCGAGGTGAAGCCGCAGGCGATGGTGCATCTCGCCGCCCAGGCCGGCGTGCGCTATTCGATCGACAACCCCTTCGCCTACATCCATTCCAACGACCTTGGCCATGTGTCCGTGCTGGAGGCGCTGCGCCGGGACGCGCCGGAGGCCCATCTGGTCTACGCCTCGTCGTCGTCGGTGTACGGCGACCGGGACCGCGCGCCGTTCAAGGAGGACGACCGGGCCGACCTGCCGTCGTCGCTCTACGCCGCCACCAAGCGCGCCAACGAGCTCGCCTCCTCCGCCTACGCCCATCTTTACGGGCTGCGGCAGCTCGGCCTGCGATTCTTCACCGTCTATGGGCGGTGGGGGCGGCCGGACATGGCCTACTGGTCCTTCACCGACGCCATCCTCGCCGGCCGGGAGATCGAGCTGTTCGGGCATGGGCAGGGCCTGCGCGACTTCACCCATGTGCGCGACGTGGTCGGCTCGATCATGGCCATGGTCGAGGCGCCGCTGTTTCCCGCGGGCGAACTGCCGCACCGGATCTACAACATCGGCAACGCCTCGCCGGTGCGCGTCACCGAACTGGTGGCGCTGATCGAGCAGGCGGCCGGCCGCAAGGCGAAGACCCGCATGCTGGAGGCGCAGCCGGGCGACGTGCCGCTGACCTCGGCCGACACCTCCCGCGTGCGGGCCGATTACGGCTTCGCGCCCGCGACCCCGCTGGCCGACGGCGTGGCCGATTTCGTGGGCTGGTTCCGCGAGCGGCCCGAGCTCCACGGCCTGACGCCTCAGCCGCATCTGGTCTGACGGGGCGTCCGCAGCGGCGCTGGTCGTCGTCCGCTCAACGCGGACGCGCCATCTCAACCCCTTCTTAACCCTAAGGAAGCTTTAGTGGGTGCGTCGCGCTTCGGTCGCGGCGCGGCCCTTGTCAGGTTTTGCGTCCTGGGCCGCGACGACCGCGCGCGATGGTTGACGGTTCGTTGACGCCCATAGAGGCCCATGATATCCCAAATCATCCCGTCGAAACGGCATGTCGGGGGCGCTTCGCAGGCGCTTTCGGCGCGGACGTTCGCAGTCGTCAAGGCTGCGGGCTTGCGCGCGTGCGCGCCGTTCGAGGGGGCTCCGTTCGCGGGGAACGGGATGTGCGCCGGTCAGGGCGCGACGGGGCGCGATGGACCGGTTCGTCTCCAACTTCACCAACCGGCTGGACGCGAAGGGGCGCGTGTCGATCCCTGCGCCGTTCCGGGCCGTGCTGGCGCGGGACGGGTTCGACGGGCTCTACGCGCATCCGTCGCTGGACCTCGAGGCGCTGGACGCGGGCGGGAACGCGCTGCTGTCGGAGATCGACGGCCTGCTCGCGACCCATTCGCCCTATTCGCCGGACCGGGACGTGCTGGCGACGGCGCTGCTGGGCGCCAGCGACGTGCTGAAGATCGACGGGGAGGGGCGGGTGATCCTGACCGACAGCCTCAAGGCCTACGCCGGCATCGGCGATCAGGTGACCTTCGTGGGCCATGGCTCGAAATTCCAGATCTGGGAGCCGGAGCGGTTCCAGGCGCATCTCGCGCAGGCGCGCGAGGCGCTGAGGGCGCTCAAGCGCCGGCTCGCCTCCGGCGAGGCCCGGCCGTGATGGCGCGGCGGGAGCGCCGCCCGGAGGCGACGGCGTCCGACGCGGGCCGTCCGCACACGCCGGTCATGCTGGCCGAGGTGCTGGAGGCGCTGGCGCCGGCCGACGGCGAGCTGTTCTTCGACGGCACCTTCGGCGCCGGCGGCTACACCCGCGCGCTGCTGGAGGCGGCCGACTGCCGCGTCATCGCCACCGACCGCGACCCTACCGCCATCGCCGCCGGCTACGACATGGTGGCCGCGTTCAAGGGCCGGCTGACGCTGGTCGAGGACCGTTTCTCCAACCTGTCCCATGTGCTGGACCAGCTTGGCGTCGAGGCGATCGACGGCGCGGTGTTCGACGTGGGCGTCTCCTCCATGCAGCTCGACCAGGCCGGCCGGGGCTTCTCGTTCCGCAACGACGGGCCGCTCGACATGCGCATGGGCGGCGAGGGGCCGAGCGCGGCCGAGCTCGTGGCGGAGCTCGGCGAGAAGGAGATCGCGGCCATCCTGCGCACGCTGGGCGAGGAGCGCCGCGCCGGCGCCATCGCCCGCGCCATCGTGGCCGCGCGCGAGACCGAGCCCGTGACGACCACGCTGCGCCTCGCCGACATCGTGGAGAGCGTGCTCGGCCGTTCCTATGACGGCGTCCACGCCGCCACCCGCACCTTCCAGGCGCTGCGCATCGCGGTGAACGACGAGCTGGGCGAGCTCGCCCGGGCGCTGTTCTCGGCCGAAAGCCGGCTGAAGCCCGGCGGCCGGCTCTGCGTCGTGTCCTTCCATTCGCTGGAGGACCGCATCGTGAAGACGTTCCTCGCCGACCGCACCCGCACGCTGCCCGGCGGTTCGCGCCACATGCCGGCCGCCGCCGTGCCGCCCGCCACCTTCACGGCGCTGGCCCGCGGCGCGGTGAAGCCCTCGGCCGAGGAGACCGCCGTCAACCCGCGCGCCCGCTCCGCCAAGCTGAGGGCGGCCGTCCGCACCGAGGCGCCCGCCCGCGGCGGCGACGCCTTCGCCTTCGGCGTGCCGCGGGTGCCGCTCGGCGGTCATGAGGGAGGCGCGTCGTGAAGATCGCCCGCATTCTCAACGTGGTGGCCGTGGTCGCGCTGGTGGGCGCGGCGGTGACGGTCTACCGCATCAAGTACGACGCCACGCTGCATTCCGAGAACGTGGCCAAGCTGAAGCGCCAGATCGCCGCCGAGAACGACGCCATCGCCGTGCTGAAGGCGGAGTGGGCGTTCCTGGCGCGGCCGGACCGGGTGCAGGCCTTCGCCGAGCGCCATCTGGAGCTGAAGCCGCTGCAGCGGAACCAGACCATCACGCTGGCCTCGCTGCCGTCCCGCCCCGCGCCGGTGGACGAGATCGGCAACAAGCTGGAGGCGCTCGGCCTCATCGGCGCCGACGCCAGCATCGCGGTGGAGACGCCGGCGGCCGCCGCCGCCAAGAAGGCCGCGCCGCCCGCGCCCGCCAAGAAGGCGACCATCGCGGTCAAGCCCGCCTCGGAGCTGAAGGCGCCGGCCAACCGGCCGAAGCCCCGGCCGCTGGCGACGCCGAAGCCGAGCCAGCCGCTGAACATCACCGATTTCCTGCGTCAGAATCCGGGACTGCTGCAATGACCCGCGACGGGATGCTGGGCGCCGCCGCCTCCGGCGGCCGGGCTTTGGGACGCTTCGGCGCCGCCTCCGGCCGCGGGGCGGCGTCCGCCGTCGGCGCGCTGTGGCGCGGCCTGAAGAAAGCGATCGTGGCGCTGGTGGGCAGCGGCGAGGGCCTGAACCTCACCTCGGGCCGGCTGCGCATCGCCATGCTCGCGTTCGGCTGCCTCTATCTGGTGATCGTGGGCAAGCTCGTCCATTTCGCCATCGCCCCGGACCAGGGCGCGGTCGCCCGCGTCAGCGCCGCGGTCTCCGCCAACGCGCGCCCCGACATCGTGGACCGCAACGGCCAGGTGCTCGCCACCGACATCAAGGTGTCCTCGCTCTACGCCGAACCGAAGAACATCGTCGACGTGGACGAGGCGGTGGAGCTTCTGAGCCAGACGCTGAAGGACCTCGACCCGAAGGATCTCCGGACCAAGCTCTCCACCCGGAAGGGTTTCGTCTGGCTCAAGCGCGAAATCTCGCCGTCCGAGCAGGTGGCGGTGTTCCGCCTCGGCATACCGGGCCTCGGCTTCATGCCCGAGAACAAGCGCATCTATCCGAACGGCGACGTGGTCTCCCACATCCTCGGCTTCGCCGACGTGGACAACAAGGGCATCGCCGGCATCGAGAAGTATCTCGACGACAGCGGCAAGACCGCGGAGGCCTCCGCCGCCGTGGCGGCCGGCGGGCGGATGGAGCCGGTGCGGCTGGCGCTGGACCTCAAGGTCCAGCACGCGGTGCGCGACGAGCTGAAGGCCGGCATGGAGAAGTTCAAGGCCATCGCCGCCTCCGCCGCCATCGCCGACGTGGAGACCGGCGAGATCATCAGCCTGGTCTCGCTGCCGGACTACGACCCCAACGTGCCCACCGACGCGCTGAAGGCGGACCGCATCAACCGCGTGAACGTGGGCGTGTTCGAGATGGGCTCGACCATGAAGGCGCTCACCATCGCCATGGGGCTCGACAGCGGCAAGTTCAGCCTGCAGAGCCGCATGGACGCGCGCTTCCCGCTCGCCTACGGCAAGTTCCGCATCAACGACTTCCACGCCCAGCGCCGCGTCCTGACGGTGCCGGAGGTGTTCGTCTACTCGTCGAACATCGGCACCGCCCGCATCGGGCTCGGCATGGGCGTCGAGGCCCACAAGGCGTTCCTCGCCAAGATGGGCCAGCTCAACCGGCTGCAGACGGAACTGCCGGAAAGCTCGCGGCCGATCCTGCCGCCGCGCTGGGGCGAGCTCAACACCATCACCATCTCCTTCGGCCACGGCATCGCCATCGCGCCGATCCAGTCGGTGATGGCGGTGAGCGCGCTGGTGAACGGCGGCCTGCTGATCAAGCCCACCTTCCTGCAGCGCACGGTGGAGGAGGCCCGCTCCAAGGCGATCCGGGTGATCAAGCCCAACACCAGCGTCGCCATGCGCTACCTGATGCGGCTGAACGCGGAGCGCGGATCGGCCAAGAAGGCCGACATCCCGGGCTACCGCGTGGGCGGCAAGACCGGCACCGCCGAGAAGGTGATCGGCGGCCGCTACTCCAAGACCAAGAACCTCACCGCCTTCACCGCCGTGTTCCCCATGGACGCGCCGAAATACATGCTGCTCGCGGTGCTCGACGAGCCCAAGGCCCTGCCCGAGACCCACGGCTTCGCCACCTCCGGCTGGAACGTGGTGCCGGTGGGCGGCAAGATGGTGGAGCGCATCGCCCCGCTGCTCGGCGTCGAGCCCAAGTACGACGCGCCGCCCGCCAACGAACTGCTGGCCTCCACCGGCATGGTCGTGGGCGGCGTGCAGTGAGCGGCGCGCGGACGCTGGGCGACCTGCTGCCGGCGCTGGGCCTCGAGCCCGCGCTGGCCGAAATTCCGATCACGGGCGTCGCCGCGGACAGTCGGGCCATTGAGCCAGGCTTTCTGTTCTTCGCGCTGTCCGGCGCGAAGACCGACGGCGCCCGCTTCGCGGCGCAGGCGGCGGCGGCCGGAGCCGTGGCGGTGGTGGCCGATCATCCGGTGGAGGCGCCGCTCCCGGTCGTTCAAGTGACCGACGCGCGGCTGACGCTCGCCCGCGTCGCCGCCCGGTTCCATCCGCGCCAGCCCGAGACCATCGCCGCCGTCACCGGCACCAGCGGCAAGAGCTCGGTCGTCACCTTCCTGCGACAGATCTGGAGCTTCGCGGGCTTTCAGGCCGCGAGCCTCGGCACGCTCGGCGTCACGGGCCCGTCCGGGGCCACGTACGGCTCGCTGACCACGCCGGACCCGGTGTCGCTGCACGCCACGCTGGACGCGCTGGCGGGGGAGGGGGTCACCCATCTCGCCATGGAGGCCTCGTCCCATGGCCTCGATCAGAAAAGGCTTGACGGCGTTAACCTTAACGCCGTCGGCTTCACCAATCTCTCACGCGACCACATGGACTACCATCCGACCGTCGCCCATTACCGGGACGCCAAGCTCCGGCTGTTCCGGGAGCTCGCGCCCACCGGCGGCGCGGCGGTGGTCTGCGTGGACGGCGCGGATGCGTCCTGGTTCTGCGACGCGGCCCGGGAGCGCGGCGTGCGGCTGATCACGGTGGGCGAGGGCGGCGAGACCCTGAAGCTCGTTTCCGTTGTCCGCGACGGCCTGGCCCAGACCTTGACCGTGGAGCACGAGGGCGGACGGCGGGAGCTGCGTCTTCCGCTCGCCGGCGCGTTCCAGGCCGAGAACGCGCTCACCGCGGCGGGACTGGCCATCGCCACCGGCGTGGAGACGGAGACCGCGCTGTCGGCGCTGGAGACGCTTCAGGGCGTGCCCGGCCGCATCGAGCTGATCGGCGAGACCAACGGCGCCGCCGTGTTCGTGGACTACGCCCACAAGCCGGACGCGCTCGCCTCCGTGCTGTCGGCGCTGCGGCCGTTCGTGTCCGGCCGGCTGATCGTGGCCTTCGGCGCGGGCGGCGACCGCGACGCCGGCAAGCGCCCGCTGATGGGCGAGGCCGCGACGGCCGGCGCCGACGCGGTGATCGTCACCGACGACAATCCACGCTCCGAGGACCCGGCCGCGATCCGCGCCGCGATCCTCGCCGCGGCCCCCGGCGCCCGCGAAATCGGCGACCGGGCGGAGGCGATCCGCACTGCGGTGTCCGGGTTACAGCCCGGCGATGTTCTGCTCGTCGCCGGCAAAGGCCACGAAACGGGCCAGATCGTGGGAGATCGGACGCTGCCGTTTTCGGATCACGAGGTGGTCCGTGACGCGCTTCGCGCGAAGGAGACGCCGCCGTGCCCCTGAGTCTGTTCGCCGAGCCGCTGTGGACGCCGCCGGAGCTGGCGCTCGCGACCGCCGGCCGTCTCCTGGGCAAGGCGCAGGACGCGCTGGCCGGAATCTCCATCGACAGCCGCACGGCCGCGACCGGCGACGTGTTCTTCGCCATCAGGGGCGACGTGCATGACGGCCACGGCTTCGTGCGCGCCGCCTTCGAACGCGGCGCGGCGCTGGCGGTGGTGGACGAGGCCCATGCGGACGACCTCGCCGACGCCGGCCCGCTGCTGGTGGTGGCGGACGTGCTCGCGGCCATGGTCGCGACCGGCGTCGCGGCCCGCGCGCGCTCCCGCGCCCGCATCGTCGCCGTCACCGGCTCGGTCGGAAAGACCTCCACCAAGGAGGCGCTGCGCCTCGTGCTGGCGGCGGACGGGCCGACCCACGCCTCCGCCGCCTCCCACAACAACCATTGGGGCGTGCCGCTGACCCTGTCGCGGCTGCCCCGCGGCGCGTCCTACGGCGTGTTCGAGATCGGCATGAATCACCCGGACGAGATCCGGCCGCTGACGAAGATGGTGCGGCCCCATGTGGCGATCGTCACCAATGTGGAGCCGGTCCATCTCGCCGCCTTCGAGAGCGTGGAGCGGATCGCGGACGCCAAGGCCGAAATCTTCGAGGGGCTGGTGCGCGGCGGCCATGCGGTGGTGAACCGGGACAACCCCCATTACGAGCGCCTGAAGGCGGCGGCCACGGAAGCCGGCGCGGCGGTGTGGAGCTTCGGCGAGCACGTGTCGGCGGACGCGCGGCTGGACCGGGCGGCGCTGAAGCCCGACGGCTCCACCGTCGCCGCCACCATCCTCGGCGATCAGGTGGCGTTCAAGATCGGCGCGCCGGGCCGCCATGTGGTCCAGAACGCGCTCGCGGTGCTGCTCGCCGCCAAGCTCGCCGGCGCCGATCTCGCGCTCGCCGCGCTGGCGCTCGCCGGTTTCACGCCGCCTGCGGGCCGCGGGCGCCGCTACGAGCTCGACGCGCCCGGCGGCGCGCTCACCCTGATCGACGAGAGCTACAACGCCAACCCGGCCTCCATGCGCGCGGCGCTGGCGCTGCTCGGCCAGACGCCGGTCTCCGGCTCGGGCCGCCGCATCGCGGTGCTCGGCGACATGCTGGAGCTGGGCGAGACCACGCGCGAGCTGCACGCCAAGGTGGCCGAGGCCGTGGCGGCGGCGAAGATCGATCTGGCGTTCACCGCCGGCCCGCTGATGAAGGCGCTGCACGAGGCGCTGCCGGCGCAGCGGCGGGGCGGCTGGGCGCCCACCGCCGCGGAGCTGGAGCCGCTGGTGCTGGAGCGCGTGCGCGGCGGCGACGCCGTGATGGTGAAGGGCTCCAACGGTTCGAAGCTCGGTCCGGTGGTCGCGGCGCTGCGCGCCCGCTTCGAACCGGCGAGGGGTCTCGACGATGTGGCGCTGGGGGCGCGCTGATGCTGACGTTTCTCGCTGAGCTGTCCTGGGCGTTCCCCGGACTGAACCTGTTCCGTTACATCACCTTCCGCACCGGCGGCGCCATCATGACCGCGGCGCTGTTCGTGTTCCTGTTCGGGCCGTGGATCATCTCCCAGCTGCGCCTGAAGCAGGGCAAGGGCCAGCCGATCCGCTCGGACGGGCCGCAGACCCACCTCACCAAGCGCGGCACCCCCACCATGGGCGGGCTGATGATCCTGTCGGGCATGGTGGCGAGCGTGCTGCTGTGGGGCAACCTCGCCAACCCTTACGTCTGGATCGTGCTGTTCGTGACCATCGGCTTCGGCGCGATCGGCTTCTACGACGACTATCTCAAGGTCACGAAGCAGACCCACGCCGGCTATTCCGGCAAGATGCGGCTGGCGCTGGAGTTCGTGATCGCGGGTCTCGCGGTGCTCGCGATCGTCAAGGTGGGCCAGCCCGGCTTCGCCACCTCGCTCACCTTCCCGTTCCTGAAGAACGTGCTGCTCGATCTCGGCTGGTTCTTCCTGGTGTTCGGCGCGATCGTGGTGGTGGGCGCGGGCAACGCCGTGAACCTCACCGACGGGCTCGACGGCCTCGCCATCGTGCCGGTGATGATCGCCTCCGCGAGCTTCGGCTTCATCGCCTATCTCGCCGGCAACGCCTTCTTCGCGGACTATCTGCAGATCCACTTCACCACCGGCACCGGCGAACTGGCGGTGTTCTGCGGCGCGGTGCTGGGCGCGGGCCTCGGGTTCCTGTGGTTCAACGCGCCCCCGGCGCAGATCTTCATGGGCGACACCGGCTCGCTCGCCATGGGCGGCATGCTCGGGACCATCGCGGTCGCCACCAAGCACGAGATCGTGCTCGCCATCATCGGCGGCCTGTTCGTGCTGGAGGCGGTGTCGGTGATCGTGCAGGTGGCGTCGTTCAAGCTGACCGGAAAGCGCGTGTTCCGCATGGCGCCGATCCACCACCATTTCGAGCAGCTCGGCTGGTCCGAGCCCCAGGTGGTGGTGCGGTTCTGGATCATCGCCGTGGTGCTGGCCCTGCTCGGGCTCGCCACCCTGAAGCTGCGGTGAGGCCCATGCCCGAGATGGACGCGCGCCTCGCCCCGGCCAAGGCCGCCCCGAAGACCCGGCGGGTCTGGCCGTTCCGCCCGGCCCCGCCGGCGCCGAAGTCGGCGCGTGCGGAAGCGCCGGAGACGCGCGACCTGGTGGTCTGGATCGCCCGCGCCCGCAGGGAGCTCGCCTCGTGACGCCCGCAACCGCGTTCAAGGGCCGCCGGGTGGCGGTGTTCGGGCTCGGCGGCTCCGGCCGCGCCACGGTGAAGAGCCTGGTCGCGGGCGGCGCGGAAGTGACCGCCTTCGACGATTCGTCGGAGACGGTGGCGAAGGCCGCGGCCGACGGCCTGCCGACCGGCGACCTGCGTGAGGCGGATTTCGCGGGCTTCGACAGCCTCGTGCTGGCGCCCGGCGTGCCGCTGACGCACCCCGAGCCGCACTGGACGGTGAAGAAGGCCAAGGCCGCCGGCGTCGAGATCATCGGCGACATCGAGATCTTCGGCCGGGAGCGGGCGGCGATCGCGCCGTCGGCCCCGCTGGTCGCCATCACCGGCACCAACGGCAAGTCCACCACCACCGCGCTGATCGCCCATGTGCTGCGGGAGGCCGGCCGCGACGTGCAGATGGGCGGCAACATCGGCGTCGCCATTCTCGACCTCGCGCCGCCTGCGCCGGACCGCGTGCACGTGGTCGAGTGCTCCTCCTACCAGATCGACCTCGCGCCGGGGCTGAAGCCCACGGTCGGCGTGATGCTGAACCTGTCCGAGGACCATCTGGAGCGGCACGGGACGATGGCGAACTACGCCGCCATCAAGGAGCGGCTGGCGGCGGCCTCCGACGTGGCGGTGATCGGCCGCGACGATTCGATCTCCTCCGCCATGGCGGCGCGGCTGACGGCCGCCGGCGTCGCTGTGGTGGAGATTTCCGAGCGCGACCGGCTGGACCTGTCCGGCGCGCGGGCGCTGCGCGGCGCCCACAACACCCAGAACGCCAGCGCGGCGCTCGCCACGGCGCGGGCGCTCGGGGTGGACGACGCCGCGACCTTCGCCGCCTTCCGCAGCTTCCCCGGCCTCGCGCACCGCATGGAGGAGATCCCCACCTCGCTGCGGCCGGCGTTCATCAACGACTCCAAGGCCACCAACGCCGACAGCGCCGAAAAGGCGCTCGCCTCCTTCGACCGGGTGTTCTGGATCCTCGGCGGCAAGCCCAAGACCGGCGGCATCGAGGCGCTGGTCCCGTTCTTCGGCAAGGTGACCAGGGCCTATCTGATCGGCGAGGCCTCGGCCGCCTTCGCCGAGACGCTGGCGAAGCACGGCGTCGCCTTCGAGGAGCTCGGCACGGTGGAGCGGGCGACCGCCGCCGCCGCGCGGGACGCGGAGGCGTCCGACGAGGCCGAGCCGGTGGTGCTGTTCTCGCCGGCCTGCGCCTCGTTCGACCAGTTCCGCAGCTTCGAGCACCGGGGCGAGGCGTTCCGGTCCGCCGTCAAGGCGCTGGACGCGGCGCGGGCGGCCTCGTGAGGCGCTGCGCGTTTACCTTTTGGCATCCTTAATCGGGTGTGATCATGGAACGGCCGTCAGGGCCGTGACGACATGCGCCGCGCGCGCCGGGTCAGCCGGTCCGCAAGGCGCGCCCCTCCGGAGCCTGCTGCCATGATCTCCCGCGCGGAACGCACCGTCTTCGGCGAATGGTGGTGGACGATCGACCGGGCGCTGCTCGCCGCCGTCGGCGCGCTGATGCTGCTCGGCGTGGTGCTGTCGCTGGCGGCCTCGCCGCCGGTGGCGGAGCGCATCGGCCTCGACGACATGTTCCACTTCGTCAACCGGCAGGCCATGTTCCTCGCGCCCGCCGTGGTGTTGATGATCGGCATCTCGTTCCTGTCGCCGCGTCAGGTGCGCCGGCTCGCCTGGATCGGCTTCATCTTCGGCTTGGCGATGCTCGCCGCGACCCTTGTGATCGGCATGGAGATCAAGGGCTCCCGGCGCTGGCTGCAGTTCGGCCCCATCGGCGTCCAGCCGTCGGAGTTCGTGAAGCCCACCTTCATCGTGCTGTCGGCCTGGCTGTTCGCGGAGGGCGCGGAGCGGCGCGACATGCCGGGCCACCTGCTCGCCATGGCGCTGCTCGGTCTCGTGGTCGGGCTGCTGGTGCTGCAGCCGGACCTCGGCCAGACCGTGCTGACGACCGCCGTCTGGGGCGGGCTGTTCTTCCTCGCCGGCCTGCCGTGGATCTGGGTGGTCGGGCTCGGCGGCGCCGGCGTGTTCGGCCTGCTCGCGGCCTATCAGTTCCTGCCCCATGTGGCGAAGCGCATCGACCGCTTCATGAACCCCGAGACCGGCGACACCTTCCAGATCGACAAGGCGACTGAGGCCTTCGCCTCCGCCGGCTGGTTCGGCAAGGGGCCGGGCGAGGGCACGGTGAAGCGCATCATCCCGGACGGGCACACCGACTTCATCTTCTCCGTCACCGCGGAGGAGTTCGGCATCCTGTTCTGCATCGTGATCGTGACGCTCTACGCCTTCATCGTGCTGCGCGGCCTGTCCCACGCCCGGCGCGAGCAGGACGGGTTCGTGCGGCTCGCCATCGCCGGCCTCACCATGCTGTTCGGGCTGCAGTCGGCCATCAACATGGCGGTGAACCTGCACCTGATGCCGGCCAAGGGCATGACGCTGCCGTTCATCTCCTACGGCGGCTCGTCCATGCTGGCGCTGGCGCTCAACATGGGCATGCTGCTGGCGCTGACCCGCCGCCGCCCGCGCACCGACACGCTGGCGAACGAGATCGCCCGCCACCGCCGCCGTCAGGCCGCGCGGCCGCAGACGCCTGCGGGCGCGCACGCATGAGCGAGCAGCGTCCCATCCTGCTGGCGGCCGGAGGCACCGGCGGCCACCTGTTCCCGGCCGAGGCGCTGGCGGTGGAGCTCGCCCGCCGCGGCGAGGCGGTGGAGCTCGTCACCGACGCCCGCGCGCTCGCCTACGCCAAGCATTTCCCGGCCCGCGCCCTGCACGCGACGCCCGCCGACACGCTGCGCGGCTCCGGCCCGCTGGCCTATGGCAAGCTCGCCTTCACCCTCGCCAAAGGCGTGGCGGCGAGCGTCGGCGTCATGCGTCGCGCCCGGCCGAAGGCCGTGGTCGGCTTCGGCGGCTACCCCACCTTCCCGCCGCTGGTGGCGGCGCGTCTGACGGGCGCGCCGGTGATCCTGCACGAGCAGAACGCGGTCATGGGCCGGGCGAACCGCATGCTGGCCCGGCTCGCCACCACCATCGCGAGCGGCTTCCCCGTGGTGGCGGGCCTGCCCGCCGGCGCGACCGCGACGCATGTGGGCAACCCCGTGCGGCCGCAGGTGCTGGCGGCGAGCGGCGTGCCCTACGCCCCGCTCAGCGACGACCAGCCGATCCGGCTGCTGATCTTCGGCGGCAGCCAGGGCGCGCGGGTCATGACCGAGGTGGCGCCGCAGGCGCTGGCGCGGCTGCCCGAGGACCTGCGCCGCAGGCTGCGGGTGACGCAGCAGGCCCGGCCCGAGGACATGGCGCGCGCCCGCTCGGCTTACGCCGCCGCCGGAATCGAGGCGGACATCGCCTCCTTCTTCGACGACATGCCGGCGCGCATGGCGCTGGCCCATTTCGTCATCGCCCGCGCCGGCGCCTCCACCGTGGCGGAGCTTGCGGTGATCGGCCGGCCGTCGATCCTGGTGCCGCTGCCGCACGCGCTCGACAACGACCAGCTCGCCAACGCCAACGCCCTCGCCATGGCGGGCGGCGCGGTGGTGACGCCTCAGGACCGGTTCACGCCGGACGCGCTCGCGGACGATCTCGACGTGCGGCTCCGGGACGTGGACGGCCTCGTGACCTCCGCCGCCGCCGCGCGGCAGGTCGGCAAGCCGGACGCCTCCGCCCGGCTCGCGGATGTGGTATTGGCCGCGGCCGGCGCGCACGGCCTCGCCGCCGGCTCGGCCCCGTCCCCGGCATCGTGATCCTCATTCCAAGAACGGCGTTCGATCTCCCATGAAGCTCCCCCGCGACATCGGCCCCGTCCACTTCGTCGGCATCGGCGGCATCGGCATGTCGGGCATCGCCGAGGTGCTCGCCAACCACGGCTACAAGGTCCAGGGCTCGGACGCCGCCGAGAGCGCCAACGTCAAGCGCCTGCGCGAGAAGGGCGTCCAGGTGGTCATCGGCCATGCCGCCGAGAACCTGGGCGACGCCGAGGTGGTGGTGGTGTCCTCCGCCATCAAGCGCGACAATCCCGAACTGGCCGCCGCGCGGGAGAAGCGCCTGCCGGTGGTGCGCCGGGCGGAGATGCTGGCCGAGCTGATGCGGTTGAAGACCTGCGTCGCCATCGCCGGCACCCATGGCAAGACCACCACCACCTCGCTGGTGGCGACCCTGCTGGACGCGGGCGGCAAGGACCCCACCGTCATCAACGGCGGCATCATCAACGCCTACGGCACCAACGCCCGCATGGGCGACGGCGACTGGATGGTGGTGGAGGCGGACGAGAGCGACGGCACCTTCCTGAAGCTGCCGGCGGACGTGGCGGTGGTCACCAACATCGACCCCGAGCACCTCGACCATTTCGGAACCTTCGACGCGGTGAAGGCGGCGTTCCGCACTTTCGTGGAGAACGTGCCGTTCTACGGCTTCGCCGTGATGTGCCTCGATCACCCGACCGTGCAGGACATGGTGGGCACGATCGAGGACCGCCGGGTCGTCACCTATGGCGAGAACCCGCAGGCGGACGTGCGCCTGAGCGATCTCGACCTGCGCGGCGGCGTGTGCCGCTTCCGCGTCACGCTGCGCGACCGCAAGGGCGAGGGCGAGACCGTGATCGAGGACCTCGTGCTGCCCATGGCCGGGCGGCACAACGCCCTGAACGCCACCGCCGCCATCGCGGTCGCCCACGAACTCGGCATCGGCCCGGACCAGATCCGCGCCGGCCTCGCCAAGTTCGGCGGCGTGAAGCGCCGCTTCACCCGCGTCGGCGACTGGAACGGCGTCACCATCTTCGACGACTACGGCCACCACCCGGTGGAGATCGCCGCCGTGCTCAAGGCCGCCCGCGCCTCCACCGAGGGGCGGGTGGTGGCGGTGGTGCAACCGCACCGCTATTCCCGGCTGCACGCGCTGTTCGACGGCTTCTCGAGCTGCTTCAACGACGCCGACACGGTGATCGTGGCGGATGTCTACGCCGCGGGCGAACCGCCGATCGAAGGCGCGGACCGGGATGGACTTGTTGCGGGCTTGCGCGCAAAAGGCCACCGGCATGTGGTTCCGCTCGAAGGGCCGCAGGCGCTCGCCGGAGTCGTGGCCTCGCTCGCGAAGCCCGGCGACTACGTGGTTCTGCTCGGCGCCGGAACGAGCACCTATTGGGCCGCCGCTCTTCCGGACGAACTGGCGGCGCTTGGAACAGGAGAGGGCGGTTAATGCCCCGGATGACGACCCCGCAGCAGGGAAGCGACCACAGCGAGGCGGACGGCGGCCAGATGGCCGGCTGGCGCCCCGCGGAGACCGCGACTCACATGGAGCGCGCTTCGGACGAGAACGGCGCGGGCCGCGGCCTGCGCCGGGTGACCGCGCCGCTGTCGCTCAGGGCGCGCCGCCGGTGAGCGATCTTGCCCGGAGGCTGGGCCAGCTTGCGCCCGATCTCCGCGGCAGGCTGGTGGAAGGACAGCGCTTAAGCGATCTGGTCTGGTTCCGCGTCGGCGGTCCGGCCGAGCTGCTGTTCTCGCCCCAGGACGAGGACGACCTCGCCTATTTCCTCGCGCGCCTGCCCGAAGACGTGCCCGTCACCACCATCGGTCTCGGCTCGAACCTGCTGGTGCGCGACGGCGGCCTGCCGGGCGTGACCATCCGGCTGGGCCGCGCCTTCGCCGCCATCGAGCCGCGGCCGGGCGCGCGTCTGTTCGCCGGCGCCGCGGCCGCCGACCGCCGGGTCGCCATGGCGGCGCAGGAGGCGGGGATCGGCGGCTTCGCGTTCTATTTCGGCGTGCCCGGCTCCATCGGCGGCGCGCTGCGCATGAACGCCGGCGCCAACGGGACCGAGACCGCCGACCGGGTTGTGGAGGTCTACGGCGTCGACCGCACGGGCGCGCGCCGGACCTTCGCCCGCGCCGAGATGGGCTATTCCTACCGCCACAGCAATGCTCCGGAAGATGTGATCTTCACCGGCGCGCTGTTCGGGGGCCGCGCGCAGGACGGGGACGCCATCCGCGCCGAAATGGACGGGGTCGCCCGCCACCGGGAGGCCACCCAGCCCGTGAAGGCCCGCACCGGCGGCTCCACCTTCAAGAATCCGCCCGGCCATGCGGCGTGGAAGCTGATCGACGAGGCGGGCCTGCGCGGCTTTTCCATAGGCGGCGCGCAGGTTTCCGAGATGCACTGCAACTTCCTTCTCAACACCGGCGGCGCCACCGGCGCCGAGATCGAGGCGTTGGGCGAGGAAATTCGCCGCCGCGTGCGCGAAGCTTCCGGCGTGGAGCTGGAGTGGGAGATCAAGCGGATCGGTGTGGGGGCTTAAGGCCGGGCTGGCGCAGGCCGCTCGCCGTCATGCCCGAGCCTGTCTCGGGCATCCACGAATGGATCGCTGAAGCTCGTGCCGTGCGCAAAGTCGTGGATGCCCGCGCGATGCACGGGCATGACGGCGAGCTGAGGTTTCACACAGGCTTCTGGAGCTCGCTCCTGAGCCGGACGGGTTTGCGCCGGCTCGCGGGCCGGGACACGAGGTCGAGTTTCGGGGAACACGCATGTCCAAACACGTCGCCGTCCTGATGGGCGGCTGGTCCTCGGAGCGGCAGGTTTCGCTCTGGTCGGGAGCCGCCTGCGCCAAGGCTCTGGAATCGGAAGGTTTTCGCGTCACGCCCATCGACGTGGGCCGCGACCTCGCCGAGGTGCTTTCGCGCGTGAAGCCGGACGTGTGCTTCAACGCCCTTCACGGTCGCTTCGGCGAGGACGGCACGGTGCAGGGCCTGCTGGAGATCGCGGGCATCCCCTACACCCACTCGGGCGTGCTGGCGTCCTCGCTCGCCATGCACAAGGAGCGGGCCAAGGTGGTGATGGCGGCGGCGGGCGTGCCCGTGCCCCGGGGCCGGGTGGTGACGCGGCGGGAGGCCGCCGCCGGCCACGTTCTGGAGCCGCCTTACGTGCTCAAGCCCGTGGACGGCGGATCCTCCGTCGGAGTGGTGATTGTTAACGAAGGCCAGTCGCATCCGCCGCAGGACCTCGGCCGCGCGGACTGGGAGCACGGCGATCTGCTGCTGGCGGAAAATTTCGTTGCGGGAAAAGAGCTTACCTGCGCCGTCCTCAACGACGAGCCGCTGGACGTGATCGAGATCGTGCCCGGCGAAGGCTGGTACGACTTCGAGGCCAAGTACGCCAAGGGGGGCTCACAGCACCTCCTTCCGGCGAAAATTTCACCCTTTGTTTACCAAGAGGTCCGAAAACTGGCTCTCGCGGCGCACCGATCGCTCGGGTGTCGCGGGGTCAGCCGGGCCGACTTCCGTTTCGACGACCGTGCGAACGGGACGGGAGAGCTTGTCTGCCTCGAAGTGAACACGCAGCCGGGCATGACGGAGACGTCGCTGGTGCCCGAGCTCGCGGCGTATGTCGGCATGGGGTTTGGTGAGCTCGTTCGATGGCTGGTGGAGGACGCCTCCTTAGATCGGTAGACGAACGGGCCCTCCCTGAAGGCGGCACCCGCGAGGCCCCCGCGCGCCGCACGGTGGTGTTCAAGACCGGCCCCAACATGCGGGTCGCGGGCGAGAACGCCCGCCAGCCCCGCCCGGACCTGGACGACGTCCAGGAGGTGATCGGCGCCAGCCGCTGGTCCAGCTTCCGCTTCCGCGCCGAACGCCTGCTGCGCCGCCGGCGCGTGGGCCTGGCGCTGGCGGCCCTGCTTTACGCCGCCACCGGCCTCGCCGGCATGGCGGAGGGCGGCCACTGGCCGACGGTCCGCGACGAAATCCTCAATCTCCACGTCACCACCGCCAACCTGCTCGGCTTCCGCGTCGTCGCGGTCGCGACCGAGGGGCAGAGCGCGCTGACCGACGACGAGGTGCTGCTGGCGCTCGGCGTCAAGGACGACACCGCGCTGCCCTTCCTCGACGTGAAGGCCGCGCGCGAGCGCCTGCTCGCCAATCCGCTGGTGGCGGACGCCACCGTGCGCAAGCTCTATCCCGACCGGGTGACGGTGCATCTCGTGGAGCGCAAGCCGTTCGCGCTGTGGCAGCACGAGGGCAAGGTCCAGATTCTCGCCGCCGACGGCACCCCGATCGACGAGTTCCGCGACCGCCGCTTCGCGCATCTGCCGCTGGTGGTGGGCCCCTCCGCCAACCTGAAGGCGGGCGATCTGCTGGAGGCGCTGGCGAAAGCGCCCGCGATCAAGGAGCAGACCTACGCGGCGGTGTTCGTGGCCGAGCGGCGCTGGAACCTGCGCCTGCGTTCGGGCGTGGAGGTGAAGCTGCCGGAGCGTGATTTCGAGACCGCGCTCATCCGGCTCGACGCGCTGCAGGCGCGCGACAACCTGTTCGCCAAGGGCATCACCGTGGTCGATCTGCGCGTGCCCGGCCGCACCGTGGTGCGGCTGACGCCCGAGGCGGCGGACACCCTGGCGGAAGCCGACAAAGCGGCCGAGAAGGCCAGGAAGAAGGCGGGCGGGGCATGAGTCAGGCGTTCCCCTACGGCGTCGTTCCCAAGATGCGGCCGCTTCCGGCGCGCCGGGCCGTGGTGGTCTCGGTGCTCGACGTGGGCACGTCCAAGGTCGCTTGCCTCGTGGCGCGGCTCAAGCCGGTCGAGGCCGGCGACGCGCTGCCCGACCGCAGCCACCTCGTGGAGCTGATCGGCGTCGGCCACCAGCGCTCCCGCGGCGTGAAGAACGGCCAGATCGTCGACATGGAGGCCGCCGAGCAGGCGATCCGCCTCGCGGTGGACTCGGCCGAGCGCATGGCGGGCGTCCAGATCGAGAGCGTCATCGTCTCGGTGTCGGCGGGTCGGCTGTCCAGCGAGACCTTCCATGCGGAAGTGGGCATCGCCGGCCATCCGGTGGAGGACCGCGACATCCGCCGCGTGCTGCAGGCGGGCTGCGTCCACACCGTGCGGCCGAACCGCACCGTGGTGCATTCGATCCCGACCGGCTTCGGCCTCGACGCCACCCGCGGCGTGCGCGATCCGCGCGGCATGGTCGGGCAGCATCTCGGCGTGGACATGCACATCGTCACCGCCGAGGGCGCGCCGCTGCGCAACCTCATGCTGTGCGTGGAGCGCTGCCACCTCGACGTGGAGACCATCGTCGCCGCGCCTTACGCGGCGGGCCTCGCCTCGCTGGTGGACGACGAAAGCGAGATGGGCGTCACGCTGATCGACATGGGCGGCGGCGTGACGTCGGTCGCGGTCTTCCAGGGCGGCTCCTTCGTGCATTCGGACGCGGTGGCGCTCGGCGGCCAGCACGTCACGCTCGATCTGGCGCGCGGCCTGTCGGTCAGCCTCGACGAGGCGGAGCGGCTGAAGACGCTGCACGCCAGCGTCTTCCCCGCCATCGCCGACGAGCGCGAACAGATCACCGTGACGCCGGTCGGCGAGAACGAGCTCGAGTCCACCACCTACCTGCCGAAGTCGATGGTCGTGAAGATCGTCAAGCCGCGGGTGGAGGAGACGCTGGAGCTGGTGCGCGACCGGCTCAAGGCTTCGGGTTACGCGGCGGAAGCGCGGCGCGTGGTGCTCACCGGCGGCGCGAGCCAGCTCACGGGCGTGCCCGATCTCGCCCGCCGCATCCTCGACCGTCCGGTGCGCATCGGCCGTCCGCTCGGCGCGCGCGGCCTGCCCGAGGCGGCCAAGGGGCCGGCCTTCGCGGCGCCGGTCGGGCTTCTGGTCTTCCCGCAGGTCGCGGGCATCGAACACGTCGACCCGAGGCGCATGCGCCGGGGCGGGCCGGCGCCGAAGGACACGTACATCCACCGGGTCGGCCGGTGGCTGAAGGAGAGCTTCTGACGGGCGGCGCGGCGGTCGCCTGTCGGAGAGAGGTTTCGCCCCCGCGAGGCCTCTGAACGCCGAAAACTTGGTCTGGATTGAACGCCCGTAGCGGCGGACAACTGTTTAAGAGGCACATAGGATGACGCTCAACCTGAAGATGCCGGACATCCGGGAACTGAAGCCCCGCATCACCGTTTTCGGCGTCGGCGGCGCTGGCGGCAACGCCGTCAACAACATGATCGAAGCCGGCCTCGTGGGCGTGGACTTCGTCGTGGCGAACACCGACGCGCAGGCGCTGACGCTGTCCAAGGCCGAGCGCATCATCCAGATGGGCGTGCAGGTGACCGAGGGCCTCGGCGCCGGCTCCCAGCCGGAAGTGGGCCGCGCGGCCGCCGAAGAGGTGATCGACGAGATCCGCGATCATCTGTCCGGCGCGCACATGGCCTTCATCACGGCCGGCATGGGCGGCGGCACCGGCACCGGCTCGGCCCCCGTGGTGGCCCGCGCCGCCCGCGAGGCCGGCATCCTGACGGTGGGCGTCGTCACCAAGCCGTTCCACTTCGAGGGCCAGCGCCGCATGAAGACGGCGGAAGCGGGCATCGAGGAGCTGCAGAAGGCGGTCGACACCCTGATCGTCATCCCGAACCAGAACCTGTTCCGGGTCGCCAACGAGCGCACCACCTTCGCCGACGCCTTCGCCATGGCCGACCAGGTGCTCTACTCGGGCGTGGCCTGCATCACCGACCTGATGGTCAAGGAAGGCCTGATCAACCTCGACTTCGCCGACGTGCGCGCGATCATGCGCGAGATGGGCAAGGCGATGATGGGCACCGGCGAGGCCTCCGGCGAGAAGCGCGCGGTGCAGGCGGCGGAAGCCGCCATCGCCAACCCGCTGCTCGACGACGTCTCCATGAAGGGCGCCCGCGGCCTGCTGATCTCCATCACCGGCGGCAACGACCTGACGCTCTATGAGGTGGACGAGGCCGCGACCCGCATCCGCGAGGAGGTCGATTCGGAGGCCAACATCATCCTCGGCGCCACCTTCGACGAGAGCCTGGAAGGCATCATCCGCGTGTCGGTGGTGGCGACCGGCATCGACCAGGTGTTCGAGGCCGGGCAGGTCTCTCCCGCCGAGCAGCGCATCGCCGAGCTGACCAGCCGCTTCAAGCAGCCGGCGGCGGCCGCGCAGGCCCGCTCGCCGGAGCCCCAGCCGCTGCCGCAGTTCCGCGCCCCGACCCAGCCGCAGGCCCAGGAGCCCGTGGCGCAGGAGCCCGTCTATCAGGCCTACGAGCAGCAGGCGATCGCCGCGATCGAGGACGTCACCATCCGTCCCGCCGCGCCGAAGCCCGCCCTCGCGGAGCCGCAGCAGCAGCACCACTACGAGCACGTCGAGGACGAGCGCCACGACCAGCCGTACATCCCGCCGCAGGCCGAGCGCGCCCGCGCCCCGCGCATGCCGCGCATCGACGAACTGCCGCTGCCGGCCCAGGCGCAGATCCGCGCCAGCCGCGAGCAGGCCGCCGACGTGGCCGCGCCGGACCGCAAGCGGGTCTCGCTGCTGCAGCGCCTCGCCAACGGCCTGAGCGGCCGTCACGACGACGAGCCGCAGCGCGCCCCGGCGGCGCCCGCCGCCGAACCGCGCATGGCCGCGCCCGAGCAGCAGCAGCGCCGTCCGCAGCCGGCCCCGCAGGCGCCCGCCTATCGCCCCGCCCAGGGCGGTCTCGACGCCCACGGCCGCCAGCCGAGCCCGGCTCATCCCCGCGGCCTCGAGGACGAGCAGCTCGAGATCCCGGCCTTCCTGCGGCGTCAGGCCAACTGACCCGGACGGCGCTCCGCCGCGCGCCGTCCGCCAAGCGCCGGCCCGGTGGCCTCTTCCGGGCCGACGTGATCCGGCGCCCTTCGGGGCGCCGGATTTCTTTTGATCATCAACGCCTTGGCTCTGTTACAATCCGAAAAGAACCTTGATTTGGACTTGTCCGGGGCGAGACTTAGGTTGCATGCGAAACACGCGTCCGGCCTGTCGCCGGACCCTTAAGGCCGCGACTTGAGACGACACGTCTTTCGAGTCGCCCGGCGCCCGATCCAAGGGGCGCCGACAAGCCGTGAAGGACTGAGTTCATGTTCGCAAAGCAGACCACGCTGGCCGGCCCGGTGACCCTGACGGGCATCGGCGTCCACTCCGCGGCGCCGGTCTCTCTCATCCTGGAGCCGGCTGAGGCCGATTCGGGGATCGTCTTCGTCCGCACGGCGCCGGACGGCGTGGAGCATGAGATGCCCGCCAGCCATCGCCTCGTGGGCGGCACCGAGCTGCAGACCGTCCTCGGCGACTCCGCCGGCGCCACCGTCTCCACCATCGAGCACCTGATGGCCGCGCTGCGCGGCATGGGCGTGGACAACGCCCGCGTCGCCATCGACGGGCCGGAGGTCGCGATTCTCGACGGCTCCGCGCGTCCCTTCGTGGAGGCGATCGACAGCGTCGGCGTGGCGACGCTCGCCGCGCCGCGCCGGGTGATGAAGATCGTGAAGCCGGTGCGCGTGGAGCAGGGCCGCGGCTTCGCCGAGCTCGCGCCCGCGCCGCACGGCTTCCATCTCGACGTGGAGATCGACTTCCCGTCCGACCTGATCGGCCGGCAGGCGGTGCGTCTCGAGGTCACGCCCCAGAGCTTCCGCGCGGAGCTCGCCGGCGCCCGCACCTTCGGCTTCCTGAAGGACGTGGAGCGGCTGTGGGCGGCGGGCTTCGCCCGCGGCTCCTCCACCGAGAACACCATCGTGCTCGGCGAGGATCGCGTGCTGAATCCGGAAGGCCTGCGCTTCCCCGACGAGTTCGTGCGCCACAAGGCCATGGACGCGGTGGGCGATCTGGCGCTGTCCGGCCTGCCGCTGCAGGGCCGCTTCCGCTCGTTCTGCGGCGGCCACCGCATGAACGGCGCCGTGCTCGGCGCGCTGCTGGCGGACCCGACCGCCTATGAGATCGTGACGGCCGAGCCGGCCCCCGCCCGCCGCGAGCGCGCGGCCCGCGCCGTCCGGCCCGCGGGCTTCGCCCCGGCCCCGGTCGCGGCCTTCGGTCCCCGCGTCGACTGACGCGATCTCGGGCCAAAGCGCCTTCCCGCCTTGGCGCGGCCGCGTCGTTTCGGCTATAGACGGCGACGCGGCGCCGGTCCGGCGGCCGCGCGCGGTCCGCTCGGGCCGCGCGGAACGGGGAAATCCCTTTTGACAGTTGTGAGGCGAGCGATGGCGCTGCGTATGTCCTCCCACCCGTCCTCCGCGCGGGGGCGCGGTCTGAGGATGGCGCTCCTGCTGGCCGTGCTGGCGCCGGTCGCGCTGCCCATGGCCGGCTGCTCGTCGCTGAGCGGCGACAAGGAAGAGGTCGCGCCGGACGAGCCCGCCGACAAGCTCTACAACGAGGGTCTGGCGCAGCTGAACGCCGGCTCCTACGACGCGGCGAAGAAGAAGTTCGCCGAGGTGGACCGCCAGCACCCCTACACGGAGTGGGCGCGCAAGGCGCAGCTGATGACCACCTTCGCGAACTACCGCGCCGGCAGCTACACCGACGCCATCACCGCCGGCAACCGCTACGTCCAGCTCTACCCCACCAGTCCGGACGCGGCCTACGCCCAGTATCTGGTGGGCATGTCCTACTACAATCAGGTGCCGGACATCAGCCGCGACCAGGAGCGCACCCAGCGCGCCATCGCGGCCTTCGACGAGGTGCAGCGCCGCTGGCCGGAGAGCGAATACGCGCCCGAGGCCAAGAAGCGCATGTCCATCGCCCGCGACCAGCTCGCCGGCAAGGAGATGCAGGTCGGCCGGTTCTACCTCGCCCGCCGCGACTACACCGGCGCCATCAACCGCTTCCGCGTGGTGGTGAGTCAGTACCAGCAGACCCGCCACATCGAGGAGGCGCTGCACCGTCTGGTGGAGGCCTATCTGGCGCTCGGCATCACCGGCGAGGCGCAGACCGCGGCGGCGATTCTCGGCCACAATTTCCCGGACAGCGAGTGGTACAAGCGCTCCTATGCGCTGATGACCCAGGGCGGCGTGGCGCAGGGCCAGGAGAACACCGGCTCCTGGATCAGCAAGGCGTTCCGGAGCGTCGCGGGCGGCTGACGGCCCGCAGAGGCCCGTGCTGCGGGAGGCTCCGTGCTCGCACGGCTTTCGATCCGCGACATCGTCCTGATCGACCGGCTCGACGTCGATTTCGGCGCCGGGCTTTCGGTCATGACCGGTGAGACCGGCGCCGGCAAATCCATCGTGCTCGATTCGGTCTCGCTCGCCCTCGGCGGGCGCGGCGATGGCGGCCTCGTGCGCGAGGGCCAGCCGCAGGGGCAGGTGACGGCCGTGTTCGACCTCGAGGCCGGCCATCCCGCCCGCGCGATCCTGCGCGAGCAGGACATCCCGGACGACGGCGACCTGATCCTGCGCCGGGTGCAGGCGCGGGACGGGCGCACCCGCGCCTTCGTGAACGACCAGCCGGTGAGCGCCAACGCGCTGCGCCAGCTCGGCGCGACGCTGGTGGAGATCCACGGCCAGCACGACGACCGGGCGCTGGTGGACCCGGCCGCGCACCGGGCGCTGCTCGACCTCTACGGCGGGCTGCAGGCGGAAGCGTCGGCCGTGACGGAGGCGTGGCGGCGCCGGCGCGAGACCGCCAGGGCGCTGTCCGAACACACCGCGCGGGTGGAGGCGGCCCGCAAGGAAGCGGATTATCTGCGCCACGCCAGCGAGGAGCTGCAGGCGCTCGCTCCCGAGACCGGGGAGGAGCCTGTGCTTGCCGATCGCCGCGCCGCCATGATGCGGGCGGAGAAGGCGGCGGAGGACCTGCGCGAGGCCCATGACGCGGTCTCCGGCGGCTCCGCGCCCGTGGTCGCCATCGCCAACGCCATTCGCCGGCTCGACCGCCGCTCCGCCGCCTCGCCGGAGCTGGTGGAGCCGGCGATCAAGGCGCTGGACGCCGCGCTGCTGGCGCTGGACGAAGGCGAGGCGCATCTCAAGGCCGCGCTGGAGGCGACCGCCTTCGACCGCAACGAGCTGGACCGGATCGAGGAACGGCTGTTCGCGCTGCGCGCCGCCTCCCGCAAGCACGACACCCCGGTGGACGGTCTTGCGGCGCTCGCCGCCCGTTTCCTGAGCGACCTCGCCGCGCTCGACGCCGGCGAGGAACGCCTTGGCGTGCTGACGCGCGAGGCGGCGGAGGCGGAAGCGGCCTACGCCGCCGCCGCCGCCCGTCTGACCGAGGCGCGGCGCGGGGCGGCCGGAACGCTCGACGCCGCGGTGATGGCGGAGCTGCCGGACCTGAAGCTGGAGCGGGCCCGATTCGCCACCGAGATCGTGTCCGCCCCGGCTTCGGCGGGACCGGACGGCGTCGACCGGGTGGAGTTCTGGGTGCAGACCAATCCGGGCACGCGCGCCGGGCCGCTGGCGAAGATCGCGTCGGGCGGCGAGCTGTCGCGCTTCATGCTGGCGTTGAAGGTGGCGCTGGCCGACCGGGGCTCGGCTCCGACGCTGGTGTTCGACGAGATCGACACAGGGGTCGGAGGCGCGGTGGCGGACGCCATCGGCGCGCGGCTGGCGCGGCTGGCGCAAAGCGTGCAGGTGCTGTCCGTCACCCATGCGCCGCAGGTGGCGGCGCGTGCGACCCAGCATCTGCTGATCTCCAAGGCGCAGGCCG
This sequence comes from Methylopila jiangsuensis, assembly GCF_027922305.1. Taxonomy (GTDB): domain Bacteria; phylum Pseudomonadota; class Alphaproteobacteria; order Rhizobiales; family Methylopilaceae; genus Methylopila; species Methylopila jiangsuensis. The sequence continues at coordinate 1,042,385 of NZ_BSFK01000005.1, read as the reverse complement.
AGGGCGAAACGCGGGTCGCGACCCGCGTCGCGCCGCTTGACGCGCCTGCGCGCCGGGAGGAGATCGCCCGCATGCTGGCGGGCGCCTCCGTCACCGACGAGGCGCGCGCCGCGGCCGCCCGTCTGCTGAGCGGAGCGGCGTGATGGCGCGCAAGGCCAAAGCTTCAACGGGCGAAGGCGGAGAGCTCCCCCCCGCGCTGCCGGACGCAGCCGCCGAGCACGGAAGGCTCGCGGACGAGATCCGCGCCCATGACGCGCGCTACTACAGGGACGACGCGCCCGCCGTCTCCGACGCGGATTACGACGCGCTGCGGCGGCGGCTGGAGGCGCTGGAGGCCGCGTTTCCGGAACTCGCCACGGAAGACAGCCCGACCCGGAAGGTGGGCGCCGCGCCGTCGGAGGCGTTCGCGAAGGTGCGGCACGCCGTGCCGATGCTGTCGCTCGCCAACGCCTTTTCCGACGAGGACGTGGCCGAGTTCCTCGCCAGGGTGCGCCGTTTTCTCGATCTCGATCCGGAGGAGCGGCTGGCGGTCTCGGCCGAGCCCAAGATCGACGGCCTGTCCGCCTCGCTGCGCTACGAGAACGGCCGCTTCGTGCGCGGCGCCACCCGCGGCGACGGGACGGTGGGCGAGGACGTGACCGCCAACCTGCGCACCATCGCCGACATCCCTCAGCGCCTCGCAGGCGAGGGCTGGCCGGAGGTGTTCGAGGTGCGCGGCGAGGTCTACATGGCCCACGCCGATTTCGCGGCGCTGAACGAGCGGCAGCAGGCGGCGGAGAAGCCGCTGTTCGCCAACCCCCGCAACGCCGCGGCGGGCAGCCTGCGCCAGCTCGATCCGAAGGTCACCGAGAGCCGCCCGTTGCGCTTCTTCGCCTACGGCTGGGGCGAGGCCAGCGCCGTGCCGGAGGCGAGCCAGAAGGCCATGGTGGACCGGCTGGCCGAGTGGGGCTTCGCCACCAATCCGCTGATGGCCGTGTTCGACGGCGCCGAGGCGCTGGTCGCCCACTACCGCGCCATCGAGGAAAAGCGCGCCAGCCTCGGCTACGACATCGACGGCGTGGTCTACAAGGTGGACAGCCTTGCGCTGCAGCGGCGGCTCGGCTTCGTCTCCCGCTCGCCCCGCTGGGCCATCGCCCACAAGTTCCCGGCGGAGCGGGCGACCACGGTGCTGGAGGCGATCGAGATCCAGGTGGGGCGCACCGGCGCGCTGACGCCGGTGGCCAAGCTGCGGCCGGTCACGGTGGGCGGCGTGGTGGTCGCCAACGCCACCCTGCACAACGAGGACGAGATCGCCCGCAAGGACGTCCGCGTGGGCGACACGGTGGTGGTGCAGCGCGCCGGCGACGTGATCCCGCAGGTGGTGGAGGTGGTGGACCCGGAGCGGCCGGACCGGGGTGAACGTTATGTGTTCCCCCATGTCTGTCCCGTCTGCGGCAGCCACGCCGCCCGGGACGAGGGCGAGGTGGTGTGGCGCTGCACGGGCGGCCTGATCTGCCGCGCGCAGGCCGTGGAGCGGCTGCGCCATTTCGTGTCGCGCAACGCCATGGACATCGAGGGTCTCGGCGAGAAGCAGGTCGAAGCCTTTTACGAGAGCGGCGAGGTGCGCCAGCCGGCGGACATCTTCACGCTCGCAGCCCGCGACGCGGAGCCGGGGAAGCTGACCCGGCTGAAGAACCGGGAGGGCTGGGGCGAGACCTCCGTCGCCAACCTGTTCGCGGCGATCGAGGAGGCGCGCTCCCGCACTGTGAACCGTGTGCTGTTCGGCCTCGGAATCCGCCACATCGGCGAGATCAACGCCAAGCGCCTGCTGCGCCATTACGGGACCCTCGACGCCCTGCGCGAGGCCGCTCGGACCGCCGTCCCGCCCGCGCCCGACGTGAAGGGCGACAAGGGAAACGAGGCCTGGCGGGAGATGACCGACATCGACGGCGTCGGCGCCGTGGTGGCGCAGGCGGCGGTGGATTTCTTCCAGGAGCCGAAGAACGATCCGGCGCTCGACGCGCTGCTGAAGGAGCTGACGCCCGAGCCTATGGAGGCCGCGGCCACGAACACGCTGGTGGCTGGCCTCACCGTCGTCTTCACCGGAACGCTGGAGCGCATGACCCGCGACGAGGCCAAGGCCATGGCCGAGCGGCTGGGCGCGAAGGTGGCGGGGTCGGTGTCGAAGAAGACCGATCTGGTGGTCGCCGGCCCCGGCGCCGGCTCCAAGCTCGCGAAAGCCAGAGAGCTCGGGATCGAGACCCTGACCGAGGACGAATGGCTGGCGCGGGTGGGCGAGGGCGGCTGAGGCGGGAGCGCCCCTGGCGGCGTCCGACATCCCCGGCGCGATCCGCCGCGCCGGCCGCAAAAACGAAAAAGCCCGGTCGTTCCCCTGACGACCGGGCGCGCTTCGGGAGATCGAACCGGAGAGGGGCGGGAGTCCGGTTCGACGCCGTTCGGAGCGGGGGACCTCGTCCGAAGCCCCATCACATTAGGTCCGCCTGACTGAACGAAGCCCGTGCGCCGCATTCATCGGGCGTTCATTTCGCTAGCGCGGTCTCCGTCCGATCGGCGGGTCGCGCGGCGCTCCGGCAGAGGTTAAGCTCGTTGCGTTCTCCCATCGGGTGCCCAGAGCGCGAAGGCCGACCTCTCCCGTGACGTTTACGGCGCGATCCGGAATTCTGGCGCGGCGCTGGGCTGGTCTGGCGGCGGTGGCCTGCGCCGCGGCTCTCGCGGGCGCGCCGCTGGCGGCGACCGGGCTCGGCGTGGAGCTTCCCGCCGCCTACGCCATGGCGCCGGCGGCGGGCGTCGGGCTGCTCGCGGCGGCGGCGGCCTGGCTGCTGTTCCGGCTCAATCGCCCTGTGCCGGACCTCATGGCTTTCGCCCTGTCGGCCGCGCCGGGGCTGATCGGCGCGACGACGCTCGCCGCCCGGCTGATGGGACGACCGCTCGATGTTCCCGCGCTTGGCGGCGGCGTGACGGCGGCGCCCGCCGCGGCGGTGAGCTGCGCGCTGATCGCGCTTTCGGTCGCTGTGGGGTTGACCCGCGCGCGGCCGTCCTGGGCGGACGACGTCCGCCAGTCCGCCCGGCTGATGGGCCTGTGCGCCTCGGCCTTCGCGCTGGCGCTTCAACTGTTCAAGCCCGGGATGATCGAAGCGGTGCACGGCTTCGAGACCTTCCGGGCCACGACCGCGTTGGCGCTGACGCTGATGCTGTTCGTGGCCGGGTTCGACCGGCCGGTTCTCAGCCTGCGGTGGCAGGTCGCGCATCTCGGAGCGCTCGCCATCGCGCCGCTCGCCTGGCTGACGGTCCATTTCGCCAGCGTGGAGCGCGAGGCGGAGCTGGAGGGAGCGACCGCCCGGCTGAACGGCGCGTTGCGGCTGGCGGTGGAGCAGCAGAACGCAGCCATCGAGGATGCGCGCAAGCTGCTGGTGTTCCTGACGCGGTTTTCGGAGGTGCGCGGCGGCGGCGAGGCGTGCGACCGCAGGCTGTCCGAATTCTCGCGGCTCAATCCGGCCACGCAGGCCTTCTTCGTCATCGCGTCGGACATGAAAATCGTCTGCTCGGACCTTGCTGCCGCCAAGGGGCTCGATGTGGGCGACCGAGACTACGTCCGGCGCGCCTTCGCGGAAGGCGGGCTCGCCGTGAGCGGCCTCGTAACCGCGCGCGTCAGCGGCCTGCCGCGCATCGCCCTCGCCATCCCGTTTCGAGACGAACAGGGACGCCCGCTCGCGCTCGGCGTCACGCTGAACCTGTCGGCGGTCAGCGGGCCTCTGGAGCGGCTGGCGGGCGAGATCGACCCCCGCGCCAAGGTCACGCTGGTCGACGCCGAGGGCCTCGTCATCGCGCGGCATCCGGAGGAGACGGGGCTGGTGGGCGACAGCCTCGCCGGGCGGCTGATGTGGAGCATGGCCGTTCGAGACACGGACGGGGTGTTCGAGGCGCCCGAGCTTGACGGAACCGACAGCCTGTTCGTCACGCGCACGGTGATCGAGGATCGGGCGCGGCTGATCGTCGGTCTTCCGAAGCTGGACGTGGTGGCGGTGGTCGACCGGCGCATGAACCAGCGCCTCGGCGCCATTGCGCTGATCCTGCTTGTCTCGGTCGCCCTTGGGGCTCTGGGGGGCGAAATTCTGGTGCTGCGGCCGCTGCGGCGGCTTACCGCCTACGCCCGCCGGCTGGAGACGGGCGAACTGGCGGCGCGGCCCGAGCTGAACGCGCGCGGCGAGGTTGGCGCGCTCGGGCGCGCGCTTGCGGTGATGGCGGACGCCGTCGAGGACCGGGAGCGCCGTCTGGCGGGCGCGGAGGCGCTGTTCCGCGGCCTGTTCGATCATTCGCCCGATCCCGCCGCCGTCATGCGCGCCGACGGCGAGGGCGGCTTCCGGTTCGAGGCCTGGAACGCGGCGGCCCAGCGCTTCACCGGCCTGTCGCTGCCGGAAGTGCTGGGCCGTCGGCCGATCGAGGTGTTTCCGGGCTCGCGGGGCGAGTCGATCGAGCGCGACCTGCGCCGGGTGTCCGAACTCGGCCGGGTGCTGAGGGTGGAGCGGGAGCCGCAGGTGAACGGGGCCGTCGCCACCTTCGAGATGGTTCTGGCGCCGTTCCGCGCGGCGGACGGACGGATCGATCTGGTGTTCGCCACCGCCCGCGACATTTCCGACCGCAAGCGCGTGGATCGGCTGAAGAACGAGTTCGTCTCCACCGTCAGCCACGAGCTGCGCACGCCGCTCACCTCCATCGCCGGCTCGCTCGGCCTGCTGTCGGGCGGGGCCGCGGGCGAGATCGGCGAACGGGCCCGCCATCTGGTCGGCATCGCCCACGCCAACAGCCTTCGGCTCGTCCGGCTGATCAACGACATTCTGGACATCGAAAGGATCGAGGCCGGGCGCATGGCGTTCGACCTGCGGACGCTGGATCTCATCGAGGTGGCCGGGCAGGCGGTGGCGGGCCTGCGCTCCTACGCCGACGGCTTCGGCGTGGCGGTGGAGATCGTCTCCGCGCCCGAGTCCGTCATGGTGTTCGGCGATCAGGACCGGCTGACGCAGGTGGTGACCAATCTGGTCTCGAACGCCATCAAGTTCTCGCCGCCGGGCGGGGTGGTGATCGTGGCGGTGGGCGTGGACGGCGAGACGGCGGCGATCCGGGTGCGCGACAGCGGCCCCGGCGTGCCGGAGGCGTTCCTGCCGCGCATGTTCACCAAGTTCGCGCAGGCCGACGGCTCCGACAGCCGGCGCAAGGGCGGCACCGGACTGGGGCTCGCCATCGTGAAGGAGATCGTGGAGCGGCACGCCGGCGCGATCCGCTATCGCGCCAATGGCGGCGCCGAGTTCGAGGTGCGGCTGCCGCGCGTCGGCCGGGCGGCCGAGCCGACGCCCGCGGAGCCTGCGTCCGCGCTCCGGCGCCGCGCCAAGGTGCTGATCTGCGAAGACGATCCGTTCACGGCCACGCTGCTCGGCGAACTGCTGAAGGATGCGGGCTTCGACAGCCTTTCGGCAAGGTCCGTGCGCGAAGCGCGGGAGGCGGCGTTCAATCCGGACATCGAAGCGCTGCTGGTGGACCTGAACCTGCCGGACGGCGACGGAATCAGCCTCATTCAGGACATTCAGACGTCATCGCGGGCGCGGGACCTGCCGGTGCTGGTGGTCTCCGCCGCCGCGGCTCAAGGTCGGGCGGACGAACGCGCGGCCAAGCTGAAGGTGACGGAATGGCTGGAAAAGCCCATTGACCCCGCACGGCTCGCGGACATTCTGACGCGGAGCCTCGCGGCGCGCCGGCCGAAGCCCCGCATCCTGCATGTGGAGGACGACGAAGACCTGACGCGCGTCGTGGCGGCGGCCGTGGGACCGCGGGCGGATGTGAGCTTCGCCGGCGGTCTCGCCGCCGCGCGGGAGCGCCTCGCCCGGGACAGGTTCGATCTCGTCATTCTGGACGTGACGCTGAGCGACGGCTCGGGGCTCGACCTGATCGCGGATCTGAAGGCGGCCCAGCATCCTACGCCGACCATCCTGTTTTCCGCCCATGACGTCGAACAGCGAGGCCCAGCCTTCGAAGCGGACGCGCGCCTCACCAAATCCCGCTCTTCGCTCGCAGCGCTCGTGGCCACGATCGACCGCATTCTGGACGCGGATCAGCCGCGGATGTCGAAAGCCGGGTGAACGTCCGCCGAAGGATATCGGGCTGAGGTCTGGGCGGGGCGTCAAGGGATGAGCGGAGGACTCCGTCACGCGCAGGAAGAGGCGCCACCACCGCTCCGGCGCGGTGCGCGATCATTGAGGCCGCGTCGCTTGAGAGCGGACGTGAAGCCGGCACGCCCCGCGGCGCGTCCCGCGAAGGACAGGAAAATGGTGCCGGCTGAGGGGATCGAACCCCCGACCTTCGGTTTACAAAACCGCTGCACTACCGCTGTGCTAAGCCGGCGTCCGCGCGCCGGGAACGAAGGTTCGCCCGGCGAGGCGTGAGGTTTGTGCTTCGCCCAATCGGCGCATGGGGTCAAGCGGGAGCAGGCGCGTCCGCCCGTCCCGCTGCGGGTCTCATATGTCGCCGGGAACGTTCTTGCCGTAGGGCGGGCGCGGAATGTCCATGTGGGCGGTGCGCAGCGCCTGCGACCAGCGGGCGCGCAGGTCGAGGAAGTAGGGCTCGTTCGGCTCGATCCGGTATTCCAGCTCTGGCGTCAGGGCGTCCTTGCGCAGCACCAGCACGTCGATGGGCGGCCCGACGCCGAGGTTCGAGCGCATGGTGGAATCCATGGAGATCAGGCCGATCTTGAGCGCGTCGTAGAGATCGGTGTCGTAGGTGACGGCGCGGTCGAGGATCGGCTTGCCGTATTTGTGCTCGCCGATCTGGAAATAGGGCGTGTCCGGCGTCACCTCGATGAAGTTGCCGGCGGCGTAGATCATGAACAGCCGCAGCCGGCCGCCCGCCACCTGGCCGCCGAACAGCAGCTGCACGTCAAAGCGGGCGGTCATCTGCTCCAGGCTCGCGCCGTCGAGCCGCCACACCTCCCGCACCGCCCGGCCGATGAGCTGGGCCGCCTTGAACATGGTGGGCTGGTTTTCCAGCGTGTCGAGTTCGCCGGTCTCGGGGTTCTCCAGCCCTTCGGCCAGCAGGCTGAGCACGGACTGGCTGACGGAGAGGTTGCCCGAGGTCGCGACCGCCAGCACCCGCTGGCCGCTGTGCGAGATGATCTTCAGCTTGCGGAACACGGCGATGTTGTCGATGCCCGCGTTGGTGCGGGTGTCGGCGATCATCACCAGGCCGTCGCGAACGAGTATGCCGACGCAATACGTCATGTGTTTCTGAAACCTCGGGAACCGCGGGCGGCGCGACGCTACCAACTCGGCGCCCGACTCGCCAAGCCGAAAGGCCACGGTCCTGCAATCAGCCCGCCGCGGCGGTCAGCGCTTCGCGGACCGGCCGTCGAGCGGAGGCAGACCGGAGGGCGGGGCGGCGTCCGGCCGCGATGCGCGCCACGCGCGGCCGATCGCGCGGGCGAGGCCGTTCAGATCGGGCGCCGGCTCGTCCGCCGGCCCGAACAGACGGCGGTCGAGGGCCGACAGCGCCGCGCGCGCCTCCGGATCCTCCCGCCACCGGCGGGCGCGGGCCGGATCGTGGCGGGAGAGGGCGCTCACCGCCGCCCGGACGCCGGCCGCGTCGCTCCGGCGCGCGGCCCGGCGCAGGGCGCGCAACGCCTGAGGTTCGCGTTCGGGCAGGAGCCGCGGCGCGCCCCCGGCGCGCCACAGCAGCAGCGCGACGCCGAACGCGAAGGATAGCGCCAGCGCCCCCGCCGCCGCCAGCATGGGCGCCGCCGCGCGCTTCGCGGGCGCGGGCTCGCCGCTTCCATCCGCGGCCCAGGCCATGCGCCGGGCCGGGATCACCGCCTCCCGCATCTTGCGAGCCGTCGTGTCGAACCACGGAATGCGGATTTCCTGCACGGTGGCGGGGTAGGCGGTGGTCGGCCGCGCCTCCCAGGAATAGGTCACCTGCGACACCGGCCCGCTCGGGGTGATGCGCGTCTCCCGGCTGGTGGGGCCGAGGAAGCTGATCACGCCCGGCGACAGCAGCTTCGGAGTCGGAGGCAGCATGTCGGCGGGCGCGCCGTCGGCGGTCACCGTCACGGTGCGGGTCAGGGTCTCGCCGCGGGGAACGCGGTCAGGGTCGCCGGACCAGGCGTCGCGCACCGTCACCGAGCGCGCGGGCAGCCACCAGCCTTGCGGGTCGTCGGGCCCGCCGGGGCCGCTCCAGGCCGCGACCTTCAGCTCCACGGGCTTGGAGCGCACCTCGATCTCCCGGCGTTCCGCTCCGTCCACCACCTTCAGCCGGTGGACGAACGGCCCGATGGTGAGCGTCCCCGAGCGGCTGGGATAGACCGCGATCACGCGGGTGAACTCGCGCTTGGCGTAGCCGTCCTCCTCGATCACCCGCACCGCGTCCTGGCCGAGCTCCGACCAGGCGAAATCCACCAGCTCGGGCTGGATCAGCTTCGACTGGTTGATCAGCGGACGGTAGACGCCGCGGATGCGCAGCAGCACCAGCTCGCGGGGATAGGGCGCGGGTCCGTTCAGCAGCGGCGTCACCTCCAGCCGCGCGTCGTCGAACACGGACGGATCGGCCCGGGCCGGCCCGGAAACGAGCGCAAGGCCCGCCATGAGAGCCAGCAGGAAGCCCGCGAGCCGCGCCATCACCACGCCTCCGTGCCGGCGGGGGCCGCCACGCCGCGCTCCGCCCGGCGGGCGCGCTCGGCCGCGAGTCTGAGCTTCAGATAGCGGCCGGGATCATCGGCGAGCGTGCGCAGCCACTGCACGCTGGGGCTCACCGCCTGCTGCTCATGGCTGCGGCGCAGCTTCAGCGCCGGCTGCTCCATCTGCTGGGCGACGGGCGCCTGCTCGCCGCCGGTGCGGCCGGCGCCCTCCGCCGCCCCTATGGAGCCGCGGGCCGCTTCGCGTTCGTCGGAGATGCGGCTCTGCTCGGCGCGGCCCGCCCGCGTCACCTGGCTGCCGCCGGGGGACTGCGCCTCCCGGCCGCTGTCGCGGTCGCCGGCCATGCCTTCGCCGGTGGAGTTGACGTCGTTTTCGGCGTCGGTCGGGGCCTCGCCGCCGCGCTTCTGCTTGGCGGCTCGGGCGTTGGCGCCGTTGCGGGCGTCGCGCTCCACCCGTTCGCGCTTCGCCTTGGCGGCCTCCACCAGCGCGAGGTTGTGGCGGGCGTCGTCGTCGTTGGGGTTGAGGAACAGCGCCTCGTTCAGGGCCGCCTCGGCCTCGTCCAGCCGTCCGGCGCGGGCGAGCGCGGTGCCGCGGTCGTAGGTCGCGCCGGCGAAACGGCGGCCCTCGAACAGCTCCGCCGCCTCGTCGAAGCGGCCTTGCGCGAAGGCGACCGCGCCGGCCCAGTCCGGCCCGTCCAGCAGCGGCGCGGCGAGGCCGGGAAGACCGGCGTGGTGGAGCGCGAGGCCGATCCGGGCGCGGGGATCGGCGGCGACCAGCGCGGCCACGACGAGAGAGAGGAGAAGCAGCGGCCGGATCATCCGCTCCTCCGGAACAGGAGAAGGACGGGGGCGCAGGCGAACAGCAGCAGCGCGCGGCCGAGATCGAGCCAGACGATGGAGGAGAACAGGCCGGGGCCAAGCCGCTCCGCGGCGCTTCGCGAAAGCCGCTCCAGCGCCGGCGCGGGCGCCTCAACCGTTGCGGCGACGCCCCCGCCGGCCGCGGCCAGCGCGTCGAGCGCGGCCCGCCCGTCCTCGCCCTCCCGGCGGGGGGCCTGCGGCGCGGGCTTCACGTAGAGCGTGCTGAGCGCATGGCCGTCGGCGGCGAGCGCCCGCGCCTCGCTCTCCGCGCCCTCGTCCAGCCCGCCGCCGTCGCTGACCAGCGCCACGTCGCCGCCGAGCGCGCCCGCCTGCCGGAGCGTGGCGCGGGCGAGCGCCAGCGCGGCGGTGGGGGCGGTGCCCACATCCGGAACGGTGTCGCCGTCGAGCGAGGAGATCAGGGTTTCGAGCGCGCGGTGGTCGCTGGTGAGCGGAGCGGCGAGATAGGCGTCGCCGGCGTAGACGATCACCGCCGCCTGCCGCGAGCCCGCGGCCTGCACCGCCGAGAAGGCGGCGAGCCGGGCGTCCGTGAAGCGGGGGCTCTCCGTGACCGAGCGCGACAGGTCCACGATCACCACCGCCACGTCGAGGTTGCGGAAGGTCTCGGCCCCGGGCCGCTCGATGGCGGGGCCGGAGAGCGCAAGCGCGATCGCCGCGCAGGCCAGGGCGGCGGGCAGCGCGCCGCGCCCCCGGCCGGCGACCACCGCGCCCCGGCGGGCGAGCGCCGCGAACAGATGCGGGTCCACCGCCTTGCGCCAGTCGTCGACGCCGGCCGCCCGGCGCACGGCCACGACCCCGAGCGCCGCGGCCGCCGGCAGCGCCAGCAGCCACCAGGGCCGCAGCAGGGCGAAGGCGTCGAACTCGATCATCCCGCCCTCCGCCGCGCCAGCACGCTCATGGCGGCGGCGAACAGCGCCAGCGCCGCCGGCCAGGGCCACAGCTCCCGCCACAGCGGCGCGGCGGGGGCGAGCGTGCGGGTGGGCTCGATCTCGTCGATGGCGTCCATCGCCTGCTTCAGGTCCTCGGTGGCTCGCACCCGGAAAAAGCGCCCGCCGCTGATGTCGGCGATCGCCTTCAGCGCCTCGGCGTCCACCACGTCCGGGTCATAGCCCTGAACCTCCGTGGTCTCCTTCGGCCCCATGGCGATGGTGTGCACCCGCACGCCGATCTGCTTCGCGAGCCGGGCCACGTCCTTGGGCAGCGCCGCGCCGGCGTTGTTGGCGCCGTCCGACAGCAGCACCGCCACCCGTGACCGGCCGGGCGCGTCGGCGAGGCGGCGCAGCGCGAGGCCGAGGCCTTCGCCGATGGCGGTGGAGCGGCCCGCGAGCCCGATGGCCGCCGAGTCGAAGGCCTGCGCCACCGCCTCCACGTCGTAGGACGGTTCGGCGGCCACGAACGCCCGGTCGGCGTAGACCACCAGACCCACGCGGTCTCCCGCCCGGCCGCGCACGAAGCGCGCGCCCAGCGTCCGCACCACGTCGAGCCGCCGGGCGACGGCGCCGTCGAGCGCGAAATCCCGCCGCTCCATGCTGCCGGACAGGTCGAGCGCCACCATCAGGTCGCGTCCGGTGGTGGGCAGCGCGCTCGCCGGCAGCACCGTGCGCGGGCCGGCCAGCGCCGCGAGCAGCGCGATCCACGCGATCCAGGCCCAGAGATGCAGCCTCCGGCCGGGACGGCCGGCGGTGGAGGTCTCAGCCGCGCCGCCGACCACCGTGCCCGGCACCTTCAGCGCGCCGGCGACCCGCGCGTCCGGCCGCGCCAGCCACATCACCAAAAAGGGCAGGGGCAGCAGCACGGCCACGTAAGGGGTCGCGAAGTCCCACATCGCCGTCACCGGGGCAGCCGGGCGAGCAGCAGGCGCAGCCGCGCGTCGAGCTCGGCATCGTCCCGCGCTGCGTCGCGGGCGTAGAGCCCGTCCCCGAACACCCGGCCGGGGCCGGCGGAGAACAGATCGCCGCCGAACAGCCGGTCGAGCGTTGCGGCCCAGTCCGCGCCGTGGGCGGCGGCGGCGGCGTCGCCGGCCTGCGCCCGCGTCACCCGGCGGAGCAGCGCGGCCTGCGCGGCGCGCCGTTCAGGCGGCGGCAGCGCCAGCGTCTTGTCGAAGGCGGCGAGCGCCGCGGCGCGGAGCGCCGGCCTCGGCCGCATCAGCCGGCGCAGGAGCAGCGAGGCCGCGAGCGCAAGCGCCAGCCCGAGCGCGACCGCCAGCCAGACGTCGCTCCAGAAGGGGACATCCAGCGGCGGCAGATGCAGGCCCCGCAGGCCGTCGAGCTCGTCAGCGGGCGGCATCGAGGGCCTCCAGCTCCGGCGCGGCGCGCTCGGGCGCCCATCCGGCGTCGAGCGTCACCACCGGCACGCTCAGCGCCCTGAGCCGCTCCACCCGCGGATCGGCGGCCCGGTTCGCGCGGGGCGCGAGCCAGCCGCGCCGGCCCTCGCGGGTGAGAAAGGCGAGCGCGCCGCGGGGAGGATCCGCCTCGAAGGCGTCGGCGATCAGCGCCACGGTGACGGCGACGCGGTCGAGGGCGGCGCGGATCACGTCGTCGAAGCGGGGGCCGGGAGTGTCGAGGCCGGTGGCGAGCGCCAGCCGTCCGCCACGGGGAAGTGCCGCGGCGGCGGTCTCCAGCGCGGCGTCGAGCGGCGGGTCGTCCCGGTCGGATTCGGCCAGGGCGCGGGCGTGGGCGGCGGCCATGGCGCCCGCCACCGCCGTCATGGCGCGTTCGCCGCCTTTGGGACGCACATAGACCGGATCGCCGGAGGTCAGGCACAGCGCGCCGACCCGGCCGCCCTCTTGAACGGCCCGCCAGCCGAGGATGGCGAGCGCCTCGGCGCCGGCGATGGAGCGGAAGGCGCGGCGGGTGCCGAACAGCATGGCGGGGCGGAAGTCCGCCACCAGCAGCGCGGCCCGCTCCCGCTCGTCCCGGAAGGTGCGGACGTGCGGCTCGCCGGTGCGGGCGGTGGCGTGGCGGTCGATGTGGCGGATGTCGTCGCCGTCGGTCCAGGGCCGCACGTCGTCGATCTCGCTGCCGCGCCCCCGGCGGCGGGTGACGACGCCGCCGGGACGGGCGATGAGGCGGCGCGAACCGGGCGCGCCGCGCCGTCCGGCCAGATGCTTCAGGCCGAGCAGCGCGCCCGCGTCCAGATCGACGCCCGGAACCAGGTCCGTCTCCATGCCGCGCCGCCGGTCTAGAGCGGCCGGACGGCGTCGAGCAGGACAGGCACCAGATCCCGCGCCGTGCGGCCGTCGGCGGCGGCGCGCCAGGTCAGCACCAGACGGTGGGCCAGCGCGTCGGCGGCGAGCTCCGCCACGTCGTCGGGCGTGCCGTGGTCGCGGCCCTTAAGATAGGCGCGGGCCTTCACGGCGGCGGCGAGCGCCAGCGTGCCGCGGGGCGACACCGGATGCTCGATCGCCCGCCGCGCCTCCGGCGCGACCTCCATGCTGCGGGTCGCGGCCACGATGCGGACGATGTAATCCTTTAGCGCGGGCGACAGATGGGTCGCCGCCGCGTCCCGCCGCGCGCGGCGCACCTCGTCGGCCGTCAGCCTGAGCGGCATGGCCTGCTCGCCGGCGAGGGTCTCCCGCTCCACCAGATCGAGGATCAGCCGCTCGGAGGCCGCGTCGGGAAGGCCCACGATCACATGCAGCAGGAACCGGTCGAGCTGCGCCTCGGGCAGCGGGAAGGTGCCTTCGTGCTCGATGGGGTTCTGGGTCGCCACCACCATGAACGGGTCGGGCAGGGCGTGGGTCGCGGCGCCCGCGGTCACCTGCCGTTCGGCCATGGCCTCCAGCAGCGCCGACTGCACCTTGGGCGGGGCGCGGTTGATCTCGTCCACCAGCACCAGCGAGTGGAACAGCGGACCGGCCAGAAATTCGAACCGGCCCTGGTCGGGCCGCCACACCGTGGCGCCGGTGAGGTCCGCCGGCATCAGGTCCGGCGTGCACTGGATGCGGGCGAAGGAGGCGTCGAGCCCCGCCGAGAGCCGCTTCACCGCCCGCGTCTTGGCGAGGCCCGGCGCGCCCTCCACCAGCACATGGCCGCCGGCGAGCAGGCCGATCAGCAGCCGCTCCACCAGCGCGCCGGCGCCGATCAGCCCGTCCTCCAGCGCGCGACGCAGCTCCGAGACGCGGTCACGCAGGACCGGATCGGGCGCGGACGGCGCGGCGGCGGAAGTCTCCAGGCGATGCGCCGTCACGCGGCGGCGCCTGCGCGAAGCCCAAAGGCGGACCGACTCAAGCTCATGCGCTCTCCCTCAGTCATGCGTTCTCCCTCATTTTCTTATTATTCTGACGTTTTTACGTTTCCGATCTCGCCCATTCGCGCCGCCGCCGTCAATCCCGTTTGTCGGCCGTCGCATGCCCGCTCTGCGCGGGCGCGGGACTGGACTGAGCGGCTGCGAGACGTATCTGCTGCGGCGAACCGAAATGGACAGCGGACGACGTCATGCAGATCGGAGTGGTCGGCCTCGGCCGAATGGGCGGAAACATCGCGCGGCGGCTGATGGACGACGGCCACGCCGTGGCGGCGCATGACGTGAACGCCGAGGCGACCGCCGCGCTCGCCGCCGACGGCGCCACGCCGGCGGACTCGCTCGCCGCTCTGGTGGCGGCGCTCGCGGCGCCGCGGGCGGTGTGGGTCATGCTGCCGGAAGGCGACATCACCGCCAGGGCCGTGGCGGAGCTTGGCGGGTTGCTGTCGCCGGGCGACGTGGTGATCGACGGGGGCAACAGCTTCTACAAGGACGACGTGCGGCGCGCGAAGGAGCTGTCCGGGCGCGGCGTGGTCTATCTCGACGTGGGCACCTCGGGCGGCGTCTGGGGCCGGGAGCGGGGCTACTGCCTGATGATCGGCGGCGAGGAGGAGGCGGTGCGCCGGCTGGACCCCATCTTCGCAACCCTCGCGCCGGGGCGGGGCGAGGTGGCGCCGTCGCCCGGCCGCGAGGGCCGCGACCCGCGGGTGGAGCAGGGCTACATGCATTGCGGCCCCGCCGGCGCCGGCCATTTCGTGAAGATGGTGCACAACGGCATCGAATACGGCCTGATGCAGGCCTACGCCGAGGGCTTCGACATCCTGCGCGGCAAGGGTTCGGAGGAGCTGCCGGAGGACCGCCGCTTCCACATCGACGTGGCGGACGTGGCCGAGCTCTGGCGCCGCGGCAGCGTGGTGTCGTCCTGGCTGCTGGACCTCACCGCCTCGGCGCTGGCCGCCGACCCCAGGCTCGAGGGCTTCGAGGGGCGGGTGGCGGACTCGGGCGAGGGGCGGTGGACCATCGAGGCCGCCATCGAGCAGGCGACCCCGGCGGACGTGCTGGCCGCCGCTCTGTTCGCGCGGTTCCGCTCGCGGGTCGATCACCCGTTCTCGGATCGGCTGCTGTCCGCCATGCGGTTCCAGTTCGGCGGCCACAAGGAGGCCCCGTCCGGCGGCGAGGTCTCGAAGTCGCGGACCTGAGGACCGTCAGGGCGCCGCTCAGGGCCGGCGTTTCGCCCTGTCGCGTCCGTCAAAAAGCAGCGGCGCGCCCTGAGCCGCCGCAGGAGCGCGCCGTGATCGTTAAAGTCTGTCTGGACATTCGTGTCTGACGTCATGTCCGAGCCTGGCCACCGGGCATGACGTCAATTCAAATCGCCCGCTGCGGCCATTTCCGAACCCGCTTTCAGGTCCCGGCCCATGGCCGGGACCTCGCGGGCCTCGTCGCCCGATCGGGCCTGCGGTCTTCAGACCGAGGTTTCGATCCAGCTCACCAGCTTGGACTTCGGAGCCGCGCCGCGCTGAGTGGCGACATGCTCGCCGCCCTTGAACATCATCAGCATGGGAATGGCGCTGATGCCGAAGCGGGTGGCGGTGGCGGGGTTCTCGTCCACGTTCAGCTTCACGATCTTCACCTTGCCGGCGAGCTCGTCCGAGATTTCCTCCAGCGCCGGCGCGATCGCCCGGCAGGGGCCGCACCATTCGGCCCAGAAATCCACCACCACGGGTTCGGCCGACTGCAGCACTTCGGCCTCGAAAGTCGCGTCGGAAACCTTTCCGGTCGCCATGAGAGCATCCTCACATTCGTCGCGGGCTCAAAGGGAATCGTGCGCGGAGGAGCCGCGCCCGGCGCCCGCCGGGGTCGCGGCGAACGTAGGAACCGCGACCCACAGCGTCAAGCGAGCGGAGCGGCGTGGCGCACGGGGAGCTTTCAGCTAAAAATCCTAAATAGGAAAATAAGCATTGACAGCGTGACGCTGCTCGGGTAGGTTTCTCCCATGCTCCACAGTTGCGCTCATGAAGCGGCGGGGGGCGCGAACGGCGGGAGGGCGTGAAATGACCGGACCCAAGCCTCCCGCTCCGCACGCCTCTCCCGAGGTCTTCGCCGAAGCCCGCCGCCTCTACGAGACCACGCAGCTCTCGCAGGTCGAGATCGGCCGCCGGCTCGGCCTCTCCCGGCACGCGGTGGCCCGCAGGGCGAAGCGCGAGGCCTGGACCCGGCCGTTCGACGCCGCGCGGCGGCGCACGCTGATCCGGGGCCTGCGCCGCTCCGTGGACGCGGAGGTCGCCAAGGCCGAGAGGCTGTTCGCCTCCGGCGACGACGGCGCCGCCGGGGAGGCGGCGGGCAAGGCCGCACGGACGCTGTCGAGCCTTGTGCGCTCGCTGCGGGAGCTTGCGAAATTCGACGAGGAGAGCGCGGGTGGCGCCGGAGAGCCTGACGCTGACGGGTCCCTGCGCGACGCGGATGAGTTCCGCGCGGCGCTTGCGGAGCGCCTTGAGCGGCTGCGACGCGAGCGCGGCGAGTGAGTTCCTAAGCGCGCTGTCGCCCGCGGACGGCGCGAAGCTTCACGGCGACTGGGCGGTGTGGGCGCGGGACGACCAGCTTCCGCCGCAGGGCTTATGGACCACCTGGCTGATGCTGGGCGGCCGCGGCGCCGGCAAGACCCGCGCCGGCGCCGAATGGGTGCGGGGGCTGGCGCTCGGCCTCGACGGATTCTCGGCGCGGCCGGTGGGCCGCATCGCGCTGGTGGCGGAGACCTACGCCGACCTGCGCGAGGTGATGATCGACGGCGTGTCCGGCCTCATCGCCGTGCATCCGCGCGGCGAGCGGCCGGTCTACGAGCCGAGCCGCAAGCGCCTCGTCTGGCCGAACGGCGCGGTGGCGCAGGGGTTTTCGGCGGAAGACCCGGAGGCCCTGCGCGGGCCGCAGTTCGAAGCCGCCTGGTGCGACGAGATCGCCAAATGGCGCCGCCCGCAGGAGACCTGGGACATGCTGCAGTTCGGCCTTCGCTTGGGCGCCCGCCCCCGCCAGATGGCGACCACCACGCCCCGCGCCACGCCGCTGCTGAAGCGGCTGCTGGCCGATCCGTCGGTGGCGGTGACGCGGGCCGCGACCCGCGACAACGCCGCGAATCTGGCGCCGAGCTTTCTTGAGGCGGTGGTCGGCACCTACGCCGGCACGCGGCTCGGCCGGCAGGAGCTGGACGGCGAGCTGCTGGAGGAGCGCGAGGACGCGCTCTGGACCCGCGAGGCCATCGAGCGCGCCCGCGTCGATGCGGCGCCGGACCTCGCCCGCATCGTGGTGGCGGTGGACCCGCCGGCCGGCGGCGGACGCCGCTCCGACGCCTGCGGGCTGGTGGCGGCGGGGCTTGGCGTCGACGGCCGGGCCTATGTGCTCGCCGACGACACCGTGCCCGCGCCCCGACCGGAGCTGTGGTCCGCCCGCGCCGTGGCGCTGTGGCGGCGGCTTCAGGCCGACGCGCTGGTGGCGGAGGTGAACCAGGGCGGCGACATGGTGCGGGCGGTGATCGCGCAGGTGGACGACGGCGTTCCCGTGGTCGCGGTGCGCGCCACCCGCGGCAAGTGGCTGCGGGCCGAGCCGGTGGCGGCGCTCTACGCGCAAGGGAAGGTGCGCCATGTGGGCGCCTACCCGGCGCTGGAGGACGAGATGGCCGCCTTCGGCCTCGACGGCCTCGCCAACGGCCGCTCGCCCGACCGGGTGGACGCGCTGGTCTGGGCCGTCACCCATCTCATGCTCGGCGCGAAGGGCCGCGGGCCCCGCGTGCTGTCGCTGTGACAGCGCGCATTCGGAGACGGCCGAAGCGCGGCGATCGAAGCCGCCGTCATGCCCGGCGAAGCCGTGTATCCATGACTTCTGGCGCGACAAAAGCTTGACCGTTCAAGTCGTGGATGCCCGACGACCAAGATCGGGCATGGCGGCGAGAAAGGTTGTCCGGGCGGCTTCGAAGTCGTTCCGGTCTTCGACACTTCCTTCCCGCCGTGAGGGGCGCCATGGCTTTCGGCTTGTCACGTCTGTTCCGCCCCCGCGTGGAGCGTAAATCCTTCAACGGGCTGGTCGCCTTCTCGGGCGGCGGCGCGGCGCGCTGGAGCGGGCGCGACCCTTCGAGCCTCGCCCGCGAGGGCTATGAGCGCAATCCGGTCTGCCACCGGGCGGTGCGCATGGTGGCGGAGGCCGCCGGCGGCGTGCCGCTGCTGCTGTTCGACGGCGCGCGGGAGCTGGACGAGCACCCGCTGAAGCGCCTGCTCGCGCGGCCCAACCCCCGTCAGGGGCGGGCGGGGCTGATCGAGGCCGTGGTCTCGCATCTGCTGATCTCCGGCGACGCCTATCTGGAGGCGGTCGCCGTGGAGGGCGAGCCGCGGGAGCTGCACGCGCTGCGGCCGGACCGCATGCGGGTTCTGGCCGGGCCGGACGGCTGGCCGGAGGCCTACGAGTACCGCGTGGGCGCTGAGGTCTCGCGCTTCGACCAGCGGGCGGAGCCCGCGCCGCCGATCCTGCACCTGACGCTGTTCCACCCGCTCGACGACCATTACGGCCTCAGCCCCATGGCGCCGGCGGCCGCCGCGCTCGACCTGCACAACGCCGCCACCGCCTGGAACAAGGCGCTGCTCGACAACGCCGCGCGGCCCTCCGGCGCGCTGGTCTATTCCGGGCCGGAGGGGACCGGCCTGTCCGACGACCAGGTGGAGCGGCTGAAGGAGGAGCTGGAGGCCCAGTTCTCCGGCGCCGCCAACGCCGGCCGCCCGCTGCTGCTGGACGGCGGGCTCGACTGGAAGCCGCTGTCGCTGTCGCCGCAGGAGATGGATTTCCTCGCCGCAAAGAACGGCGCCGCGCGGGAGATCGCGCTCGCCTTCGGCGTGCCGCCCATGCTGCTGGGCATTCCGGGCGACGCCACCTACGCCAACTACCAGGAGGCGAACCGGGCGCTGTGGCGCCAGACCGTGCTGCCGCTGCTCGGCCGCGTGGCCCAGAGCCTCGCCCACTGGCTTGGCCCCGTCTGGGGCGGCGACCTCCGCCTCGAGCCCGATCTGGACGCCGTGGAGGCGCTGGCCCCCGAGCGCGAAGCCCTGTGGCGCCGCGTGACCGAGGCCGACTTCCTCACCGACGACGAGAAGCGCGCCGCGGTGGGCTACGGCGCGGCGGGGTGAGGGCGGGCGCGACATTTCTGGTCGCGATCCGATCCGGAGCCTTGCAACTGTTGCGCGATTTCGATCTCGTTAACCCATACCTAACCTTTTGAGCGGCTAGGATGATGGTGTGTTGACATATGTTAGCGCAGCGATAGGTTCCGGGGGCGCTTTTGTCTAGGCCGCGCCATCCGGACAAGCATGTGGAGGCCGCCGTCGCCTATGCCGAAGCCAAGGGCTGGACGTGGCGCAAGATGGGGCATTGGGGACGACTGTTCTGCGCTCATGCGGATCGGGATGGCTGTCGGGTTGGCGTGAACGGCACGCCGCGCGTGCCTTTCCATCACGCCGAGCAGATCAGGCGGGCGGTGGATCGCTGTCCGCACGACAGGGAAAGCAACGATGAAGACCTATGAGTTCAGCGTCGTCGCATCCGGGTTGGACCCAGAGGACGACGCGTTCGAGCAGCGCTTCTACGACGTTGGCTGCGACGACGCGACGATCTCGTTCCAGCGCGGCCGCATCATTCTGGATTTCGCACGCGAGGCGGAGAGCTTCGATCATGCCTTGGCGTCCGCGATCGTCGCCGTGCGCGCGGCGGGCGCACGGGTGATCCGGATCGAGCCCGATCCGCTGGTCAGTCTCGCCGACATCGCGGCGCGCGTGGGGATGTCCCGCGCCGCCATGACGCAATACGCTAAAGGGCAGCGCGGCCGCGGCTTCCCGGCGCCGGCGGTCAAGGTGACGTCCGAAAGTCCTCTTTGGGACTGGGCGAGCGTGAGCGCCTGGCTTCTGGCGCAGGACAAGGTCGAGCCGCAACAGGTGGTCGAGGCGGAACTGCTGAAGCGCGCCAACGAAATGCTGGCCGGATCGAACGACGCCCTTCGTGACAGCTTGGGCGAACTGGCGGCGGCCCACGCGCCGCGTCTCGCCAGCGGCGATGACGAGGCGGCGAAAAAGGTCGCCTGACGCGGGCGAAAGGCTTCGAACGTTACCCGTCGCGCGTCAGCGCGGCCGGCCCTGCTCAGGGAGTGGGCTGACGCCGACGGGCGAGCCAGAGCGCGGCGGCGACGGCGCAGATGGCGAGTTCGATCAGGAACGTCCAGTGCAGCAGGAAGCTAACGATCCAGTTCGGATGGATCGCCGGTACGCGCGCCAGCTCCACCGTCGCGTCGCTGAAGGGCGCGAGCCACGTCATGGGCGCGGCCACGCTGTCGAGCGCCATATGCAGCAGCACGGCTGCCGCGAACGCCATGGCCGCCGGCCGCCAGCGCGGCCGAAACGCCGACGTGGCGGCGATCAGGACGGCGGACACGGCCGCCCAGAATAAGGGCCAGTGGGTGACGAAGGCGTGGTGATGTGTCCGGCCGCCGTCTGCGAGATGGAACCAGAGCATGTCCACGTCCGGCAGGACCGAACCGACGAGCGCCGCCGCGAGCACGCCTCGGACGCTCGGACATGCCCGCTGTCCGAGCGCGCCGACCACATAGCCTGAAGGCAGGTGCGCGATGAGCATGGCGAATCCCCGAAAGAGCGATGGAGCCAACGAGCCTGCCGAATGCGGCTTTTCCGGCTCGTCGCCGCGCTGAAGCGCAGCCATTCCGCCTGACGCAACCGAAACGACGGAATCTCAATCCCATGACCCAGATCGCAGGCCCGGCGCGTTCGCTCGCGCCGGAACGGAAGCGGCTGCCGTTCGCGGCGGCGGTGGCGGAGGACGGGCGCGTGTCCGGCTACGCCAGCCTGTTCGGCGTGGTCGATCTCGGCCGCGACGTGGTGGCGCCCGGCGCCTTCTCAGGCAGCCTCGAACGCCGCGGCGCGAACGGCGTGCGGTTCCTGTTCCAGCACGATCCGGCCGAGCCCATCGGCGCCTGGGAGCGCATCGCGGAGGACGCCCGCGGTCTGCGGGTCGAGGGGCGGCTGAACCTCGCCGTCGCCCGCGCCCGGGAGCTGCGCGCGCTGCTGCGGCAGGGCGCGCTCGACGGGCTCTCCATCGGCTTCCGCCCGGTGCGAGCGGCCCGCATGGCCGGCGGCGTGCGCCGGCTGGTGGAGATCGACCTGTGGGAGATCTCCATCGTCACCTTTCCCATGCTGCCCGGCGCCCGCGTCGGCGCGGCCAAGGCGGGGCGCCTCGCCGCCGCCCATCGTCTCCGCCCTGCCGGGCGGCCCTTCCTCCCCACGACCCGAGGCCTGACCCGATGACCTTCGACGCCCTCCGTTCGCCCGAAACCAAGGCCGTGGACGGCCCGCCCACCAGCCTCGACGTGGTGGGCGCCTTCGACGACTTCATGCGCGCCTTCGAGGCGTTCAAGGAGACCAATGACGAGCGCCTGGCCGAGATCGAGCAGCGGCTGTCGCCCGACGCGGTGACCACCGAGAAGCTCGCCCGGCTGGACGAGGCGCTGGACCGCCAGCGCCGGCTGGTGGACGAGCTGGCGCTGAAGGGCCGCCGTCCGGCGCTCGCAGGCGCGGAGGAGGGCGCCCGCCCGGAGGCGCGGGAACGCCGGGGCGCCTTCGACGCCTATGTGCGCCGAGGGGACGCCGGGCGTTACGGCGCGCTGGAGGCCAAGGCGCTGGTGGCCGGAACCGACGCCCAGGGCGGCTATCTCGCCCCCGACGAGACCGAGCGCGAGATCGGCCGCCGGCTGGCGGAGGTCTCGCCCATCCGCGCCATCGCCACGGTGCGCGCCATGACCGGCTCGGTGTTCCGCAAGCCCTTCGCCACCGAGGGCTTCGCGTCGGGCTGGGCGGCGGAGACCGCGGCCCGCGCCCAGTCCGCGACGCCCGCGCTGGACGAGCTCGCCTTCCCGGCCATGGAGCTGTTCGCCATGCCGGCGGCGACCCAGACCCTGCTGGACGACGCCGCGGTCGATCTCGACCAGTGGATCGCCGAGGAGGTGGAGACCGCCTTCGCCGAGCAGGAGAGCGTCGCCTTCGTCACCGGCGACGGCGTCACCCGGCCGCAGGGCTTCCTGACCCCGGCCAAGGTCGCCAATTCCGCCTGGGAGTGGGGCAAGATCGGCTACGTGCCTACCGGCGCCGCGGGCGCCTTCGCGGCCTCCCACCCCTCCGACGCGCTGCTGGATCTGGTCTACGCCCTGCGCTCCGGCTACCGGCGCGAGGCGCATTTCGTGCTGAACCGCCGCACCCAGGCGGCGGTTCGCAAGCTGAAGGACGCGGACGGACGCTATCTTTGGGAAGCCCCCGCCGCCGCCGGCGCGCCGGCCACGCTGATGGGCTTCCCCATCGCCGAGGCCGAAGCCATGCCCGACATCGCCGAGAACGCCCACGCGATCGCCTTCGGCGACTTCCGCCGCGGCTATCTGGTGGCCGACCGCATCGGGGTGCGCATCCTGCGCGATCCCTTCACCGCCAAGCCCTACGTGCTGTTCTACACCACCAAGCGGGTGGGCGGCGGCGTGCAGGACTTCGACGCCATCAAGACGCTGCGCTTCGCCGCGAGCTGACGCGCGGCGGGACCGGGGTTTTTGAAACGGACCCCGGTCTCCATATCGACGCCTGGGATCGTCAAAGGACACGACGCCATGACCATCTCCCGTCCCCTCAAGGCTCCGTCCCGCAAGGCGCTCATCGGCCGCGCGCTCGGCAGCCTCGTGGATCTGCGTCCGGCCCGCATCGCGGCGTCGCCCTCGGTCTCGCGCTCCGACGCCGCGGCGCTGCGCGGCGACTGGGAGCGGCTTGGCCGCGACCTGCGCCGCGCCATCGCGAAGACCACGACCCGTAAGGAATGACGGGCGAAGAGCCGGGGCCGGGCGGGCTCGCCTCCGCTTCGCCGAGCCGCGTCTCCCTCGCTTATGAGGAGAGCTGGTCCGGCCCGCTGCCGCCGGCGCGCGAACTGCGGTCTTACGACGGACTGGTGGCGGGCGGCGCCGAGCGCATCTTCCGCCAGTTCGAGGCCGAGGCGGAGCACCGCCGCGGTCTCGACAGCTTCGCCCTCGCGGAAGACGCGGCCGAGCGCCGGCGCGCCCAATGGGCCGCTGGCCTGTTCGCCTTCGGCGCCCTCGCCGTCGGGGCGTTCGCGCTGCATCTCGGCGCGCACGGCGTCGCGGCCATCGTGCTCGGGACCACGCTCGTCGGCGTGATCGGCGCGTTCCTGTACCGGGAAGCCAGGAGCGGGTAGGCGCCCGGCGACCGCCCCGAAACGCAACCCGATTGTCATGCCCGCGCGGAGCGCGGGTATCCACGACTTTTCGCAGGGCGAAAGCTTGACCGCCCAAGTCGTGGATGCCCGATGACCAAGCTCGGGCATGACGACGCTTTTCACATGTTCCCGATGACGCTTGGCGCGCCGAGGCGTCGCAGCGCTCCGCGCATTTTCATGACCTCGCGTCCTTTCCCTCGCGTGCGACCGCCGCCGCGCCTTCCGGGCGGGCCGCCGTCGCGCGCCCTTGAGGCTCACCCCCATGCCCGCCGTTCTCCTGACCGCGCCTGCGGCCGAGCCCCTCGGCCTTGCGGACGCGAAGGCTTTCCTGCGCCTCGACCATGACGACGAGGACGCGCTGGTTCTCGGCCTCATCGCCGCGGCCCGCGCCGAGGTGGAGCGCCTGACGCGCCGGGTGCTGGTGGCCCAGCGCTGGCGGCTGGACGCTCCGGTCCCGCCGCCGGGCGGCGCCGTGATCCTGCGGCCGCGCCCGGTGCGGGAGGTGGAGGCGGTCCGCTTCCGCGCCCGCGACGGGACGCTGACCGCGCTCGATCCCGCCGACTGGCGGTTCGACTGGGCGTCCGAGCGGCTGGAGATCCTGCGGGTCACGCCCGAGGCGCGGGTCGTCGAGATCGACCTCGCTTGCGGCTATGGCGATCCGGAGGACGCGCCGGAGTCGCTGCGGCTCGCGCTGCGGCGTCTGGTGGCCGACGCCTATGAGCGCCGCACCGGCGCCGACGGGCCGCGGGCCGACGTGGCCGATCTGATCGCGCCCTACCGGGACCTGAAGCTGTGAGCGCGGCGGTGCTGTCCTTCTCCGCGCTGCGCCGCCGGGTCGCGCTCGAGCGGCCGGACGACGCCCCCGACGAGGCGGGCGGCGTGACGCGCGGCTTCGCGCCGCTCGCGGTGGTGTTCGCCCGCGTCGAGCCGGTCGCGGCGGAGGAGGTCCGCCGCGGCGCGGCGCTCGGCCTCGCCAAGCTCTGGCGGGTCGTCATCCGCGCCCGGGGCGACGTCACCGGCGGCTGCCGGGCGGCGTGGAGCGGCCGCGCCTTCACCGTGCTCTCGGCGCGCTGCCTCGACGCCGACGGCCGGTTCGAAGAGCTGCTGTGCGAGGAGCTGACGCCATGACCATCGCCTCCGCCGCGCTGGCGCTGCGGGCCGCCGTCGTGCAGCGCCTCGCCTCCGACGCGACGCTTTCCGCGCTGCTCGGCGGTGCCCGCGTCCATGACGAGCCGCCTCGCGCCGCGCTGCCGCCCTACGTGGTGCTGGCGGCGGTGGAGAGCTCCGACGTCTCGGGCGATCTCGCGCCCGCCGCCGAGCACCGGCTGACGCTGGAGGTGTGGTCGCGCCAGGGCGGGCTCGCCGAGGCGCTGAAGGCCGCCAACCGCGTGGTCGACCGTCTCGACGGCGCCGCTCTGGCGCTCGACGGCTGGCGGCTCGTGGACCTCTCCTGGCGCTTCACCCGCGCTGAGCGGGTGGACGCCGCGGGCCTGCGCAGGGCCGAACTCCTGTTCCGCGCCGTCACCGAACCCCTCGACTGAAGGACTGCGATTCCATGGCCATCCAGAAGGGCAAGGACCTGCTCGTGAAGGTCCAGAACGCGCCGGGCGTGTTCGTCACGGTGGCGGGGCTGCGCTCCCGCGCGCTGTCGTTCAACGCCGAGACGGTGGACGTCACCCATGCGGAGAGCGCCGGCCGCTGGCGCGAGCTGCTGGCGGGCGCCGGCGCGAAACGGGCGAGCGTGGCCGGGACCGGCGTGTTCCGGGACGAGGCCTCGGACGCGCTGGTGCGCGGCCTGATGTTCGACGGCGCGATCGAGACCTTCCAGATCGTGATCCCGGATTTCGGGCGCGTGGAGGGGCCGTTCCAGGTCACGGGCCTCGAGTTCAAGGGCGACCACGCCGGCGAGATGACCTTCGATCTGGCGCTGGAAAGCGCCGGCGCGCTCGCCTTCACCGCCGCCTGAGGGAGGCTGTCCCATGCCCGTGAACCGCCGCCGCGGCGAGGTGGAGGCCGTGTTCGACGGCCGGCCTCATCGTCTGGTGCTGACGCTTGGCGCGCTCGCCGAACTGGAGGACGCCTTCGGGGTCGCCGATCTGGTGGCGCTGGCCGAGCGCTTCGAGCACGGCCGCCTGTCCGCCCGCGACGCCGCCCGCATCCTGGCGGCGGGCCTGCGCGGCGGAGGGACCGAGATCGACGAGGCCGGCGCCGCCCGCCTCACCCATGACGACGGCGCCGCCGGTTTCGTGCGGGTGGTGGCGGAGCTGCTGGCCGCGACCTTCGGCGGCGGTGATGGCGGCGGCGGGGAGGGCGCGGCCGAGGCCGCCGGCCCTTTGGCCCGCGCGCCTTCCCCTGGGACGAGCTGACCGCCTTCGGCCTCGGACGCCTCGGCCTCGCGCCGGACGCCTTCTGGCGCGCCACGCCGAAGGAGATCGCGGCCGCCGCCCGCGCCTTTCGCCCGCCCGCCGGCCCCCCGGCCATGGGCCGCGCCGATCTCGCCGCGCTGATGGCGCGCTTCCCCGATCAGGAGACCTGAGCCATGGCTGACGACCCGATCGCGATCTCCGTGGACACCACCGGCTTCCGGCGCGAGATCGCGGAGGCGGACCGGCTGACCCGCGGCTTCGGCCGCGCGCTGGGAGCCGCGCTCGAAGGCGGCGTGGTCAAGGGTCGTTCGCTCACCGACGTGCTGCGGGGGCTGGGCTCCCGCCTGTCGCAGCTCGCGCTGCAGAGCGCGCTGAAGCCGGTGGAGAACACGCTGGGCTCGCTGTTCTCGAACCTGACGCAGAACCTGTTCGCCGGCGTCACGCCCTTCGCCAAGGGCGGGGTGCTGGCGTCTCCCACAGTGCTGCCCAACGGCGGCGCGGGGCTGGCGCTCGCCGGCGAGGCGGGGCCGGAAGCGGTGCTGCCGCTCGCCCGCGGCGCGGACGGACGCCTCGGCGTGGCCGCGTCGGGCGGGGCGCGGGCCGCGCCGATCACCGTGAACATCGCGACGCCCGACGTCGAGAGCTTCCGCCGCGCCGAGGGCCAGCTCACCGCGACCCTCGCCCGCGCCGTCGCCCGCGGCCAGCGGGGCCTGTGAGGCGGTCGAGGGAAGGCCCCTCGCCCGGAGGGCTTCGCCCTCCGACCTTTCCCAGGACGGGGAGAGGTGAGCGCGGGATGCCGCATGTGAGCCGTCGACAATGTTCAGCGCGCGGTCGCCGCCGCTTGACCTCTCCCCGGCCGGGGAGAGGTCGGCGCGAAGCGCCGGGTGAGGGGGCTTTGAACGGCCCGCAGGAGCGCTTTCCATGACCGCCTTTCACGACGCGCTGTTTCCCACCGACATCGCCCGCGGCGCGCGGGGCGGGCCGGAGCGGCGCACCGAGATCGCCACGCTCGGCTCCGGCTTCGAGGAGCGCAACGCCGTCTGGGCCCATTCCCGCCGGCGGTGGGACGCGGGGCTCGGCGTGCGCACGCTGGCGCAGCTCGCCGCCGTGGTCGCCTTCTTCGAGGAGCGGCGCGGCCGGCTTTACGGCTTCCGCTTCCGCGACCCGCTCGACCACGCCTCCGCGGCGCCGGGCGTGGGCGTCGCCGCCACCGACCAGGTGATCGGGACCGGCGACGGCGCCGCGACCCGGTTCCCGCTCGTCAAGACCTACGGCGGCGCCTTCGCGCCCTACCGCCGGCCGATCCCGAAGCCGGTGGCGGCGAGCGTGCTCGTGGCGGTGAACGGCGTCGCCACCACCGCCTTCTCGGTCGACGCCGCCGACGGCGCGGCGATGCTGGACATGGCCCCGCCCGCGGGCGCCGTCGTCTCCGCCGGTTTCCGCTTCGACACGCCGGTGCGCTTCGACGCCGACCGGCTGGAGATCGACCTCGCCGCGTTTCAGGCCGGAGCCATCCCCTCCATCCCCCTGATCGAGATCCGGCTCGCGTGAGGACAAGGCCATGAGGGACATCCCGGCGCCGATGGCGGCCGCGCTCGCGTCTGGCGTCACCACCTTCGCCCGCTGCTGGCGGCTGGAAAGGCGCGACGGCGTCGCGCTCGGCTTCACCGACCACGACGAGGACATCGCCTTCGGCGGCGATCTCTACCGCGCCGCGAGCGGCATGAGCGCCTCGGCGGCGTCGTCCGCGCTCGGCCTCGCCGCCGGCGGGCTCGACGTGGTGGGCGCGCTGGACGACGCCGCGCTCACCGAGGCCGATCTCGCCCGCGGGCTCTATGACGGCGCCGAGGCGCGGCTTTATCTGGTGGACTGGCGCGATCCGGCCTCCCGGCTGCTGCTGTTCAGGGGCGCGCTCGGCGAGATCGCCCGCGAGCGCAGCCTGTTCACCGCCGAGCTGCGCTCCGTGGCGCACGCGCTGCAGCAGCCGCAGGGGCGGCTCTACCAGCGCGCCTGCGACGCCGCGCTCGGCGACGCCCGCTGCGGGATCGACCTGTCGCTTCCCCTCCACCGGGCCGAGGGCGTGGCGGCGGCGGTGACCGGCGCGCGGGGCTTCAGCGCGGCGGCGCTCGCCGGGCGCGGCGACGCCTTCGCGCGCGGCCGGCTGGTCTGGACCTCCGGCGCCAACCGGGGCGCCGCGGCGGAGGTGCGCGCGCAGGACGGCGCCGCCGTCGAACTCGCGGAGACGCCGCCCATGGCGATCGCGCCGGGCGACGGCTTCACCGTCACCGCCGGGTGCGACAAGACCTTCGCCACCTGCCGCAAGCGGTTCGGCAATCAGGTGAATTTTCGCGGATTTCCCCTGATGCCCGGCAACGACTGGCTGGCCCAGCCCGCCCGCTCCGACGGCGACAACGACGGCGGCCGTCGTGGCTGAGATCGCGCCGGATCGCGTGGTGGCGGCCGCGCGGGGCTGGATCGGCACGCCCTACCGCCATCAGGCGAGCCTGCGCGGCGCCGGCGCGGACTGCCTGGGGCTGGTGCGCGGGCTGTGGCGCGAGCTGGTCGGGCCGGAGCCCGAACCCCCGCCGCCCTACGCCCGAAGCTGGGCGGAGGACGGCGCGCCGGACCTGCTGATCGACGCCGCCCGGCGCTGGCTGGCTGCGGCCCCGCCGGGCGGGATCGTCCCCGGCGACGTGCTGCTGTTCCGCCTGAAGCCCGGCGGCCCCCCGCGCCATGCGGGCGTCGCCTGCGGGCCGGACCGCATGATCCACGCCTATGACGGCCACGGCGTGGTGGAGACGCCCGTCGCCCCCGCCTGGCGCCGCCGCCTCGCCGCCCGCTTCCGCTTTCCGGAGTCGTCGTTCGACGTCTGAAGGCCAGTCCAGACCCGTCAAGCTCCTCGTCATGCCCGAGCCTGTCTCGGGCATCCACGACTTCGGCCGCGCAAGGGCGTGCGGGTTCAAGTCGTGGATGCCCGGCGTTCGCCGGGCATGACGGGAGGTTCAGTCGCGCTTCGGCGCTTTTCAAACCGGCTCCGAGGTTCCTCCCATGGCCGTTCTCGCGCTCACCGCCGTGGGCTCCGCCATCGGCGGGGCGCTGCTGCCGGGAGGCCTGAGCCTGTTCGGCGCCACGCTGTCCGGAGCGGCGCTTGGCGGGGCGCTCGGCGGGCTGGCGGGCTCCATGCTCGACCAGACGGTGCTCTCCACCACCACGCGCCGCGCCGGGCCCCGGCTGGACGACCTGCGCGTCACCGCCTCCACCGAGGGCGCGCCGGTGCTGCGGGTCTATGGCCGCATGCGGGTCGGCGGGCAGGTGATCTGGGCGAGCCGGTTCCGGGAGACCAGCTCCACCCAGAGCTCGGGCGGCAAGGGCGGCGGGCCGAAGGTGAAGACCACCACCTACAGCTACTTCGCGAGCTTCGCCGTCGGCCTGTGCGAGGGCGGGATCGACGGGATCGGCCGCATCTGGGCCGACGGCCGCGCCATCGACCCGGGCGCCTATGACGTGCGGCTCCATCGGGGGACCGAGGACCAGCTTCCCGATCCCAAGATCGCGGCGGTGGAGGGGGCCGAGTTCGCGCCGGCCTTCCGCGGTCTCGCCTATCTGGTGTTCGACGAGCTGCCGATCGGCGATTTCGGCAACCGCGTGCCCCAGATCACGGTGGAGGTGATCCGCCGCCCGCCGTCGGCGGAGCCCCAGCTCGAGGACCTGCTGCGGGCGGTGACGCTGATCCCCGGCTCCGCCGAATTCGCCTACGCCACCGACCGGATCGAGCGCCGCGCTGGCTTCGGAGCCTATGCCAGCGAGAACGTCCACACCGAATACGACGACGCCGACCTCAACGTGGCGCTGGACGACCTGCAGGCGCTCGCGCCCAACGTGAAGGCGGCGTCGCTGATCGTGGCGTGGCACGGCACGGACCTGCGCGCCGGCCATTGCCGGATCGTTCCCAAGGTGGAGACCGACGACAAGATCACCCGGCCGTGGAGCTGGCGCGTGGCGGACATGGGCCGGGGCGACGCGGCCATCGTCAGCCGGGTGGACGGCGCGCCGGCGCTCGGCGGCGCCCCCGCCGACCGGGCGGTGGAGCAGGCGATCCGGGAGCTGAAGGCGCGCGGCTTCGAGGTGACGCTGACGCCCTTCATCCTGATGGACATCCCGTCGGGCAACGGGCTGCCGGACCCTTACGGCGGCGCGGAGCAGGCGGCCTATCCCTGGCGCGGGCGCATCACCTGCCACCCGGCGCCGGGGCGCGCCGGTTCGCCGGACAGGGGGCCCGTGGCGGCGGCGCAGGTGGCCGCCTTCTTCGGCGCCGCCGACCGCGCCGATTTCGGCTGGGACGGCGGCGACCACACCGTGACCTTCGACGGCGAGGGCGACGACTGGTCCTACCGCCGCTTCATCCTGCACATGGCGCGGCTGGCGAAAGCCGCCGGCGGCGTGGACGCCTTCCTGATCGGCTCCGAGATGATCGGCCTGACCACGGTGCGCGACGCTCCGGCGAGCTATCCGGCGGTCGCCGCCCTCAAGGCTCTCGCCGCCGACGCGCGCTGGGTGCTGGGGCCGGACGTGAAGATCGGCTACGCCGCCGACTGGACCGAATACGCCGGCCACCGCCCGGACGACGCCTCCGGCGACGTGCTGTTCCATCTCGACCCGCTGTGGGCGGACGCGAACGTGGATTTCGTCGGCGTGGACGCCTACGCGCCGCTCGCCGACTGGCGCGACGGCGGCGGCCATCTGGACGCGCTGGCCGGCTGGCGCGGGCCTTACGATCCCGCCTATCTCGACGCCAATGTGGAGGGCGGCGAGGGCTACGACTGGTTCTACGCCTCCCAAGCCGACCGCGCCGCGCAGGTCCGCACGCCGATCGCCGACACGGCCCACGGCGAGCACTGGGCGTTCCGCGTCAAGGATTTCCGCGGCTGGTGGGCGAACGCCCATCACGACCGGCCGGGCGGCGTCCGTTCTGCGACGCCCACCGCCTGGGTTCCGCAGTCGAAGCCGATCCGCTTCTGCGAGGTGGGGTGCCCCGCGGTGGACAAGGGCGCCAACCAGCCCAACGTGTTCGTGGACGAGAAGTCGTCCGAGAGCGCGCTGCCGCATTTCTCCAACGGCCGCCGGGACGACGTGGCCCAGCGCGCCTATCTGACCGCGCAGCTCGCCCATTGGGCGCCGGCCGCCGGGAACAATCCGGTCTCCGCCGTCACCGGCCTGCGCATGATCGACACTGTGCGTATACACGCATGGACCTGGGACGCCCGCCCGCATCCGGCCTATCCGCTGCGCTCGGACGTCTGGGCCGACGCGGCCAACTGGCGGCGCGGGCACTGGCTGTCCGGCCGGCTGGGCTTCGCGAGCCTGCGCGACGTGGTGGCGGAGCTCGCCGCCCCGTCGGGCGTGGCCTTCGACCTCGACGATCTCGACGGCGTGGTGCGCGGCTACGCCGTGGACCGGGTGATGGCGCCCCGCGACGCCATCGAGCCGCTGATGGAGGCCTTCAACGCCACCGCCCAGCAGCGCGGCGAGGGCGTGCGGCTGGCGAACCGCCCGGCCGCGCCGGTGGCCGTGCTGACGCCGGACGACCTGATCGACCCCGGCGAGGGCAAGCCCGCCTTCCGCCTCACCCGCGCGCAGGCCTCCGAAGTGCCGGCGGCGCTTCAGCTGCGCCATGTGGACCCGGAGATCGACTACCGGCAGGGCGCGGTGGAGGCGCGGCGGCTCGCGGGCGAGGGCCGCGCGGTGGCCGAAATCAGCGTGCCGCTGGCGCTGACCGCGCCAGAGGCGCAGGCGCTGGCGGACGGCCTGCTGATCGAAGCCTCGGTTCGGCGCGAGCGCGGCGAGTGGACCCTGCCGCCGGGCCGGCTGGCGCTTGAGCCGGGCGATCTGGTGGCCTTCGCCGCCCATGGCCGGACCACGCTGATGCGGCTTGACGAGGTGGGCGAGGAGTACGGCCGCCCGGTGAAGGCCGTGCGGGCGGACCCGGACGCGCGCTCCGTCGCGCCGGTGCAGGACGATCCCCGTCCGCCGCCGGACCGGCCGCGCGCGGTGGCGCCGGTCTTCGCCGTGCTCGACCTGCCGCTGCTCTCCGGCGACGAGCCGGCGCACGCGCCGCGGCTTGCGGCCTACGCCAAGCCCTGGGCGCCCATGGCGGTCTATCGCTCCCGCGACGGGGCGGCGTTCGAGTTGGACCAGGTGCTGCCGCTGCCGGCGACGCTCGGCGAGCTGAAGGCGCCGCTTCCCCGCCACGCCAGCGGCCGCTTCGACCATGCCAACGCGCTGGAGGTGGAGATCGGCCCGGACCGCACGCTCGAGAGCGTCACCGAGCAGGCGCTGTTCGCCGGCGCCAACGCGGCGGCGGTGCGGGGGCCTTCCGGCCAATGGGAGGTGGTGCAGTTCCGCGACGCCGCGCTCGTCGGGTCCGGCCGCTGGCGCCTCACCGCGCTGCTGCGCGGGCAGGCGGGCACGGAGGACGCCATGGGCGATCCCACGCCCGCCGGCGCCGCCTTCGCCCTGATCGGCGCGGCGACGCCGGCGTCGGAAGCGCCGGAGACCGAGCGCGGCCTGACGCTCGCATGGTCGGCGGGGCCGGCGACGCTGCCGCGCGGCGATCCGGCCTATGTCCCGCTCGCAGCGCCCATGGCCGGGCGCGGGCTGCGGCCGCTCGCGCCGGTGCGGCTCTCGGCGCGCAGGCTCGCCAACGGCGACCTGCGGTTCGGCTGGATCCGCCGCACGCGGATCGGCGGCGACGATTTCGACGCCCGCGAGGTCCGGCTCGGCGAGGAGACCGAGGCCTATGAGGCCGAGGTCTGGGCGGGCGGCGCGCGGGTCCGGACGTTCGAGACCACGTCGCCGTCCGCGCTCTACGCCGCCGCCCAGCAAGCGGCAGACCTCGGCGGGCCGGCCACGGCGATCGAACTGCGGGTGCGGCAGCTCTCCGCGACCGTCGGGCCGGGCCTGACGGCGGCGGAAAGCTTCGCCGTCTGAACGGCCGTCCGCGTTTCTCTCTGATCGGAGCCTGAACCCATGAGCGACAGCCCCCATCTCGGGCTCGGCTATCTGGCGCCGTCGCAGGCGCAGAAGCACGTCACCGTCAACGAGGCCTTCCGCCGGCTCGACGCGCTGGTGCAGTGCGGCGTGCTGGACCGGACCCGGACCGAGCCGCCGGCCGTCCCCGCCGAGGGCGACCGCCACATCGTGGCCGCGGGCGCGACCGGGCTCTGGGCCGGGCGGGACGGCCGCATCGCCGCCCGGCTCGACGGCGTCTGGGCCTTCATCGCGCCGAAGCCCGGCTGGCTGGCTTACGTGGCGGCGGAGAACGCGCTGCTCGCCTTCGTGGGCGGCGCCTGGGTCGGCGCCGCCGGCCTGATCGCCGCGCTCGACGGGCTTTCGACGCTTGGCGTCAACGCCACGGCCGACGCCGCCAACCGGCTGGCGGTGGCGGCCGACGCCGCGCTGTTCACCCATGACGGCGACGACATGCGGCTGAAGCTGAACAAGGCGGCGGCGGGCGACGTGGCGAGCCTGCTGCTGCAGACCGGCTTCTCCGGCCGCGCGGAGCTCGGCCTGATCGGCGCCGACCGCTTCGCGCTGAAAGTGTCCGGGGACGGCGCGGTCTGGAAGACCGTGTTCGAGGCCTCGCCGGAGGACGGCCGCCTATCCTTTCCGCTGTCGCCGCAGCGGGCGCAGGTCGACGTGCTCACGGCCGGTGGGACGTGGTCGCCTCCCTCCTGGGCGTCGCGCTGCCGGGTGCTGCTGATCGGAGGCGGCGGGGGAGGCGGAAGCGGCGCGTGCGGCGAAAGCACCTACATCCGCGGCGGCGGGGGCGGCGGCGGCGCAGGAGGCCTGGCGCTGGAGGAGTTCCCTGTCACCGATCTGACCGCTCCTTGCGGCGTCGCCATCGGCGTGGGCGGCGTTGGGGGCGCGGGCCTTGCTCCGGGCTCCCCCGGCGTCGGCGCGGCGGGCGGGGCCGGGGGAGCGACCTCGTTCTCGCTCAACGGCACGGAACCGGAGAACGTCGCGCTGAGCGCGCCCGGCGGCTCCGGCGGCGTCGGGGGCTCCACGTCCAACGCCGCCGGAGGCGCAGGCGGCGCCGGCGCTTTCGGAGCCTCGAACGGCGGCGGCGCGGGCTCGTCGACGGGCGCGGGGGCCGCGGGGTCCGTCTTCTTCGCTTCCGGGCCTGGCTCAGGCGGCGGAGGCGCCGGGCTGTCCACCGCGACCGCCTCAGGCGGCTTCGCGGGCGGCGGAGGATCGGCGGGCTACGCTATGGGCGGCGCGCTGCGCCTCGCGCCGGCGGGGGCTGGGGGAGCGGCCGGCGCGCACGGAGAGGACGGCGCCGGCCGCAGATGGGCGCGCGGCGCCGGAGGCGGGGGAGGTGGAGGAGGATCGATCACGTCCGGGAGCCCCGGCGCGGGGGGCGCGGGCGGGGAAAGCGGCGGAGGCGGTGGCGGCGGAGGAGCCGGACGCGCCGCTTACGGTTCGGGAAGCGGCGGCCTGGGCGGCGCCGGAGTGTGCGTGATCGTGTCCGTGGCGCTGTGACCCCGGCTCAGCGCCCGTTCCGAAACGGCGCCCTGCGGCGCCACGCAGGGTCGAGGAGGCCGCGGGACGACGTTCGGAACAGGTTCTCAGAGCCGCTTGAGCTGGTCGAAGCGGATCACGGTGAGCACGAAGATGCCGGTGGCGTAGACCATCACGCCGAGCGCCGGGAACCACGGCTCGTCCGCGAAGCGCATGTTGATGATCATGTAGTCGAACACGAGCCCGCAGAGCGCCGTCCAGAGCAGGAGGGCGAGGTAGAAGATTCTGCGGTGGCGCAGCCTGTGCATGGGCCGCAGCATGCGGCGCCGCGGGCCCGTTCGCCAGAGGACGCGGCGTCGCGCGTGCGCGCGTCCCGCGTATTTCCGCGAGGCGCCGCCGTCCGCGCGTTCATGAAGGGTTCAGCCCGGATGGACATAGTCCGCGTCATGATCCTGTCCCGTCTTACGCGCGCGCCGCTCGGGCTCGGCGTCGCCGTGTGTCTGGCGGCCTGTCTCGCCGGCGCGTCCGCGCAGGAGGGGCCGCGCGAGGATGGTCGCCCGCGCATCCTCGTGCCCGCGCCGGGCGCCGGCGAATATCTGCGGGTGCCGCCCTCCGCCGACCGCTCGCCGGACGCGCCGTCGCCCGGTCTCTATCGCCGGGTGCCGCGGGACGAGCGCTCCGACCGCCCGGTCTCGAAAGCCCTGCCGGACGACGACGGACTCGACGCGCCGCGGGATGGCGGCTGCCTGTCGGCCCGCGACGCCCGCGACGCCATCCGCTCCAAGCGCGCGGTGCCGCTTGCCGCCGCCGCGCGCGCCGCGCGCGCCGCCTGGGACGGCGAGGTGATCGACTATAAGCTCTGCCGCGTGAGCGGCCTTCTCACATACAATCTCACGCTGCTCAGCGACGACGGGCGCGTGGCGCGCGCGCGCGTCGACGCGGGAACCGGCAAGCTGCTCGCCGTGAAGTGAGCCCGTCGCAGGAGTCACCATGCGTCTTCTCGTCGTCGAGGACGATCCCGACCTGAACCGGCAGATCGCAACCGCGCTCGAGGACGCGGGCTACGCGGTCGACCGCGCCTTCGACGGCGAGGAGGGCCACCACCTCGGCGACACCGAGCCCTATGACGCGGTGGTTCTGGACATCGGCCTGCCCAAGAAGGACGGCATCTCCGTTCTCGAACAGTGGCGACGCGACGGGCGGGTGATGCCGGTCCTGATCCTCACCGCCCGCGACCGGTGGTCGGACAAGGTGCAGGGCTTCGACGCCGGCGCCGACGATTACGTGCCGAAGCCGTTCCACATGGAGGAGGTGCTGGCGCGGCTCAGGGCGCTGCTGCGCCGGGCCACCGGCCACGCCTCCAGCGAGCTGCTGTGCGGCCCGGTGCGGCTCGACACCCGCGCCGGCCGGGTGACGCTCGACGGCCATCCCATCAAGCTCACCTCCCACGAGTACCGGCTGCTGGCCTATCTGATGCACCATCAGGGCCGGGTGGTGTCGCGCACCGAACTGGTCGAGCATCTCTACGATCAGGACTTCGACCGCGACAGCAACACCATCGAGGTGTTCGTGGGGCGGCTGCGCAAGAAGCTCGGCTCCGACGTGATCCAGACCGTGCGGGGACTCGGCTACGTGCTGATGGCGCCGGACGGCGCATGAGCGCCGCAGCGCGGACGCCGGACGCGCAGGGCAAGCCGCGCCGCGCCGCCTCCATCGCGGCCCGCCTGTTCGGCTCCGCCGCGCTGTGGACGCTCGCGGCCCTGCTGATCGGCGGAGTCACCCTGTCGTCCTACTACACCCGCTCGGTGGAGCGGAGCTTCGACCAGCGGCTGCACGTCTATCTGAAGACGCTGGTCGGGGCGCTGGCGGACGGCGGCTTCGACAAGGACGATCCCGGCTCCTTCGGCGAGCCGCGCTTCGAGCTGCCGCTGTCCGGCTGGTACTGGCAGGTGACGCGGCTCGACCGCGACCCGCCCGAGGCCACCACCTCAAAGTCCCTGTTCGAGGAGCAGCTTCCGCGGCTCGCCGATCTCGGCGTCGAGGAGACGCTGGTAGGCACCCGCGAGGGCTACGCGCTCGGGCCGGAGAACCAGCGCCTCCGGGTGGTGGAGCGCATCATCGACCTCGGGCAGGACGGCCGGTTCCTGATCTCAATCGGCGGGCAGGCCAACGAGATCGACGACGACATCAAGAACTTCAACGCAGCGCTGCTGGTGAGCTTCCTGCTGCTCGGCCTCGGGCTGGTGGCCACCACCGGCTTCCAGGTGCGCTTCGGCCTCAGGCCGCTGGTCCATCTGCGCGCCCAGCTGGCGGAGGTGCGCGCCGGCGGCCGCTCCCGGCTGGAGGGCTCGTTCCCGGAGGAGATCGCGCCGCTGGCGGTGGAGCTGAACGCGCTGCTCGATTCGAACCGCGAGATCGTGGAGCGCGCCCGCACCCATGTGGGCAATCTCGCCCATGGGCTGAAGACGCCGCTGTCCGTCATCGCCAACGAGGCGGACGCGGGCGAGGGCGCCTTCGCGGACAAGGTGCGCGAACAGGCGCAGGTGATGCGCCGCCAGATCGACCACCATCTGGAGCGCGCGCGCCTGTCCGCCGGCGTCGCCTTCGCGGGCGAGGCCACGCCGGCGAAGCCCGTGGTGGAGGCGCTGGTCCGCACCATGCAGAAGATCCACCGCGACCGTGACCTGACGGTGGAGGCTCACGTTTCGGATGAGCAGCTCCGGTTCCGGGGCGAGCGGCAGGACCTGGACGAGATCGTCGGCAATCTGGTTGACAACGCCTGCAAATGGGCGGCTGGCCGGGTGACGGTTACGGTGGAGCCGGCGCCGGCGCCGGTGGTGGGCGGTGCGCGGCTGCTGAAGGTCGCAGTCGACGACGACGGTCCGGGCCTCACCGAAGAGCAGCGCATCGCGGCGCTCGCCCGCGGCAAGCGGCTGGACGAGACCAAGCCCGGCTCCGGCCTCGGCCTGGCTATCGTCGGCGACCTGACGCGGCTTTATGGCGGACGGTTCGAGCTGGAGCGCTCGAAGCTGGGCGGCCTGCGCTGCGCGGTGACCTTGCCGGCGCTGTGACCCGCGCCACATCGCCGCCCGCGAAGGCCTTCGTCCCCGCTTTCGCCCGAATCCCGCATTTCTGTGTGCCCTCAAGCCGAATCGTCCGGGGGGCGACGACGGCGGCAACGGGAGGTTTCATGTTGATTTCCAAAGCGGCGGCCCTGGCGGCCGTTGGCGTGCTCGCGCTGGGCCTCACGGCCTGCGGTCCGGGCCGTGAAGGCGAGGGCCTCGGCACCGTGGCGGGCGCGGTGGGCGGCGGCCTGATCGGCTCCACCATCGGCGGCGGCTCGGGCCGGGTCGCGGCCACCGTCATCGGCGCCGGTCTCGGCGGTCTGGTCGGCAACCGCATCGGCGCCGCCATCGACGACGACGCCCGTCGCCGCGCCCACGACGCGGAATACGAGGCGCTGGAAAGCGGCTACGAGGGCCGGCCCTACGAGTGGCGCAGCGATCGCTACCGCGGCGAGGTCATCGTCGGCCCGCGCTACTCCCGCGCCGATTACGAGCGCTGCCGCTCCTACACCCGCCGCATCTACATGGACGACGGGCGCGTGATCACCGAGCGCGGCCAGACCTGCCGCGGCCCGCGCGGCCGCTGGGTCGAGGTCGGCTGAACGATCTCGCTTCCGAACGGAACGTTCGACCGCCGCGCCTTCCCGGAAGGCGCGGCGGTTTCGTGTTTCAGGCGTTCTCCACCAGCCGGGCCCGCGCGGCGAGAGCGCCGAGGGTGAGGCGCGGCGACGGCGCTGACGGCGGGGCGGCTTCGCCCAGCACGTCGTCCGCGAGCGCCGATCCGGCGAGGCCGCCGTCGCGGCCCCGGCCGAGGCCGAGCCACCGCCGAAGCGCCGGGCCGGACAGGCCCATAAGCCGCGCCTGACGCAGATCCCCGAAGGTCACGTCCGCACCCGCGTCGATGACGGCCGCATCGGCCGGATCCCCGCTTTCGCCGAGCCGCGCGCGAGGGGCGGCGCGGGCCGCCGCGTCCTCCGGCGCGTCGGGGAGCCCCTGAACGTCCCAGCTCTCCGCCTCGGCCTCCCGGCCGAGGTGGCGCGCCGCGGCGGCGCCCGCCGCCACGCCGTCCCGGACCGCGCTGGCGAGATCGGCCTGGCGGCTCGCCACGAACAGCCCCTGCGCCTCGTCGAGCCCGGCGGCGTCCGCCAGCTCCCGCCGGGGCGCAAGACCGTCCGACGCCACCAGCGCGTCCGCGAACAGGGTGCGGCGGCCTGCGGCGGCGCCTTCGCCGCCGACGTTGCAGGCCGTCACGCCCACGATGCGGTCGGAGCCGTCGGCGGTGGCGACGCCGGTCGCGAGGCTCGACAGGCTGAGCGGCAGGCCATGCGCCTTGGCGCGGTCGACCAGGGCGCTGTCCGGCGCCGCGCGGGCGTCGAGGATCATCTCCACCGTGACGCCGGCTTCAGCGAGGTCGATCGCCGTGCGGTAGCCCTCGTCGCCGGTGGTGGCGACCACCACCCGGTCGCCGGGCGCCACCGCGTAGCGCCTCAGCAGTCCGCGCGCGGCGCCGGCGAGCAGGACGCCCGGCCGGTCGGCGCCGGCGATGAGCAGCGGACGTTCGTGGAAGCCGCAGGCGAGAATGATCGCGCCGGCGCGGATCGCCCGCAGTTTCGCCGGGCCCGGACGCGGGCCGGCGCCGCGCTGGCTCACCAGCGCCGTTCCATCGGGCTCGATCGCGAGCGCTTCGGCGCGCAGCGCCAGCGCGGCGGCGTCGCGGCCGGAAAGTTCTCCGGCGCGCTGAAGCGCCCAGTCCTGCGGCGCGAGGCCGTCGATCGCGCCGTCGTAGAGATCGGCCAGCCCGCCGACGCGCCCAGTGGCCTCCACCACGCGGACAACGAGGCCGGAGCGCTGGGCCGTGACGGCGGCGGCGAGACCCGCAAGCCCCGCGCCCACCACCAGCGCGTCGCAGCTCTCCTCCGCAGCCTCCACGAGCGGCGGGAGCGAGGCCGCGATCGCGGGCGGCAGGGCGGCGTGGCGCCGCAGCCGCGCCAGCAGGCGGCGGCCCGGCGGAAACGCTCCGGCCACGGGACCGTCCGCCGCCGCGCGGGCGAACAGCCGGGACGGCGCGGCCCCGGACGGAACAGCCGTCGCCGACCCGCCTTCGACGGCGGCGATGTCGTCGGCGCGCAGCGGTTCGGATCCGTCCTCCGGGATCGCCCAGGCGAACGGCTCGTCGAGCCCCAGCGCCGTCAGGCCGCGGGCGCGGCCGAGCAGCGGCCCGCGGCCGAAGCCGGCGCGGCCGTTTGCGAGCAGGGCGCTCGCCAGCGTGTCGCCGTAGAGCGCCGGCAGCAGGCGGCCGTCGAAGCGGAAGCCCACCGGCTCGCCGCGGTCGATGGCGGAGCCGAAACGCGCCGGCGCCGAGCCGGGAAGACGATGGAACCCGCTCATTGCGCCGCCTCCAGCAGCCGGAGCGCCGCGCGCCGGGTCGGCGCGAAGGGCGCGAGCGCCGGGGACAGGGCGTCGCCCGCAAGCGCCGCGGCCAGATGATCCGCCACGGCGAGCGCCGGCGACAGCGCGTCCCGCCCGAAGCCGAGCGCCAGCCACAGCCCCGGCAGTTCGGCAGCGCCGATCTGCGGGCGGCCGTCGACGCCGGTCCAGCTGGTGACGTTCTCGATGGCGCGGATGCGGGCGGCGCGCAGACGCGGCAAGAGCGCCTCCGCGCGCAGGGCGACGCGCTCCGGCGCGTCGGCGGCGGACAGCAGGACGGCGCCGCCGCCGTCCTGCGCCGCCAGAAGGTCGTCCTGGACCAGCGCCGGCCCGAAGGCCGTGTCGCTGTCGAGCGTCAGGGCGGAGCGCTCCTCCCGCGTCAGCGACAGCCGGCCGCGCCCTTCCCGCACCAGCCGGATGGCGGAGTGATCGTCCGCCAAAACGACGGCGCCGGCGCGGATCGCGCGGCCTTGGAGCGCGACGCCCGTGACGGCGGCGTCGTCCCGCGCCAGCGCCTCCACCGGCGTGTGGGCGAACACGGCGGCGCCCGCCGCCTCCGCCGCGATGGCGAGACCGAGCGCCAGCGCGTCCGCATACACGGTCACGGCCGCCGGATCGTTGAGCGCGGGCGGCGGCGTGACGCCGGCGAGCGCGGGCGAGAGCGCCGCGGCCGCCTGCGGCGCGTCCAGCCACACGTCGAGGCCGAGCGTCTGCGCGTCTGCAGCCTCGCGCGTCAGGGCGTCCAGATCGCGCTCGCGGCCCGCGAGCGTCAGACTTCCGACGCGGTCCAGACCGGGGGAGAGCGGCAGCGTCCGGGCGAGCTTCGCGGCCCGCGCCGGCGCGTCCGCCTGCAGCGCGGACCGGTTCGGGTCGGGCGCGCTGGTCCGGATCACGGGCCAGACCCGTTCCGGCGACGTGGCGCAGATGCCGGCCGGCGCGAGCAGCGCCACCGAGCGCCCGTCGAGCGCCGCGGCGCGGGCGATCGCGGCCGCGAGCACGCCGCCTCCGATCACGATCGCATCATAGGCGTCCGCCGGCCGCCGGCTCTCCTGAGACGCGAAAGCGGGCGCAGGGCGGGCGCGGGCGGGAAGAAGAGCGCGGAGCACGGATCCTCCGGAGGTCGTGGACAGATTGCGCCGTCCCAAGCCCGGAGGGCGCGTCGGGCTCAACATAAGGCGTCGCGCGCGGATGGGCGCCCCGTGGCCTGCGAATTGTTCCAAACCGCGCCAAATGCGCCGTCGGCGCCGAAAGCGTTAGGGGGTGCGCGGGCGAAGCCTCTTCTCGCGGGCGCGCTCCGGGTCTATGTCCTGCGCCAGAATTTGGAAGGACTAAAGATCGCAGATGGCTCTCTGGCTGATCCTGGCCGCCATGACGGCGGCGGCGGCGCTCGTGGCGCTGCTCCCGCTGGCCCGCAGGCGCGCCGCCGACCATGACGGCGGCGACGCCGCGGTCTATCGCGACCAGATCGCGGAGATCGAGCGCGACAAGGCGCGGGGACTGATCGGCGCCCGCGAGGCGGAGGCCGCCC
Source organism: Methylopila jiangsuensis (assembly GCF_027922305.1). Taxonomy (GTDB): domain Bacteria; phylum Pseudomonadota; class Alphaproteobacteria; order Rhizobiales; family Methylopilaceae; genus Methylopila; species Methylopila jiangsuensis. The sequence goes on along the minus strand of NZ_BSFK01000005.1, from coordinate 1,001,390 downwards.
GGGCCGAAGTGGCGCGCCGCCTGTTCGCCGCCACCGAAGCGGAGGCCGCAGCCCGCGTCCGCACGGGAAGCGAGGCCTCGGCGCTGCGCCGTCGCCGGATCGCGGCGGTCGCGGCGCTGGTGGTGACGCCGGCGGTGGCGCTCGGCTTCTATGGCGCGCTTGGCCGTCCCGACGTGTCGGACCGACCGCTCGCCGCCCGCCGCGCCGCGCCGCCGGACAGCCGCAACGTGGACGAACTGGTGGCCCGCGCCGAGGCGGAGCTGAAGAAGAACCCGAACGACGGTCGCGGCTGGATGGTGCTGGGCCCGATCTATCTGCGGCTCGGGCGCGCGGAGGAGGCGGTGTCGGCCTACGCCAACGCCATCCGCATCATGGGTGCCAATCCGGATCTCGAAGCCAGTCTGGGCGAGGCCATGATGGCCCGCGACGACGGCGCGATCTCGGCCGAGACCCGCGCGGTGTTCGAACGCGCCGCCAACGCCGAGCCGCCTTCGGTGAAGGGCGCGTTCTACCTCGCCCGCGCCGCCGAGCAGGAGGGCGACCTCGCGGCCGCGGTGGCGCGCCTCAAGGGGCTGCTCGCCAAGGCGCCCGCGGGCGCGCCCTACGTCCAGGGCCTGAAGGGCGAGCTGACCCGCATCGCCGCGCCGCCCGCGATCCCCATGCCGAGCGATCAGGAGGCCGCCGCCGCCAAAACGCCGCAGGAGCGCATGCAGATGGTGCGCGGCATGGTGGACCGGCTCGAGGCGCGCCTGAAGGACGGCGGCGAGATCGGCGACTGGCTCCGGCTGGTGCAGTCCCGCGCGGTGCTGGGCGACGCCGACAGCGCCCGGGCCTCGCTCGCCGAGGCGCGCCGGCGTTTCGCCTCCGATCCGCGCGCGACCGCCCGGCTCGACGCGCTGGCGGTCGGGGTTGGTCTCGAAGGGCAGGGAGCCTAAAAGGGTATCCGGATGACGATCGAAGCCTCTCCCTCCGCCTTTCCGTCGCCGCGCCGCCGGGGCTCCACCCGCAAGCGCCGGCGGCTCGCGCTGTTCGCCCTCGTCGGCCTCGTGCTGGCGGCGGCGACCGCGCTGGTGCTGACCGCGCTCGACGACACCATCGTGTTCTTCCGCACCCCGAGCGAGATCGCCCAGCGCGGCGAGGTTCCGGGCACGCGGCTGCGGCTCGGCGGTCTGGTGAAGGCGGGCTCCATCGTGCAGGACGGCGCGACGGTGCGCTTCGCGGTGACCGACAACGCCCGCGACATGCCCGTGACCTACAAGGGGCTGCTGCCGGACCTGTTCCGCGAGGGGCAGGGCGTGGTGTCGGAAGGGGTGCTGCAGGCGGACGGCTCGTTCCTCGCCGACACCGTGCTCGCCAAGCATGACGAGAACTACATGCCCAAGGACGTGGCCGACCGCATGAAGGCGCAGGGGCTCTGGAAGGGCGACGACGCGGGGGCCGCCAAGTGATCGCCGAGACCGGCCATTACGCGCTCGTCCTGGCGCTGGCGCTGGCGCTGCTGCAGTCGGTGCTGCCGATCTGGGGCGCGCGCACCCGCGACGCGGCGCTGATGGGCCTCGCCGGCCCGCTCGCCTACGGCCAGCTCGCCTTCGTCGCCCTGTCCTTCGCGGCGCTGACCCACGCCTATGTCACCTCCGACTTCTCGGTGGTGAACGTGGTGGAGAACTCCCACTCCGCCAAACCGCTGATCTACAAGATCTCCGGGGTGTGGGGGAATCACGAGGGCTCGCTGCTGCTCTGGGTGCTGATCCTGACGCTGTTCAGCGCGCTGGTGGCGTTCTTCGGCAAGAACCTGCCGGATCGCCTCCGGGCGGACGTGCTGGGCGTGCAGGCGATGATCTCGGTCGCCTTCCTGCTGTTCGTGCTGCTGACCTCCAACCCCTTCGCCCGGCTCGACCCCGCGCCCATGGAGGGCCAGGACCTCAATCCGCTGCTGCAGGACCCCGGCCTCGCGATCCATCCGCCGCTGCTCTACGTCGGCTACGTGGGCTTCTCGATGGCGTTCTCCTTCGCCGTCGCGGCCCTGATCGAAGGCAAGGTGGACGCCGCCTGGGCGCGCTGGGTGCGGCCCTGGACGCTGGGCGCCTGGCTGTTCCTCACGCTCGGCATCGCCATGGGATCCTACTGGGCCTATTACGAGCTGGGCTGGGGCGGCTTCTGGTTCTGGGACCCGGTGGAGAACGCCTCGCTGATGCCGTGGCTGTCCGGCACGGCGCTTCTGCACTCCGCGGTGGTGATGGAGAAGCGCGAGGCGCTGAAGGTCTGGACGGTGCTGCTGGCGCTGCTCACCTTCGCGCTGTCGCTGCTCGGCACCTTCCTGGTGCGCTCCGGCGTGCTGACCTCGGTTCACGCCTTCGCGGTGGACCCGGCCCGCGGCGTCGCCATCCTGATCATCCTGATCGTCTTCGTGGGCGGCAGCCTCGCGCTCTACGCGCTGCGCGCCCCGACGCTGAAGCAGGGCGGCATGTTCGCGCCGGTGTCGCGCGAGGGCGCGCTGGTGCTGAACAACCTGTTTCTCACCGCCGCCACCGCGGCGGTGTTCGTGGGCACGCTCTACCCGCTGGCGCTGGAGGCCATGACCGGCGAGAAGATTTCGGTCGGCCCGCCCTTTTTCAACAACACCTTCGGCCCGCTGATGCTGCCGGTGATGCTGGTGATGCCGTTCGCGCCGCTGCTGGCGTGGAAGCGCGGCGACGCCGCCCGCGCCGCCCGCGCCATGGTCTACGCCGTCGGCGTCGCGGTGGTCGCGACCGCTCTGGTGGCGGGCTTCGCCCGCGGCGGTCCGACGCTTGCGCCGCTTGGCGTCGGCCTCGCCCTGTTCGCCATCACGGGCGCCTTCGCGGAGCTGGTGGAGCGCTCCAAGCTGTTCCGCGCGCCCTTCGCCGAATCGGTCCGGCGCCTGCGCGGCGCGCCGAGCTCCACCTGGGGGTCGGCGCTGGCCCATGCGGGCATGGGCGTCACCCTGCTCGGCGTGGTCGCGGCCACCGCCTGGCCGAGCGAGGCGGTGGTGGCGCTGAAGCCGGGGCAGTCGGTCTCGATCTCGGGCTACGATCTCACCTTCGAGGGCGTCAGCCAGCGGCCGGGGCCGAACTACGCCTCCACCATAGCTGCGCTCACCGTGCGCAAGGACGGCGCGGTGGTGCGCCGCCTGGAGCCCTCCCGCCGGCTTTACGCCGCCCGGCAGATGGACCTGACGGAGGCGAGCATCGCCACCTTCGGCCTGTCGCAGCTCTACGCCTCCATGGGCGAGGCGCGGGGCGACGACGCCACTGCGCTGCGGGTGACCTACAAGCCGCTGGTGACGCTGATCTGGTTCGGCGCGGTGATCATGGCGCTCGGCGGCGGCCTGTCGCTGGCGGACCGGCGGCTCAGGGTCGGCGCGCCGCGCCGGGCCGCGAAGCCCGTTCCCGTCTCCGCCCATCCGGCGCCGGCGGAATGAGCCCGGCCTTGCGCCGGGCGGCGCTCGCTGCGGCGCTGACGCTCGCCGCTCCGGCGGCCGCGTTCGCCGTCCAGCCGGGCGAGGAGCTGTCCGATCCGGCGCAGGAGGCGCGGGCGCGGGCGCTGAGCGCGGAACTGCGCTGCATGGTCTGCCAGAACCAGTCCATCGACGATTCGGACGCGCCGCTCGCCAAGGACCTTCGGGTGCTGGTGCGGGAGCGCATCTCCGCCGGCGACAGCGACAAAGACGTGATCTCGTTCCTCACCGCCCGTTATGGCGACTTTGTGTTGCTGCGGCCCCGCTTCACCTGGGAGACCGCGCTGCTCTGGCTGTTCGCGCCGGCGGTGCTGCTCGCCGGACTGCTCGGCTATCTGGTCTTCGTCGTGCGCGCGCGCCGCGTAGAGGTCGCAGGCGCGGGGCTGACCGAGGCGGAGCGCGCCCGGCTCGAAGCGCTGCTCGCCCGCGAGGACGAGAGGGCCTGAACGCCCTCGGCCGCATGGGCCGCCAAGGGCGGCGGTTCAATGAATCGCGGCGATTTTCAGGGCGTCGCCCGTTACGGAATTTTCATCTCCGGGACAGAACGCCGTAATCCGGGCTGGGTGACTCTCCCCCTCGAACGCCCATATGAGGCGACAGGATCACCGCTTCGGAGAAGACCGCCCGATGTCGTCAGAACTGAATTCCACCTCCCGGCCCTCGAACTTCCTCGCCCGCCGCCGCGCCGCCATGCTTGGCTCCGCGGTCGCGCTCGGCGTCGTCGGAACGCTCGGGCTGCAGGCCGTCACGGGCGGCGCCTCCCCGGCCTTCGCCCAGTCCTCCGCCATCGCGCCGCAGGCCGGACCGCAGCTTCCGAGCTTCGCCGACGTCGCCGACCGGGTGAAGCCCGCCGTGGTCAGCGTGCGCGTCAAGATCGAGGCGCCCGCCCAGCAGCAAGGCTTCGGCATTCCCGGACTGCCGGGGCAGGGCGGCGATCTGCCCGGCCTCGACCAGCTCCCGGACGATCATCCGCTGAAGCGCTTCTTCCGCCAGTTCGGTCAGGGCGGGCAGGGCGGCGAGCAGCGCGGCCAGCGTCGCGGACCGCGCCAGTTCGGCATGAGCCAGGGCTCGGGCTTCTTCATCTCCGGCGACGGTTACGTGGTCACCAACAACCACGTGGTCTCCACCGCCAAGGAGGTGGAGCTGGTGCAGGACGGCGGCGAGACGCTGAAGGCCAAGGTGGTGGGCACGGACCCGCGCACCGACCTCGCGCTGCTGAAGGTGGACGGCGACCGCAAGGACTGGCCGCACGTCACCTTCGCCGACACCAAGCAGACCCGCGTGGGCGACTGGGTGATCGCGGTGGGCAACCCCTTCGGCCTCGGCGGCACGGTGACGGCGGGCATCGTCTCGGCCCGCGGCCGCGACATCGGCGCCGGCCCCTATGACGACTTCCTGCAGATCGACGCGGCCGTGAACCGCGGCAACTCCGGCGGCCCGACCTTCAACCTGCGCGGCGAGGTGGTGGGCGTGAACACCGCCATCTATTCGCCTTCGGGCGGCAACGTGGGCATCGCGTTCTCCATCCCCGCCGAGGTGGTGACGGACATCGTCGCCAAGCTGAAGGACGGCGGCGTGGTGGAGCGCGGCTTCATCGGCGTGCAGATCCAGCCCGTGACCGACGACATCGCCGAAAGCCTCGGCATGGCCAAGGCCGAGGGCGCGCTGGTGGCGGAGGCCCAGTCGGGCCAGCCGGGCGAGAAGGCCGGCCTCAAGTCCGGCGACGTGATCCTGAAAGTCAACGGCGAGGCCATTCCGCAGGCGCGCGACCTGTCCCGCAAGATCGCCTCGTTCAAGCCGGGCGCCAAGGTGGAGCTGACCTACTGGCGCGGCGGCAAGGAGGCGACCACCAGCCTCACCCTCGCCAAGCTGCCGGACCAGCAGACCGCTTCGCTCGACGGCGAGGACGGTGAAGGCGGCGCTCAGCCGACCTCCGCCGTCAAGCTCGGCATCCGGGTGCAGCCCGCCGCCCGCGTCGCCGGCTCCGGCGACAAGGGCCTTGTGGTGACGGATGTGGACGACGGCGGCTCCGCCGCCGGCAAGCTGCAGCAGGGCGACGTGATCCTCGAGGTCGGCGGCAAGGAGGTGGCCTCCGCCGGCGACGTCTCGTCCTCGCTCGACGCCGCCCAGAAGGACGGCAAGAAGACGGTTCTGCTGCGCATCAAGCGCAGCGACGCGACGCGCTTCGTCGCCATCGAGATCGGCCGCGGCTGACGCCCCGGCCGAACGGTCCCGCGGGCTCATGACCCCCCGCTGACCTTCGGGATCGACACGCGGACGGCGAGGCGCGCCGGGTTCCCCCTTCCCGGCGCCGCCCGCCGTTTCCGCGGCGCGCCTTGCGGCCTCCAGCGGTTTCTTTCCTCCCGCTGGAGGCCGCTTTTTCACGATCTTCGTTTTCGGCGCGATCAGCGCCGGACAGAACCCTTGCGGCCGCGCGGGAGGCGGGTCATGACCTCGTCCATGAAGCTGCTCATCGTCGAGGACGACCGCGAAGCCGCGGCCTACGTGGTCAAGGCCCTGACCGAAGCCGGCCATGTGGCCGACCACGCCGCCGACGGCGTGGAGGGGTACGAGCTCGCCAGCTCGTCCTCCTATGACGTGCTGGTGGTGGACCGCATGCTGCCCCGGCTCGACGGCCTGACGCTGATCCGGCGCCTCCGGGCCGAGGGCGCCGCGACGCCGGTGCTGATTCTCTCCGCGCTCGGGCAGGTGGACGACCGGGTGCAGGGCCTGCGCGCCGGCGGCGACGACTATCTCACCAAGCCGTACGCCTTCGCGGAGCTGCTGGCCCGCGTCGAGGCGCTGGCGCGCCGCGGCGGGCCGGGCGCGGGCGACACCGTCTACAAGGTGGCGGATCTGGAGATCGACCGCCTGTCCCACACGGTGACGCGCGGCGGGCAGGAGATCGTGCTGCAGCCGCGCGAGTTCCGCCTGCTCGAATACCTCATGCGCAACGCCGGCCAGGTGGTGACGCGCACCATGTTGCTGGAGAACGTCTGGGACTATCATTTCGACCCCCAGACCAACGTGATCGACGTTCATGTCTCCCGGCTGCGCTCGAAGATCGACAAGGGCTTCGACAAGCCGTTGCTGCACACCGTGCGCGGCGCGGGATACGTGATCCGTGACGGCGGCCGGTAAGCTCCTTCGCACCGCGGGCAAGCTTCTCCGCACCACCGCCTTCAAGCTGGTGCTGGCCTACCTGTTCGTGTTCGCCACGCTGTCCGTGGTGGTGCTGATCTATGTGTCGTGGCACGCCAACGCGCTGCTGGCGGCCCAGCTCAACGCCACCGTCAACGCCGAGGTGACGGGCCTGTCCGACCAGTACCGGCAGGGCGGCATACGGCGTCTGGTCGCGATCGTGGAGGAGCGCTCAAACCGTTCCGGCGGCTCGATCTACCTGCTCACCACCATGAGCGGCGAGGTGCTGGCCGGCAACGTCTCGGGCCTGCCCAACGCGTCGCTCGCGGAGGCCGGCGAGCGCGAGCTGCCCTACCGCCGCGTGGGCGAGGAGAACGCCGCGCCCTATCCGGCGGTGGTGCGGGTGTTCGTGCTGCCGGGCGGCTACCGCCTGCTGGTCGGCCGCGACACCGAGGAGCGCGAGCGGCTGTCGGCGGTCATCTCCAACGCCGTGCAGTGGTCGCTGGCGCTGGTGGTGGTGTTCGGCCTCGCCGGCGGCGTGTTCGTGGCGAAGCGCGTGCTCGGCCGCATCGACGCCATGACCGAGACCGCCCGCACCATCATGGCGGGCGATCTCTCCGGGCGCCTCGCCGTCACCGGCTCCGACGACGAGTTCGACCGTCTGGCGGGCGCCACCAACGCCATGCTCGACCGCATCAACGAGCTGATGGCGGGGCTGAAGGAGGTGTCCGACAACATCGCCCACGACCTCAAGACGCCGCTGACGCGCCTGCGCAACCGCGCAGAGGCGGCGCTGCGCGACGCCCGCACCGAGGACGACTGGGCGGCGGCCATGGAGCGGGTGATCGCCGACACCGACGCCATGCTCGGCATCTTCAACGCCCTGCTGCTGATCGCCCGCGCGGAATCCGGCGGCGCCCGCGACAAGCTCGCGCCGGTGGATCTGGCGGACATCGCCCGCAGCGTGGCGGAGCTCTACGAGCCGCTGGCGGAGGAGCGCGGCGCGCGCCTCACGGTGGCCGCGCCGGTCGCGATCTCCGTGCTCGGCAGCCGGGAGCTGATCGGGCAGGCGGTGGCGAACCTGATCGAGAACGCCCTCAACTACGGCGCCGACGACGGCGGCGAGGTGCGGGTCGAGGCGATGGCGGACGATGAGACCGCGCGCATCGTGGTGGCGGATCGCGGCCCCGGCATTCCGGAGGCGGACCGGGAGCGGGCGCTCGACCGTTTCGTGCGGCTGGACACCAGCCGCACGCGTCCGGGCTCGGGCCTCGGCCTTGCGCTCGCATCCGCGGTGGCCCGTCTGCATGGCGGGACGCTGGCGCTGGAGGACAACGCGCCGGGCCTGCGCGTGGTGGTGACGCTGCCCCTGCGGGTCCCGACGCTCGCGGCGCCGCCGCCGAAGCTCGCGCTCGCGGCTCCGGCGGCATGAGGCGAGCGCTTAGAAGCCCACCTTCACGAACAGTCGCGCGCCGGCGCCCGGCAACAGGATCTCGTCCTTCTTGAAAGAGGCGGCGTTGCGGATGCGGTCGTTCAGCAGGTTGTCGCCGAGCAGGCCGACGGTCAGCGTGCTCACGCGGCCGGGCAGGGCGTCGGGGAAGCGCTTGGTGTAGCTGAGCTCCGCCTTCAGGTTGTCGTAGCCCGGCGTCCGGGTCTCGTGATCCGCGAATTTGGTCTGCGCGAAGGCGTGCAGCAGGTTCACGCGGGCGAAGAACCCGGTTTCCGAGCGCCAGAACACGCCGCCGCCCAGGCGGTGCGGGGGGATGCGCGGCACGTTCGCGCCGTCCGTGAACTTCGCGCGGGTGAAGTCGTACTGCCCCTCGACGCCGAACGTGTTCTGGCCGACCGTCACCGCGTCGAACTGCGCCGCGAGCTCCACGCCGTAGAACTTCGCGTTCTTCTGCGAGTAGACGCTCTGGTCGAACTCGTCCTCCTCGCCGCAGCTCTCGAACGCGTGGCCGCATCCGACGCCCGTCAGCCGCCGGTAGATGAAGCCGTCGAACCAGGTGTGATAGGCGCTGGCGTCGAGCCTGAGCGCCCCTTCGGAGCGGCGCAGGCCGATCTCGACCGATTTCGCGGTTTCAAGCTTGAGATTCGGATCGCCGATCTCGAACAGGCCGGCGGCGTGGTGGGAGCCGCGGGAGAACAGCTCCAGCCCGCTTGGGGCGCGCTCCACATACTGGCCGGTCAGGCTGGCCACGAAGCCGTTCGGCAGATCCTGAAGCAGTCCGAGGCTGCCGCTGATCGGCGTGAACGCGCGCTTCCGGTCCCGGTCGATCGGATCGGTTCCGTCCGGGACCAGACCCGGATAGGTGGTGGACACGCCATCGGCGCTCGCATGTTCGATGCGGCCGGCGCCCTGAAGCTTGAGGCCCCGCCCGAAATCGATCTGCTCGAACACATAGGCCGCGACCGTCGTGCTGTCGGTGGGGGCGATAAGCCCGTCGCCCTCGCCGGACGTCTTGAGCTTGCCGCGACCGGCCTGGACGCCGAAGGCGCCCGTCAGGCTGCCGAAGGAGAACGTCGCCGGCGCGTGCTGAAGTTCGACGCGGGCTTCCGTCTCCCGGTTCCTGAACACGCCGTGGACGACGTCGGCGCGGGCCTCCTCATGCTCATCCTCGTGGTCATGATCGTGATCGTGATCATGCCCGTGGCCCTCGTCTTCATGACCGTGATCGTGGTCCTCCTCGAGCCCGAGCTCCCTGTGCTTGTAGCGCGACGCGTTGACCCAGAACCGCACCGCAGCGAACGGGCCGTCCTCGAAGCGATACTCGCCCTGCGCCTGGAGCTTGTCCTGTTTGGGATCGAGCCGGGAGTTGAGTTCCGCCGACTCGCCGCCGGGGATCCGGTAGAGGCTGTCGTAATGGCTGTAGGACAGCCCGACATAGCCCTGCTCGAACGTCTTCGAGAAACCGACCCCGCCGCCGGTCGAACGCGCCTCCGAATTCGCCTGCCGGCCGTCGGGGGTGTCGTAGGCTCCGGACTTCGTCGCGAAGCCGTCGGCGTGGAACAGGAAGCCGTTGTGGCCGGCGTCGAACCTCGCGGCGGCGGAGCGGCCACGGCCGACGGTCGAGAAGCCCGCGATCGCTTCGCCCGAATAGCCGCCCTCAGGCGCCGTCCGCGGAATCCGGGAGTTCTCGACGCTGACCACGCCGCCGATCGCGGACGAACCGTAGCGCAGGGTCGCGGGGCCGCGGATCACCTCGATCTGGTCGGCGACGAGCGGATTGACCGGCACGGCGTGGTCTTCGCCGAGCGCGGAGACGTCGTGCACGCCGAGCCCGTTCTCGATGATGCGCACGCGCGGACCCTCGAGGCCCCGGATGATCGGCCGGTCGGCGCCTGGCGCGAAGCTCGAGCCTGTGAGGCCAGGCTTGTCGCGCAGGGCCTCGCCCAGCGTGAGCGGCTGCGCGCGCGCGATCTCGTCGCGCGTGACGACCGTCACCGGCGCGAAAACATCGGTGACGACCGGCAGCGCGCCGGTCGGCGTCGCCGCGGCGGCGGCGGGCTGAGCCGGCGCCCGCCGCACGGGGCTCGGCGAGGTGACCTCGATCTCCGGCAGTTCGATCGACTGCGCGGACGCGCGAGGCGCGAGGACGAAAGCCCCCGCCGCGAGCGCGGTGGCGGACAGCAGCGCTGAGCGGGCGCAGAGGCGAGACATCAGGACAGCACCTGTTACGTTATGTTGTTACATAACGTTCTAACATCACATTTCAGTCGTGACGTCACCCCGCTTTCGCCGGAAATCGCGTCGCAGGGCGCGCGAGCGCGGCGCTGTCGCTTTTTTCCCGCACCGCCCGTCCGCCCCCCAAAACGCCGGTCAAAGGCGTCTTCGGCCATCTGCGATCCCGGCGTCGAGTCGGAACCGCGAGCGTCGGGGCGCGTTCGGACAGCGAACGCATGCGGCGTCGCCATCTTTGGGGCGAGGCCCAACACGATCGGATTGCTTTATGACGACGACCTTCAAGGCGCTGCTGCTGTCCTCCGCCTGCCTTGGCCTGGTGGCGTGCGGCGAACAGGCCAGCGTGCCGATCGAGAAGACCTACGGCCCCGATCCGGTGCTCACAGCGCCGCGCTCCAGCTGGATTCCGACGGTCAGCGTGCCGGAGGCAAAGGGGTGGCCGCAGGGCAAGGCGCCGACGGCAGCGAACGGTTTCGCGGTCGCGTCTTTCGCGGAGGGTCTCGCCCATCCGCGCTGGCTCTATCTGCTGCCCAACGGCGACGTGCTCGTCGCGGAGTCGAACGCGCCGCCCAAGGATGAATCCGCAGGCCAGAAGGGCCTGATGGCGCGGGCCAAGGACAAGGTGGCGGGCTTCTTCAAGGCCCGCGCCGGCGCGGGCGTCGACAGCCCGAACAAGATCGTCCTGCTGCGCGACGGCGACGGCGACGGCAGGGCGGAGACGAAGACGGACTTTCTCACCGGCCTGACCTCGCCCTTCGGCATGGCGCTGGTGGGCGACCGGCTCTACATCGCCAACGCCGACGCGCTGGTGGTCGTGCCCTATGCGGAGGGAGACCAGAAGGCCTCGGCCGCGCCGCAGAAGGTGGTGGACCTGCCGGGCGGCCCTATCAATCACCACTGGACCAAAAACGTCATCGCCTCAAAGGATGGCGCGAAGCTCTACGTGACGGTGGGCTCCAACTCCAACGTGGCCGAGAACGGCATGGAGCACGAAACCAACCGCGCGGCGATCCTCGAGGTTGATCCTGCCGCCAAGACCTCGCGCCTGTTCGCGAGCGGCCTGCGCAACCCCAACGGTCTCGCCTGGAATCCCGAGGATGGCCGGCTCTGGACCACGGTCAACGAGCGCGACGAAATCGGCTCGGACCTGGTGCCGGATTACATGACCTCCGTGCAGGAGGGCGGGTTCTACGGCTGGCCCTATTCCTGGTTCGGCCAGCATGTGGACGAGCGCGTCCAGCCCCAGCAGCCGGACCTGGTGAAGAAAGCGATCAGGCCGGATTACGCCCTCGGGCCGCATACGGCCTCGCTTGGCCTCACGTTCTACGAAGGCGACCTGCTTCCGGCGAAATACAGGAACGGCGCCTTCGTGGGTCAGCACGGCTCCTGGAACCGCAAGCCTCTGTCCGGCTACAAGGTGATCTTCGTGCCGTTTTCGGGCGGCAAGCCGTCCGGCCCGCCGGAGGACGTGCTGACCGGCTTCGTGGGCGAGGACGTGGCCTGGGGCCGTCCGGTCGGCGTGATCACGGACCGGACGGGCGCATTGCTGGTCGCCGACGACGCCGGCGACACGGTGTGGCGGGTCACGCCCGAGGGCGCGAAAACCGCAGCCAACTGACGAACGGCCGCTCTAAGGCCCGCGCGGCGGCCGCTTTGGCGGGATCGAGGGTTTTCCGCCCTTGGCCCGGCGGAGCGGCCGCGGTATTTCCGGGGCGCGCATCTCGGAGACGCATCGCCATGGCTTACCCGGCTCTCGATCCCAAGACCTTCACCGTTCTCATCACCGGCGCCACATCCGGGTTCGGCGACGCCCTCGCCCGGCGCTACGTCGCCGAAGGCGCAAGGGTGATCGCCACCGGCCGCCGCGTCGACCGGCTGGAGGCGCTGAAGGCGGATCTCGGCGACGCGCTGCATGTTGCTCCGCTCGACGTGCGGGAGCTGTCGTCGATCGAGGACCTGCTCAACGGGCTGCCCGAGGGCTTCCGCGACATCAATGTGGTGATCGCCAACGCCGGCCTGGCTCTCGGTCTCGGCCCCGCGCAGGAGGTCGACATCGCGGACTGGCGCACCATGATCGAGACCAACGTCATGGGCCTCGCCAACACCGTCCGCGCCACTCTGCCGGGCATGATCGCCCGCGGCGGCGGCCATGTGGTGACCATGGGCTCGGTCGCCGGCGACTACCCCTATCCGGGCGGCAACGTCTATGGCGGCACCAAGGCCTTCGTGAAGCAGTTCGCGCTGGCGCTGCGCTCCGACGTGCAGGGGACCAACGTGCGCGTCACCAACATTGAGCCGGGCATGGTGGAGACCGAGTTCTCGCTCATCCGCTTCAAGGGCGACGAGGACAAGGCCTCCAGCGTCTATGAGGGCGTCACCGGCATGACGGCGGACGACGTGGCGGAGACAGTGTTCTGGGCGACCACCCTGCCGCGCCATGTCAATGTGAACCGTCTTCAAGTCATGGCGGTCCAGCAGGCCTTCGGTCCATTCGACGTCAAGCGGGTTTAAACGACCATATTCGCTGTCTGATAACTTTATTCTTGCGCGGATGACGGGCTGAAAGAAAATTTAGGGCGATGGCGGGACAGGGTCACCGCATGTTCTGACCACCGCCATCGACCCGCCGGGGAGGTTTTTCTGAAACGACCCGCCCAGATCGCGACCCTCGCCGGCGTTTATGGCGTGGTCGCCTTCGCCACGCTGTTCTTCGCGCGCCAGTCCGGCGACGTGGCCGTGGTGTGGCCTGCGTCGGCGATCGCGGTGGGCCTGTTGCTGGTCTGGCGCCGTCACGACGTGCGGAGCGATGCGGCCGTCATCGGCGTCGTCAACGCCATCGTCAACATTCTCGCCGGATTGCCGCCGCTGGCCGGCGTGGTTCTTGGCGTCGCCAACGCCATCAACATCCTGGTCGCCTTCTGGCTGTTCCGCTTCGCAGGACTGTCCCGGACCACCAGCTCCCGCCTCCGCAGCGTGGTGACGCTGCTGCTGGCGTCGATCGCGGCGCCCGTCATCGGCGCGGTTATCGGCGGCGTCTGCCTGTCGGTGTACAGCCTGACCAACCCCGCGCCGATCATCCTGGCCTGGTGGCTGGCCGAGACAGTCAGCAACATGATCCTGCTGCCGGTGTTTCTCTACTGGCCGTCGGCGGCGCGCCAGGCGCAGTTCGCGCTGCGCACGGACGCCCGCGCCCGTGAACGGCGGAAAAACGAGCTCGCGCTCGCAAGTCTCGGCCTGCTCGCCGTCAGCCTGCTGCCGCCGCTGCTGGACAAAGGCGGCCTGATCCAGCTCGCCGGCGTGGCGATGCTCTATTTCGCCCTGCGTTTCGGCATGTTCTCCACGGCCCTCACCGTCGCGATCTACTCCGGCACGGTGGTGCTGGCGGCCGCGGTCGGCTTCTGGCCGCTGGGCGTCCAGACCGAACTCGCCATTCTGGCGCTCCAGACCCAGCTCGTGCTCACCACGCTTCCGGCGCTGGTGGTGGCGGCCGTCATGTCCCAGCGCGAGCATGCGCGGCGCACGCTCAACGAGACCGCTCTCAGGCTGCAGTTCGCGCTGGAAGGCGCCAATGACGGGCTCTGGGACTGGCACTTCCCGAGCCGGACGGCCTTCTACAGCAGCCGCTACCGGGAGATGCTGGGCTATGACCGCGACGCGCCCGCCTCCCTCTTCCTGTGGTCCGAACTGATCCATCCCGAAGATCGCGAACGGGTGGAGCGGGCCTTCGGCGAGCATGTGTCCGGAGAGTCCCCCACCTATCAGGCCGAACTCCGCGCGCGGACCGCGGAGGGGCATTGGCTCTGGGTTCTCGACCGCGGCAAGGTGGTGGAGCGCGACGCAGACGGCGGCGCCGTGCGCGCGGTCGGCACGCTGACCGACATCTCCGGCCGCAAGAAGCTTGAGGAGGCGCTCGAACATCTCGCCACCCACGATCCGCTGACGGGCCTGGTCAATCGCGGGGTGTTCGAGCGCGGGCTGGTCCGCGCGGGCTCGCGGCTTGATCGCCATGGCGGGCGGGTGGCGGTGCTGCTCGTGGACCTCGACCACTTCAAGAACGTGAACGACACTTACGGCCACGCCGCGGGCGACCTGCTGCTGGAGGCGACGGGCGAGCGTCTGCGCATGATCGTGCGCGGCGACGATCTCGCGGCCCGTCTCGGCGGCGACGAGTTCGCGGTGATCGCGAGCGGGCATTCCGCATCGGAATTCGACGGGCTGGCCCAGCGCCTGTGCGAGGAGCTGAGCCAGCCCGTCTCCGGCGCCGGCTTCGAGGTCCGGCCGAGCGTGTCGATCGGTGTGGCGGTGGCGACCACGGGCGCGCATGTGGGCGAAGAACTGGTGGCGCGGGCCGACCGGGCGCTTTACGCCGCCAAAAGCGCCGGCCGCGGCACATGGCGCTTCTTTGGAGGGCGGCAGGCCTCCGCCAGCGGGTGACGTCGGCCCTGTTACGGCACGAAGCCGAGCCGCTCCACAAGCAGACCGGAATCCTCCAGCCGCTCCACGGCGGCGGTGAAGTAGGGCTCGTCCGACGGCGCCGCCACGATCAGCACGCCGAACGGCTCGTCGCCGAGCGCGCCCAGCGATCCGGACACGATGCCGAGGTCGAAGCCGAGATCGCGAGCGACCTGGGTCAGGACGGGCCGCGTGGCGGCCTCGCCCTGGAAGGCGAGGCGCAGCAGCGCCTTGCCGCGCGGCGAGGGCCGCTCGCTCAGCTTGCTGCGCAGGAAGGCCGGGAGCGAGGCGCCGGAGACGGCGGCGGCGAAGCGCCGGGTGACCGCCTGCTCCGGCCGCGCGACCACGCGGGCGGTCGGGCCTTCCTCCACGATGCGGCCGCCGTCCAGCAGCGCCACCCGGTGGGCGATGGCGGTGACGGCTGTCATGTCATGGCTTGCGAGCACGGCGATGGCGCCGCGCTCGGCGCAGGCGCGCACGACGGCGGCGAGAAGGGTCTGCGCATTTTCAGGGTCGAGGCCGGCGGTCGGCTCGTCCAGCAGCAGAATGTCCGGATCGCCGCAGAGCGCGCGCGCGAACACCGCGCGCCGGCGTTCGCCGTCGGACATCTGCGCCGGCCGCCGGTCGCGGGCGGCGGCGAGATCCGCCAGAGCCAGCGCCCGCTCCACCTCCCATGCGATCTCGTCCCGCGACGCGCCCGCCGCATCCAGCCGGGCGGCGATGTTGTCCTCGAGCGTCAGGTCGGCGTCGAGCCCGCCGTGGCGCGCCACCACGCCGATGGTGGGCTCGCCGTCGCCGCAGCTCACGGCGATCGCGCCGGACGACGGGCTGTGCCGCCCCTCGATCAGGCGCAGCAGCGTGGACTTGCCGACGCCGGAGCGGCCGATGACCGCGACCACCTCGCCCGACGCCACGTCGAGCGTGACGCCGTCGAGCAGGGGCGTCTCGACGTCATAGGCGAAGCGGACGTCATCCAGGCGGATGAGAGGCGCGCGGCGCGTTGTGGGGACGGCGCGCAGGGCGTGCTGGGCAGCGGTCATTTCGGCCTCCGGACGAAGCCTATCGGGCCACGAAACGGCTCGCAAAATCACTTTGGGCGAAGAGGGACGGGCGGGGAACCGTCCGGCGGGCACCATCCGCGCTCCACGGGCGACCGTCAACATTAATCTGTATAGAAAATGTATATTAAATCTATTCTCGTTAGATCGTCGTGCTTTAATCCCTGCCGGGCCTGACGGATGGTGCGCGTCCACGCCGCCGCCGCCCGGCGGCCGGCCGCATGCGGAGAATCGCCGGCGATGACCGTGTCTTCCCCCTTCAATCCGGTGTTCGCCGCCTTGCCGGTGACGGTGTTCGAGCGCATGTCGCGGATCGCGCGGGACACCGGCGCCATCAATCTGGGGCAGGGATTCCCGGACGAGCCCGGCCCGGAGAGCATCCGTCGCAAGGCGGCGGAGGCGGTGGTCCACGGACTCAGCCAGTATCCGCCGATGATGGGGATTCCGGAGCTGCGCGCGGCGATCGCATCTCATTACGCCCGCTGGCAGGGCGTGACGCTGGACCCCGCCGAAGAGGTGATGGTCACCTCCGGGGCGACCGAGGCGATCGCTGCGGCGCTGTTCGCGCTGCTCAGCGAAGGCGACGAGGCGGTTCTGATCCAGCCCATGTACGACGCTTATCTGCCGCTGGTGCGCCGCGCGGGCGGCGCGCCGCGCTTCGTGCGGCTGGCGCCGCCGGACTGGCGGCTCGAACCTGAGGCGCTGAAGGCGGCGATCACGCCGCGCACCAAGGTGGTGGTGCTCAACAACCCGCTCAACCCCACCGGCTCGGCCTATGGCCGCGCGGACCTGGAGGCGCTGGCGGAGGCCATGGCCGGGACCGATGCGGTGCTGGTCTCCGACGAGGTGTGGGAGCACGTCACCTTTGACGGGCGCGAGCATGTGACGGCGCTGTCCGTTCCGGCGCTGCGCGATCGCACGGTGAAGATCGGCTCCGCCGGCAAGATGTTCGCGCTGACGGGCTGGAAGATCGGGCTGGTCTGCGCCGCTCCGCATCTGATGCGGGCGCTCGCCCGCTCGCACCAGTTCCTCACCTTCACCACGCCGCCGAGCCTGCAGGCGGCGGTGGCCTATGGCCTCGAGCGCGAGGACGCGTGGTTCGCGCCCATGCGGGCCGACCTGCAGCGCAAGCGCGACCTGTTCTCCGATGGGCTAAGGGCGGCGGGGTTCACGCCGCTCGACACCGCCGGCGCCTATTTTCTGAACGTAGATCTGGCCCCCCTCGGCGTCGACGACGACCTCGCCTTTTGCGACCGGCTGGCCTTCGAGGCCGGCGTCGTCAGCGTGCCGGTGTCGGCGTTTTACGAAGAGAACCCAGTGAGATCGGTGGCGCGCTTCTGCTTCGCCAAGCATGACCGGACCCTGCTCGACGCGCTGGAGCGTCTGGCGCGGTTCCGCCCCTGACGCGCTCGGGCGCCGCTTTTAAGGGCGGCGCTGAAGAATGTGAGCGTCTGACAGGCGTATAGGGCTGCGAAATTTCACAGCAAGAAAGTATGTTGACACACACGAAATCATGACGGAGCATCGCCCCATAAGCTTTCGGGGCCGGCGCGGAAGACGACGGCTGACGCGGAAGCCTAACGCCACATTGCGGTGTGTCGAGGGGAACTGTCGTGACGAAACGTATCGCTGTGATCGGCGCCGGACCAAGCGGCCTGGCCGTGCTGCGCGCCTTCGAATCCGCCCGCAAGGCGGGGGCCGACGTGCCGGAGATGGTCTGCTACGAGAAGCAGTCCAACTGGGGCGGCCTCTGGAACTACACCTGGCGCACGGGCCTCGACGAGTTCGGCGAGCCGGTCCACGGCTCCATGTACCGCTATCTGTGGTCGAACGGCCCCAAGGAGTGCCTCGAATTCGCGGACTACTCCTTCGAGGAGCATTTCGGCCGGCCGATCCCGTCCTATCCGCCCCGCGCCGTGCTGCACGACTACATCGCCGGCCGCGTCGAACGTTCGGGCGTCCGCCAGTATTGCAAGTTCAACCACGCCGTCCGCGACGTGGACTACGACGAGGCGAGCGAGAAGTTCTCGGTCACCGTCACCGATCTGGTCGCCAAGCAGCGCTTCACCGAAGAGTTCGACTACGTCTTCGTGTGCAACGGGCACTTCTCCACGCCGAACGTGCCCTATTTCGAGGGCGTCGAGAAGTTCCTCGGCCGCGTGCTGCACGCCCATGACTTCCGCTGCGCGGACGAGTTCGCCGGCAAGCATGTGCTGATGATCGGCTCCAGCTATTCGGCGGAAGACATCGCCACCCAGTGCCACAAGTACGGCGCGAAGCGCATCACCTTCAGCTACCGCACCAAGCCCATGGGCTTCGAATGGCCGGAGAGCTTCGAGGAGAAGCCGCTACTGACCAAGGTCGTCGGCCGCACCTGTTACTTCAAGGACGGCAGCACGGCGGAGGACGTGGACGCCATCGTGTTCTGCACCGGCTACCAGAACCACTATCCGTTCCTGCCGGATCACCTGAAGCTCGTCACCCGCACGAGCCTGTATCCGGGCGATCTCTACAAGGGCATCTTCTGGGAGAAGAACCCGAAGCTGATGTACATCGGCGCCCAGGACCAGTTCTACACCTTCAACATGTTTGACGCCCAGGCGTGGTACGCCCGCGACGTGGTGCTCGGCCGCATCACTCTGCCGGACTACGACACGATGCACGCCGACAGCGAGGCGTGGGTCGAGCGGAACGCCAAGCTCGAAGACGCCGAGCAGATGATCGACTTCCAGACGGATTACGTCCGGGAGCTTCTCGCCTCCACCGACTATCCCCATCTCGACGTCGACACGGTGGCGCGGCTGTTCAAGGAGTGGGAGCACCACAAGGCCGAGGGCATCCTCACCTATCGCGACCGCGCCTATCGTTCGGTCATCACCGGCACCATGGCGCCCTCGCACCACACCACCTGGATGAAGGCGATGGACGACTCGCTCGAGGCGTTCCTGAACCAGCCCGGCCAGCAGGCCGCGGAGTAAGCCGCCGCGCGTGCCGCCCGCATCCCGCCCTCGCGAGGGGTGGGATGCGGGCGGGACCAGACGTTTGAAGGGACGGGACCCCGACCGCGACGGCATGGCCGCGCGGGGGCGCCTGCGTCCGTTCGCCCAAGTTTCCCTCGGAGAGCACGCCATGGACGCCGTCTCGTCTCCGCCTCGCCTGACCACGTTCGTCGCCCGTGGCGGGGAGGCGATCGCCTTCGAACTCGCCCCCGGCGACCGTTGCCGCATCCTCGATCCCGAGGGACGTCAGCCCGGCCTGCTGTTCGTGGCGGGGGAGGGCGCGGTCGACGCCGGCCTGCTTCCCGCGGAGGGCGACGGCCCGGAAGCCGCCGCCGCCCGGGCCGCGCTCGCCGCCCGCGGCGCGGACGTCTCCAGGCTCGCCGGCTTCCGCCTGTTCGCAGAGGACTCCGCGCCGGGCGCCGAGCTGTCCTTCGTGGCGCAGGGCGCGGCCGTGGTGGCGCTGGCGCCCGCGGGCGCAGCCATGGACCCGGACCAGCAGACGCCGCCGACCGAGCTGAAGGTCGAGATCGAAACCAGCCGTCCCGCCGCCGGCCTCGCGCCTGAGCCGCTGGCCGCGCCGAAGCTCGACCTGCGGGTGAAGGCCGCGACCGCCGAGGCCTACCGCGTCAAGGCGGGCGACTACATCCAGATCATCGACGTGGACGGCAAGCAGTGCTCCGATTTCCTCGCCTTCGACGCCGCGGCGCTGGAGCGGGGCAAGGAGTTCGGCCTCGACCCCACCGTCACCCGCACGCTGATGGGCACCGCCAACCCCGGTCCGGGCCTGCACTCCAAATATTTCGACGCGCGCATGACGCCGCTGGTGGAGATCGTGCGCGACACGGTCGGCCGCCACGACGCCTTCCTGCTGGCCTGCTCCGCGAAATATTACGAGGACATGGGCTATCCGGGGCACGACAACTGCACGGACAACTTCAACCGCGCGCTGAAGCCCTATGGGATCGAGCCGCGCGCGGGCTGGCCGGCGATCAACTTCTTCTTCAACACGGTGGTCGGGCCGGACGACGCCATCGGCATGGACGAGCCCTGGTCCCGCCCCGGCGACTACGTGCTGCTCCGGGCGCTGACCGATCTCGTCTGCGCGTCCTCCTCCTGCGCCGACGACATCGACGTCGCCAACGCCTGGGCCCCCACCGACATCCATGTGCGCGTCTATGACGCCTCCGAACATTTCTCCAAAGGCATCGCCCACCGCATGACCCCCGACGCCGAGCCGAGGCTGACCCGCGAGAGCGGCTTCCACCCGCGCACCTCCGCGCTGACCCGCAAATTCGTGGAGTATCGCGGCTTCTGGCTCGCGGACTGCTATTCCGACGAAGGTCCGATCGCCGAATACTGGGCCTGCCGCGAGCACGCCGCCATCATGGACCTGTCGCCGCTGCGCAAGTTCGAGGTGCTCGGTCCCGACGCCGAGGCGCTGATGCAGCTCGCCGTCACCCGCGACATGAAGAAGCTCGCGGTGGGGCAGGTGGTCTACACCGCCATGTGCTACGCCCATGGCGGCATGATCGACGACGGCACCGTGTTCCGCCTCGGCGAGCACAATTTCCGCTGGATCTGCGGCGACGATTATTGCGGCGTCCACCTCCGCAACCTCGCCGCCGAGCATGGCCTGAAGGCCTGGGTCAAGACCTCCACCGACCAGTTGCACAACGTCGCCGTCCAGGGGCCGCGCTCGCGCGACATCCTGAAGGAGATCGTTGTCACGCCGCCGCACCAGCCCTCGATGGCGGAGCTGAAGTGGTTCCGTTTCACCATCGGCAAGGTGGCGGGCGTGCCCGTGGTGGTGTCGCGCACCGGCTACACCGGCGAACTGGGCTATGAGGTGTGGTGCCATCCGGACCAGGCGCCGGCGGTGTGGGACGCCATCATGGCGGCCGGCGAGCCGCACGGGCTGAAGCCGCTCGGCCTCAAGGCGCTGGACATGGTGCGCATCGAGGCGGGCCTCGCCTTCGCGGGCTACGAGTTCTGCGACCAGACCGATCCGTTCGAGGCCGGCATCGGTTTCGCGGTTCCGGCGAACAAAACCGACGCTTACGTGGGCGCCGAGGCGCTGAAGCGCCGTCGGGAGGCGCCGTCGAAGAAGCTCGTCGGCCTCGACGTCACCGGCGCCGAGCATGTGGGCCACGGCGACAGCGTGCATGTGGGCCGCGCCCAGGTGGGCGTGATCACCAGCGCCACCCGCTCGCCCATCCTCGGCAAGACGATCGCGCTGGCGCGCCTCGACGTCACCTACGCCGAGCCCGGCGCGGCGGTGGAGATTGGCAAGCTAGACGGCCAGCAGAAGCGCATCCCCGCAACCGTGGTGGGCTTCCCCCACTTCGACCCCGAGAAGACCCGCGTGCGCGCGTAACGTCCGTCCTCCCCAAGGCGCATCCTCCTAAGGCGCGGAGCCATCGGCTCCGCGCCTTTTTTCATGCGCTCTCGACGAAAGTCGCAATGGTCGTGCGGGCGTTCGCGCTATCTGCCCGTCCGCTCCCCGGTCACGGGGAGGCGTTCAGGAACGACGGAGAACGGGCATGCACGTCACGATCGAAAACGCTCAGGCCGCCATCGCCGCGGCCATCAAGAAGGCCCGGGAGATCGACACCTTCATGTGCATCGCCATCGTGGATTCCGGCGCGGACCTGAAGGCGTTCCACCGCATGGACGACGCCTGGGTCGGCTCCATCGACATCGCGATCAAGAAGGCCAAGACGGCGGTGTTCTTCGGCATGCCGACCGGCGAGATCGGCAAGCTGTCCCAGCCGGGCGGCTCGCTCTACGGCATCGAGCACTCCAACGGCGGCCTCATCACCTTCCCCGGCGGTCTGCCGATCGTCGACAAGGATGGCGTG
Organism: Methylopila jiangsuensis; assembly: GCF_027922305.1. Lineage (GTDB taxonomy): Bacteria > Pseudomonadota > Alphaproteobacteria > Rhizobiales > Methylopilaceae > Methylopila > Methylopila jiangsuensis. The sequence continues at coordinate 979,725 of NZ_BSFK01000005.1, read as the reverse complement.
ATGGTGGGCGCGATCGGCGTCAGCGGCTCGTCGGTGGAGAACGACCACACGGTCGCCGCCGCCGGCGCGGAGGCGATCGGCGCCACCGACCTGCCGAGCCATCCCTGGCGCACCTGACGCGATCCGCGCTTCGACCGCTTTGCCGGCGGACGCGCTCCCCCTCACCCGGAGGGCGACAGCCCTCCGGGTGAGGGGGGTGCACCCGAACGTTCAGGCGCGCCTGAGGCGGCCGGCTCCGGCCTTAGGCGAGCGCCTGATTGAGGTCGGCGATCAGGTCCGCCACGTCCTCGATGCCGACCGACAGCCGCACCACCTCCGGGCCTGCGCCCGCCGCCGTCTTCTTGGCGTCGTCGAGCTGGCGGTGGGTGGTGGAGGCGGGGTGGATGATCAGCGAGCGGGTGTCGCCCACATTGGCGAGGTGGGAGAACAGCTTCACGTTCTTCACCGCCGCGACGCCGGCCTCGTAGCCGCCCTTGAGGCCGAAGGTGAGCACGGCCCCCGCGCCGAGCGGCGAATATGTCCGCGCCAGCGCGTGGTAGGGGCTCGACTCGAGCCCGGCGTAGCTCACCCACGCCACCTTCTCGTGCGCCTCCAGATGCTTCGCCACCGCCAGCGCGTTGTCGCTGTGGGCGCGCATGCGCAAGGGGAGCGTCTCGATCCCGGTCAGCAGCAGGAAGGCGTTGAACGGCGACAGCGCCGGGCCGAGGTCGCGCAGCGACAGGGTGCGCAGGGCGATGGCGAAGGCGAAATTGCCGAAGGCCTCGCCCAGCACCAGCCCGGCGTATTCCGGCCGCGGCTCGGTGACGAACGGGTAGCGCCCGCTCGCCGCCCAGTCGAAAGTCCCGGCGTCCACGATCACGCCGCCGAGCGAATTGCCGTGGCCGCCCAGGAACTTGGTGGCGGAATGCACCACGATGTCCGCGCCGTGCTCGATCGGGCGGATCAGGTACGGCGTCGCCAGCGTGTTGTCGACGATCAGCGGAACGCCGGCCGCCTTCGCCACTTCCGCCACGGCCGCGAGATCGGTGATCCCCCCGCCGGGATTGGCGATCGACTCCACGAAGATCGCCTTGGTCTTCGGCGTCACCGCGCGGCGGAAGGCCTCCGGGTCGTCGCCGTCGGCCCAGACCACGTTCCAGCCGAAGCTCTTGAAGGCGTGGCTGAACTGGTTGATCGAGCCGCCGTAAAGTTTTGTGGACGCGATGAAGTCGTCGCCCGGCAGCAGCAGGGCGTGGAACACGAGCAGCTGCGCCGCATGGCCGGAGGCGACCGCCAGCGCCGCCGCTCCGCCTTCGAGCGCCGCCACCCGTTCCTCCAGCACCGCGTTGGTGGGGTTGGTGATGCGGCTGTAGATGTTGCCGAAGGCCTGCAGGCCGAACAGCGCGCCGGCATGGTCCACGTCCTCGAACACGAAGGATGTGGTCTGGTAGATCGGCGTGGCGCGCGCGCCCGTGGCCGGGTCTGGCTGGGCGCCCGCATGCACGGACAGGGTGGCGAAGCCGGGCGTCGGCGCGGAATCGGTCATGGGCGGGCGTCCTCCATTTTATTGTTGAGTGATTTGATAGAGAAATAAATCGCCGGTCAATCGGTCGCGCGGAGGGGGGCTTCGCTGGGCGCCTGTGATGAGCGAGCTAAAGTCTTCGTGGCGGTCGGCGTGTCAGGACTTGAGGTTAAAGTCGTGGATGACCGAGACAAGCTCGGGCATGACGGAGATGTCGGCTCGGAATAAACGCTTTGAATAGCGTAATTTGCCGCGCCTCCGCTCTCAAGACCCGTCATGCCCGAGCTTGTCTCGGGCATCCACCACTTTGTGCGACGCGAAATACTACGCGAGCCGAAGCCGGGCTGCCGTTGCTTCAATGCCCCCAACGCAACGCCCGCGTCACCCGCGCGGCGGGATGCCCAGCCGGGGAATCTCGATCTTGGGGCAGCGGTCCACGATCACGTCGAGGCCGGCGGCCTCGGCGCGCGCGGTGGCGGCGTCGTCGCGCACGTCGAGCTGGGTCCAGAGCGCGCGGGGCAGGGGGGCGAGCGCCAGCGTCTCCTCCACCACGGCGGCGAGATGCTCGGACGCCCGGAACACCTCCACCATGTGAATCGGACGCGGCGCGTCCATCAGCCGGGCGTAGACCGGGCGGCCGTCGATCTCGCCGCCGGCCTGGCCCGGATTGATCGGGATCACGTCATAGCCGCGCTCGGCCAGAAAGCGCGCCACGTAGAAGCTTGGGCGCGCCGGATTGGGGCTCGCGCCCACCACGGCGATGGTGCGGACCTCGCCGAGCACGCGGCGGATGAGATCGTCGGAGGCGTCCTGGGTCATGGGCGCAACGATAGGCGCAGCCGGCCCGCCTTCACAACGGCGCGCGCGCCCCGCGGCGGCGGCTTCCCTCGGCGCTTGCGGCGCCCCATCTTGGCGCCCATGAAAACGCCGCTCGTCCTCGTTCTCGCCGCGGCGCTCGCCGCAAGCCCCGTCGCGGCCGCCGACGGGCCGCCCAAGGCCTCAGCCGCCGCGACGCTGCCCGCCGAGGCGACCAAGCGGGCGACCGTCGTCACCCACGACGACACGCTGGCTTATGTGGTCCGGGTCGAGGCCGTGCCGCTGTCGAACCCTAAGGGCGAGAAGCAGGCCGAGGTGGTGGTCACCTCCTACACGCTGGAGCGCACCGACCCCAAGGACCGGCCGGTCACCTATCTGTTCAACGGCGGGCCGGGCGCCGCTTCCGCCTATCTGCAGTTCGGCGGCGTGGGGCCCAAGCGACTGCCCTTCGGCGGGCCGGACAACGCGCCCTCCGACCTGCCGAAGCTGGTCGACAATCCCGACACCTGGCTCGCCTTCACCGATCTCGTCTTCGTCGACCCGGTCGGAACCGGCTACAGCCGCGCCAGTGGCGACGGCAAGGCGTTCTGGTCGGTGGAGGGCGACGTGGAGTCGCTGTCCCGCGTGGTGGCGAAGCACCTGGCCGCGCGGGAGCAGCTGGTGTCGCCGGTCTATCTGGCGGGCGAGAGCTACGGCGGTTTCCGCATTCCCCGCATCGCCCGCAAGCTGCAGGAGAAGGACGGCGTCGGCGTCGCGGGGCTCGTCGCCCTCTCGCCGGTGCTGGATTTCGCCATCCGCGACGGCGAAAACACCTCGCCGCTGCCCTGGGTCACGGCGCTGCCCTCGCTCGCCGCCGCCGCGCGGGAGCGCAAGGCGCCGGTGACGCGGGCCGATCTCGCCGACGTGGAGAGCTATGCGGCCGGCGAGTTCCTCGCGGACCTGATGAAGGGCCCGCGCGACGCGGCGGCGGTGGGGCGGGTGTCCGCCCGCGTCGCGGAGCTGACGGGGCTCGATCCGGAACTGGTGCGGCGCATGAACGGGCGGATCGACATCCGCACCTTCGTGCGGGAGATCGGCCGGCCTGAGGGCAGGGTCGGCTCGCTCTACGACGCCAACGTCACGGCCTATGACCCTTACCCCTCCGCCGCCCGCGCCTCCTGGGACGATCCGGTGCTGGACGGCTCCATGGCGCCGCTGACCCGCGCGGCGGTGGACTATTACGGCCGGGAGCTGGGCTTCCGGGTCGACAACCGACGCTATGAGCTGATCTCGTCCGAGGTGAACCGGGCGTGGAGCTGGGGCCGGGGCCAGTCGCTGCCCGAATCCGCCGGCGCGCTGCGCGAGGCGCTGGCCGCCGATCGCCGCCTGAAGGTGCTGGTGGCCCACGGCGCCACCGATCTGGTGACGCCCTACATGGAATCGAAGCTGGTGCTGGACCAGATTCCGGCCTTCGGCGACCCGGACCGGGTGCGGCTCGCGGTCTATCCCGGCGGTCACATGTTCTACAGCCGCGACGCCTCCCGCGCGGCCTTCACCGCGGACGTGCGCAAGCTCTACGGCGCGGCGGAGTAGCGGGCCGCCGGCGAAGACCGCGCGGCGCCGACCGGCCGCGCCGGCTCGGCTCAGGCGCCGGACAAGGGCTGGGAGGCCGGCCTCCACGGCTCCGCGATGATTTCGAGATCGGAGGCGTCGGCCTGCGCCGCGGCGTCGCGGATCGCCACGTCGTCGAGCACCAGATCGGGGCGGATCTCCGCCAGCGGCGTCAGCACGAAGGCGCGATTGAACATCTCCTTGTGCGGCACGATCAGCTTCTGGGTCGCGACCTTCGAGCCGCCGAGATAGAGGATGTCCACGTCGATCTCCCGCGGCCCCCAGCGGAAGGTCTTGTGGCGCCCCACCTCCTGCTCGACGCTCTGGGTGAAGGCGAGCGCCTGCTCCGGGCTGAGTTCGGTTTCGCCCACCGCGCAGGCGTTGGCGAACCAGTCCTGATCCACATAACCCCAGGGCGCGCTGCGCCACACCGACGACGCGGCGAGGAAGCGGATGTTCACGCCGTCGAACGCCCGCGCCATGGCGGCTTCGATGTTGGCGATCTTGTCGCCCACGTTGCTGCCGAAGCCGAGCCCGATCTCCGTCCGCGCCATGGCGCGTCAGCCCTCGGCGCGGTGGCGCAGGATCTCGACGCCCACGTCCGAGAAGATGCCGGCGATGGGGGCGGAGGGCTTGTGCACCTCGACCCGCACCGAGCGCACGGCGGCGAAGCGGGCCAGGATCGCCGCCGCGATCGCCTCCGCCAGCGCCTCGATCAGGTCGAACCGTTGGCCGGTCGCCACCTCCACCAGCGTGACATAGACGTCGTTGTAGGACACCGCCCGGGCGATGTCGTCGGCACCGGCGTAGGAGTGGGCGTCGAGCCAGTAGTCCACGTCGAACACGAAGCGCTGGCCGAGCGCCTGCTCCTCGGCGAACACGCCGTGGTGGGCGTGCACCTGCACGCCGCGAAGAAAGATACGATCGTTCATAAATCCGAAACCTGTCGCCGCCCGTCCGGGTTCCGCGCCGTCTCCCCATAGAGCCGTGCGACCGCCGCCGCCGGAGCGCAATCCGCGGCCAGCGCCGCCAGGACGGGATCGTCCGAAAACAGCGCGCCGATGTGGCGATAGCCGAGCCGCAGCCGTTCCGCCAGCCGTTTCGCGAGGAAACGCCCGACGCCGGCGCCGACGATGGTCTGCGGGGCCGGGATGTCGCTTCGGGTGACGAGCCCGAGCGCGGCGTCGTGCAGCCGGCGCAGCTGCGCCTCCGCCAGGTAGTCCGCGATCCGGCGCGCCGCGCCCCCTGTGTCCAGCGTCAGATCGGCGCCCACCATGCGCAGCAGGCGCCGGGCGCTGCCCTCCGCCGTCTTCGGCCCGCCGTCGGCGGCGGGGTGCAGGTCGGCGGCCTCGTCCAGATCGCCGGTCAGGCGATGGACGTCGGCGCTTGTGGCGAAGAACTCGGCCATGGGCGTCACCCAGGCGCCGGCGAAAGGCAGCCGTGGCGCGATCGCCATCACCGGCGTGCGCGCGACGCCGAGATAGACCAGCTCGTCCGCCGCCATGCGTCCGGCGTCGGTGGCGCCTGTCGCCAGCACGCGGCCGTCGCCATAGGGAATGAGATCGCTGGTGGTGGAGCCGATGTCGACCAGCAGCCCCGCGCCGCCTTGCGCCGCGACCGCCTCCGCCGTGGCGCGCCAGTTGGCGGAGGCGACCTCCAGCGCGTTGTCCGCGGCCGCGTCCGCCCGCACGAAGCGGCGCGCGCCGGCGTAGATCGCGAGCCTGTCCGCGCCAAACCGCGCGACTAGAGATTCGGAGATGGCGGCGACGCCGCTCGCCCGGTCCGGCCAGAGGTCCGCGAGCTCGCCGGTCATGGTGGCGGCGACCTCGGGCTCCTTGGCGTGGGCGCCGACCTTGTCCAGCGCGGCGTCGAGCTCGCTCAGCCCGCGCCACAGAGGGCAGGCGGCGATGCGCACCTCCACGAGCGCGCCCGATCCGTCCAGCCGCGCGAGCTTCAGATGGGCGCCGCCCACGTCGAGGCCGATGACGCCGCTCATAAGCGCAGCTCCACGGGCCATGCGGGCGGCGGCTCGATCGGGCCGCGCGCGAAGGGGGGCAGCAGCGTCAGCGGGTTCAGCCTGAGCGCCTCGCGCAAGCCCACATAGGCGGTGGTGACGCGGGGGTTGATCTCGATCGCCACCGGCGCGCCGCCGTCCTCCGGCATCACCAGATCGACGCCGAACAGCCCGTCGAGGCCGGGAATCGCCGCCGCGATCTCCTGCGCCAGCGCGTCAAGCTCCGGCGCGGCGCGGTCGAGCGCCGCCACCTGAAGCCCCGCGAGCGAGATCGCGCCGTCCGTGATGACGATGTCCTGACGGTTGGCGGCGAGCACCGAGACGCGGCCGAAGGCGTGGAGCACGGTAAGGCTCGCCGCCATGCCCCGCACATAAGGCTGCAGCACATGTGTTGCGGGCACGTCGCGCGGGGAGGGCGGCGCGGGCCAGAGCGTCGTGGCCTCGCAGCCGGCGCCGTCATCCGGCTTGGACACCATGGGCCCGGGCATCGACGGGGGCAGGCGTTCGGGCGGGAAGGTCGGGGGCGTTAAGACGCCGGCGGCCTGCAGCCGGGCGGCGGTGAGGCTTTTGGAGGACGTCACGCGGATCGCCTCCGCCGAAGGCGCCATCACCTCCGCGCCCGCCGCCCGGCCCATGGCGGCGAGCCGCCCCAGAAGGCCGTCGGTCTCCGGCGCCACCGGCCAGAACAGGTCGCAGGCCGCCGCCTCCCGCTCCCACATGCGCCACGGGTCGCCGTTCGCAACCTCCGCCGCCGCGCCGAAGGGGCAGGGCGCCGCCTGCGGGTCCTGCGCCACGGTGAGCGTCACGCCCGGAAGCTCCGCCAGATCGCGCGCCAGCGCGTCGCGCATCAGCGCGCCTTCGCGGGCGAGCGAGGCCGGCAGGCTCTTGCCGGCGAATCCGCCGCCGGTCACAAATTCGCAGAGAAACACGCGCAACGGATCATCGCCTGTTCGGACATTCGAGCGCGCCGTCATGCCCGAGCCTGGCCCGGGCGTCCACGACGTGGAACATGTCAGTCGTTGCGACGCCAAAGTCGTGGATACCCGCCTTCGGCGGGCATGACGAGATATGTTGTCCTGCTTCTGAGGCCTTTTGAAACAGGGACGGGCGTCGTCGACCTTGATCCCGGACGGTGACGCCCTTTTCTGGGCCGATCCGTCCGGTCTGTTGGAGCCGTCGCGCCGGGTCGGTCGATCGCGCGCCTGTGTCAGCCCAAGCGGGGGGCATCCGAACGTGGACGTCATTCCTGTCATCGATCTCATGGACGGTCGCGTGGCGCATGCGCGGCGTGGGGAGCGCGGGGCCTACCGGCCGATTGAATCGCCGCTCGCGCCGGGGGCCGAGCCGCTGGCGACCGCCGCGGCGCTGCTGGCGCTGGCGCCGTTCCGCACGCTCTATGTGGCCGATCTCGACGCCATCCTGAACCGCGGCGGCCATGACGAGGTGATCGCCGCCATCGCCGCGGCCCATCCCGGACTCGAGATCTGGGTCGATCGCGGCGCGGCGCCGGGGCGGGCGGGCACGCCGATCGTCGGGACCGAATCCCATGCGGACGCCTGCTCGCTCCATGACGCCCTTCAGGGCGACGCGATCCTGTCGCTGGACCACGACGCGGACGGGCCGCTCGGCCCTAGGGACGCCCATGATCAGCCGGAGCGCTGGCCGCGGCGGGTGATCGCCATGACGCTCGCCCGCGTCGGCGCAGGCGCCGGCCCCGATCTCGGGCGTCTGGCGGAGGTGCTGGCCAAGGCCGGACCGGAGCGTCAGGTGTTCGCCGCCGGCGGCGTGAGGGGCGAGGACGATCTTCAGGCGCTGGCGTCGCTGGGCGTCGCGGGCGCCCTTGTCGCGACCGCGCTGCATGACGGCCGCATCGGCGCGGAGACGGTCAGACGCCTTGCAGAAGGGACGCCGCGAACACCGCCGCGACCGTGAGGTCGGCGGTGGTGCCGGGGTTGAGGCCGCGGGTCTTGAGGTCGAGGTCGAAGGCGTCGAGCGCCGCGCGCCGGGCCTCCGGTTCCGCAGGCAGAGCCGCGAGGAACGCCGCCGCCTCGTCCCTCAGGCTCTCCGCCGCCTCCGGTCCGAACTTGCGCGCCACATGGCTGTCCGGCAGCCGCGCCAGCAGATCGAGGAACACGTCCTCCACCGCCGCAGGGCCGGGAGTCTTCGCGGCGTAAGCCTGAGCGGAAGCGAGCACGTCGGCGAAGCCGGTGACGTATTGCGCGGCGATACGGTCGCGGTCGGCCGCCTGCGCCATGGCGCCCCGCAGCGTCACCGTCGGGGCCGCGCGCACGTCCTGCCGGGCGGAAGCGCCGAGCCCGCCGGGATTGGCGCTCGCGATGGCCCTGTAGGCGGCTTCGGCGTCCACGAGCGTCAGGCCGCCGAGAACCCGGTCGAGCGCGTCCGTGAGGGATTCGCCGTCGCGCCGGGTGAGCGCCGCCTCGCTCAGCGGCGCGCAGAGCAGCACGATGCCGAGATTGGCGTTGCAGCCCACCGCCGCGAGCGACGCCAGCGTCGCCCCCTCGATGCGCGCGCCCACCGTCGCCCCCGTCGCCAGCGGCAGGGCTGCGGCCTCCGCCGCGCGCTCGAAGGTCGCCGCCGTCATGCCGTGGCCGGGGCGGAACACATGCACGTTGCCGGGCTTCAGCGCCTGAAGCTCCGCGCGGGAGGCGGCGCGGAAGGCCTGCGCGACGTCTTCAGGCCGCATCGGGGCGGGCCAGACGGCGGGCGAGGTCGCGGGCGAGTTCGGCGGCCACATCGACGCCGGTCGCGGTGTTGAGGCCCTTCCACGCGGGCATGGAGTTCACCTCCAGCACCAGAAAGCGGCCGTCCTCGTCCTCGATCAGGTCGACGCCGGCGTAGTCGGCTCCAACCGCACGCGCGGCGCGCACCGCGAGCGCCGCGGCCTCGCCGTCCACAGCCGCCGGCTCGCCGACGGCGCCCTGGAAGATGTTGGTGATCCAGCCTTCGTCCGCCCGGCGGATCATGGCGCCCACGGCGCGGCCGCCGATGGTGAACACCCGCCAGTCATGGGCGCGCCCGCTGGCGCGGTACCCGCGCGCGGCGACGAAGGCCTGAAGGTAATAGACCCCGCCCACCTCCCCGGGCTCCGGCAGCGTCTCGCCGGGGGAGACCAGCCTCACGCCCTTGCCCTGCGCGCCGAACAGCGGCTTCAGCACCATGGGGCCGCCATGGGCGTCGAAGGCGGCCTGCGCGTCGGCCCGGCGCTCGCGCACCAGCGTCAGCGGCGTCGGCAGGCCGGCCTCGGCCAGCATGAAGGTGGTCATGCCCTTGTCGACGCAGACCTCGATGGCGCGGGCGTCGTTCACCACCGCCACCCCCATGTGGCGGGCGGCGTGCAGCAGGCCGAGGCGGGAGGTGATCTGCTCGGTGGTGCCGGCCGGGATCAGCCGCACGAAGATCGCTTCCGGCAGGCCCTCGAGGCCCGGCACGTGCAGGCGCGGCCGGCCGGTGGCGAGGTCGAAGCCCGCCTCCGTCATGGAGCGGATCAGCGGCCGCAACCCCTCGCGCTCGATGGCGCGGGCGAGGCCGTGGCTGTGCCAGTCGGCCTTTTCGGTGAAGATGACGACGGCGGGATCGGACATGGCGCACCCAAGGCTTGGCCGGCGGTCGCGTGGCCGGGACGTCGACCTGTCGGAGCTCAGTCGGGATTACGCCCAAAGGCTCGATCATCCCATAGCGTCATGCCCGGCGAAGCCGGGTATCCACGATTTTGGGCACGGAAAGTCCCGCGCGTTCAAGTCGTGGATGCCCGGGACAAGCCCGGGCATGACGGTGAGCGTGCGGAGGGCTGAAAAACGATGCCGGAACAGCGGGCCGCCATGACGCTCATGACGGCTCGCTGGGGCATGGGATCAGCCGCGGAACGACTTCTCCACGAGCTCCGGCATGAAGGCGCCGGCGCTGAAGCTCTTGCCGGTGGACAGCGCCGTCACGGTGACGACGGCCGGCGAGAACAGGCCCGCGTCGCAGGCGTAGAAGTCGAAGTTGTAGCCGGCGAAGATCTCGCCGAACGGGCGGCCGTGGTCGCGCGAGGTGGAGGAGGGCAGGCCGTTGGCGAGCTGCTCGGCCTCGTCCTCGGGGCCTTCCACATAGAGCGTGATCTCGCCGCCGTAGAGCACCGCGTCGTTGGTGCGGCCCATGCCGCCGAGGAAGTCGGCCGCGGGCGGGGCGACCGGCGCGACGCCCGTGCCGTCCACGATGCGCTCCAGCGGGAAGTGCAGCGCGTGCGCCTTGTGGAGCGCCACCTCGAGCACGCGGCCCACCACCTGCACCGAGCCGGCGAGGCTGGTGGTGGGGGTGAGGATCAGCGTCAGCTTGTCCTCAGCCACGCCGCATTCCTTGGCGATGAAGGCGATCAGCGCGTCCGGCGGGCGCTTGTCGGTCTCCAGCACCAGCGCGGCGCTCTCCGCCTTGTCCTTGTAGCCGAGCTCGCCGAACAGCTCTTCCTTGGCCCACAGCGCGCGGGCGGGACCGGAGCCGAGCGCGAAGAAGTCGCCCTCGGACAGGCTCCAGCCGGCGTACTGGCTGCCGAGGCAGGCGATGACCGGATCGACGGTGGAGATGTGGATCGCCGTGTTCCAGCGCGGGAAGCGGGTGTCCGGCGCGAAGCGGGCGTAGCCGAGGCCGCCGAGGCAGATCTCGGTGATGCGGCGGCCGGCTTCGAGCCCGCCGCGCACGTTGATGCCGGCGTCCACGATGGTGGCGCCGGTGGCGGTGCGCTCGACGCCGAGGCGCAGCGTGGCCGCGTCCGCGATCAGGGAGGAGACGAGCGGGGCGACGAGCGTTCCGACGCTCGGGCGGGTCTCGGTCATTCGGTCACCATGGGTTCGAGTGCGTCATCGGCGAGGCGCGCGCCGTCGCGGCGCGCGGAAAGGGCGTCAAGCAGGGCCGCGCGGCGGCGGTCGACCAGAGCGCGCGCCGCCTCCGGCGCGCGGGCCGAGGCGAACACGGTGCAGAGGGGCGCGCCTTTCGGCGTCGCGTCGTCCTCCGCCGGCCAGTCGGCCGTCCAGGCGGGACGCCGCAGGCCGGACAGCGAGCAGCGCCAGGGGGCGTAGACCACGGCGGCGGCGTGCGCGTCCAGCCGGGATGGCGTCGCAGACCAAAGTCGACCCTCGCAGGCGTCAAGATGACGCGCCAGCAGCGACGGGTCGTCGCCGCGGTCGAACACGTCCAGCGTGGCGCCGGGGCGGGGGTTTACTTCCAGCAGCGTGAACGCGGTCTCGTCGCCGGCGGGGAGGATCATGTCGGCGCTGGCGAGACCGACGAGGTCCGTCGCCGCGACCAGCCGGTCGAGCGCCGCGCCGATGGTCGCGCGCAGGGGAGCTATGAGCGGGATCGGCCCCACGGCGCCGCCGTAGCGGTAGGGCGCGGACGGGGTCGGGTCGGTCCACTGTTCCGAAAAGCCGGCGATTTCGGCCCGCGCCCCGTTCGCCAGAAACAGGACCGACGCCGCGCGGCCGTCGACGCGGCGCTGGCCGTAGCGACCGTTCCCGCGCGGTCGCGACCCCGCGCGGATATGCGCGCCGCCGGAGGCGCCGGCGCGCTTCCACAGCACGTCCGGGCCGTCGGCGTCGGCGGACTGAGGGTGGGGAACGTCGAGCCGCGCCAGCAGCCCGGCGAGGGCGCGAGGATCCTTCAGCCGCCGCACCGTCTCCGGCGTCGCGCCTTTCAGCGGGTGACGCTGGGCGATGGCGGCCATCACGTCGGGCGCGTTCTCGAAGCCCGCGCCCAGAACCGCCGGCAGGCCGGCGGGCGCGTGGGCCTCCAGCGTCGCCAGCAGAGCGCGGCGGGACAGCGCCGTCGTCCGCACGGCGCGGGCGGCGTGCTCGCGGGTGTCGGCGTCGGCGAACAGGTCGATCGCCAGCGCGCGCAAGCCCGCCCGCCGCGCGGAGCGCGCCAGCGCCCGCGTGGACAGGCCGATCAGCGCGAGGTCGTAGGCCTCAGGCCGACAGCTGCCGGGCAAGCTCGAAAGCCTCGGCGAAGCCGATGTGCAGCGCCGTGTCGGAGTGGCGGATGCGCTTCAGGATCTGGTGCTGCACCTGGTACTTGACCTGACCGATGACCAGCGCGCCGATGCCCACGCCGTGGGGCAGGGCGATCCCGTCGTCATTGGCCCCGACGCCCGCGACGCCCGCCGGCGGCACGGCGTTGATGTCGGCGGCCACCAGCAGGTTCGTGGCGGCCTTCAGCACGTCGGTGGAGATCACCTCGACGCCGGCGGCGGCGGCGGTCAGGATCACCTCCGCCTCGGGCACGAGCGCCTTCTTCTCCTCGTCGTTGGCGGCGACCGCGCAGTTCAGCTTGACGCCGAAGCGCTTCTTGAAGTCGACCGCCTTGACCTCCACGTCCTCGATCACCCGATGGCTGACGATGGTGACGTCCGCGCCGGCCTGGGCCGCGATCACCGCCGCGATGCCGCCCACCACGCCGGTCGCGCCGTAGACCTGAACCTTCGCGCCCTCAAGGCCGCCCTCGCGCTTGCCGCGTAGACCCTTCTCCACAAGCGCGATCATGGCGGCGGCGGTGGTGAAGGAGCCGGCCGGATCGGCGAAGATCGAGATTTCGAACGGCGGGAACAGCGCGGAGGCCGCGGCCTTCATCTGGTCGAGGGCGAGGCTCGCGTCCTTGCCGCCGATGAACAGCACGGTGCGCTTGGCGGCGTCCGGCGAGCGGCTGAACATGGCGTCCTGCGTCAGCGGCGCGACGTCCTTCAGCTGCACGTCCACGTTGGACGAGATGATGTGGAAGCCGGCGTCCACCGCCATGTTCACGTCGAACGGGCTGGTGTGCTTCAGCGGCGTGATCATGTGCAGGATCGGTTCAGCGTCGGACATGGGCGTCTCCGGTAAGCGCAAGGCCGTCCTCGTCATGAAGGACGGAGATGTCGGCGCCGCGGCGCGCGCCGCGGACGATGTCGAAGGAAAGGTTCGGGCGGTCGGCGAAGCGTGCGCGCATCTCCTGCGCCAGCGTCTCGGCCTCGGCCGCGGAGCCGAGCACGGCGAAGCCGGTCGGGCCCCATGAGCTCTGGCCGACGCCCGGAACGCCCCGCGCCTCGATCGCGGCCAGGGCCTCGGCCACGTCGGCGCTGGTGAAGCGGCCGCCCTGCGCCTGGGCGAAATGATCGCCGAGCCGGCGCTGCATCTCGCCCACCGCGGCGCCGAAGGCCTGAGCGTCGCCCTCGGCCGCGGCGGGCAGGGCGCCCAGCACGGCGAGGCGGCACAGCCGGTCCGCCAGTTCGTCGGGGAAGGGCGGCAGATGCGCCATGGCGGTGGTTTCCCGCGAGCCGGACAGGCCGACGAGACCGTTGTCGTAGATCAGCAGGATGCGCCACGCTGGCGGAACGGGAATGCGCGAGACGATCGGAGGCGGCGCGTCCAGCGGCCCGCGGCCGCCGTCCAGGATGACGCCGCCGGTCTCGAAGGCGCCGAGCCCGATGCTGGAGCGCTGGCCGCGGCCGAGCGCCGCCGCCACCTGCCGCGGCGTTATGTCCTCGCGCCCGTTGAGGCGCGCCAGCCCGACGCCCACGGCGAGTCCAAGCTGGGTGCCGGAGCCGAGGCCGGAATGCGCGGGCAGCGCGGTCTCCACCGTGACCGCGGCGCGGTCGCCGAGGCTGAAGGCGTTCGCGATCGCGGCCATGGCGGCTTCGGCGCGGGGGGCGTCCGGCCCGGTCGCGGAGGCCGCCGGCGCGGACCGCAAGGTCACGGCGGTGAAGGGATTTTCCAGCGAGATCCCGAGCCCGCCGAAGCGCCGGCCGAGCCCGCCGCCGAGATCGAGAAAGCCCACATGCAGCCTCCCGGGCGCCCGCACCGTGACGGCGCAGGGCGCCCGCTTTCCGCGTCGCGGCGGGGAAAGGGGGCGATGATCTTGGGTCATGGCGTTTCCGGCGGCACCTTAAGAGGCCGCAACGGCATACGCCATCCTTCGCGGCTGCGCCAAAAGCCTAGCCGGACGAAACGTCGCGCCGCGTTGCGCCGGCCCGACCGCGCATGTAACGGTCCCGACAAATCAAAAACCGAGGAGCGCGCCGTGGCCGGTTCGAAAGCGACCATCCCGGAAGACGAGGTGAAGCGCCGCCTCGCCGCCGAACTTCCGAAATGGCGGATCGAAGAAGGCTGGATCCGGCGCACCTACAAGACCCAGAGCTGGAAGAGCACGCTGATGGTGATCAACACCATCGGCCATCTTGCGGAAGCGGCCTGGCACCACCCCGACATCACGGCGTCCTACGCCTGGGTCGAGGTCCGGCTCATGTCGCACGACGCGAAGGGAATCACCGAGCGGGACTTCGAGCTCGCCAAGAAGATCGAGAGCGTCGTGCAGTGGAAACCGTCCGAGGACGACGCGCTGGAAGGCACGCCCCAGGGCGACCAGCGCTTCGCCTATGTGAAATATGACTGAGGCCGACATGGGCGAAACCGTTCACACCGACGTCGTATGCCCGTTCTGCGGACTGGGCTGCGACGACATCACGCTGAAGGTCGACGGGACCAAGGTCACCGCCGCCGAGGGCGTCTGCGGCCGGGCCGCGGCGCTGTTCCGGCGCTCCGGCGCGCCCGCCCCTTCGCCGCGCGTCGGCGGCAGGGACGTGTCCTTCGATGAGGCGGTGGCCGAAGCCGCGAAGCGCCTCTCCGGCGCGCGCTCCATCGCCTACGCGGGCCTCGCCACCGACGTGGACGGCGTGCGCGCCGTGCTGAAGCTCGCGGGCAAGACCGGCGGCAGCGTCGACCACTACGCCTCCGAAGGCATGTTCCGGAACCTCGCCAGCTCCCAGCGCAAGGGCTGGGTCGCCACCACCTTCGCCGAGGTCCGCAACCGCGCCGACCTGTTCGTGGTGGTCGGTCCCGATCCGCTCAAATCCTATCACCGCCTCTACGACCGGGTGACGCCCGCCAAAGGCCGGTTCCTCAAAGGTCCGCGCCGGGTGGTGTTCCTGGGCGGCGAGCCCACCAAGGAGTCGCTGTCGCAGCTCGAAGGCTCGATCGTGGACGTGATCAAGGTGGCCGAGGGCGGGCTGGTGGACGCGCTGTCGCAACTCGCCACGCTGGTCGCCGACGGGACGCCTCCCAAGGCCGCGCCGGAGCTGGTTGAGCTCGCCGCAGCGCTGAAGGCCGCGTCCTACGGCGTGCTGGCCTGGAGCGCCGCCTCGCTGGACGACGAGGGCGATCTGGTGATCGAACGGGCCGTGTCGGTGATCGACACGCTCAACGTCACCACCCGCGCCGCGGGCCTGCCGCTGTCCGGCAAGGACAACCTGACCGGCGCCTACCACGCCTCGCTCTGGAACCACGGCTTCCCGCTGCGTCTCGGCTTCCGCGACGGCGTCTCGGACCATGACCAGAAGGCCTACGCCACCGAGAACGCGGTCAAGACCGCCGATCTGGTGGTGTGGACCTCGGCCTTCCGGCCGGAGCGTCCGCCGGCCTCCGGGGCCGCGGTGATCGCCATCGCCCATCCCGACACCACGTTCGAGCGCGAGCCCGACGTGTTCATCCCCGTCGGCCAGCCTGGCCTCGACCATCAGGGTCTCGCGTTCCGCGCGGACTCGGTGGTCGGCCTGCCGCTGCGCCGCCACCGCGACGCCGGCCTGAAAAGCGTGGCGGAGATCGTGACGCTGATTTCGGAGGCGCGCGCATGAGCGCCGTACGCATCACCAACGGCAAGGTTCTGGACCCCGCGAACGGGGAGGCCGGCGTGGTCCGCGACGTCGTGATCGACGACGGCCGCGTGGTCGCCGCGAGCGCCTTCCAGGGCGCGGCCGAGACCATCGACGCCAGGGGCGGCGTCGTGATGGCCGGCGCCATCGACATCCACAGCCACATCGCCGGCGGCAAGTCGAACATCACGCGCCTGCTGATGATCGAGGAGCAGCGCGCCAACCGCGAGCCCGCGGGCGACTTCTGCGGCTGCGGCGGCGGCGTCTCCACCATGACGGCCCACGCCACCGGCTGCCGCTACGCCGAGATGGGCTACACGGCGGTGTTCGAGCCGGCGATGGTGGCCGCCAACGCCCGCCACATGCACGCCGAGATGAAGGACATCCCCTTCCTCGACACCGGCGGCTACGTGGTGCTCGGCAACGACGACTTCCTGCTCGACCTGATCTCGAGCGGCGCCGGGCAGCAGGCGGTGAACGACTACGTCGCCTGGCAGCTCGCGGCCACCAAGGCCATGGCGGTGAAGATCGTCAATCCGGGCGGCATCAACGCCTTCAAGTTCAACCAGCGGAAGATGGACCTCGACGAGGCCAACCCGCATTACGAGATCACGCCGCGCGCCATTCTCACCACGCTGATGCGCGCGGTGAAGGAGCTGGGCCTCGCCCATCCGATCCACCTGCACGGCTGCAACCTCGGCGTTCCCGGCAACGAGGACACCACGCTCGCCACCATCGCGGCGACCGAGGGGCTGCCGCTGCACATGACCCATGTGCAGTTCCATTCCTACGGCACGGAAGGCGACCGGAAGTTCTCCTCCGGCGCGGCCAAGATCGCCGAGGCGATCAACACGAACCCGAACATCTCGATCGACGTCGGGCAGGTGATGTTCGGGCAGACCGTCACCGCCTCCGCCGACTTCATGTCCCAGCACCGCAACCGGGGCATCGCCTCGCCGAAGCGCTGGATCGGCATGGACATGGAGCTGGACGCCGCCTGCGGCATCGTGCCGTTCGTCTACAAGGACAAGTCCTTCGTGAACGCCCTGCAGTGGGCGATCGGGCTGGAGCTGTTCCTGCTGGTGGAGGACCCCTGGCGGATCTTCCTCACCACCGACCATCCCAACGGCGCGCCCTTCACCACCTATCCGCACCTCATCCGGCTGCTGATGGACAAGGACTTCCGCGACGAGCAGTTCGCCAAGCTGCCGAAGGCGGTGCGCAAGCACTCCATGGTCGGCGAGCTGAAGCGCGAATACACGCTTGAGGAGATCGCCATCGTCACCCGCGCCGCCCCGGCCAAGATCCTCGGCCTGACGGACCGCGGCCATCTCGGCGCCGGCGCGGTCGGCGACGTGGTGGTCTATCGCGACGAGGCCAACCGCGAGGAGATGTTCTCCCGCGCGGACTACGTGCTCAAGAACGGCCAGGTGATCGTGAAGGACGGCGAGGTCGTCAGCCTCGCCTACGGCCGCACCCACCAGGTGGCGCCGGACTACGACAAGGGCATCGAGGCCAGGCTCGACCGCTGGTTCGACGAGACCCTCGGCTTCAAGGCGAAAACCTACAAGATCGCGGACGACGAGATCCGCGACGGACAGGGCGCGGTCATCCACGCCACGGAGCGCTCGGCATGATCCTCAACGGAGTCGAGATCCGCGACTCGTTCGCGGAAGCCTTTCCCATGGTCGGCACGCGGCTGATCATCACGGCGGACACGGCCAAATGGGCCATGATCGCGGCGAAGACCGTGACCGGCTTCGCCACCTCCGTCATCGGCTGCGGCTGCGAGGGCGGCGTCGAGCGGGAGATCCCCGAGAGCGAGACGCCCGACGGGCGTCCGGGCGTTTCCGTGCTGTTCTTCACCATGGACCTCAAGGGTCTGCAGACCGTGGTGCCGAACCGCATCGGCCAGTGCGTGCTGACCTCGCCCACCTCCGCCTGCTACGCGGGCATGGAGGGCGGCGCCAAGGTCTCCATCGGCAAGGCGCTGCGCTACTTCGGCGACGGCTGGCAGATCGCCAAGAACGTCGACGGCCGCCGCATCTGGCGCGTGCCGGTGATGGAGGGCGAGTTCGTCTGCGACCATGACACCGGCTCGGTCTCCGGCGTCGGCGGCGGCAACATCCTGATCCTCGGCGCCTCGCGGGCCGAGACGCTGGCCGCGGCCGAGGTCGCCGTCGAGGCGATGCAGAAGGTCGAAGGCTGCATCCTGCCGTTCCCCGGCGGCATCGTCCGCTCGGGCTCCAAGGTCGGCTCCAGGTACAAGGGCATGTTCGCCTCGTCGAACAACGCCTACTGCCCGACGCTGCGCGCCCAGACGGAAACCAAGCTGACGCCGGAGGTCGCCTCGGTGCAGGAGATCGTGATCGACGGCGTCAGCTTCGAGGCGGTCTCCGCCTGCACCCGCGCCGGCATCGAGGCGCTGGTGGCGCTCGGCCGCGACAAGGGCGTGGTGGCGATCGACGCCGGCAACTACGGCGGCAACCTCGGACCCTTCCACTTCAAGCTGCGGGAGATCATGGCGTGAGCGGCTTCGTTCTCACCCCGCGCCGCGCGTTCGAGACGCGCGTCGATCTGGCCGGCGTGCTGCCGGGCGTCGATCTCTCCGGTCTGACCGTGGGCTATGGCGACCGCGGCGTGGCGCTGGCCGAACTGTTCGAGATCGGCGGCTCCGTCGGCGACCGGCTGACCCTCAAGAGCGGCTCCGCCCTGCTTGACCGCGTGGGCGCCGGGCTGTCCTCCGGCGAGCTCGTGGTCGAGGGCGACGTGGGCGACCACCTCGGCCAGTCCGCTGCGGGCGGCTCCATCACCGTGTCCGGCTCGGCCGGCGCCTATGCGGCGGCGGAGCTGTCCGGCGGCCGCATCGAGATCGCAGGCGACGTGGGCGAGCGCCTCGGCGCAGCCCGCGACGGCTCCCGCCGTGGCATGAGCGGCGGCGTGGTGGTGGTCGGCGGCTCCGCCGGCCCGCGCGCGGCCGAGCGGCTGCGCGGCGGCGTCATCGTGGTGAAGGGCGACGCCGCGGAAGGCGCCGCCACCGACCTGATCGCGGGCACGCTCGCCGTGGGCGGCGCGCTCAAGGGCAAGGCCGGCCGCGGCATGAAGCGCGGCACGCTGCTGCTGCGCTCCGCGGATGGGCTCGCGCCCGGCTTCGGCGACGCGCTGGAGCATGATCTGGTGATGCTGCGGGTGCTGGCCCGCCGCTCGCCCGACCTCGCCGCCTTCCTCGGCGGCGCGTTCAAGGTGCGTCGCTTCGCGGGCGATCTCAACGCCGGCGGCAAGGGCGAGGCGCTGGTCGTCCCGGCGGCCTGAGCGGCCGTTCTCCGGGGCTCACGCCTGCGCGTGGGCCTCGTCGACGATGGCGAGCCAGGCGCGGGCGGCGTGGGACAGATAGGCCCCGCGCCGCCACACCATGGCCATGTCCCAGCGGGCGCGTGGCTCGTCGAGCCGCACCGGCGCCACGCCCGGATGGGGGCGCTGGGCGAACATGAACTCCGGCAGGAAGGCGGCGCCCAGTCCGAGAGCCGCCAGCTCCACGATGAAGTCGATCTGGCTGCTGCGGGCCGCGACCTGCGGCTCGAAGCCGCTGGCCCGGCAGGCGTCCAGCAGGATGCGGTTCAGCGCGAAGCCGCGCTCGAACAGCACGAAGGGCGTGTCCTTCAGGTCGAGGAGATGCAGCGATGGCCGGCCCGCCAGCGGATGCGCGGCGGGCAGCAGCGCCGACAGCGGCTCCCGGCGCACCGCCCGCCACTCGAAATCCTCCGCCACCGGCAGCAGCGAGCCGGCGAGTTCGATCTCGCCCGCGCGCAACAGCTCCTCCAGCCGGTCGCTGCCATACTCCACCAGCCGCACGTCCACGCCCGGGAAGCGCTGGCGATAGATGGCGAACAGCGGCGCATAGAGCGTGCTGCTGCCGATGGGCGGCAGGCCGAGCCTGAGTTCGCCCCGCTTCAGCCCGCGCACCTCGCCGAGCTCCGCGATCAGGTCGTCCCGGTCCGCAAGCAGCTTGAGCGCCCGGCGATAGACGATCTCGCCCGCCGCCGTCAGCGCCACCCGATGGCCGATCCGGTCCAGCAGCGCCACGCCCGCCTCGTCCTCAAGCTGGCGCACCGCCTTGCTCACCGCCGACTGGGTGGTGAACAGGGCCTTGCCGGCGCTGGAGAACCCGCCCTGGCGGACCACTTCCACAAAAGCGCGAAGGACGCGGAAATCCATCGAAATTCCTGATTGGAATAGGATTTACGAAAACAAGTCATTTTGCGCATATGGACCTTGGTCGTAAAGTGCCGGTCAGGAGATTTCGCCATGACCGCCGTTTCGACCGCCGCCCGCATCGCCGTCCCGTTCCGCCGCCGCGTCCACGGCAGCCGCGTGGCGCAGCTCGCGCTGATCGCATGCCTCTGGCTCGCGGGCGAGGGCGTGACGCGGCTCGCGGGGCTGCCGGTTCCCGGGGGCGTCGTGGGGCTGGCGCTGGCGCTCGCGCTGCTCATGAGCGGCCGGCTCAGCCTGTTCAGCCTGAAGCGCGGCGCCGACCTGCTGCTGGCGGACCTGCTGCTGTTCTTCGTGCCGCTGGTGGTGGCGGTGGTGGAGCATCGGGAGCTGGTGGGTCTGCTCGGCCTCAAGATCCTGGTCGTGATCCTCGCCGGCACGGCGGCCGTCATCGGCGTCACCGCGCTCACCGTCGAACTGTGCTTCCGGCTGAGGTCGCGCCATGAGCGGGTCGCTTGAAGCCGCGCTCGGCCATGGGCTGCTGTGGTCGGCCGCGACGATCGGATTCTATCTCGCCGCCAAAGCGCTCTACCGCCGCTTCCGGCTGTGGTGGCTGTCGCCGCTCGCGGTCACGCCCGCGCTGATCGTCATCGCCGTGCTCGCGCTGCATGCGAGCTACCGCGACTACATCGGCGGCGCGGGCTGGCTGGTGATGCTGCTCGGGCCCGCGACCGTCGCCTTCGCCGCGCCGATCTACGAGCAGCGCGCGCTGATCCGGAAGCACTGGCCGGTGCTGATCGCCGGCATGGCGGCGGGCAGCGCCACCGCCGTGCTCACCGGCTGGGCGCTCGCCACCGTGCTCGGGCTCGACGGCGAGCTGCGGCTCAGCCTGCTGCCGCGCTCCATGAGCACGCCCTTCGCCATGACGGTGTCCGGCGACATCGGCGGCGCGCCGGAGCTGACGGCGCTGTTCGTGGTGATGACCGGCGTGCTGGGCGCGGCGCTGGGCGACCTGATGCTGGCGCGGCTGCCGATCCGCTCCACGCTCGCCCGCGGCGCGCTGTTCGGCATGGCGGCCCACGGCGCGGGCGCCGCCAAAGCCCACGAACTCGGCCGGGAGGAGGGCTCCATCGCCGGTCTGGTGATGGTGCTGGTCGGCCTGCTCAACGTGCTGGCCGCGCCGCTGGTGGTGATGCTGCTGCGCTGAGGGCCGCTCGCTCAGGCGGCGCGCTGGGCGTCCAGCGCGGCGCGCAGGCTCCGGGCGGCCTCCACGCTGAACGCGCCGGTCCGGCCGCCGTCGCACAGCGCGCCGCGGAAGCCGAGGTAGTCGGGTCCGAGCGCCGCCAGTTCCTCCACATCCGTCCGGCGGAGCGAGCCGGCGAGGCCGGTGAGCAACCCGAGCGCCCGCGCCTCGCGCACGAATCGCCCGAGCGCCGGCGTATGGATGTGGCTGCGCAGGCCGCCGGCGGTCTTGTCGGCGGTGTCGATCATGGCGCCGTGGAAGCCGGCCCGGGCCGCATGCTCCACCAGCGCGGGGTCCACGCCCTGATCGGCGAAGAACACCGCGATCAGCTTCGCGCGCCGGCTCAAGGGCCGCAGCGCCTCGAAACAGGCGCCGGCGTCGCCGTCCCGGAACACGCCGAGCTTCACCAGCGGCGCGCCGGTCTCCGCCACGGCTTCGGCGGCGGCGCGAACGGCGTCGGGGATCATCGGCCGGTCGCCGATGGTGGCGCTGAGAGAGGGGGCGCCGTCGCCCCAGCCGCGCCAGAGCGCCGCCGCATCGCGCAGATCGTCGAGCGCCCAGGCGCCCAGCGCGCCCTCGGCCGGGTTCTTCAGGTCCACGATGTCGGCGCCGGCCGTGCGGGCGAGCGCCATCTCGTCGAGGGTGGCGACGCTCGCCAGGAAGCCGGTCATGTGGCCGCCGTTTCGCGGTGCGCCCGAACCATGTCCAGAATCCAGCCCCAAGCCTCGCGCTCGGCCTCGCCCGCGGTCTTGTCGACGGCGATCTGGAGATAGGCGAATTCGGCGTCGATCTTCTCCGGCGGCAGCATGTGCAGCCGGCTCGCCAGCACCGCGCCCTCCAGCACCGCGGCGACCGCCCGGTTCAGCCCGCCGAAGGGCTTCAGCGACTGGCGGCGGACCACCCGACAGGTCAGCTTCGGGCGCTGGCCGTCGTCGTCCACATGGGTCACCTCCACCTCGTCGCAGGCGAGCGCCTCCATCAGCCGCACCGAGGCCACGGCGTCCGCCGGCACGGTCGGCCATTCGGGCTTTCGCTTGCTGACGCAACCGGCGAAGACGCGGGCGTCGTCGGTGAAGTTCACGACGCCGCAGCGGGTTGCGAGGAAGTTCTCGAGTGTCCGCGACGGGCGGAACGGCTGCAGCAGCCAGCCGCCCTCGATCGGCGTCGCCCCCATGGGCGCCACATGGGGCACGCCCTCGGGCGACAGCGTGGTGACGATGGTCTCGCGGATCACGACGTGGGCTCCTCGGCGCCGCCGCTCGCGGGCTCGGTCGGCTGTTCGGTCTTGGGCGCGCGTTTGGCGCGCTCCTCGCGCTTCTCGGCGAGGGTGGAGCCCGCGTTCTTGAAGCTCAGCTTGTGGGCCTGCTCCAGGCTCTCGGCGGTCTCGCCCGCCACGCCGAACTTCAGCGGCTCGTCCTGGGTGTAGCGCTTGCCGAGCCGGAACGCGATCTCGGCGCGGGCGATCTCCACCCCGAGATAGAAGGCGTGGCCGGGATCGCCCTCCACCGCGAGGTGCGGGTAGAGGTCGAACGGGTCGGCGCCGATGTGGTGGCCGTCCTTGTTGAAGACGTGGACGCCCTTCTCCGACACCTCGATGCGGTAGTTGCGGTCGCGGATGTCGCGGGCGAGCTCGTCCAGATCGGCGGCGGTGGAGGTGACGGGACGGCGGTCGCGCAGCGCCATCAGCCCGCCGCCGAAGCCCTGCGGCAGCGAGCCGATCTCGCGCGCGGCGAAATACTCCCGCCGCGCCCGGTCGAACTCCCGAACGGCGGTGCGGCAGTGGGGGCTGACCTGCACCGCCAGCACCGCCTGCACGTTCAGCTCCGAGATCATGCCCATCAGGATGGCGTTGATTCCCGTAGTGTCGGCGTCGGTCAGCTCGGTGACGTTGCCGATGCCCATCAGGATCGGAGCGTTGGGCCGCAGACGGCGCAGCTCGGCGTAGCGCACCACCGAGTCGGTGAAGCCGAAATGGATCGGATCGAGGATCGGGTCGGCGAGATAGGCGCGGCCCCTGGCTTCCAGCGCGTCCATGGCCCGCAGCAGCGAGTCCATGTCGGCGGGGGAGGCCGGCACCAGAATCGGCGTGGCGTCGCCCTCGTCGGCGATGGCGAGCGTCTTTTCGCTCAGGCTGAGCAGGTAGCTCGCGCCGGCGCGGTTGGCGCGGGCGAGTTCGTCCGCGTTGGCGGAATCCACGCTCACTCGGGCGCCGTCGGCGATCAGGGCGCCGATGTGGTCTTCGAGGTGGGGGTAGGGCGTGTCCGGCAGGCAGCCGAGGTCGATCACGTCCGCCCCGTCGGCGCGCAGGCGGCGGGATTTCTCGATCAGCTCGTCGTGGGACAGCATGGTGGCGTCCACGATCTCGGCGAAGATCAGGCAGTCGTGGCGGGACAGGTCCGGCTCCAGCCCGCCGCGTCCGAAGAAGGTGGGCAGGTCCGCAAGCTCCTCCGGCCCGCGCTCGAACGGCACGCCGAAGAACCGGGACAGCCGCTCCAGATCGCCCCGGAACCGGCCGGGCAGCACGGCGCGGTCGACGCCTTCGGGCAGCTTCAGCCGCCGCTCCAGAATCTCGGCGGTCATCAGCGCCGCCACCTTGACGCCCACGTTCACCACCTGCGGCTGCAGCGCCTCGCTGGCGAGGCTGGCGGCCAGCCGTTCGAGCCGCGCTTCCGCCAGCGAGCCGGTGACGAGCGCGACCTTCTCCGCCTCGCCGCCGCTCATGCCGCAGCTCGCGCAGGGGAGGAGAGCGCGGCGTCGAGCGCCTCGGGCGAAGCGTCGCCGACGCAGAGGATGTCGCCGCCGTAGCTTTCCGCGAGGCGGGAAGCGTAACTGTCGATCAGGCCGTCGCGGGCCCAGTCGGCGACGTTCGAGGTCGCCGGAGCAGGGGCCGATTTCACGAACACGATCCGCGCCGCGCCGACCGCCCGCGCGAGCCACAGCGCGAGGCTGTCGGAGGTGACGTCCCAGGATGCGGGAACGTCGGCTTCGAGCGCCAGAGGGACCGGGCGCCACAGCGCGGCCCGGCCGGCGTCGCGCGCGCGTTCGATCTCGCCCATCGACGCGACCCGGTCGAAGTCCGGCCGAAGTCGGTGGATCAGCGCCGCGCCCTGCGCCATGGCGAGAATCGCCATCTCATGGGCCGCGCGGTCGTCGAAGCCGAGCGTCGGCTGCAGCGCGCGCACCGCGTCCGCGAACGGGCCGCCGCCCGGAACCACCAGCGCGCCGCGCCGGACGGCGACGTCCAGCAGCGCGGCGAGCGTCGGGGCGCCGAACAGGCTGCCGCCGAGCTTGACCACGGCGAGGGGGCGCGGAGAACGGTTGAGCATCAGGCGACAAGGCTTTCGTCGGCGGTCCGGTTCGGGAGACCTAAACCCCGCGCCGTCGTAATCCAAGGGGCGGCGGGCCTCAACCGAAGGCATGAGCGGCGCGGCGTCACGGGCGGAGTAGGGTCTGTGGACGGCCGCTTTGTCCGCCGGTCCTGCGCGTGAGGTGATGATGATGGCCCGTCCGTTCCGATTCCCGCGCGTCGCCGTGCGCGTCCTCGCGGCCGCAGGCCTTCTGGCCGCCGTCGCGCCGAGCGCGCCCGCTCTGGCCGAAACGCCGGTGGAGCCCCTGCCGGTCACGGAGATCGCGCCCGGCGTGTTCGTGCATCAGGCGCCCTACCAGCTCATCACGCCCGCGAACGACGGCGCGATCTCCAACATGGGCTTCATCGTCGGCGACGAGGCGGTGGCGGTGATCGACACCGGCAACACGCCGCTCGCGGGCCGGCGTCTGCTGGCGGCGGTGCGGGCGCGGACCCAGCTTCCGGTCCGCTACGTCATCAACACCCACATGCATCCGGACCACACGCTGGGCAACGCCGCGTTCCGGGACGAGAAGCCCCGCTTCGTCGGCCACGCCAAGCTGCCGCGGGCGCTGGCGGCCCGCGCCGCTTCTTATGTGGACGCTGCGAAACGCGATCTCGGTCCGGAGTTGGCCCCGACCCGCGACGACGTGATCCTGCCCGACACCACCACGCCCGACCGGCTGACGCTGGATCTCGGCGGCCGGCCACTGGAGCTCGAAGCCGAGCCCACCGCCCACACCGACAACGACCTGACGGTGTTCGATCCGAAGACCGGCACCTGGTTCCTCGGCGACCTGCTGTTCATCGGCCACCTGCCGTCCATCGACGGTTCGCTGGAAGGCTGGGTGAAGGTGATGGCGCGGGCGCGGGGCAGGGCGGTGGCGCGGGTCGTGCCGGGGCATGGACCGGCTTCGGCGCCCTGGCCGCAGGCGCTGGAGCCGCAGCAGCGCTATTTCGACAGGCTCCGGGCCGATGTGGCGGCGCTGGTGGCCAAAGGCGCGTCGCTCCGGGAGGCCTCGGAAAAGGCCGGGCTGTCGGAGCGGGACGGCTGGGCGCTGTTCGACGAGTTCAACGCCCGCAACGCCATCGCGGCGTTCACCGAGGAAGAGTGGCGCTGAAACACTATGCTGCAATGCAAAATAATAAGTTAGCATTCGCAGCAATATCATAATAACCAGCTTATATCTTAAAGTCCTTATTGCGCTCTTAGACAAAGCGTCCTAGGGTCCGGCCGTCTTCAGCTACAACGCCTTGCGACGGAACGGAGTCGGGGCGGTTCGTAGGCCTAGGCCGGGGTTCGACGCAGCCGGCGACGCAGGTGGGAACATGTTCCCGATCGGCCGTGACACGAGCAGAAGGCGCGGGTCCAATAATAAAGATTACGCTGCGCGGAAGAGGCGCGGCGACCTGAGGACTGCGTTCATGAGGGAGAATGCAATGCGCAAAGTCGCACTCGTGGCGGGACTGCTGGGCACGGTGGCCGTGTCCTGGCCGGTGCTCGCCAATGACAGCGTCACCAAGCTGATCGAAGACCCCAAGCAGTGGGGCATCCAGACGGGCGACTACGCCAACACCCGTTACTCCAAGCTCGACCAGATCAACGCCAAGAACGTGAACAAGCTCCAGGTGGCCTGGACGTTCTCGACCGGCGTGCTGCGCGGCCATGAGGGCGGTCCGCTCATCATCGGCGACATCATGTACGTTCACACGCCGTTCCCGAACAACGTGTTCGCGCTCGACCTGAACGACAACGGCCGCATCATCTGGAAGTACGAGCCGAAGCAGGATCCCAGCGTCATCCCGGTGATGTGCTGCGACACCGTGAACCGCGGCCTCGCCTACGCCGACGGCAAGATCCTGCTGCACCAGGCGGACACCACGCTGGTGGCGCTCGACGCCAAGACCGGCAAGAAGGTGTGGTCGGTCGTGAACGGCGACCCGAAGAAGGGCGAGACCAACACCGCGACCGTTCTGCCGGTCAAGGACAAGGTGATCGTCGGCATCTCGGGCGGCGAGTTCGGCGTGCGCGGCTCCTTGACCGCCTACAACCTCAAGGACGGCTCCAAGGCGTGGCGCGGCTACTCCATGGGTCCGGACGAGGACATGCTGATCGATCCGGCGAAGACCACCGAGCACGGCAAGCCGGTCGGCAAGGACTCCTCGCTGAAGACCTGGGAAGGCGACCAGTGGAAGATCGGCGGCGGCTCCACCTGGGGCTGGTACTCCTACGATCCCAAGCTGAACCTCGTCTATTACGGCTCGGGCAACCCCTCCACCTGGAACCCCAAGCAGCGTCCCGGCGACAACAAGTGGTCCATGACCATCTGGGCGCGTGACGCCGACACCGGCGTGGCCAAGTGGGTCTACCAGATGACCCCCCACGACGAGTGGGACTACGACGGCATCAACGAGATGATCCTCACGGATCAGGAGATCGACGGCAAGAAGACCCCTCTGCTGACGCACTTCGACCGCAACGGCTTCGGCTACACGCTGAACCGCGAGACGGGCGAACTGCTGGTGGCCGAGAAGTACGATCCGGTCGTGAACTGGGCCACCAAGGTCGACATGGACAAGTCGTCCAAGACCTACGGTCGTCCGCTCGTGGTCGCCAAGTACTCCACCGAGCAGAACGGCGAAGACGTGAACAGCCAGGGCATCTGCCCGGCCGCTCTCGGCACCAAGGACCAGCAGCCGGCGGCCTACTCGCCGAAGACGGACCTGTTCTACGTGCCGACCAACCACGTCTGCATGGACTACGAGCCGTTCCAGGTGTCCTACACCGCCGGCCAGCCCTACGTCGGCGCGACCCTCGCCATGTACCCGGCGCCCAACAGCCATGGCGGCATGGGCAACTTCATCGCCTGGGACAACAAGAAGGGTAAGATCGTCTGGTCCAACAAGGAGATGTTCTCCGTGTGGTCCGGCGCTCTCGCCACCGCTGGCGACGTGGTGTTCTACGGCACGCTCGAAGGCTACCTGAAGGCGGTCGACTCCAAGACGGGCAAGGAGCTCTACAAGTTCAAGACCCCGTCCGGCATCATCGGCAACGTCACCACCTATGAGCACAAGGGCAAGCAGTACATCGCCATTCTCTCGGGCGTTGGCGGCTGGGCCGGCATCGGCCTCGCGGCCGGCCTGTCGGAAGGCTCGGAAGGTCTCGGCGCGGTCGGCGGTTACGCCGCTCTCGCCCAGTACACCGCGCTCGGCGGCCAGCTGACGGTGTTCTCGCTGCCGAACGACTGATCCCGATGAGGGCCTGATGGTCCGCATTGGATGCGAATGAGGAGGGCTCGGCCGATGGAGATGTCCGTCAGCCGGGCCCTTCGCGCTTTTAAAACCAAGGCGGCGCCGGAGAAGCGCCGCGCCCGGAGCGCCGACCTCAGCGCCCGGACCAGGAGGATTGACGTGATCGCATCGCGTACCGGACGCCGCGTCTCGCGCGGCTTTGGACTGGCGGCGCTGGCCCTTCTCGCCAGCATGACCGCCGCCGCCGCCCAGACCTCGGATCTGGTGAGCCGCGCCACCCTGCGCGTCTGCGCCGATCCGGCCGACCTGCCGCTTTCCAGCGACAAGGGCGACGGCTTCGAGAATAAGATCGCCGATCTGCTCGCCAAGGATCTGGGCGTCCCGGTGGATTACACCTGGTTCCCGCAGGCGACCGGCTTCTACCGCATGACGCTCGGCATGAAGCGCTGCGACGTGGTGATGGGCTATGTGGCCGCCGGCGAGCCGGTGCTGAACACCAATCCGTATTTCAAGTCCGCCTGGACGCTGGTGGTGAAGAAGGGAAGCCCGCTCGACGGGGTGGATTCGCTCTCGGACGAGCGGCTGAAGACGGCCCATCTCGGCGTCGTCGCCGGCACCGCCCCCGCGTCCTATCTGGCGCGCAACGGCCTGATCGGCCTCGCCCGGCCCTACGCCCTGACGGTGGACCGGCGTTACGAGTCGCCGGCCGAGGACATGCTCAAGGCGATCGCCGCGGGCGAGATCGACGGCGGAATCCTGTGGGGTCCGATCGCCGGCTATTTCGCGAACAAGGCGGGCGAGGGCGCCTTCACCGTCACGCCGCTGGTGAAGGATCAGGGCTTCCCACCGCTGACCTATCGCATCACCATGGGCATCCGGCCGAACGAGCTCAACTGGAAGCATCGGCTCAACGAGTTCATCGCCAAGAACCAGAATGAGATCAACAAGATCCTCCTGGACTTTCATGTGCCGCTGCTGGACGAGCAGAATCGCCCCATCACGGCGGCGGAGTAGAACGGCGTCCCAAGCGCTGGCGCTCGCCGGGGTGTTCGCTCTCGGCGGCGCGGCGTCCGCGTGGGCGGACGAGCCGGTGACGGGGCCGGTTCCGCCGGAGCCTTCGGGCTACCGCATGGACGGCTACCGCAGCCCGACGCCCGCCACGCTTCACGGCGCGCGGGTGCTCGACACCCCGGCCGCGGAGGCGCTGTGGCGCAGCGGAATGGCGGTGTTCGTGGACGTGATGCCGCGTCCCGTGCGGCCCCCGAACCTGCCCGCCGGCACGATCTGGAAGGACGCGCCCCGCCGGCACCTTCCGGGCAGCGTCTGGCTGCTGAACGTGGGCTACGGCGCGCTGGCGCCGGAAATGGAGGCGTTCTTCCGCGACAGCCTCACGCGCCTCACCGGCGGCGACACGGCGAAGCCGCTGGCGTTCTACTGCCGTCAGGCCTGCTGGATGTCATGGAACGCCGCGAAGCGGGCCATGGCGTGGGGCTATGCGTCGGTCGCCTGGTATCCGGACGGGACGGACGGCTGGGACGCCGCCGGCCTGCCGACCGAGCCGGCGGAGCCCTATCCGCCCGGGGCGCCGCGCTGAGGCCGTGTCCCGCATGGCGGTCCTGCGCTGCGAAGCGGAAAAAGGGGTGCTATGGTCCTGACGCGCGTCGGCGGTTCGGCGCGCGCCAGCGTGAGCCTGCAAGCCTTGTCAGCACCCGAACGGAATCTGGTGGCGACCGCGCACAAGCTGTGCGGCGACCTCGCCACGCCGAAGCCCGCGATCTACTGGACCGACCTGATCGTCACCGCGCTCACCGGCTACGGCGCCTTCGCCGGGGCCGTGCTGGCGCCGTCGACGCCCGTCGCCAGCATGTTCTTCGTGGTCGCGGCGCTGGCGCTCTATCGCGGCGTGAGCTTCATCCACGAGGTCAGTCACCTGCGTCCGCAGGACGTGCCGGGCTTCCGCAACGGCTATGACGCGCTGATCGGCGTGCCGTTCCTCACCCCGTCTCTGATGTATGAGGGCGTGCACAACCAGCATCACGCCAAGTCGCGCTATGGCACCGCGCTCGATCCCGAATATCTGCCGCTCGCCAGCGGCTCCTTCGGCCAGATCGCGCTGTTTCTGCTGGTGTCCCTGCTGGCGCCCGTGGGGCTGCTGCTGCGTTTCGCGCTCTTGGCGCCGTTGTCCGCGCTGTCGCCGGCCCTGCGCCGCTTCGTGGTGGAGCGCTGCTCGGCGCTCGCCATCAATCCCGAGTACCGGCGGGAGGCGCCGACCGGCCCGCAGGCCCGCAGGTTCGTCCTCCTCGAGACGCTGTGCTCGGTCTGGGCGCTCACCTTCCTGACGCTGGCCGCGACCGGCGTCATGTCGCCGCGCGTGTTCTTCACAGCTCTGGCTCTGGGTTCGGCGGTGGCCGTGGTGAACCAGTTCCGCACGCTGGTCGCCCATCACTGGGAGAACGACCACGGCGAGGAGATGACGCCGACGGAGCAGTTCCTCGACAGCGTCAACGTTCCGCCGCCTGCGACCCTGCCGATGCTGTGGGCGCCGGTGGGGCTGCGCTACCATGGGCTGCATCACCTGCTGCCCCGGCTGCCCTACCACGCTCTGGGCAAAGCTCACGCGCGCCTTTGCGCGCTGCTGCCCCCGGACTCCCCCTACCATAAGGGGAGCCACAGGGGGTTCTGGCAGGTCGCCCTCCGCCTGCTGCGGGCGGTCGGCGTCCGTCGCGGCGTCGCTGTGGCGCCGCGTCAGTAGCCGCGAACGGCCTTTTCAGTCGCCTGAACGTTGTTCTTGGTGTCGCGGCCGACGCCACGCGCCGTATTGGCGCAAGCGGCGAGGGTGACGCAGGCGGCGAGAACCAGCACGAGCGGCGCGAGACGGCGAGACGTCATGTTCGGAATTCCCTTGTGATCGGTCGCGCCATGGGAAGCGCATCTCCATAACGTGAAACCTGCGCGAAGGTTTCCGCGCGTCGCCGCATTTGTGGCGGGCGCGGCTTCCTTCTGCCTTCAAGGGAGCCGGCGGAACCGCGACGCCTCCGGCTCAGTTCTCTTTGGAAACGATCCAGGGAGAGACCGATGCCCGTGACGCCCCAAGCGTTTCACCCCGACATGGAACGGCCGGAAGCTGACGAGGAGCAGGTGCGCGACGAACTGATCGCCACCATGCGCTCGATCAGCGACGTCACCTTCGCCAATTCGGGCCACGGCCTGCGCAGCGTTCACGCGAAAAGCCACGGCCTGCTGGACGTGACGGTGGAGATCCTCGGCGATCTGCCGGGGCCTTACGCGCAGGGGCTGTTCGCGAAGCCCGGCCGCTACGCCGGGGTGATGCGCTTCTCCACCAATCCCGGCGACGTGCTGGACGACGGCGTGTCCGCGCCGCGCGGTCTGGCGCTCAAGGTGATCGGGGTCGAGGGCGATCGGCTGCCGGGTTCGGACGGCGTCGAGACGCAGGATTTCGTGATGGCCAACGCCCCGGCCTTCGCCGCCCCGGACGCGGCGGCCTTCCTGAAGAGCCTGAAGCTGCTCGCGAAGACCACGGACCGCGCCGAGACCGCCAAGAAGGCGCTGTCCAGCGTGCTGCGCGCGGTGGAAGGCGCGATCGAGGCCTTCGGCGGTGAGAGCGCCACGGTGACCGCGCTCGGCGGCCAGCCCATGACGCAGATCCTCGGCGAGACCTTCTTCAGCCAGACGCCGTTTCTCTACGGGCGGAACGTCGCAAAGTTCTCGATCGCGCCCGTCTCCAGCGATCTCAAGGCGCTGGAGGGCGCCTCGGTGGCGCTGGCCGGCCGGCCGGACGCCCATCGGGACGAGATCAACGCCTTCTTCGGCGCGCATGGCGGGGAGTGGGAGCTGCGCGTCCAGCTTCTCACCGATTCCGAGCGCATGCCGATCGAGGACGCCTCCAGCGTCTGGCCGGAGGACGAAAGCCCCTATGTGGCGGTGGCGCGCATCCGGGCGGAGCCGCAGCAGGGGTGGTCGCCGGAGAAGTCCGCGCGCATGGACGACGGTCTGTCCTTCAGCCCGTGGCGCGGGCTTGCGGCCCACCGGCCGCTGGGATCGGTCAACCGGGTGCGCCGCGCCAATTACGAGAGCTCCGCCGGCCGCCGCGCCGCGCGCAACGGCTGCCCCTTGCACGAGCCGCGCGCCGTAGCCCCGTCCTGAACGGCGCTGGGGCCAGGGAGGGCCGGCGACCCAGGAAAAGCCTTAAGGTTTATAATCCGCTACGCATTTTCGGCGCAGGGCTAACCGTCCGTTTACCTCAACGGCGGTTTACTGTCGGCATGTCGGTTCTGTCGGTGCGAGTGCCCAATATGCGTAATTCGGTTTCCTGCGTCCGCGCCAAGATGCTCGCCCGGGTCGCCGTGGTCGCTCTGTTGTCGGGCGGCGCCGCGGCGTGCAGCTCGGATACGGGCCGCTTCGGCGAAGGCCCCTTCTCCAACCCGTTCAACTCCGCCTCCGCGGAGCCCGCGCCCAGCAGGGCGCGTCGAGCGCCGGAGCCCGCCTACACCGGCGCGGTCCAGCGCGTGCCCACCTCCCGCGTCGAGCGCGCGCCGCTCGGCGCCCTGCCGCCGGCCCAGGCCGCGCCCATGCGCGGCTTCGAGGGCCAGCAGCAGCCCTACCGCTCGTCCGCGGTCTCCGAGCCGGCGACCACCGGCTCCCTGCCGCCGGTGCATCGCCCGCAGACGGCGCGCGTCGCCACCAGCTCCAACT
This sequence comes from Methylopila jiangsuensis, assembly GCF_027922305.1. Lineage (GTDB taxonomy): Bacteria > Pseudomonadota > Alphaproteobacteria > Rhizobiales > Methylopilaceae > Methylopila > Methylopila jiangsuensis. The sequence continues at coordinate 947,368 of NZ_BSFK01000005.1, read as the reverse complement.
GGACGGCCGAAGGCGGCTCCACCGTGACGCTCGCCCCCGGCGAGACCGTCCAGACCCTGTCGCAGCGCTACGGCGTGCCGGCGACCGCCATCCTGCAGGCCAACAACCTGCCGAACGCCAGCAGCGTCGGCGCCGGCTCGCAGGTGGTGATCCCGGTCTACTCCACCGCTCCCTCTCGCGTCGCCGCCGCCGCGCCGAGCCTTCCGGCGCCGCAGGCCGCCGCGCCGCGGGTCGCCCAGGCGCCGGCCATGTCCGCGCCCGCCGCAGCGGGCGGATCGCACACGGTGCAGCCGGGCGAGACCCTGTCCTCGATCGGCCGGACCTACGGCGCGACCCGGACCGATCTCGCGGCCGCGAACGGCATCTCGCCGGACACCATGGTGCGCATCGGCCAGAAGCTCGTGATTCCGGGCCGCAGCGCCCAGCAGATGGCGGCGATCCAGCGCACGCAGGCCCAGGCCAGGGCGGCCGAGGCTCCGGCCGCGACCGGCGCTGTGGGCCAGCCGCGCATGCAGTTCGTCCAGGGTCCGCAGGGGCATGGCGCGCAGGCCGCAGGTCAGCCCGCCGCCGCGAAGCCGATGCAGACGGCTCAAGCCTTGGCGCAGAAGCCAGGCGCGCCGGCGCTGAAGCCCAGCGTCGCCGCGCCCAGCGCGCCGGCGTTCGCCGCCGCCCCCAGCAAGGCGACCAGCGCGCCCGAGCCGGCGGAAGCGGCGAAGCCCGCGGCGCTCAAGGTCGATCCGGCGCCCGCGGCCTCCAACGGTCCGAACTTCCGCTGGCCGGTGCGCGGCCGGGTGGTGTCCAACTTCGGCTCCAAGGCCAGCGGCTCCACCAATGACGGCATCAACCTCGCGGTGCCGGAAGGCACCGAGGTGAAGGCCTCCGACGACGGCGTGGTGGCCTATGCGGGCGACCAGCTGAAGAACTTCGGCAATCTGGTGCTGATCCGCCATTCCAACGGCTGGGTCACGGCCTACGCCCACAACAGCGCGCTGAACGTGAAGCGCGGCGACACGGTGCGCCGCGGCCAGATCATCGCCAAGTCGGGCTCGACCGGAAGCGTGTCCTCGCCGCAGCTGCACTTCGAGGTGCGCAAGGGCGCGCAGGCGGTGGACCCCATGGACCATCTCGCCGGCATCTGATCCGCGCAGCCCAGACGACCAAAGAAAAACCCGGCGCCCTCGCGGCGCCGGGTTTTTCGTTTCGGCGACGTCAGCCCTCGACGCGGCCGGCGAGGTCCTGGATGAACTGCCAGGCCACGCGGCCGGAGCGGGCGCCGCGGGTGGTCGCCCACTCCAGCGCCTCCCGCCGCAACTGCTCGGGCTCCACCTTGAGGCCGAGATGGGCCACGTAGCCGTCGACCATGGCGAGGTACTCGTCCTGGCTGCAGCGGTGGAAGCCGAGCCACAGGCCGAAGCGGTCCGACAGCGACACCTTTTCCTCCACCGCCTCGCCGGGATTGATCGCCGTGGAGCGCTCGTTCTCGATCATGTCGCGCGACAGCAGGTGCCGCCGGTTCGAGGTGGCGTAGAGCAGCACGTTGGCGGGCCGCCCCTCCACCCCGCCGTCCAGCACCGCCTTCAGCGACTTGTAGGACGTGTCCTCGGCGTCGAAGGAGAGGTCGTCGCAGAACAGCAGGAAGCGGTAGGGCGCGCCGCGCAGCAGGCCCATGAGCAGGGGCATCGATTCGATGTCCTCGCGGTGGATCTCGATCAGCTTCAGCCGGGGATGGCCCTCCGCCGTGGCGGTCTCCGCCACGCTCGCGTGCGCCGCCTTCACCAGCGAGCTCTTGCCCATGCCGCGCGCGCCCCACAGCAGGGCGTTGTTCGCCGGCCGGCCGCGGGCGAAGCGCAGCGTGTTGTCGAGGAGCTGGTCGCGCACCCGGTCCACGCCCTTGAGCAGCTCGATTCCCACCCGCGACACCTCGGGCACGGGCTGCAGCCGCTTCTCGGCCGCGCTCCAGACGAAGGCGTCGGCCGCCTCGAAATCGGGGACCTTCGGCGCCGGCGGCGCCAGCCGGTCCAGCGCGTCGGCGATGCGCGCCAGCAGGGCGTCGCGGGTGTCGGTGGCGGGCATGGAATAGAACGGATCGGACATCGGGACATCGCCTCGAACGCGGGTGGCGCGGAGGCCGGGCGGGGCCGGCGCCTCCGTGGTTAGCGGCGGCGCGGGGACGCGTCCACAACGCCTTGGGCATGGCCGCTCCCCCGGCCGCGTCCGTTCAACCAAAGGCGAGGCCGGCGAGGCTCCGAGCCGTGATTTGCTTTCACAAGGGGCGTGGCTATAGTCCGCGCGCTTTCGCCGGGGTCCGCTCCGGCTCCTAACGTTCGTCAGGTTGAAGCCGGCTCGTTCGAGCGAGGCGCGCGACCCACGCCACCGGAGCTCACGATGTTCGTCACCCCCGCCTACGCCCAGGCCGCCTCGGCGGCGCCGAGCGGAACGGATTTCCTCATCCAGCTGCTGCCGTTCCTGCTGATCTTCGTGATCATGTACTTCCTGATCCTGCGGCCGCAGCAGCGGCGCGTGAAGGCGCATCAGGAGATGGTGAAGAGCGTGCGCCGCGGCGACACCGTGGTCACCTCCGGCGGCCTGATCGCCCGCGTCACCAAGGTGGTGGACGACGGCGAGGTGGAGATCGAACTGTCGCCGAACGTCCGCGCCCGCCTGTCGCGCGCCATGATCGCCGAGGTTCGGGCCAAGGGCGAACCGGTCAAGGCCGACTCCTGAGCGCGTAAAGCGCGCGCCGGGCCGCCCCGGCCGCGCGAACAAGAAGGCCGGAAGGCTCATGCTGCATTTCTCGTTCTGGAAGACCGCGGCGGTGCTGGCGCTCTGCGCGCTCGGCGTTCTGTTCGCGCTGCCCAACGTGCTGCCCCAGTCGGTTCGCGACGCCTATCCGAGCTGGTTCCCGGCCCGCACCATCGTGCTGGGCCTCGACCTGCAGGGCGGCTCCCAGCTCCTGCTGGAGGTGGACGGCGAGGCGCTGACGCGCTCCCGCGCGGTGGCGCTGCAGGAGGACGTGCGGCGGCAGATGCGGGAAGCCCGCATCGGCACCAGCGAGATCCGGCTCGACGGCCGCGCCGTCTCCGTGACGGTGCGCGACGCCGCCGATCTGGCCAAGGCGCAGGAGCGGCTGCGGACGCTCGCCCAGCCGATCACCAACACCGTGTTCGGCGCTACGGGCCAGCTCGATCTGGAGGTCGGCCAGCGCGGCGCCAACGTGGCGACCGTCTCCATGACCGACGCCGGCGTTCAGGCCCGCATCCGGCAGGCGGTGGACCAGTCGCTTGAGGTGGTGCGCCGCCGCGTGGACCAGCTTGGCACGGTGGAGCCCTCGATCCAGCGCCAGGGCGCGAACCGCATTCTGGTGCAGGTGCCGGGCCTCGGGGATCCAGAGCATCTCAAGCGCATCCTCGGTCAGACCGCCAAGCTCGAGTTCCGGCTGGTTTCTGAAGACACGCCGATAGAGCAGGCGCTGCAGGGCGCGCTGCCGGCCGGTACCGAGCTGCTGTACGAAGGTGGTTCTGCGGAGCAGGGCGGCCGCCCTCTTGTGATCGAGCGCCGCGCCATCATTTCAGGCGACGAACTGACCGACGCTCAGCCGGGTTTCGAGCAAAACACCCGCGAACCGGTGGTCTCGTTCCGCTTCAACAACCGCGGCGCCCAGGCCTTCGCGGACGTGACGCGTCAGAACGTCGGCAAGCGTTTCGCCATCGTGCTGGACGACAAGGTGATCTCCGCTCCGACAATTCGTGAGGTGATTCCAAACGGGCAGGGCCAGATTTCCGGCAGCTTCACCGTCCAGAGCGCGAACGACCTCGCCGTGCTGCTGCGCGCCGGCGCGCTGCCCGCCCCGCTGAATGTGATCGAAGAGCGCGTCGTCGGCCCCGGCCTCGGCCAGGACTCGATCGAGGCCGGCACCCGCGCCACCTGGGTCGCCGCCGTGTTCGTGGTCATCTTCATGTTCGCGACCTATGGCGTGTTCGGCTTCTTCGCCAACGTCGCGCTCACCGTGCATGTGGTGTTCATCTTCGCGCTGATGTCGCTGCTCGGGGCCACGCTGACGCTGCCCGGCATCGCCGGCATCGTGCTCACCATCGGCACGGCGGTCGATTCCAACGTGCTGATCTACGAGCGCATCCGCGAGGAGTTCCGCGCCGGGCGCAGCATGGTCTCGGCCATCGAGGCCGGCTTCAAGCACGCCTTCGCCGTCATCGTGGACTCGAACTCCACCATGGGCATCGCGGCCCTCATCCTGTTCGCGCTGGGCTCCGGTCCGGTGCGCGGCTTCGCGGTGGTCTTCCTGCTGGGCATCCTCACGACCGTGATCACGGCCGTGACCATGACCCGCATGATGATCGCGCTGTGGTACCGGCGCACGCGCCCGACCACGATGCCGTTCTGACCGAAAGCCCGCACCGATGCGTCTGATCCGTCTCTTCCCCGACGACAGCAAGTTCCGCTTCGTCCGCTGGCGCTGGCTGAGCTTCCCGTTCTCGGCGGCGATCTCGGTCGCCACCATCATCCTGTTCCTGACGATCGGCCTGAACTTCGGCATCGACTTCACCGGCGGCACGCTGATGGAGCTGCAGGCGAAGAACGGCGTCGCCGACATGGCGTCCGTGCGCGATAAGGCGCACGGCTTCGACGCCGGCGAGGTGGAGGTGCAGGAGTTCGGCTCCGGCGGTCAGGTCTCGGTGCGCTTCCGGGTGCAGCCGGGCGGCGAGCCGGCCCAGAGCGCGCTGGTGAGCAAGGCCCGCGCCGCCTTCGAGGCCGACTACGAGGTCCGCCGGGTCGAGACGGTCGGCCCCCGCGTCTCGGGCGAACTGGTGCAGTCCGGCACGCTCGGCATCGTGCTCGCGATCGTCTGCGTGCTGGTCTACCTGTGGTTCCGCTTCGAGCTCACGCTCGCCATCGGCGCCGTCATCGGCACGCTGCACGACATCGTGCTCACGGTCGGCTTCTTCATCATCACCCGCGAGGAGTTCAACATGACCTCCATCGCGGCGATCCTCACCATCGTGGGCTATTCGCTGAACGAGACCGTGGTGGTGTTCGACCGCACCCGCGAGCTGCTGCGGCGCTACAAGAACATCCCCACCGAGGAGCTTTTGGACATCTCCATCAACTCCACCATGTCGCGCACCATGATGACCGCCACCACCACGGCCCTGTCGCTGCTGGCGCTGGTGCTGTTCGGCGGGCAGGCGATCCAGGGCTTCGCCAACGTGATGCTGTTCGGCGTGCTGATCTGCACCTATTCGGCGATCTTCGTGTCCTCGCCCATGCTGATCTATCTCGGCCTGAAGACCTCGGGCCGGGCGGCGGCGGACGAGAAGGCCGAGGCCCAGGCGCGCGCGGCCAAGGCGCGGGCCTGAGCCGGGCCGGGAGCGCTCGGGCGCCATGGAGGACGGGCGGCACCTGCCGGGCGCGCATCTGATCGACGCCTATGGCGGCGGCGGGTTCCGCTTCGCCGACCTGTCCCATCGCGGCTCGCTGCTGTGCCTGCCGTCCGGGATGTGGGCCTGGCCCTACGGGAGCGCCCGCGATCTGGATGAGGCCGCCTTCGCCCGCGTGCTGGCGGAGGCGGACGCCATCGACACCCTGCTGTTCGGCGCAGGCGCCGATATCGCGCCGCTGCCGCCGGCCGTCCGGACCGCGCTGAAGGCGCGCGGGATTGTCGTCGAGCCCATGGCCACCGGGGCCGCCGCCCGCACCTGGAACATCCTGGTCGGCGAACGCCGCCGCGTCGCGGCCGCCTTGCTGGCGGTGGCGTGATGGCGGAGAGCGGGCCGGACCCGGTCGCGACGCTGGTGCGCGACGCCGCCTTCGACGCCTACTCGGCCGGCCTGTTCGCGCCCGCCGGGGCGCGGCCCCATCTCTACGCGCTGCAGGCGTTCGACATCGAGCTGTCGCGGGTGCGGGACCTGACCCGCGAGCCGCTGCCGGGCGAGATGCGCTTCCAGTGGTGGCGCGATGCGCTGGCGGACCCCGCCCGCGCCGACGCCGCGGCCCATCCCGTCATGCGGGCGCTTGAGGCCGCGATCCGTTACGGCGCGCTGCCGCGACAGGCGTTGCAGGACCTGATCGACGCCCGCAACGACGATCTCTACGACGATCCGCTGCCCACGGTGGGCGATCTGGAGGCCCGGCTCGGCGCCACCCGCTCCGCGCTGCTGCGCCTGTCGTCGCTGATCCTCGCGCGGGGGCGCGATCCCGGCGGGGCGGACGCGGCCGGTCATGGCGGGCTGGCGCTGGGGCTGACGCAGATCGCGCGGGAGCTGTCCCGCGCGCCGCAGCGCGTGGCGCGGCTCGTGCCCGTGGAGCTGCTGGCGGCGCAGGGCGTGGGGCAGGGCGATCTCGAACGCAACGAGGCGCCGGCCGCGCTTGTGGCCGCGCTTCGGGCGCTGGCGCTCCGGCATCTGAACGCGGCGCGGGCGGCTTACCCCGCGCTCGATCCCGTTGCGGCGCCGGCCTTTCTGCCGCTGGCGCTGGTCGCGTCCGATCTGACGCGGCGGGGGCCGGGCGATGGTCTCCGCTGGCTCAGGCTCGCCCGGCTGTGGCGCGCGAGTCGCCGTTCGACGCCGTTCTGAAGCCCGGCTTCAGAGCTGTTGCAGGGCGATCTCGTCGGGTTCGGACAGGTCGTCGATCAGCCGCGCGGCGTTCTCCAGCAGCGGCATCACCTCGTCCACCCCGGTCGCCACCACGTAAGGCACCGTCATGCCAGGACGGATGAAGCCCTGCGACGACATATGGTCCAGCAGGGCGATCAGCGGGCTCCAGAAGCCGCCGAAGTCGGCGATCAGGATCGGCTTGTCGTGGCGGCCGAGCTGGGCCCAGGTCATCTGCTCCACCAGCTCCTCCAGCGTGCCGACGCCGCCGGGCAGGGCCACGAAGGCGTCGGAGCGCTCGAACATCAGGCGCTTGCGCTCGTGCATGTCTTCGGTGACCAGCAGCTCCTGCACGTCGGCCAGCATCACCTCCCGGTCCACAAGGAACTGCGGGATGATGCCGGTGACGTGGCCGCCGGCGGAAAGCGTCGCGCGGGCCACCGCGCCCATCAGCCCGATGTTGCCGCCGCCATAGACGAGGCCGATGCCGGCCTCCGCCAGCGTCCGGCCCAGGGCCGCCGCGTCCTCCATGTGCCTGGGGTCCGCTCCGGGACTGGAGCCGCAATAGACGCAGACGGTTCGGATTCGGGTCATGCGATGAGTTGGCGCCGCGCTGCGGCGGCGGTCAAGACGAAGGGCGGGCACGGATAAGACCAATGGCGATCAAAGCGATCGGAGATGCGCGGCGAACGCCCACAGTGTAGGAGAAAAGCATGGAGCGCGGATGACGATGACGTCATTCGCCTTCGGGACGGGCGATTGTGGGCGTTCAGGTGATGAGCAAGGCGGTCAAGCGGAGTTTCGTGGTCGGGGTCGCGGTGGCGGCGGCGGTGGCCGCCGGCCTTTACGGTTGCGAGCCCGAACTGCGGCAGGCGCTGGATCGCCTGAACGGCGCGCTTCCGGCGCCTCCGGCCCAGCCTCCGGCTCCTTCCCCCGAACCGCAGACGCCGCCGGCTCCCGAAGCCCCAGCCGCCGCGCCCGCTCCAGCCGCGCCCCCTCCAGCCACGGCTCCTGCGCCGCAGCCGCCCGCGCCCGCCACGCCCCCGGCCGCCGCGCCGGCCCCTTCGACTCAGCCGGTCGAGCCGCGCGCCTCCACGCCCCCGGCCAATCCCGCGCCCTCCACGCCGCAGGCGCCGCGCGAGCCCGGCGCCGCGCCTGCGACGCAGCCCAAAGCCTCCGCCGAGGGCTCGTTCGACGTGGTGCGGGTGGAGCCCTCGGGCGATCTCGTGGTGGCCGGGCGCTGCGCGCCCGAGTGCGCCGTGGCGCTGCTCGCCAACGGCCGTCCCCATGACGAGGCCAAGGCGGACGCCGGCGGCCAGTGGGCCATGACGCCGAAGCCGTTGACGCCGGGTGACCACCAGCTCGGGCTTCGCACCCGGGACGTGGCCGGCGTCGAGACCGTGTCCCGCCAGACGCTCACCGTCGTGGTGCCGCAGCCGCCGTCGAAGGACGTGCTGGTGGTGCTGAACGATCCCGAGGCGCCGTCCAAGGTGCTGCAGAAGCCGGACGGATCGCCCGCCGCCCCGGCGCAGCCTCCGGCCCCCGCGGTCGCGGAGGCGCCGGCTCCCGCTCCGAAGCCCGCCGCGCCCATGAAGCGGCTCGCCATCGGCGTGGTCGAGGCGGAAGGCGGACGGTTTTTCGCGCAAGGTCAAGGACCTGAGGGCGCCCAGCTCAGGCTTTACCTGAACAACGCGCCGGTGGCCCGCGCCGTCATAGGCGCCGACGGAGCGTGGTCGCTCAGGGTCGAGAAGGGCCTCGCCGCCGGCGACTATGTGGTGCGCGCGGATCAATTGCGCGCCGACGGCGGCGTCGAGGCGCGGGCTGAGGCGCGTTTCGCCTATGCGCCATCGGCGCAGGCGCCCCAGGCGGCGCCTCAAGCCGCCGCCGCCCCCCGCGCGGATAGCCAGCCCTCGGCCGCGCCCGACAGCGCCGCGCCGGCCGGTTCCGCGCCGTCGTCGCCGTCCTCGGACGCGGTGGTCGGCGCGCTCGAGACCGCCACAGTTCAGCGCGGCGACAGCCTGTGGCGCATCTCGCGCTCGGCCTACGGACGCGGCACGCGCTACACGGTGATCTACGCCGCCAATGACGGGCAGATCCGCAACCCGAACCTGATCTATCCCGGCCAGGTGCTGGTGGTGCCGCGCAGCGAGGCCGACGACGCCGCGGCGCGATGAGCGCGGCGTCCGCGCCTCTCGCATTCGTGTTCCGGCTGCTTATCTGGCGGGTCTCATGACCGACGTCCCGCCGATGCAAGCCGCCGCACAGAAGACGTTCGACGCCGAGGGCTTCGCCCTGTTCCGGGCGCTCGCGGCGCTACGCCCGTTTTTCTGGCCGGCGGACCGGCCGGACCTGAAGCGTCGCCTGATCCTGGCCTTCGGTCTGCTGCTGGCGACCAAGGTCGTCACCGTGCTCGCGCCTTACGGCTTCAAATGGGCCACCGACGCCCTGACCGCGCCGGCGGGCGCGCCGACCGCCGACGCCTGGATGGCGGTGGCGGTGGCGTCGCCCGTGATCATGGTGGTCGCCTATGGCTTCGGCCGGGTGATGATGGTGGCGCTGGCGCAGGCGCGCGACGGCGTGGCCGCGCCGGTGGTGATGAACGCGGTGCGGAAGCTCGCGCTGCAGGTGTTCGGCCACATCCACAATCTCAGCCTGCGCTACCACCTCACCCGCCGCACCGGGCTGTTGAGCCGCGTGGTCGACCGCGGCCGCTCCGCGATCGAGACGCTGACGCGCACCGGCCTGCTCACCATCGTGCCGACGCTGATCGAGATCGTGCTGGTGCTGCTGGTGCTGCTGCGGCAGTTCGACTGGCGCTACATGGCGGTGGTGGCGGTCATGGTCGCGGCCTATCTCGTCTTCACCTATTCGGTGACCGAGTGGCGGCTCAACATCCGCCGGGAGCTGAACGACAACGACAACGACGCCAGCTCCAAGGCCATCGACAGCCTGCTCAACTACGAGACGGTGAAGTATTTCGGCGCGGAGCGGCGCGAGGCCGAGCGCTACGACCGCTCCATGGCCCGCTACGAAGGCGCCTCCATCCGCGCCTACACCTCGCTCGCCTGGCTGAATGGGGGCCAGGCGCTGATATTCGCCACGGGGCTGACGCTGTGCATGGTGATGGCGGTGGGCGACATCCGCGCCGGCCGCAACACGGTCGGCGACTTCGTGCTGATCAACGCCCTGCTGGTGCAGCTTTACGTGCCGCTGAACTTCATGGGCTTCATCTACCGGGAGATCAAACAGTCGGTCACCGATCTGGAGGCGCTGTTCAACCTGCTCAGGCAGGACGCCGAGATCGCCGATCGTCCGGGGGCGCAGCCCCTGCGGGTTCCCGCCGGCGCCATCCGCTTCGAGAACGTGGATTTCGCCTACGATCCCGAGCGGCCGATCCTGAAGAACGTCAGCTTCGAGGTGAGGCCCGGCCGCAAGATCGCGATCGTGGGGCCGACCGGTGCGGGAAAATCCACCATCTCCCGGTTGCTGTTCCGGTTTTACGACGTGTCCGCCGGCCGCGTGACCATCGACGGGCAGGACATCCGGGACGTGACGCAGACCTCGCTGCGCGCCGCCATCGGCATGGTTCCGCAGGACACGGTGCTGTTCAACGAGACCATCCGTTACAACATCCGTTACGGCCGCTGGGACGCGACCGAGGACGAGGTCGCGCGGGCGGCGGAGCTGGCCCAGATCGACGGCTTCATCCGCAGCCTGCCGGACGGCTACGACACGGAGGTCGGCGAACGCGGCCTCAAGCTCTCCGGAGGCGAGAAGCAGCGCATCGCCATCGCCCGCACCATCCTGAAGGGGCCGCCGATCCTGATTCTGGACGAGGCCACTTCGGCGCTCGACAGCGCCACCGAGAAGGACATCCAGGACGCGCTCGGCCGGGTGGCGGAGGGGCGCACCACGCTGGTGATCGCGCACCGGCTGTCCACCATCGTCGACGCCGACGAGATTCTGGTGCTGGAGGCCGGCCGGGTGGTCGAGCGCGGCTCCCATGCGGAGCTTCTGGCCAAGGGCGGCGCCTACGCCGGGCTCTGGCTGCGCCAGAGCGAGGCGGAGCGGGCGCGGGAGACGCTGGCGCGCGCGGGCGAGGACGCCTACGCCGCGGCGGAGTGATGCGCGGTTCCGTCGCAAGCTCGCTTGGTTCGGGCGCGCGCATGGCGTAAGACCTGCCGACCATGATCGACGACATCGCCGCCTCCATCCGCAAGGTCGTGCCGCCCATCCATAAGGAAGGGCGGCCGTTCATCGCCATTTTCGCCGCCATCGCGCTGGTGCTGTTCTTCATCTGGCAGCCGCTCGGCTGGCTGGGCGTGGGCGCGACCATCTGGTGCGCCCTGTTCTTCCGCGACCCCGAGCGCGTGACGCCGCTCCGGGACGGGCTGGTGGTCAGCGGCGCCGACGGCGTGGTCTGCGACGTCAGCCACGCGGTTCCGCCGCCGGAGCTCGGCCTCGGCTCCGCGCCCATGCCGCGGGTCGCGGTGTTCATGAACGTGTTCGACGTGCATGTGAACCGCGCGCCGATCGCGGGCCGCGTCACCCGGATCGCCTACACGCCCGGCAAGTTCCTCAACGCCGATCTGGACAAGGCGAGCGTCGACAACGAGCGCAACGGTCTCGTGATCGAGAGCGTGTTCGGCCCCGTGGGCGTGATCCAGATCGCGGGTCTGATCGCCCGCCGCATCGTCTGCTTCGTGCGCGAGCAGGATCAGATCGGCGCCGGCGAGCGCTTCGGCCTGATCCGCTTCGGCAGCCGGGTGGACCACTACCTGCCGGCGGGCGCGCAGCCGATCGTGGCGGTGGGGCAGCGCACCGTCGCTGGCGAAACCGTGATCGCCGATCTGGTGGCCGCCGGCGCGTCCCGGACGTTCCGGAAAAACTGACCCGCCGCTTCGCAAGGGCCTGAGCCGATGGACGAGTTCCGCCCCGCTCCCGAGCCTCAAGCCGCCGGCCGGCGCTCCCGGCTGCGATTCGTGCCGCTGCGCCTGCTGCTGCCCAATCTGGTGACGCTGCTGGCGCTGTGCGCCGGCCTCACCGGCGTGCGCATGGCGATCGAGGGCCGGCTGGAGCTCGCGGTCTACCTGGTGGTGCTGGCCGGCGCGCTCGACGGCGTGGACGGGCGGCTCGCCCGGCTGCTGAAGGGCACCTCCCGCTTCGGCGCGGAGCTGGACAGCCTCGCCGACTTCGTCAGCTTCGGCGTGGTGCCGGCGCTGATCCTTTACGTCTGGGGCCTGAACGGCCTCGGCCATGTGGGCTGGATCGGCGGGCTGATCTTCGCCATCGCCGCGGCGCTCCGGCTCGCGCGCTTCAACGTGGCGCTGGACGATCCCAACAAGCCGGCCTGGGCCGGGCAGTTCTTCGTGGGCGTGCCGGCGCCGGCGGGCGCGATCCTGTCGCTGCTGCCGATCTATCTGGAGTTCCTCGGCTTTCCGCGCACGCCCGTGGCGCTGCCGCTGGTGCTGGTCTACGTGCTCGGCGTCGCGCTGCTGATGGTGAGCCCGCTGCCCACCTGGTCCGGCAAGAAGCTCGGGGCGCGGGTGCATCGGGCCTATGTGGCGCCGCTGCTGATCGCCGCCGCGCTGCTCGTGACGCTGCTGGTGAGCTACCCGTGGCTGGTGCTGACCACGGTCACGCTGGCCTATCTCGCGACCATCCCCTTCGCGATCCTGCACCAGCGCCGGCTGATCGCCCGCGACAGGGCCGCGGCGACAAAGGCGGGCTGATCCCGCTCAGCCCTCGCAGGCGAGGATGCGCAGGCGCAGCGGCACGGCGGGGAATCGGTCCCGCAGCAGGCGCAGGGCTTCGGCGGTTGTGCCGGGATGGCTGGTGGCGAGATGGGCGCGCATGGCGTCCAGCGTCTGGCCGACCGACGCCGCGATCGCGACGGTCGCCAGAGGTTCAAGCGCGAGAGCGACGGGCGGCATGTCAGGCTCCTCCGCGAAAGACGGTACGTCAGTAACGTCAGCTTGGTTAACGCTGGTTAACATTCCGTAAACCACCGGTGCCGCCCGTTGAGTCCCTTGCGAAAGTCTTACGCCGCACGCCATCATGCCGCGGCATTTAGGAGCGGACGACGTGACGGCAAGCGCCCCAGACCTTGCTCGGCGGCAAAGGGCGCGGGGACGCGCCCATGTGGCTTTCGCCGAGCGCTTCGGCGCCGTGCGGGTGAGCGATCTGGAGCAGGGTGGTTCGCTCAGGGTGATGTTTCCGCGCCCCGAACCCGGCGAGCCGCTGTGCGCCGCGCTCGCCAACATCGGCGGCGGGGTCGCCGGAGGCGACGAGCTGGCGATCTCCGCCCACTGGCGTGAGGGCGCGGAGGCCGTCGTCACCAGCCAGGCGGCGGAGAAGGTCTATCGCGCCGTCGACCACGTCCCGGCCCGGATCGAGACCCGGCTGACGGTGGCGGCCGGCGCGCGGGCGCTGTGGCTGCCGCAGGAGACCATCGTGTTCGAGGGCGCCCGGCTGGAGCGCGGCCTCGACGCGGAGCTTGCCGAAGACTCGAGCCTGATCGCCTGCGAAAGCCTGGTGTTCGGCCGCACGGCGCGGGGCGAGCGGGTGGAGACGGGCCGCGTGTTCGACCGCTGGCGGGTGCGGGTCGGCGGCCGGCTGGTCTACGCCGACGCGCTGGAGCTGGACGGCGCCGTCGCCGCCACGCTGGACGCCAGGGCGGTGGGCGACGGCGCGGTCGCGGTCGCGAGCCTGCTCATGGTCGCCCCGGACGCCGAGGCCCGGCTCGGGCCGTTACGCGCGGCGCTGGCGCCCGCAGAGGTGGAGTGGGGCGCGAGCGCCTTCGACGGTTGCGTCGCGGCGCGCTTCGTGGCTCGCTCGGCCTTGGCGCTGCGGCGCGCGCTCGGGAGCGCCGTCACCAGCCTCTCCGGGCGCCGCCCGCCCCGCCTGTTCGCGTTCTAGCTGTCCGAAGGATGATCCCGCGATGAACCTCACCCCCCGCGAGAAGGACAAGCTGCTGATCAGCATGGCCGCGGTCGTGGCCCGGCGGCGGCTGGAGCGCGGCGTGAAGCTGAACCACCCCGAAGCGGTGGCGCTGATCGCGGATTTCGTGGTGGAGGGCGCCCGCGACGGCCGCTCCGTGTCCGACCTCATGGCCGCCGGCGCGAAGGTGCTGACCCGCGAGCAGGTGATGGAGGGCGTGCCCGAGATGATCCATGACGTGCAGGTGGAGGCCACCTTCCCGGACGGCACCAAGCTCGTCACCGTGCACCAGCCGATCCGCTGAGGAGCCCCCGCATGATTCCCGGAGAGATCTTCCCCGCCGACGGCGACATCGAGCTCAACGCCGGCGCGCGCGCGGTGACGCTGGAGGTGGCCAACACCGGCGACCGGCCGGTGCAGGTGGGCAGCCACTACCATTTCGCCGAGACCAACGCGGCGCTCGCCTTCGACCGCGCGGCCGCCCGCGGCCTGCGGCTCGACATCCCCGCCGGCACGGCGGTGCGGTTCGAGCCCGGACAGAGCCGGGAGGTGACGCTGGTCCCCTTCGCCGGCGAGCGGAAGGTGTTCGGCTTCCGCGGCGACGTGATGGGCGGATTGTGATAGTCTTCCGAAAGTCGGCCTGACAGAACGAAAGCTGAAGGACATGCCTACGTTCAGAGCGGAAGTTCAGCCTGACGGCTCCGTCGTTCTTCCGGACGAGCTGAAATCTCGACTGAGGATAGAGCCGGGCTCTCACGTCGAGTTTTTTCTTTCGTATGACGGACAGGTGCATTTTCACGCCATTACGGAGACGGCGTGGGGATGGAGCAAATTGTTCGAGAAGCGCACGCCCCCGCTTTCGATTCGGGAGATGGATGACGCCATCGTCGACGGGCTAACCGAGGACGATGAGCGCATCCGCTCCGAGGACCCGGCGGACACGCACGGCCACGCCGCCGAATGATCGGCGTCGACACCAACATCCTCGTTCGGATTTTCGCCTCTGACGACGAGGCGCAGTCGAGAGCCGCCGCGCGCTTCGTCGATCGGGCGGCCGAGCCGATTTACGTGAATCTCATCGTCGTGCTTGAGACGCTGTGGACCCTGAAGCGGGCCTACCGGTTCGATGAGGATCGGCTTGTGGTCATCTTGCGCAAGCTGACCGAACATCCGGCCATCGTCTGCAGCCACAAGAACCTGATGCGCGACGCCGCTCACCGCACGAAGGAGGAGGGCGGCGACGTGGCCGACAATCTGATCGCGTTGATGAACGGCTCTGCCGGCTGCTCCACCACCTACACCTTCGATCGGCAGGCCGCGCTCGGCGACGGCTTCACTCTTCTAACCGCCTGACCCTCCGGAGACCTCACGCCCCATGCCCGCCAGGATCTCCCGCGCCACTTACGCCGACATGTTCGGCCCGACCGTGGGCGACCGCCTGCGGCTCGCCGACACCGATCTGATCGTGGAGGTGGAGAAGGACTTCACCATCTATGGCGAGGAGGTGAAGTTCGGCGGCGGCAAGGTGATCCGCGACGGCATGGGCCAGTCCCAGGCGAGCCGGGCGGAGGGGGCGGTCGACACCGTGATCACCAACGCGCTGATCATCGACCATTCGGGGATCGTGAAGGCGGATGTGGGCCTGAAGGACGGGCGCATCCTGAAGATCGGCAAGGCCGGCAACCCGGACGTGCAGCCGGGCGTGGACATCGTGGTCGGACCCGGCACGGAAGTGATCGCGGGCGAGGGCAAGATCCTCACCGCGGGCCTGATCGACGCCCACATCCATTTCATCTGCCCGCAGCAGGTGGACGACGCGCTGTGCTCCGGCGTCACCACCATGATCGGCGGGGGAACCGGGCCGGCCACGGGCACCGCCGCCACCACCTGCACGCCGGGGCCGTGGCATCTGGCGCGCATGATCGAGGCCTCGGAAGGGCTGCCGATCAACCTGCTGTTCGCGGGCAAGGGCAACGCCTCGCTGCCCAGGGCGCTGGAGGAGCAGATCCTCGGCGGCGCGGCGGCCCTGAAGCTGCACGAGGACTGGGGCACCACGCCCGCCGCCATCGACTGCTGCCTGACCGTCGCGGACGCGCTCGACGTGCAGGTGATGATCCACACCGACACGCTGAACGAGAGCGGCTTCGTGGAGGACACGGTCGGCGCGTTCCGGGGCCGCACCATCCACGCCTTCCACACGGAGGGGGCCGGCGGCGGCCACGCGCCGGACATCATCAAGGTGGCGGGGCTGAAGAACGTCATCCCGTCCTCCACCAACCCGACGCGCCCCTACACGGTGAACACGCTGGACGAGCATCTGGACATGCTCATGGTGTGCCACCACCTCGACGCCTCCATCGCCGAGGACGTGGCCTTCGCCGAGAGCCGCATCCGCAAGGAGACCATCGCGGCCGAGGACATCCTGCACGACATGGGCGCGCTCTCCATCATCTCGTCGGACAGCCAGGCCATGGGCCGGGTGGGCGAGGTGGGCATCCGCACCTTCCAGACCGCGCACAAGATGAAGCTGCAGCGCGGCCGGCTGAAGGAAGAGAGCGGCGACAACGACAATCTGCGCGTGCGCCGCTATGTGGCCAAGGTCACCATCAACCCGGCCGTCGCCCACGGAATTTCGTCCCATGTGGGCTCGGTGGCGGAGGGCAAGCTGGCCGATCTCGTGCTGTGGTCGCCGGGCTTCTTCATGGTGAAGCCCGATCTGGTGCTGAAGATGGGCGTCATCGTCATGGCGCCCATGGGCGACCCCAACGCCTCCATCCCCACGCCGCAGCCGGTGCATTACCGGCCCATGTTCGGCGCGCTCGGGCGCTCGCTGCTGAACTCCTCCGTCACCTTCGTCAGCAAGGCGGCGCTGGACGACGGGCTGAAGGGCAGGCTCGGCCTGACGCGCGAACTCGTGGCTGTCTCCAACACCCGCGGCGGGATATCCAAGGCGAGCATGATTCTGAACGACGCCACGCCGGTGATCGAGGTCGATCCCGAAACCTACGACGTGCGCGCCGACGGGGAGCTTCTCACATGCGAGCCGGCCGACGTGCTGCCCATGGCCCAGCGCTACTTCCTGTTCTGAAGGTCGGTCTGAGCCACCGGCTCCTGCGTCATGCCCGAGCTTGTCTCGGGCATCCACGACTTGAGCGTTCCAGCTTTCGTCCCGCGGAAAGTCGTGGATGCCCGGCGTTCGCCGGGCATGACGGCTTTTCGGCAAAGTCTTCGATTCCAGCCACGCGGTCTCTCACAAATGTGGCGGCCGCCTTCCTCGGGCTTCTCACTTTCGCTTCCCCCACCACGGCGCAAGAGTTTCCGGCCGCCAAACGGCCCGCGGTGGAAGCCTCGTTCCAGGGCTGGCTGACGAGCGCCGTCCTTCCCGCCGCGCGCAAGGCGGGCGTGAGCGAGCGCGCCGTCAGCGAGGCCTTCGCCGGGGTGACGCTGGACTGGTCGCTGCCGGACCTCGCGCCCCCCGGCGCGCCGAAGCATCAGGGCCCGCAGCGCCAGCCGGAGTTCTCCGACCCCGCGCGCTATGTGGCGGAGGCGAATTTCGCCGGGCTGATCCCGGAGGGGCGCAAGCGCCTCGCGGCGGACGCCCGCGCCTTCGCCGAGGCCGAACGACGCTATGGCGTGCCGAAGGAGATCGTGGCCGCCATCTGGGCGCGGGAGTCCCGCTACGGATCGGTCCCGATCCGGGGCGACGCCATCCGCAACCTCGCCACCCAGAGCTTCATGGGCGCGCGCAAGGAGCGCTTCTTCCCGGAGCTGATCGCCGCGCTCAAGATCCTCGACGGCGACCATCTGACCCGCGCGGAGATGAAAAGCTCCTGGGCCGGCGCCATGGGCCAGCCCCAGTTCCTGCCGTCCAAATTCCTGGAGAACGCCGTCGATCTGGACGGCGACGGCCGGCGCGACATCTGGCGGTCCAACGCGGACTCCATCGGCTCCATCGCCCACTACATGCAGGTCCACGGCTGGGCCAAGGGGCGGCCCTGGGGCGTGGAGGCCAGCGTGCCGGCGGCCGTCTCCTGCACGCTGGAGGGGCCGGACCAGGGCCTGACGCTCGGCGAGTGGCGCCGGCTCGGCGTGCGTCGCGTCGATGGCGACGAGCTGCCGGGGGAGGCGGGGCGCAAGACGTTCCTGCTGGCGCCGGCGGGCCGGGCGGGCCCGATGTTCATCGTCTCCGAGAACTTCTACGCCATCAAGCAGTACAACGAGTCCGACCTCTACGCCCTGTTCGTGGCGCATCTCGCCGACCGCTACGGCCAGGGCGGCCCGCTCCGCGCCGGGTGGCATGCGGCGGCCAAGGGCTTCGACCGGGCGGACGTGGCCGCCATGCAGCTTCGGCTGCAGAAGCGCGGCTACGACGTGGGCAAGCCGGACGGTCTGGTGGGCTTCCGCACCCGCGTCGCCATCGGCCGCTGGCAGGAGGCGGGGGGGCTGCCCCCCACCTGCTGGCCGGACGCGGAGACCGTGCGCTCCGCCGGGCGCTGAAATAGGATCGAGAGCTCGATTTGGGCGTCATGCCCGAGCTTGCCCCGGCATCCACGACTTCGACGCTTAAGACTTCGCTCCGCTAAAGATCGTGGATCCCCGCGCGTGCCGCGCGGGGATGACGAGAGCAGGCCTCAGGTGGGGGCGAGACGCCGGCGGAAGTGGTCGCCGAGGGCTGCGAAGAACAGCCGCTGGCTGTGAAGCTCCGCCTCGCTTGGCTGGCCGCGCTTGGCCTCGTCGGGGGCGGCCAGCGCGATGGTCGCCGCGTCGAGCCGCTCGATCAGCGCGGCGAGGTAGCGCGCCGCGTTCACGGTCGGGGAATCGATCAGGCCCTCCAGCCGCTCCGCCAGCGCCGTCACGCGCTCGTCCAGGTC
This sequence comes from Methylopila jiangsuensis, assembly GCF_027922305.1. Lineage (GTDB taxonomy): Bacteria > Pseudomonadota > Alphaproteobacteria > Rhizobiales > Methylopilaceae > Methylopila > Methylopila jiangsuensis. The sequence goes on along the minus strand of NZ_BSFK01000005.1, from coordinate 928,953 downwards.
CGGGCCGCCTTCGGCGGCGTAGGCCGCGGCCTCTCCTGCCGCGATCTCCATGATCTCGCCCACGCTGATCGTCGTCATCGCCGCGCTCCACATTCGTGTTGTCGGTCGCTCAGAACCCAATCCGGTCTTGGTTGACGGAACGTTAACGGCGGCGGTTCAGCTGGGATCACAGTCTGGAATTGGACCGGTCACAATCACCCCGCGGCTTCGTGACGTGCGTGTGAGGGGCGGAGCGGCTAGCGTCTGCTCATCGCTTCGGGATCGCTGGACACGGGCTCGCGGCGACCAGCCCGCCCGGCTCCGCCGAGGCGGGCTTTTTTTTGTTGAAGTCCGTGCGAGGGCGGTGGAAGTCGCAATAAAGCGCACAAGATGTGACTTGGGAATAGGACTTGTCAGCCGGGCTGTACCGCGAATATTCATATCTTTCTGCCTGTCGCAGAATAAATCTACTTAGATTTTCATGACTTTAAAAATGCAGATACAATTATCATAATCATAAAATACAGCGCCATAAGAATGGGAATTATGGTGAGAAAGTATGCTTTGCGGCGATATTTTAATATCTTACGGCTAATTCTATCAATTTCCTCTGATTTTGCCCATGGAAATTTTTCTTTATGGTTTATAAAGTAAATATCATAATCTATTTCCTCGTGATTTATGCTAAATTTTTGAAGTATATTGTTGTATTTTTCGGAAAAAGCAATCAGATTGATCTGGCTATTTGTGGCAAAAAGGATCATTAATTCTCGTTTTATTTCGTTTATCTCAAGCCCGCTGCGGTGAAATTGCTCAGATTTTACCGTATAATGTCCTGAATATTGAATTAAAGATGTAGAAATAACGCATAGGGATAGGATAATTGTAAATAAATTTAATAAATTTAACTGAAATTTATCTATTGATATAAAATAGGGTGTAATCGTTAGTATTATTACAAATACTGAAAAACCTGTAGTAAATAGAGTGAGTCGCTTGTCTAATCGGTCAAGGCGGGCGGCTGCGCAAAAGCGGCATCCGGCGGTAATTTCTAGTGTTCGAATAAGTTGCTGGGCAGCGTGGTGTAACTCTCCATGATCATCTAATGTTTGGAGCAATTCATCTGGCGCGCCCCCGCTCATTTCCTTTCGCAATCCAAAGTCTCCAAGGTTGTATTTCCTGCTCAGGATGTACTTTAAGGTGGTCGCCTGTCGGCGGGCAAGCGCAACGAATGGCAAAGCCGGAAAAGACTCTCATACGATCGCCAAGGGCGCTGGGCCTGGAATCCCGAGGGGCCGCAGCAGGCTCGGATGCTCAACCTCAAATTTTGTTGTCTCGGTCGCGAGAGACTGCATGGACAAGCTGGTGGGCAAGCTCGACGAGCTGACCTCGGCCTTTCAGGCTATGACGTTGCGGATGGAGCGGGACGACGGCCAGAGAAGCACGTCGCGCGGCGGCGCGAGGTGACGCAGCTCCGCCGCGCCTAGCGTCGCGCCCAAGTCTACGCCTTCCGCGGCTTCCTCGCGCCCCTTATGCGGGCGCTCGAGCGCCTCTGCGGGCGGCCGGCGCACAAGCGGCGGACGTCGCCGCGAAGGGGAAGTCTCACGTGAGATTTTTTAAAAGTCTCACGTTCCCGGATCGTTCTTTCGAATTTGGCGCTAAGTTATTGAAAACGTTTGGAGGCCACGCCCGGAATCGAACCGGGATACAAGGATTTGCAGTCCTCTGCGTAACCATTCCGCCACGTGGCCTCGGGCTTTAGCGAAGAGCGGGCGGCAGAGCGCCCGAACGGCTTCGCGGAACGGCGCGCACTCCATAGCGCGGGCCTAAGCGCGCCGCAACTCGCGAATGGTTCCAGTTCTTGCCAGCGGGGCGGCGGTGGCGCAGAACAGAGCGCGGCGGCGCGCCACGCCGTCTGCGACGTGAGGATGACGGAAATGACGGAGTTCGAGCGCCTGCGCACCGGCATGGTCGATGGCCAGATTCGCGTGGCCGACGTGACCGATCGTCGTGTGCTCGCCGCCTTTCTCACCGTGGAGCGTGAGCGTTTCGTGCCCGCCGGGCGCCGGGAGCTGGCCTATCTCGACGTGCGCACGCCGCTCGGCGGCGGCCGGGCCATGGTGGAGCCGATGATTCTCGCCAAGCTGGTGCAGCTCGCCGACCCGAAGGACGGCGAGCGCGTGCTGGTGGTGGGCGCGGGGCTCGGCTATTCGGCGGCGATTTTCGCGCGCCTCGCCGGCTCGGTGGTCGCGCTGGAGGAGCCGGCGCTGGCCGGCGCCGCGCGGGCGGCGCTTGCGGGCGTCGACGGCGTGCGCGTGGTGGAGGGGCCGCTCGCCGCCGGCGCGCCGGCGGAAGGGCCTTACGACCTCATCTTCTGCGACGGCGCCGTGTTCGACGGGCTCGGCGCGCTCGCGGCCCAGCTCGCGCCCGAAGGCCGCATCGTCGCCCCCGCGGGGCGTGTCCGTCCCACCAAGGCCACGGCGTTCCGCGTGGCCGGCGGCGAACTGACCGGCGTCGCCGCGTTCGACGCCGCGGCCCCGACCCTGCCCGGCTTCGGGCCGGTGGAGGCGTTCGCGCTCTGACCACGGCTGTGGCGCCATTGCGCCACCTGTTCGCCATTTGTGGACAAAGGGTGAGGCGGCGGCTGTCCCGTCATGGGTAAGCCGTTAAGGTGTCGCCGGGACGCGTCATGCAGGCCGAAACGGAAACATCCGGCGGTGGCATTCGAAATCCGGTGAGTATCATGTCGACGAGCGAAGCCTCTCGCCGCAGGCGCCTAGCGCTGAGCCTGTCCGCCGTGGCCCTTGGCGCCGCTCTCTCTGTGGCGGGCGCGGGCGGGGCGGCGGCCCAGACGCTGGAAAGCGCACTGTCGCGCGCCTACGGCTCGAACCCCACGCTGAACGCCCAGCGGGCGCAGGTGCGCGCCGTGGACGAGCAGGTGCCGCAGGCGCTGTCGGGCTACCGGCCCATCATCTCCGCCACCGCGGACGTCGGCCTGCAACGCTCGCGCATCAAGGGCGAGACCTCGACGGGTCTCGGCGGCACGACCACCTTCACCCAGACCGAGACCACGAAGCCCCGCGGCGCCGGCGTCGCCGTGGAGCAGAACCTGTTCAACGGCTTCCAGACCCGGAATTCGGTCCGCTCCGCCGAGTCGAACATTCTCGGCGCCCGGGAGACGCTGCGGAACGCCGAGCAGAACGTGCTGTTCGACGCGGCGCAGGCCTATATGGACGTGCTGCGGGACTACGCCATCCTCGATGTGCGCCGGAACAACGTTCAGGTGCTGGAGGAGGAGCTGCGCGCCGCGCGCGAGCGCTTCCAGGTGGGCGAGGTGACCCGCACCGACACCGCCCAGGCGGAGGCCGCGCTGCAGGGCGCCCGCTCCGAGGTGAGCGCCGCCGAATCCCAGCTCAACACCAGCCGCGCCACCTACCGTCAGATCGTGGGCGAGGACATCTCCCGCCCCCGCACCGCCCGCTCGGTGGACAAGCTGCTGCCGAAGTCGCTGCCCCAGGCGATCGGCCTCAGCCAGGCGCAGCATCCGGCGATCCGGGCCGCCTTCCACGGCGTGGACGCCGCCACGCTGCAGATCCGGGTGGTGGAAGGGCAGCTTCTGCCTTCGCTCAATCTGGAGGCGTCGTTCCAGCGCCGCTACGACGAGAGCTCGTACAAGAACGTGACCGCGGGCTCGGTGGTCGGCCGGCTGACCATTCCGATCTACGAGGGCGGCTCGGTCTATTCGCAGGCCCGCCAGGCCAAGGAGACCGCGGGCCAGCGCCGGCTCGAGGCCGACGTGGCGCGGGACCAGGTGCGGCAGGCGGTGGTGTCCGCCTGGGGTCAGGTGCAGGGCGCGACCGCGCAGATCACAGCGGCGCAGGCCCAGATCGAGGCGTCGCAGACCGCTCTGAACGGCGTGCGCGAGGAGGCCAAGGTCGGCCAGCGCACCACGCTCGACGTGCTGAACCAGCAGCAGTTCCTGCTGAACGCGCGCCAGACCCTGATCGTCGCCCAGCGCGACCGGGTGGTGGCGTCCTACGCGCTGCTGTCCGCGGTGGGCTGGCTCTCCGCCGACCGGCTCGGCCTCAAGGTCGTCCGCTACGATCCGAACGTCCATTACGATCAGGTGCGCGACAAGTGGATCGGCCTGCGCACGCCGGACGGCCGCTGACGCATCTGTGGGCGGCCCGCGCGCTCCGCTTGTCGGCGGGGGCGCGACGGCGCGATACTTCGCGGCGGGCGGGAACGGCGTCCGGCGGCGATTCGTAACCGGCCGCGCCGGCGTTCCCGACGGCGAGCGGAGACACAATGACCAACACCGCGAGGGCGCATGAGCCGACGATGGAGGAAATTCTCGCCTCCATCCGGCGCATCATCTCCGACGACGAACCGAGCGCCGGCGCCAGGGAGACGACAGCCGTGAAGCCTGCGGAGAAGCTGGAGCCCAAGGCGTCCTTGGGGCAGGACGACATCGACGCCATGCTGGCGTCGTTCGACGAGCCCGCGGCGCCCGAGCCGGAAAAGTCCGAGCTGCGCCGTCCGGCGGAGCCGGCCCGCGCGGGCGCACGCATCGAGCTCGACCACGACGTCGACGTGTTCGAGCTGACCGACGACATGGCCGCCGAACCCGCGCCCCAGCCCGTCGCCCCGGCGCCGCCGCTGTCCACGGCGCAGGACCGGCTGCTGTCGCAGGCGACCGATCAGGCGGTGAGCGCCGCTTTCGGCTCGCTCGCCAACACCATCCTGTCCAACAACGGGCGCACCCTCGACGATCTGGTGAAGGAGATGCTGCGTCCGCTGCTGAAGAGCTGGCTGGACGACAATCTCCCCTCGCTGGTGGAGCGGCTGGTGCGGCAGGAGATCGAGCGCGTCGCCCGCGGCGGCCGCTGAGCCTCCCGATCATGATGGACGGCGACGTCGCGCTCGCGCTGCGGCGCGCTGGCCTCGATGATGGCGACGCCGTCTGGGACGTGATCCGCCCGGCCTTGCGCGCTGGCGAAACCTACGCCCTGCCGCGCGACATCTCCAAAGCCGATGCGCTGGCGCTGTGGCTCGCCGCCGATCGCGAGACCTGGCTCGCCGAGGACCAAGAGGGGCGGACGCTCGGCGTCTATTACCTCAAGGCCAACCAGGGCGGCGGCGGGTCGCATGTGGCGAATTGCGGCTACATGACCGCAGTGGAAGCGGCGGGGCGCGGCGTGGCGCGCGCCATGTGCGCCCATTCGCTGGAGCGGGCCGGGGGGCGCGGCTTTCGCGCCATGCAGTTCAATTTCGTCGTCAGCACGAATGAGCGCGCGGTGCGGCTGTGGCGCGCCTTCGGCTTCGAGACCGTCGGCGTGCTGCCGGACGCCTTCGAGCACCCGCGGCTTGGCGTGGTGGACGCGCTGGTGATGCACCGCCGGCTGTGATCGGCCCCGCGGAACGGCTCGAGCGCCGCGCCGCGGGGGTCGATCTGGAGCGGTCAGAGCAGGAAGTCGGCCCCCGCCAGCGTCGTCGCGCCCCGCAGGATGAAGGACGCGTCGGCGGACAGGTCGGAATCCACGTTCAGTTCGACGCGCAGCCCGTCGCCGAGGGATTCGAAGCGGATCTGCCCGGCCTTGGTGAAGGCGGTCTGCGCGATGAAGCTGAAGGCGTCGTTGCGCGTGGTTCCCGCGATGGCGTCGAGGCCGCTGATGTCGATCTTGTCCTTCTGGACGCGGTTGAAGTCGGCGATCTCGTCGCCGTCCCAGCCGCCGAACTCGGCGAGATCGTGCCAGATGAAGACATCCGCGCCGCCTGCGCCGGTGAGCGCGTCCGACCCCAGGCCGCCGGTCAACCGGTTGGCGCCGGCGTTGCCGAAGATGGCGTTGTCGAGCTCGTTGCCGGTTCCGGCCAGCGCCTTCGTGCCCTGCAGCCGCAGGTTCTCGACGCCGACGCCGAGTTCGTAGGAGAGGGTGGAGCGCACCTCGTCCAGCCCGGCGTCCGGGGCTTCGATCACCACGTCGCCGACGTTGTCGACAAGATAGACGTCGTCGCCATCGTCGCCGATGAGAATGTCGGCCCCGGCGCCGCCGTCCAGCACGTTCGCGCCGCTGTTGCCCTGAATGACGTTGGCGAGCGTGTTGCCGAGCCCGTCGATGTCGTCCGAGCCCCTCAGCGTCAGGCGCTCGATCGACACGCTGAGGCGGTAGCTGATGGAGGACTGGACCTCGTCCGCACCCTGTTTGGCCACTTCCGTCACCCGGTCGCCGGCGTCGTCGACCACATAGACGTCATCGCCGGCGCCGCCGATCATCGTGTCCCGACCCGAGCCGCCATCCAGCAGGTCATCGCCGGCGCCGCCGAACAGGGCGTCTCGTCCGCTTTCTCCGTACAGCTCGTCATCGCCTTCGAGGCCGGACAGCGTGTTCACGGCGTTGCTGCCGTAGATGCGGTTGTCGCCGTCGCCGCCTTCGATCCGGTTGGCGGCGTCGTTGCCTTCCAGCGCGTTGCCCTTCAGCGAAGCCGCCGCTGCGCCGGTCAGGATCGCGTTCTCCACATGGGCGAAGCGGGACAGGTCGATCGTGATCGCCGACCGGATCGTGTCCACGCCGCCGCCGCGGGATTCGACGATGCGGTCGCCCGCGGCGTCGATCACATAGGTGTCGTCGCCGGAGCCGCCGTAGAGCGTGTCCGCGCCGGTCCCGCCGTAGAGCGTGTCCGCGCCGGTCCCGCCGTAGAGCGTGTCCGCGCCGGTCCCGCCGTCGAGCCTGTCCGCGCCCCGACCGCCGAGCAGCGTGTCGTTTCCGGCGCCGCCGTCCAGCCGGATGACGTCCCCCGAACCCGAAGACGACGCCAGCACGATCAGCCGGTCGTCGCCGCCTTCTCCATAGACCGCCTGCCGGTCGCCCGCGAGATAGACCGTGTCGCGGCCCGCGCCGCCCGCATAGACCCCGTCCTCGGCGATCGGGGCCGGCGGTGAGGCCACCCGCACGACGCCTGCCGACAGGAGATCGCCGAAGCCCGCGAGACCGGCGGTCGCAAGCGCGCCGTCCTCGACGGCGCGGTACTCGTCCGACGCCAGATCGAAGCCCGCGTCCCGCGCGATCTGCCGCAGCACCGGCGTCGCGCCGGCCCAGTATTGCGCGACCGCCGCTCCGCCTTGCGCGGTCGGGGCGGCTGCGGTCAGCGCCGCCGCCACTTCGTCCAGTCCGCCGAGCGAGATGAACCTATCGTGCGCCTTGGAATAGGCGGAGGAGCCGGCGAGGGCGTCGCCCATGGCGCCGGCGTAGAGCAGACGGGCCAGGAACCCCTCAAGCAGACCAGTCCATGCGTTCTCCAGCGGCTCAGCCGCTTGGGCGATGGGGTTGGGGCCGTTGAGCGCGTCAAACGGCGTGCCGAAAAACGTTTCCAGGACGGCCAGCTTTCGACCGTCGAAGAACGCGCCACGCGAGGTCGGGGACACGTCCTGCACGGTGGCCGACGGCGACCTTGAAGCTGCTTCCCATAACGCCCGTTTCCCCGATGTGAGCGCCCGATACGGGTTGCATGAAGTGGGATATGCGCGCCTTGCGTCAAATGGGGGGAAACACCTACGCGGCGCATGCGCGACGACCGTTCGCGCCGCGATCGGGCGAGGCGGCGCCGGGCGCCGGCGAGGCGCTCGAACGCAAAAGGCCGGCCCCGCGAGGAGGCCGGCCTTCGATCGCGCCGCCTGTGGCGCGGGGCGGGTCAGTATTTGGTGGCGAGCACCGGAGCGGCGTCGGCGCCGAACTTCAGGTTCAGGCCCACATAGAGCGAGAGCGGGCGCGCGGGCGTGATGGTGCGCGGGTCGGACAGCTCGAGGAAGCTGATGTCGTCGGTCTCGAAGAAGGTGGCGTTGGTGGCGTACTTCTTGTTGAACAGGTTCTTCACGCCGCCGAACACGCGCAGCGCCTCGGTGACCTGGTAGGACGTGTTCACGTTGAACACCGCGTAGCCGGCGAGCTTCCGGTTCTGGTTGCTCTCGTCGCCGAGATAGTACTGGCCGCTCATCACGGTCGCGTCCATGCCGACCGTCCATTTCGGGGTGACGCGGTAGGCGGCGCCGAACTTGAACTGGTGGTCCGGGATGCCGGTCAGCCGGTCGCCCTTCTTCACATGGATTTCGCCGTCAGCCAGCGCGGCGGCGGCCGCCGCCGAAGCGCGACGATCATCATCATCGCCATCGTCGTCGTCGTCCTCGCCATAGCCCGCGGAGGCCGGATTGTTGGGGGAGGCGAGATTGATGGCCTTGCGGAAGGTGGCGTCCACATAGGCGTAGTTGGCGTAGACGGCCCAGGTCTCGGTGACGAACTGGGCGGCAAGCTCCACGCCCTGACGGCGGGTCTTGCCGACGTTGGCGAAATAGCCGCGGCCGGTGATCACGCTCGGAATGTTGAGGATGTCGTCCTTGTTGTTGGCCTGATAGAGGCCGGCGCTCCAGGTGAGCGCGCCGCCGGCGAGGTCCATCTTGCCGCGCAGGCCCACTTCGCCGGTGCGGGTGACGACCTGATCCAGCGGGGGATCGGACACCAGCGTGGATTCCAGCGGGCAGGGGATGTCGGGGTTGGAGCAGCCGATCTCCAGCGCGGTCGGCGCGCGGTTCGACTCCGAATAGGAGGCGTAGCCGGTGATGGCGGGCGTGAACTTGTAGGTCAGGCCGGCCATGGGGTTGAAGCGCTGGAAGGTGTGCTTGCCGTCCAGGTTCGGGCCGAACCGGTTTCCGTCCTCGTCCTGGGGGGAGTACGGGCTCTTGTCGTTGACGATGAGCCGGGCGTAGTTCCAGCGCGCGCCGACGGTGGCGGAGAGCTGCTCGGTCAGGTCGAGCGTGTTGACCGCATAGAGGCCCACATAGTGGTTCTTGGCGGTCAGATCGACCGGCAGAATGCCGCCCGGAATGGTGGTGTAGTAGAAGTCGCCGGTCCCGATGCATTGCAGACTGTTCGGCATGAAGCAGGTCTCGCTCCAGCCCCGGAAATCGGTCTTGCCGAAGTCGTAGGCGCCGCCGATGACGAAGTGGTTCTTCCTGCCGAAGATCTCGCTGTCGTTGGTGGCCTGCAGGGTGCCGCCGAGGCTGGTGGTGCGGATGGCCGAGCGCTCGATCGAACCCGGCGTGTTGCCGGCGACGAAGTCGTCCTCGTCCGCGGGGAAGCCGGGATTGATCACGGGCAGGCCGGTGCGGCGGTCGCGCACGATCAGGCGGGGATCGCCCTCCTCGGCGCCGAAGTCGTCCGCCTCGAGGCACAGCTTGGTGGGATCGTCCTCGCAGGCGCGGATGTCGGTGTCGTTGCCGTCCACGCGATCGGAGGTGTAGCGGCGGTAATAGGCGTTGGCCTGCAGCGACCAGGCGTCGGTGACCTGGAACTTGCCCTGCAGGTTGAGCATGCCCATCTGGTTTTCGTTGATCTGGTCGCCGGTGTAGACGTTGCGGCGGCGCTCATCCAGCAGCTCGACCGGGGTCGGGCCCACCACGCCGAGCTTGGAGTCGGCGTAGGAGAAGTTGAGGTGGATCTCGGCGTTCTCGTTGCGATAGCCGATGTCGCCGAAGGCGCGCTTGTAGTTCGAGTCCGAGAAGTCGCGCCAGCCGCCGTCCTTGGCGCCCTCGATCGCCAGATAGCCGGCCCAGTTGCCGACCTGCTTGCCCCACTGGGCGCTGCCCTCGTAGCGGCCGAAGGAGCCGACCTGGCCCTCGATCTCGACGCCGTCGAAGGTGAAGCCGCTCTTGGTCTGGAAGCTGAGCGCTCCGCCCAGCGCGTTCAGGCCGAACACCGGGTTGTTGGTCCAGATGTCGACGCGGTCGATGGCGACGCTCGGGATCAGCTCGTAATTGACGGTGTCGCCGAAAGCCTCGTTGATGCGCACGCCGTTCTGGTAGACGGCGAGGCCCTGGGGCGCGCCGTTCTGCTGCGACGACTGGAAGCCGCGGAAGAACAGGTCCTGGTTGAACGGGTTGCCGGTGACGTCGGTGAGGTGGACGCTGGGCGTGGAGTTGGCGACGCCGCGCTGGACGGTCGGCTCATGAGAGGCGCGCAGCTGGTCGCCGGAGATGGTGGAGATGTTGGCCGGGAACTTATCCCGATCCAGCCCGTCGCCGCCGAGCGGCGTGGTGCCGATGACGTCGATTTCGGGCAGCGCGGTCGCGCCATCCTGCGCGTAGGCGTTTGTCGCCAAAGCGATCGCCAGCCCAGACACGCCAAACAACGCGGCGCGCGCAATCCCAAGACTCATAAGCGTTTCCCCCGACATATGCCGCCACGAGTTTGACTCGTGTTGACCATTTTTAGGCCGGCATCGGCGCGTCCGGCAATTCTCCCTGAGGCTTGCAAGGAATATTGGAAAAGTATGATGCCCATAAGCAACATAAGATAATAAATGAAATCTAATAATTATATTTGATGACGTCCAGAGAAACGTTCGTCGGCGCGGCGCTCCCAAGCGGCGGGGTAGGGAGCGCTGACGGGCAGGCGCGCCTTGAAGAGTAGTATGAATGCGTATTGACAACTAGCAGTTGCAAATCGACCGTCCCTTGTCACCACACGAGGGGAGGGGCGCATGGGCACGGGCGCGGGGCTGCTGAATCGGGCGGGCAAGCATCTCGGGCAGGCGTACAAGAATGTGGACGTTCCGAAGGACGCCGCCGATTACGGCGGTCCGTGGGACTGCGCGGAGTTCGCGTCCTGGCTGGTGTTCCAGGAAAGCGGACAGCTTTACGGCTGTCTCGACAACGCCGTCGCTCCGGCCGTCGCCAACGCCTACACCGGCGCGTGGCGCGACGACGTCGCCCGGCGCGGCAAGCGCATTTCCGTCGAGCAGGCGGCCGCGACCAAAGGCGCCTTTCTGCTGCGCTACCCGCCGGCGGCGGGCAAGATGGGCCACATCGCCCTGAGCGACGGACAGGGCGGAACCATCGAGGCCATGGACCTCAAGCATGGCGTCGCCCGGGGGAGCGTCGCGGGGCGCCGCTGGGACACGGGCGTGCTGGTGCCGTGGATCGACTATGAAACGCCGGCCGAGGTCCCGCCGGTCGCAGGTCCTTCCGTCATCTATGCGGTGAACGCGCCGAACATGCGGGCGGAGGTGGTCAAGCGCATCCAGACCGCGCTGCGCGACAAGGGATTCTACAAGGACCCCATCGACGGCGTGTTCGGGATGAAGACCATGGACGCCGTCGCCCTGTTCCAGCAGGCGGCGGGCGTCGTCACGGACGGCGAGGTGGGCCAGATCACGGCGAAGAAGCTCGGCGTCAATCTGCTGGAGTTCGCCCTCGACGTGGGCGGGCAGGCGCTGCGCAGCGTGGTCGCGGCCAACCCGCTGATCGCGCTCGCCACATCGCTGCTGCCGGCGATCGCGCGCACCATCGCGGGCGATCCGGCCGGCGCCGCCGCGGGCGAGGTGGCGCGCGCCGTCGCCGACACGACCGGCGCGTCGGAGGCGGAGGTCGCGAAGGCGCGGGTCGAGGCGGATCCGCAGCTCGCCGCCACGCTGCGGATCCGGCTCGCGGAGATCGCGAACGAGCAGGAGCAGGCGCGCCATGAGCGCGAGGCTGCGGAGCGCGCCGCGGCGGATGCGAAGGACGCGGCGTTGCGCAAGGAGGCCAACGACCGGCTGGAAGCGCAACTGAAGGACGTGGCGGACGCGCGCGGGAAGATGGTTCAGTACGCGCAGATCGGAGGGCCTGCCGCCAAAGCGCCCGTCTACATTTCCTATGTCGTCACGATCGGGTTTTTCGTGACGCTGTTCCTGCTGCTCGGCGCTGGAAAATATCTCGGCATCGACAAGAGCAGCGACGTCTATCAGATCATCAATCTGGTCATCGGCGCGCTGATCGCGGCCTTCTCCACGGTGGTGAGCTTTTGGCTGGGGTCGTCGCAGGGCTCCCGCAACAAGGACGAAGCGGTCTCGCAGGAGCGGATCGAGCAGACCAAGCAGGCCACGCAGGCGGTCGCCGCCAGCCAGGAGCTCGTGAAGGAGGTGGTGGCGGCGGCCGCCGCGTCGCCGCGGCCGCCCGCGGCCGCCGCGGCGTTGGCCGGAGCGCCGAAGGCGAGCCGCTTCGACGCCTGCGTCAGCCTCGTCCTCGATCGCGAGGGCGGTTTCGCGGATCACCCGGAGGACAATGGCGGCCCGACCAACCTCGGGATCACGCTCAGAACGCTGTCCGAATGGCGCGGCGCCGCCGGAGCCAGCGTGGCGGACCTCAAGGCGCTCAAGCCCGATCAGGCGAAGGAGATCTACCGCGCGCTGTACTGGAACCGGATGCGCTGCGACGACCTGCCTGCGGGCGTGGACCTGATGGCGTTCGACTTCGCCGTCAACGCCGGGCCCGCGGCCTCCGCACGGCTGCTGCAGAAGGCGGCGGGCGCCGAGGCGGACGGCTCGGTCGGGCCGGCGACGCTGGCCGCCGTTGGAGCCGCTCCGCCCGACAAGCTCATCGAAGCCTTCCATGCCGCCAAGCTCGCCCACTACCGCGGGTTGAGCGATTGGAAGACGTTCGGCAGGGGGTGGGTGAACCGCGCGGCCATCGTGCGGGAGAAGGCGCTCGCCATGGCCAGGCCTGAGACCGCGGCCGCGGCCTGACGTCCCGGCGGTCTCCTTTCGCGCGCCGACGCCCTATAACGGGGCCATCGCCGAAGGCGTCGGCGCACGGGGGACCACCACATGAGCATCGGGCTGATCGCGCTTCTGGACGACGTGGCGGCCATCGCCAAGGTGGCCGCCGCCTCTCTGGACGATGTGGCCGGACAGGCCGCGAAGGCGGGCGCCAAGGCCGCGGGCGTGGTGATCGATGACGCCGCGGTGACGCCGCGCTATCTCGTCGGCTTCGCGGCGTCGCGCGAACTGCCCATCGTGTGGCGCATCGCGCGGGGCTCGCTGAAGAACAAGATCCTGATCCTGACGCCGATCGCGCTGGCGCTGAGCGCCTTCGCGCCCTGGGCGATCAATCCGCTGCTGATGCTGGGCGGCCTCTACCTCTGCTACGAGGGCGCCGAGAAGGTCTATGAGGCCATCGCGCCGCACAAGGCCCACGACCACGAGCAGGCGCTCGGCGCGCCTCAGGACCCGCAGGCGCTGGAGGACCAGCGCGTGGCGAGCGCCGTCAAGACCGACTTCATCCTCTCCGCCGAGATCATGGCGATCACGCTGTCGGTGGTGCCCGAGGCGAACTTCTGGATGCAGGCGGCGATCCTGATCGGCGTCGGCGTCGCCATCACCGCCGGCGTCTACGGCGCCGTGGCGCTGATCGTGAAGGCGGACGACGTGGGCCTCGCGCTGGCCAAGAGCGAGCGCGCCGGTGGTCTCGGCCGGGCGATCGGCCGGGGCCTCGTGGTCGGCATGCCGGTGTTCCTGAAGGGGCTCGCGATCCTCGGCACCGCCGCCATGCTCTGGGTCGGCGGCGGCATCATCGCGCACGGGCTCGAGGTCTACGGCGTGACCGCGCCGGCGCATGTCATCCACGACGCGGCGGTGGCGGCCGGGCGTCTCGCGCCCGCCATCGGCGGCGCGGTGGAATGGCTGGTGACGGCGGTGGGCTCCGGCCTGCTGGGACTGATCCTCGGTGCGGCGACCATTCCCGTGGTGGGCTACGCGCTGGCGCCGCTGGTGCGCCGCTTCAGCAAGGCGAAGCCTGCGCAGGCGCACTGATCCTCCGCGAGGCCGGCGGCGGATCCCCGTCCCGTCACCGCCGCCGCAGGAGGACCATGAGGTAGACGCCGCCGAGCAGCGAGGCGAACAGGCCGAGCGGAAGCTGGTAGGGCGCGATCAGCGTGCGGGCCAGCAGGTCGGCGATGGCGGTCAGCGCGGCGCCGACGAGAACCGCGCCGGCGAGGTGCGGGCCGGCGCGGGTCAGGCCCGAGGCGTGGGCGAGGTGCGGCGCCACCAGGCCGACGAAGCTCAAGGGGCCCGCGATCAGGGCGGCGGCGGCTGTGAGGAGCGAGGCGAGGCCCGCGAGCGCCGCGCTCGCCGCACGCACCCGCAGCCCGAGCGCGCGGGCGGTGACGGCGCCGAGCTGCAGCGTCTCCAGCCAGCGCAGCGTCAGGCCAAGCGGGGCGATCAGCGCCACAGCGGCGGCGCAGGCCGCCATCGCCTCCCGCGGGCCGACCGCGTCGGTCGCGCCGGACATCCAGGCGAGCAGCGCGAAGGCGGAGAGCGAGCCCGTGGCGATCACCGCGTTCAGTCCCGCGAGGCACAGCGCCGAGATGCCCGCGCCGGCGAGCAGCATGCGTTCCGGCCCCAGCGTCCGGCCTGAGACGCCAAGCAGGATCACGAGCGCGGCGAGCGCGCCGAGCGCGGAGCCCGCTGTCTGGAGGCTGAGCGAGACCCCTGCGCCGGTGAGATAGACCACGGCGAGCCCGACGCCCGCGCCCGCGCCGACGCCGAGCACCTCGGGCCCCGCGAGCGGGTTTCCGGTGAGACGCTGCAGGATCACGCCGGCGGCGGCGAGCATGGCCCCGGCGGAGGCCGCCGCGAGCGTTCGCGGGGCGCGGAACGGCAGCAGCTCGGTGAAGGCGGCGCCGCTGACGAGGGTCCAGCCGCTCGGGTCCCGGCCGACCATCAGCCCCGCGGCCAGCGCCGCGAGGGCCACGCCGGCCATCACGGCGAGGACGCGGGCCGTGTTCCGCCGCGGCGACGGCTTCGCAGCCGCGGGCCGGTCGGCGAGGCGCAGGCGCGGCAGCAGCCACAGCAGCAGCGGCGCGCCGATGACGGCGGTGGCGGCTCCGGTCGGGATCGCCTCGCCGGAGCCGATCTGCCGCGCCAGCCCGTCCGCCAGCCACAGCAGAACGGCGCCGATGGCCGGCGCGGCGGCAAGCACCTGACGCGCGCCGCGGGCGCCGCCGAGGCGGGCGAGGGTTGGCGCGGCCAGCCCCACGAAGGCGATCAGGCCGATCTCGGCCGCGACGGTCGTGGCGAGCAGCACCCCCACGCCGAGCGCCGCGATCCGGATCGCGGGGGCGGGGGCGCCGAGACTGCGGGCGCTCGCCTCGCCCGCCACCAGCACGGCGAGCGGCCGGGCGAGCGCGGCGGAGGCCAGCGCGCCGAGCAGCAGGACCACGCCGATCGCGACGCTCGGCCGCCAGCCCTCCTGGGTCAGGGCTCCGCCGCCCCAGATCAGCAGCGCGAACAGGTAGTCGCCGCGGGCGAGGATCAGCGCCGCGGTGAGCGAGCTCGCCACCATGGCCACCACCATGCCGCACAGCACCACCGTCACCGGATCGAGCTTGCGCCGCCAGCCGAGCGCGAGCACCAGCGCCGCAGCCGCCGCGCCGCCGAGAAAAGCCGCGCCCTCCCGGCCGAGGCTTCCGAGCTCCGGCGCGAAGGCCGCCGTCAGCCCGAGCGCGAGCTGCGCCCCGGCGAAGACGCCGAGCGTGGACGGCTCCGCCAGCGGGTTGTCGAGCGCCTGCTGCAAAAGCGCCCCGGACAGCCCCAGCGCGGCCCCGGCCAGCAGCGCCACCACGCTGCGGGGCAGTGCGCTGTAGAGCAGGAACGCCTGATCGACCGGCCCGCCGGAGAAGCCGGAGAGGATCGGCCCGAGCGACAGCGCCGCCGCGAGGCCGGCGAGCGCGGTCCAGAGCAGAAGCGGCCGCAGGCGGCGCGCGGCGGCGTCCGGCATCAGGCGACGCCCGAGAGGCTGTCGGTCAGAAGCCGTGCGAAACGCTGCGCCGCCGGCAGCGCGCCGTAGGGGTTCACCGGCGGAAGCGAGACGAAGCGGCCTTCGGCGATCGGGGGCAGGGCGCGCCAGAGCGGGCTGTCGCGCACGCCGGCCAGCGCGGACGGCGGCGTCGGCCCCACATTGACCACGATCGCCTCCGGCATGGCCGCCAGCGCCTCGACGCCCACGGTCGGATAGGCGCCGAAACGCGTCGGCGCCGCCCATGCGGGCTTCAGCCCCAGACGCCCGATCATGTCGCCGAACAGGCTGTCGGCGCCGAAGGCGCGGAAATGCCGGCTGTCGCCGAGGTTCATCACCAGAACCTGCCGTCCCCGGAGATGCGCCAGCGCGGCGCGGGCGGCGTCGAGCGCCTCTTCCGCGCGCGCGATCGCCTGCGCCGCCGCGTCCGGGCGGCCGAGCCGCGCTCCAAGCCGCGCCGTCGCACGAACGGAGGCGTCGTACGGCGGCTCCGTCCGCCCGTAGATGGCGTAGCTCTCCACCGGCGCGATCCGGGACAGCGCGCCGCGCCGGGCCTCGTACCAGGGCGAGATCAGGATCAGGTCCGGCCGCGCCGCCAGCAGGCGCTCGTAGCTTATGGACCCGCGCAGGCCGAGGTCCGCCACCTGACCGGGGACCGGCGGCTCCACCGCCGCCTTGCGGAACAGGATCAGCTCCGTCGCCGCAACGGGAACCACGCCCAGCGCCAGCGTGGTTTCGAGCATCGCCCAGTCGACGGCGGCGACCCTCGGGGCGGGGGAGAGGGCGCGCGCGGCGCCGGCGCCCGTCACGCCGAACGCCGCGGCCCCGATCAGGAGGCCGCGGCGCGACATATCCGAAGTCCTGCGGCGGGCTGTGGCGCCCGCCGCCCGGTCGTGGATCACCACGTATAGCTCGCCTTCAGCAGCGCCCTGCGGCCCTCGCCGTAAGAGCAGACCGTGATGCCCTGGCAGCCGGACACGTAGCGCTTGTCGAACAGGTTCGTCACGTTGAGGCTGACCTTGTAGGCGTCCCATTCGTAGCGCGCGGCGACGTCGAACAGGGTGGCGTCGGGCACCTTTACGGTGTTCGGCTCGGTGGCCTCCGACTTGCCGAGATAGCGCACGCCGCCGCCGAGGCTGACGCCCTTCAGCGCCCCCGCCGTGAACGTGTAGTCGAGGAAGGCCGAGCCAATGATTTCGGGAACAAGGAACGGCTGCTCGCCCTTCAGATCCTGCCCCGTGGTGGAAACGCCCTTCAGGATCTTCAGCTCGTAAGCCGTGAACGCGCCGATGAACTTCCAGTTTTCGGTGAGGTTCGCCTGCGCCTCGAACTCCACGCCGCGCGAGCGCACCTCGCCGAGCTGTGTCTGAACCGAAGTGGCCGAAGTCACGCCGGAGACGACGTTCTCCTTCTTGAGGTCGAACACCGCAGCGGTGAACAGTCCGTTGAACCAGGTTGGGGCGTACTTAACGCCGGCTTCATACTGGATGCCGGTTTCCGGTTTGAAAGGCTCGCGGCCGATCGTCACGCCGCGTGCGTTCTGGATGTTGTTGGTCTGGACGAGCGGATTGAACACGCTTGCGACGCTGACGTAAGGGACAAGGCCGTTGGCGAATTCGTAGCCGAGACCCGCGCGCCCGCTGAAGCGACCCTTATTGTAGCTGACGTCCGCGCCGGTGTCGAAAGGCAACGGGTCATAGTCACCGTCGAGCCAGGCGCGATCATAGCGGCCGTTGAGGGTCGCGATCCAGCCGCCGCCGAAGCGGATCTGGTCCTGAATATAGACGCCAGCCTGATTCAGCGTCGTCTTTTCGTCAAGATAAGGCGAGCCGAACGACGACTGGACTTCGTCGATCCTGTAGAACTTGTAATCGATGCCGAACAGCAGGGTGTGGTCTAGGCCGCCAGTCTGAAATTTGCCGACGACGCTGTTGTCGGCGGTGAAGCTGTAAGCCTTGGTGGCATGGTTGAACGGAATCGGCGACAGCGTGGTGTTGCCGGCGCTTGGCCTGTCGGCGAAGCCCCAACCAAACGGATAGACCAGAGCTTCCTTCAGGTCGGCGTAGGCGAAGCGCGCCTTCGAGTTGAACGTCCACGTGTCGTTGACGTCGTGCCTCAGGTCGTAGCCGACCATGGCCTGCCGACGGTCGTAGCGGTCGAAATCCGGATCCGAGAAATTGCTCCGACGCCCGATCCGGCCGAGATTGATCGTGCCGTCCACGGAAGTCGCATTCTTCACGCTGCCGTAATAGGGCAGGAAGTCGCCGCCGCCGTGCTTCTGATCGACGTGCTGGTAATTGGCGTAGAAGGTGAAATCGGTGCCGGCGTCGGGCGAATAGGTCGCGGCGCCCTGGATGACGCCGCGGATGCCGTCCTCGTGCTTCGCATAGCCGTCGCCGCCTTCGAGCTTTCCGGTGACGCGATACTTCCAGACCGGCGGCAGCGCGCCGAGCTTGCTCTCGACGCCGTTCGGAACCACCCGGTTGATGTCGAACGCGCCGTAACCGGTCGGGTAGTTGTCGATGCCGACCTCGATCTGGCTGAAGTCATGGTCGAGCGGGCGCTTGCTGACGTAATTGATGATGCCGCCAACGTTTCCGCCGCCGTAAAGCGAGGACGAGGCGCCGCGCAGCACTTCGACGCGCTCCAAAAGATAGGAGTCCTGGTAGAAGTTGCCGAAGGCGTAGTTGTAGAGCTGCATGCCGTCGCGGTAGACGCCGGTCTGGGTGGCGTCGAAGCCGCGGATGTAGAACCAGTTGGTGTCGCTGTCCTCGCCGAAGGGCTGGGCGAACACGCCAGCCGAATAGCGCACCGCCTCGTCGGCCTTCTGGGCGCCGAGATCGTCCATCTGCTGGCGGCCGACCACGCCGATCGACTGCGGCACGAGCTTCAGCGCGGTGTCGGTCTTCGCGCCAGTGGTGGTCGCCACCGGCGCCCAGCCCTGCACCGGGGCGACGCCGTCGCCCGCGCTCGCGCCCGTGCTGGACGAGCCGCGGCCTTCGACCTCGATCGCCTCCAGCTGCGTGACGCCGGCTTGCTGCGCCGCAGCGCGATCGGCCTGCACGATCACGGCAAGCGCCACTCCGGCCAGCAGGGCCGCGTTCAGTCCCGACTTGTAGATCACTTGAGGTCTCACTCGCCCTAATCGCGTCAAGCGCAGGCAGAACTCTCTAGATTAGAATTAATACAATCAAAGCTAATCCGTTGAGTCTTGACCGCCTTCGTTTGGCCACTAAAAGTTCGGGACGAGGCGCGGTCTTGAATGAATTTGGCTTTACGACGCCGAGCGCGAAGACTGTGTTCGCCATGCATCAGCCGCGACGCGCGTGAAGAACAAGGAGAGGCCCGGTTTGGGGGAGTTCCGGCCACGGATGACCGCGCAGCGGCACGGAGTCGCGGTGGTGGGCGAGCCCAGCGCGCATGTGTCCGATGTGGGGCTGGTGGAGGTGTGGCGCGCGCGTTGCGAGCCGGGCGCCACGGGGGACTACGTCTCGCTCGACCCCCGGCTGTTCATCGTTCTGGAGCCGCTCGACGCGGACATGGCGCTGACCGGCCGCGACGGCGGGGCCGCCGCGACCCGGGACCGGTCCGTGAGCTTCGTGCCCGCCGGCGAGCCGGTGCGCCTGACGGTGGAAGGCGCGACGGAGATCCGGCATCTCGACCTTCATTTCGACGCCAGCCGCATCGGCCCGGTCGCGGGCATGAAGGACGTCGCCGTCAGCCTGCCGCGCCTGATGTTCGTGGACGAGCGCGTGCAGCGCATGGCGCGCCTGCTGGAGGCGGCCTGCGCGCGCCCCGGCGGGGGACCGGGCCTGTACGGCGACGACCTGGTGATCGCGCTGATCTCCGCGGCGCTCAACGGCGGCGACGCGGGCGCCCGGCGCAGCCTGCTCTCCGACCGGCAGCTGTCCCTGTCGGTGGATTTCATCGAGGCGCACTGCGCCCGCAGCATCCGCCTGCAGGAGCTCGCCGAGCTGACCGGCCTGACGGAGAGCTACTTCAGCCACGCCTTCAAGGCCGCCACCGGCACGCCGCCGCACCGGTGGCAGCTTCAGGCGCAGGTGCGGCGGGCCAAGGACATGCTGAGCCGCAGCTCGATCTCGCTCACCGAGGTGGCCTTCGCGGCCGGCTTCGCCGACCAGCCGCACTTCACCCGCGTGTTCAAGTCCGCGACCGGCAAGACCCCCGCCGCCTGGCGCGCCGGCGTGAGATGACGCGCCGGGGCTGAGGTTCAGCGCGCGAAGGCGAGCAGCGCGTTCGTGCTCGGATGGGGAATCACGTCCATGGCGACGCCATAGATCTCTTCAAGCCGGTCGGGCGCGATCACGTCCGCCGGGCCGCCGCGGGCGATCAGCCGGCCGCCATGCAGCGCCACGAGGTCGTCGCAGAAGCGCGCGGCCATGTTGACGTCGTGCAGCACCACGATCACGCCGAGGCCGCGCGTCTCCGACAGCGTCTCCACGAGGCCCAGCACCTCGATCTGGTGGGCGATGTCGAGCGCGGAGGTGGGCTCGTCCAGCAGCAGCCACCGGGCCTGCTGCGCCACCAGCATGGCGAGCCAGACGCGCTGGCGCTCGCCGCCCGAGAGCTCGTCCGCCAGCCGCTCCGCGAAGGCCTCGACGTCGGTCAGCGCCATCGCCTCCCGCACGGCGTCCGCGTCCGCCTTGCTGAAGCGGCCGAGCGCGCCGTGCCAGGGGTAGCGGCCGAGCGCCACCAGCTCCTTCACCTTGAGGCCGGTGGCGAGAGGCGGGTTCTGCGGCAGATAGGCCACCTCGCGGGCGAAGGCGCGCGCCGACCACGCCCCGATCGGGCGTCCGTCCAGGCGGATCGCGCCGCCGGTGGGCGTCTCCTGCCGGGCCAGCAGCTTGAGCAGGGTGGATTTGCCGGAGCCGTTGTGGCCGATCAGCCCGACCACGCGGCCGGGCTCGAACCGCGCGGAGACCGGCTGCAGCAGCGTGCGCCCCGCCACCGCGAAGGTCGCGCCGTCGAGCTCGAAGCCCGCCTTGCCCGAGGAACCGTCAGCCGTCGCCATCTCGTCACCGCTTCTTCACGCAACCGAACGCTGGCCGCGACCATAGACCGTCCGGCCCGCGCGCCGCGAGACTTAATCGCCGCGCACGGGCTTTGCGTTCAGAGCTTGATCTCGCGGTCCACGGGCGGCGCGCCGGCCGCCGGGGCCGAGGCGCCGGCGGCGACGCCGGTCAGGTCCGGCGAGGGAAGCGCGAGCTGCAGCGCGTCGGCCGTCTCCTTCCAGACGGAGGCGAGCAGGGCGGTGTCTCCGTTCAGCTTGCGGCCGTAGCTTGGGATGATCGTGTTGAGCTTGTCCTTCCAGGCGCCGCCGACCTGATCCGGGAAAGCCTTCTCCAGCAGGCCGAGCATGACCGCAGGCGACGTGGAGCCGCCGGGCGAGGCGCCAAGCAGCGCGGCGATCGAGCGGTCCTTGGCCATCACCACCTCGGTGCCGAGCTTCAGCACGCCGCCCTTCTTCGGGTCGTTGTAGATGATCTGCACGCGCTGGCCGGCCTGCCAGAGACGCCAGTCCTCGTCCTTGGCCTCGGGGTAGTACCGGCGCAGTTCGGCGAGCTGGGCCTCCCGGGACTGCACCAGTTGCCCGGCGAGGTAGTTCACCAGCGCCATCTCGTTCCAGCCCACCTGCATCATGGGCGCGACATTGCTGAGCGTCACCGAATCCGGCAGGTCGAAATAGGAGCCGTGCTTGAGGAACTTGCTCGACCAGGTCGCGAAGGGGCCGAACAGCAGCACGCGCTTGCCATCGAGCACGCGGGTGTCCAGATGCGGCACGGACATGGGCGGCGAGCCCACGTCCGCCTTGCCGTAGACCTTGGCGAGATGCTGGGCCGCGACCTGCTCGTTCTCCGTCACGAGGAACGAGCCGCCCACGGGGAAGCCCGCATAGGCCTTGCCCTCTTCGATGCCGGAAAGCTGCAGCAGCGGCAGCGCGGCGCCGCCGGCGCCGATGAACACGAACCCGGCGTCGACCGTCTGGATCTTGCCGTCGTCGTTCATGTCGAAGGCGGAGACGCGCCAGCTCCCGCCCGGATTGCGGGTGATGGAGCGCACCTCGACGCCGGTGGTCAGCGTGAAGGTCGGCTTTTTGGTCAGATGCCCGAAGAACTGCCGGGTGATCTCGCCGAGATTGACGTCCGTGCCGAGCGACGAGCGGGTCGCGACCAGATTGGAGGCGTCCTTGCGGCCCGCCATGGCGAGCGGAATCCATTCCGCGATCTTCGCCGGATCGGTGGTGATCTCCATGCCGGCGAACAGCGGGCTCGCCTTCAGCGCCTCGACCCGCTTCGTGATGTAGGTCACGTTGTCCGCGCCCCAGCACAGGCTCATGTGCGGGGTCGAATTGATGAAGGTGCGGGGGTTTTCGAGAATGCCGGCGCGGACCTGATGGGCCCAGAACTGGCGCGAGATCTGGAACTGCTCGTTGATCGCGATCGCGCGGGAGATCTGGACGTTTCCGTGCTCATCCTGCGGCGTGTAGTTCAGCTCGCACAGCGCCGAATGGCCCGTGCCGGCGTTGTTCCAGCCGTTGGAGCTTTCCTCGGCGACGTTGGACAGCCGCTCGAAGGTCTCGATCCGCCACTCCGGCTCCAGCTCCGACAGCATGACGCCGAGCGTCGCGCTCATGATGCCGCCGCCGATGAGCAGCACGTCCACGCTGCGGTCGGCCGTCTCGGCGCGATACTGCCCGCCCGTCACCCATTTGTAGGCGGCGAAGGCGGCGCCGGCGCCGAGCGCCGTCCCCAGCAGGCGACGACGCGTGATCGCGAGCGGCTTCTTGTCAGTTTCGGTCATCGGAGGTGCTCCATACAGGGTCGCCTCAGACCGACCCGCAATCCCGACCGACGGCGCCAGTCTGGAATTTATAACGATTACAATCACGTAGAGGTGATATAGACGAAGGTATATATGCGACGTAATGGCCTGTCCAGCACGCGGCGCGAGGCGTCGCCACAAAACGCGCCAATTCCGGCCATGAGGCGGAAAACCCTGAAGAAACGTCAGGCGCGAGCGGCACGGGGAGACGGGCGCCGCCGGAAACCGCTGTGAGATCGGGTTGACGCCGCGAAGGCTTTCAAGCTGAAGCTCAGACGGTGCATATCGGCGGCTCCCAGGATCACGTCCGTCCACATCCTTTTCGGGGCGACGGTCCGGCGACATGGAGAATTGGGCATGCGCGCGATCGGGTTGATGAGCGGCACCTCCTGCGACGGGGTGGACGTGGCGCTGGTGGAGACCAACGGCGAGCGCATCTTCGGCTTTGGCCCCACCGGCTATCGGCCCTACGCGGCCGGGGAGCGCGCCGTGCTCGCCCAGGCCCTGAAGGACGCGGCCGCGATCACGGCGCGCCATGAGCGGCCGGGGGCGGTCGCGGAGGCCGAGGCCGTCGTCACGAGCGCCCATGCGGAGGCGGTCGAGGATTTTCTGGCGCGGAACGGCCTGACCGCCGACGACATCGACGTGGTGGGCTTCCACGGCCAGACCGTGCTGCACCGGCCCGACGCCGGGCTGACGGTGCAGATCGGGGACGGGCCGGGGCTCGCCCGCCGGCTGCAGATTCCCGTGGTCTATGATTTCCGCGCCGCCGACGTGGCGGCCGGCGGGCAGGGCGCGCCGCTCGCCCCCACCATCCACCCGGTGCTGGTCGCCGGGCTCGACCTGCCGCGGCCGCTTGGCGTGCTCAATCTGGGCGGCGTCGGCAACGTCACCTTCATCGGCGCCGGCGGCGAACTGGTTGCCTTCGACACCGGCCCCGCCAACGCGCTGATGGACGACCGGGTGGAAAGCGACATCGGCGCCCCGTTCGATCTCGACGGCCGCATCGCCGCGGGCGGAACGGTGGACGAGGCGGCGCTGGCGCGGCTGATGGACGACCCCTATTTCGACCTCGCGCCGCCGAAATCGCTCGACCGCAACGCCTTCGACGCCGCGCCCACCGCGGGGCTCGCCCTCGCCGACGCGCTGGCGACGCTCGCCGCCTTCACCGCGGAGACGGTCGTCAGCGCCGCGGCGCTGCTGCCGGCGCGGCCGGCGCTCTGGCTTGTGAGCGGCGGCGGAGCGCGAAACCCCACGCTGATGCGGATGCTGAAGGAGCGGCTCGGCGCGGAGGTGACAGGCGCGGACGCGGTCGGGCTTTCGGCGGACGCGATCGAGGCCCAGGCCTTCGCGGTGCTCGCCGTGCGCAGCCTGCGCGGCCTGCCGCTGACCTATCCCGGCACCACCGGCGCCCCGCGCCCGCTCACCGGCGGCGTGCTGGCGACGCCTTAGAACGACAGGCGAGGGACGCGAGAAGAGCGCGCGTCGTCATGCCCGCGCCTTTGCGCGGGTATCTACGACTTGCCTCCGGTGAGGACTTGCGCGCCCAAGTCGTGGATGCCCGAGACAAGCTCGGGCATGACGGTTGAGCGGGTTTTCATGCTGACGCCTTAAACCTGCGCGGGAACAGCTGAAGCGTTTCGCCTCCCCCACGTCATGCCTGCGCCTTCGCGCGGGTATCCACGACTTCCCATCGGCGAGGGCTTGTGCGCCCAAGTCGTGGATGCCCGAGATGAACTCGGGCATGACGGCGTGAGCGTTCGCGCCGCCTGCCCGGCGGCCGTTACGCCGCGTCGTCCTCGCCGGACTGGTCGTCCGGGGCGGGCAGGGCGGCGGGGGTCTCTTCCGGCTCCACGGCGCCGAGGCGCTTGTCCAGATAGGCGTTGACCTCGACCATCAGCTCTTCGGTGCGGTTCTCGAAGAAGTGGTTCGCGCCCGGCACCACCGCCTGGTCGATGACGATGCCCTTCTGGGTCTTCAGCTTCTCGATCAGGGTCTGCACGTCCTTCATGGGCGCGACGCGGTCCTGGTCGCCGTGGACGAACAGGCCGGACGACGGGCAGGGCGCCAGGAACGAGAAGTCGAAGCGGTTCGCGGGCGGGGCGACCGAGATGAAGCCCTCCACCTCCGGCCGGCGCATCAGGAGCTGCATGCCGATCCAGGCGCCGAAGGACACGCCGGCGATCCAGCAGGCGCGGGCGTCCGGGTTCAGCGCCTGCGCCCAGTCGAGCGCGGAGGCGGCGTCCGACAGCTCGCCCGAGCCGTGGTCGAAATTGCCCTGGCTGCGGCCCACGCCGCGGAAGTTGAAGCGCAGCACCGAGAAGCCGCGGTTCAGGAACGTGTAGTACAGATTGTACACGATCTGGTTGTTCATCGTGCCCCCGAACTGCGGGTGCGGGTGCAGGATGAGGGCGATCGGGGCGCGGCGCTTCTTGGCCGGGTGATAACGGCCTTCGATCCGGCCGGCGGGGCCGTTGAAGATGACCTCGGGCATGGTCGGCGCAGTCCTCATGGTGTGGCCCGCGCGATGAACGCGGCGCGGGCGGGGGGACGGGCGGGCCGAAATCGGGCCGTGATCGTCCGCTTGCGAAGTCGAACGGCAGTCTCTAGCACGAAGGACCTGCCGAAATGCAAGAACGGCGTGCGCCGCCGCCGCCCGCGCCGCCAGGAACGGGAGTGGCCCCCATGAGCCCGCGCCGCGTCTACCTCGACCACAACGCCACCACCGCCGTCCGGCCGGCCGTGATCGCCGCCATGGCGGAGGCGCTCGCCGAGGTCGGGAATCCCTCTTCCGTCCACGCCGAAGGCCGCGCCAAGCGCGCGCTGGTGGAGCGGGCGCGCGCCGAGGTGGCGGCGCTGGTGGGCGCGCGGGCGGACGGCGTGGTGTTCACCAGCGGCGGCACGGAGGCGTCGAATCTGGCGCTCACCCCCGCGATCCGCGATCCGCGCGACCCCCGGCCGGTGACGCGGCTCGCGGCGTCGGCGGTGGAGCATCCGGCGGTGCGCGCCGGCGCCCGCTTTTCCCCCGACGCGGTGGAGACGATCCCCGTGGACCGCCGCGGGGTGATCGACCTCGACGCGCTGGAGGCGGCCTTCGCCCGCCACGCGGCGGCGAGGCCCCGCGAGCGCATGATGCTGGCGCTGATGGTGGCCAACAACGAGACCGGCGTGATCCAGCCTGTCGCCGCCGCGGCGGCGATCGTGAAGCGCCATGGCGGGCTCATCCATGCGGACGCGGTGCAGGCGGCGGGCAAGATCCCGGTCGACATCGGGGCTCTCGGCTGCGACTTCCTGGCGATCGCCGCCCACAAGTTCGGCGGGCCGGCCGGCGTCGGCGCCCTTGTTCGGGCCGAGGAGGGCCTGTTCGTGGAAAGCCCGATCGTCCGCGGCGGCGGGCAGGAGAAGGGCTGGCGCGGCGGCACCGAGAGCGTCGCCGCCATCGCCGGCTTCGCGGTCGCGGCGCGGGAGGCGGCGGCCGGGCTTGGCGCCTTCGCGGACCTCGGGCCTCTGCGCGACCGGATCGAGCGGGCGCTGGCCGAGTTCGGGCCGCTGACGGTGTTCGGGGCCGGCGCCCCGCGCCTGCCCAACACCTCGTGCTTCGCGCTTCAGGGCGTGACCTCCCAGCACGCGCTGATGGCGCTCGATCTGGCCGGAATCGCGGTTTCGGCCGGCTCCGCCTGCTCGTCCGGGGCCACAAAGGCCTCGCCCGTGCTTGACGCCATGGGGATCAGCCCCGATCTAGCGCAAGGGATGGTGCGGGTCAGCCTCGGCTGGACCTCGACCGCGGCGGAGGCGGAGCGCTTCATCGCAGCGTTCGGCGAGATCGCGCGCCGCGCCGCCGCCCGTGGAGCGGCATGACGGAACTTTAACGCGAACAAGCGTTCAGCTTACGGCTTTCGTCTGCTATTTAGATGCGTTCAAGCGCCGCGCCGGCCCCTATGGCCAGGCCGCGAACCAGCGAGGATGAGAATGCCGGCAGTTCAGGAGACCGTCGCCCGCGTCCGGGAGATCGATGTCGACCAGTACAAATACGGCTTCGTCACCGACATCGAATCCGAGCGCGCTGAACAGGGCCTTAACGAGGACATCGTCCGCTTCATCTCGGCCAAGAAGGACGAGCCGGAGTGGATGCTGGAATGGCGGCTCGACGCCTATCGGCGCTGGCGGACCATGACCGAGCCCAACTGGGCGCGGGTGGACTATCCGCCGATCCCCTATGACGACCTGTATTATTATTCCGCCCCCAAGGCCTTCGTCGCGCCCAAGACGCTGGACGACGTGGACCCGGAGCTGCTGCGCACCTACGAGAAGCTCGGCATCCCGCTGCGGGAGCAGGAGATTCTGGCCGGCGTCGAGCAGCGCCGCGTGGCGGTGGACGCGGTGTTCGACAGCGTGTCGGTGGCCACCACTTTCAAGGCGGAGCTGGCTAAGGCGGGCGTGATCTTCTGCCCGATCTCCGAGGCCATCCGGGAGCACCCGGAGCTGGTGAAGAAGTATCTCGGCTCGGTGGTGCCCACCACCGACAACTTCTTCGCCACGCTGAACTCGGCCGTGTTCTCGGACGGCTCCTTCGTCTACGTGCCCAAGGGCGTGCGCTGCCCGATGGAGCTCTCCACCTATTTCCGCATCAACGAGCGCAACACCGGCCAGTTCGAGCGCACGCTGATCATCGCCGACGAAGGCGCTTACGTCAGCTACCTCGAAGGCTGCACCGCGCCCATGCGCGACGAGAACCAGCTGCACGCCGCGGTGGTGGAGCTGGTGGCGCTCGACGACGCGGAGATCAAGTACTCCACCGTCCAGAACTGGTATCCCGGCGACGCCGAGGGCAAGGGCGGCATCTACAACTTCGTCACAAAGCGCGGCGACTGCCGGGGCAAAAACTCCAAGATCTCCTGGACCCAGGTGGAGACCGGCTCGGCCATCACCTGGAAATATCCGAGCTGTATCCTGCGCGGCGAAGGCTCCCGCGGCGAGTTCTACTCGATCGCGATCTCCAACGGCCGCCAGCAGGTGGATTCCGGCACCAAGATGATCCATCTGGGCAAGAACACCACGTCCAAGATCATCTCCAAGGGCATCTCGGCCGGCCACTCGCAGAACACCTATCGCGGGCTGGTCTCCGCCCACCGCAAGGCGTCCAACGCCCGCAACTTCACCAACTGCGACAGCCTGCTGATCGGCGAGAACTGCGGCGCGCACACCGTGCCCTATCTGGAGGCCAAGACCTCCACCGCGGTGTTCGAGCACGAGGCCACCACCTCGAAGATTTCGGACGACCAGAAGTTCTACTGCCAGCAGCGCGGGCTGTCGGAGGAAGAGGCGGTGGCGCTCATCGTCAACGGCTTCGTCAAGGACGTGCTGCAGCAGCTGCCGATGGAGTTCGCCGTCGAGGCGCAGAAGCTGATCTCCATCTCACTCGAAGGTAGTGTGGGGTGACGTTTCGCCGGGTTCTTCTAGCGGGAGTCCTAATCGCCACAGCGGTGGCGGGAACGCACGAGGCGCACGCCTGTTCCTGCAGTTGGCCGCCCGAGGCGGAGACGGTCGAGGCGCGGCAGACATGGCGTCTTGATCAGGCCAAGGACATCGTGACGGGCAAGGTCGTCACGGTTACGGCGGCGGAGGGCTATCGCGGGGCGCATGGATTGCCGGCCGTCGCGGCGACCTTGCGGGTCGACAAGACCGTAAAGGGCTCCGTGAAAGGGGCCATAAAACTGCAGACCGGATTCAATGGCGAGGATTGCGGTCTGGCTGAACTTCTGATGAACGCTGTCGCCAACGATCTGCCTGTGACTCTGGAGCTGGCGCGCATCCGCAAGGCGCCCAATCAATTCTGGGTTCACAGCTGCGCCTTTCATCGACTCGAGACCCGATGACGCCTCAGCGCGGGGCTTGAAAAGCTAACGCCGGACTGGACACAGACAGACAATGCTCTCGATCAAGAACCTCCACGCCTCCATCGAGGACAAGCCGATCCTTCGCGGGCTCGACCTCGAGGTCAAAGCCGGCGAGGTCCACGCCATCATGGGGCCGAACGGCTCGGGCAAGTCGACCCTGTCCTACGTGCTCGCGGGCAAGGACGACTACGAGGTCACCGACGGCGAGGCGCTGCTCGACGGCGAGGACCTGCTGGAGATGGAGGCCGACGAGCGCGCCGCCAAGGGCCTGTTCCTGGCCTTCCAGTACCCGCTGGAGATTCCGGGCGTCGCCACCATGACCTTCCTCAAGGCCGCGCTGAACGCCCAGCGCCGCGCCCGCGGCCAGGACGAGCTGCCGACCCCGCAGTTCATGAAGCTGGTGAAGGAAAAGGCCGATCGGCTCGGCATTTCGCCCGAGATGCTGAAGCGCGGCCTCAACGTCGGCTTCTCCGGCGGCGAGAAGAAGCGCAACGAGATCCTGCAGATGGCGCTGCTGGAGCCCAAGCTCTGCGTGCTGGACGAGACCGATTCCGGCCTCGACATCGACGCGCTGAAGGTGGTGTCCGAGGGCGTCAACGCGCTCCGCGCTCAGGATCGCGGCTTCGTGGTCATCACCCATTACCAGCGCCTGCTCGACCACATCACGCCGGACGTGGTGCATGTGATGGCCAAGGGCCGCATCGTGCGCACCGGCGGTCCGGAGCTGGCGCATGAGCTCGAGGCCCGCGGCTATGCGGACTATCTCGACCAGGCGGCGGCGTGAGCGGGGCGACAGGCGCGATGAACGCTGACATCCGTCCCATCCGCACCGCGGCGGAGACCGCGCTCGGCGACCTGTTCGCCAGCGTGCGCGACGCGCTGCCCGGCGGCCGCGCCGTTTCGGCGGCGCGCGAGCAGGGCTTCGCCCCGATCGCCGCGCGCGGGCTCCCCAGCCGCCGGGTCGAGGAGTGGAAGTACACCGATCTCCGCGCGCTGATGCGCGTGGCGCAGCCGCTGTCCGGCCCGCCTTCGGCCGCCGACATCGCGGCCGCCCGCGCGCTGCTGCCGTTCGCCGAGGTCGAGGCGGCGCGGGCGGTGTTCGTGAACGGGGCTTACGTGGCCGAACTGTCCGATCCGCTGGACGGGCTGGAGGGCGTCAGCGTCCGCCGCCTGCCGGACGCGCTGGAGGCCGGCGGCGGCGCGGTGCTCGCGCCCTTCGGCCTGCCCGAGGGCGAGCCGGCGGCGGGCCTCAACGCCGCCTTCGTGGGCGACGGTCTGGTGATCGAGGTCGCGGCCGGAGCCCGGCCGGACAAGGCGCTGCATGTGGCGAACGTCCAGGTGGGCGTGGGCCACGCCGCCTATGGCCGGGTGGCGGCCACGCTCGGCGCCGGCGCCGCGTTCACCCTGATCGAGAGCCATGTGGGCGACGCGGGCGCGCACCAGACCAACGGCCTCGTGTCGCTTGATCTGGCGGACGCCGCCGAGCTGACGCTAGTGAAGCTGCAGGACGAGGGCCTCGCCACGCTGCATCTGGCGACGCTGACCGCCCGTCTCGGCGCCCGGACGAAGCTGTCCTCGCTGGCGCTGTCCGCCGGCTCGGCGGCCGCCCGCCAGCAGCTTTTCGTGAGCTTCGAGGGCGATCACGCCTCCGCGGAGCTGACCGGGGCGGGGTTCGCCGGCGCCAAGCGGCATCTGGACACCACGCTGGTCGTCACCCACGACGCGCTTCACTGCGCCAGCCGCGAGCACTTCAAGACCGCGCTCGACGGGCAGGCCCGCTCGGTGTTCCAGGGCAAGATCGTGGTCAAGCCCGGCGCCCAGAAGACCGACGGCAAGATGATGGCGCAGGCGCTGCTGCTGTCCGAGGACGCCGAGGCGGACGCAAAGCCCGAGCTGGAAATCTTCGCCGACGACGTGGTCTGCGGCCACGGCGCGACGGTCGGCGCGCTGGACGACGAGCTGCTGTTCTACCTCAAGGCGCGCGGCATCCCGCAGGGCGAGGCCGAGGCGCTTCTGGTGCGCGCCTTCGTGGGCGAGGTGCTCGAGGGCGTCGAGGACGAACCCCTGCGCGACGCCCTGCTGGACCGCGCCGCCCGCTGGCTCGTCGCCCGCGACTGAGCGGCGGCGGACGCCTGAATGAAAACGGCCCCGTTCGGGGCCGTTTTCATGTGACGCGAGACGGGTGGCTGCGTTCAGCCGAACTGTTCGGTCAGAGCTTCGAGGCTCTGTGTGCGGGCGAACTCGACCGCGACGCCGTTTTCCAGATGGCGCACGATCCGGCCGGCGGTGCGGCCCACCATGACCGGCGATCCGATCGGCGGCTGCAGCCCGATCATGATCGCAGCGCCCGACAGCGACACGTCGATCAGGCGGCATTCATGCACGACGCCGTCCTCGGTGGTCAGCGTGGAGCGCGGATTGCGCGGGATGAGGCGTTCGTGGCGCCGGTCCTCCGGCAGGCCGAGCAGGTGGCGGTTGGCGAGCCAGGTGAGCTGGGCGGCGAGCTTCTCGCGCTTGCGCGGCGTCGCGCGCACCGTCATGGCGAAGCCGTTGGGAATAAGCCGGACCATGGAGCCTTCGACGCGGCCGATGTGGTCCAGATAGACGATGACCCGTTCGCCGGGCTGTGCCGCTACGGGGGCGATGAGCGAGAGGCCGCCGGGCGACATGTCCACCGACTGGCACGGATATTCGCGGCGCGTCGACAGCATGTAGCGGCCGAGCAGGGCCACTTTCACGCGTTGGTGCCGCCGTCGCTCGTCGGCGAGCTGCGTCTTCACAGCGAACATTCGGAAGGCACCCCGCCTACGCCCCAAGCGGAGGGCGAGCCGCCCACCGCATCCATCGCGAAATCTAAACAGTCGCGGTTAACGCGCCGTAACTCCCCCGTCAGCTTGGCGGCCTCAGCGGCCGCCGTCCAGCACGAGAAATCGGCCGATGCGTCGCGCCGCGCTCAAGGCGCCGCCGCCGAGCGTGTGGAGCGGCGGGGTCATCGGCGGCGCCCGGTCCGGCGTCGGCGCGAAGGCGCGGCGGCGTCCCGTCGGCCAGATCATCCGCAGCGACGTCATCTCGAACCGGGTGACGGGGCAGGCCCCGAGCCAGTGGGGGGTCTCCACCGGAGCGAGCGCGCCGAGCAGGCGGGCGTGGGTGCGCCCGCGATGGCGCAGCGGCAAAATGCAGAGCTCCAGATCCACGCGCCGGGCGAGGTCGGTCCAGCCAACGGCGCCGATCACCGCCGCCGCGGCGTCGTCGGCGACGTTCTGCGCGGTGTCGACGATGGTGCGCCGGTCGGGATCGGTCCAGAGGTCGGCGAAGGCTTCGTCCTTCAGCTCATGGCCCACGAGATCGCAGACGCGCGAGCCGGCGAGGCGGAACGGGAAGCCGCGGCGCGGGTCCATTTCGAGGATGAAGGTGTCGCTGAGAATGGAGCGGATGCCGCCCGGATCGATGTCCGACCGTTCGGGCGCCGCGCGGGCCCCACGCACGTCGTTCCAGTAGGCGAACAGCTCCCGCGTCGCGACCGCCTTCATGGTTCCTCCGTCCTGTTCTGGCGCCGATCCGTGCCAGAGCGGCACGAACGGCGGCGTCAAACCGTCGTTAACCTTCTCCTGAGCAGGGCGCGTGCCAGCGCGGCGGGGACGGCGCAGGGGCTGAGGCCGCCTCAAGACTTCGTCGGTCCGGCGAAGTCGCCCTGGCCTTACGGGCGCCGCTGTTCAAGGAAGGTCTTGGCGGGGCTTCATTTTGTCTTGCCGCCCGTCAGAGGTGTTGGCTTCGCCGGAAGGTGATGCGACGGACGGCGCATTGTCTTCTCCACGCCGCGCCCTTCATGATGCAGGGCAAGGGCCGCGGGACGGCCTTCATCTGAGCGTTTCGGACCGACGCCTCCCGCCGGCCCCTCGCGAACGAGGCCGGTCCGCCGCGTCCGGTCCGCAAAAACGCCAAGGGAGGCATTCATGACCGTCGCACGCATTCTCGCCCTCAAGGGCGCCGACGTCGTCACCGCGGCGCCCCATCGCCGGGTGGCGGACATCGTCCGGCTGCTGGCGGAGCGACGCATCGGCACCGTGGTCATCGCCGGCGCGGACGGCGCCATCTCCGGCATCATCTCGGAGCGGGACGTGGTGCGCGCGCTGAGCACCCACGGCGCCGCGGCGCTGGAGGAGCCCGTGTCCGCCTATATGACCCGCAAGGTCGTGACGGTGGGCGCCGAGGAGACGATCGAGGAGGTGATGGACCGCATGACCGAGGGCAAGTTCCGCCACGTGCCGGTGCTCGAAGGCCGCCGCATCGTGGGCATCGTGTCGATCGGCGACGTGGTGAAGCACCGCATCGCCGTCGTGGAGGCCGAGGCCTCCGCCATGCGCGACTACATCGCCACGGCCTGACGCGAGAGAGGCCACGGCCCGACGAAGTGGCGTCGCCGCCTCGCCCGACGCGGCGACCCATGGCGACGTGGAGGCGAGCGGCGCTCCGGCGGCCGCCTCCGCGCGACGACGCAGGAGCAGCATGTCCGGTTTGAAACGCATGGTTCTGGCCGCCGGCCTTCTGGCGGCGGGGCCGATCGGGTTCGCGTCGGCCGAGGAGTTGAAGATCGAGGGCGTCGGCATCAGCCGCGACCTGGTCTGCGCCGAAGGCGACGAGGTGGGCGTCTATGGCGCGGAGAACGAGGTCCGGATCACGGGCCCGTGCCGTTCGATCGTGGTTCACGGCTCGAAGCACAAGGTGACGTTCGAGACCGCAGGCTCGCTGGAGGTCTCCGGCTCGGAGAACTCCGCCAAGGGCGGCGAGGTGGAGAAACTCGCGGTCAGCGTCGATCAGCAGACGGTGGAGGCGACCCTGCGCGCGAGGAACGGCGCGGCGGAGGCGGTGATCGCCGGCGTCGAGCACAAGGTGACGCTCACCGTCGCGAGCGCCTCCCGTCTCACGGTGAACGGCGTGAACAACGCGGTGAGCTGGGCCGCGGCTAAGGGCGCGCCGGCCCCGGCCGTGTCCTCCGGCGGCGCCGGCAACCAGGTGACCCGGCGCGGGTGAAGGTTCCGCCGGTCCGCGCCCGAAGGCGCGGACCGGCTTTCCTGTCGCGTCAGAGGTCGAGCGCGGCCTCGGCCGTGTCCGGCAGGCGGCCGATCGCGGGCGCTGAGGCCGAAGCCGCCCGCTTCAGGTCCGGCGGCGTCGCCTCGTCCACCAGCGTGGCGAGGGCGGCGTCGAGCGACATGGGCGTCTGGTGCTGCGAGCCGAGGCGACGGATGGAGACCGCGCGGGTCTCCGCCTCCTTCTTGCCCACCACCACCAGAACCGGCGTCTTGGCGAGCGAATGCTCGCGCACCTTGTAGTTGATCTTCTCGTTCCGGATGTCGAGATCGACCCTGAGGCCCGCCTTGCGCAGCTCCGCCGCCACTTCCGCGGCGTAGGCGTCGGCCTCGGAGGTGATGGTGGTCACCACCGCCTGCACCGGCGCGAGCCAGAGCGGGAAATGGCCGGCGAAATGCTCGATCAGGATGCCGGTGAAGCGCTCCAGCGAGCCGAAGATGGCGCGGTGGATCATCACCGGGGCATGTTTCTCGCCGTCGGCGCCGATGTAGAACGCGCCGAACCGCTCCGGCAGGTTGAAGTCCACCTGGATGGTGCCGCACTGCCAGTCGCGGCCGATGGCGTCGCGCAGCACGTATTCGAACTTCGGCCCGTAGAACGCGCCTTCGCCGGGGTTGATCGCGGTGGTGACGCGGTTTCCGTAACGCGCCGAGATTTCGCTCAGCGCGTCGGTCATCACCTGCTCGGCCCGGTCCCACAGCGCGTCCGAGCCGACGCGCTTCTCGGGCCGGGTGGAGAGCTTCAGCACGATCTGGTCGAAGCCGAAATCGGCGTACATGCCGAGGATCAGCTCGTTCAGGGCCAGCGTCTCGGCCATGAACTGCTCGTCGGTGCAGAAGATGTGCGCGTCGTCCTGGGTGAAGGCGCGCACCCGCATCATGCCGTGCAGCGCGCCGGACGGCTCGTAGCGATGCACGATGCCGAACTCGCCCATGCGGATCGGCAGCTCGCGGTAGCTGCGCAGGCCGTGCTTGAAGATCTGCACATGGCCCGGACAGTTCATGGGCTTGATGGCGAACACGCGCTCGTCTTCCGTCTCGGTGACGAACATGTTCTCGCGATACCAGTCCCAATGGCCGGAGGTCTGCCACAGCGAATGGTCGAGGATCTGGGGCGTGTTCACCTCGACGAAGCCGGAGCCGGCGGTCTGGCGGCGCGAGTAGCTGATCAGCGTCTGGAACAGGGTCCAGCCCTTCGGGTGCCAGAACACCGCGCCGGGGCCTTCCTCCTGGAAGTGGAACAGGTCCATCTCCCGACCGAGCCGGCGATGGTCGCGCTTTTCGGCCTCCTCCAGCATGTGGAGATAGCCGTCGAGCCCGGCCCTGTCCGGGAACGCCGTGCCGTAGATGCGCTGGAGCATGGGGTTGTTCGAGTCGCCGCGCCAGTAGGCGCCGGCCACCTTCATCAGCTTGAAGGCGTCGCCCACCTTGCCGGTGGAGGTCATGTGCGGCCCGCGGCAGAGGTCCATCCACTCGCCCTGGGCGTACATCTTGATGGACTGGTCGGCCGGAATGGCGTCCACCAGCTCCACCTTGAAGTTTTCGCCCCTGGCGGCGAAGAAGTCCTTGGCCTGATCGCGGCTCCAGACCTCCTTCGTGAACGGCCGGTCGCGCGCGATGATCCTGCGCATCTCGGCCTCGATGGCGGAAAGATCGTCGGTGGAGAAGGGCTCCGCGCGGGCGAAGTCGTAATAGAAGCCGTTCTCGATCACCGGGCCGATGGTGACCTGCGTCTCCGGCCACAGCGTCTGCACCGCTTCGGCGAGCACATGGGCGCAGTCGTGGCGGATGAGTTCGAGCGAACGGGGATCGTTGCGGTCGAGGAATTCGATGCGGACGTCGCGCTCGATCGGGTCGGCGAGATCGACCACCACGCCGTCGAGCGCCATGGCGACGGTGCGCTTCAGCAGCGATTTGGAGATCTGGCCGGCGATGTCGGCGCCGGTCACGCCGGCGTCATAGGATTTCTGGGCGCCGTCGGGGAAGGTGACGATGGGCATGGGAGGCTCCGCTCAGTCGCTGCCTACGAGTGCAGGTAAGCGTTCAGGATCAAAGGCTTAAGGGCGCTCGCGCGCCGCTTGTCCGGTGGTGGGCGCGCAGCCGAAGGCCGACCGCCGCGCGTAGCGCCACGGCCTAGACCACGACGCGCCGGAAGGCAACGAATCCAGCACGGGGTCGAAACCGTCGCCGCCCCACGGGTGGCAGCGGCAGACGCGCCCCGCCGCCATCCAGCCGCCGGCCCAGGCCCCGTGCCGGGCGATGGCCTCGTCGGCGTATTCGGAGCAGCTCGGCATATAGCGGCAGTGGCGGCCGATCAGCAGCGACAGCGAGTAGCGATAGGCCAGGATCGGCAGCCTGAGCGCGGAGGCGACAGGCGCGCGGGGAGAGAGGGGCAGGGTCACGCCGCGCGCTGCTTCTCGATCTGGTCGAGGGCGTCCACCACCGCGTCGAAGGTGAGCAGGGTGGAGGCGTGGCGGGCCTTGTAGTCGCGCACCGGCTCCAGCACCTTCAGGTCGTCCCACTCGCCGTCCGGCGCCGGGCCGTTCTCCTTCAGCATGCGGCGCATCGTCTCGCGCACCTGCCTCAGTTCCCCGGCGGTGCGGCCCACCACATGCCGCGCCATGACGGAGGACGAGGCCTGACCCAGCGCGCAGGCGCGGACCTCGTGGGCGAAGTCCGTGACCTTCTCGCCGTCATAGGCGAGGTCGATGGTCACGGTGGAGCCGCACAGTTTGGAATGGGCGGTGGCGGTGGCGTCCGGCGCCGCGAGCCGGCCGAGCCGGGGGATGTCGGCCGCCAGTTCGAGAATGCGACGGTTGTAGATATCGTCGAGCATGGCTGCTTTTTTCGTGCTAAGGGCCTGCGTTCGAAGGCTCGATTGTTCCGACGGTTTCAGGAACTATATAGTTTGCGGCCGCAGCCGTCGCCAATGGCCCGTCGCGAGACGGCGTCCGGGCGGGGCTCGACACAGGCCGCGCAAGTGTTGGGGGGCGTGAAGCCCCGCCGAGAGGAAGCTCATGGACGCTGTCGTTCAGCACCCGTTTGCCCGCGTTCCGATCCCCGCTCCGAAGCCCCAGCCGGCGCCGCAGCGCAAGCCGTCGCGCGAGGAGGCCGAGGCCGCCGTGCGCACGCTGATCGCCTGGGCCGGCGACGATCCCACCCGCGAAGGGCTGCTGGACACGCCGAAACGGGTCGTAAAGGCCTATGAGGAGCTGTTCGCCGGCTACGGCATGAGCGCCTCCGAGGCGCTGGAGCGGGTGTTCGAGGATGTGCAGGGCTACGACGACATGGTCGTGCTTCGCGACATCCCGTATTTCTCCCATTGCGAGCACCACATGGTGCCGTTCTACGGCAAGGCCCATGTGGCCTACTACCCGTCGAACGGCGTTGTGGGCCTGTCCAAGATCGCCCGCGTGCTCGACGTGTTCGCCAAGCGCCTGCAGACGCAGGAGGCGCTGACCGCCCAGATCGTCGAGGCCATCGACGACAATCTGAAGCCGCGCGGCGTCGCGGTGATGATCGAGGGCGAGCACATGTGCATGTCCATGCGCGGCATCCACAAGCAGGGCGTCTCCACCGTAACCACCCAGTTCACCGGCGTGTTCCGGGACGATCCGGCCGAGCAGGTGCGCTTCATCACGCTGGCGCGCGGCGGCGTCGCCTCGCCGCGCTGATCCGGTTCGGGATGTCGCCGAACGTCTGATTCAAGCTCGCGTCACGCCCGGCGAAGCCGGGTATCCACGACTGGGACACGAAAGCCCAAGCGTCCCAGTGGTGGATGCCCGAGACAGGCTCGGGCATGACGAGGGGGTCAGGCGCGAGACAGGTTTTGATCGTTTCGCTGCTTCTTTCTGTTTCGGAACGGCGCGCCGCCCAGCGCGCCGTTTGTCTGTCGCACGGAGGTCCGCCGCCATGTCCGCAGCGCCGTCGCCGTTTTCCGCCCGCGGCTCCCATGCGGAGATCGAGGAGGGCGTGGCTTTCGCGCCGAAGTTCGACGAGCACGGCCTGATCGCCGCCATCGTCACCGACGCGCAAGCCGGCGGCGTGCTGATGTTCGCCTATATGAACGCCGACGCGCTGACGGCCACGATCGAGACTGGGGTGGCGCATTTCTGGTCACGCTCGCGCAAGGCGCTGTGGCGCAAGGGCGAGACCTCCGGCCACGAGATGAGCGTGGCGGAGCTCCGGGTCGACTGCGATCAGGACGCCATCTGGCTCGCCGTCCATGTGGCGGGGACCGGGGCGGCCTGCCACACCGGCCGCAAATCCTGCTTCTACCGGGCGCTGCCGACTGGCGCGCCCGCGGACGGCGCGAAACTTGCGTTCGTGCAGGACGAGCGGTTGTTCGATCCGGCGAAGACCTACGGGGCCTGACGTCTCCCGACGCTAAGCTGTCGCACAACGCGCTTAAAGCGCGGGCGAGGCGGGCCTTCGTCCCCCGGTTCGTCCGTCGCGCCGCCGCGAGGTCCTGCGTGTTTCCCAACCTCCACTTCCGCCGTCCGCCCACCGTCGCCGTCACCGAGGACGCCGACGCGCCCGAGCCGGCTGGGGCGCAGCGCCCGTCCTTCGCGCTGGCGCTCGGCGGCGGCGCCGCGCGGGGCTGGGCCCACATCGGCGTGCTGAGGACGCTGGAGGCGGCGGGCTACGCGCCCGACATCGTGGCGGGCACCTCCATCGGCGCGGTGGTGGGCGGCTGCTGGGCCGCGGGCCGGCTGGACGAGCTGGAGGCCTGGGCGCGCTCGCTCACGCCCCGGCGCATGTTCGGCATGCTGGACGTGCGGCTGGCCGGCGCCGGGCTGATCGCCGGCGGGCGCCTCCGGGCGCAGCTCGAAACCCATCTCGGCGATGTGGCCATGGAGCAGCTGCCCTGCCGCTTCGTGGCCATCGCCACCGAATTCGGCGCCGGTCACGAGGTGTGGCTGGGCCGGGGCCGCCTCTCCACCGCGCTCAGGGCGTCCTATGCGCTTCCGGGCATCTTCGAGCCGGTGCGCATCGGCGGGCGCTGGCTGATGGACGGCGCGCTGGTCAATCCGGTGCCGGTGTCCGCGGCGCGGGCGCTCGGCGGCCGCATGGTGCTGGCGGTGAATTTGCAGACGGAGGTGGCGGGCCGGGGCACCGTGATCCAGGCGCAGGAGGAGCCCCACGACGAGCCCGAGCCGGAACCGGCGCCGGACGCCGCGCCGCGGTTCCGCCGTCTGCGGCTGCGGCGGGGGCGGCGGTCTGCGGAGGAGCGGCCGCCGGTGGGCGTCCATGCGCCCCAGCCGGGCGCGCCGGGCCTGCCGGCGATGCTGGTGGACGCCTTCAACATCACCCAGGACCGCATCTCGCGCTCTCGGCTCGCGGGCGATCCGCCGGACGTGATGGTGAGCCCGCGGCTCGGGCGCATCGGCCTGTTCGAGTTCCACCGCGCCGACGAGGCCATCCGCCTGGGCGCAGAGGCGGCGGAGAAGGCGCTGCCCCAGATCGAGGAGGCGATGAGGGCGCTCGCCTGAGCGCCCTCATCTTCAGGACCGTTATTCCGCGTCGGTCTCGACGTAGATGGTCTCGACCGGACCCACGGTCACCGTGCCGCCGGACGAACCGCCGCCGGACGAGCCGCCGGTCACGCCGCTGAAGTCGAAGCCGCCGCCGGACACGCCGCCGGTGACGCCGCTGAAGTCGGCTCCGCCGCCGCCGAAGGTCACGCCCGGCAGTTCGATCGAGAACAGGACCGTCGACACCATGCCGGGGATCATGTCTTCGGCGTGCAGGGGGTCATAGGCGACGGATTCGCCGGTGGCGTTCACGCCTTCCTGGAACGTGTCCCAGTTGAAGCCGCCTTCGCGGGTGACCTCGCCGTAACCGGCCTCTGGGCCCATGAAGCCCCAATAGCCCTCGGCGGCGTAGATGGACTCGGACGCGCCATCGTCAAACAGCTGCATCGCTTTCGCTCCGTGCTCGTTATCGATGGCGGTAATTATTGTCCTTTGATCAACGATGTGCAGCCTACGAAAGTCTTATGCGTCACCAGTGCTCCGGCAGCTCGAACACGTCCGCCAGCGCGCCGTCGCCGTCGATCAGCACGCGGTCGGCGGCCGGGGTGTCGTAGGCCACCACCAGCGCCGGCGGATCGCCAGGCTTCAGCGGAATGAGGGTCGCGCCCTCCGCATGGTCGACGCCTTCGCCGAACGGCATGTCCAGCACGCGCTCCACCTGCGCCCGGGGCACGATGGAGGACTCCTGGCTCGCCAGCGCGCCGCGCCAGCGGTAGAGCCGCACCGGGCCGTCGAGGTCCATGGTGGGGCCGGCGAGCAGCACCGCGTCCTGACCGTCCAGCATCAGCGAGCGCACGCCGAGCCCGTCGAGGTCGAGGAAGTGCTTGGCGTAGAGCGCGCCGTCCTCGTCCACCGGCTGCAGCTTCAGCGCGCCGGAGCGCTTGGCTTCGAACCGCAGCTCCAGCACCACGGCCCAGCCGCGCAGCACCGGGCCGCGCAGGCCGAGGAACACCCGCTCGCCCCGCACGGCCACGCCCTCGATGTCGAGCCCGTTGTCCTTGGACGGCGTGCGCATGAAGGGGCCGAGATGCACGTCCTTCGCCAGCAGGCGCGACAGCGCGCTGTGCTTGCGTCCCATGGCCACGCAGCCCGCCTTGCGCTTGGGCGAGGAGCCGTCGAGGGCGGGGGCCTTGCGCGCCAGCTCCGGCACGCCCGGCCGGTCGCCGGCCACGAGCGGAATGCGCCCCAGCAGGAAGCGGTTCGCCTCCCGCACCACCTCCGTCAGCCGCGCCAGCGCCTCGTCCGGCTCCTGGCCGCGCTTGGGCTTGCGCCGCTTCAGGCTGTGCGAGCCCACCACCCAGAGGTAGCCGTCGGCGATGGAGAGGCCTTCCACGTCCGCCTCTTCGTCCTCTCCGTTGGGAAAGTCGAAGAAGTCGTTCAGGTGGAAGCGCTTGTGCCCGCCATAGCCGATGATGCGGCCGTCGTCGCCGCGCTCCGCGCTCAGCCGCTCCAGCGCCGCGCCCTCGTCGGCGCCGATCCACAGGCCCTCGCCGTCGCCGGTGGAGATCAGGGCGGACAGATCCTGATGGATCTCCTTCTCCGCGTCCTCCGGCGCGTCGTGGAAGCGCAGCGGCAGGGCGGCCGTCAGCCGCGCCTTTCGGGCCTCCGCCGCCTCACGGGCCAGAGCGTTGAACGTTTCGCGGTCCACGCCAAGCGCGGCTGCGGCGACGTTCGGGTCCTCGCCCGCATCCACGTCGCGCAGGGCCGCGGCCACCGCCTTGCGCCGGGCGAATTCGGCGGCGGCGGGCGAGGCGGGAGCGATGTCGTCCAGCGCCATGGGAGCTCCTTGAAAGCGTCACGGTCGAGGCCGACACAATAGGGCGGCGCGCCGCCCGGACCACGCGCGGCTTGTGCGGCCCGGCCCGCGGCGGTATCCCGGCGCCGGAGAGGCAGGGTTCGGAAGGATTGAGCGGCGATGCTGGTTGTGTTCGACGTGGACGGCACCCTGCTCGACAGCCAGCACGGCATCGTCGCCGCCATGACCGAGGCCTACGAGAGCCACGGCCTCGACGCCCCGGCGCGGGAGCATGTGGTCTCCATCGTCGGCCTGTCGGTGCCCGAGGCGGTGGCGCGCCTGAGCGCGGGCTTCGACGACCATCCGCTTGAGGCCATCGGCGCCGCCTTCCGCGCCTCGTTCATGCGCGCCCGCCAGGCCGAGCCCCACGCGGACCCGCTCTATCCCGGCGCGCGGGAGACGCTCGAAGCCCTCGCGGCCCGGCCCGGCGTGACGCTGGCGCTCGCCACCGGCAACTCCCGCCGCGGGGTGGAGCGCTTCCTCGACACATTTGAACTTCGCGGCCTGATCGCCGCCAGCCGCACCGCGGACGACGCGCCGTCGAAGCCCCATCCGGCCATGATCCGCCAGCTCTGCGACGAGCTGGGCTTCAGCCCCGAGGCCACTGTCATGATCGGCGACACCACCTTCGACATGCTGATGGCGCGGGACGCCGGCGCGCGCGCCATCGGCGTCGGCTGGGG
Source organism: Methylopila jiangsuensis (assembly GCF_027922305.1). GTDB lineage: Bacteria > Pseudomonadota > Alphaproteobacteria > Rhizobiales > Methylopilaceae > Methylopila > Methylopila jiangsuensis. The sequence goes on along the minus strand of NZ_BSFK01000005.1, from coordinate 887,534 downwards.
CTACCACCCGGCGGACCGGCTGCACGCGGCCGGGGCGGAGGCCGTGCTGTCCCGCTTCGACGAACTGGTCGCTGCGCTCGGGCTTCCCGAGCCGGCGGAGGCGGCGTGATGGCTGGCGCGACGGAGCAGCCCGGTTTCGGCGATCGCCCGGCGGCGCCGAAACGGTTCTATAAAGCGGCCGAGGCTCTGGAGCGCGACGGCCTGTTCGTGATCGCGCTCGACGGCCGCGTCGCCCGCACGCCGGGCCGCGAGCCGCTGGCCTTCGCCCGGCGCGCGCTGGCCGAGGCGGTGGCGGCGGAATGGAGCGCGCAAGGGGAGTTCATCGAGGCGGCCACCATGCCGCTCACCCGGCTCGCCAACGCCGCCATCGACGGCGTGGCGCGGGAGGCCGCGGCGGTGGCCGAGGACGTGGTGAACTACGCCGGCAGCGATCTGGTCTGCTACCGGGCGGAGGAGCCGCCGCGGCTGGTGGCCCGGCAGGCGCTGCACTGGGACCCGGTGCTGGCTTTCGCCCGCGACGATCTCGGCGCCCGCTTCGTGCTGGCGGAAGGCGTGATGTTCGTCACCCAGAGCGACGACGCGCTGGAGGCGGTGCGCCGCGCCACGCCCCGGGACGACGCCTTCACGCTGGCGGCGCTGCACGCCATGACCACGCTCACCGGCTCGGCGCTGATCGCGCTCGCGGTGCTGCGCGGCGGCCTGACGCCCGACGCCGCCTGGGCCGCGGCCCATGTGGACGAGGACTGGAACGCGGAGCTCTGGGGCGCCGACCACGAGGCCGAACAGCGCCGCGCCCGGCGCTGGGCCGAAATGCGCGCCGCCGCCTTCATGATGGGCGTGGCCGGCGACTGACGTCTTGGCGCCGCCTCGTCCTCAGGCGGCGGCCTTCAGCTCCAGATAGCGAAGACGCTTGGTTTCGCGGCGGGCTTCGGCCACGCTCTCCACGATCACGCCGCAGACGGCGCTGAGCACCGCGAGCTGCATGATGGCGGCGCAGAGGATGGCGGTGGGGAAGCGCGGCACCAGGCCGGTGTCCAGGAACGTGCCGAGCAGCGGGACCGCCAGCCACAGGCTGACCGCGGCGAGCGCGAGCCCGATCGCCCCGAAGAACTGGAACGGCTTCAGCGCCCGGTGCATCATGGCGATGGTCCACAGGATGCGGAAGCCGTCGCGGAAGGTGGAGAGCTTGCTGACCGAATCCGCCGGCCGGCGGCCGTAGCGCACCGGGGCCTCCTCCACCGCGAGCCGGAGGTCGAGGGCGTGGATCGCGAGTTCGGTCTCGATCTCGAACCCGCCCGAGGCCGCCGGGAACGACTTGGCGAAGCGGCGGGAGATCACCCGGTAGCCGGACAGGATGTCGGTGAAGCCCGCGCCGAACAGCCGGTCCACCACCAGATTGAACATGCGGTTGCCGGCCTGATGGCCCCGTCGGGACTGCATGCCTTCGCCCTCGCGGGTGGCCACCACCATGTCGAGCTGGCGGGAGACGAGGCGGTCGATCAGCAGCGGCGCGGCCAGCGGGTCGTAGGTCAGGTCGCCGTCGGCCATGAGGTAGACGTCGGCCTCCACGTCGGCCAGCATGCGGCGCACCACGTTGCCTTTGCCCTGCCGGGTCTCGTGGCGGACGATGGCGCCGGCCTCCCGCGCCCGCTCCACGGTCCGGTCGCGGGAGTTGTTGTCGTAGACGTAGATGTCGGCGGCCGGCAGCACGGCGCGGAAGCCGCGCACCACGTCGGCGATCGCCGCCTCCTCGTTGTAGCAGGGCAGCAGCACCGCCACCTTCAGCGGCGCCTGCTCCGGCGCCATGTGGACGCCGAAGGAGGTGTCGCGCAGGCGTTCAATGTTGGACATGGGCGAACTCCCGGACGGGGGCGCGCGCGGGCTGTCGACCGGCGACGGCGAGCGCGAACAAGGCGAGGATGGCGAGGAAGCCGAAGGGGATCAGGGTCGCCATGGCGGCGGCCCGGCCGAACAGCGGCGTGAGATAGGCGAACAGCAGGATCGCCGCCGCGCCCGGCCGCCAGCCGGCCTTGACGCCGTCCGCGACCAGGAAGGCGATGGCGGGGCCGAGCAGCATCATGTCGTAGTCGAGCGCGTAAGGGGTGGCGAGCAGCGCGCCCGCCAGCAGCGCCGCCGCCTTGCGCTCGTAAGAGGCGTCGCTCCGCCACAGCCGCACGGTGAGCGCGATGACCGCGAGCGTGGTCGCGCCTTGCGCCCCGTAGGCTGCGGGCAGGCCGGCGCCGAGCGCGCGGGCGGCGGAGAAGGCGCTGACGATCTTCTCCCAGCCGGTGTTCCCCTGCTCCAGCACCACCTCGCGGGTGAAGACGGCGCTGGCGCGGAACGCGTCCCAGGTCTCCGGCCCGAAGGCGGCGAGCGAGAGCAGGCAGAGGCCGATCACGGTTCCGGCGGCCGCGAAGGCGGCGCGCCAGCGGCCGGTGAAGACCAGCACGAAGGGCAGCAGCACGCCGAACTGCGGCTTGTAGCAGAGCAGCCCCAGCAGAACGCCCGCGAGGACCGGGCGCCGGTCGAGGATCACGAGGCCGAGCCCGAACAGGCCGGCGGTGAGGAAGCCGTTGTGCCCGTGGGTGAGGTTCACGAACACCGCCGGGAAAGCGAGCGCCGCGAGCAGGGCCGTCCGGCCGGGCAGGATGGCGCGGATCGCGGCGAGGTAGAGCGGCAGCGTCGCCGCCTGCCACAGCGCCAGCGCCGCCAGATAGGGCAGGGCGCCGAGAAGGGCCGCGAGGCCGAGGAACATGGGCGGGTAGTGCCAGCCGTAGAACGGGGCGTCGGCCCCGAAGCGCGCCTGCTGCACGGCGTAGTGCCGCGTCAGGTCGTAGGCCGCCTCCGGCGCGCCGTCGAGCACGAGCCGGCCCGCGGCCCAGACGTTGGCGAAGTCGGTGCCGATCGGACGGCCGGCGGCGTCGACGCCGCCGTGAGACAGCGCCAGCATGGCGATGAGCGCCACGCCGTAGCCGCCGATCAGCATCAGCGACACGGGGGCCGCGCGGTCCGCGATGGCGCGGGGCAGGGTGCTGGGCGACGCCATGCGGTCGCGCTCTCCGACGATGAACGTCCCCGCATCCTGCCCCGCCGGCGTTTAAGGCGGGTTTAAGCCCGCAGCCGACATCTCCCGAAACCCGCCGTGATTTCCGTATCCGTTCAGCCGCCGCTAAGGAGCGCTGGGTTAAGTCTTACGGCGCGGGACGACAAACAGGAGCGACGCTCAGGACCATGTGCGGCATCGTCGGAATTCTCGGCAAGGGTCCCGTGGCGGCCCAGCTCGTGGACAGCCTGAAGCGGCTCGAATACCGCGGCTACGACAGCGCGGGCGTCGCAACGCTGGACGGCGGCCGCATCCTGCGCCGCCGCGCCGAAGGCAAGCTGCGCAATCTGGAGGCCTCTCTCGAGAAGACGCCGCTGGGCGGCGCCATCGGCATCGGCCACACCCGCTGGGCGACGCACGGCGCGCCGACCGAGGCCAACGCCCATCCGCACGCGACCGAGCGGGTCGCGGTGGTCCACAACGGCATCATCGAGAACTTCCGCGAGCTGCGCGCCGAACTGGAGGCCGCAGGCGCCGTGTTCCAGAGCCAGACCGACACCGAGGTGGTGGCCCATCTGGTGTCGAAGGCGCTTGAGGCGGGCGCGAGCCCCCGCGCGGCGGTGTCCCAGGCGCTCGGCCGGCTGAAGGGCGCCTTCGCGCTCGCCTTCATCTTCGCCGGCGAGGACGACCTCATCATCGGCGCCCGCCGGGGCAGCCCGCTCGCCATCGGCCATGGCGAGGGCGAGAACTTCCTCGGCTCTGACGCCATCGCGCTCGCCCCCTTCACCGACGCCGTCACCTATCTGGAGGACGGCGACTGGGTGGCGCTGACCCGCGAGGGCGTGGAGATCTTCGACGAGACCGGCGCGCCGGCGCCCCGCGCCGCGGTGCGGGCGGCGGCCGCGGCGATCGTCGTGGACAAGGGCAACCATCGCCACTTCATGGCCAAGGAGATCGCCGAGCAGCCGGAGGTGGTGGGCCACACGCTGGCGTGCTTCATCGACATGGCGGCGGGCCGCATCCGCCTGCCGGACGGCGCCGACGTGGATTTCTCCAAGCTCGACCGGCTCGCCATCTCCGCCTGCGGCACCGCCTATTACGCGGGCCTCGTGGCGCGCTACTGGTTCGAGAAGTTCGCCCGGCTGCCGGTGGACATCGACATCGCCTCCGAGTTCCGCTACCGCGAGCCGCCGCTCTCCTCCGGGGGGCTGGCGCTGGTCATCTCCCAGTCGGGCGAGACCGCGGACACGCTGGCGACCCTGCGCCACTGCCGGGCGCAGGGCATGCGCATCGGCGCGGTGGTGAACGTGCCGACCTCCACCATCGCCCGCGAGGCCGACGTGGTGTTCCCCACCGTCGCCGGCGTCGAGGTGGGCGTCGCCTCCACCAAGGCCTTCACCTGCCAGCTCAGCGTGCTGGCGGCGCTCGCCGTGAAGGCGGGGCGCGACCGCGGCGTGCTGTCCGAGGACGACGAGGCCAAGCTGGTCTCCGCGCTGGTGGAGCTGCCGCGCCTGATGGCCGAGGCGCTCAGGCTGGAGCCCGAGATCGAGCGGCTCGCCACCACCTTCGCCAAGGCGCAGGACGTGCTCTATCTCGGCCGCGGCACCAGCTTCCCGATCGCGCTGGAAGGCGCGCTGAAGCTGAAGGAAATCTCCTACATCCACGCCGAGGGCTACGCCGCCGGCGAGCTGAAGCACGGTCCCATCGCGCTGGTGGACGAGAACGTGCCGGTGGTGGTGCTGGCGCCCTACGACCCGCTGTTCGAGAAGACCGCCTCCAACATGCAGGAGGTGGCCGCCCGGGGCGGGAAGATCGTGCTGGTGACGGACGGCGAGGGGCCGGAGCACGCCGGCTCCGCCTTCGCGGTGCTGACGCTGCCCAAGGCCTACGCCTTCGTCAGCCCCATGCTCTACGCCATTCCGGTGCAGCTTCTCGCCTACCACACCGCCGTGTTCATGGGCACGGACGTGGACCAGCCGCGCAATCTGGCGAAATCCGTCACCGTGGAGTGACGGTCGCCGCCTGCGGCGCCCGGACGGGGCGCGGCGGTCCCCGCCGCCGGGCGCCGACGAGGCTGGAGGCCGCGGCGGCGAGGCCGAACAGCAGCACCCAGCCGGCGGGCCGCACGCCGTAGTCGCCCGGCGCAAGATTGGCGGCGAGCACCCGCCACGGGTTCACGCCCGAGGCGACCGCGTACCACAGCGTCTCCGACAGCGCGGCGGCGATCGCCGCGAACAGCGCCAGCGCCATCAGGGGCGCGATGCGGATGTCGCGCTCGCCCCCTCGGGCCTGCAGCCCGCGCCAGCCCATGGCCCAGACGAACAGGCCCCACATCAGCATCGGTTCGCCCACGTCCAGCTTCGACTGCATGGCGAAATGCAGCAGCGCGAGGCCGGCGAGCGGATAGGCCAGCCGGTGCAGCTTTTGCCACCTCTTCGCCCCCATGCGGCGCATGGCGCCGTCCGTGGAGGTGGCGCCGAGCGGGATCAGCCCGACCAGCGTGACGAAGCCCACCGTCAGGTAGATGCGCTGGGCGATTTCGCCCGCCACCCGGAACAGGTCGAACTGCTGGTCGATCACGTAGAGCGCGAGATGGAGCGCCCCATAGGCCAGCGCCGCCAGTCCGACGCGGCGGCGCACGAGATGCAGCTTCGGCCAGTGCCACAGCCGCCGGAACGGCGTGATCGCCAGCGACAGCAGCAGGAAGCGGACCGCCCAGTCGCCGGAGAGGTGAATGGCGTCGTAGATCGGCCGCGCCTTCTCGCCCTCGGGGCCGGCGCCGAGCGCCGCGCCGCCGCCGAAAGCGCCGGTCTCGCCGGGGCCGAAGGCCGGCGGCAGCCCCAGGTCGGGCGAGGGCGCGGCTCCCGAGAAGTCGCCCTGCGCGGCCCGGATGGCGAGCCACAGCGCCGGCAGCGTCAGCCCGAGCAGCGTGAGCGTCAGCAGCGGCGAGAACCGGCCGGCGCGATCGGTGAACAGGGGCATGAGGCGGACCCGCGCGAGGACGCATGACGTGCGCCTGAAGCATGCCGCAAAATGCGTCCGGGACGAGGCGGACACCGGCCCGCCTTGCCCCGGACGCTTTCGCCCGCTCCACTTCCGGGCATGATCCGCTCCAGCTTCAGGGAGACCAGCCCGATGCGCCACGCCGCCGCCGTCCTCGTCCTGCTCGCCGCCGCGCCGCTGGGCGGCTGCGTCGGCTTCGCCGAGGTCACGACGTTCGAGATGCGGTCTCCGCCGCCTGAGCGGGCGGCGCCGGCGGGGCCAGATGGGGAGGAAGCTCGAAACACCGGTCGCCCTTCCCGTCGTTCAGCCAATCCAGCGCCGACGTGATCGACGGAAACGTCTCCTGGAACAGTTTCAGCGCCGCAAGCTCCTGATCGATCAAGGCGACCGAAGGGGCCGCTTCGGGCGCCGGCTCCTCGGCCGCGCCGGGCTGATCGGGCTTTTCGGGCGGACGTGTCGCCGGCAGGTTGAGGAGAATGCGCTCTCTCAACTCGTCGTCGCCGAGATCGGGGGGCAGGGCCAGCCACCAGCCGAACACCCCGTGGCCGCAGGTGGGAAACGACACCACGCTCATTCCCGGCTCGCCGCGCAGGCGTTCCGCATGCGCCATGTCGCGCCGCTGCCGGGACGACGCCAGGACGAGACCGCGGAAGTCGCTCTGCGGATCGTCCGCGGCGCGGCGCAGCCAAGGTGAAACGTCGCCTTCCGCCTCCAGCCGACCCAGAATTTCGGACTGGGCGGAGGCGTTCTCGATCAAGTCGCGATAGGTCAGTTCCTTGCGGGCCCGCTCGGGGGGCCAGATCTTCGTGGGCGGGTTGAACGCGATGGCGCGCACGGGCCGGCAGGGACGATGCTCGGCCAGAGCGAGGCCGAGCATCAGCGCTGCGTAGCCTCCGCCGCTGTCGCCGATGACCACCACCTCCTTCGCTTCCGCCAGCTCGTCGAGGCCGCCGATCAGATCGGCGACGGTCTCGTGGGTGCTCATGCAAAGCTGCGACAGAGCGGTGGTGTCGCAGACCGCGACGGGGCATTTCAGCGCGTACAGCGCCTTCATGCGCTTGGTCGATCGCGGGCGCAGCAGAAGGCAGAAGCGCCCTGAGGGACTGGTTGGGCGCGGCCAAAGTTCGAGGTCGACGCGACCGGCCTTCAGCAGCCTGCTTTTCGGAGACGAGGCCTGCGGTGGCGACTCGCGCGCGTCGGGTTTCTCCGTGACGTCGAGGACCATGCGGCGTGTCTTCCGTCTTCGAGGATTGGAGATCGTGCGCGGCCGGCCGCCGCGTCAGGCCGGGACAAGAGCGGCGTCGGGCTCGCGGACGAACTGCGGCGCCGGATCAAGGGACTCTGTGCGCCGCTCGGCCGGACGCTCGACCAGGAACAGCCGGCGCCAGTGCTCCCAGATGTCGAGCCAGTCGGAAAAGTCGTCCGCCGACCCCGTGAATTCGCGCATGCGGTGCAGGGCCGAGGACAGGGACTGAGCGTAAAGCCGGCAGTTCCTGCAGTCGATGTTCGGCGTGCAGCACTTGGCGTCGCCGGCGTCCGACATGTCGGTGTGAAAATGGCGGTAATGGGCGGTGACGCGGGAGCCGCAGTTCGAGGGCATGCCCGTGTCCGGATCGACCTCGTAGACGCCTTCGGGGCGATGAATCCAGCGGTTGAAGGCGTGGCTGTAGACCACCGTCTCCGGATGTGCGTCGAGCGCCGCCGTGATCAGCTCCTGCGCCCGCGTCAGTCCGTCGCCGTCCAGCATCAGGTTGTCGCTCGTGCTGCTGAAGCGGAAATAGTCGTTGCGCGCCGCCTGCGTCTCGACGAGGCGGCGACCGTATTCGAGCGTCGGGCTGAAATGGCTGAAGCTGACCCGTACGCCGGCGTCGGCGCAGATGCGCACGAATTCCGGCGCGGATTCCAGATTCCCGGAGTTGAGCGTGAAGATGAAGGTCGCCCGAGGGTCGTCGCGATAGTTGCGCAGCGCTTTTGTGAACACGTCGGCGCCGCGCAGCTTGGCGCCCTGTTCGCCCAGACCCCACACGGAGATGTGGATGGCGTAAGGCAGCGCCGGATCGAGCCGGATGGTCCCGTTGCTGAACACGACGCCGCGCGGCAGATGCCGCGCCGCGGCGCGCAGCACGTCCTGCCGCAACGCGGGCTCCGCGCCGCCGAACTGGCCATAGGTCACGCCGCGCGCGGCCTCCTTCGCAAAGAACTGGTCGAACGCTTCGGCGTCTTTCTCGCCATGGGCTTCATAATCGGACCCGAGAAAGAAAAGACATCCTTCGCAGCTTAAATTGCAGGTGCGCGCGACGTCGTATTGCGACGGCCGGATGTGACCAATGCTTCTTCGGAGAGCGCGAAAGCGCTCGCCAAGTGAATGGCCGGGCGAAAGGAAGTCTTTGAAATTTGACATGAGGCCGGCGCGGAAAGACATGTTCGAAGGAAATTTACGACTGAAGAATGTGCGAATTCCCCAATCATAATTCTTCTTTAGTTCTATTTTTTGTCAATGCGCGTTTCACGCAAACGTCTTCGCGTTATCGATATCTTCAGGCGGCCGGGACATTTCGGTCGTACGGGTCAGTATTGATCTTCTGATCATTTTTGTCTCGGCCAAAAGGCGTCCGCGGCGAGCGCTTCGGTGCTTTCGCTCTCATGCAGGTGAACGGCGTCGCAACTTGGCGTATGCAGCTTATTCGTCCGCACGGTCCTCAGGAGCATGTCCCGCATGGCGTCCAAGAATTCCAGCTACTCCGACCTCGTGGGCTACATCGCCACGGGTGGAGGCATTCCTATCGCGTGGGAAACCAGAGCCCTGACCGTGAACTTGTCGGGCCTTAACGATTCCGCGCCGATGCGCCAGGCGGCGATTTACGCTCTGGACACGTGGGCGGCGGTTGCGGGGTTCGCATTTTCCGAAACCGCCTCAGGGGCGGACATCACCTTCGACAACGAGGTCGCGGGCGCGGCTTACGCCAGCACCAGCTACACATGGTTCGGAGAAATCGTTTCGTCCGACATCAATGTCGGCAAAAACTGGATGAACGACTTTCCGGTGGATGCGCGCTGGGGGCTCGGCTCCTACGGCGTGCAGACCTTCATTCATGAAATCGGCCATGCGCTCGGCCTGCAGCATCCCGGCCCTTACGACGGCTCCGGAACCTACGCCGCCGACGCGATCTTCACCTACGACACCCTCCAGTATTCGGTGATGTCCTATTTCGAGCAGGATCAGCTCGGCGGGGCGACCGCGCTCAACGTGATGACGCCGATGAAGGCCGACTTCGCGGCGTTGACCGAGCTGTATGGGCCGTTGTGGGCCAATAATGGCGACACGAACTACGGTCGATCGGGTCTCTATGATTTCGGCGAGCACCGGGACGTCGCCTTCACCATCTACGACAGTTCGGGTTCCAAGGATCTTCTCGACCTGCGCGATCTGACCTCAGGCGCCAAGATCGACATGCGGCCAGGAAAGTTCTCCGACATCAACGGCCATGTGAAGAACCTCGCCATCGCCGACGGGACGACGATCGAGTGGCTCTACGGCTCGGAGAGCGGCGACCGGGTCGTGGGCAATGCGGCCAACAACTACATCCGCGGCTTCGGCGGCGCCGATCGCATCAACGGCGGAACCGGAAACGACACCCTTGAGGGCGGACTCGGCGCCGACGTGCTGACCGGCGGCTCCGGCCGAGACGTCTTCGCGTTCCGCACGCGCCAGGAAACCGTCAGCGACATCATCATGGACTTCGTGTCCGGCGTGGACGACATCCGGCTGTCCGGCATCGACGCGGACACGGTCGCGGCGGGGCATCAGGCGTTCAGCTTCATCGGAACGTCGCGCTTCAGCGGCGGCGCAGGCCAGCTGCGCTACGGCTTCAAGGACGGCGACACGTTCATCACCGCCGACCTCGACGGCGACAAGGCCACCGACATGCTGTTCAAGCTCGACGGCCATGTGGCGTTGAGCGTGGGCGACTTCCTGCTCGTCTGACGCCCGCGGCCCGATCCGGCCGGCGGGGTTCCGGCGGCCGGGCAAAAAAAAGCCGCCCGAACGTGTCGAGCGGCTTGAAGTGAAGGGAGGAAACGCCCCAGGAGGGCGACAGCGAACGGCGGAGGGGCCGTGCGCTGGTGGCATCCCAATGCCGGTTTCACGCTCGTTTGTGAAGCCCGAATGCGCGCCATCAGGTGCGCTATTCTTTCGCAGCGAAAGCGTCTATGGCGCGATAGGCGCGAATGATCGTTAGATCGCGAAACTGGTGCCGCAGCCGCAAGACGCTGTGGCGTTGGGGTTTTTGATCTGGAACGAGGCGCCGATCAGCGCGTCCACGAAGTCGATCTCCGAGCCGGCCAGATAGGGCAGGGACACCGGATCGATCAGCACTTTCGCGCCGTCGCGGGCGATGACCACGTCGTCCTCGGCCACGCGGGTGTCGAATCCGTAGTCGTAGGAGAAGCCCGAGCAGCCGCCGCCCAGCACGCTGACGCGCAGCATGGAGCCGGGCGCCTCGGCGCTGAGGATTTCGGCGATGCGGGCGGCGGCGCGGGGCGTGATGCTGACATCGGGCGCGGGGGCGAGAACGTCGGTCGACATGGGATTCCGAACCTTCGCGAAAGTTTTGGCGCGCCAACCGCGCGGCGTGGCGCCGACGGTTGCGCGGGTCTCGGTCCAAGAGGTAAGCACGCCCCGGCGCAGGGTCAACGCGGGAAGGGGCGGCCTCATGGGGCTGCGGCGTGACGCATGGACGTGACGGCCTGGATCCTGCGCCCGCGCGCGCCTTACGCCGCCGATCCCACCCGCGGCCGGGGGCGGCTGATCCCCGAGCCCGCAAGCCCGACCCGCACCGATTTCCAGCGCGACCGGGACCGGGTGCTGCACTCCAGCGCCTTCCGGCGGCTGAAGCACAAGACCCAGGTGTTCGTCTATCACGAGGGCGACCACTACCGGACGCGGCTGACCCACACGCTGGAGGTGGCGCAGATCGCCCGCTCCATCGCCCGCGCGCTCGGCCTCGACGAGGATCTCGCCGAGACGGTGGCGCTGTCGCACGATCTCGGCCACACGCCGTTCGGCCATGCGGGCGAGCGCGCGCTCGACGCCTGCATGGCGGGCTTCGGCGGCTTCGACCACAACGCCCAGTCGCTCCGTGTGCTGACCAGGCTGGAGCGCCGCTATGCGGATTACGACGGGCTGAACCTCACCTTCGAGTCGCTGGAGGGGGTGGTGAAGCACAACGGGCCGCTGCTCGGGCTGGACGGCGAGGCCGCAGGCTCCTACGCCGGGAAGACGCTGCCGGTCGCGATCCTCGAATATGGCGCGCGGCACGATCTCGGGCTCCACACCCATGCGAGCGCCGAGGCGCAGGCCGCGGCCATCGCCGACGACATCGCCTACGACGCCCACGACGTGGACGACGGCTTGCGCGCCGGGCTGTTCGCGCTGGACGATCTCGCCGAGGCGCCGCTTCTCGCCGACATCCTGAGCGAGGTGCGCGCCCGCCATCCGGGCCTCGACGAGGCGCGGACCGTGCATGAGGTGGTGCGCCGGGTGATCACCCGGCTGGTGGAGGACGCCATCGCCGAGAGCGCCCGCCGGCTGGAGGCGCTCGCGCGCGTAAGCGTCGACGCCGTGCGGGACGCCGGCCACGCGGTCGTCGCCTTTTCGCCTGCGATGACGCAGGCGGAGAGGGAGGTGAAGCGCTTCCTCACCCGCCGCATGTACCGCCACCCGTGGGTGGACGGCGTGATGGCGGACGCCCGGCGGGTGCTGGACGATCTGTTCGGCGCCTACGCGGCCGATCTCGCCGCCCTGCCGGGGGAGTGGGCGCGGGAGGTCTCGAGCCTCGACGCGCCGCGCCGGATGCGCGCCATCGCCGATTTCATCGCCGGCATGACCGACCGCTACGCGCTCGACGAGCACCGCCGGCTGTTTGACGCCACACCGGATTTGCGTTAGCCGCCGAAGCCTTCCCAAGGGCCCGCCGCATATGAACATGTTCTCCGATTTCGCCGCGCGTCTCGGCGCCGCTCTCGAAGCTCTCGCCGCCGAGGGCGCCATCGCGCGCGCGCCGGACCTGACCCGCGTGGTGGTGGAGCCGCCCCGCGACCCGAGCCACGGCGATCTCGCCACCAACGCCGCCATGGTGCTGTCGAAGGATCTCGGCCTGAAGCCGCGCGATCTGGCGGAGAAGATCGCGAAGCGGCTGGAGCAGGACCCGGACGTGGCCGCCGTGACGGTCGCGGGCCCGGGCTTCGTCAACATCGCGCTGACGGAAGCCTATCTGACCCGCGTGCTCGCCGCCGTGCTGGAGCAGGGCGGCGCCTTCGGCCGTCCGCCTGAGCGGCCGGGCGTGAAGGTGAACGTGGAGTACGTCTCCGCCAACCCCACCGGTCCTATGCATGTGGGCCACTGCCGCGGCGCGGTGTTCGGGGATTCCCTCGCCAACCTGCTCGCCTTCTCCGGCGAGGACGTGACCCGCGAGTACTACATCAACGACGCCGGCGCCCAGGTGGACGTGCTGGCCCGCTCCGCCTTCCTGCGCTACCGCGAGGCGCTGGGCGAGGACGTCGGCGCCATCCCGGAGGGGCTTTATCCCGGCGACTACCTCAAGCCCGTGGGCGAGGCGCTCGCCGCGCAACACGGCCCGGCGCTGAAGGACAGGCCGGAGTCCGAATGGCTGCCGCTGGTCCGGGATGCGGCGATCGACGCCATGATGGCCATGATCCGCGACGACCTCGCGGCGCTCAACATCCGCCACGACGTGTTCTTCTCCGAGCGCACGCTGCACGGCGACGGCGGCGAGATCGAGAAGACGGTGGCGGAATTGCGCGAGCGCGGCCTCGTCTACCAGGGCAGCCTGCCGCCGCCCAAGGGCGAACTCCCCGAGGACTGGGAGGAGCGCGAGCAGACCCTGTTCCGCGCCACCGACTTCGGCGACGACATCGACCGTCCGCTGGCGAAGTCCGACGGCTCCTACACCTATTTCGCCGGCGACGTGGCCTATTTCCGCTCCAAGTTCGAGCGCGGCTTCCGGGAGATGGTGTTCGTGCTGGGCGCCGATCACGGCGGCTACGTGAAGCGCCTGCAGGCGGTGGGCCACGCGCTCTCCAACGGGACCGCGCGCGTCACCGTGGAGCTGTGCCAGCTGGTGCGCCTGTTCCGGGCGGGCGAGCCGGTGCGCATGTCGAAGCGGGCCGGCAGCTTCGTGACGCTGCGGGACGTGGTGGACGAGGTCGGCCGCGACGCCGTCCGCTTCATGATGCTGTTCCGCTCCAACGACGCGGTGCTGGATTTCGACTTCGCCAAGGTGACGGAGCAGTCGCGCGACAACCCGGTGTTCTACGTCCAGTACGCCCACGCCCGGGCGCAGTCGATCCTGCGCAAGGGCGCGGAGGCGTTCCCGGACGCGGCCGGCGCGCCGGACCTGTCGCTGCTGAAGGACGAGGGCGAACTGGCGCTGGTGAAGCGCCTCGCCCAGTGGCCGCGGGTGGTGGAGCAGGCGGCGCAGGCGCGCCAGCCCCATCGGGTGGCGTTCTATCTGCACGATCTCGCGAGCGACTTCCACACCCACTACAATCGCGGCGCGGCGCCTGATTTACGCTTCATTATGGAAAACAATCCATTGTTGTCCCAAGCCCGACTGGCGTTGGTCCGGGCGCTGGCGCTGGTGCTGGCGGCGGGACTTGGTATCTTGGGCGTGGCGGCTCCCGACGAGATGCGCTGACCCTCCGCGGCTTTGCGGCGGCGGGCGGCGGCCATCTTGGCGACCGCCCGCCAGGCTCTCGGAGGCCGAAACATGAAGACCCAGGCAGCGCGACGCGACCCGGCGTCCGCCGATCCCGAACTCTACGCGCAGTCCGACGACGGCCTGAACCTGCGCGGCGGCCACCACTACGAGCCGGACGCCGACTACTACTATCTCGATCCGCAGAAGCCCGAGGAGCAGCCGTACGATCCGCGCGCCTACGCGCCGAATCCGGACGAGGCTTACGGCTACGACGAGTACGGCCAGCCGGTCTATGACGAGCGCGCCGAACGCCGCCGCATCGGCGGCGGGCGCGGCGGGCTCACCATGGTCGCGGCGGTGCTGGGCGTGGCGCTCATCGGCGGCGCCGGCGCGCTCGCCTATCGCAGCATGGGCGGCGGCGGGAGCGGCGAGCCCCCGCTGATCAAGGCCGAGACCGAGCCGGTGAAGACCGTGCCGGAGAACCCCGGCGGCGCCGAGGTTCCGCACCAGAACAAGCAGATCTACGACCGGGTGAACCCCGAAGCGCCGCCGAAGTCGACCGTGGTGTCGCGCGAGGAGGAGCCGGTGGAGCTTCCGGCCGGCACGCCGCCGTCCGCCAATTCCGACAGCGCCCGCGTCATCCTGCCGGGCGGGCCGGCGGCGGTGGAGCCCACGCCCCCCAGCACCATGGGCAGCGAGCCCCGCCGGGTGAAGACGGTGGAGATCCGCCCCGACTCCTACTACGGCCAGAACCCGGACGCCCAGGCTCAGGCGCCGGCCGCGGCGCGTGAAGAGCCTCCGGCGAGCGAATTCGCCAACGGCATCATGGGCGACGGCGACGAGCGCACCGGCGCGGCGCCCGCCCGCGAACCGGCGGAGACGCCCCGCGCCCAGGCCAGCGCGCCCCAGCCGCGCCCCGCGCCGGCCGTGCGGCCGGCCCCGCAGCAGGCCCAGCCGACCCAGCCGCGCGAGCAGCAGGTGGCCCAGGCCGCGGCCCCGCGCCAGCCGGCGCCCGCCGCGCCCGCGACGACCACGCGCTCCGGCGGCTTCGTGGTGCAGGTCACCTCCCAGCGCTCCGAGGCGGACGCCCGCGCGGCCTACGCCGCGCTCCAGCGCAAGTACCCGCAGGTGCTCGGCTCCTACTCCGCCAGCATCCAGCCGGCCAATCTGGGCGACCGCGGCACCTATTACCGCGTGCGCGTCGGCCCCTTCGCCGACGGGACCCAGGCCTCCAGCGTCTGCGGCTCGCTCCGCGCCGCCGGCGGCGACTGCGTGGTCTCCCGCAACTGATCCCTCTTCCCGGCGGCCGCGCGCGTCTCCCCGCGCGGCCGCCGTCTGTCTTCGCGAGCCTCAGACCATGCCCGCCCGCGCCTTCGTGTCCGGCTGCTCCGGCCTCGCGCTCACTCCTGACGAGCGCGTCTTCTTCCGCGACGCGGAGCCGTGGGGGCTGATCCTGTTCGGCCGCAACATCTCCGCCCACGAGCAGATCAGGGCGCTGGTCGCCGACTTCCGCGAGGCGGTCGGCCGCGCCGACGCGCCCGTGCTGATCGACCAGGAGGGAGGCCGCGTGCGCCGCCTCCGGCCGCCGCTCGCCCTCGACCATCCGCCCGCCCGCGCCTATGGCGCGCTCCACGCGCTCGACCCGGACGCCGCCCTGGAGGCGGCCCGGACCGGCGCGCAGCTCATGGCGGCGGAACTGGCGGCGCTCGGGATCACGGTGGACTGCCTGCCGGTGCTCGACCTGCCGGCGGCGGGCATGACCGACGCCATCGGAGACCGGGCCTACGCCGAGCGCGCCGAGACCGTTTCGGCGCTCGGCCGGGCGGTGTGCGAGGGGGCGCTCGCCGCCGGCGTGCTGCCGGTGATCAAGCACATGCCCGGCCATGGCCGCGCCACCGTGGACAGCCACCACCACCTTCCGACCGTGGCCGCCGACCGCGCCACGCTGGAGGCGACCGACTTCGCGCCGTTCCGGGCCCTCGCCCACATGCCGCTCGGCATGACCGGCCACATCGTGTTCGAGGCGATCGACGCCGAACGCCCCGCCACGCTGTCGCCGGTGGTGCTGGGCGAGATCGTGCGCGGCCATATCGGCTTCGACGGGCTGCTGATGTCCGACGACCTGTCCATGAAGGCGCTGTCCGGCCCGGTGGGCGCCAGCGCCGGGGCGGCGCTCGCCGCCGGGTGCGACATCGCCTTGCATTGCAACGGCGACATGGGCGAAATGGTCGAGGTCGCGGCTGCGGCGCCGCGGCTGGAGGGGCGCGCCCTGGAGCGTGCGGAGCGCGCGCTCGGCCTGATCGCCAGCCCGGGCGCGTCGGACGTGGCCGAGCTTGCGGCCCGGCGCGACGCCCTGCTGGGACGGCTGCCCACCGCCTGACGCCGCCGGAGACCACCACGTCCATGGCCGCGTCCCCAGGCGATCCGGCGCTTAAGGCCCCGTTCGAGGCCGACGCCGGCGCGGAAGCCGAAGGCCCCGCGTTCGTGGTGGATCTGGACGGCTTCGAGGGGCCGCTCGACCTGCTGCTCGATCTCGCCCGGCGGCAGAAGGTGGACCTCGCCCGCATCTCCATTCTGGCGCTCGCCGAGCAGTATCTCGCCTTCGTGGAGGCGGCGCGGGCGGAGCGGTTCGACCTCGCGGCGGATTATCTGGTGATGGCCGCCTGGCTCGCCTATCTGAAATCCCGCCTGCTGGCGCCCGATCCGAAGGAGCCCGACGGCGACGAGCCGCCGCCTGAGATGGTGGCCGCCGCGCTCGCCTTCCGCCTGCGCCGGCTCGAGGCCATGCGCCGCGCCGGCGAGGCGCTGACCGCGCGCCCGCGTCTGGGGCAGGACCGCTTCGCCCGCGGCGCGGCCGATCCGCAGGGCGCGGCCGGCGCCCCGCTCTGGACCGCCTCGCTCTACGACCTGCTGACCTCTTACGTCCGGCTGCGGATGAAGACGCTGAAGACCGCCCACACCGTGGCGCGCCGACCCACCTGGACGCTGGCCGAGGCGCGGGAGGCGCTGCAGCGGCTGGTGGGCCGCAGCGCGGACTGGGCCCGGCTCGACGCCCTGATGCTGCGCTACATGACGCCGGAAATGCGCGCCACCGTTCTGGCCTCCAGCCTCGGCGCCTCGCTGGAGCTGGCGCGGGAGGGGCGGCTGGAGCTGCGGCAGGAGCGGGCCTTCGGGCCGCTGTACCTGCGCGGCGCTCTGCCGCTCGCGCCGGACCCGGACGTTCCGTCGAAGCGGTTTCGGCGGTGAGCGGGCGCGACGAACCGTTTTTCCCCGTCGAGGGGTTCGACGGCCGCGTGAGCGCGGAGGAGGCGGCGCGGGCGCCGGCTTACGCGCTGCGCGTTCTGGAGGCCTCGCTGTTCGCGGCGCCGGAGCCGCTCACGGAAAAGGCGCTCGCCGCGCGCCTGCCGCACGGGACCGACGTGGCGCTGGCGCTCCGGGTGCTCGTCCAGCATTACGCCGGGCGGGGCGTCAATCTGGTCCGGGTGGGCGAGGCCTGGGCGTTCCGCACCGCGCCCGACATGGCCGCGGCGCTGTCGGCGGAGGCGCGGGAGCCGCGCAAGCTGTCCCGCGCCGCCATCGAGACCCTCGCCATCATCGCCTATCACCAGCCCGCGACCCGGGCCGAGATCGAGGAGATCCGCGGCGTCGCCACCTCCCGCGGCACGCTGGAGACGCTGCTGGAGGCCGGCTTCATCCGCCTGCGCGGCCGCCGCAAGGCGCCGGGGCGTCCCGTCACCTTCGGCACCGCCACCGGCTTTCTCGATCATTTCGCGCTGGAGAGCGTCTCCGACCTTCCGGGGCTGGAGGAGCTGAAAGGCGCCGGGCTGCTGGACGGACGGCTTCCGCCGGGGCTCGACCTGCCGGCGCCGCGGGACGACGGCGCGCTGGCGCCCGACGAGGAGCCGCTCGGGGAGGGCGATCCGTTCGAGGCGCTGTCCCCCGACGACGATGGAGACGCCGCGCCATGACGCTGCGCCGGAACGACGCGCCCTCGGCGGAGCCTGCGCGCGCGCTGTCCCTCGCGTTCGACGGCGTCTGGCTGTCCCATGGCGAGGCGCTCGCGGTTCAGGACGTCTCGTTCGAGGTTCCGGCCGGCGGGGTGACGGCGCTGCTGGGCGAATCCGGCTCGGGCAAGACCACCATCTTGCGCGTCGCGGCGGGGGTGGAGCGGCCGTCCCGCGGCGAGGTCCGGCTCGGCGGGCGGACCGTCGCCGGACCGGGCGTCTTCGTGGCGCCGGAAAAGCGCGGCGTGGGGCTGATGTTCCAGGATTTCGCGCTGTTCCCGCACATGACCCTGCTGCGCAACGTCGCCTTCGGCCTCAAGGGCCTGCCGCGGAAGGAGGCGGAGGCGATCGCCCGCGCGGAGCTTAGGCGCGTCGGCCTCGGCGCCTATGCGGACCGGCTGCCGGGCGAACTCTCCGGCGGCGAGCAGCAGCGCGCCGCGCTCGCCCGCGCCGTCGCGCCCCGGCCCGGCGCGCTGCTGATGGACGAGCCGTTCTCCGGGCTGGACCGCCGCCTGCGCGACCGGGTGCGCGACGACGCTCTGGCCATCCTAAAGGACGTGGGCGCCACCGCCGTGATCGTGACCCACGACCCGGAGGAGGCCATGCTGGTCGCCGACGAGATCGTGCTGCTGCGGCGCGGGCGGGTCATCCAGCGCGCGGCGCCGGAAACGCTCTACCGCGCCCCGGACACCCTCTACGCCGCCCGCTTCTTTTCCGAGCTGAACGAACTGGAGGCGGAGGTGCGGGACGGGCAGGCGCTCTGCGCGCTGGGGCGCGTGCCGGCGCCGGCCCTCCCGGACGGGCCGGCGATCGTGGCGCTGCGTCCCGAGGGCGTGCGAATCGCGCCCACGGGCGAAGGCGCCGCCGGGCGGGCGCTGTCTCGCCGCTTCGTGGGCGGCGCCGAGCGCGTGGAGCTCTCCGTCGAAGGTCTAAGTCAGCCTTTGCGGGCGCGGCTGCGTCCCGGCGTGGCGCCGGCGCCCGATTCTGACGTCCGCGTGACGCTGGACCCGACCGAAAGTCTTGTGTTCGCCGCGCGCGAGACCTAGGTTCCGGACCAAGCGGCGAAGCCGTGGCGGTCGCGACGGGCGCCGCCTTCGCCCGTTCGATCGAGGATAAGCGTCCATGAGCCTCACGCACTGGTTGGTCGTCGCCGTGCTCGTCCTGCTGCTGTTCGGCCGCGGCAAGATCTCGGAGCTGATGGGCGACATGGCCAAGGGCATCAAGAGCTTCAAGAAGGGTCTGGCCGAGGACGACGACGTGGCCGAGGGCATGTCGCAGAACCGCGGCGGCCAGACCATCGAGCACCGCCAGGACGCGCAGGCGCGCACCGGCGTGGGCGCGAACGACGTTCACAAGTCCTAAGCGACCGGCGCCGTCCGCGGCGCTTCGGGCGCGGCGCGGCGAGCGCCCGCGCCTTTGCAGGGACGTGCGTCCATGTTCGATATCGCCTGGTCCGAATTCCTGATCGTCGCCGTGGTGGCGCTGGTCGTCGTCGGCCCGCGGGACCTGCCCGGCCTGCTGCGCAACGTGGGCCGCATGGTCGCCACCGTGCGGCGCATGGCCGGCGAGTTCCAGACCCAGTTCAACGACGCCATGCGCGAGGCGGAGCTCGACGAACTGCGCAAGGAGGTCTCGGGCCTCAAGGACGTGGCCTCCAAGGCCATGGGCGGCGATCCCATGGCCCTGGCGCGCGACGAGCTGCGCAAGGCCATCGACGGCAAACCCGCCGACAGCGCCCCTTCGGCGCTGGCGGGCGACGGCCCTGCGGCCGCGCCGGCGGAGGAGGGCGTTCCCTCCGCGCTCGCGCCTCCCGCGCCTGAAGCGGGACCGGAGAACGTCTCGGCGGACGCCGCGCCGGCCGTTCCCGCGCCGGCCGAAGCCGCGCCCGGCTCCGCGTCTCCCGCCGCCTCCACCGCTTCCGACAAGCCGGGCGCCGCATCGTGACTCAGCAAGACATCGACAGCACCAAGGCGCCGCTCATCGAGCACCTGATCGAGCTGCGCTCGCGGCTGATCAAGTCGATCCTCGCCTTCGCGGTCGCCTTCGCGCTGTGCTTCTCGGTGGCGGGGCACATCTTCAACATCCTGCTCGTGCCCTACGAGATCGCCGCCGGCTCGGCGGAGGCGATCCGGCTGCAGTACACGGCGCCGCAGGAGTATTTCATCACCCAGATCAAGCTCGCCATGTTCGGCGCGGGCTTCATCTCGTTCCCGATCGTGGCGAACCAGATCTACATGTTCGTGGCGCCGGGGCTCTACAGGAACGAGCGCTCGGCGTTCCTGCCCTACCTGATCGCCACGCCGATCCTGTTCCTGATGGGCGCGGCCTTCGTCTATTTCGCGGCCATGCCGCTCGCCATGCGCTTCTTCCTGTCGATGCAGCAGGCGGGCGGCGACGGCAAGGCCTCGATCGAGCTGATCGCCCGTACCAGCGAGTATCTCTCGCTCATCATGACGCTGATCTTCGCCTTCGGCATCTGCTTCCAGACGCCGGTGATCCTGACGCTGCTGGCGCGCGCGGGCTTCATCGACGCCAAGTGGCTGGCGGACAAGCGGCGCTACGCCATCGTGGTGGTGTTCGCGGTGGCGGCCGTGCTGACGCCGCCGGACGTCATCAGCCAGGTCGCTCTTGCCGTGCCCACGATCCTTTTGTACGAGGCGTCCATCGTGGTGGTGCGCATGATCGAGAAGAAGCGCGCCACGGCGGAGGCGGAGAAGGAAACTGAGACCTGATCTCGCGTCCGTGCATTTTCTGACGTTTCATCAAGAATTTCCGGACGGTTCCTCATGCACGACATTCGGCTGATCCGGGACAATCCCGACCTGTTCGACCGCGGCCTCGCCCGCCGCGGGCTGACGCCCCAGAGCGCGCGGCTGATCGCCATCGACGAGCGGCGCCGGGAGGTCATCGGCCGGCTGCAGGCGCTGCAGGAGCGCCGCAACGCCGCCTCCAAGGAGGTCGGCCAGGCCAAGGCCGCCAAGGACGAGGCCCGCGCGGCCGCGCTGATCGCCGAGGTGGCGCAGCTCAAGCAGGACGCGCCGGCGGCGGAGGCCGAGCAGACCGCCATCGAGCAGGAGCTGCAGGCGGCGCTGTCCGAGATCCCCAACATCCCGCTCGACGCCGTCCCGGACGGCCCCGACGAGACCGCCAACGTGGAGCTCCACGTGGTGGGGGAGCCGCGGGCGATCCACGACGCCAAGGCCCATTACGAGCTGGGCGAGGCGCTGGGCCTGATCGACTTCGAGGCCGCCGCCCGCATGTCCGGCGCGCGCTTCGCGGTGCTGAAGGGCCAGGTGGCGCGGCTGGAGCGGGCGCTCGCCAGCTTCATGCTGGACCTGCACACCACCGAGCACGGCTACACCGAAATCGCCCCGCCGCTGCTGGTGCGCGACGAGGCCATGTTCGGCACCGCGCAACTGCCGAAGTTTAAAGACGATCAGTTTCAAACTGGTCGGGGCTTTTCAAATGAAGAATTCTACGAAGCCGTCAAAATTGCAGGTGCCCAGTATCGGGCTGCGCACGGCTTAGACGACACGCAAGAAAATCGATACCTTTCAGAAAGGGCAGTTATTTCTTCGGTGGGAGGCGTGGACCGCCTTTGGCTCATCCCGACGGCGGAAGTCTCGCTGACCAATCTCGTGCGCGAGCAGATTCTGGGCGAGGACGAGCTGCCGCTGCGCGTCACCGCCGGCACGCCCTGCTTCCGCGCGGAGGCCGGCGCCGCGGGCCGCGACACCCGCGGTCTGATCCGCCAGCACCAGTTCACCAAGGTGGAGCTGGTCTCCGTCACCACGCCGGAGAAGAGCCTCGAGGAGCACGAGCGCATGCTCGGTTGCGCCGAAGAGGTTCTGAAGCGGCTGGAGCTGCCGTTCCGCACCATCACGCTCTGCACCGGCGACATGGGCTTCTCGTCCCAGAAGACCTACGACATCGAGGTCTGGCTGCCGGCGCAGAACGCCTATCGTGAGATTTCGAGCTGCTCGGTCTGCGGCGACTTCCAGGCCCGGCGCATGAACGCGCGCTACCGCCCGGCCGACGCCAAGGGGCCGCGCTTCGTGCACACGCTGAACGGCTCCGGCGTCGCGGTCGGGCGCGCGCTGGTCGCCGTGCTCGAAAACTACCAGCAGGACGACGGCTCCATCGCCGTTCCCGCCGCGCTGCAGCCCTATATGGGCGGGCTGACCGTCATCGGCCGGGCCTGACGGCGAGGAGCATCGCGCCATGAGAATCCTGCTCACCAACGACGACGGAATCCACGCCGAAGGGCTGGAGGCGCTGGAGCAGATCGCGCGGGAGCTCACCGACGACGTGTGGATCGTGGCGCCCGAGACCGACCAGTCGGGCGCCTCGCATTCCATCTCGCTCAGCGATCCGCTGCGGCTGCGCGAGATCGGCGACAAGCGCTTCGCGGTGCGGGGCACGCCGAGCGACTGCGTGATCATGGGCGTGCGCCACGTGCTGGCGGACAAGCGGCCGGACCTGATCCTGTCCGGGGTCAACCGCGGCCAGAACGTCGCCGAGGACGTGACCTATTCCGGCACCATCGCCGGCGCCATCGAAGGCACGCTGCTGGGCGTGCCGTCCATCGCGCTGTCGCAGAACTACGACCGCATCCGCGCCATCGCGGACCCTTACGCCACCTCCCGCGCTTACGGCGCGGACGTGGTGCGCCGCATCGTCTCGGCGGGCTTCTCCCCCGACCGGCTGGTGAACGTGAACTTCCCCGGCTGCGAGGTTGAGGAGGTGACCGGCGTCGAGGTCGCCCGGCAGGGCAAGCGCGACCAGAACCTGCTGGAGATCGAGGCCCGCTCCGACGGCCGCGGCAATCCCTATTTCTGGATCCTGTTCGGCCGCGCCCAGTCCAAGGTGGAGGACGGCACCGACCTCGCCGCCATCCGCGCGCGAAAAATCTCGGTGACGCCGCTCTCCATCGACCTCACCGACCACGCCATGTTCGACGGCCTGCGCGCCGCCTTCGCGGACCGCTGACGCCATGGGCGGCGCGCCCGACGAGCAGGAACGCACCCGCCGCGCCGAGCTGGTGCTGAAGCTGCGCTCGCGCGGCGTGCGCGACACCCGCACCCTGAAGGCGATCGAGACCATCCCGCGCACCCTGTTCGTGCGCTCGGAGCATCACGGCTCGGCCTATCTGGACCGGGCGCTGCCCATCGCCTGCGGCCAGACGCTGGAGGCGCCGTCCCACATCGCCGCGGTGATCGACGCGCTGGGCGCCGGCGAGGGCGACGTGGCGCTCGAGGTCGGGACCGGCTCGGGCTACCAGACCGCGATCCTGTCCCGCGTGGCGCGGAAGGTGGTGAGCCTGGAGCGCTGGCGCGGCCTCGCCGGCGCGGCCGCGCGGCGGCTGGAGGCGCTGGGCGGGGTCAAGAACGTGGAGATCGTCTGCGCCGACGGGGCGCTGGGCCTGTCCGCGCAGGCCCCGTTCGACCGCATCGTGGTCTCCGCCGCGGTGGAGGCGCCGCCTTCGGCGCTGCTGAACCAGCTCAAGCCCGGCGGCGTGATGATCGCGCCGGTGGGGCGGCCGGGTAAGACCCAGAGGATCACGCGTTTCGTGAAGGCCGCGGACGGCGCGCTGTCGGAGACCACCATCGGCGAGGCCCGCGTCTCTCCCCTGCTCGACGGAATTTCCCGCGCGCTGTAAGCGCGGCCGCGACAGGCGCCGCGGCCGCTGGTCGTGGCGAGACGCCGGCTCAGCGCGCCTGGGTCAGGGTCGCGTAAGCGGTCATCAGGTTGCGGTAGTCGGGGATGTGGTTCGAGAACAGCCCGCCGAGCCCCTCGATGTCATTGCGCCAGTCGCGATGCAGTTCCCCGGCGACGCCGAACCAGGTCATCAGCTGCGCGCCGGCCTGCGCCATGCGGCTCCAGGCGGCGTCGCGGGTGATGGGGTTGAAGGTGCCGGATGCGTCGGTGACGACGAAGACGTCGAAGCCGGCCTCGATGGCGGAGAGCGTCGGGAACGCCACGCAGACCTCCGTGACGACGCCGGCGATGATGAGCTGCTTCCGACCCGTCGCCTTCACGGCGGCGACGAAGTCCTCGTTGTCCCAGGCGTTGATCTGGCCGGGGCGGGCGATGTACGGCGCGTCGGGGAAGGTTTCCTTCAGCTCCGGGACCAGAGGCCCGTTGGGGCCGTCCTCGAAGCTGGTGGTCAGGATGGTCGGCAGGTTGAAATACTTGGCCAGCGCCGCGGTGGCGAGCACGTTGTTCTTGAACTTGTCGGGGTCGATGTCGCGCACCAGCGACAGCAGGCCGGTCTGATGATCGACCAGCAGCACCGCGGCCTGGCTCTTGTCGAGCCGCACGTAGGGTTTCGTCATCGGCGTTTTTCCCTTCTGTGGTTGTTGGTTCTGGGTTTCGCCGCCCCCCGCGCCTTGGGAGCGCGAGGGGCGGGAACGGGGCGCGTCAGGACGCGGAGGCGAGGCCGCCGAAACGGCCGGACTGGAAGTCCGACATCGCCTGCCGGATCTCCTCCACCGTGTTCATGACGAACGGGCCATGGGCCACCACCGGCTCGTCGATGGGCTCGCCGGACAGGACCAGCAGCTTGGCGTCCGTTTCGGCGGTGAGGCTCACCGCCCCGCCGTCGCGGGCGAACACCGCCGTCTCGCCGGCGCGCAACTCGTCGCGGCCGTCGATCTTCACGGAGCCCGCAAGCGCCACCACCGCCAGCGTGCGGCCGTCCGCGATGTGGAGCGGGACGGTTCCGCCCGCGTTCAGCCGCACGTCCAGGATGTCCATGGCCGTGAAGGTGCGCGCCGGCCCCTTGGCCGTTCCGTAAGCGCCGGCCACCACCCGGACGCGGCCGGCGCCGTCGGGAAGCTCGACGGACGGGATGTCACTGGCCGCCAGCGACTGGTAGCCGGGCGCCGCCGACTTGTTCCTGGCCGGCAGGTTGACCCAGAGCTGGGCCATCTCGAACGGCCCGCCCTTGGCGGCGTAGGCGGGCGAGTGGAACTCCGCATGCACGATGCCGTCGCCGGCGGTCATCCACTGCACGTCGCCCGGTCCGATCACGCCGCCCGCGCCGGTGGAGTCCCGATGCTCGACCTCGCCGTCATAGACGATGGTGACGGTCTCGAAGCCCTTGTGCGGATGCGCCCCGACGCCGCGGCGCTGGGTGGTGGGCTCGAAGGCGTTCGGGCCGGCGTGGTCCAGCATGATGAAGGGGCTGATGTGCTGGCCGTGGTCGTGATGGGAGAGCGCGGTGCGCACGAGGAAGCCGTCGCCGACCCAGTGGGGGCGGGGGGCGCGGTAGATGCCGAGAACCTGTCTCATGAGGACCTCCTGAAGCGGGGGCGGCGGGGCCGCCGTCGGTGATGGAGAAGTTAGGGGCGAGACAAAGAGCGAAACAGGCGCCTAGATGAACCGGACTGTCCCATCTGTAGGACAATGCCGATGCAGGACCTGAACGACCTGTTCTTCTTCGCGCAGGTGGTGGAGCACGGCGGCTTCGCCGCGGCGGCCCGTCATCTCGGCATGCCGCGCTCGCGCCTCAGCCGCCGTATCGGAGCGCTGGAGGAGCGGCTGGGCGTGCGGCTGATCCAGCGCTCCACGCGGCGGTTCCAGGTCACCGACATCGGGCAGGAGTACCATCGCCACTGCGTCGCCATGCTGGTGGAGGCGGAGGCCGCGCAGGAGGCCATCGACCGCAGCCGCTCGGAGCCGCGCGGGGTGGTGCGGGTGAGCTGCCCGACGACGCTGCTGGCGTTTCAGGTGGGCGAGATGATCGTGCGCTACATGGCGGCCTGCCCGGAGGTGGAGGTGCATGTGGAGAGCACCAACCGGCGGGTGGACGTGATCGCCGAAGGGTTCGACGTGGCGTTCCGGGTGCGGTTTCCGCCGCTGGAGGACAGCGGGCTGGTGATGCGGGAGCTTGGGCCGAGCCCCCAGCGGCTGGTGGCGGCGCCGGCGCTCGCGGCGCGTCTCGGAGCCCAGCCTTCGCCGTCGGACCTGCCCGGCCTGCCGAGCCTCGCCTGGAGCTGGGGGCAGGGCGACCACGACTGGCGTCTCGACGGCGTGGACGGGGCGTCGGCGGCGATCCGCCATGCGCCCCGTCTCGTCACCGAGGACATGATCACTCTAAGGCAGGCCGCGCTTGCGGGCCTTGGCGCGGTGCAGCTGCCCTCCATGGTGGTGGACGGCGACCTCGCGTCCGGCGCTCTGGTGGAGCTGCTGCCTCAGTGGACGCCGCGCGCCGGGATCATCCATCTGGTGTTCCCGACCCGCCGCGGGCTGATGCCGGCGACCCGCTCCTTCATCGACCATGTGGCGGCGGAGTATCAGGGCCGGCCGGCGCCGCGCGTCGTCACCCCTTGAGGCCGTAAGGGTAGGGCGGAAGGTTGCGGCGGGGTTTCCGCGCCGGGCCCGCGGCGGTCGCCTCCACCAGATCGCTCAGGGCGGCGATCGGGTCCGGCGCCTGCGCCTGCCGCTCCGCGATCCCGGCGGCGTTCCGCGCGATCGTCTCCGAGGCGAGCAGCCGCGCCAGCGCGCGGGGCAGCCGCTGCGCCTCGAACGGCCCCGGCCGGAACCAGAGCCCGCAGCCGAGCGCCGCGACCCGGCCCGCATGGTCGAACTGGTCGAAGGCGAGCGGCGCCACGATCTGGGGAACGCCGGCGGCGAAGGCCTGCGCCGTGGTGCCCACGCCGCCGTGGTGGATCAGCGCCCGCGCCCGCGGCAGCGCCCGCTCCAGCGGCGCGTAGGGCGCGACGAAGGTGGCGCCCGCCGCCTCGGCGGGGATGTGGAGCGGCGTCCGGGACAGCGCGAGGCAGCGCTGGCCGGCCCTGGCGCAGGCGATCATCGCGGCGCGGTAGAGCGTCTCCGTGCGCCGGCGGGTGGAGCCGAAGGTCACCACCACCGGGGCCTCGCCCGCATCGAGAAACGCCTCCAGCGCGTCGTCCGGCGCCGCCGTCTCGGCGCCCAGATGGCCGACGCGGGGAAAGCCGAGCTGGACCGTGCGCGCGGGCCAGTCCGCCTGCGGCGCCTGGAACCAGTCCGGGAACAGCGCGGCCACCGCCTGCGGCGAGTTCCACCAGTGCCGCAGACGGTTGACCCGGCCAAGACCGAGGCGATCGCGGATGGCGTTCAGCCGCGGCAGGGTCGCGGGGTTGATGAGATGGTCGTCCGCGCCGAGCTGCAGCCACCATTTCAGCGCCGGCGGCAGCATCCGCGGGATCGGGAAGCCGGGCAGGCGCGGCGCGTCGAACCGGCTCTGCAGCGCGCTCGGCGACAGATGCGCCGTGATCAGGTGGCCGCCCAGCGCCTCGAAGGCGAGCCGCCCGCCGATGGCGAGCGTGGAGGCCACGATCACCGGCCGCCGGCCGCCGGCCGCGTGGCGTTCCGCGACGCGGAACACCGGATCGAGGGTCTTCGGCAGCGCCCGGAACATGCGCCGCGCGCCGCGCACCGGCCGCCACGTGGCGGGATGGCCGAAGCTGCGCGCGTAAGCCCTGTCCGACAGCAGCGGTTCGAACGCGAGGCCGGCGCGCCGGACGGCGGCCTCGAACGGGGCGGGCGCGAGCAGCGTCGCTTCGTGGCCCCGCCGTTCGAGTTCAAGGCCCAGCGCGATGAAGGGCAGCACGTCGCCGAGCGTGCCGACCGCCGCGATCAGAACGCGCATGCCGTTCCGTCGCATCCGTCGGGGCGCAAAAGACCGACGGCGGCCAAGCCCGCGCCCGCCGCCGTCACACGCATGACATCATCGCTTCCGCCCCATGGCCGTCCCGCTTGCGCGAGACTAACAGGGTCTCCGGCTCAGAGCGGAATATTGTCGTGCTTTTTCCAGGGGTTCTCGAGCCGCTTGTTGCGCAGCATGGCCAGCGCCCGCGCCACCCGTCGGCGGGTCGAGCGGGGCTTGATCACCTCGTCGATGTAGCCGCGCTCCGCCGCCACGAAGGGAGTGAGGAAATGGTCCTCGTACTCCTTGGTCTTGGCGGCGATGCCCTCGGCGTCCGCGCCGCGGAAGATGATCTCCACCGCGCCCTTGGCGCCCATGACCGCGATCTGGGCGGTCGGCCAGGCGTAGTTCACGTCGCCGCGCAGATGTTTGGACGCCATCACGTCATAGGCGCCGCCGAAGGCCTTGCGGGTGATGACCGTCACCTTCGGCACGGTGGCCTCGGCGTAGGCGAACAGCAGCTTGGCGCCGTGCTTGATCAGGCCGCCGTACTCCTGGCTCGTGCCGGGCAGGAAGCCGGGCACGTCCACATAGGTGACGATCGGAATCTCGAAGCAGTCGCAGAAGCGCACGAAGCGGGCGGCCTTGCGGGAGGCGTCCGAGTCCAGCACGCCGGCGAGCACCATGGGCTGGTTCGCCACGAAGCCCACGGTGCGGCCGTCCATGCGGCCGAAGCCGGTGACGATGTTCCGGGCGAAGTCCGGCTGGATCTCGAAGAAGTCGCCCTCGTCGACCGTCTTCAGGATCAGCTCCTTGATGTCGTAGGGCTTGTTCGGGTTGTCCGGGATCAGCGTGTCGAGCGACTCGTCGTAGCGCTCCGGATCGTCGAAGGACGGCCACTCGGGCGCGCCCTCCTTGTTGTTGCCGGGCAGGAAGTCCAGCAGGCGGCGCATCTCGATCAGCGCGTCGACGTCGTTGTCATAGGCGCCGTCGGCGATGGACGACTTGGTGGTGTGCACCTTGGCGCCGCCCAGCTCCTCCGCGGTCACGGTCTCGTTGGTGACGGTCTTCACCACGTCCGGGCCGGTGACGAACATGTAGGAGCGGTCGCGCACCATGAAGATGAAGTCGGTCATGGCCGGGGAGTAGACGTCGCCGCCGGCGCAGGGGCCCATGATGACCGAGATCTGCGGGATGACGCCCGAGGCCAGCACGTTGCGCTGGAACACCTCGCCATAGCCGCCGAGCGCCGCGACGCCCTCCTGGATGCGCGCGCCGCCGGCGTCGAACAGCCCGATGATGGGCGCCCGGTTGCGGATCGCCATGTCCTGGATCTTGGTGATCTTCAGGGCGTGGGTCTCGCTGAGCGAGCCGCCGAACACCGTGAAGTCCTTGGCGAAGACGAAGACCTTGCGGCCGTTGACCGTGCCCCAGCCGGTGACGACGCCGTCGCCGGGGATCTTCTGCTTCTCCATGCCGAAGTCGTTCGAGCGGTGCTCGACGAACATGTCGTACTCTTCGAACGAGCCCGGATCGAGGAACACCTCGAGCCGCTCGCGCGCGGTCAGCTTGCCGCGGGCGTGCTGGGCGTCGATGCGCTTCTGCCCGCCGCCGGCGCGCGCGGTGGCCCGGCGCGTTTCGAGCTCGTCGAGAATGTGCTTCATGGTCGAGGCGGCTCCGTCCCTTCGCAAACGCAAGGCGAGGCGTAGCGCGCCCGCTGCGGCGCCGCAATGTCGACGAACGTCCGGGGGCGCAGCGCCTCGACGCCCCCGGAGCGCCCCGTCACTCCGCCAGCAGCGAGACCTTGGGCTCGGCGCGGCGGGGCGCCTTGGGCGCAGGCGTGGCGGGGGCGGGCTGCTCCGCGGGACGCGCCGCCGGAACCTCGATCGGGGCGAGGGGGCGCTGCTGGGCCTGCTTGAACTCCTCCGAGCCGTAGACGCGCTCCATCACGTTGCGCGACAGCCCGTCCGCGAGCCGCAGGTCCGCCGCCTGCCGGTCCTGCGCCACCGCGATCACCGCGCCGGCGATGCCGTTGATGGCGGCCTGGTCGATGGCGACGGTGTCGAACTCGCCCTGGCTGCGCCCGGTCGCCGCGTCCACCACGGTGACCTTGGCGCTGGCGCGGTTGGCGTCGCCGACCAGAAGCGCCATCGCGGGGTTCTTGTAGTGCAGGTCCGTCACAACGACATGCAGCCGCTTCGGCGCGCCGTCCGCCCGGCCGTAGCGGGTGGATTCCCGCAGCGTCCGAAGCCGCAGCGCGTCGGTGAAGTGGCCGGAGGCGTTCGCCGTCGCCGGAGCCGTCACCTCCAGATGCTGAACCCGGGCGGTGTTCTCCACGATCGGGGGATGGGAGACGCAGGCGGACAGACCCATGCCGAGCAGCGCGATGGGGGCGAGGGCGGCGAATCGCATGACGGTTTCCGGCTAAGAGAACGAGCCGGAGCCGGTTACCGTCCGCGACGGTCGTCCGCATGCGGGAAACTACTTAGCCGGCGCCGCCGCGCGCGCGATCGTGGCGGCCTGTCTCCGCGAAGCCACAACCTTGGCGCGTCTGGTGGGCGAGC
Source organism: Methylopila jiangsuensis (assembly GCF_027922305.1). Classification (GTDB taxonomy): domain Bacteria; phylum Pseudomonadota; class Alphaproteobacteria; order Rhizobiales; family Methylopilaceae; genus Methylopila; species Methylopila jiangsuensis. The sequence continues at coordinate 857,571 of NZ_BSFK01000005.1, read as the reverse complement.
TTGCGCGCCCTCCCGATCAGAGTGTCTCAGGCCGTGACGGCCGGCCATGTCGGCCCTTAGACTGCGCTGCGTGAGGTCAGGAGGGGGGACGACGTGAGCGCTGAGGAGCGGCGGGAGCTTTATCGGGGCAAGGACGTCGTGGTGGTGGAGCGGCTGGCGCCGGGGAGCGCCGACGTCGCCGTCACCTTCACGCCGTTCTCCGACCGCAGCCGCCGGGTGGGCGGCTACGCCGAGACCTTCCTCGCCGGTCGCGGCGTCTCCGCGGTTCATGTGATCTCGCAGCGCAATCACTGGTGGCAGACGCCGGAGATGGAGCCGGCGCTGGAGGCGATCCGGGCCTTGAAGCTGCGCGCCCGCCATCGGCACGTCACCACCTACGGCTCCAGCATGGGCGGACACGGGGCGCTGCTGTTCGCGCGCGCGGTCGGCGCGGATCAGGCGCTGGCGCTGTCGCCCCAGTTCGCCGTCAACGGCCGCGGGGCCGAATGGCGCAGGCGCTGGCCGACGCTCCCCGAACTCTACCGGTACGAGGACACGGCCTCGCCCAACATCCGCGTGGCGGTGGCCTATGACCCTTACGACGGTTTCGACCGCCGGCACGCCGAGGCGATCCGGGCGGTGACGCCGTTCGAGGCCGTGCGCGTTCCGTTCAGCCTGCATCCGGTGGGGCCGGCGCTGGTGGAGATGGATCTTCTGTCCGGCTTCGCGCAGGCCTTTCTTGCGGGCGGCGGCGACATGGCGGCGCTGAACGCGGAGATCCGCAGCCGTCGGCGGTCGAGCTTCGTCTGCCTGTCGGGCCTGCTGCACCGGCTGGACCGGAGAAGCGCCAAGGGCACCATGCGCCGACAGGTCCAGAAGCGCGTGAGCGACATGTTCGAGAAGCGCCTGAAGGCCGGCGCGCCCATGGAGCTGAAACTGGCGTTCCGCTCGGTGGTAAAGCCCTATTTCGACAGGCTGGAGGCCAGGGGCGACCGCAAGGCCGCGCTGCGCATGGCTCGCCGTCTGCTGCAGCTCAATCCGTCGTCCTACGAGGCTCACGCGCTGCTGGCGCGCCAGCTCGGCCGGGCCGGCGAGCATGGCGAGGCGCTATCCGTGCTGGCGGCGGGCTACCGCTTCAACCGGCGCGTCCAGACGGCGGTGGCCGTGGCGGACGCCGCCTTCGCGGCGGCGCAGCCGGAGGAGGCCCATCGCTTCCTGAAGATCGCCTTCGGTCTGCCGCAGACGGAGGCTGGGCCCTGGGTCAACCTGATTCTCGCCCATGGCGGCGCCATGGACCATCGCTACGCCAAACGCGCCTTCCGTCTGGCCGCCGAGATCGCCCCCGATCACCCGCGGCTCGAGGAGGCGCGCCTGCGGGCTTCGCGCGCCGAGGCGGCCTGAGCGCGGGCGCCGGAATTGTCAGGCCGGCGCCCGGGCGGTAGTCATGGCCTCTCAACGGGAGCGACGGCTGCGGGATGACGGAACGGCGAGAACTCTATCGCGGTCAGGACATCGTCGTGATCGAGCGCCCGATCCCGGACAGCGACTGCCTCGTCATCACCTTCACGCCGCTCAACTCCACCGGCGAGCGCAAGAGCGGCTATGGCGAGGCGCTGTTCGAGAAGCACGGCGTCTCGGCCATCCACTTCATCGGCCTCAGCAATCACTGGTGGCAGACGCCGGAGATGGCTGAGGCCATCGCGGTGGTCATGAGCCTCGGGCTGCGCCAGCGCTTCCGCCACATCACCACCTACGGCGCCAGCATGGGCGGGCACGGCGCGATGCTGTTCGCCGGGCCGCTGGAGGCGAATCAGGCGCTGGCCTTCTCGCCGCAGTTCGCCAATGGCGGGCGCAACGCCGTCTGGACCCGGCACTGGCCGGTGCTGACCGAGCTCTACCGCTATGAGGACACCCACCCGACCCGCGCCCGCATCACCGTCGTGTACGATCCCGCCTATCCGTTCGACCGCCGGCATCTGGAGGCGTTTCGCGCCGTGACGCCCGTGGAGACCGTGCGCACCACCTTCAGCAAGCACGCCACCGCGCCGGCGCTCGCCGAGATGAAGGCCCTGTCGGGCTTCGTGGTCGATTACGTGAAGGGCGGCGGCGACGTGGGGCGGATGAACGCACTGTTCCGCGCCCGCCGGCGCGACAGCGTGATCTGCTGGAAGGGCGTGGCGCAACTGCTGTCCACCCGCGCCCGCAAGGGCGCGTTCCACCAGCGCGCGGTGGAGAAGGGCATGGCTGTGGTGCTGGACCGCTTCGCCAGAGGCGAAACGGTGGACCCGGCGCATTACGTCGTCCCGCTGCTGCGCCCTTACGCGCGCGCGCTTGTGCGCAGGGGCGAGGCCGCCCGCGCCCTGGAGATCGCGCAGGCGTGTCTCGCCGCGACCCCGGCCTCGCCGGGCGTCAATCGGCTGACCGCCAAGCTGCTGGGCGACGCCGGGCGTCACGACGAGGCGCTTGAGGTTCTGAAGGCCGCGTTCCAGGGCGGCCTGCGGACCCAGGCGATCGCGCTGGCGGCGGCGGGCGCCGCGCTCGACGCCGGCCGTCGGCCGGTCGCCAAGACCTATCTCGATGCGGCTTTCGCCATGCGCAGGCACGACCCCGAGGCTCTGGCCCGGTTCGCGCTGGCGTTTTCCGACAAGCTCACGCCGCAGACCCTGCAGCGGGTGATGGAACTGGCGGAGACGGCGGGTCCCGACGTGCGCGCCGTGGCGCAGGCGAAGAGGAGGCTGCGGGACAAACGGCCTGCCGCGGCGCCGAACGAGACCGTTCCGCCCGCGCCTGCCGAGGTCGCTCCTCCGGCGACCGCCCCGGGCAAACGGAGCCTGCTCTCCGGCGGGTTCGGGTTCGCGTTCGGCAGGAGGGGATAGAAGGCGCGCCGGGGCCTGCCGGGAGACGGCGCCTTGTCGGGTGACGCAGACGTGTTGCCGCCGCGCCACGGCGCGCGCTGAAGTGACGTCGTCCGTGATTGAAACGGTAACCTTCGACCACGAAAATGCCGCGGAGCGTCAATCTTAGTCGGCGCGCCGCCCGTCCTTGGGGCGGACAGTCTTTTTCCAAGCCCCGATCGTTTCGCATCAGGCGGAACGACTGCAGCAGAACCAGAAAAACGCGGCGGAGCACCCATGCGATCCACCCACAAACGTCTTGTCGGCGCCCTCGTCGGCCTCGGCATGGTCCTTGGCGGCGGCGCCGCCTCGGCCGCGCCCTGCGGCGACGGTCCCTCCGGCTTCAACGCCTGGGTGCAGGACTTCGAGCGGGAGGCCGTCTCCAGGGGCATCTCGCCGCGCGTGGCGCAGGCGGCGCTGTCCGGCGTGTCCTACGACAGCCGGCTGATCGCCTACGACCGCACCCAGAAGCCGTTCAAGCTCAGCTTCGAGCAGTTCGTCGCCAAGCGCGCGCCGGCCTCGCTGATCTCCCAGGCCCGCTCGCGCATCCAGCGCAACAAGGCGCTGTTCGACCGCATCGAGGCGCAGTACGGCGTCCCGGCCCCGATCCTCGCCACCATCTGGGGCATGGAGACCGCCTTCGGCGCCATCCAGGGCAAGAAGAACGTTTACAACGGCCTCGCGACGCTGGCCTACGACTGCCGCCGCACGGAGATGTTCCAGCGCGAGCTGATCGCCGCCATGCAGCTCGTCGACCGCGGCGACCTGACCATGGGCGAGATGCGCGGCGCCGAGCACGGCGAGATCGGCCAGGCCCAGTTCCTGCCGTCCAACTACCTGAAATACGCGGTCGACGGCGACGGCGACGGCCGCCGCGACATGGTGCGCTCCTCCGCCGACACGCTGGCCTCCATCGCCAACTATCTGCGCGCCAAGGGCTGGCGCGCCGGCGGCGGCTGGGAGGAAGGCTCGGCCAACTTCGCGGTGCTCGCGGAGTGGAACAAGGCCCGCGTCTACCAGCGCGCCATAGCCTACGCCGCCACCCAGATCGACCAGGGCGGCTCGCGCGCCCAGCGCTGAGGCGTCTCCCGCACGAAGGAACGAAAGGCCCGCCGGCGCCCGGCGGGCCTTTCGCGCTTGTGAAGGCCTGTCCCGCGCGTTCCCTCATGGCGGCGACGGCGCGGCGCGCTATCTGAGCGCGGCGAACCCCAACCTGCCAGCGAGCTGTCGTGGATAAGCCTTTGTTCTCCCTCACGCGCTGGACGCCCGCCTGGCGTCTGCCGGAGTTCAACACCCTCGTCGCCTTCCTGGTGATCTCGGGCATGCTCTTCGCCTTCGTCAAGATCGCGGACGAGATGGCGGAAGGCGAGACGGTCCATTTCGACGAGGCCGTCCTGCTCGCCCTGCGCCAGCCGGGCGATCTGGCGCGGCCGGTCGGGCCGTGGTGGCTGGAGGCCGCCATGGTGGACATCACCGCGCTCGGCGGCTGGACGGTGCTGACCCTGCTGACCGTGGTGGTTCTGGCCTATCTCGCCATCACCGCCCGGCGGGGCGCGGCGGCGCTGGTGCTGGCCGCGGTGGCGGGCGGCGCGCTGCTGTCCTCGGCGCTGAAGGTGGGCTTCGCGCGGCCCCGTCCGGAGCTGGTCGACCATCTGGTGAACGTCAGCTCCGCCAGCTTTCCGAGCGGCCACGCCATGCTGTCGGCCGCGACCTATCTGACGCTCGGCGCGCTGCTCGCCCGCACCGAGAGCCGTCGTTCGGTGCGCGCGCTGATCTTCGGGGTGGGGGTCGTGCTGACGCTGGTGATCGGCGTCAGCCGGGTCTATCTCGGCGTGCATTACCCGACCGACGTGCTGGCCGGCTGGTGCCTCGGCGCCTCCTGGGCGCTGATGTGCTGGCTTGTGGCGCGCTGGCTCCGGCCGAGGGGCGACGAGACCGACGCCGCGGCCGCCGAGCCCGGTTAGGGCAGGGCGGCCATGCGCGATCGTCGTGAGGCGCGTCGCGCGCGTCCGCGAGGATCGTGGTAGGCAGCCCACGCCCCCACATCCCGCATGCGTGGTTCCGTTCGTTCCTCATGTTTCTCGGCGTCGGCCTCAAGGTTCTCTCCGCCCTGCTGTTCACGATCATGGCCGCGCTCATCCGGGCGCTGGGACCGGACGTGCCCACGGGGCAGGTGGTGTTCGCGCGCTCCTTCTTCGCGCTCGCGCCCTTGATGACGTGGCTCGTCTGGCGCGGCGGGGTGGGGGCCGCGCTGAAGACGCGGCGGCCCGTGGGCCACGCGCTGCGCGGCGCGGTGGGCGTCGCCTCCATGTTCTGCATGTTCGCGGGCCTCGCCCGCCTGCCGCTGCCGGACGCGACGGCGCTCGGCTACGCCTCGCCGCTGTTCACGGTGGTCTTCGCCGCGCTGCTGCTGCGGGAGCATGTGGGGCCGCACCGCTGGGCCGCGATCGCGGTGGGCCTCAGCGGCGTGCTGGCGATGCTGTGGCCGCAGCTTCAGTCCGGCGCTCTGGCCAGCGCGCTGAGCGGCGCCGAGGGCGCGAGCGAGACCGCGGTGGGCGCCGCCTTCGCCGTGGGCGCGACCGTGCTGACCGCCGGCGCCATGATCCAGATCCGCCGCCTGACCCAGAGCGAGGGCACCGGCGCCATCGTGTTCTACTTCACGCTGTGGAGCATGGTGACGGGGCTGGTGATCTCCGCGCTGTTCGGCTGGCGCTGGCCGGCGGACGGGCGCGAGGCGGCGCTGCTTGTGGGCGTCGGGCTGGTGGGCGGCGTGGCGCAGATCCTGCTGACCGAAAGCTACCGCCACGCCGACGCCTCGCTGATCGCGCCGTTCGAATACACCAGCATCCTGTGGGCGCTGATCATCGGGCTTGTCGCGTTCGGCGACCTGCCGTCCGCGTGGGTCGCGGCCGGCGGCGCCGTGGTGGTGGCGTCGGGGGCGGCGGTGGCGTGGGTGGAGCGGCGGCTCGGCCTGAAGCGCGCCCGCGCCGCCAAGGCCGCGCCGCCCTCGCCGACGGTGTGAGGCGCCCCTTGGCCGCCGCCGCGCGGCCCGGTATGCCAGTGGCATGAGCACGCCCATCGCCCTCACCGTCGCCGGCTCCGATTCCTCGGGAGGCGCGGGCGTTCAGGCCGATCTCAAAACCTTCTCCGCGCTCGGCGTCTACGGCGCCTCCGCCATCGTCGCGCTCACCGCCCAGAACACCCGCGGCGTCACCGCCATCCACGACGTGCCCGCGGACATGGTGACGGCGCAGATCGACGCGGTGTTCGATGATCTCGCCGTCGGCGCGGTGAAGATCGGCATGGTGTCCCAGAGCGCCACCATCGAAGCGATCGCCGAGGCGCTCACGCGCCGGGCGCCGAAGGCGGTGGTGGTCGATCCGGTGATGGTGGCGAGTTCGGGCGCGCGACTGCTCAGCGAAGATGCGGTCGAGACGCTGACCCGCCGCCTGATCCCGCTCGCCACGCTGCTGACCCCCAACCTGCCCGAGGCGGCGGTGCTGACGGGCCGCGCCATCGCCCGCGACGAGGCCGAGATGGCGGCGCAGGCGGAGGCGCTGCTGGCGCTCGGCGCCCGCGCCGTTCTGGTCAAGGGCGGCCACGGCGACGGGCCGGACAGCGTCGACGTGCTCAGAACCGCGGAGGGCGCAGCGCGTCGCTTCATCGGGCCCCGCCGCGTCACCCGCAACACCCACGGCACCGGCTGCACGCTGTCGTCGGCGGTGGCGGCGGGACTTGCGAAGGGCGCCGGGCTGGAGGATGCGGTGGCGGCGGCGAAAGCCTATCTGCGCGCCGCGCTCGATCAGGCCGACGACCTGAACATCGGCCACGGCCACGGGCCGGTGCATCACTTCCACGCCTGGTGGCCGTTGGCGGAGCGCTGACCGCTCCGCCGGCCGCGGTTCAGGCGGCCCGTCCGGCGGCGTCGGCGTTCGCGATCACGCTGCGCACGTTCTCCACGAACAGGGCGGTGGCCTCGCGCCAGCCATGGGCCAGGGCCACCCGGCGGGCGTCCTCGCCGGACAGCTCGAGCGCGGCGAGCGCCGCTTTGCGCAGGTCTTCGTCCAGCGCGCCGGCGCCGGTGCCCTCCAGCACGTCGAGCGGGCCGGTGACGGGGTAGGCCGCAACGGGCACGCCGCTCGCCAGCGCCTCCAGCACCACGATGCCGAAGGTGTCGGTGCGGCTCGGGAACACGAACACGTCCGACGAGGCGTAGGCGCGGGCCAGCGCCTCGCCCTCCAGCGTGCCGGTGAAATGCGCGTCGGGATAAGCGGCCTCAAGCCCCGCCCGCTGCGGCCCGTCGCCCACCACCACCTTGGAGCCCGGCAGGTCGAGCGCCAGAAACGCCTCGATGTTCTTCTCGGTCGCCACCCGGCCCACATAGAGGAAGATCGGCCGCGGCAGGTCGAAGGCGCGAGCGTCGGGGTCCGGCTTGAACCGGTCGGCGTCGACGCCGCGGCTCCAGTGCATCAGCCGCTTGAAGCCCCGCGCCTCGAGGTCGCGCTTGAGCGAGGCGGTGGCCACCATGATCCCGTCGCCGGCGTTGTGGAACCGGCGCAGCCAGGCGTAGGTCCAGCGTTCCGGGATCGGCGCCCGGCGGCGCACATATTCCGGGAACTTGGTGTGGTAGCTGGTCGTGAACGGCCGGCCCGCGCGCAGGCAGGCTCGCCGCGCGGCGAGCCCCAGCGGGCCTTCGGTGGAGATGTGGACGTGGTCGGCGCGCGCGTCGGCGATCAGCTTCTCCACCGCGCCGGGGCGCGCAAGAGACAAGCGGATTTCCGGATAGGTCGGCATGGGCAGCGTGCGGAACTGGTCCGGCGCCAGCAGCGCGATCTCCACGCCGAAGGCCGGCGCGTGTTCGATCAGATGTTCGATGGTGCGGACGACCCCGTTGACCTGGGGCCGCCACGCATCGGTGACCACGAGCACGCGCATTCGGCGGCAACCTCAACGCGCGTTCGGCGCGACCACGATGTCAGGCGGCGGCGCGGACGCCGGGCCCTTCGGCTTCGACTGCGGGACGGGCGGCGAGGCCGGCCGCATGCTCCGCCCAGCGGATCAGCTCGAAGCGGCCATCGTAGTTTTCGGCCACCGCCGTGCAGCTTTCAACCCAGTCGCCGGTGTTGATGTAGTCGATGCCGTTCATGTCATGCATGGTCGCGTGGTGGATGTGGCCGCAGATCACGCCCTCCACCTCCTGCTTGCGGGCCTCCGCCGACAGGGTCTCCTCGAACTTGCCGATGAAGTTGACCGCGTTCTTCACCTTCAGCTTGGCCCAGGCCGACAGCGACCAGTAGGGGAAACCGAGCTTGCGCCGCGCCAGATTGAGGTAGGTGTTGACCATCAGCGCGGTCTCGTAGGCCCAGTCGCCCAGGAAGGCGAGCCACTTGGCGTGCCGCACCACCATGTCGAAGATGTCGCCGTGGATCACGAGATAGCGCTTGCCGTTGGCGCTCTCGTGGATCGCGGTCTCCACCACCTCGATGCCGCCGAAATGCGAGCCGTAGTAGCTGCGCAGGAACTCGTCGTGGTTGCCCGGCAGGTAGACCACCTTGGCGCCCTTGCGCGCCTTGCGCAGCAGCTTCTGCACCACGTCGTTGTGGGTCTGCGGCCAGTGCCAGCTCTGGCGCAGGCGCCAGCCGTCCACGATGTCGCCCACGAGATAGATCGTGTCCGCTTCGTGGTGCTTCAGGAAGTCGAGCAGAAGTTCCGCCTGGCAACCCTTGGTGCCGAGATGGACGTCGGAGATGAACAGGGCGCGAAACCGGCGGCCTTCCTCAGAATCGGACATGTTCATTCTCCGAGCTGGTCCCTAACCTGCGGCATAAGCTGGTTTCGTCTCACTCTTATGACGCGCCCGTGAGAAGCTGGAGCGGCGCGCGCCCGCGTCCAGCGGCGCAAGGCGCGGGCCACGACGTCTTGAACGCCGGCCCCGCCATCGCCACCTCTTCCGTAACCCGTTACCGCCGGAACGCTTTTTCCGCCGGACGCCGCGGGAACGTTCGAGGAGAGACCGAGGAATGACTTCCAACCCCTACCTGGACGACGCCGTCATTCCGGGCGTCCCCCACCGCTGGAACGCCCTCACCATCGCGCTGATGGTGATCGGCTTCATCGTGTTCTGGCCGCTCGGCCTGGCGGTGATCGCCTATGTGCTCTGGGGCCGGCAGATCGCGGCCTGGGCCAGAAGCGCGCAGAGCCCGCTGCGCGGCGCCGGCGACTTCGGCTCCGCCGCCCGCAGGGCCGCGGACGACTTCACCCGCGCCATGGGCGGCTGCGGCGGCGCGGCGCGCGAGCGCGCCACCGGCAACGCCGCCTTCGACGCCTGGCGCGCTTCCGAGCTGGAGCGTCTGGCCGCCGAGCGCCGCAGGGTCGACGAGACCACGGCGGCGTTCGAGGCCCATCTCGCGGCCGAGCGCGGCGCCTTCGACGACGCCCGCCAGCGCGAGGCGTTCGAGCGCTTCATGCGCGAGCGCGGTCAGGGCTGAACCTGAACCCAACGTCCCAAAGGTGGAAAGCCGGCCGTCGCGCCGGCTTTCTTTTTGCGCGGCCGAAAGGCTTTACCCGCAGGCCCGCGGCCTTAAAAGTCCGCCGGACCTTACAAGGAGCCACGCCCATGGATCTCGGCATCGCCGGCCGCACCGCCATCGTCTGCGCCTCCAGCAAGGGGCTTGGTCGCGCCTGCGCCCAGGCCCTGGCCCGGGAGGGCGCCCGCGTCGTCGTCAACGGGCGCGACGCCGCGCGGCTGGACGCGACGGCCGCCGCCATTCGCGAGGCGACCGGCGCGGAGGTGATCGCCGTCGCCGCCGACGTGGCGACCCGGGAGGGGCAGGACGCGCTCCTCGCCGCCGCGCCGCAGGCGGACATCCTCGTCACCAACAACGCCGGCCCGCCCCGCAAGGACTTCCGGACCCTCGACCGCGACGCCATGCTCGCGGGCGTGGTCGCCAACATGGTTACGCCGATCGAGCTGATCCAGCGGGTGATCGACGGCATGGCGGAGCGGGGCTTCGGCCGCATCGTCAACGTCACTTCGGCCTCGGTGAAGGCGCCGATCCCGGGGCTCGACCTGTCGAGCGGGGCGCGGGCCGGGCTCACCGCCTTTCTGGCGGGCGTGGCGCGCACGGTCGCGCACCGCAACGTCACCATCAACAACATCCTGCCGGGCATGTTCGACACCGACCGCCTGCGCGGCGGCTTCCCGGCGGAGGCGGCCCTGCGCGGCGTCACGCCGGAGGAGGTGGCGGCGACCCGCATGGCGGCCGTGCCCGCCCGCCGCTTCGGCGATCCGGCCGAATTCGGCGAGCTCTGCGCCTATCTCTGCTCGGCGCAGGCCGGCTACCTCACCGGTCAGAACCTGCTGATCGACGGCGGCGCCTTTCCCGGCGCGTTCTGATCGGCCCAAACGACGACGGCCGGCGCGCCCGTGGGCGGCCGGCCTGCCTTCGCATGGGATCATAAAATCTGCGCGTCAGTACTTGGTGACGAGCGCCGGCGGGGCCTCAGCGCCGATCTTGTAGCGGATGGCGGCGCTGACGATGTGGACGTCGGACTTGGACGTGCCGCGGAAATCGAACGGCAGGCCCGGCGCGAACTCCTCGCGGATGCGGGACTTGCCCGGCACGAACACGTAGGAATAGCCGAGGTCCATGCCGATGCGGTCGGTCACGCCGTAGCTCGCGCCGGCGGAGAGCCACCAGCGGTCGTCGTCCGGCAGGCGCACGGTGCGGTTCTTGTTGTTGATGGGCGACCACTCATAGGCCACGCCCGCGCGCGCCGTCAGCTCCTCGGTCACCTTGTACTCGCCGCCCACCGACAGGAAGTAGCCGTCCTTGTAGTGGAACGGCAGGTCGGTGACCTTGGCGCCGGTGCTGCGGTTCTTCACCGCGAAGCTGTCGAACTGCTCCCAGTTGGTCCATTCGAAGCCGACCAGCGCGGTGAAGGTTTCGGTGACGCGCTGGCGGAAGCCCACCGTCACGCTGTCCGGCAGGTCCACCTTGGCCTTGATGCCCTGCACGCTGGACCCGAGCGGCGTGTTGGAGCGCAGCTTGCCCTTCAGCGTGTAGCTGGTGGCGGAGCGGTAGCCGACGCCGAGATCGGCGCCGTCCCACGGCTTCAGGTTCACGCCCGCCACGAAGCCGAAGCCGATGTCGTCGCCGGACAGCCGGGTGGTGCCCGCGCCGGGGAGGAAGCTGCCGGGGGTGAAGGGCGCCGGCAGCGGCGTGGCGCGCTTCAGGCTGATGTCGAAATACTGCACCTGCAGGCCGGCGGCGACCGAGATCCAGTCGTTGACGATGTAGCCGACGGTGGGCGTGGCGTTGACGGTGAGCACCTTGGACGAGCGGGCGACGAACTGGCCGGCCCAGTCCTTGCGCGGGTCGGTCACCAGACCGAAGGGCGAGGTCACCGACAGGCCGACCGCCACCCGGTCGTTGATGCGGTAGGCGTTGTAGCCGGAGGCGAGCAGGGCGCCCTGGCCGATCTCGCCGCTGTCCCCGGTCGCGCCTTGGCCGCCGGTGATGGCGTTGATGCCCGCGCGGGTGGAGGCGTCCGCCTTGATCTTGGACGAGGGCAGCACGCCGGTGACGTGCTGCTCGCTCTGGAACGTCTCGACCTGGTTCACCAGCGCCGGGTTCCAGAACATGCCGGAGATGGAATCGCCGCCGCCGGCCGCGGCGCCGGCGAAGGACATCCCCTGTCCGACCGTGCTCTGCTCGCGCAGCGCGAAGGCGCCGGCGAGGGCGGAGCCCGCGACGCCCGAGAGCAGCAGCGCCGTGACGGCCGGCGCGGCGGAACGACGAATGGCGGCGGTGATCATGCGTTTCTTCCCGAACTGCGCGCCGGTCTCTGGGCCGGTCTTGTCCGCCCGCGAAGCGCGAACGGCGTTTGACGGAGCGTGCGTGCGCCGCCGCCGTTCGGCAATCGGATCAGGGCTGGCGGACACGCTTTCGCCGCAACCGTGGCATCGGAGCACCACATCCAGGGCGAAAGCGGCCCTGCTGTCGTTCGCCCGTCATGGAGCGTTTTTAGGGTCCACCGCCTTTCGCCGCAGGCGTTTGCGGCTCTCATAAACGGGGATGTCCGCCACCATGACCACCACCACGGTCGCTTCGGGCGAAACGCGCGATGACGCGCTGAAGATGAAGGGCGCGGACGAACTGCGCGTTGGGGGCGACTTCATCGTCGGCGACGACGACCCGAGCGTGCTGTTCAACGACGTCACCAACGGCGCGCGCGTCGTGAACGAAGGCGCGCTCCTGAACGAGGCCGAGGACGGACGCGCCATCCGCATCGGCAAGGCGGTGGGCTCCGACTTCACCGCGACCATCGAGAACTCCGGCCTGATCGCGTCCGAGAACGACGTGGTGCAGATCCAGAACGAGGTCTCGTCCGGCGTCCTCACCATCCTGAACGCCGCGTCGGGCCGCATCGAAGCGGGCTCGGGGCAGGGCCTCGACCTCGCTTCGGGCGCAGGCGCCTTCGTGGCCAGGATCACCAACGCCGGCCTGATCGATTCGGACGAGAACGACGGCGTGCGTTTCGGCGGCCGCGGCGAATTGCGGAACTCCGGCGTCGTCACCGGCGGCTCCGACGAGGGCTACCAGAGCAAGGCGGACGGCGTTCAGTTCGAGTCCGGCGCGATCGGACAGGTCGCGAACGCGGACGGCGGCGTCGTCACCGGCGACCGGCACGGCGTGAACGCCGACGAGGACACCACGATCGCCGTCGCCAACAGCGGCCGCATCGTCGGCCTCAACGGCTCGGGCGTCGGGTCCGACGGGACCGCCACCGTCGTCAACCGCGGCGAGATCGTCGGCCGCTTCAGCGATCTGGACGGCACGGACGTGAACGGCTCCACCGTCGGCGCCGAGGACGGCGGCGGGCCGGACGGCGTGAACGACGGCGACGGCGACGGCGTGGACGTCGATTTCCGCGCCGTGATCCACAATTACGGCTCCATCCGCGGCGAGGGCTCGGGCGGCACGGGCTCGGACGGCCTGCCCAACACCTCGGAGGGGATCGCGGCCGGCGGCGGGATCATCCGCAACTTCTCCGGCGCCGAGATCATCGGCAAGGATCTCGGCATCCTGATCGACGACAGCTCCCAGGGCGACGCCTCCTTCGTCACCTACATCGCCAACACCGGCGAAATCCGCGGCGAGGCGGGCTACGCCATCAAGCTGGTCAGCGATCAGGGCGACAGGATCGCCAACGCCGGCCTGATCGCCGGCGGCGACGGCGAGGCCATCCTGTTCGGCTCCGGCGACGACACGCTGTCGCTGCTGCGCGGCTCCGTCATCGAAGGCCTGAGCCGTGGCGGCGCGGGTGAGGACACGCTGACCTACGAGGCCTACCGCGGGTCCATCACCGCCAATCTCCAGACCGGCCGGGCCACCGGCGCGGACGGCGTGGCGGAGTTCGAGAACCTCACCGGCGGCGCGGCGCGCGACCGTCTGGCCGGCGACGCCGGCGCCAACGTGATCAACGGCGGCGGCGGGAGCGATCTCATCAACGGGGCCGCGGGCGATGACGTCGTCGACGGCGGAACCGGCTCCGACCGCATCATCGGCGGCTCCGGAGCGGACCGGCTCACCGGCGGGCTCGGGGCCGACCTGTTCACCTACGTGGCCGTCACGGACAGCCTCGCGGCAGCCCATGACGTCATCACGGACTTCTCGACGGCCCAGGGCGACAGGATTCGTCTTGTGGAACTGGACGCTGACACGACCGCTTCAGGCCGCCAGTCCTTCGTCTGGACCGACGGCTTCACGGGCGTCGCCGGCGAGCTTTACGCGGCGTCGGCGGACGGCTCCACCACCGTGTTCGGCGACGTGGACGGCGACCGGGTCGCGGACTTCGTGATCGAACTCGAGAACGTCGCCTCGGTCTCCGCCGGCGACTTCATTCTCTGACCACGACACGCAAGCGGGGGCGGCCTTAGCGGCCGTCCCCGTTCACGCCATCACGGCGGCCTTCATGATGCAGACCATGGTGGCGCGCAGGGGCTCCGGGCCCACGGCGCGCACCACATGGGGGCTGTCGCAGCGGTAGCGCAGGGTCTCGCCGGCGCGCACGCGCTCCGCGTGGCCGGCGACCTCCACCTCGGCCTCGCCGGACAGCACCGACAGGCACTCGATCGAGCCGCGCTGATGGGCGTCGGATTCCAGCGCGCCGCCCGGCTCCGCGGTCACGTCGTACCACTGCAGCCACTCGACCGTCTTGATCCAGCCGATGATGGCGAGGCGCACCTTGCCGTCCTCGGACACGATCAGCGGCGTGTCGGCGCGGGACAGCTTTTCGAAGAACGGCGCGTCCTCGCCCGAGGCCAGAACGCGGTCGATGGACACGTCCAGCGCCTGGCTCAGGCGCCAGATGGTGGCGAGCGTCGGGTTGGTCTCGTTGCGCTCGATCTGGCTGATGATCGACTTGGCGACCCCGGACTGCTCCGCAAGCTCGGACAGCGAGAGGTTGTAGGCCTTGCGCAGACGCTGGATGGTCTTGCCAAGTTGGCCGGAGACGATCTGCGCGCCGTCATCCAGGCCCGGCCGGCCGCGAGGCGCCATGACGTGGCTCCGTTTGCTGGGACGAACGGTCGTTCGATGGATCGGACGAGATGTACGGGCCAACGCCGTCCGGCGCAAGGCGAGAGCCGCGGTGTCGGCCGGTTGCGCAACCGCGGCGCGGTCAGGCGAACAGCAGCGCCCTGTCGGCCTCCGACAGGCTCTCCAGCAGGGGCGGCAGCGGCGCCGGCGCGGGGCGCTCCTCGCGCCTTGCGGCGGGCGCGAGACGGCGCGGAGCGGCGGCGAGGCGGACGGCGGGGCTGTCCGTGGATGCGGCGGAGACCGGCGTCGGCGTCTCCAGCGTCGTCAACGCGGCTTCGGTCGCCGGCCGCGCGGAGGAGGCGGCCGAGCGCTCCGTATCGTCTCCCGACCGATCGGGCTCGACCGTGGCGGGCTCGCCGGGAGGCGGGGGAACGGCGGGCTCCGTACGGCTGGCCACAAGGACCGGACCGGCGGGAGGCTCCCTCGCCGGCTCGGCGACGGGATCAGGGCGTTCGAGCGCGGCCACCTGGGCGGCGCGCTCCGTGGCCGGAAGCCGCGCGACAGACGGAACGTGGGGTTCAGGCAGGGGCGGACCTTCCAGCGCCGCAGCGTCGGGACCGGGTTTCGCCAGCCGCTCCAGCGTGGCGAGCCGCGCCAGCGCCAGCTCCACCCGCAGCTCCGCCGGCTTCGGCGCCATCAGCGCCGCGCGCACCGCCGCCGCGGCTTCCGCCACCGCCGGGGGGCAGGCGGCGTCCACCCGGCTGTCCGGCGTCCGCGGCGCCATCCGCTGCTCCAGCCGCGTCAGCGCCTCCAGCACCTCGGCGGTGTCGGCGACGCGGTTGCGGCGCGCGAACTCGGCGAGGAACCAGCGGCCCCGCTCCGTCTCCATGACGGCGGAGGCGATGGCCTCGTAATCCTCCAGGGTGAGCTGGGGCGGCTTGCTCATAGATCGGCTCCGGGCCGCGATCGTCCGCGCCCAAGCCCTAGATGTACGTCGATTCGCGCTGAATCGCAGGAGGTTGCGCCGTCATCCCCACAGCAGCGGCGACGGCGGATGGAGCGTGCTGCCGTCGAAGACGAGCCCGTGCTCCCGATCCCGCGCCAGCAGCAGCGGCCCGTCGAGGTCCACCACCGCCGCGCGCTGCGCCACCAGCACCGCCGGGGCCATGGCGAGCGAGGAGGCCAGCATGCAGCCCACCATCACCGTCAGCCCGGCGTCGCGGGCGTCCTCCGCCAGCGCCAGCGCCTCGGTCAGGCCTCCGGTCTTGTCGAGCTTGATGTTGATGGCGTCGTAGCGTCCGACGAGCTTCGGCAGGCCGGCGCGGCCATGGGCGCTTTCATCCGCGCAGACCGGAATCGGCCGGGCGATCTCGGCCAGCAGGGCGTCGTCGCCGGCGGGCAGCGGCTGCTCCACCAGCGTCACCCTCGCCTCGGCGCAGGCTGCGAGGTTGCGGGCGAGCGCCGCGCCGGTCCAGCCTTCGTTGGCGTCCACGATCAGCTCCGCGTCCGGCGCGCCGGCGCGCACGGCGGCGATGCGCTCCGGGTCGCGCCCGTCCGGCGCCCCGAGCTTCACCTTCAGCAGCGGGCGCGCGGCGGCGGCGGCCGCGGCGGCGAACATGGCGTCGGGATCGCCCAGGCTGAGCGTGTAGGCGGTGACGAGCGGGCCGGGTTCGGGCAGGCCGGCGAGCGCGGCCGCCGTCGCGCCGGCGCGCTTGGCTTCGAGGTCCCACAGCGCGCAGTCGAGGGCGTTGCGCGCCGCGCCCGCCGGCAGGCGCGCCTGCAGGGCGTCGCGGTCGAGCCCGTCCGCGATCGCCGCGCCAAGCCGCTCGATGTCGGCCTTCACGCCCTCGGGCGTCTCGCCATAGCGGGGGTAGGGGCGGCATTCGCCCCGGCCGCGAAACGGCCCGTCGACGATCTCCGCCACCACCGTGATCACCTCGGTCACGGAGCCGCGGGCGATGGTGAACGCCCCGGCCACGGGCCAGCGCTCGATGCGTACGGACAGGTCAACGGTCATGGAGCCCTCGCTCCGCATGCCGTCTCAGAGACTGTTTGGAAACTGCCGCGGCGCGTCATTCGAGCTCCGTCATGCCCGCCGCAGGCGGGTGTCCACAATTCTTCTTTGCGTAAATCAAAGTCTTGAACGTTCAGGTCGTGGATGCCCGGCGCACGACGGGCGCGGAGGCCGCCGCAGCGTTCCGTCACGGAAACTCGGCGATCAGCCGGTCCACGATCGGGCCCACGCCGAAGCGCACCGGGTCGCTCGCCGGCAGGCCGTGGGCGGCTGCGGCGGCGTCCAGCGCAGCGCGGGCCGCGGTCTCGTCCAGCGCCGCGGTGTTGACGGCGATCCCGACGCAGCGGATGTCCGGGTTGGTCAGCCGCCCCGCCGCCACCGTCGCTTCGATCACCTGGCCGATGGAGGGCAGGGGATGGGCGACGCCGCGCATGGTGGTTCGGGTCGGCTCGTGGCAGACCACGAAGGCGTCCGGCTGGGCGCCGTGCAGCAGGCCGAGCGTGACGCCGGCGAAGGATGGGTGGAACAGCGAGCCCTGGCCCTCCACCACGTCCCAGTGGTCGGGAGAGTTGGCGGGCGTCAGCCATTCGGCCGCGCCGGAGATGAAGTCCGCCACCACTGCGTCCACCGCCACGCCCCGGCCGGCGATCAGCACGCCGGTCTGGCCGGTGGCGCGGAACTCGGCGTCGAGGCCGCGGGCCGTCATCTCCGCCTCCAGAGCCAGCGCCGCGTATTTCTTGCCTACCGAGCAGTCGGTGCCGACGGTGAGCAGCCGGCGGCCGGGGCGCTTCACGCCCTTGCCGGTGGCGAAGGTCTCGCGGGCGTGGCGCACGTCGTGCAGCGCCCGGCCATGGGTTTCGGCCGCTTCCGCGATGCGTGGAAAACCTGACAGCCGCCCATGCAGTCCGCTCGCCACGTCGAGCCCCGATTCGAGCGCCAGCACGATCTGGTCGATCCAGCGTTCGGGCAGCACGCCGCCCGCGTTCACCACTCCGATCACCAGCGTCTTCGCGCCCGCAGCGACGGCGCCCGCCACGTCGAGGTCCGGCAACCCCACGTCCGCCTTGCAGCCGGGAAGGCGCAGCTGCCCGACGCACCAGTCCCGCCGCCAGTCCACCACGCCGGCCGCGGTCTTGGCTGCGAGGGCGTCCGGGGCGTCGCCCAGAAACAACAGATAGGGCTTCGCGATCTCCATGCGCCGGTCCTTGTCGTTGGATCGCCTCGACAGCGCCGTTTACGCTCTAGTAATACGAACCGACGTTGTGCGCCGCAAGGCGAGCCCCCGCGTACCGGAGCCCAAGCGATCTCTCGTGCAGGCTGAAGCCAAGTCCGGCAGTTTCAAGACAGAGCGGGTCGACGACGGCGTGGTGCTGAAGCCGCTCGGCGACTGGACGGCCTCCGCCGGCGAGCCGCTCGCGCGGCAGGTCGATCGGGCCGACCTGCGCGACGCCCAGGGCAAGACGCTGGTCATCGACCTGTCCGACCTCGGACGTCTCGACACCGTCGGCGCGGTGCTGATCCGGCGGCTGGTGGAGCAGGCGGAGGCCGCGGGCGCCAAGGCGAGGCTCCAGGGCGCGAGCGCCCAGCACGAGCGCCTGCTCGACGCGCTCGACGGGCGCGGACAGGAGCCGGCGCCCACGGGCCCCAAGGAATCCGCGATCTTCGCCACGCTGGCCGACTTCGGCGCGGGCGTCGTGTCGCTCAAGGACGACGTGGTGCTGGGGGTCAGCTTTCTCGGCGCCGTGACCATGGCGTCGCTGCGGCTGCTGCGCGCGCCGTGGCGCTTCCGGTTCACCTCGACGGTGGCGAATCTCCAGCGGGTCGGACTGGCGGCGACGCCGATCGTGGCGCTGATCTCGTTCCTCGTGGGCGCGATCGTGGCCCAGCAGAGCATCTTCCAGCTCAAGAACTTCGGCGCCACGCTGTTCGTGGTGGACCTGCTCGGCATCCTCGTGCTGCGCGAGCTGGGCGTGCTGCTGACCGCCATCATGGTGGCGGGCCGCTCGGGCTCGGCCTTCACGGCCGAGATCGGCTCCATGAAGATGCGCGAGGAGATCGACGCCCTGAAGACCATGGGCCTCGATCCGATCGAGATTCTCGCCATGCCGCGCCTGGTGGCGCTGGTCATCGCCATGCCGCTGCTGTCCTTCCTCGCCTCCATGTCGGCGCTGCTGGGCGGCGGTCTGGTGGCCTGGCTCTATGGCGACATCACGCCGATCACCTTCCTGCAGCGCCTGAAGGACGCGCTGACGTTCCAGACCTTCATGGTCGGCATCGTGAAAGCGCCGTTCATGGCGGTGGTGATCGGCCTGATCGCCTGCACCGAGGGCGCGAAGGTGCAGGGCTCGGCGGAATCGCTCGGCGCCCGCACCACCTCGTCGGTGGTGAAGTCCATCTTCGTGGTGATCGTGCTCGACGGCGTGTTCGCCATGCTGTTCGCGTCGATGGGGATCTGACCATGGCCGAGCTCCCAGAGGCGGACGGGCACGAGCTGGTCATCCGGGTGCAGGATCTCGTGGTCGGCTTCGGCGACCGCAACGTCATCGACGGCTTCGACCTCGACGTGCGCAAGGGCGAAATTCTCGGCGTCGTCGGCCCGTCCGGCGCGGGCAAGTCGGTCACGCTGCGGGCGGTGATCGGGCTGCTGCCGAAGCGCTCCGGCCGGGTCGAGGTGCTGGGCGTCGATCTGGACAAGGCCACGGTGAAGGAGCGTCTCGCGGTCGAGCAGCGCTGGGGCGTGCTGTTCCAGCAGGGGGCGCTGTTCTCCTCCCAGACCGTGAAGCAGAACATCGAGATGCCGCTGCGCGAGCACACTTCGCTCGGCCCCAAGCTGCGGGACGAGATCGCCCGGCTGAAGATCGACCTCGTGGGCCTGAAGCCCGAGGCGGCGGACCGCTACCCGTCGGAGCTGTCCGGCGGCATGATCAAGCGCGCGGCGCTGGCGCGGGCGCTGGCGCTCGACCCGGACATCGTGTTCCTCGACGAGCCGACGGCGGGTCTCGACCCGATCGGCGCCGCGGATTTTGATAAGCTGATCATGACGCTTCGGGATTCGCTCGGCCTCACCGTCTACATGGTCACCCACGACCTCGACAGCCTGACCACCGCCTGCGACCGCATCTGCGCGCTCAAGGGCGGCAAGGCGCTCGCGGTCGGGCCCATGTCCGAGATGGTCAAGAACGACGATCCCTGGATGAAGCAGTATTTTCGCGGCGAGCGCGCCCGCGCCGCCGGCATCGGCGCCACGGCCGCCTGACGCGCGGGAGGAGACGGACCCATGGAGACCCGCGCCAATCATGCCCTCGTCGGCGCCTTCACGCTGCTGGTGCTGGCCGCCGCCGCGATGTTCGTGTGGTGGTTCACCTCCGCCGGCCAGGAGCGCACGCGCGCCATCTACCGCGTGCAGTTCCAGGGCGCGGTGTCGGGCCTGACGCCCGGCTCCGGGGTGCTGTTCAACGGCATCCGCGTCGGCGACGTCACCAACCTGAACTTCGATCCGCAGGACCCCGGCAAGGTGGTGGCCCGGATCGAGGTGTTCACCAACACCCCGATCCGCAAGGACACCAAGGCGCGGCTGGAGATCACCGGCCTCACGGGCGGCTCCGTGGTGCAGCTCACGGGCGGCTCCCAGTCCGCCGAACCGCTGCCGAAGGTGACGACCACCTCGGGCGACCCCAACAACGCCCCGGTGATCGTGGCCGAGCCTTCCGCGTTCCAGGACATTCTGGAGGGCACGCGCTCGGTGCTGGAGAAGGCGCAGATCACCTTCGCCGACATTCAGGGCCTGATCGGCAACAGCCGCGGCTCGGTGGAGCGCTCGCTGCAGAACGTGGAGCAGTTCACCGCGGCGCTCGCGGCCAACTCCGACGATCTCAAGAGCTTCATGCAGAACACCGGCGTCGCGGCCCGGCAGATCGGCGCGCTGGCCGAGAACCTCGTGCCGCTCGTCACCGACGTGCAGAACCTCGTGCGCGCGGTGGACGTGAACAAGGTGGACGCCACCATGTCCAACGTGGTCGCCTTCTCGCAGGCGCTGAAGGACGGCGCGCCGCAGGTGCAGAAGGCGCTGGGCGACGTGGCGGCGCTGGCGGAGGAGCTGCGCAAGTCCGGAACCCGCGTCGACGGCATTCTGGCCGGCGTGCAGACCATGATCACGTCCATCGACTCCGCCAAGGTCTCGGCCTCGGTGGACCGCTTCGCGGCGATCCTCGACTCCATCGACCCGAACAAGGTGACCAACACGCTGAATTCGGTGGAGAGCGCCGCCCGCAACGCCGACCGCGCCATCGCCGCGATCGACGCCGACAAGATCAACCGCGCCGTGGACGGCTTCACCGGCCTCGCCACGTCGATCGACGCCCAGACCATCAACCGCACGGTGGCGAGCGCCGACCGCATCCTGTCCGCGATCGACGGCGAGAAGGTGCGCGCGGCGGTGGACAATGTGGGCGCCTTCACGGCCGCGCTCGGCCGCAACTCCCAGACGGTCGACCAGATCATGGCGGACGCCAGGCAGATCTCCGGCCGCCTGACCGGCACCGCCGACCGGCTCGACGCCGTGATCGCCGACGCCCAGCGGGTGGTCGGCTCCGACCAGACCCAGGGCGCGATCGCCGACTTCCAGAAGACCTCGGAGGCGATCCGCCAGCTCGCGCTGAAGCTCGACGGCCGCACCGCGGACATCTCGGCGAGCGTCAACAAGCTGTCGAGCTCCGGCGTGCGTGACCTGCAGGGCTTCGCCGCCGACGGCCGCCGTACGCTGGGCGAGCTGGAGCGCGTGCTCCGCAGCCTCGAGCGCAACCCGCGCCAGTTCCTGTTCGGCGGCTCCGGCGGCGTGCCCGAGTATCGCGGCCGATGATCCGCGCCGTCCCGTTTCCTTCGAGCCCGGAGAAAGCCTTGACCCGCTTGACGTTCAGGACCGTTCTCCCCGCCGCGGCGGCGGTCGCGCTCGGCCTCCAGCTTTCGGCCTGCTCCAGTCTGATCGCCGGCTCGCCGGACGCGACCTACGATCTGACCGCGCCCTCGGACCTGCCGCGCGGCGGCGCCCGGCGCGGCGTGCTGGTGGTCGCCGAGCCGGTGGCGGTGGCGGTGATCGACGGCCAGCGCATCGTGGTGAAGCCCAACGGCGGGCAGGTGACCTACCTGCCCAAGTCGCAGTGGTCGGACCGGCTGCCGAAGCTGCTGCAGGCCCGCATGATCGAGTCGTATGAAAACGCCGCGTGGCTGCGCAGCGTCGGCCGCCCGGGCGACCGGCTCGCGGTGGACTACCAGCTCGTCACGGAGGTGCGCGCGTTCCAGATCGACGCCGCCGCCAGCGAGGCGGTGGTGGAGCTGACCGCCAAGATCACCAACGACAAGACCGGCAAGATCGTCGCCGGCGAGGTGTTCCAGGCCCGCCAGCCGCTGGCGGGCGCGGTGGATGGCCCCTCCGCGACCCAGGCGCTGGATCAGGCGCTGAAGCGCGTCCTCACCGGCCTTGTGACCTGGACCGGCCAGCGCGTCTGACGCCGCGCCGATCCGCGCACGGGACAAAGGCCGGTCGCGGAGCCGGCTTCGTCCTGTCGGGGCGCGTGAGAGCCTGTCTTGAGGAATTCCGGAGGCTTCACCGCCGTTTTGCGCCCGGAGAACGTTGACGCGCCGTCGGCTCAGTTGGTGCGGCTGGTGATGGTGACGTCGAGCGCCTGCGCCACGCCTTCGGGGCCGAGCCGAGCCAGCTGGATCAGGTTGAGCAGCGTGGCGTCGGCGCGCGGGAGGATGGTGGCCTCCAGCTTGCCGCCGCCGCGCAGGAACAGGCCGAGCGCGGTGGCGGAGGCCTGGGCGGACGGGCCGAGCACCGCGGTGAGGCGCGCCTCAGCGTCCTGGGTGAAGCTCTCGCGGAACGCCTCCAGCGTGGAGCCCCGCGCCTTGGCGCCGGCGGCGAAGGCGGCGGCCACGCCGCCATGGTCCACCACCCGCAGCGCGATCGGGCGCAGCGCCACGCGGGAGAGCTTGTCCACGAACGCGCCGCCCCGCTCGATCGCGAGCGCCGGGTCCACGTTGGCGAGCGTGCCCTCCACATGCACGTCGGCGATCTCGGGATCGCTGTAGTCGAGCCCTTCCAGCGTCAGCACCTGCGAGCCCGGGTCCAGCGAGGCCACCATGCGGAAGGTGAGGTTCAGGCGCTCGACGCCGGCGTCTTTGAGATAGGGCGAGTACCAGCGGTCCTGCGGCGCGGGCATGGTGAGGTTCGTCACCCTGACGCCGGCGCGGTTCGGCAGCTCCTCCGCGTCGCCCCGCGCGCCGCTGCGGATCTCGCCGACCTTGAGCGCCCAGTCGCCTTCGGCCCAGGCGCCGTTGGTCAGGTTGGCGCGGCCGAGCCGCGGAAACAGCTTCAGCATGTCCTCGGGCAGCGGCGTGGTCGTCAGCAGGATCTCGTCGCGGCCGATGCGCTCGGCGTAGGCGAGCAGCCCGCCGGCGTCGATGCGCTCCAGATTGGCCTCGTCGAAGCCGGCGCTGCGATCGTCCTCCTGCGCCCGCGCCCCCCGCAGGCTGACGCGCTGCAGGGCGCCGTCGGCGTAGCCCGCAAGCTCGATCAGGGCGGCGGAGCCGGAGACCCGGTCCTGACCCGGCGGCGAGGCCTCAAGCACCGCGTCGAAGGCGGCCACCCGGCCGAAGGCCGCCGCCCGCAGGCTGTCGGTGAGGAACAGAACCTGCTGCCGCGTCTCGGCCGGCGTCAGCGGTTCGCCGCGCTGGGCCTTGTCCTGCGCCAGCTCCAGCGTCGCGGCCGGGTGCAGCAGAGCGCGGATGCTGATCTTCTCCAGCTCCAGCCGACCGGCGCCGGCGCTCACGTCGCCGCCGACCTTCGTCGGGGCCGTGACGGCCACCTGCTCGATCACCGCCCGGTCGATCGCCGGCTCGCGCTGGCCGGCGCCGTCGCCGGCGAGGAACCGCAGCACGGCGGGCAGGCTGACGCCGTGGAAGGTCTGGCGGCCCGTCGAAACCTGAACCCCCTTGGCGACGCTGCGCCGGGCGGGAACCTCCACTGTGAGCTTATCCGCCGTGGCGCGGCTCACCACGCCGCTGTCCGTGCGCTCGAAGGCGAGGCCAGTGAGCTGGCGCTTGACGCCGATACGGGCGTTGGTCATCTCGATCAGCGGCGCCGAAGCGCCGGCGGCGGAGACGCCGGCCGCGATGTCGGCCTGGGTGCGGGTGGCGTCGCCGCCGCCCGGCGCGCTCACCAGCCCCTGCGCCGGGCCGGAATAGTTCCGCACCTCGATCGCCGGCACGCGCACGGTCTCGTTGCCGATGGCGATGACGAGGTTCTCGAACCGCACCAGCTCCGCCGCCACGCGCTCGTCGAGCGAGGTGGGCCGCACGATCGCGAGCCGGTCGATGCTGACCCTGGCGCCGGCGTCGCCCGGCGTCTCCACCGTGATCCCGTTCACGAACACCGTGCGCGAGCCCAGGTCGACGGTGACCGCGCCGCGGTTCGCCACCGCCGTGCTGCGCACGCGGATGTCGTTCAGCGCCTTGTCCACCTGCCGCTCGGCGTAACCGTCGACCAGGCGGGGCAGGGCGGCGACGCCGACGAGCGCGAGGCCGGCGACGACGCCGGCGGCGATGACGAGGCTTCGCTTCATGACGGAGGCGGACTCCCGATGGTTTCGATTCGCCGGCGACGAGGGCGCGCGCCATGGTGAACGAGCGAGCGGCGCGGATCGATCCGTCCTGACGGCGGGTTGATGACGCAGGCGTTCGACGGCATGGTGCGCCGCCTCACGATCCCGCGCTCGATCCCCCGTCCGAGGCTCCATGACGACCCAGACCTTCATCTGCATCCGCTGGGGCGCGCTCTACGGGTCGGAATACGTCAACACGCTCTATGGCATGATCGCGCGCAACACCCGGCGCCCCATGCGGCTCGTCTGCTACACCGACGATCCCGCCGGCGTGCGCCCGGAGGTGGAGTGCCACCCTCTGCCGCCCATCGACCTGCCGCCGACGCACATGTGGAAGCCGTGGCGCAAGGTCTCGCTGTGGGCGAAGTCGCTGGAGGGGCTGACCGACCGCGCCCTGTTCATCGACCTCGACGTGGTCATCACCGGCGACATGGACGGCTTCTTCGACTACGCGCCGGAGGCGGACTTCGTGGTGGCCGAGAACTGGACCCAGAAGGGCAAGGACATCGGCAACACTTCGGTCTACCGCTTCGACGTGGGCTCTCATGTGGAGATCTACGACCGGCTGATGCGCGATCCCGCCGCGGTGGTGAACGCCTATCCCAACAGCCAGACCTACATTTCCCGCATGATCGGCCCGAAGACCTACTGGCCCGCGCCGTGGTGCGTCAGCTTCAAGCACACGCTGATGCCGCGCTGGCCGCTGAACTTCGTGAAGCCGGTGGAGCTGCCGGCGGACGCGCGGGTGGTGTGCTTCACCGGCCAGCCCAACCCCGACGACGCCCGCGACGGCCGCTGGCCGGCCAGGGGCCTGAAGAAGCTCTACAAGCATGTGCGCCCGACGCCGTGGATCGCCGAGCACTGGCGCGGCTGACGCGCCGGTGAAGTTGAGCGCCGGATGAGCGGAAATAAGCGCGGGACGGGCGTCCGTCGCCTTGCTGTCGTTGAATTTTCCTGAAAATCACCCTAGGCAAACGCTTAATCCGTGCGCAAACGCCGCACCATACGAACGACGTAGAGCCGTTGCCCCCGGGAGGGACCGCGAATGCCGATCCAGATGTCCGAAGACCTGCGCACCGGCGCCCTCGTCTATCACCGGGGATCGGCGACCACCGGCGCCCGGCCGGGCAAGATCGAGATCCAGGCCACCAAGCCGCTCGGCAACCAGCGCGATCTGGCGCTGGCCTATTCGCCGGGCGTGGCCGCGGCCTGCGACGCCATCGCCGAGGACCCGGACCAGGCGGCGGAGCTGACCGCGAAGCAGAACCTTGTGGCGGTGCTCTCCAACGGCACGGCGGTGCTCGGCCTCGGCGACATCGGCCCGCTCGCCGGCAAGCCGGTGATGGAGGGCAAGGCGGTCCTGTTCAAGAAGTTCGCCGGCATCGACGTGTTCGACATCGAGGTGGCGGAGAAGAACGCCGCGCGCCTCGTGGAGGTGATCTGCGCGCTGGAGCCCACCTTCGGCGGCATCAACCTCGAGGACATCAAGGCCCCCGAGTGCTTCGAGGTGGAGGAGGCCTGCAAGGCCCGCATGGGCATTCCCGTGTTCCACGACGACCAGCACGGCACGGCGATCATCGTGGCCGCCGCCATCACCAACGGGCTGGAGCTCGCCGGCAAGCCGCTGTCGAGCGTGAAGATCGTGACCTCGGGCGCGGGCGCCGCCGCGCTCGCCTGCCTCAACCTGCTGGTGACGCTCGGCGCGAAGCGCGAGAACATCTGGGTCACCGACATCGAGGGCGTGGCCTACAAGGGCCGCGAGGCGCTGATGGACCGCTGGAAGGCGGTCTACGCCCAGGACACCGACAAGCGGACGCTGGCCGAGGTGATCGACGGCGCCGACGTGTTCCTCGGCCTGTCCGCCGGCGGCGTGCTGAAGCCCGAGATGGTGAAGCGCATGGCCGAGAAGCCCATGATCCTCGCGCTCGCCAATCCGACGCCGGAGATCATGCCGGAGCTGGCGCGCGAGGCGAGCCCCGGCGCCATGATCTGCACCGGGCGGTCGGACTTCCCGAACCAGGTCAACAACGTCCTCTGCTTCCCCTACATCTTCCGCGGCGCGCTGGACGTGGCCGCCACCACAATCAACGAGGAGATGAAGGCGGCGGCGGTGCGCGCCATCGCCGCGCTCGCCCGCGAGCCCTCGTCCGACGTGGTGGCCCGCGCCTACGGCGGCGAGACCCGCCTGTTCGGGCCGGACTCGCTGATCCCGAGCCCGTTCGATCCGCGGCTGATCCTGCGGATCGCGCCGGCGGTGGCGCGCGCGGCCATGGAGACCGGCGTGGCGCGCCGGCCGATCGCCGACTTCCGCGCCTATGAGGACCAGCTCAACCGCTTCGTGTTCCGCTCCGGCTTCGTGATGAAGCCGGTGTTCGCCTCGGCCAAGACCGCGCCGAAGCGGGTGATCTACTCCGACGGCGAGGACGAGCGCGCGCTGCGCGCCGCCGAGGTGTCGATCGAGGAGGGCATCGCCACCCCGATCCTGATCGGCCGTCCGCATGTGATCGAGGTCCGCGCCAAGCGTTGGGGGCTGACCTTCGGTCCCGGCGACGTGGAGGTGATCAACCCCGAAGACGATCCGCGCTACCGGGACTATGTGGCGCTTTATCTGGAGCGGGCCGGCCGCCGGGGCGTGACGCCGGACCTCGCCCGGACCGTGGTGCGCACCGACGCCACCGCCATCGCCGCGCTGGCGGTGGTGCGCGGCGACGCCGACGCCATGCTCTGCGGCCTCGAAGGCCGGTTCCACGAGCATCTGGAGACCATCGACCAGATCATCGGCCGGTCCAGCGGCGTGCCGGACTATTCCGCGCTGTCGCTGCTGATCACGGCGCGGGGCGTCCACTTCCTGACCGACACCTACGTCACCTGCGATCCGGACGCGAACAGCGTGGCGGAAAGCGCCATCGCCGCCGCCCGCACGGTGGCGCGCTTCGGCATCACGCCGCGCGTCGCGCTGCTGTCCCACTCCACCTTCGGCTCCCACGACACGCCGTCCTCCGCCAAGATGCGCGAGGCGCTCGCCATCATCCGCGCGCGGGCGCCGCAGCTCGAGGTGGACGGCGAGATGATGGCGGACGTGGCGCTGTCGCCCGTGCTGCGCGAACGGCTGCTGCCCGGCTCCACCCTGACGGGCGAGGCCAATCTGCTGGTGTTCCCGAATCTCGACGCGGCCAACATCAGCGCGCAGCTCATCAAGGCGGTGTCGGACGCGCTGCCGATCGGCCCGATCCTGGTCGGCGCGGATCGTCCGGCGCACATCCTGACGCCCTCGGTGACGGCGCGCGGCGTGGTCAACATGACCGCGCTCGCGGTGACCGAGGCGCAGGTCAACGCCGCGCGGGTCGGTTAGCGGCGCGTTAAGCGCGACACGGAGATAATGGGCCCGGAGGCGCGTGGGCATCGGAGCGCGCTTCGCGGGAGAGGGTTTCTGCGTTGCAGGACGTCACATCGTGGAAACGGGCGCTGGGGGTTGGCTTCGCGCTGATCGCGGCGCCGGTTCTGACGCTCAACGTCCTGCTCGCCGCGAATCTCGTCACGGCCGCGCAGAACGAGACCGACGGGCTGTCCCGGGACGTGCTCGCCATCGTCGAGCACCGTCTCGACAGCATCGTGGAGACGCTGGTCGACGTGGCGGCCAGGGGCGCGCCGTCCTGCGATCCGGTCCGGATCGACGCGCTCAAGGACGCCGCCTTTCGCGCCGGCTGGGCCGCGGACATCGCGGTCATCGGTCCGGACGACGCGCCGGCGTGCTCGGCCTTCGGCACGGTGCGGCCACTGCGGCGGCTGTCGCCCGAACATGACGCCTTCGCGCCGGACGTGACGGTGGCGGCGGTCCAGGAGGCCACCTCGGGCGCGACCGCCCTCGCGGTCACCTGGCGGGCCTCCATCGGCGGCGGCGGCTACCGCGCCGTTGTGTCGGCGGACAGGCTCTCGCCGTCCGTGCTGCGCAGCATCGTTTCCGCCAATTTCATGATGCGCATCAGCGTGCCGAACGGCGGAGTGCTGATCGAGCGCATCGGCGACCCGAACGGCGCGCGCTCCACGTCGCTGTTCATCCGGTCTCTGTCCTCGACCGCCTTCTCCGAGCGCTACCCTCTCAGCGTCGACGTGGTCGCGCCGGGATCGGCGCTGATCGCGGCGAACTGGGTGCTGTTCGTCTACGCCAACATCGGCGGCTTCGTCCTCGGCCTGCTGTTCGCGCTGATCTACGCCATGGTGACCTTCCGCGGCGGGGGGCCGGTGCGCGAGATCGCGGACGGCATCCGGCGCGGCGAGTTCGAGCCCTATTACCAGCCGGTGATCGACATCGTGTCCGGCAAGCTGATCGGCTGCGAGGCGCTGGTGCGCTGGCGGCGGAAGGGCGTCATCCTGCCGCCGGGCCGCTTCATCGCGCTGGCCGAGGCGAGCGGCGAGATCTACCCCATGACGCTCGCCGTGATGGCCAGGGCGCGCGACGACCTCGGCGCGCTTTACGGGCGCCTGCCGCATCTGGAGCTCGGCTTCAATCTGGTCGCCGGCCATTTCGACAATCTCGACATCGTCGACGACGTGCAGCGCATCTTCGCCGGTTCGCCCATCCGCATGAGCCAGCTCATGTTCGAGGTCACCGAGCGGCAGCCGCTGCAGAACATCGCCCGCGCGCGCGTCGTGATCTCCCGGCTGCAGCATCTGGGCGCCCGGGTCGCGCTCGACGACGTGGGCACCGGCCACGGCGGCCTGTCCTACCTGCTCAAGCTGGGCGTCGACGTCATGAAGATGGACAAGATGTTCGTCGACGCCATCGGCACGGAGCGCTACTCGGTCGCGATCGTGGACAGCATGGTGAAGCTCGCGGCCGACATGCGGCTGGAGCTGATCGCCGAGGGCGTCGAGACCTTCGAACAGTTGCAGTACCTGCGCCAGAAGGGCGTGCGGGTGGCTCAGGGCTACGTGTTCGCCCCGCCGCTCCCGGCCGCGTCCTTCCTGCAGCTCGCCGACGCCATGCATCCGGCGAGCGAGAAGGCCCCTTCGGTGGACGAGGGCCCGCCGTCGCCGTATGTGGGACCGCTTCGCATGGCGAAGGCGGGCTGACGAAAGTTGCCTCGCGCGCGCCGGCGAGCGCGGAAGTCCCTCTAGCCGAGGCTGACCTTCCGCCTAAATGAAGCCGTATTGGTAACGGGAGCCTGGACGCCCATGAAGAAGTTCGCCACTCTCACTCTGATCGCCGGTCTCGGCCTCGGCCTGGCCGCCTGCGGCGAAACCCGCAACGAACGCACGCTTTCGGGCGCCCTGATCGGCGCGGGCACCGGCGCCGCCATTGGCGGCCTCGCCACCGGCAAGGCCGGCGGCGCGCTGGTCGGCGGCGTGGTCGGCGCCGGCGCCGGCGCGGTGGTCGGTTCGAACACCCGCGGCCCGCGCCGCTGCTACGCCACCAACCGCTACGGCGAGCGCTACCGCGTTCCCTGCCGGTACTGAGCGGAACGACGTTCCGGCCTTCCGACGGGCGCCCTCCGGGGCGCCCGTTTCGTTTGAGGTCGCCCGTCTCGCGTCACTGGCCCCGGCGGCTGGCGGTCGCGAAGCGGCGGGCCTCCTCCGCCGCCCGGAACAGGGCCTTGGCCTTGTTCACGCATTCCGCCTGCTCGGAGGCCGGATCGCTGTCGGCGACGAGCCCGGCGCCGGCCTGCACATGGATGCGGCCGTCCTTCACCACCGCCGTGCGCAGCACGATGCAGGTGTCCATCTCGCCGTTGGCGCCGAAATAGCCGACGCAGCCGGCGTAGACGCCGCGCTTGTGCGTCTCGAGCTCGTCGATGATCTCCATGGCCCGGACCTTGGGCGCGCCCGAGACGGTTCCCGCGGGGAAGCCCGCCACCAGCGCGTCCAGCGCGTCGCAGTCGGCCTTCAGCCGGCCCTCGACGTTCGAGACGATGTGCATCACCTGGCTGTAGTATTCGAGGAAGAACTGGTCGGTGACGTGCACCGAGCCGATCTCCGACACCCGACCCACGTCGTTGCGCCCGAGATCGAGCAGCATCAGGTGCTCGGCCCGCTCCTTCGGATCGGCCAGCAGCTCCTCCGCCAGCGCCTTGTCCTGCGCCGGGGTGGCGCCGCGGGGGCGGGTGCCGGCGATGGGGCGGATGGTGACCTTGCCCTCGCGGGCGCGCACCAGGATCTCGGGGCTCGAGCCCACGATCTGGAAGCCGCCGAAATCCAGATGGATCAGGAACGGCGCCGGGTTGGTGCGGCGCAGGGCGCGGTAGAGCGCGAAGGCCGGCAGGTCGAACGGAGCCTCGAACCGCTGCGACAGCACCACCTGGAAGATGTCGCCGGCGGCGATGTACTCCTTCGCCCGCAGCACCATGGCCTCGTATTCGGCGGGCGTGGTGTTGGAGGTGAGCGCGTATCCGGCTTCCGCTCCGCTCGCCGCCGCGGGCTCGCGCGGCGCGGGACGGTCCAGCCCTTCGACGATCTCGGTCAGCCGATCCACCGCGCGGGCGTGCGCCTGCGCCGCGGTCACGCCCGGCTCCGGCCGCACGGGGGTGACGACGGTGATCTCGTCCTTCACGCCGTCGAACACCACCATCACCGTCGGGCGCATCAGGATGGCGTCCGGCACGTGAAGCGCGTCCGGGTTGGGGGAGGGCAGCTCCTCCATCTCCCGCACCATGTCGTAGCCGAGATAGCCGAACACGCCCGCGGACATGGGCGGCAGCGCCGGCGAAACCTCGATGCGGGATTCCGCGAGCAGGGCGCGCAGGGCGTCGAGCGGCCTGCCGGGGCAGGGCTCGAACGCCTCCACGTCGGTCGCGGCCTGGCGGTTGATCTCCGCCGCGCCGCCGCGGGCGCGCCACAGCAGGTCCGGCTTCAGCCCGATCATGGAGTAGCGGCCGCGGGTGGCGCCGCCCTCCACGGACTCGAACAGGAAGGCGTTGGCGCGGCCTTCGGCGAGCTTCAGATAGGCTGAGACCGGGGTCTCCAGATCGCCCACCAGGGTGGTGGAGACGACCTGCGCCTGACCGGCGTCATAGGCGGAGGCGAAGGCCTCCAGCGGCGGCTGGATCAGCATCGGACGAGGTTCCGGGGCGCTTCGGGTGTGGGATCAGCCTTCGCCGGCGCCGACCACGCGCGCCACCGCGCCCTGGTCGATGCGCGCGCCGAGGTCGTCGCGCAGCCGGCGCACGAAGGAGGTTACGACGTCGCCGCCGAGCCCTTCCGCGATTTTCGCCGCCTGGCCGGTGGTGTCCGCGGCCTTGGGATCGAACGGGCGGGTGTTCTCGGCGGTCACCTTGTAGACGAGCCGGGAGCCGTCCGCGCCGGGCGGCGTCTTGCCGAAGCCGTCCACCGGGGTCTGGAAGATCGCGGCGGCCTGATCCTGGGTCACGGCCGGCGCGCCGCCGAGACGGGTGGTCTCGGTCTGGTCGACCTCGAGCTTGTGAGCCTGCGCCGCCTGCTCCAGCGTCTTGCCGCCCTTGAGATCGGCGACGATCTGGTCGGCGCGGGCCACGAGGCGCTTGCGGGTCTCCTCCGCGCGCCAGCGGGTCTCCACGAGCGGCTTCGCCTCCTCGAACGTCCGCTCGCGGGCGGGCGAGACCTCCAGCACGTCGTACCAGACATAGGCTTCGCCCATGGCGACGGCGGGGTTCTCGGAGCCGGCCTGGGCCTCGAACGCGGCCTTCAGCACGTCGGCCTGGGTGGCGAGACCGGTCACCGGCTGGCCGGCGCGATCGAGACCGTTGGCGTCCACGGCGTCGATGGTGCGCAGCGTCAGCTTCTGGGCCTTGGCGATTTCGGCCAGCGTCTGGCCGCCGAGCCGGGCCTCGTCGATGGCGTCATGGCGGGCGCGCAGCTCGTCCTTGGCCTGCGCTTCGGCGATCGCCCTGCGGATGTCGCCGCGCACGTCCTCGAAGCGCCGCACCTGCTCCTGCTGCACGCCGGTGACGCGCAGCAGGACCGTGGCGTAGGCGCCTTCCACCGGCTCGCTCACCGTGTTCGGCTGCAGCGCGAACGCGACCTCCGCGATCTTCTTGTCGAACACCTGCGCCTTGGTCAGATCGCCGAGGAAGGCGTCCTGCGGGCTGATCTTGCGGGCGATCATCTCCTGCTCGAACAGGCCGCCGGCCTTGATGCGGTCGGACGCCGCCTTGGCCTCCGCGAGCGAGGGATAGGCGATCTGCTCGATGGAGCGCTTCTCCGCCGTCACGTAGCGGGGACGGTTCTGGTCGTAATAGGCGCGCAGCTCCGCCTCGGGGACCTGCTTGTCGGCGGCGATGGCCGCCGCGTCCAGCGTCAGCGTGGCGAGCTTGCGATACTCGGGCGCGGCGAAGCTCGCCTTCTTGTCCTCGAATAAGTTCTTCAGCGTCGAGTCCGACGGCGCCGGCACGGCGGCGGGCGCCTCCAGCGGCAGCGTGACGTAGGACAGGGTGCGGCTTTCGGATTCATAGGCGTGCAGCGCCTCGCGCAGCACCGCCGGCGCCTGCACGCCGTCCGTCAGCGCGTCGGTGATCTGGCGGCGGGCGGTGAAGCCGCGCTGCAGCATCACGTAATCCTGTTCGCGCAGGTTGTTGTCGTTGAGGATGGAGGTGAAGCGGGCGCGGTCGAAGCTTCCCGTGAGGCCGCGGAAGATCGGATCGGTGGTGATCTCGCGCGCCACCTCGTCGTCCGACACCGAGAGCTTGAAGGCCCGCACGCTCTCGTCGAGCGCGGCCTCGTTGATGAGGTTGTTCAGCACCCGGTCGCCGAGGCCCGCCATGCGCGCGATCTCCGGCGTGATCGGCCGCTTGGCCTCCTCGCTCAGGCGGCGCAGTTCGCCCTGATAGGCGCGGCGGAAGGTCTCCAGCGGAATCTGCTGCTCGCCCACCGACGCCGCCACATTGGCGGAGCCTCCGGTGCGAAACACGTCCGCCACGCCCCAGACCGCGAAGCTCAGCACGAGAACGCCAAGGAAGATCTTGGCGACCCAGCCGGCGGCGCCTTTGCGGAGAACTTGCAGCATCGCGGATCACATGCCTTTGACGTCGGGCGCGGGACGCGCCGAAACCCTCGGAACGCGGACGTTTAGCCGCCCCCGCCGCATGTCGCAAATCTCAAGACCGCGCGAATTGCCAGCAGGCCGCGTTTCGCTTAACCCGCGTGGCGAGAAAGACGCCAGAACTTTCCGGACCACCGCCAGGAGACGCCCCGCATGACCGTCGCGCGCAAGCCCCTCGTCGCCGGAAACTGGAAGATGCACGGTCTTGCGTCCTCCGCGCCGGAGTTCGTCCAGA
Organism: Methylopila jiangsuensis; assembly: GCF_027922305.1. Taxonomy (GTDB): domain Bacteria; phylum Pseudomonadota; class Alphaproteobacteria; order Rhizobiales; family Methylopilaceae; genus Methylopila; species Methylopila jiangsuensis. The sequence goes on along the minus strand of NZ_BSFK01000005.1, from coordinate 824,238 downwards.
TGGTCGGCGCCTATCCGGCCATCAAGGACAAGGTGGACCTGATGGTGTTCCCGCCGGCGACGCTGCTGACGAGCTTCGCCACCGCCACCCGCGGCGCGGGCGTGATCGTGGGCGCGCAGGACTGCCACCCGGAGGCCTCCGGCGCCTTCACCGGCGACATCTCCGCCGAGATGGTGCGCGACGCCGGGGGCGGGGCGGTGATCGTCGGCCATTCCGAGCGCCGCAGCGACCACCGCGAGACCGACCAGCTCATCCGCGCCAAGGCCAAGGCGGCGCTGCGCGCCTCGCTGGTCGGCGTGGTCTGCGTCGGCGAGACGGAGGACGAGCGCAAGGGCGGGCAGGCGCTCGCCGTGGTGGGCCGCCAGCTCGCGGGCTCCCTGCCGGACGAATCGTCGCCCGAGACCATCGTGGTGGCCTACGAGCCGGTCTGGGCCATCGGCACCGGCCTCACCCCCACCGTGGACGAGGTGGCGGAGATGCACCGTTTCATCCGCGACGAGCTGGCGCGCCGCTTCGGCGACGCGGGCCGGGCGTTCCGCGTGCTCTACGGCGGTTCCGTCAAGCCCGGCAACGCGGTGGAACTGCTTGCGGTCGAAGACGTTGACGGAGCGTTGGTGGGCGGCGCCAGCCTGAAGGCGGACTCGTTCCTCGCCATCGCCCGCGCCGCGTTCGCCTGATCGCGGCCCCGGCGCTGGCGCGCGGGAAGCGCGTGGTGTAAACAGCCGCACTTCGTCGCCGACGCATGGCCGGCGACGCCGTCATTCCATCAGATCGCCGCGAGCCTCATGCAGACCGTCCTTATCGTTATCCACCTGATGATCGTTCTGGCGCTCGTCGTGGTGGTGCTGCTTCAGAAGTCGGAGGGCGGCGCGCTCGGCATCGGCGGCGGCGGCGGCTTCATGGCCGGCCGCGGCCAGAGCAACCCGCTGACGCGCCTCACCGCCTATCTCGCGGCGGCCTTTTTCGTCACCAGCCTGACGCTCACCATCCTCGCCGGCTACGGCGGCGGCTCGGTGCTCGACCGTCTGCAGCCGGCGAACGCGGCTTCGCCGCAGCCGGCCGGCGCGCCCGCCGGCGCAGCGGGCCCGCAGGCGCCGCTCGGCACGGGGCAGGGCGGCATCCTGAACCAGCTGCGCGAGGAGAGCGAGCGTCGCGGCGGCGCCCAGCCGGCGCAGCCGCCCATGCCGGCCCCGCAGCAGCCCGCGCCGGACGCGTCCGGCGGCGCAGCGCCCGGAACCCAGACCGACGGCACGATCACGCCGCAGTCGGCGGACCCGAAGGAGCCTGAGCCCGGCGCCGCGCCGGCCGACTCCCAGGCGCCCCAGCACGCCCCGGCCCAGTCCACCGCGCCGGGCGGCAATTCCGACGCCGACACCCCGCCCCCGGCCAATCCGCCGGCGACCCCGGACGAGGGCGCGACCCCGCCCGCAACGCCTGCTCCCTCCGGGCAGTGACGGTCCTGAGCTTCTGAAAAAGGCGCCTGCGGGCGCCTTTTTCTATGCTTCGCGGATGACAAGGTTCCGCCGTCGCGGCGAAGTCCGGCGCGTGGAGCCGGATGCTCCGTCGCTGCGCAGGATGTCGGGGCTGGAGCTTCGCTCGAGGCCGGGATTTGGGGACGGACGCTGCGTCAGGGCGGGGGACGCGCGCGTCCTTCATTCCCGATGGGCGGTCAGGCGCCCGGCGTTTTCGGCAGGATGTCGGCGCGGAGCCGCGCCAGGCCGTCCACGATCTCCATCGCGAGCGGCAGGTGGCGGCCCCGCACGTCCTCGCGCACGAGGGCCCGCATCGCCTCCACATGGCGGTCGAGATGGGGCTGGGGCGCCGCCGGGCCGAGCGTCTCCATCAGCAGGCAGAGCCCGTCCGCGATCTCTCCGACCAGCGGAAAGCCGAAGGTCGCGGCCTGTCCGCGCAGGTCATGGGCGGAGCGGTAGAGCGCGGCTTCGTTGGCCGCATCCCGCTGCGCGTCGTAGGCCTTGCGCGCGGATTCGAGCCGCTCGATCTCCGCTGTCATCCAGCCGTCGAACTCGGCGGACAGCAGCTCCAGCGCATGCTCCGCGCGCGAGACCGCTTCGAGGCCGGACCGGTCGCCCCGCGTGGCCGGCTGGGCGGAGCGCTCCTTCAGGGCGTTCGGCGGCCTGAGCACCACATGGTCGGCGAAGGTCTCCGCCGGCACGTCCCACGTCATGCCTTCGAGCGTCGGTTCGAGGGTGAGGTCCTGCAGCGCCGCGTCATCGGACAGGGCGGGGAGGATCGGGGGCTGGTCGGGCATGGGCGGCCTTCAGGACACGACGCTTTCGCGCAGACGAAGCTGCGCGGCGTCCTGCACGTAAGCGTCGTTCTTGGAGCGTCGTTCCGGCCCGCTGTAGGTGTTGGACGTGGAGCGCCGCCGGTCCGGGCCGAAATAGTCGCGCGTCTTGATGAAGGGCCGCGGGTTCAGCACGCAGTTCAGCAGGCGCTGGTGCAGCGCCTTGGCGGAAATGGGCTTGCACAGGAACTCGGTGACGCCCGCGTCCCGGGCGCGGATGACGCGGCTCTTCTCGGAGTGCCCGGTCAGCATGATGATCGGCACGTAAGGGTTCATGCCGCTGTCGGGGCGCCGGATCATGCGCGTCAGCTCCACGCCGTCGAAGATCGGCATGGCCCAGTCCACGATGATGATGTCCGGCAGGTGGGTGGTGAACATCTCCAGGCCCGCGGCGCCGTCCTCGGCCTCGTAGACCTCGCGCGAGCCGTAGCCGTGCAGCAGGGTGCGGACGATGCGGCGCATATGCGCGTTGTCGTCCACGACCAGAATCCGGAGCTTTGCGAAGTCGACGCGGATCATGGGCCGGCCGCGAGGGGAAAAGGAACGGTCCCCACGCTGTCACGAACGGCGTTAACGGCGCGTTTCGGACGGGCTCACCAGCCGAACTGTTCAGCGAGGATGCGCTCGTCCAGCCCGTGGCCGGCGTCGTGCAGCATGACGAGGTTGGTCTTGCGGTCGAGCGCGATCTCGACCCGCTTCACGTCGCGGAACTCGATGTTGTCGGCCACCGCCGCCACCGGCCGCTTCTCAGCCTCCAGCACGTCGATCGCGACCGCGGCGCGGTCCGGCAGCAGGGCGCCGCGCCAGCGGCGGGGGCGGAACGGGGAGATGGGCGTCAGCGCCAGCAGCGGGCTCGCCAGCGGCAGCAGAGGGCCATGGGCGGAGAGATTGTAGGCCGTGGAGCCGGCGGGCGTCGCCACCAGCACGCCGTCGCAGATCAGCTCCGGCATGCGAGGCTTGCCGTCCACCTCGATGCGGAACTTGGCCGCCTGATAGGTCTCGCGCCAGAGCGCCACCTCGTTGATGGCCTTGGCCACATGCACCTTGTTGTCGCGGTCGCGGGCGCGCATGGTCAGCGGGTGGATGACGGTGCGCTCGGCGGCCGCCAGCCGCTCCCGGAGGCCTTCCTCGCGAAAGTCGTTCATGAGGAAGCCGACCGAGCCCCGGTTCATGCCGTAGATGGGCACGTTGCGGCCCATGACGTCGTGAAGCGTGAGCAGCATCATGCCGTCGCCGCCGAGCGCCACCACCACGTCGGCCTGGTCCAGCGGCACGCCGTCATATCGGGCGGTCAGCGCGGCGCGCGCCTCGCGGGCGTCCTCCGCGCCGCTTGCGACAAAGGCGATCCGTTCAAATCCGCGACCGGTCATGCGCCGAAACGATCTCCGCGAAGCGCGCCCGTCCGCGCCGCTTGCTCGCCTTTTACACCGCGGGCGCCGTCCGCGTCACCGCGCCCGGGCGCCTCAGAGGGCCGGGTTCCACATGTCCGGCACGAAGGCGTACTCGTCCGGCCCGCGCCGGGCGATGTGGCCGACCGCCGGGAAGGGGAAATGGTAGCCCGCGACGGCGAGCCGGTCCCGCGACGCCATGTCGAGCATGCGCCGGCGCGTCGTCTCCGCCTGGGTCGCGTCCATGTCGAACATGACGTGCCAGCCGGGATGCCGCACGAACAGCGCCGGAAGGTTGGTGGTGTCGGACCAGACGATAAGCTGCTCGGAGCCCGACGACACCCGGAAGGCGCTGTGGCCGGGCGTGTGGCCCGGGGCGGGCAGGGCGGTGACGCCGGGCGCAAGCTCCTCTTCGCGTCCGAAGCGCGCCACGTCGCGGGCGACGGGCTCGAACACCCGGCGTGCCATGCGGAACGCGCCCTTCATGGCCTCGGGCGCCCGGCTCATCTGGCCGTCGTCCATCCAGAACGCCCATTCGGCCTCCGGAACCATGAGCTCCGCGTTCGGAAAGGCGTTGGAGCCATCCTTCAGCCGCACGCCGCCGATATGGTCGGGATGGAAGTGCGAGATCACCACCGCGTCGATGGCCTTCGGGTCGATGCCTGCGGCCGCCATGCTCTCGGACAGCTGACCGGCGGTCGGCGCCAGGTTCGCGCCTGCGCCGGCGTCGATCAGGATCAGCCGGCGGCCGGTGTTGACGACCAGCGTGGTGAAGGAGACCGGCACGGTGTCCGGGCCGAGGAACGCCTCCTGCAGCGCGGCGCGCACGTCGCTGACGGGGGCGTTGCGCACGAAAGCGTCGTCCAGCTTCCGCCGGGTCATGCCGTCGGTGAGGGCGGTGACCTCAATGTCGCCGACGTTGTAGCGGTAGACGCCGGGCGCCTGACGTCCCGCCGCCGGGGCGGCGGCGTTGGCCCTTCCGGCGGGCAGCGCCGCGCCGGCGGCGAGGCCGGCGGTGGCGGCGATGAGGCGGCGACGGGTCGTAACGGTCATGTCTGAGGTCTCTCGGCGAGCGTCGATGGCGCGTTTCGAGCGGCCCGTTCACACCGTCGGAGGCGGGCCAGAGAGGGCTTAGGTCAGCGGGGCGCGGGCCGCAATCGGGCGCCGGCGTCAATGTTGCGTGACGGAGGGCCGAGAATGCGAAATCATGTGGGCAGGCGCCGGTTTTTGCGTCTTTCCGCGTTGAGAGTAGGAGTTTGTTTCCGATCCTGCGCATCACCTTCCAAAGGAAAAAATTCGGAGCGACGGATGAGTTCTGACGAGGCGGCGGAGGGCGTCGTCCACTTCGCGCAGGCCTTGCTGGCTCACGGCGGCGACGCCATCGTCGGCGCCGACGCCTCCGGCGTGATCCGCGTCTGGAACGATGCGGCGAGCCGTCTGTTCGGCTATCCGGCGGAAGACGCGATCGGACGGCCGGTGGACATCATCGTGCCGGAAGCCATGCGCAACGACCATGTCGGCGGCATGCGCAGGCTCATCCGCGGCGAGCCGGCCCGGCTGATCGGCAAGCTGCTGGAGCTGCCGGCGCAGCGCGCGGACGGGGAGGTTTTCCCCACCGAGATGCGCATCAGCGCCTGGGGCAAGGGCGAGGACATGGTCTTCGCCGCGGTGGTGCGCGACGCCTCCGAACGCCGCCGCATCGAGGATCGCCTCCAGAGCCTGGCGATGTTCGACCAGTTGACGCTGCTGCCGAACCGCACCCGCTTCATCGAGCGGCTGAACGAGGCTCTGGCCGGAAGCGGGCGCGCCGCCACCCTGCTGATGGTCGACCTCGACCGATTCTCCGACCTCAACGACATCGAGGGCCATGAGATCGGCGACGAGATCCTGCGCGACACCGCGCTGAAGCTTAAGCGCATCGCGGCGGCGTTCCATGGCGAAGCCGCCGGCGAGCCCGGCGTCGTCGGGCGTCTGGGCTCCAACGCGTTCGGCCTGCTGCTGCCGGGAACCTCGAACCTTGCTGTGGTGTTCTCCGTCGCCGAGAGCGTCCGGTCCGCGCTGCTCCAGGGCTGCGCCATCCGGGATCGCGTCCTGAAGGCCACCGCGTCGATCGGAATCGCGGTCGCGCCAGAACATGGATCGAGCGCCGTCCGGCTGATGGCCAACGCCGATTTCGCTCTCCGCCGCGCCAAGTCCGAAGGCTGCGACTGCCGGCAGATGTTCAGCTCCTCCCATCGGCAGGAGGTGGCGGCGCGCCGCGCTCTCGACGCGGATCTGCGGCAGGCGGCGACCCATGGGCAGTTCGAGCTGTTCTTCCAGCCCCAGGTCCGGCTTGAGGATGGCGCGCTGACGGGGGCGGAGACGCTGCTGCGGTGGCGGCACCCGACGCGCGGGCTGCTGTCTCCCGCGCAGTTTCTCGACGTGCTGGCGGGCAGCGCCGCGGCGGCGACTGTGGGCGACTGGATTCTCAACACCGCCTGCGCCCGCGCGGAGCAGTGGCGCGCGGCCCTTGGAGGCCATTTCCGGATCGGCGTGAACCTGTTCGAGGCGCAGTTCGCCCGCGAGGACATCGACACCGCCGTCGCCCGCGCGCTGCGGGTGACCGGGCTGCCGGCGGATTCGCTCGAGATCGAGATCACCGAGAACATCTTCACCGCCTCCGACGACGTGGCGGTGGCGCGGGTGCGCCGGCTGCGCGATCTCGGCGTGCGCATCGCCTTCGACGATTTCGGCACCGGCTACGCCTCGCTCAACCTGCTGAAGCGCTATCCGATCACCCGGCTGAAGATCGACCGCAGCTTCGTGCGCAACATCTCCGAGGCGCCGGAGGACGAGGCCATCGTCGATCTGGTTCTGAGCCTCGGAAAACGCTTCGGGCTCGACGTGATCGCGGAAGGGATCGAGCGCCGCGATCAGGAGGAGCATCTGAGCCGCATGGGCTGCCGGGAAGGGCAGGGCTTCCTCTACGGCCGGCCCATGCCGGCCGAGGAGTTCGGCCGCCTGTTCGTGAACGCCGGCGCCGCGTCCGATCACGCGGCGGTCAGGCGCTCGTCGTCGTAAGCTGCGTCCAGGAAGCGGCGGATGAGCTCGCGGGCGACGAATTCGCCGTGCCGGGTCACCTCCGGCAGCCCCATCAGTTCGCCGAAGGCGGCGCGGGCGAGCGGGCCCGCGATCCAGAGCGGATGATCCGAGCGGCCATCTGCGCCGATCGCCCGGCTCTGGCCGTCGGTCGCGAGGCCCAGTCCCACGTCGTCGAGCGTGATCAGGCCAAGCTCAGCTAGGCGTTCCGCAAAGCCGTTCGTCTCCAGCAGGGAGCGATGGGCGGGACCCGTGGCCAGCACGATGGCGTCCACGGCGACGGTCTCGAAGCGGGTGGGGCTCAGTCGGAGGGTGACGACAAGGCCATCCTCGTCCGCCTCCGCCCGCACGGGTTCCGCCTTCAGAATCCGGAACGCGCCGGACGCCTGCCGCCGAGCGATCGCCGCCTCCACCTGCGGCGCGACCCGGAAGCGATGCACGTCCCAGAACGGGCGCAGCCGCCGGACGACGCGCCGCCGCTCGGACGACGGCAACGCGGCCCAGATGACGGGGACTTGCGTCCGCACGGCGTCCAGCACCCGCTGCCACGGAATCCCTTGCGCCCGCGCGGCGCGTACAGCGCGGCGAATGCGGAGAAGCAGACGCGACGCGCGGCGTTCCGGCCGGTCCGAGAAGTCGCCCACGTCCCCCGCCGGGCCGTCATGGCCGCGGGACGTCAGCCCGCGCCGGGAGACCGCGAGGATCGGGCCGCGATGGCCGCGCCGCTCCAGCGAGGCGACGATGTCGGCCATGGTGAGGCCCGTGCCGACGATCAGCACGCGGGCGTCCGGCGCGACCGCGCCGAGCGCGTCGTCCCGCTGGGCGTCCTGAATCAGCCGGGCGTCGCCATCGAGCGGACGCAGCGCGGCGGGCGTGGACGGCCGGGGGTGGGTGGCGGCGAAGATAAGGCCGTCCGCCGTCAGCTCGCCGCCGGTGGAAAGCCCGACGCGATAGCGGCCGCCGTCCTCGGAGACGTCGACCGCCGTGGCCTGAACGTGCTCGATCTCGCCCGAGAGCACGTAAGGCTCGATGGTTTCCGCGGCGTAGCGGCCGAACACCGAGCGGCGGGGAAAGGCGCGCCCGTCCGCGGTCAGCGCCTCCGGATCCTCCTTCAGCGCGCCGTCCGCTTTCAGCCAGCGGTCGAAATGGCACGGGTCCGACGGCACGAACGACATGCGCGAGGCCGGCACGTTGATGCGATGCGCCGCGTCGACGCTCGAATAGGCGAGGCCGGCGCCGAGGCGGGGCCGGGGCTCCACCACCACGATGCGGAAGGCGTCCGGCGCGCGGCGCGCAAGCTGGTGCGCCGTGACGGCGCCCGAAACGCCGCCGCCGACGATCACGATCGTCGGCCGGTCCGGACGGGAGGTCGCCAGCGTCATGGTCAGGACTGCGACACGCGCAGCGTCGGGCGCAGGTCGTTGGCGATGGTCTCGCCGAACGGCCCCATGTTGACGCTGGTGGAGGCGGGCTTGGTCGCGGTGGACAGCGGCAGCAGCGGGAACACCAGCTCCGCGAAGCGGTAGGCCTCCTCCAGATGCGGGTAGCCGGACAGGATGAAGGTGTCGACGCCGAGAGCCATGTACTCCTTGATCCGGGCCGCCACCGTCTCGGGATCGCCCACCAGCGCCGTGCCGGCGCCGCCGCGCACGAGGCCGACGCCCGCCCACAGGTTCGGGCTCACCTCCAGCCGGTCGCGCCGGCCGCCATGGAGCGCGGCCATGCGCTGCTGGCCGACGGAATCCATGCGCGCGTAGACCTTCTGCGCCGCGGCGATGGTGTCGTCGTCCAGATAGCGGATCAGGCTGTCCGCCGCGGCCCAGGCCTCCTCGTTGGTCTCGCGCACGATGACGTGCAGGCGGATGCCGAAGCTGACCTCGCGGCCGGCGGCCTCGGCGCGGGCGCGCACGAGGTTCACCTTCTCCGCCACCTGCGCCGGGGGCTCGCCCCAGGTCAGGTACTTGTCGATGGTCTTCGCCGCCACGTCGGTGGCCGCGTCCGACGAGCCGCCGAAGTAGAGCGGCGGCCCCTTGTCCTGATGCGGCAGGAACAGCAGGCGGCCGTCCTCGACCTTCAGGTGTTCGCCCTCGAAGGTCACGCTCTCGCCGGCGAGCAGCCGGCGATAGACGTCGAGGAACTCCCGCGTCACCGCGTAGCGCTCGTCGTGGTTCAGGAACACGCCGTCGCCGGCGTTCTCCGCCGGATCGCCGCCGGTGACGACGTTGATCAGCAGGCGGCCGTTGGAGATGCGGTCGAGGGTCGCCGTCATGCGGGCGGCGACGGTGGGCGACTGCAGGCCGGGGCGCACCGCCACCAGATAGCGCAGCCGTTCGGTCAGCGGGGCGAGCGCCGAGGCGACGACCCAGGAATCCTCGCAGGAGCGGCCGGTGGGCAGCAGCACGCCGAAATAGCCGAGCTGGTCGGCCGCCTGCGCCACCTGGCGCAGGTAGCCGAGATCGACCTGACGGCCGCCCTTGGAGGTGCCGAGATAACGGCTGTCGCCGTGGGTCGGCAGGAACCAGAGAACGTTGGCGGTTTCGGCGGCGGCGGCGTTCGCGTGGGTCATGGGGTCACCTCGACGATGGCGTCGGCCACATTGATCGGCTTCGGCAGCAGCTTCAGTTCGAGGAAGGTGTCCGCGATCTTCTGCTGCTCGGCGGCGATCTCCTTCGTCACCGGCTTCAGGCCGAAGCCCTGCCGGAGAATGGCCTTTTCGAGAATGGGGGCCGGGATGCCGACGATCGGCGCCAGCTCCGCCGCAGCGGTCTTGGGCTCCTTGAGCACCCAGTCCTCGACCTTCTTCAGCTCCTCGAACGTGACGCGCAGGATGTCGGCGTTCTTTTCCACGAAACGCTTGTCGGACAGGAAGAACTGGTAGTTCCTGACCAGTCCCTGGCCGTCGGTGAGCGCGCGGGCGCCGGCGGCCTCGGCCGCCGCATAGTAGGGATCCCACACCGACCAGGCGTCGACCGAGCGGTTCTGCAGCGCCGCGCGGGCGTCAGCCGGCGCGAGATACGCCACCTTGACGTCGGAATAGCTCAGGCCGCCCTTCTCGAGCGCCTTCACCAGAAAGTAGTGCGAGTTAGAGCCCTTCGCGACGGCGACGGTCTTGCCCTTCAGCCCGGCGATGGTGGTGATCGGGCTGTCGCCCTGCACCAGCAGCGCCTCGCTCTTCGACGAGTCCGGATCGTAGGCGACGTAGGCGAAGTTCGGGCTCGCAAGCTGGGCGAAGATCGGGGGCGACTCGCCGGTGGTCGCGAAGTCGATCGCGCCGGCGTTCAGGGCCTCCAGCATCGGAGGGCCGAACTGGAACTCGGCCCATTTGACGCGGACGCCGAGCGGCTTCAGCTTTTCCTCCAGCGTTCCCTTGCCCTTGAGCAGGATGAGGGCGCCCGATTTCTGATAGCCGACGCGGAACTCGCGCTCCTGCGCCACGGCGGGAGCGGCGGCGCCGAAGGCGCCGGCGAGCGCCAGGGCGGCGAGGGTCTTGCCGGCGGCGCGGCGGGTGAAGCTGGTCATGGTCTGTGGGTCCGGTCAGGAATAAGGGGATCAGGCGGCGAGCGCCGGTCGGGTCAGGGCGAAAGCGGCTTCGGCCACCAGCGTGTCGAGCCGGGCCGCCACCCGCTCGTCGGTGACGCGGCCGTCCACGATGGAGCGGTCGAGCGCGAACACCGCCGTCGGCAGCGTCAGCGCGTCGAAAGAGGCGAACAGAGGCCGGAGCTGGTGCTCGACGGACAGCGCGTGCCGCTCGGACCCGCCGGTGGCGAGCAGGGCGACGGGCGTGCCGGTGAGGGCGCGGTAGTCCACTAGGTCGATCAGGTGCTTGAAGAAGCCGCTGTAAGAGCCTTTGTAGACAGGGGATCCGGCGATGATCAGATCGGCGGCCTCGATGGCGCGAAGACCGGCGTCCAGCGCGGGCGGCGCGGCGTCGCGGGCGAGCGTGCGGCCAAGCTCGGGCGCGAGATCGGCCACGTCGAGCAGGATCAGCTCCGCGCCGGAGCGGGCCTGGATGCGGGCGGCGACGTCCTCCACCAGCCGGCGGGTGCGGGACGGGCGGCCGAGGCTGCCGGCGATGGCGACGATGGTCTTGCGGGTCATGCGTAGAGCTCCTGCGCCAGGTCGCCATGGAGGTCGGTGGGGGCGTCGCGGTCGGCGGCGCCGAACAGGCGGTCGAGGATCTGGCCTTCGAGCCGGGCGATGCCGGGCGAACCGCGGCGGCGGGGACGGGGCAGGTCGACGGTAAGGTCGAGCGAGACGCCGCCGTCCTCCAGCACGATCACCCGGTCGGCGAGCGCCAGCGCCTCGGACACGTCATGGGTCACCAGCACGGCGGTGAAGCCCTGCTTCTGCCAGATGCGCTCCAGCAGGTTCTGCATCTCGATGCGGGTGAGGGCGTCGAGGGCGCCGAGCGGCTCGTCCAGCGCCAGCAGACGGGGGCGGCTGACGAGGGCGCGCGCCAGCGCCACCCGCTGCTTCTGGCCGCCGGACAGCACGGAGGGCCATTCGCCGGCCCGGTCGCCGAGCCCGACCTTGCGCAGCGCGTCCAGCGCCGCCTCGCGAGCCTCGATCTTGCCCAGGCCGCGCACGCCCACCAGCACGTTGTCCAGCACGCGCGCCCAGGGCAGCAGCCGCGGCTCCTGGAACATGATGCGGGCCGAGTCCGAGGTCGGCGGCTGGTCGGCCACCGTCACCACGCCGTCCGTCGGCTGGTCGAGGCCGAGAATGGCCCGGAGCAGGGTGCTCTTGCCGCAGCCGCTCTTGCCGACGATGGCGATGAACTGGCCGGCTGGCGCATGCAGGTCGAGCTTCTTCAGCACCTGTTTCGGGCCGAAGGATTTGGAGAAGCCCCGCAGCGTCACCGAGGCGCCGCGGCCGCCGGCCGCGCGCAGTTGCGGCTTCGGCGCGGAGGCGGGGGCGAAGGCCGCGGCGAGGCCGCGCGGCGACAGCAGGCGAGCGGAGAAAGTGCGTGCGGTCATGGGACGCGTCCTTCAGCGGGCGATGTAGGCGGGGTGCCAGGAGAGCGTGGCGCGTTCCAGCCAGCGGGCGACGGAGTCCGCGAGCTTGCCCAGCAGGGCGTAGATCAGGATCGACAGCACCACGACGTCGACCAGCATGAACTCGCGGGCGTTCATGGCCATGTAGCCGAGGCCCGAGGAAGCGGAGATGGTCTCGGCCACGATCAGCGTCAGCCACATGATGCCGAGCGCGTAGCGCAGGCCGACGAAGATGGAGGGCAGGGCGCCCGGCAGCACCACCTTGAGGAACAGCTCAACCGGCGTCATGCCGTAGGCTCGGCCCATCTCCACGAGCTGGGCGTCCACGGTGCGCACGCCGTGCAGGGTGTTGAGGTAGATCGGGAAGGACACGCCGAGCGCCACCAGGAAGATCTTGGCGGTCTCGTCGATGCCGAACCACAGGATGACCAGCGGGATCATCGCCAGATGGGGGATGGTGCGCACCATCTGGATGGTCGGGTCGGTGAGGCGTTCGGAGAGCTTGGACAGGCCGTTGGCGAGGCCGAACGCGAAGCCGATGCCGCCGCCGATCAGGAAGCCCACGCCTGCGCGCCAGGCGCTGATGGCGATGTTCGTCCAGAGCTCGCCGGAGGTGGCGAGCCGCCAGCCGGCGAGGGCGACGGCGGTCGGCGCCGGCAGCACCTCGGGCGCCAGATAGCCGGCCGAGGACAGGGCCTGCCAGACCAGGATCAGCCCGACCGGGATGACGAAGGCGAGCAGATCGCCGGATTTGAACAGGTTCACGTCGGTCTCCTTCAGGCGCCGGGGGTCCAGACCGCGTCCGCCACCGTGATCGCGTTCGGGATCAGGCCGATGCGGTGGAAGCGGTCGGCGTTGGCCTGCTGGGTCGCCACCACCTCCGGGGTGATGGGTCGCACGGCGTAGCCGGTGCGGGTCTGGGCGCGCCGCTGGGCCTCGATCGGGGTCTTGGTCGCGGCGGAGAACAGCTCGGCCACCTCGTCCTTGTGGCCGTCGGCCCAGGCGCCGACCTCGCCGAACGCGTCCACCACGCCTTTCAGCAGGTCGCCGTTGGCGTTTGCGAAGTCGCGGTTGGCGAGGGTGAAGCCGTTCTGGGGGCCGGCGTCGGCGCTGGACGACAGCACGCGGGCGCCGAGCGTCTCCTCCGCGATGGCGAAGAACGGATCCCACACCGCCCAGGCGTCCACGGAGCCGCGGGCGAAGGCCGCCTGCCCGTCCGCCGGCGGCAGATAGGCCGCGTTCACCTCGTCGAAGCCGAGGCCCGCCTTCTCGATGAGCTGCACCGCCACGTTGTGGGCGCTGGAGCCTTTGGGGATGGCGATGCGCTTGCCCTTGAGGTCGGCCACCGTCTTCAGCGGCGAGTCCTTCGGCACGAGGATGGCGGCGCCGGAGGCGGGATAGGTGGCGGCGTAGACGAAGCGTCCGCGCGCGGCCTGGGCGAAGATCGGCGGCGCGTCGCCGGTGGTGCCGATGTCGATGGAGCCGACGTTCAGCGCCTCCAGAAGCGGCGGGCCGAAGGTGAACTCCAGCCATTCGACCGCGACGCCTTCGGCCTCGAAGCGCTGCTCCAGCGTGCGCCGGGTGCGGGCGATGAGGAAGACGCCGTTCTTCTGCAGGCCGATGCGGATCTTGCGGGCGTCCGCGCGGGCGGAGCGGATCAGGGCGGGCGCGGCGACGGCCGCCGAAAGGGTGGCGAGCGCGGTGCGACGGGTGAGCATGGGATTATCCGTTGACGTCGGGAACGAGAGGCTAAGGGCCGGCTAGGGCGGCGTGGTCAGCGGCGGAATCGACAGCGCGTCATGGGTCCGGCCTCCCGATCGGCGCCGGGCGGCCCGGCGGTGTTCTTCGTAATTTCTATACAATCCATATAACCTGTCAACTTAGTGGAGTTAATTTCCGTGCCTCCGGTGTGAATGCCGGCGGCTGCGATTGGCGCTAAGACAGGGCGCGGCCGCGCGAATCGCCGCGCGGCGCGAAGGGTTCCGTCCCCGGGGGAGGCCGCCTTGTCCGATCACGCCGCAGCTCCGTCCGCGCCGCGCGCGCCAGGCGCGTCGATCGGCCTGAAGCGTTTCGCGGCGGGCGTGCTGGGCTACGCCTCGGGCCTGCCGTTCCTGCTGGTGCTTGGCACGCTCGCCATCTGGCTGCGCGAGGCGGGGGTAGGCTTAGCCGAGATCGGCCTGATGTCCTGGGCCAGCATCGCCTACAGCCTGAAGTTCATCATCGCGCCGTTCCTCGACGCCTATGCGCTCGGGCCGCTCGGCCGCGCGCTTGGCCGGCGCCGGGCATGGATCTTCGTGCTTCAGCTCGGCGTCTCAGGCGGGCTGGCGCTGATGGCGTTCTGCGACCCGACGGTGAGCCTGCCGGTGATGGCGGCGGCCTGCTTCGCGGCGGCGCTGTTCTCGGCGGCTCAGGACGCGGCGATCGACGGCTGGCGCGTGGACGTGGCCGAAGCCGAGCAGCAGGGCGTGCTCGCCGCCGGCTACCAGCTCGGCTACCGGCTGGCGGTGCTGACCTCCGGCGCGGGCGCGCTGTTCATCGCCGAGGGCTTCGGCTGGAACGCCAGCTATCTCGCCATGGCGGCGATCATGCTGGTGGTGGCGGCGCTGACCGTCCTGCTGATTCCGCCCTCCGCGGACCGGGAGCACGCCCGGACCGAAGGCTCGCTGCTCGAGGCGCCGGTCCGCGATCTGATCCTGCTCGTCACCACGATCCCGCTCGCCATCCTGTGCCTGATCGGGCTCTACCGCATGCCGGACCTGCTGGCGGGGGTGATGGCGCAGGCGCTCTACGTGGACACCGGCTTCAGCAAGGCGGAGATCGCCAGCGTCTCCAAGGTGTTCGGCGTGGCGCTCACCATCGGCGGCGCCTTCCTCGGCGGTTTCCTGCTGACGCGGCTCTCCATGCGCGCGGTGCTGGTGATCGGCATCGTGGCGTCCTCGACCACCAACCTGCTGTTCGCGACCCTGCATGGCGTGGGCCACGAGATCTGGATGCTGGCGCTCGCCATCTGCTTCGACAACGTGGCGTCCGGCATCGCGGGCACGGCGCTGATCGCATTCATGTCGAAGCTCGCGGCGTCGGAGTTCTCCGCCACCCGCTACGCGGTGCTGAGTTCGATCTACGCGCTTCCCGGGCATCTGGTGGGCGGATTGTCGGGTTATGCGGTGGACGCGGTCGGCTATGGGCCGTACTTCATCGCCACCTTCCTGTCGGGCCTGCCCGCGCTTCTGCTCTGCCTGCGCCTGCCGGCCGAGCGCGCGCCGGCGAAGCCTGCGGAAGCCTGAGACGTAAAGGCCTTCGCGCGCCGTTCGCGTGAGGGCCGTGGACGCATGAGGAGATGTTGATGTCCAACCGCATCGTTCTGCGCGCCGGCGAGGCGCTGGTCGCCGGCGGCCCTCCCGGAACCGCGGCCGAGCCGGAGGTGGTGATCGGCGAGCTGGACGGCCCGGTCGGGACCGCGCTCGCGACCCTGACCGGCGATCAGGTCGCCGGCCATACCCGCGTGTTCGCGCTGCTCAACACCGACATCATGGTGCGGCCGATCACGCTCTGCGTGTCGAAGGTGACGGTCGACAATCCGCGCTACACGAACATCCTGATGGGCACGGTGCAGTTCGCGATCGCCAACGGCGTGCTGGACGCGGTGCGCGAGGGCTACATCCCCAAGGAGAAGGCCAACGACCTCGGCATCATCTGCTCGGTCTGGCTCGCGCCCACGATCGTCGACGTGGAGAACCTCGACCACAAGGTGCTGTTCGACATCCATCGCCGCGGCATGACCCAGGCGATCCGCAAGGCCATGTCGAACGAGCCCACCATCGACTGGCTGCTGGAGAACCAGGATAGCATCACCCACAAGTACTACCAGATGGGCCTCGACGGTAAGGTCTGAGCGCACGCTCGGAATATGACTGCAACGCGCCATTAAAGCTCACGTCATGCCTGCGATGCGCGGGCATGACGGCGGACTGAATGTCCAGACAGCGTCTGAGCTCTTGGCGAAGGCGGAATGAGAAAGGGCGCGGAGCTGGTCGGCTCCGCGCCCTTATCTTGTTTGTCCGCTCGTGCGCCGTCAGCAGCAGCGCATGACGCCCGTGTGGTTTCCGCCGCCGTAGCGGCGGTCCTGGGCGTCCCGGAAGAACGCGCTGCGATCCATGGGCTCCGTGTCCGGGTGGTTGGCCCGGACATGGGCCACATAGCGCTCGTAGTCGGGCAGCCCGACCATGAGATGCGCGGTCTCGCGCGCCGCGCGACAGGCGCAGAGCAGCGGGTCGAGCCTGAGCCGCGCCGCCTCCAGCGTCCGCCGCATCGGCCTCACTCCGCCGGCACGCCGTGGATCTCGTTCACCGTCGCCGAAGGCGAGCGCAGCGCGACGAGAATCCAGCGGATGCCGAAGCCGACCATGACGATGACCACGGCCATGAAAGCGACGGTCAGTCCGGCGTTGACGTAGTCGTTGAACACGATGCGGCCCATCTGCTCGATCGACTTGGCCGGGGCCAGAACCTGCCCCTGCGCGGCGGCGTCGCCGAACTTCCTGGCGTGGGCGAGGAAGCCCACCGCCGGCGACGGGTGGAACAGCTTCTGCCAGCCGGCGGTCAGCGTGCAGATCAGCAGCCACACCGTCGGCACGATGGTGACCCACGCGTAGCGCTCGCGCTTCATCTTGAACAGCGCCACGGTGCACAGCGTCAGCGCGATCGCGGCCAGCATCTGGTTGGAGATGCCGAACAGCGGCCACAGCGTGTTGATGCCGCCGAGCGGATCCACCACGCCCTGATACAGGAAGTAGCCCCAGGCCGTGACCGCGAGGCCGGTCGCGATCACGTTGGCGGTCCACGACTTGGTGTCGCGGAACTTCGGGGTCACGTTGCCGAGCAGGTCCTGGATCATGAAGCGGCAGACGCGGGTACCGGCGTCCACCGTGGTCAGGATGAACAGCGCCTCGAACAGGATGGCGAAGTGGTACCAGAACGCCATCAGCGCTTCGCCGCCCACGAGCTGGGACAGGATGTGCGACATGCCGACGGCGAGGGTCGGCGCGCCGCCGGCGCGGGACAGCACGGTGCTTTCGCCCACCTGCTGCGCAAGCAGGCTGAGTTCGGCCGGCGTGATCTGGAAGCCCCAGGACGACACGGCCGCGGCCGCGGTCTCAGGCGTCGTGCCGATCAGCGCCGCCGGGCTGTTCATGGCGAAATAGACGCCCGGCTCAAGCACCGAGGCCGCGATCAGCGCCATGATGGCCACGAAGCTCTCGGTGAGCATCGCGCCGTAGCCGATGAACTTGGCCTGGGTCTCGTTCTCGATCAGCTTCGGCGTGGTGCCGGAGGCGATCAGCGAGTGGAAGCCGGAGACGGCGCCGCAGGCGATGGTGATGAACAGGAAGGGGAAGATGGCGCCGGCGAAGACCGGGCCGGTGCCGTCGATGAACTTGGTGACGGCGGGCATCTTCACGTCCGGCATCACCACGAGGATGCCGATGGCGAGGCCGACCACGGCGCCCACCTTCAGGAAGGTGGAGAGGTAGTCGCGCGGCGCGAGCAGCAGCCACACCGGGATGACCGAAGCCACGAAGCCGTAGCCGATGATCATCAGCGCGATGGCTTCGCCCTTGAAGGTGAACAGCGGCGCGAGCGTCGGGCTTTCCGCCACGTGCTGGCCGTAGACGATGGAGGCGAGCAGCAGCACGACGCCGATCAGCGACACCTCGCCCACATGGCCCGGCCGCAGGAAGCGGCTGTAGAGGCCCATGAACAGCGCGATCGGGATGGTCGCGGCCACCGTGAACATGCCCCAGGGCGAGCCCACCAGCGCCTTCACCACCACCAGCGCCAGCACCGCCAGCAGGATGATCATGATCAGAAGGATGCCGATCTGGGCGATGATGCCCGCGGTCGCGCCCATCTCCTGGCGGATGATGTCGCCGAGCGAGCGGCCGTCGCGCCGGGTGGAGAGGAACAGAACCAGGAAGTCCTGCACCGCGCCGGCGAGAACCACGCCGACGATGATCCACAGCGTGCCGGGCAGGTAGCCCATCTGCGCCGCGAGCACCGGGCCGACCAGCGGGCCGGCGCCGGCGATCGCCGCGAAGTGGTGGCCGAACAGGACGTATTTGTTGGTGGGAACGTAGTCGAGGCCGTCGTTCAGGCGCTGCGCCGGCGTGGCGTAGGCCGGATCGAGCCGCAGCACGTTGTTGGCGATGAACAGCGCGTAATAGCGGTAGGCGACGAGATAGGTGGAGACCGCCGCCACGACGATCCAGAGAGCGCCGATCGACTCGCCGCGGTGAAGCGCGACCGTTCCGAGCGCGAACGCTCCGATGAACGCCAGAATGGCCCACGGAAGGTGGGAGCGGACGAAGGACATGTGTTGAGCGCCTCCCCGGCGTGCTGCGGCTCATTGACCCGTGAGCCTTTGAACCTGCATACGCCGAAAGGATAAGGATCGTAAACGCCGTTTCCGGGCTGATCTGGCGCAATTTTCGTGCGAAACTGGCATGCCAGCGCCGTTTTTCGCCTTTGGCCGGTCTCCTGCCATATAATCGCGCGCCAGGCCGGTGTGGCCGACTCGCTTTCGGACGGCCATGCTCGACAAGCTCGACTTTCTGCTCGCCCTCGCCCAGGAGCGTCATTTCGGCCGCGCCGCGGAGGCCTGCGGCGTCACCCAGCCCACGCTCTCCGCCGGCGTCAAGCAGCTCGAGGACGCTCTCGGCGTGCGGCTGGTGGAGCGCGGCTCGCGCTTCCACGGCTTTACCCCAGAGGGGGAGAGGGCGCTGGAATGGGCCCGGCGCATCGTGGGCGACGCCCGCGCCATGCGGCAGGACATCGACGCCCTGAAGCGCGGCGTGGTCGGCCATCTGCGGATCGCGGTGATCCCCACCGCGCTGCCCATGGTGTCCCAGCTCACCACGCCCTACCGCGCCCAGCACCCGGACGTGCGCTTCACCATCGTCAGCAGCACCTCGGGCGAGATCGGCGACGCGCTGGACAATCTCGAGGTGGACGCCGGCATCACCTATCTCGACAACGAGCCGCTCGGTCGGGTGTCGGTGACGCCGATCTGGCGCGAGGGCTACCGCCTCATCACTTCGGCGGATGGCGCGCTGGGCGACCGGGACGTGGTGACGTGGCGCGACGTGGGGCGGCTGCCGCTCTGCCTGCTGACGCCGAACATGCAGAACCGCCGCATCGTGGACACGCTGCTCAAGGACGCAGGCGTCGCCGCCGCGCCGACGCTGGAGTCCAACGACACCGTGGTCCTGCTCAGCCATGTGCGCACCGGCGCCTGGTCGAGCGTGCTGCCCCAGAGCTTCGGCGAGACCATGGGGCTGCCGCCGAACATCCGCTCCATCCCCATCGTCGAGCCGGAAGTGGTGCACACCGTGGGACTGGTCGCGCCGCATCGCGACCCGCAGACGCCGGCCACCACCGCTCTGGTCACGATCGCCAAGGGACTCGCGGCGCGACTCGGCGCCGTGACGCCGGGCGCCATAGCGGCGTCGATTTAAGCTCCTCCCGCATCGCCTGTTCAGAAAAATTCAAAACAGCGCGACGGGCGGCGGCAGGGGTCTCTGGCATGCCAACCCCTTTGGATCGCTTCTAAAATCGTTTTACCCACTTGATGGATCGCCCAGGCCGATAGATATGTTCTATCGGCTGACGGGATACGCGCATTGATAACTCAGGGCGTTGGAGCCAGAATTTGGAATAACAAGAATTATATATGGAGGACGCGAGCCATGATGAGCGGGGCATCCGTCTCAGGATCGCGGCATGCGCACGAAGCGTGGTCGCCGGAGCGCGGTCGCGAGATCATCGCCGATCACCTCGCCCTGGAGGGGGCGACCATGCCGATCCTGCACGCCATGCAGGAGACGTTCGGCTATGTGCCTCAGGACGCGATCCCGCTGATCGCCGACGCGATGAACCTGTCGCGCGCCGAGGTCCATGGCGTCTTCACCTTCTACCATGATTTCCGGCACGAGCCCGCCGGCCGCCACATCGTCAAGGTGTGCGTCGCCGAGGCGTGCCAGGCCGCCGGCGCCCGCGACACCTCGCCGAAGTTCGAGAAGGCGCTGGACTGCGCCTTCGGCGAGACCCGGCCCGACGGACAGGTGACGCTGGAGCCGATCTACTGCCTCGGCCTGTGCGCCTGCGGCCCGTCCGCCATGGTGGACGGCCGGCTGGTTGGGCTGATCGACGACGAGGCGATCGCGGAGATCGCGGCGGAGGTGCGGTCGTGAGCGTCGTCATCTACGTTCCCGGCGACGCCGCGGCGGTCGCCGTCGGCGCCGACCGGGTCGCCAAGGCCATCACGGAAGGGCTCGCCCGTCGCGGCGTCGAGGGCCGCGTGGTGCGCAACGGCTCCCGCGGCATGATCTGGCTGGAGCCGCTGGTGGAGGTGGTCACCGCCGCCGGCCGCGTCGGCTACGGCCCTGTGAAGCCCAGGGACGTGGAGGCGCTGCTGGACGGCGGCCTGCTCGACGGCGCCGGCCACGACCTCCGTCTCGGCGACGTGGAGAAGATCCCGTTCTTCGCCAAGCAGGAGCGTTTCACCTTCAAGCGCGTGGGCGTGACCGATCCGGTCTCGCTCGACGACTACCTCGCCCATGGCGGCTACAAGGGCCTGGAGCGCGCCATCGCCATGGGCCCGGCCGACACGGTGGAGGAGGTGTTCAACTCCGGCCTGCGCGGCCGCGGCGGCGCAGGCTTCCCCACCGGCATCAAGTGGCGCACCGTCGCCGCCTGCGCGCCGGGCAAGAAGTACATCGTCTGCAACGCGGACGAGGGCGACTCCGGCACCTTCGCCGACCGCATGATCATGGAGGGCGACCCCTTCCAGCTGATCGAGGGCATGACCATCGCCGGCGTCGCCGTCGGCGCGGACATGGGCTACGTTTACTGCCGCTCGGAGTATCCGCACGCGGTGATCGCCATGAACAAGGCGATCCAGGCCGCCCGCAAGGCCGGCTATCTCGGCCGCGGCGTCGCCGGCTCCCAATACGACTACGACATGGAGGTGCGCGTCGGCGCCGGGGCCTATGTCTGCGGCGAGGAGACCTCGCTGCTGGAGAGCCTCGAAGGCCGCCGCGGTCTGGTGCGCGCCAAGCCGCCGCTGCCGGCCCACAAGGGCCTGTTCGGCAAGCCGACCGTCATCAACAACGTGCTGTCGCTGGCGGCGGTGCCCTTCATCCTGTCGGAAGGCGCCAAGGCCTATGCGGACGTGGGCTTCGGTCGCTCCCGCGGCACCATGCCGATCCAGCTCGCCGGCAACATCAAGTACGGCGGTCTCTACGAGATCGCCTTCGGCGTGACGCTGGGCGAACTGGTGGAGGAGGTCGGCGGCGGCACGTTCACCGGCCTGCCCGTTCGCGCGGTGCAGGTGGGCGGCCCGCTCGGGGCCTACTTCCCCCGCGCGCTGTTCGACACCCCGTTCGACTACGAGGCCTTCGCCAAGAAGGACGGCCTGATCGGCCACGGCGGCATCGTGGTGTTCGACGACAATGTGGACATGGCCAAGCAGGCCCGGTTCGCCATGGAGTTCTGCTCGGTGGAGAGCTGCGGCAAGTGCACGCCCTGCCGCATCGGCTCCACCCGCGGCGTCGAGGTGATGGACAAGATCATCGCCGGTGTCGAGCGCGAGAAGAACCTCGCCATTCTCGAAGACCTTTCGCACACGATGAAGCTGGGCTCGCTCTGCGCTCTGGGCGGCTTCACTCCCTATCCCGTCATGAGCGCGCTCACCCATTTCCCCGAGGATTTCGGTCGCGGCCCCATGCCGCTGGCCGCGGAGTGAGGAGGCCCGCCATGTCTCTCGTGACTGAAATCGACTACGGCACCCCTGAGGTCAAATCCGACGTAATGGTCACGCTGACCATCGACGGCCAGAAGGTGACGGCGCCCGAGGGCACGTCCATCATGCATGCGGCCATGCTGGTGGGTAACAAGATCCCGAAGCTCTGCGCCTCCGACAATCTGGAGGCCTATGGCTCCTGCCGCCTCTGTCTGATCGAGATCGAGGGCCGCAACGGCACGCCGGCCTCCTGCACCACGCCGGTGGCCGAAGGCATCGTGGTCAAGACCCAGACCCCCCGCCTGAAGCAGCTGCGCCGCGGCGTGATGGAGCTCTACATCTCCGACCACCCGCTCGTCTGCCTGACCTGTTCGGCCAACGGCGACTGCGAGCTGCAGGAGCAGGCGGGCGTCGTCGGCCTGCGCGAGGTGCGCTACGGCTATGAGGGCGAGAACCACCTCGTCTCCAAGAAAGACGAGTCCAACCCGTACTTCACCTACGACGCCTCCAAGTGCATCGTCTGCTCGCGCTGCGTCCGCGCCTGCGAGGAGGTGCAGGGCACCTTCGCGCTGACCATCTCCGGCCGCGGCTTCGACAGCCGGGTGTCGCCCGGCATGGACGAGCTGTTCATGCAGTCGGAATGCGTGTCCTGCGGCGCCTGCGTGCAGGCCTGCCCGACCGCGACGCTGCAGGAGAAGTCGGTCATCGAGATCGGCACGCCCGAGCATTCGGTGGTCACCACCTGCGCCTATTGCGGCGTGGGCTGCACCTTCAAGGCCGAGATGCGCGGCGACGAGCTCGTCCGCATGGTCCCGTGGAAGGACGGCAAGGCCAACCACGGCCACTCCTGCGTCAAGGGCCGCTTCGCCTACGGCTACGCCCAGCACAAGGAGCGCATCCTCAAGCCGATGATCCGCGCCAAGATCACCGATCCGTGGCGTGAGGTGTCGTGGGAGGAGGCGATCGAATACGCCGCCACCGAGTTCAAGCGCATCCAGGCCAAGTACGGCCGGTCGTCCATCGGCGGCATCACCTCCTCGCGCTGCACCAACGAGGAGACCTATCTGGTCCAGAAGCTGGTGCGCGCCGGCTTCGGCAACAACAACGTGGACACCTGCGCCCGCGTCTGCCACTCGCCCACCGGCTACGGCCTGAAGACGGCGTTCGGCACCTCCGCCGGCACCCAGGACTTCGACTCGGTGGACGAGAGCGACGTCATCCTGGTCATCGGCGCCAACCCGACCGACGGCCATCCGGTGTTCGGCAGCCGCATGAAGCGCCGCCTGCGCCAGGGCGCGAAGCTGATCGTGATCGACCCGCGCCGCATCGATCTGGTGAAGAGCCCGCACATCCGCGCGGACTACCACCTGCCGCTGAAGCCGGGCACCAACGTCGCCATGGTCACGGCGCTCGCCCATGTGATCGTGACCGAGGGCCTGATCGACGAGGCGTTCGTGCGCGAGCAGGGCGATCTCGAGACCTTCCAGGCCTGGGCCGAGTTCGTGGCCGAGGAGCGGCATTCGCCGGAGGCCACCGAGTCCATCACCGGCGTGCCGGCGAACCTCGTGCGCGGCGCGGCCCGGCTCTACGCCACCGGCGGCGACGCGGCGATCTATTACGGCCTCGGCGTCACCGAGCACAGCCAGGGCTCGACCACGGTTCTCGGCATCGCCAACCTCGCCATGGCCACCGGCAACATCGGCCGCAACGGCGTGGGCGTGAACCCGCTGCGCGGTCAGAACAACGTGCAGGGCTCGTGCGACATGGGCTCGTTCCCGCACGAGTATCCGGGCTACCGACACGTCTCCGAGGACAACGTCCGCGAGATGTACGAGGCGCTGTGGGGCACGCCGCTCGATCCCGAGCCCGGCCTGCGCATCCCGAACATGCTGGACGCGGCCGTGGACGGCACCTTCAAGGGCCTCTACGTGCAGGGCGAGGACATCGCCCAGTCGGATCCGGACACCTACCATGTGGCCTCGGGCCTCGCCTCCATGGAGTGCGTGATCGTGCAGGACCTGTTCCTGAACGAGACCGCCAACTACGCCCATGTGTTCCTGCCGGGCTCGTCCTTCCTGGAGAAGGACGGCACCTTCACCAACGCCGAGCGCCGCATCCAGCGCGTGCGCAAGGTGATGGCCCCCAGGGCGATCTACGCCGACTGGGAGGTGACGCTGATGCTGGCCAAGGCCATGGGCTACGCCATGGACTACGGCCATCCGTCCGAGATCATGGACGAGATCGCGGCGTCGACCCCGAGCTTCGCCGGCGTGTCCTTCAGGGCGCTCGATGAGAAGGGCTCGGTGCAGTGGCCGTGCAACGAGGCCGCGCCGGACGGCACGCCGATCATGCACATCGGCGGCTTCGTCCGCGGAAAGGGCAACTTCGTCATCACCGAATATGTCGGCACCGACGAGAAGGTGGGGCCGCGCTTCCCGCTGCTTCTCACCACCGGCCGCATCCTCAGCCAGTACAACGTGGGCGCGCAGACCCGGCGCACAGAGAACTCGCGCTGGCATGAGGAGGACGTGCTCGAGGTCCATCCGGCGGACGCCGAGAACCGCGGCGTGCGCGACGGCGACTGGGTGACGCTGCGCAGCCGCGCCGGCGAGACCACGCTGAAGGCCAAGGTCACCGATCGCGTGGCGCCGGGCGTGGTCTACACCACGTTCCACCACCCGACGACCCAGGCCAACGTCATCACCACCGACTTCTCGGACTGGGCCACCAACTGCCCGGAGTACAAGGTGACGGCGGTGCAGATCTCGCCCTCCAACGGGCCGAGCGCCTGGCAGGAAGGCTACGAGGAGCACTCCCGCAGCAGCCGGCGCATCCTGCCCGAAGCGGCGGAGTGATCCGCGGGTTTCCCGGCTTACGAACAGCCTCCGGGCGGCGGATGTCCGCCGCCCGGGGCGACCAGAGCGGAACCGCCTGAAACCTACGGCGTCGTCCTGGCCTTGAGCCGCGACCGGCAGGCGCCGAGGGACGAAAGTCAGACGCCGCCCGCATCGTCCCGTTCGTCCGCGCTGCGGCTCCGATGTCCGGCCCGGCGGCCGGGACGAGCAAGGGGACGTCTCCCGCTTCAAAGGCCCGGCCAAGGCGCCCATATTCACCCCATGACCGAGCTTCCAGCCCCCATCGTCCGCCTGTCCCGCGCCGTCTGGCGCGACGGCGAACTGCGCGAGACTTCGGAGCGGGCGACGCCGGCCGAGACTCCGATCGCGCTGGTCTATGACGGCGGCACGCAGGCGGTGATGATGGCGAGCCCGGCGGACGTCGAAGACTTCGCCGTCGGCTTCAGCCTGACCGAGGGCATCGTCGCCGATGTCTCCGAGATCGAGAGCCTCGAGGTTGTCGATCAGGGCGTCGGTCTCGAAGCGCGGATGTGGCTCGCCAAGAATCCGTCCCGCGATCTCGGGGCGCGCCGCCGGGCGCTGGCGGGCCCCACAGGCTGCGGCCTGTGCGGCGTGGACAGTCTGGCGCAGGCGGTGAGGCCCGCGCGGATCGTCGAAGCCGAAACAGCATTTTCCGCCAGCGAGATACACGAGGCGCTTCAGGCGCTGTGGAAGGCGCAGGCGCTGAACTTCGCCACCCGCGCGGTTCATGGCGCGGGCTTCTACGTTCCCGGCCGCGGCCTGATCGCCGTGCGCGAGGACGTGGGCCGCCACAACGCGCTCGACAAGCTGGCCGGCCATCTGGCGCGAAGCGGCGAGGACGCCGCGCCGGGCTTCGTGGCGCTCACCAGCCGCGTCTCGGTGGAGATGATCCAGAAGGCGGCCATCATCGGAACCGGCCTCGTGGTCGCGGTCTCCGCGCCGACGGCGCTCGGCGTCGCCATGGCGGAGCAGGCCGGCGTCACCCTCGTCGCCATCGCCCGCGACGACGGCTTCGAGGTTTTCACCCACCCCCATCGCATCGTCGCGGACAAGGCGCCGGAGAGCGCCCTCCGTCAGGTTTGAGGAACGCGCCCATGGCCCACGCCCACGAAACCCTTCCCGGCGTCCCCGAGATCGACGGCCGCGAGCACAAGTCGACGCTCGACCGTCTGATCTACATGGCGAACCAGATCGGCTGGTTCTTCAGGAGCCAGCCCAAGGAGAAGATCATCCCCGGCATCGTGGATCACATCCAGCATTTCTGGGATCCGCGCATGAAGAAGGAGATCTACGCGCATGTGGGGACCGGCGGCGCAGGGCTGGAGCCGGAGCCGCTGGAGGCGCTGCAGATCCTGAAGAAGGCGGCGGAAGGCAAGATCGCCACCTATGGCGAGGCCGAGCGCGTGGCGACGCCAGAGCCCCGCACCGGCGAGTCCTATCAGGGCGGCTGACGCCTCTGGCGCTTTTGGCCTGGTCCTGACCTGATCGGAGATCGCGACACGCCGGCGGCGCCGAACGCAGCGTCGTCGGCCTCGCCTTATTCCGTCACGCTATGGACGGCCGGGGATCGCGCGCGGCCGGAGCAAAGGTCGGCGCGATCCGAAGCGGCGCGCGTCACGGGTCACTTCCCCGGCGTGGTCAGGTGCTCCAGCAGGGCGACGGCGGCGCGCTCCACGGTCATGAGCGGGTTGGCCTCGCACCAGGCGTTGACCCATTTGGTCAGCGCCTCGGCGTTGATGTCCACGTCCTTGCGGAGTTCGATCCCTTCCCGGCCAAAGGCCGCGCCGGTGACGAAGGCGTGCGCCCAGGACTGGTACGCTTCCGATTTGGCCTGGTCCGTGCGCTGGGCGTCGGTCCAGGCGCCGCAGGTCTTGGCGCCGATGCCCCAGACCACATAGGTCCCGGCGGCCTGCGCCGACGATGCGGCGAAGCCGGCGGCGAGCGCCGCCGCGAACGCAAACTGACGGATCATTCTGTTCCTCCCCGAGGCCGCTCTTATTCGGCGGCCTTCTTCGTGGTCTTCGCGGCGGGTTTCTTCGCGGCGGGCTTCTTGGCCGCCGTGGCTTTTTTCGCCGCCGGCTTGTCCGCGGCCGCCTTGGAGGCGGATTTCGTCGCGGCCTTGCGCGCCGGTTTCTTCGCCCCGCCGGCGGCCGCCTTGGCGTCCACCAGCTTGATCGCCTCGTCGAGCGTGAGCGCGTCGGCGTCCACGCCCTTGGGCAGGGTGGCGTTGACCTTGCCGTGCTTCACGTAAGGCCCGTAGCGCCCCGCATGCACGGTGACGGCGCCGCCGTCCGGATGGTCGCCGAGCGCGCGGCCGGCCGCCGCGCCGCCGCGTCCCGCGCCGCGCTTCTCCTTCTTTTCGGCGATGACCGCGACCGCCCGGTTCAGGCCGACCTCGAACACCTCCTCCACCGAATCCAGATTGGCGTAGGAGCCGTCGTGGGACACGTAAGGCCCGTAGCGGCCGATGTTGGCCTCGATCGGCAGTCCCGATTCCGGGTGCAGGCCCACGAGCCGCGGCAGCGACAGCAGCCGGAGCGCCGCCTCCAGATCGAGCTCGGCGGCGGACCAGCCCTTGGGCAGAGAGGCGCGCTTGGGCTTCTCCTTCTCCACCGGCTCGCCGAGCTGCACGTAGGGCCCGAAGCGGCCGGCGCGCAGCGTCACGTCCAGCCCGGTCTTCGGGTCCTGCCCCAGCAGCTTCACGCCGTCCGGGCCGGCCGCCTGTCCGTCCTCGCCGCCGCTGTCCGCGCCGAGCGGGCGGGTGTAGCGGCATTCGGGGTAGTTGGAGCAGCCCACGAAGGAGCCGAACTTGCCGAGCTTCAGCGAAAGCTGGCCCGTGCCGCAGGTGGGGCAGGCGCGGGGGTCGGAGCCGTCCGCTTTCGGCGGGAAGATGTAGGGGCCGAGGATCTCGTTCAGCGCGTCGATCACCTGCGCGAAGCGGAGCTCCTTGGTGCTGTCCACCGCGCCGATGAAGTCGCGCCAGAAGTCGCGCAGCACCTCTTTCCAGTCGAGTTCGTTGTTGGAGACCTTGTCGAGCTTCTCCTCGAGCGCGGCGGTGAAGTCGTACTCCACATAGCGGTCGAAGAAGCTCTCGAGGAAGGCGGTCACCAGCCGGCCCTTGTCGTCCGGGACCAGCCGCTTCTTGTCGAGCTTGACGTATTCGCGGTCGCGCAGCACCGCGAGGGTCGCGGCGTAGGTGGAGGGACGGCCGATGCCGAGCTCCTCCATGCGCTTCACCAGCGCGGCCTCGGTGTAGCGGGGCGGCGGCTCGGTGTGGTGCTGGGCGGCGGCGACGGGGCCGACCCGGCGCAGCGGATCGTTCGCCGCCATGGCGGGCAGGCGC
Organism: Methylopila jiangsuensis; assembly: GCF_027922305.1. Lineage (GTDB taxonomy): Bacteria > Pseudomonadota > Alphaproteobacteria > Rhizobiales > Methylopilaceae > Methylopila > Methylopila jiangsuensis. The sequence goes on along the minus strand of NZ_BSFK01000005.1, from coordinate 796,462 downwards.
TTGGCCTCCTCGTCCTCCTCGTCGTCGCGGCCTTCCTGATAGAGCGCGAGGAAGCCGTCAAAGGTGACGACGGTGCCCGTGGCGCGCAGCTCGATCGGCCGTCCGGAGCCGGTGGCCGAGATGTCGACCGTGGTGCGCTCCACTTCCGCCGATTCCATCTGGCTCGCCACGGTGCGCTTCCAGATCAGCTCGTAGAGCCGGGCCTGATCGTCGTCGAGGCGGCGCGCCATCTCGCGGGGCGTGCGGCGCGGGTCGGTCGGGCGCACGGCCTCGTGGGCCTCCTGCGCGTTCTTGGCCTTGACGGTGTATTTGCGCGGGCTGCCCGGCAGGTAGCGGGCGCCGTAGTCGGAGCCGATCAGCGAGCGGACGGCGGACACCGCGCCCGGATCCATGTCGACGCCGTCGGTTCGCATGTAGGTGATGAGGCCGACGGTCTCGCCGCCGATGTCGATGCCCTCGTACAGCCGCTGGGCGATCTGCATGGTGCGGTTCGGCGCGAGTCCGAGCTTGCGGCTCGCCTCCTGCTGCAGCGTCGAGGTGGTGAAGGGGGGAGGCGGGTTGCGCCGGCCGGGCTTGGCCTCGACGTTCGCGACCTTGAGGTCGGAGGCCTCGATCGCCGCCTTCAGCGCCAGCGCGGTCGTCTCGTCCGGCACGTCCAGACGGCCGATCTTCTTGCCGTCGGCGGCGGAGATGCGCGCCTCGAAGGTCTCGTTCTTCGGCGTCGCGAGCGTCGCCACCAGCGACCAGTACTCGCGGGGGACGAAGCGCTCGATCTCGGCCTCGCGGTCGCAGACGAGGCGCAGCGCCACCGACTGCACGCGGCCGGCCGAGCGCGCGCCCGGCAGCTTGCGCCACAGCACCGGCGACAGGTTGAAGCCCACGAGATAGTCCAGCGCCCGACGGGCGAGGTAGGCGTCCACCAGCCCCGCGTCGATCTCGCGCGGCTTCTTCATGGCGTCGAGAATCGCCTGCTTGGTGATGGCGTTGAACACCACCCGCTCCACGGGCTGGTCCTTCAGCGCCTTCTTGGCGCGCAGCACCTCCAGCACATGCCAGGAGATGGCCTCGCCCTCGCGATCCGGGTCGGTGGCCAGAATGAGACGGTCGGCGCCCTTCACGGCGCGCGCGATCTCGTTCAGGCGCTGCGCGGCCTTGCCGTCCACCTCCCACAGCATGTGGAAGTCGGCGTTGGGATCGACCGATCCGTCCTTCGCCGGCAGGTCGCGCACATGGCCGTAGGAGGCCAGAACCTCATATCCGGGCCCGAGATATTTGTTGATCGTCTTCGCCTTGGCGGGCGACTCGACGATGACGACGCTGTTCATGAAGCGGGAGCCCCTTCTCCGCGCCGGCGGTCGATCCGGCGGCGGCGAACATGGGGAAGCGGTTTGCCGGTGTCAAATGCCCGAACGCCGAAGCCGGTGCGGAAAAGAACACCAATGGTTGTGTTTTTTTATTTTATGTACTTTAGGATGCGAAATGCAGCGGCGCGGCATTGGAAGGGGAACGCCACCATGACGAAGGACGGCGAAAGGCGCGCTGGCGAGGATCGCCCGTCGTCCCGCGCGGAGACCGCCGCCTATCTGGAGGCGATGGCGGAGGACATGGTGCGTCTCGCCCGGCGCTCGGGCCTTCCGACGCTGGCCTATCTGCTGGACATGGCCCGCATGGAGGCGCGGACCCACGCGGGCCGGGACGCCGGAGCCTCCGCCGGGTCAGCCCCAGGCCTCGGGGACGCGTAGCGTCACCTGTCCCCCCGGCAGGCGCTCCAGCCGGCCGGCGAGTTCGAGCTGCAGCAGCGCCACCTGCACCGTGCGCGCGTCCCGCTCCGCATGACGGACCAGGGCGTCGATGGTGGTGGGCGAAGGACCGAGCAGGCCGAGCACCACGGCCATGTCGTCGTCGCCGGGCTCCGCGGGGGTGAAGGGGGCCGCGTCGCCCTGGCCGAGCAGGATGGGCGCGGGGATGTCGCGCTCCCGCGCCACCAGCGGCCGCAGGGCCTCCAGCACATGATCGACCCGCGCCACCAGGGTCGCGCCCTCGCGCAGCAGGGCGTTCGTGCCCTCGCAGCGCGGATCGAGCGGCGAGCCGGGGGCGGCCATCACCTCGCGCCCAAGCTCGGCGGCGAGACGGGCGGTGATCAGCGAGCCGGAGCGCATGGCCGCCTCCACCACCACCACGCCCAGCGACAGGCCGGCGATGATGCGGTTGCGGCGGGGGAAGTCGCGGCCCCGCGGCTGCCAGCCGAGCGGCATCTCCGTCACCAGCGCGCCGCTGTCGCAGATGCGGCGGGCGAGGTCGGCGTGTTCGGGCGGATACAGCCGGTCGAGCCCGCCGGCGAACACCGCCACGGTGCCGGTCTCCACCGAAGCCGCGTGGGCGGCGGCGTCCACGCCGCGCGCGAGGCCCGAAGCCAGCACCCAGCCGGCGGCGCCGAGGCCTTCCGCCAGCCGGGCGGCGAAGGTGCGGCCGGAGGAGGAGGCGTTGCGGGCTCCGACGATTCCGACCGTCGGCCGGTTCAGCGCCTCGGCGTTTCCCGCGAGGGTGAGCAGCGGCGGCGCGCCCTCGACGCTCGCGAGCAGCGCGGGGTAATCCGGCTCGCCCAGCGCCACGAGGCGGGCGCCGCGCCGCTCGCAGGCGGCGATCTCGTCCTCCGCCTCCGCGACGGAGGCGATGCGGATGGCGCGCCCGCCGCGGCGGGCGAGGTCCGGCGCGGCCTCGAGCGCGGCCTGCGCCCCGCCGAAGTGGTTCACCAGATCGCGGAAGGTGCGGGGGCCGACGTTCTCGGAGCGGATGAGGCGCAGCCACGCGACGCGCTGTTCGGGCGAGAGGCGCGGCATGGCGGCGTCACCCGCCGCGGCTGGGCGAAGCGCCGCCCTTGTCGCCGATCCGGCTCTCCCGGCCGGCCAGCAGGCGGGCGATGTTCTCGCGGTGGAACAGCCACAGCCCCGCCGTCATGACGGCGAACGCCGACGCGGTAAGCCACCCGGACGTGACGGCGAGCAGGATCGGCGCGGCGAGGCTCGCCGCCAGCGCCGAGGCGGAGGAGTAGCGCGTGGCCTTGGCCACGATCAGCCACACGGCCGCGAAGGCGAGCGCCACGGGCCAGGCGACGCCGAGCAGGGCGCCGAGATAGGTGGCGACGCCCTTGCCGCCCCGGAACCCGAGCCAGACCGGGAACACATGGCCCACGAAGGCCGCGGCGCCGGCCGCGAGCCCGGCCGTGGGGCCGAACAGCGCCGAGGCCGCCAGCACGGCGACGGTCGCCTTCAGCATGTCGCCGATCAGGGTCGCGGCGGCGAGGCCCTTGCGGCCGGTGCGCAGCACGTTGGTGGCGCCGATGTTGCCGGAGCCGATGGCGCGCAGGTCGCCCGCGCCCGCGAGCTTGGTGACCAGCACGCCGAAGGGAATGGAGCCGGCGAAGTAGCCGAGCGCGAGCGCGGCGGCCAGTGCGGGAAGGGTGATGTCCGTCATGAAGGTCCGAAGCGGAAGGCGGCCGGCGGCGGTCGCGTCAAGCGTAAGGATAGACGGTGTGTCCGGCAACGACCGTGCGCAGCGCCCGGCCCTGAAGCCTAGCCTGATCGAACGGCGTGTTCTTGGATTTCGACTTCAGCGTCGCCGCGTCCAGCACGAACGGGGCGTCGAGGTCGATCAGCGCCAGGTCCGCGGGCGCGCCCACCTTCAGCGCGCCGCCGGGCAGGCGCAGCAGCTCCGCGGGCCGGGTGGACATGGCGTGGAGCAGGCGATGCAGCGTCACGTCGCCGCCGTGGACCAGCCGGAGGCCCGCCGACAGAAGGGTCTCCACGCCGATCGCGCCGTCGTCGGCCTCGGCGAAGGGACGGCGCTTGGTCTCCACGTCCTGCGGATCGTGGCCCGAGCACACCACGTCGATCACGCCGTCCGCCAGCGCCTGCACGAGGGCGCGGCGGTCGTCCTCCCGGCGCAGCGGCGGGGCCAGCTTGAAGAAGGTGCGGTATTCGCCGACGTCGTTCTCGTTCAGCGTCAGATGCGCCGCCGAGACGCCGCAGGTGACGGGCAGGCCGCGTTTCTTCGCGTCCGCCACGATCGCCACGCTGTCGGCGCAGGTGATGAGGCTGGCGTGGTAGCGCGCGCCGGTCAGCGCCACGAGGCGCACGTCGCGCTCCAGCACCAGCGCTTCGGCCGCGGCGGGGCGGCCGGGCAGGCCGAGCCGACTCGCCAGTTCGCCCTCGTTCATGGCGCCGCCGGCGGAGAGCTCCGCGTCCTCCACATGGTGGCAGATCAGGGCGTCGAAATCCCGGGCGTAGATCATGGCCCGGCGCATGACGCGCGCGCTCGCCACCGACCGCGGCCCGTCGGAGAACGCCACGGCGCCCGCCTCCAGCAGCAGGCCGACCTCCGTCATCTCCCGGCCTTCGAGGCCCTTGGTGAGCGCGGCCAGGGTGTGGATGCGCACGCTCGCCGTGTCGCGGGCGCGGCGGGTCAGGTAGTCGACGATCTCCGGCGCGTCCACGGGCGGCGTGGTGTCCGGCCGCGCCACGATGGCGGTGACGCCGCCGGCCGCCGCGGCGCGGCTTGCCGTGGCGAGCGTCTCGCGGTGCTCGGCGCCGGGCTCGCCCACGAAGGCGCCGAGGTCGATCAGGCCGGGCGCCAGCACATGGCCGCCGCAGTCCACCTGTTCGGCGCGGGCGGCGGGACGGACGTCGGGGCCGACCTCGGCGATGACGCCGTTGTCGACCAGCAGCGAGCCGATCTCGTCGCGGCCGCTCGCCGGGCAGACGAGGCGGGCGTTGACGAACTGGAGCGGGCGGGAGGCGTGGGTCAGCATGGCGTCACGCGGCGTTGGGCAGGCGTCGGCCGAGGGTCTCCAGCACGGCCATGCGCACTGCGACGCCCATCTCCACCTGATCGCGGATGAGCGAGCGCGGCCCGTCGGCCACGTCGGAGGCGATCTCCACGCCGCGGTTCATGGGGCCGGGATGCATCACCACGGCGTCGGGCTTCGCATAGGCGAGCTTGGCGTCGTCGAGGCCGAAATGCTTGAAGTACTCCTTCACGGACGGCACGAAGGAGCCGTTCATGCGCTCGAGCTGCAGCCGCAGCATCATCACCACGTCCACGCCCTCGAGACCCCGGCGCATGTCGCGGAACACGGTGACGCCGAGCCGCTCCACATCCGCCGGCAGCAGGGTGGAGGGGGCGATGACGCGCACCCGCGCGCCGAGCGCGTTCAGCAGCAGGATGTTGGAGCGGGCGACCCGGCTGTGCAGCACGTCGCCGCAGATCGCCACCACCAGCCCCTCGATGCGGCCCTTGGCGCGGGTGATGGTGAGCGCGTCCAGCAACGCCTGGGTCGGGTGCTCGTGGGCGCCGTCGCCGGCGTTCACCACCGAGCAGTCCACCTTCTGCGCCAGCAGCGCCACCGCGCCGGCCGCATGGTGGCGCACCACGATGATGTCCGGCCGCATGGCGTTCAGGGTCGCGGCGGTGTCGAGCAGGGTCTCGCCCTTTTTGATCGACGAGTTGCCGACCGCCATGTTCATCACGTCGGCGCCGAGCCGCTTGCCCGCGATCTCGAACGAGGACTGGGTGCGGGTGGAGTTCTCGAAGAACAGGTTGATCTGGGTGCGGCCGCGCAACGTGGCGCTTTTCTTCTCCACCTGCCGGCTGAGCGACACCGCGTCTTCGGCGGAAGCGAGAAGGCCCTTGATGTCCGCCGGCGACAGCCCGGCGACGCCGAGCAGGTGACGGTGCGGGAACGGCGGGTGGGGGTGCGCGGGATCGGCCATCAGGATCGGTCTCATAGCCTCTCGCGGCCGCATGCGGCAAGGGTTCCGCGACCGCCGTCCCCATGACCCGAAGGCGGCGCCCGCCCGCCGGCGAGCGGACTTGCGGGCGGGCGTGAATGGAGTACCTTTCGTAGCCGAGGGACATGCGCGCGCCGCGCGCGAGGACGCCGGTCGCATGGACGACGGCGGGCGCGGCGCGGAAGGAGATTCACGAATGAGCTCGGTTCTGAAGCGGACTCTTGCGGTGGCCGGCGTGCTGGGCGTCGCGCTCGCCGCCGTCGCCCCGGCGCAGGCGGCGTGGGTGGGTTCGCCCGCCGCGGTGGAGCAGGCCCGCACGGCGCAGGCGCAGCTGGTGGACTGGCGCGACCGGCGCTACGGCGGCGGCTACCGCCATCACCACCATCGCGGCGACCGCGCGGCCGGCTACGCCGCCGCCGGCGTGCTGGGCCTCGCGGCCGGCGCCCTGATCGCCGGCTCCGCCAGCCGCGACCGCTACGATTACGAGGACGACTACTACGCGCCGCGCCGGGTCTATGTGGAGCGTCCGCGCTACTACAACCGCTGCAAGGTGGTGCGCTGGGGCGAGGACCGCTGGGGCGAGCCGGTGCGCGTGGTGACCTACCGCCCCTGCTGAAGACCCGTTTTCAAATTCGAGCGCGCCGTGATGCCCGGGCTTGTCTCGGGCATCACGGCTGGTTCCTCTGTCAAAACAGGCTTTTGGGGGCGCTGCAGACGCAGCGCGGCGGCCCTCACTCAATCGGAGACAGTCAGGCCCGCGCTTCCGGCGCGGGCCTTTGTTTTCGGCGGGCTCTTCGTATCACGCCGGCGTGATACTGCGCGCAGGTCAAACAACAATGCCGTTGGCGTGAAACCAAATCCGGGCGATGCGCGTTAGGGGTATGGCCGCCGCCGCGCCCGCGTCGACGCGCAGGCGGCCGATGAGGGCGGGAAACAGCTCGACAGGAGGCACACTCTCATGACGTCGGTTCGAAACGCTCTGCTTGCGGGCGCCTGCGCGCTCGGCGTGGCGTTCGGAGCGCTGCCCGCCGAGGCCGCTCCCGCCACCCGCGCGCCCGCCACGGTCGCCGGCATTCCCATGGATCAGATCCAGACCGTCGGCCATCGCGGCGGCCATTGGCGCGGCGGCGGTGGCCGCCATTGGGGCGGCGGCGGTCGTCACTGGGGAGGCGGAGGCCGCCATTGGGGCGGTGGACGCCACTGGGGCGGCGGCGGTCGTCACTGGCGCGGAGGCCGCGGCTACTACGGCGGCGGCTATTACGGACACCGGCGCTATTACGGCTATCGCCGCGATCGCGGCGGCTATCTGGCGGCCGGCGCCCTTGGCCTCGCCGCCGGCGCGATCATCGCCGGAAACAGTTACGACTATTACGACCGGCCCTATTACTCGGGCGGCTATTACCGTCCCTATCGCGGCGACCGTTACTACCGCCGCGCCTACTACGGTTCGGAGTGCAAGATCATAAAGACACGGCGCGACCATTACGGCCGCCGCTACACCACGGTCCGCTACCGTCCCTGCTGACGGCGGAGCGCGGTGAATCCAGACGTCCCGCATGAGAGCGCGTCGCCCCCTCGGGCGGCGCGCTTTTTATCGGACGGGGACGCGCTGGCGGCTTGTTCGGAGCATATGGCAGCGTGCGATTTAAGCTCCCGTCATGGCCGCCAGAGGCGGATATTCTTGAGTTTTCGCCGAGCAGAAACCCAAGAACTCAAAATGTGGCTGCCGATGGCCAAGCTCGGGCATGACGCCAAACGTTGAGTTTCCATACAGGCTTTGAGCGGCGCCCCTGGGGCTGGACCCTTGCCGCCCCACCGGGAGCCCGTTTACCTGCGCGTCATGACCTTCTGGCGGCCTCCTTCTCACATCCGCATCAAGGCGCTTGGCCTCAACTGGCGCGACGGCCGGCTGCTGGCGGCCGAGGTCTATGACGACGCCGGGCGGGTGAAGGGCGTGCGGCCTCTGGGCGGAAGCGTCGAGTTTGGCGAAACTTCGGCGGAGGCCGTGCGGCGTGAGTTCCGGGAGGAGCTCGGGATCGACGTCGCGCTCGTCGGCGCGCCGCTTTACGTCGAGAACATCTACCAGCATGAGGGCGCGCTCGGACATGAAGTCCTGATCCTGTTCGATGTGCTGTTTCCCGAAGGGGCGTTCGAGGGACAGGATTGCGTGCGGTTTCAGGAGGACAATGGCGCGGAAGGCCTCGCGCGATGGTTCGCTCTGGACGAACTCGACGTCGAAGGCGGACCGGACTTGTATCCCGCAGGTCTGAAAAACCGTCTGCTGGCCGCGAACGTCTGACGTCGACCATTTCAAAACGCGCGACTTGTCCCTGACGCAGATTTCGCCCGTCACCCGGATCGCGAGGCCGGCTTGCGAAAGCGCATGGCTGTTCTGACGCCATGAATCCGGCGCGATGCTCCGCGTTTATTGGCTGAGCCCACCGAAGAGGCTTCCCATATCGGGGCGGCGCAGTCCGTATGCTTTCGGCGGACTTTCCTTGGAAGTCAGAGGACAGTTCGATGTCGTCTCTTCGCACCACACTCGCAGCGGCCGTCTGCGCTCTTGGCGTCGCCGGCCTTGCCGCGGCTCCCGCCAGCGCGGAGCCGTACCGTCACGGCCCCGGCGGCTACGGTCATGCCGGATGGGGCGGCGGTCCCCACTGGGGCGGTCCCCACTGGGGCGGTCCGCGCTATTACGGCTACCATCGCGGACCCGGCTGGGGCGGCGCAGCGGCTTTCGGCGCTCTCGGCCTCGCCACCGGCGCCATCCTCGCCAGCGAGGCGCGCCCGGCGCCCGTCTATTACGCCCGCCCCGCGCCGGCCTACTACGGCTATGGCGGCGAGTGCCGCGTCACCTCGTGGCGTCACGACGCTTACGGCTATCCGGTGAAGGTGATCGCCTACCGGCCGTGTTGATCGGTTTCTGAACCTGAAACGGCCCGGCTCTCAGCCGGGCCGTTTTCGCGTCAGGACGCGTCGTCGGCCGCGCGGCGCAGGGCGGACATGCGGTCGATCGCGCCCTGCAGGATGTAGGCGGCGGCGAGCTTGTCCACCACTTCGGCCCGGCGCTTGCGGGTGGCGTCGAACGAGATCAGCATCCGCTCCACCGCGGCGGTGGACAGGCGTTCGTCCCAGAACCCGATCGGCAGCGGCGTGCGGCCGGACAGGCTGCGGGCGAAGGCGCGGGTGGACTGGCAGCGCGGGCCTTCCGTGCCGTCCATGTTCACCGGCAGGCCCAGCACCACGCCCACCGCCTTGCGGCTGTCGGCGATCTGCAGCATCCGGTCCACGTCCGGCGTGAACTTCTTGCGCATGATGGTCTCGACCGGCGAGGCGATCATCCACGACGGGTCGCTTACCGCGACGCCGAGCGTCTTCGTGCCGAGGTCGAGCCCGATCAGGGATCCGCGCGCGGGCAGGGCGGCCACAAAGGCGTGAAAATCGTCGAAAACCGATGACATGGCGTGTGCGTAGCACCCGGCAGACGCCCGCGCCATGGTCGGAGAACCGTTTCCGCGCTTGTTCTCTGGCGCGCTCCACCTATTGTTCGCCCCCGACTCGTGGCGCCTGATCACACCGCACAAGGACGACGCCCCCATGCGCATCACCTGGTTCGGCCATTCCGCCTTCCGGCTCGATTTCGGAACGAGCGTCGTGCTGATCGACCCCTTCCTCGACAACGGCCAGTTCAAGGGCGACAAGGCGGCCGCCGTGAAGGGCGTGACGCACATCCTGCTCACCCACGGCCATTTCGACCATGTGGGCGACACCGTCGCCATCGCGACCGAGTCCGGCGCCACCGTGGTGGCCGATTTCGATCTCGCCATGTGGATCGGCTCCAAGGGCGTGAAAGCGCTCGAGCCCATGAACACCGGCGGCTCGATCCCGCTTCCGGGCTTCCGCGTGACCATGACGCAGGCCTTCCACTCCTCCGCTCACCTCGACGAGAACGGCGTCTCCGTGGATCTCGGCGATCCGCACGGCCTGATCGTGACGCCGGACGGCGAGGACGAGCCGGTGGTCTACGCCATGGGCGACACCGGCATCTTCGGCGACATGAAGCTGATCAACGAGCTCTACGCGCCGACCGTCGGCTTCGTGCCGATCGGCGACCGGTTCACCATGGGCGCCAAGACCGCGGCCTACGCCTGCCGTCACTTCTTCGATTTCGACCTCGTGGTGCCGTGCCACTACGCCACCATGCCGATCCTGGACCAGAGCGCCGACCGCTTCGTGGAGCTGATGGACAGCGTGCGCGGCACCACCGTGAAGGTTCCGAAGATCGGCGAGGCGTTCGAGGTCGAAGGATGAGGGCGCTCGCCGCAGCTGCGCTCGGCGCGTTGATCGCCGGCTCAGGCATGGCTCAGGCGGCCTCGCCGGACGCCTGGAGGGAGCACGCCGCCGAGGTGGCGAAAGCCTGCGCCGCCGCGTCCGGCCTCGCGAAGGTCAAGCCGCGCGGACCCGCCGCCGAGTTCGAGGCCCATTCGGCGCTGCTGCTGGACGGCCGCGTCGCGTCCGGCGCCATGAAGGGAACGCCGGAGCGCATGGCCTGCCTGTTCGACAAGCAGACCCGCAAGGCCTCCGTGACGCCGGTCCAGGGCTGGTGAGTTCTTGTCGCCCCTGACGGGCGCATGCTAGAGCGCGCCATCAATCAAGCTTGATTGATGCTCAGAGTTGCTTGAAGGATCGAAATGTCCGTCGACGAAACCACCGTCCGCCGCGTCGCCAAGCTGGCGCGCATCAAGGTGGAGGACCACGAGGTCCCGAAGCTCAAGGGCGAACTCGACGCCATCCTCGCCTTCGTGGAGGAGCTGAAGGAGCTCGACGTGGACGGCGTGGAGCCCATGACCAGCGTCGCGCCCATGCGGCTGCGGCTGCGCGAGGACATGGTCAACGACGGCGAGGACGCCGAAAAGGTGCTGATGAACGCGCCCGCGCGGGAAGGCGACTTCTACGTCGTGCCCAAGGTCGTCGAGTGACCGCCGCCTCCGCCGCCCGCTGATCCGCCGAACCTCAGGCTTTCGATGTCCGACCTTCTCGATTTCACCTTCGCCGAAGCCCGCAAGAAGCTGGCGGCGAAGGATTTTTCCGCCGTCGAGCTGACGGGGGCCTATCTCTCCGCCATGGAGGCCGGCCGGGCCTTGAACGCCTATGTGCTGGAGACGCCCGAGATCGCGCTCGCCCGCGCCGCCGACTCCGACGCCCGCATCGGCCGCGGCGAGGCCGGCGCGCTGGAGGGCCTGCCGCTCGGCGTGAAGGACCTGTTCTGCACCGAAGGCGTGCGCACCACCGCCTGCTCCAACATCCTCGGCGAGTTCGTCCCGCCCTACGAGTCCTTCGTCACCGCGAAGATGCGGCGGGCCGGCGCGGTGATGCTGGGCAAGCTGAACAATGACGAGTTCGCCATGGGCTCGTCCAACGAGACCTCGCGCTTCGGCGCCTCGGTCAATCCGTGGCGGCGCGCGGGCTCGGACGCGAAGCTGACCTCGGGCGGCTCGTCCGGCGGCTCCTCCGCCGCGGTCGCGGGCGCGCTGTGCCTGGGCGCCACCGCCACCGACACCGGCGGCTCCATCCGCCAGCCGGCCGCCTTCACCGGCACGGTCGGGATCAAGCCCACCTATGGCCGCTGCTCGCGCTGGGGCATCGTGGCCTACGCCTCATCGCTGGACCAGGCCGGACCCATCGCCCGCGACGTGCGCGACGCCGCCATCCTGCTCGGCGCCATGGCGGGCCACGACCCCCGCGACAGCACCTCGGCCGACCGGGAGGTGCCGGACTTCGAGGCCGCCGTCGGCCGTTCGGTGAAGGGGCTGAAGATCGGCCTGCCGAAGGAGTACCGCGTCGACGGCATGCCGTCCGAGATCGAGGCGCTGTGGGAGCAGGGCGCGGCCTGGCTGCGCGCCGCAGGCGCCGAGGTGGTGGAGGTGTCGCTGCCGCACACCCGATATGCGCTGCCGGCCTATTACATCGTGGCCCCGGCGGAAGCGTCGTCGAACCTCGCCCGCTACGACGGCGTGCGCTACGGCGCCCGCGTGCCCGGCCGCGACATCACCGAGCTTTACGAGAACACCCGCGCCGCGGGCTTCGGCCCGGAGGTGCGCCGCCGCATCATGATCGGCGCCTATGTGCTCTCCGCCGGCTACTACGACGCCTATTACGTCCGCGCCCAGAAGGTGCGCAGCCTGATCAAGCGCGACTTCGAGACCGCCTTCGCCAACGGCGTGGACGCCATCCTGACGCCGGCGACGCCCTCCGCGGCCTTCGGGCTCGGCGACAAGGCCGACGCCTCGCCGGTGGAGATGTACCTCAACGACGTGTTCACGGTCACGGTGAACATGGCCGGCCTGCCGGGCCTCGCCGTGCCGGCGGGCAAGTCGGCGGACGGGCTGCCGCTGGCGCTGCAGCTCATCGGCCGTCCGTTCGACGAGGAGACGCTGTTCGCCACCGCCTCGGTGATCGAGGACGCGGCCGGCGGCGGCTTCCGGCCCGAGCGCTGGTGGTGAGCCTCCCTAAGCGCCCGGCCTACGCCTCCATGGACGAGGTGCGCGCCGCGATCGACGCGCTCGACGCGGAGCTGATGCCGCTCATGGCGGCCCGCGCCCACTGCATCGCCGAGGCCGCCCGCATCAAGAACGATCCCGAGATCGCGCTGGTGCCCTGGCGGGTGGAGCAGGTGGCCGACAACGCCCGCGACCTCGCCGCCGAACACGGGCTCGACCCCGATCTGGCGGAGAAGCTGTGGCGGGCGATGATGACCGAGTTCATCGCCCATGAGCGGCGGCTGATGGAGCGGGCCAAGGGCGGCGATCGCGACTGATCCTTCCGGTTGCGTCGGGCGCGTCCGTCGCGCTGGCGTCGGCGCCGTCCGTGCGCCACAGTGCGCGGCGGGGGCGGGCCGATCGACGGAGCGCCATTCGCGATTCTCGGTCTCAAGGTTCGTCCATGCGTCTCGTTCGCCGCCTCGCGCTTGGCCTCGCCGCGCTGTCCCTGCTGGCGTCGCCCGCCACGGCGGCCGGGCCGGGCTGGGCGAAATGCAGCGGCGATGTCGTGAACACCGGCGGAGCCCCGGAGCCGACCCGGCGGGACATCGAGAAGTATCACCGCACGATCGTCGGGATGATCATGATGCACATGCGCCCGCCGGGCGGCGCTTACCTGATCCGGGGACGGGGGCGCACGGTCGTGCGCTTCACGCTCGACCGAACCGGCAAGCTGCTGCGCGCCGAGGTCGCCGAAACGTCGGGAAGCGCCTCCTTCGATCGGGAAGCGGTCAAGATCGTCCGGCGGGCGTCCGACTGGTTTCCCGCAATGCCGGCGGGCTACCCCTGCGCGCAGAAAAGCTTCAGCCAGCCGATTTCGTTCTCTCAGCGAAGGACGCCTGTTTTTTGATCGAGCTTCACCCGCCGGGGGGGTCGCTGATCCCGCGGTAAAGCTCCGCCAGCGGCAGCGCGACGCCGAGGCCGTCCAGTGGCAGCGTCGCGTCCAGCCCTTCGATCTCGACCGGCGCGAGCGGGAACTCCCCATCCGCCCCTCGCGCCCACAGCGTGAGCTTCGGCGCGTTGGGGTCCGCCACCACATAGGCCTGCAGCGAGGGCAGGGCGAGATACTCGTCCCGCTTCACCACATGGTCGGCGTAGGCGGTGGAGGGCGACAGCACCTCGACGATCACGAGCGGCGTCTTCGACTCCAGCGCGCTTCCATCCGGTTCGGGGGCCTGCACCAGAACGTCCGGAAAGCGGATGCTGCCGCCCGTGCGCACGCCGAAGGCTTCGGCATGGACCTCATAGGCCTGCCCATCGAGGGCGCCCGACAGCAGATAGACGAACCGCGCTCCGAGCACCGAGTGGTTCCGCGTGACCCTCACCATCATGCCCACGGTCCCCCGGTCGTACTCGAACCTGCTTTCCTGCGTGTCGAGCCAGGCGAGAAACGCCTCCACCGGCACGGCCATGCCGGGCTGAAGCTCGGCGGCGTGGTGGTCGATCGCAGGGGCGTGACGGACGTTCATGGCGCGCCTCCTCTCGAGCGCGGACAAGGAGTTGTCATTCAAGCTAACCGGTTGTCACCTACGTTAACATAGGTCTAGGAACGTTCCCGAACGACTCCCCCTTCGATTGTCCAAGGCCGCGCCGTCCCGATGAACGCTCCCTCCCGCCTTCCCGCAAGCTCCCGGCTCATTTCCGGCGCCACAGGCGACTGGGAGGTGGTGATCGGCATGGAGATCCACGCGCAGGTGACCTCCGAGGCCAAGCTGTTCTCGGGCGCCTCCACCGGCTTCGGCGCGCCGCCGAACAGCCACGTGAGCCTGGTGGACGCCGCCATGCCGGGCATGCTGCCGGTGCTGAACCGGGAATGCGTGCGGCAGGCCATCCGCTCCGGCCTCGCCATCAACGCGGCGATCAACCTGACCTCCACCTTCGACCGGAAGAACTATTTCTACCCGGACCTGCCGCAGGGCTACCAGATCTCCCAGTTCAAGAGCCCGATCGTGGGCGAGGGCGAGGTCTCGGTGGACATGGGCGAGGGCGAGGCCATCACGGTCGGCGTCGAGCGCATCCATCTCGAGCAGGACGCCGGCAAGTCGATCCACGACCTCGATCCCGTCTCGTCCTATGTGGACCTGAACCGTTCGGGCGTGGCGCTGATGGAGATCGTGTCCAAGCCCGACATGCGCTCCTCCGACGAGGCCAAGGCCTACGTCACCAAGCTGCGCACCATCCTGCGCTACATCGGCGCCTGCGACGGCGACATGGACAAGGGCAACCTGCGCGCGGACGTGAACGTTTCCGTGCGCCGGCCCGGCGAGCCGCTCGGCACCCGCTGCGAGATCAAGAACGTCAACTCCATCCGCTTCATCGGCCAGGCGATCGAGGTGGAGGCGCGGCGCCAGATCGGGATCATCGAGGACGGCGGGACGATCGATCAGGAGACCCGCCTGTTCGACCCGAACAAGGGCGAGACCCGCGCCATGCGCTCCAAGGAGGAGGCGCACGACTACCGCTACTTCCCCGATCCGGACCTGCTGCCGCTGACCGTGGAGCAGGCGGAGGTGGACGAGCTGAAGGCCGCGCTGCCCGAACTGCCGGACGCCAAGAAGGCCCGCTTCGTGAGCGACTACGGCGTCACGGCCTACGACGCCATGGTGCTGACGCTGGAGCGGGAGAGCGCGGACTTCTTCGAGGCGGTGGCGGCCGCGGGCGATCCCAAGCTCGCCGCCAACTGGACCATCAACGAGCTGTTCGGCCGGCTGAACAAGGAAGGCCTCGGCATCGAGCGCAGCCCGGTCTCCGCCGCCCAGCTCGGCGGGCTGATCGGCCTGATCTCGGAGAACGTCATCTCCGGCAAGATCGCCAAGGACCTGTTCGAAATCCTCTGGACCGAGGGCGGCGATCCGCGCGAGCTGGTGGAGAGCCGCGGCCTCCGCCAAGTCACCGACACCGGCGCGATCGAGACGGTCTGCGACCAGGTCATCGCCGCCAACCCCGACAAGGTGGAGCAGGCCAAGGCCAAGCCCACGCTGATCGGCTGGTTCGTGGGGCAGGTGATGAAGGCCTCCGGCGGCAAGGCCAACCCACAGGCGGTGAACGACATCCTGAAGCGCAAGCTCGGGATCTGACGGCGTGGCCTCGCCGCGCGGGCTCGATCACATCGTCGTCCTGGTCCGCGATCTGGACGCGGCGGCCGAGGCGTGGGGCGCGCTCGGCTTCCGGGTCGGGCGCGAGAACCACCACCCCTTCGGCACGAAGAACCGGATCATCCAGTTTCCCGGCGTCTTCGTGGAGCTGCTGGCGATCGCCGATCGGGCGCTGGTCTCGGAGCATGGGCCGCGCTTCTTCTCCTTCGCCGCGTTCCATCGCGACCGGCTGGCGCGCGTGGGCGAGGGGCCGTCCGGCCTCGTGCTCGAAAGCCGCAACGCGGTCGCGGACGCAGAAGCCTTCGCCCGCGCCGGGATCGGCGATTTCGCGCCGTTCTTCTTCGAGCGCCAGGGCGTCCGGGCGGACGGCGCGGCCGTCGACGTGGCGTTCGAGCTCGCCTTCGCGGTGGACGCCGCCTCGCCGGACCTCTGCTTCTTCGCCTGCGAGCAGAAGCGGCCGGAGAACTTCTGGAGCGCGGAGGCGCAGGCGCACGCCAACGGCGGCGGAGAGGTCAAAGGCGTGATCCTGACGGCGGAGAACCCGTCCGATCATCACGTCTTCCTGCGCGCCTTCACCGGCATCGACGCCTTCCGCGCCACGTCGTCGGGCCTCGCCTTCGAGACCCCGCGCGGCGCGATCGAGGTGCTGACGGCGGAGGCCTTTCACCGCCGCACGGGACAGGATGTGAAAACGGGGCCGGAGCTCAAGCTCTCCGCGCTGCGGCTCTCCGCGCCGTCCGCCGCCGTCATCGCGCCGGAGCGCCTGTCGGGCCTGACGCTGCTGCTGGAAGCCTGAGCCCCGGGCTGCTAAGCCGACGCGGATCACATGCTCGGCGTCCTGCCCGCGCCTGTCGCGGGCGGCCACGCCTTCGACGCCGAGCGCTACGCCCCAAGTCGTGGATGCCCGGCGGATCGCCGGGCATGACGGCGCGTTTTGCGAAGAACCACCATGACCACACCCGCAGAGACCCGTCCCGCCGCCGTCGTCGAGGTCGGCTCCGTCCGCTTCGGCAACGACCTGCCGCTGGCGCTGATCGCCGGCCCCTGCCAGATGGAGAGCCGGGAGCACGCGCTGGAGGTGGCCTCGGCGCTGAAGGAGATCACGGCCAAGCTCGGCATCGGGCTCGTGTTCAAGACCTCGTTCGACAAGGCCAACCGCACCAGCGCCGCCGCCCAGCGCGGCATGGGGCTGGAGGCCGCGCTGCCGGTGTTCGCGGAGATCCGGGACAGCCTCGGCCTGCCGACGCTGACCGACGTCCACGACGCCCATCAATGCGCTCCGGTGGCCGAAGCGGTGGACGTGCTGCAGATCCCGGCCTTCCTGTGCCGCCAGACCGACCTGCTGCTGGCGGCGGCCGCCACGGGCCGCGCGGTGAACGTGAAGAAGGGCCAGTTCCTGGCGCCCTGGGACATGAAGAACGTGGTGGCCAAGCTCACCGGCGCCGGCAACCCGAACGTGCTGCTGACCGAGCGCGGCGCGTCCTTCGGCTACAACACGCTGGTCTCCGACATGCGCGCGCTGCCGGAGATGGCCAAGACCGGCGCGCCGGTGATCTTCGACGCCACCCATTCGGTGCAGCAGCCGGGCGGGCAGGGCACGTCCTCCGGCGGGCAGCGTGAGTTCGTTCCCGTGCTGGCGCGGGCGGCGGTGGCGGTCGGCGTGGCGGGCGTGTTCATCGAGACCCACCCCGACCCGGACCACGCCCCCTCCGACGGCCCCAACATGGTGCCGCTGAAGGAGATGCCGGCGCTGCTGGAACGGCTGATGGCCTTCGACCGGCTGGCGAAGGGCTGAGCGCTTCGACACCGCCGTCATACCCGGCTTCGCCGGGCATGACGGATATGACCGACTGACGCCGAGCCTGCTCTGACGAGCCCGTACCCTGAACGTGCGAGAGAAAACCCCTCAGCCGTTCTGGCCGCGGTGGCGCAGCAGGTGGTCGGCGAGCACGCAGGCCATCATGGCCTCGCCCACCGGCACCGCGCGGATGCCGACGCAGGGGTCGTGGCGGCCCTTGGTGGAGACCTCCACCTCGGCGCCGGTCGCATCGATGGAGCGGCGCGGCGTCAGGATCGACGAGGTCGGCTTAACCGCGAAGCGCGCCACCACCGGCTGGCCGGTGGAGACGCCGCCCAGCACGCCGCCGGCCTTGTTGGACAGGAACTCCGGATGGCCGTCGGCGCCGGCGCGGATTTCGTCGGCGTTCTCCTCGCCGGTCAGCCGCGCGACGGCGAAACCGGCGCCGATCTCCACGCCCTTGACCGCGTTGATGCTCATGAGCGCGGCGGCGAGATCGCCGTCGAGCTTGCCGTAGATCGGCGCGCCGAGCCCGGCCGGCACGTTCTCCGCCACAACCTCGATCACCGCGCCGATGGAGGAGCCCGCCTTGCGGATCCCGTCCAGATAGGCCTCCATCTCCTTCGCCGCGACCGGGTCGGGGCAGAAGAACGGGTTGCGGTCCACCTCGTCCCAGTCCCAGCGGGCGCGGTCGATCTCGATCTCGCCCATGGCCACCAGCGCGCCGCGGATGACCACGTCCGGGATGACGAGCTGGGCGATGGCGCCCGCCGCCACCCGCATGGCGGTCTCGCGCGCGGAGGAGCGGCCGCCGCCGCGATGGTCGCGCACCCCGTATTTCAGGTCGTAGGCGATGTCGGCGTGGCCCGGCCGGTAGCTCTGGGCGATGTTGGCGTAGTCCTTGGAGCGCTGGTCCACGTTGCGGATCAGCAGCCCGATCGGCGTGCCGGTGGTGGTGAGGAGGCCCGCGCCGTCGTCGATCACGCCCGACAGGATCTCCACCTCGTCCGGCTCGCGCCGCTGGGTGGTGAAGCGGGACTGGCCCGGCCGCCGCCGGTCGAGCGCGGCCTGAACGTCCTCGCGCCGGAAGGTCAGGCGCGGCGGACACCCGTCCACCACCGCGCCGATGGCGGGGCCGTGGCTTTCGCCGAAGGTGGTGACGCGGAACAGGTGGCCGAAGGTGTTGTGCGACATGGGGGGAGCCTATGCCACGGCCGGCGCTTGGGGAAAAGCGGCCCCATCGGCGTTTGAGGTTGCGCAAGCGGTGGACGGGGGTGTTAACCCTTTCAGGACGCGCGGAAATGACGGAATCACATGTCGACGCCCCTGGAACGCATCGCCGCCGGCGAGACGCCCTATGTCTTCTTCGACCTCGAGACCACCGGCCTGACGCCGAAACGGGACCGGGTGATCGAGATCGCCGCGCTCCGCTTCGATCGCGCCAGCGGCGAACTCGCGACCTTCCAGACGCTGATGAAGCCGGACCGGGCGATTCCAGCCTTCGTGCGCGCCATGACCGGCCTCGACGACGCCGCCTTCGTGGACGCGCCCGAGCCGAAGGACGCGCTGGAGCGGTTCTTCGTCTTCGTCGGACCGGCGCCGCTGGTGGCCTACAACATCCCGTTCGACCACGCCTTCCTGCTGGCGGAGGCGGAGCGGGCGGGGCTCACCGCCCCGGCCGAGACGGTGTGCGCCATGCGCTTCGCCCAGTCGCGGGTGAAGGACCTGCCGAACCACCGGCTGGAGACGGTGGCGAAAGCGCTTGATTGCCCGCGCCCGCGCGCCCGGCGCGCCATGGAGGATTGCCTTACGGGCCTGACCGTGTTCGAGAAGGCGCTGGCTATTTAACGTCAGCGACTCGGAGAATGCGTCATGGATGAGGTTCGGGACAGCAACGGCGCCCTGCTGGCGGACGGCGACTCCGTCACGGTGATCAAGGACCTCAAGGTCAAGGGCACCTCCGCGGTGCTGAAGCGCGGCACGCTGATCAAGGGCATCCGCCTCACCGGCGATCCGGCCGAGATCGAATGCAACGCGCCTAAGATGAAGGGGCTGGTGCTCCGGACGGAGTTCCTGAAGAAGGCGTGAGCCTTCGGCGGGGAACGGGAGGCGCGCGAAACACCTCGCGTCATGCCCGCCGAATGGCGGGCATGACGACGCGCGTTAAGGTCCGATCCCATCAGGATCGTAAGAGCCTCCGCGCCGCGCCATCAGCGGCCGCGATCGTTCGCATCATGGAGTTTCATGAGGCTGGAGCGACCGTCGGGCGTAGGGTGCCGCTCCGTCTTCTCCCCCGCCGCAGGGCCGCGCCATGTCCTCCTCCGTCCGGTCGCCGCTGATCGTCATCCTGTGCGGCTGCGCCATCGCGGCGCTGACCTTCGGGCCGCGCTCGGCGGTGGGCCTGCTGCTGACGCCGATCTCGGACAGCCACGGCTGGGGCCGGGACGTGTTCGCCATGTCCTTCGCCATCCAGAACCTGCTGTGGGGCGTGGGCCAGCCGTTCGCGGGCGCGATCGCCGACCGGTTCGGCGCGACGCGGGTGCTGATGGCGGGCGGCCTGCTTTATGCGGCGGGCCTCGCGCTGATGCCGTTCTCCACCGATCCGCTCGCCATGCACTTAAGCGCCGGCGCGCTGATCGGCTTTGGACTGGCGGGCGCCTCGTTCTCTCTGGTGCTGGGCGCCTTCGGCAAGCTGCTGCCGGCCGAGTGGCGCAACATCGGCTTCGGGCTCGGCACGGCGGCGGGGTCGTTCGGGCAGTTCGTGTTCTCGCCCTTCGCCTCGGCGCTGGTGCGGGGCTACGGCTGGGAGGCGACCGTGCTCGTCTTCGCCGCCCTAATGCTGCTGGTGGTCCCGCTGTCGCTGGCGCTCGCCACCCCGCGCTCCGACGCGGCCGGGGCGAGCCGCGCCGACGGGCCGGACACCGTGCTCGGCGCGCTCCGGGAAGCCTTCTCCACCCCAAGCTACTGGCTGCTGGTGACGGGCTTCTTCACCTGCGGCTTCCATCTCGCCTTCATCACCGCCCATCTGCCGCCCTACCTGCTGGACAAGGGCGTGCCGGCGGCGGTGGGAGGCTGGACGCTGGCGCTGATCGGGCTCGCCAACATCGTCGGCTCGCTGGCCTCGGGCGTGCTCATGGGGCGGATGCCGAAGCGCCTGCTGCTCTCCGCGATCTATTTCGCCCGCGCCGGCCTGATCGCGGCCTTCGTGCTGCTGCCGGTGACGCCCGCGAGCTCGCTTCTGTTCGGCGCCGGCATCGGGCTGCTGTGGCTCTCCACCGTGCCGCCCACCTCCGGCATCGTCGCCACCCTTTTCGGCGTGCGCTACCTGACCATGCTCTACGGCTTCGTGTTCTTCTCCCACCAGGTAGGCTCGTTCTTCGGCGTCTGGCTCGGCGGCCTGCTGTTCGAGCGCGACGGCAGCTACGACGTGGTGTGGTGGATCGCGATCGGACTCAGCCTCATGTCCGGGCTGGTGAATCTCCCGATCCGCGAGCGGCCGGTGGCGCGGGGCGCGCTGGCGCCGGCCGAATGAGTTCGGGGCGCGCGGGGTGACGAACCGCCGCCGCCCCTCTATCTACGCGAAGCCACAGATTTCCCGCACGAGGAGCCGTCATGTCCACCTTCAAGGCGCTGCGCATCGACAAGGGCGACGCGGGGCAGACGATCTCCACCGTCGATTTCGACGAGGCGGACCTGATGCCCGGCGACGTGACGGTGCGGGTGTCGCACTCCACCGTGAACTACAAGGACGGCCTCGCCATCACCGGCAAGTCGCCTGTGGTGCGGCGCTTTCCCATGATCCCCGGCATCGATTTCGCGGGCGAGGTGATCGCCTCGGACAGTCCTGAATTCGCCCCCGGCGACAAGGTGGTGCTGAACGGCTGGGGCGTGGGCGAGACCCATCTCGGCGGCTACGCCGAGATCGCGCGGGTGCCGGCCGAATATCTCGTGCCGCTGCCGGAGGGGCTGACCCCGGCCGAATCCATGGCGGTGGGCACCGCCGGCTACACCGCCATGCTCTGCGTGATGGCGCTGGAGCGGCACGGCGTGCTGCCGGCGTCCGGCCCGGTGATCGTCACCGGCGCGGCGGGCGGCGTGGGCTCGGTCGCCGTCGCGCTGCTGGCCAAGCTCGGCTACGAGGTGGTGGCCTCCACCGGCCGCGAGGAGGAGGCGGGCTATCTGCGCGATCTCGGCGCGGCCCGCATCCTGCCGCGCGAGGAGCTGCGCCATCCGGGCAAGCCGCTGCAGAAGGAGATCTGGGCGGGCGCCGTGGACAGCGTGGGCTCGGTGCCGCTCGCGAACGTGCTGGCGCAGACCAAATCCGGCGGCGCGGTGGCCGCCTGCGGCCTCGCCGCCGGCATGGACCTGCCGGCCTCCGTCGCGCCGTTCATCCTGCGCGGCGTGTCGCTGCTCGGCATCAACAGCGTCACGGTGCCGAAGCCGCTGCGGATCGAGGCCTGGGCCCGCCTCGCGCAGGACCTCGACCGCGAGAAGCTGAAGGCCATCACCCGCGTCATCGGGTTCGGCGACATCGTCGACACGGCGAAGAGCATCGTCGAAGGCAAGGTGCGCGGCCGGGTGGTGGTGGAGATCTGAGGGCGTCGAAACACGCCGTCACGAAACTGACGCCTGGGACAGCGTATCGCCAAGGCGCTATGGCTTTCCGCGCAGGGCCTTGGCCCTGCGCCCGACCGACCTGAAGGACTGAACGATGACCGCCCCGCTCAACGTCGCGATTCTCGGCGCCTCCGGCTACACGGGCTCGGAGCTCGTGCGCCTGCTGCTGCGCCACCCGCGCGTGGCGATCCGGGCGCTGACCGCGGACCGCAAGGCCGGGCAGTCCATGGCCGACGTGTTCCCCCAGTTCTACGGGCTCGACCTGCCGAAGCTCGTCACCATCGCCGAGGTCGACCTCGACGCGGTCGATCTGGTGTTCTGCGCGCTGCCCCACGGCACCACCCAGACCGTGATCGCCGACCTGTTCGCGCGGAAACCGTCGCTGAAGGTGGTCGACCTTTCGGCCGACTTCCGGCTGCAGGACCCCGCCGCCTACGCCGAGTGGTACGGCCACGCCCATCAGGCGCTGAAGCTGCAGGAGGAGGCGGCGTTCGGCCTCGTGGAGCTGAACCGCGAGGCGATCAGGGCGGCGCGGCTGGTGGCCAATCCCGGCTGCCACTCCACCACCTCCATCCTGCCGCTGGTCCCGCTGCTGCGCGCCGGGCAGATCGACCCGGACGGGATCGTGGTGGTGTCCGCCACCGGCATGTCCGGCGCCGGCCGCGCGGCCAAGGAGGAGATGCTGTTCTCCGAGGTCTCGGAAGGGACGCACGCTTACGGCGTCGGCCGCCACCGCCACACCGCCGAGCTCGATCAGGAGTTCGACCGGGCGGCGGGCAAGCCGGCGCGCGCCACCTTCACGCCGCTGCTGCTGCCCCAGAACCGGGGCATCTACGCCACCATCACGGTGACGCTCGCGGGCGGCGCGACGGCGGAGGACCTGCACGCCACGCTCGCCAAGACCTATGGCGGCGAGCCGTTCGTCTCCGTGCTGCCGTTCGGCCGCGCGCCCCAGTCGCGCCATGTGCGCGGCTCCAACCGGGTCCAGCTCGGCGTGGCGCCCGACCGGCGCCCCGATCGCGCCATCGTGCTCTCCACCCTCGACAATCTGGTCAAGGGCGCTTCGGGGCAGGCGGTGCAGAACATGAACCTCGTCGCCGGCTTCGACGAGACCGAAGGTCTCGGCCAGCTCGCGCTGTTCCCGTAAGACACCGGCGCGCGGAGGCGGGGCTCACGCCTCCGCGTCGTCCTCGTCGCCGAGCGCGCGGTCGATGGCCTCCACCAGCACCTCCGGCGGGTGCGCGCCCATCACCACCAGCTTTTCCTGGAAGATGAAGCAGGGCACGCCGGTGACGCCGATGGCCCGCGCCCTCTCGGCGGCGTCGCGGACCATGTCCACGTCGTCGTCGGTCTCCAGCCGCTCCAGCAGCGTGTCGGCGTCAAGCCCTGCGTCCTCCGCCGCGCGGCCGATCACCGCGTGGTCGGAGATGTCCTCGCCTTCGGTGAAATAGGCCTCGAACAGCCGCTCCAGCAGCGCGCTCTGCGCCAGCGGGCCTTCCTCCGCCGCCCACAGCAGCGCCCGATGGGCGTCCACCGTGCTCGGATAGCGCTCGATCTCGGCGAACAGGTAGGCGATGCCCTCGTCGCGGCCAAGCGCCGTCAACTGGTCCTGCGCGGCGCGCAGGCGCTCTGGGTCCTCGAACTTGGCTTCAAGATACGCCGCGCGCTCGAACCCCTCCGGCGGCGTGGAGGGATCGAGCAGGAACGGCTGCACGCGGAGCGTCGCCTCCACGTCGGGCCGCGCGGCGAGGGCGGCCTCCAGCCGGCGCTTGCCGAGCCAGCACCAGGGACAGACGGGATCGGCGTAAAGGTCGATGACGAGCGGCTGGGCCACGGCGGTTCGGCGCTCCGAAAGGGGATGTGTGTCCCGCCCATATAAGGGCGCCGGGCCCCCGCCGAAACCCGCGCGGCGTCAGGCCGCTCCGCGCGAGGCCTCCGGGGCCGCGATCGTCGGCGTGAAGGCCGGGCCGAAGCCCTCCGTCTCCAGGCGCGCGGCCACGTCCGTGGCGCGCTCCGAGGGCGCATGCAGGGTGAGCCGCAGCCGGGACCCGAGGTCCGCGTCGCTCTGGGCGTCGAGCGCGCCGGTCAGGCCCACGGCGGCCAGCGCGCGCTGGGCCTCCGCCTTCAGCACCGACAGCCCGCCCGCCTGCAGCACGCCGCGCCGGCCGCCGAGCGCGAGGCGGCCGGCGGCGTGATCCGCGAGCCCCACAAGGCCGGTGTCGAGCCAGCCCTCGGCGCCGAAGGCGAGCGCGGAGCCCGTCTCCACCGGAAAGGCCGCGGAGGGGCAGGCGGGGCCGCGCACGCCAAGCCGGCCGTCCTCGGCGACCCTGGTCTCGATCAGCGCGTCGAGCCCTTCAGGGGCTATGGCGCCGAGCGCGAGCGGCGCGGGGCGGCCGTGGCCCGGGCGCTCCGTCGCCACGAGGCCGAGCTCGCCGAAGGCGATCGCGTCCACGAACAAAGGCGCGGCCGCCGCCGGCTGCGCCGCGCTCGAGCGCGGGTCGGGGGCGCGCCATGCGGCGATCGCGGCGGTCAGCGTCACGCCCTTCAGCGCGCCATCCTTCACGAGACGGGGAAGGGCGGCGCCGGGCGCGACCAGCAGCGTCGCCTGCAGCCGCCGCGCGGCCTCGGCGAAGGCTTCGGTGCTCGACGGCTGGTGGAAGGCGGCGGCGCAGCGCGTCACGATCCACGGCGTGAAGCCGCAGGCGAGACCGGGCAGGCCGGCGAAATCGAGCGTGGAGAACAGCCGGTCGGCGCCTGTGAGCCTGGCGGCCAGCACGGGCGCAAGGCCGAGCGCCACCAGCTCGTTGTGGCTGCGAGGCACGGGGACCGCGCCGGCGTCGAAGGTGATGACGGCCACATGGTCGGCCGCGTCCATGGGGCGGTCGGCGCGCGCGAAACGTCCGGCGTGCTGCTCCAGGACCTCGTCGAGCGGCGTGGCGCCGTCAGGCTCGTCCGCGCCGAACACGCCGATGAACCGCAGCCGCTCCAGATCGACCGCCGCCTCGCAGACTGATTCCGCCGGGCGCCCGCCGGCCGCTTGGGTGCGGACCACCACCGCCTCCGCGCCCACGGCGGCGAGGGCCGCCGTGATTTCCCGCCGCCGCCAGGCGAGCGGCAGCAGCGCCGCCGTCAGCCCGGCCCGCCACAGCGCCAGGCAGACGAGCGCGGATTCGAACGACGAGCCAAGCTGCACGCCCACCACCGCGTCGGGCTTCAGCCGCCAGCCGGCGAAGGCGGCCGCGAGCGCGGAGACCGCCCGGTCGGTCTCGCGCCATGTGCCCTCGAACGGCAGCCGCGCGTCCACCAGCGCCAGCCCGTCCGGATCGCGCTGGGCGTTGTGGGTCAGCACCTCGTCGAGCGTCGACACCCCGGCGACGGGATTGACGAGGGCGGCGTGGGAGGCGGGCGCGAGGCGCATGGGCCGGAGGCTCCTTCGGGAATCAGCGTGCGGGCGCGTCGCGCCACCAGGTCTCGGGCGCAGGGCCGTAAAGCGGCGTGGTCTCGGGCCGCTGCACGGCGGTCCAGCGCGCGACCCACTGCTCCTTCGGGTGGAACAGCGGAACCACGTAGAAGCCGGACAGCAGCACCCGGTCGAGCGCGCGCACCGCGGATTCGAAATCCGCAGGCTCGCGCTCGGACAGCAGCGCGGCGATCATGGCGTCCACCGCCGGCTGCTTCACGCCCATGTAGTTGCGCTCGCCGGGCGTGTCGGCGGCCGCCACGCTCCAGTATTTCTTCTGCTCGACGCCCGGCGACAGGCTGGTGAGCCATTTGTACTGGATCATGTCGAAGTCGTAGGTCTGCAGACGCCGGAAGTGCTGGGTCGAATCCGCAAGCCGCACGGTCGCGCGCACGCCGGCGCGCTCGAGCCCGCGCGCATAGGCGAGAGCGAGCCGCTCCTGCTCCTTCTCCTTGACCAGAATTTCGAACCGGAACGGCTCGCCGGAGCCGTCGCGCCGCAGTTCGCCGTTCTGGACGCGCCACCCGGCCTCGGCCAGCAGGTCGAGCGCCCTGCGCAACTGCTCCCGATCGCGACCTGATCCGTCGGTGGACCCCGGCCGCCACGTCCCCGCCATCACGTCGTCGCGCACCACGCCCGGGAAGGGCGCCAGCAGCGCGCGCTCCTTCTCGTCGGCCGGGCGGCCGGTCGAGGCGAGGTGGGAGCCTTCGAAGTAGCTGCGGGTGCGTTCGGTGGCGCCGCCGTAGAGGTTGCGGTCCATCCATTCGTAATCGAACAGCAGGCTCAGCGCCTCGCGCACCCGCACGTCCGCGAACACCGGCTTGCGGGTGTTGAACACCAGCCCGTCCATCCCCCAGGGGCGGCCGGAGACGAAACGGTCCAGAGCCACCTCGCCGCGGCGGACGGCGGGGAAGTCGTAGCCGGTGGTCCAGCGGATCGGGTCGCTCTCGGGCAGGACGTCGATCAGCCCCTTCTTGAAGGCCTCGAACATGGTGTTGGAGTCCCGATAGTAGTCGTAGCGGATCTCGTCGAAGTTGTTCAGGCCGCGGTTCACGGGAAGCTCCGCGCCCCAGTAGTCGGGGTCGCGGCGCAGCGTCAGCGAGCGTCCCGGCTCCAGCGCGCTGATGACGTAGGGGCCGGAGCCGACGATCGGCTTCAGCGTGGTGTCCTCGAAGGTCTTCGGGTCGATCGCATGGGCGGGGAGCACCGGCATCAGGCCGAGAATCAGCGGCAGTTCGCGATCCTCGGAGTCCGCCAGGTCAAAGCGCACCGCGCGCTCGCCCTCGGCGGCGGCGGCTTTCACCCGGCGGTAGTTGGAGCGGTAGGACGGATGTCCGTGCTCCTTCAGAAGCTGGAAAGTGAACAGCACGTCCTCGGCCGTGATCGGCTCGCCGTCCGAGAAGCGCGCCCTGGGGTTCAGCCGGAACGTCACCCAGCTGCGGTCGTCCGGCGTCTCCACGCTTTCGGCCACCAGCCCATAGAGCGTGAACGGCTCGTCGAAGGAGCGGGCGAGCAGGCTCTCGTAAACCGCGCCGCGCAGCCCCTGCGCCTGCACGCCGCGATAGGCGTAAGGGTTCAGGGTGTCGAAGCCGCCGAGCCAGCCGTAGGTGACGCGGCCGCCCTTCGGCGCATCGGGCCGCGCGTAGGGCAGGCTGATGAAATCCTGCGGCAGCGCCGGCGCGCCGTGCATGGCGATCCCGTGGGCCGGCGTCGCCGCGGCCGGCGCCGCGAGCGCGAGAGCGCCGATGGCGAGCGCCGCTCCGAACGCGCGGCGCAAAGGCGTCGCGCCCCGCACGGCGCCGGACCGGGTGCGTCTCGGCTTGATCATTCGGCTCCGGGTCGTGATTCGTCCGCTTCGTTAAGAAGAGACTACCACAGGCCTGCGCCTCGACCCTTTGGCGCGCCGCAGGATAAGCGGTCACTCTCTCGCCGTATTTGCTCGACAGACAGCGGTCGCGCCGAGTAACGAGACGCTCGGCTCCGCGCTTGCGCGCGACGTGTTCCGCGGTCAGCGCGGCGGCCGTTGCGAAGCCGGTCGTCCCACACGACAGGAAGGAAATGCCGCATGATTATGGGTAGCCACTCGCGCCTCGCCATCCTCGCCGCCGTCCTTTCGATCGGCGCCGCGCTCCCGGCGGCCGCGCAGGAGAAGAAGGCGCCGGCCCCGGCGGCGGAGAAGCCGGCCGGCCCCGGCCCGATGTCCGCCGCGCCCGCCGCGGCGCCGCAGCCGAACTGGGTGAAGATCTGCAACACCGATCCGCAGGCCAAGAAGGAGGTGTGCCTCACCTCCCGCGACGTGAAGGCCGACACCGGCCAGACCGTGGCCTCGATCGCCATCCGCCAGATCACAGGCGAGAACAAGCGCTTCTTCCTCGCCGCCGTGCCGCCCGGCCTGCTGATCCAGCCCGGCGTGCGCGTGGCGGTGGACCAGAACGCGCCCGCCAACGGCAAGTACTCCATCTGCTTCCCGAACGCCTGCTACGCCGAGATCGAGGTCAACGACGCCTTCTTCAACAATCTGAAGAAGGGCAACAACCTCGTGCTGCAGGCCATGAACCAGCAGGCCAAGACGGTGAACTTCCCCGTGAGCCTCTCCGGCTTCACCAAGGCCTATGACGGTCCGGCGCTCGATCCGAAGGTGGTCGAGGCCGAGCGCGAGAAGGCCAACGAGGAGCTGAACAAGAAGGCGCAGGAGATGCGCGACAAGCTGCAGATGCAGGGCGGCGCGCAGGCGCCCGCCGCGGCCCCCGCGCCCGCTCAGGGCCAGTAAGCCGATCGAGGGCGGCGCGGAGAAGGGTTCGCGCCGCCTCTCGGTCATTCATGACAAAACGCCGGAACGCGTGAGCGTCCGGCGCTTTGTCATGTCGGGACGAACGGCGTTCCGCCGTCAGTGCCGCACGTCGTTGCGGACCTTGTAGGCGCCGTCGTCGGTGCGCTCGAACATGGCCTCCACCTGAGGGTGGCGCAGCGGCTCGCCGCTGTCGTCGGGCAGCAGGTTCTGCTCCGAGACATAGGCGACGTATTCCGTCTCCGCGTTCTCGGCCAGCAGGTGGTAGAACGGCTGGTCCCTGTCCGGGCGCACGTCCTCGGGGATCGAGCGCCACCAGTCCTCGGTGTTCGAGAAGGTGGGGTCGACGTCGTAGATCACGCCGCGGAACGGATAGACGCGGTGGCGGACCACGTCGCCGATGCGGAACTTGGCGTTGCGGAGCGGGGCTCGCGACATCTGCGGTTGGACCGTCGCCGGATACGTTTCGGGCGCGCGACCAAGCCAAAGCCCGGCGCGCAAGTCAATCCGATGCGACGGCATTGTGACGCCGGCGAGGCGGAGGCCGATCCGCGACGTCGCCTCGGACGCGCGGATCGTGGGTTTCGGCTTGGTCGCCCCGGCCTTGAAGCCTGTCTGGAAATTGCCGCAACGCGCGACTTAAACGACCGTCATGCCCGGCGAAGCCGGGTGTCCACGACGTTTCGCCGAGCGGACTTTTGAGCGTTCAAGTCCTGGATGCCCGAGACACGCTCGGGCATGACGCGAGGAGGACCTGACAGATAACGCCGTCAGAGCCCGTAGGCGGCGGCGAGCGTGGGCTCGCGATCGGCGATCTGCTTCGCCAGGTCGACGATCACCTTGGCCTGCTTCCAGGTGGCGTCGTCCTGCATCTTGCCGTCGAGCATCACCGCGCCGGTGCCGTCGGGCATGGCGTCCACGATGCGCTTGGCGAACTTCACCTCCTCCACGTCCGGAGAGAACACCCGCTTGGCGATCTCGACCTGGGTCGGATGCAGCGTCCAGGCGCCGACGCAGCCGAGCAGGAACGAGTTGCGGAACTGGGCCTCGCAGGCCTCCAGATCGGAGAAGTCGCCGAACGGGCCATAGAACGGCTTGATGTCGTTGGCGGCGCAGGCGTCCACCATCTTGGCGATGGTGTAGTGCCACAAGTCCTGCTGGTAGAAGGCGCGGGCGGCGTCGCCGTCCTTGTCGGTCAGAACGCCGTAGCCCGGATGGCCGCCGCCCACGCGGGTGGTCTTCATGCGGCGGGAGGCGGCGAGGTCGGCCGGCCCGAGGCTCATGCCGTGCATGCGGGGCGAGGAGCGGGCGATCTCCTCCACGTTCATCACCCCTTGCGCGGTCTCCAGAATGGCGTGGATCTGGATCGGCCGGGCCAGCTTGTGGCGCGCCTCGAGCTGCGCCAGCAGGCGGTCGAGATAGTGGATGTCCCAGGCGCCCTCGACCTTCGGCAGCATGATGACGTCGAGCTTGTCGCCGACCGCGCCGACGATCTCGATCACGTCGTCCAGCGCCCACGGGCTGTCGAGGGCGTTCATGCGGATCCAGAGGCCGGTCTGGCCGAAGTCGTTGGCCTTGGCCATCTCGATGAAGCCGGAGCGGGCGGCTTCCTTGGCGTCCGCCGGCACCGCGTCCTCGAGGTTGCCGAGCACCACGTCCACCTGCTTGGCGAGATCGCCCACGCGGGCGCGGATCTTCTCCACATGCGGCGGCACGAAGTGGATCATGCGCTCCACCTTCACCGGCTGCTCGCGCAGCGGCGCGGGCGCGCCGAGCGCAAGAGGACGATAGAACGCGCTCGGGACGATCATCGGCGGACCTTTCGTTGACAAGAACAGGCGAAGCGGAGGGTGGCGGCACCTTCGTCCCGGCTTCGCTGCGGCGCAACGCGGCTTTCGTCGGAAGCCTTCGCAGCCGCGGTCAGCGCCAGCGGCGCATGCCCCACATCCACTGCTCGGGCGTCTCGCGGATCCAGCGCTCGAACACCGCCATCATGGCTTCGGTGGCGGCTCGCACGTCCGCGTCGCGGTCGTTCGTGCGGGGCACCTCGATGGGCTCGCAGTCGAGGCGGAACCGCGCGCCCTTGAGGCGCGTCACCCGCCCGGCCATCAGCGGCGCGCCGAGCAGCCGCGCCACCAGCGCCGGAAACGGCGTGGAGCGGGCGGGCCGTCCGAAGAAGGGCACGTCCACGCCGCCGCCGTCGCGCAGGTCGGCCAGGATGACCATGGCTCCGCCGCCCCGCACATGGCTGATCAGCCGGCGGGGGGCGTCGGCGCCTCGCGGCAGCAGGCCGCCGGGGTAGAAGCCGATGCGGATGTGGCGCAGCATGGCGTCCACGATCGGATTGCGCAGGGCCTTGTAGATGCCCGCCGGCCGGAAGCCCGAGCGGCGGACGCCTTCGGCGCCGAACTCCCAGTTGCCGAAATGGGCCGAGACCACGACCAGCCCGCGCCCGTCGCCCTTCAGCGCCGCGAAATCCGCTATGGCGTGGTCCTCGAAGCGGGAGGCGTCCGCCGCCAGCCGATCCAGCAGGAACCCCTCCGCCATCACCCGGCCGAGGTTCTCCCAGGCGCCGAGGGCGATGGCCCTGCGCTCGGCCTCGGTCTTGTCCGGAAAGGCGTGCGTGAGATTCTCGAGCGCGCGGGCGTGGCGGCGGTTGAACGGCGCGAGCGTGCGCCAGACCCAGCCGTAGAACGCGGAGGCGGCGTCCACGCCCAGCAGCCTGCAGCTGCCCGCGACGATCGCCACGCCGATCGCCTCCAGCCGGTTCTGCAGCCGCCACGCGAACCCGCGCCTGCGCTTCAGGCCGCGGCCGGTCTTACGCGCCGGGGCGACGGGGGCTCCGTTGGCCGCTTCCCCGCTCAGAGCGCGCCCTTCGGATCGTAGCCGATCACGATCTTCCAGCCGATGAAGCGGTTGGCCGGGATCGGCACCACCACGCCGTCCTCGATGTGGGGGAAGTCGGCGTGCTGCTGGCCGGCGGGGATGGCGACCGTGATGGGGTGGATCCGCGAGTAGACCGGAGTTCCCTTCTCGTCGAGCACCGCGATGCGCAGCGGCAGGCGCACCGAGCCGGGGGCGCCCTTCGGCCCCACGATGAGCCGGCCGGTGACGCCGATGCGGATGGCGGCCTCCACGCCCAGCAGCGAGCACTCCCGCGCGGTGTCGGCGATGTTGGCCTGATAGCGGATGTCGAACGGGTCGTTGGAGTTCGGCGTCCCGTAGACGCGATAGGACTCGGCGCCCTGAAGAATCTCGATCTGCGGGCAGTTGCGCTTGATCAGGCTCTCGAAGCCCGGCTCCTGCCCTGCAGGAGCCGCCGCCGCGGGGGCCTGCGCCGCGGTTTCCGCCTGATCGCCGCCGATGCTGCTGCATCCGGCGAGAGCCGCCAGAAGGAGAGCGCCCAAGGCCGTCCGCCGCGCGCCGCCGTATCGCATAGGCTCATCCCCGAACTGAACGCCACCCGTGCGCAGGCCGGAAAGCCCCCGCGCCGCCGTTTTATAGCAAGGCGCAGGTTCGGACGAAAGCGCGACCGCGCCTTGACACCCCGCGCGGCCGGGGCCCATCTCCGGGCGGACGGCTGCGCGCCCCGGCGCGGGCTCCGCCTGTTCTGTCCGAGGATGTCCGGCGCCATGAGCGACGCCAAGCCCCCCCTTCGCATCCTGTTGTGCGCGCCGCGCGGCTTCTGCGCCGGCGTGGTGCGCGCCATCGACGTGGTGGAGGCGGCGCTGCAGCGGTTCGGGCCGCCGGTCTACGTGCGGCACGAGATCGTCCACAACCGCTTCGTGGTGGACGAACTGAAGCGCAAGGGCGCCGTGTTCGTGGACGAGCTCGACGAGGTGCCGGACGGCGACGCGCCGGTGGTGTTCTCCGCCCACGGGGTGGCGAAATCCGTTCCGGCGGCGGCGCGGCTGCGCAACCTGTTCGCCATCGACGCCACCTGTCCGCTGGTCACCAAGGTGCATCGCGAGGCGGAGATCCACCACAAGCGCGGCCGCATGGTGCTGCTGATCGGCCATGCGGGCCACCCGGAGGTGGTGGGCACCATGGGCCAGCTTCCCGATGGCGCCGTGCTGTTGGTGGAGACCGAGGCCGACGTGCCGGGGCTTAATCCCCCTGAGGGCGCGGAGCTCGCCTATGTCACACAGACCACGCTGTCGGTGGACGACACCGCGGGCGTGGTGGCGGCGCTCAAAAGCCGCTTCCCCGGCATCCACGGGCCGCACAAGGAGGACATCTGCTACGCCACCACCAACCGGCAGGAGGCGGTGAAGCGGGTGGCGCCCGACTGCGACGCGCTGGTGGTGGTGGGCGCTCCAAACTCGTCCAACTCCCAGCGGCTGCGCGAAGTGGCGGAGCGGGCGGGCTGCCCGGTGTCGCGGCTGGTGCAGCGCGCCGCCGACATCGACTGGGCGGAGTTTTCCGGCCTCGGGACCCTCGGGGTCACCGCCGGCGCCTCCGCGCCGGAGGTGCTGGTGGAGGAGATCATCGACGCCTTCGCCGCCCGCTACGAGGTGCGGGTCGAGACCGTGACCACGGCGGACGAGAGCGTGTTCTTCCCGCTCCCGCGCGAGTTGCGCCCGCCGGCGGCCTGACGGCGTCAGACGTTGCGGCGGCGCACCCGACGCCGTAGGAGAGCGGCTTCCGCCTGTCGATCCGAGTGCCCCATGGCCGTCTACACCGAAGTGCCCGACGAAGACCTCGCCGCGTTTCTCGCCGCCTATGACGTGGGCGAGGCGGTGTCGTTCAAGGGCATCGCCGAGGGGGTCGAGAACTCCAACTACCTGCTCGTCACCACAACGGACCGCTTCATCCTGACGCTGTACGAGAAGCGTGTGGAGCGGGGCGACCTGCCGTTCTTCCTCGGCCTGCTGGAGCATCTGTCGGCGCGGGGGCTCACCTGCCCGCAGCCGGTGAAGGCGCGCGACGGCTCCGTGCTGAAGGAGCTGTGCGGCCGGCCGGCGGCCATGGTCACCTTCCTCGACGGCGTGTGGGTGCGGCGGCCCACGCCGGAGCATTGCGCCGAACTCGGCCATGCGCTGGCGGCGCTGCACGAGGCGGGCCGGGGCTTTCCGCTCAAGCGGCCGAACGCGCTCTCGGTGGACGGCTGGCTGGCGCTCGCCGCCACCGCCCGCGGCCGCAGCGACGCGGTGACGCCGGGCCTCGACGCCCTGATCGCCCAGGAACTGGACCATCTCGCGCCGGCCTTCGCCGGCCTCGACCTGCCGTCGGGCGTCATCCACGCCGATCTGTTCCCCAACAACGTGTTCTTCCTGGGTGACCGGCTGTCGGGCCTGATCGACTTCTACTTCGCCTGCGACGACGCCTACGCCTACGACCTCGCCATCTGCCTGAACGCCTGGTGCTTCGATCCGGACGGCGGCTACGATCCGGCGAAGGGCGCGGCGCTGCTCGCCGCCTATCACGCCGCGCGGCCGCTTTCGGAGGCGGAGATCGCTGCGTTCCCGACGCTCGCCCGCGGCGCGGCCATCCGCTTCCTGCTCACCCGGCTGGTGGACTGGCTCGACACGCCGCCCGGCGCCATGGTGCAGAAGCTCGATCCGTTGGAGTATCTGGCGAAGCTGCGCTTCCACCAGCAGGCGGAGAGCGTGGCGGCTTACGGCTGGACGGCGCCGTGAGCCCGGTGTCCAGGGGTCCGCGGGTGAAGCGGTCGCTGCCCGAGGCGGCGGCGCCGCAGCCACCCGCGGTGACGGACCCGAACGTGGTGGAGATCTTCACCGACGGCGCCTGCTCGGGAAATCCCGGCCCCGGCGGCTGGGGCGCGATCCTGCGCAAGGGCGCGGTCGAGAAGGAGCTGAAAGGCGGCGAGGCTCCCACCACCAACAACCGCATGGAGCTGACCGCCGCGATCGCTGCGCTGGAGGCGCTGACGCGGCCCTGCGCGGTGGTGCTCCACACCGACAGCCAGTACCTGCGCGACGGCGTGACCAAGTGGATCCACGGCTGGAAGCGCAACGGCTGGCGCACCGCCGACAAGAAGCCGGTGAAGAATCAGGACCTGTGGGAGCGGCTGGACGCGCTGCTCAAGGTCCACGCCATCGACTGGCGCTGGGTGAAGAGCCATGCGGGCCACCCGGAGAACGAGCGCGCCGACGAACTGGCGCGCGAGGGCATGAAGCCGTTCCAGCCTAAGCCTCCGCAGACGACGGGCGGGTGAGCGCGCGGCTGGAGCGCCACCTTCATCCCTCCGCCGTCAGAACCGCCTGCGCCTGAAGAAACGCAGTCGCCAGATCAAGCGCGGCGCAGGGAAAGACCCGTTCAGCTTTTCGCCGGACCCGTCGCCACGGGCCTCTGACCCGCGCCCCATTCGGCCCAGGAGCCGTCATAGAGGCCTTCGGCCCTGCCGCCGGCGCCTTCCAGCGCGAGCGCGAGGATCGCGGCGGAGACGCCGGAGCCGCAGGTGGTGACGACGGGGCCGGAGACGTCCACGCCGGCGGCCTCGAACGCCGCGCGCAGCTCCGCCTCGTCCGCCAGCCGGCCGTTCTTCACGATCTGGTCGAACGGCACGTTGCGCGAGCCGGGGATGTGGCCGCTCGCAAGCCCCGGCCGGGGCTCGGGCACCTCGCCCCGGAAGCGGGCGGCGGGGCGGGCGTCCACCACCTGGAACGCGCCGGCCTCGAGGCCCGCCGCGACCTGATCCGCGTCGCGCACGGCGCTTTCGTCGAAGCGGGGCGTGAAGGTCGTGGCGGCGCGGGTGGCGTGGCCGGCGTCGAGCGGACGGCCTTCGGCGCTCCATTTCGGCAGGCCGCCGTCCAGCACATGGACGTTCTTCACGCCGAAGACCTTGAAGGTCCACCAGACGCGGGCGGCGGCGAACAGGCCGGCGCCGTCATAGGCGACCACGGTGGCGCCGTCGCCGATCCCGAGCTTGCCCACGGCCTCCGCGAACACCTCGGGGGAGGGCAGCATGTGCGGCAGGTCGGTGGAGAGGTCCGCGATCCCGTTGATGTCGAAATAGACCGCGCCGGGGATGTGCGCGCTGAGGAACTCCACCGCGCCGTCGCGGTTCGCGCCCGGCAGATACCACGAGCCGTCCACGGGGATGACGTCCGGATCGCCCAGACGCTCGGCGAGCCATGCGGTGGAGACCAGATTGGGATTGGTCACAGCAGCACCCTGTTCAGATCGACCGTTCCCGGCCGTTCGAGCCATGTGGGAACCGGCAGCTCCTTGGAGCGCAGGAACTCCGGGTTGAACAGCTTCGATTGATAGCGCGTGCCGTAGTCGCAGAGAACCGTCACGATGGTGTGGCCCGGCCCGAGCTCCTTCGCCAGCCGGATCGCGCCGGCGACGTTCACGCCGGTGGAGCCGCCGAGGCACAGGCCCTCATGCTCCAGCAGGTCGAACACGATCCGCACCGATTCCTCGTCCGGGATCTGGTAGGCGAAATCGACCGGCGCGTCCTCGAGGTTGGCGGTGATGCGGCCCTGGCCGATGCCCTCTGTGATCGAGGACCCTTCGGCCTTCAGTTCGCCCGTCGTATAGTAGCTGTAGAGCGCGGCGCCGGGCGGATCGGCCAGCGCCACCTTCACGGCCTTCGAGCGCTCCTTCAGCGCCATCGCCGTGCCCGCCAGCGTGCCGCCGGTGCCCACCGCCGAGACGAAGCCGTCGACCTTGCCGCCGAGGTCGTCCCAGATCTCCGGGCCGGTGGAATCGATGTGCGCCTGCCGGTTCGCCACGTTGTCGAACTGGTTGGCCCAGATCGCGCCGTTGGCTTCGGTCTTCGCCAGCTCCTCGGCCAGGCGGCCGGACAGCTTCACATAGTTGTTCGGGTCCTTGTAGGGGACGGCCGGAACCTCCACCAGCTCGGCGCCGGCGAGCCGCAGCATCTGCTTCTTCTCGTCCGACTGGGTGTCGGGAATCACGATCACGGTGCGGTAGCCGAGCGCGTTCGCCACCAGCGCGAGGCCGATGCCGGTGTTGCCGGCGGTGCCTTCCACGATCACTCCGCCGGGCCGCAGCGCGCCGCGTTTCTCGGCGTCGCGGATGATCCACAGCGCGGCGCGGTCCTTGACCGACTGGCCGGGATTCATGAACTCGGCCTTGCCCAGAATCTCGCACCCCGTGGCCTCGGACGCCCGGTTCAGGCGGATGAGGGGCGTGCGGCCGATGGCGTCGACGAGACCGCTGCGAACCTGCATGAAGAAACCCATTCAATAGATGAGGTGAATTGTGCGGTCCGCACGTTAGAGGGCCGGGCGGCGAATGAAAAGCGACCGGCCGTCGCGGCCCTTGTCTCTTTGGACGGGGCTGATCCGCGCCGGGACGGTTTATCGTAGAGCACAGAAAGTTTATGCACGGCGGTCGAAAGGCTTTTCAGAAGGGGCGTGGACGTGGGACAGCGGGTTTCGCCACACACGGACGACACCCAGACGCTGCTGGCGGCTTACGCGGCCGGGGCGCTCTCGCCCCATCTCCATGCGCTGGTCAACGCGCATCTGGCGCTGTCCGAAACCAACCGCGCCGCCGTGCTCGCGCTGGAGCGCACGGCGGGCGCCGACATCGAGGCCATGCCGGCGCCGAAGCCTCTGCGCGCGCCGCGCGACCACATGCTCGCCGCGATCTACGCCGGCGGCTACTACGGCCGCGGCCAGCCGCTTCAGCGTGATCCGGAGTTGCCGGAGGCGCTGTACCGGCTGACGGGGGCCGGATTGGACGCGCTCGACTGGCGTCCTGAATGGCCGGGCTTCCAGACGTGCCGCCTGTCGTTCGACGGCCTGTGCGACGCCCGCTTCCTCAAGGGCGCCCCCTGCGCCATCGTGCCCGAGCACGGCCATGAGGGGCTTGAGGCCATTCTGGTGCTGCGGGGCAGCTACGTGGACGGAGACCGCCGTTACGCAAAGGGCGATCTGGCGCTGTCCCGGAGCGTGGAGCCCCATAGCCCGGTGGCCGAGAAGGATGGTTGCCTGTGTTTCGTGGTGCATGAACGGCCGTCGAAGCGCTGCGGATGAGGCTCAGGCGGCGTCCGCTAGCTCGCGCAGCAGCGCCGGCGACACCAGCCTCGCATCCTGCCCCCGCCCGGACAGCCAGCGCGCGGGGGCGTCCGGCTCGCCGAGCGAATCGAACACCGCATCCGCGGCCGAGACATCCTGCCCCCCGCTGTAGAAGCTCGGCGTGACCAGGGTGGCGAGCCCCGCGGCCTTGGCGGAGGCCAGTCCCTCCTCGGTGTCCTCGATCGCGACCGCCTGCGCGGCGGCGAGCCGCAACTGCCGCAGCGCCAGCAGGAAGATGTCCGGCGCGGGCTTCTTCGCGGCGGCGAGATCGCCCGCCGCGATGACGTCGAACAGGTCCGGTCCGCGGACGCCGAGCGTCGCCTGCAGCAGCGCCTCCACATTGGGCAGGCTTGTGGTGGTGGCGATGGCGAGCCGAAGCCCCGCGCCTCTCGCCTCGTTGATCAGACGCGCGACGCCGGGGCGCAGCGGCACGGCTCCCGCGCGCACCTTGGCGGCGTAGCGGGCGTTCTTGGCGGCGTGGATGTCGTTGAGCCGCGCCAGCGCCTGCGCCGCCATGGGCGGACGGTCGTGCTCGATGAAGTGGCGCAGCCGCTCCTTGCCGCCCATGACGCGCAGCAGGCGGCGATAGGTGGCCTGATCCCAGAACCAGGGCAGGCCGAAGGCGGCGAAGGTTTCGTTGAGCGACTGGCGGTGGGTCTCCTCCGTCTCGGCGAGGGTGCCGTCAACGTCGAAGATCACCGCCTCGAGCGGCATGTCAGGCGATCCGGCCCAGCGCCGCGTCGGCGGCCGCCCGGATGGCGGCGATGTTGCCGGCGTAGGCCTGCGTTCCGCCCTTGAACACCGCGGAGCCCGCCACCAGCACGTCCGCGCCGGCGGTGACGCAGGCGCCGGCGGTCTCCGGCGTCACGCCGCCGTCGATCTCGATGCGGATCGGACGGTCGGCCACCATCGCTTTCAGCCGGCGGATCTTCTCCACCATGGCCGGGATGAACGCCTGGCCTCCGAAGCCCGGATTGACCGTCATCACCACGATGAGGTCGATCTTGTCGAGCACGTACTCCACCGCGCTCTCCGGCGTGCCGGGATTGATGGCGATCCCGGCCTGTTTGCCGAGGCCGCGGATCACCTGCAGCGAGCGGTCCACATGGGGGCCGGCTTCCGCGTGCACCGAGATGACGTCGCAGCCGGCCTTGGCGAAGGCTTCGA
This sequence comes from Methylopila jiangsuensis, assembly GCF_027922305.1. Taxonomy (GTDB): domain Bacteria; phylum Pseudomonadota; class Alphaproteobacteria; order Rhizobiales; family Methylopilaceae; genus Methylopila; species Methylopila jiangsuensis. The sequence goes on along the minus strand of NZ_BSFK01000005.1, from coordinate 758,198 downwards.
GATAGGGGTCCGCCGGCGCGATCATGAGATGGCAGTCGAACACGGCGTCGGTCCAGGGCCGCAGCCGCTTGATGACGTCGGGGCCGAAGGTGATGTTCGGCACGAAATGGCCGTCCATCACGTCGAGATGGACCCAGTCCGCCCCGGCCGCCACCACGTCCCGCGTCTCTTCGCCCAGGCGCGAGAAGTCGGAGGCGAGGATGGACGGGGCGATCAGAAGCGGCGAGGACATTGGACCCACACGAATTGCTGCGCTGCGGCATTGCTCTAGCGCGCCCGCGCCCGCGCGTACAGGGCGCCTGATGTGAAATACATTTCCCGATCTTCGCCAACAGGGCCTTAAAGCCGGCGACCTCGCGTCGCCGCCGCCGATGGGCTAGCGTCCGCGTGGATTTGTGTGGAGTTCAGGCGAGGATTCGGGAGCGGCGATGTCCCTGAAGCGTCAGACCGACATTCTTCAGGCGGTGCGCGCCCGAGGCAGTCTCAGCATCACCGAGCTGGCGGCGCGGCTCGACGTGTCGACGGAGACCATCCGCCGCAACATCCAGCCCATGCTCGAGTCCGGCGCGCTGCTCCGGTTCCACGGCGGGGTGATGGCGCCGGAGGCGGTGGAGGAGCCGCCGTTCCAGCGCCGCATGGCCGTGAACAACGAGTCCAAATGGGCGGTCGCCGCGCTGGCCCGCGACCGCATCCGGGACGGCGACAGCCTCATCCTCGACAACGGCACCACCTCCGCCTATGTGGCGGAGGCGCTGGGGAACCACTCCCGCCTCACGGTCGTCACCCATTCGGCGCCCATCGCCCACCGGCTGGCGGCGCGCAACGGCAACCGCGTGTTCATGGCGGGCGGCGAACTCGGCGGCGAGGACGCGGCGGCGTTTGGACCGGCGGTGCTGGACTTCATCCGCCAGTTCCACGTGCGCTACGCGCTGATCTCGGTCGGCGGCATCACCCGCGGCGGCGAGCTTGGCGACTTTCACCTGTTCGAGGCCGAGTTCGCCCGCGCCGCCATGGCGCAGGCGGAGGAGGCGTGGGTGATCGCGGACCGAAGCAAGTTCGGCCGCGAGGCGCCGGTGAAGGTGTGCGGCCTGTCCGAGGTGGACCTGCTGCTGTCCGACGGCGCGCCGCCGCCGGAGTTCGCGGCCCGCTGCGAGGAGGCCGGCGTGCGCGTCGTCACGCCGGACGCAGCCGCCGCGCCCGCCTGAGGTCGGGCCGGAAAGGCGTCAACCCCGGCCGCGATAGGGCGCCACGCCCTGGTCGGGCGCCCAGACGCCCTTGGGCAATTCTCCGATCTGGAAGAACACGTCGATCGGGATGCCGCCGCGCGGGTACCAGTAGCCGCCGATCCGGAGCCAGCGGGGCTTCAGCGTGTCCGCCAGCCGCTTGCCGATCGCCACCGTGCAGTCCTCGTGGAACGCGCCGTGGTTGCGGAACGCGCCCAGATAGAGCTTCAGCGACTTGGACTCCACCAGCCAGAGATCGGGAACGTAGTCGATCACGAGATGGGCGAAGTCCGGCTGGCCGGTCACCGGGCAGAGCGAGGTGAACTCCGGCGCGGTGAAGCGGGCGACGTAGTTCACGTCCGGATGGGGGTTCGGCACCCGGTCCAGCTCCGCCTCGTCCGGCGAGGCGGGCAGGCCGACGGCGCGGCCGAGCTGCAGGTCGGTCATCAGGCGAGGTCTCCTCGGAAATCCGGCTCTGGCATAATGCGGCGCGCGGCGATGCGCGACCTTTTCGAGAAGCTGCGCTTGGGCTAGACGTGCCGCGACCTTTCCTGAACGCGAGACCGGAGCCGCCGTCCCCATGACCGCCATCGTCGACATTCTCGCCCGCGAGATCCTGGACAGCCGCGGCAATCCGACCGTCGAGGTCGACGTGGTGCTGGAGGACGGCTCGTCCGGCCGCGCCGCTGTGCCCTCCGGCGCCTCCACCGGCGCCCATGAGGCGATGGAGCTGCGCGACGGCGACAAGAGCCGCTATCTCGGCAAGGGCGTCACCAAGGCGGTGGACGCGGTGAACGGCGAGATCTTCGACGCCATCGGCGGTTTCGACGCCGAGGAGCAGGTGAAGATCGACGAGACGCTGATCGCGCTCGACGGCACGCCGAACAAGTCCCGCCTCGGCGCCAACGCCATCCTGGGCGTGTCGCTGGCGGTGGCCAAGGCCGCGGCGGAAGCCGCCGACCTGCCGCTCTACCGTTACGTCGGCGGCGCCTCCGCCCGCGTGCTGCCCGTGCCGATGATGAACATCGTCAACGGCGGCGCCCATGCGGACAACCCCATCGACTTCCAGGAGTTCATGATCATGCCGGTCGGCGCGCCGACCTTCTCGGAGGCCCTGCGCACCGGCGCGGAGATCTTCCACACGCTGAAGAAGGCGCTGAAGGACGCCGGCCACAACACCAACGTGGGCGACGAAGGCGGCTTCGCGCCGAACCTGCCGTCCGCCGAGGCCGCGCTCGACTTCGTCATGAAGGCGATCGAGAAGGCCGGCTTCAAGCCGGGCGAGGACGTCCACATCGCGCTCGACTGCGCCTCGACCGAGTTCTTCAAGGACGGCGAATACGTCTACGAAGGCGAGGATAAGAAGCGCTCGCCGGAGAAGCAGGCCAAGTACCTCGCCAAGCTGGTCGGCAACTACCCGATCGTCTCGATCGAGGACGGCATGGCCGAGGACGACTGGGACGGCTGGAAGGAGCTGACCGACCTCGTGGGCGACAAGTGCCAGCTCGTGGGCGACGACCTGTTCGTCACCAATGTGGATCGCCTGTCCAAGGGCATCCGCAAGGGCACGGCCAACTCGATCCTGGTGAAGGTGAACCAGATCGGCTCGCTGACCGAGACGCTGGCCGCCGTCGACATGGCCCACCGCGCCGGCTACACGGCGGTGATGTCGCACCGTTCGGGCGAGACCGAGGACTCCACCATCGCGGACCTCGCGGTGGCCACCAACTGCGGGCAGATCAAGACCGGCTCGCTCGCCCGCTCCGACCGGCTCGCCAAGTACAACCAGCTCCTGCGCATCGAGCAGCAGCTCGGCGAGGTGGCGAAATACGCCGGCCGCGACGCCCTGAAGGCGCTGCGCGGCTGAGCTTGGGATGCTGATCCGGCGCGCGGATCTCGAGCGCATCGCCTCCGGCGAGGTGACGCTCGCGTTCCGGCGCTGGATCTGGCCGACCGTGAAGGCCGGCACGCGCCTGAAGACCGCATCGGGCGTCGTGGAGATCGTCTCGGTCGCCGTCGTCGAAGATGGCGACCTCAACGACGCCGAGGCCACGGCGGCCGGCTTCGCCTCCCGCGAGGCGCTGTTTCAAGACCTGCGCCAAGGCGAAGGCCGTGCGCTCCACCGCATCGCGCTGCGCTTCGCCGGGGCCGATCCGCGCGACGCGCTGCGGCTTGACGACGCGCTTGGCGCGGCTGAGGTCGCGGACATCGCCGGCGCGCTCGCGAGACTCGACCGGGCCGCACGGGGCGGAGCCTGGACGGGCGCGACGCTGGACATCATCCGGCGGCGGCCCGCGACGCGGGCGGCCGCTCTGGCCGCCGAACTCGGCCGTCCCACGGCGGATTTCAAACGCGACGTGCGCAAGCTCAAGAACCTCGGCCTCACCGAGAGCCTCGACATGGGTTACCGGCTCTCTCTCCGCGGCGAGGCGGCGATCCGGCGCCTCGCCCACGAGGCGTGAGACTCCGTCAGCGCCGGGCCTTGGCGTCGTCGTTCAGGGTCGTCAGGATGAAGGGAATGGGAAGCATCGTTTCGACGTTCTTCCGCACCGTGGCGGCGTCCTTTCCGGTGGAGACCAGCGTGAAACGGGTCTGTCCGTTGGAGACCAGCGCAAGCGCGGTCGGTTCCTCTCCGCCATCCGCGCGGCTGATGACCCAGACCGCGATCTGGGCGCGGATGGGCGCGACCTCCTTGGCGTAGACCGTCACGATCCTGAACGCGCGATAGGCGCCGCCGCTCGCCTGCAGCACCGCCGCGCCGCGCTGCTCCACATTGGCGCGGAACGCCGTCAGCGAGTCCTGCGCCCCGTCCGGCTGCCGCTTTGCGCTGACGAGCGAGCCGGGAACGCAGGCCTTCGCCTCGCATCGGAAGTAGATCGTTCCCGTCGCCGCGTTCACGGATGGAGTCCAGCCGTCGGGGGCCACGATCCGCTGCTGCGCGGCGGCGGGCGGCGGGAGCGTGCAGGCGAGGGCGAGCGCGAGGCCGGCGAGAGACTGGCGGAGCATGGCGAATCCGTTCGAGCGGAAGGCGACGCCGCCAGTCTGGTCTACGCCGCAGGCGCGCGGAAGCGGCCGCTCACGCGTCCACCAGCGTGGCGAAGCCGCCGTGGATCAGGCGCTTGCCGTCGAAGGGCAGGGCGCCGGCCTCCGGACCCATGCGCGGATCGGCCATGGCCTTGGCCCAGCCGGCGTCGCGCGCGGCTTTCGACGGCCATTCGATGAAGGAGTAGGTGATCGCCTCGCCGTCCTCGGCCTTCACCGCGCGCCGGTAGTCGGTGACCTCGCCGTCGGGCACGTCGTCGCCCCAGGCGTCGACCACACGGAGCGCGCCGTGCTCGATCAGCATCGCCGACTGGCTTTGGCGCAGCGCGTGATAGGCGTCCCTGTTGGCGGCGGGCACGGCGGCGACCATGCCGTCCACGTATCCCGTTCCATCCGCGCGGCCCTCGTCCACCAGCGGCGCGAAGCCCGCGAAGATCATGCGCTTGCCGTCGAACGGCATCTCGCCGCCCATCTCCGCCATGCGCGGATCGCTCATGATCTTCTTCTGCGCCGCGTCCCGGACCTCCCGCGAGGGGTATTCGATCCAGGAGAACACCACCACTTCGTCCTCCGTGGCCTTCACCGCGCGGCGGAAGTCGGTGAGCTTGCCGTCCGGCACGTCGTCGCCCCAGGCCTCCACCAGCCGGGTGGCGCCGAACTCCCGGAACAGCGGCGCGCAGCGGGCGGCGAGCGCCCGGTAGGGCTCCTTGCTGGCGACGGGGACGGCGACGATGAAGCCTTCGAGATAGGACATTGCGGTTCTCCTCGATCTGTTCGCGTTTCCAGAGGCTTGCGTGGGTTTGACGACCCCACTTCGTGCTTGACGAATTAAGTTGATATCAACATAATTAGCCCATGTCAAAAGCCGACGCCGTTCCGTTCGAAACCACGCTGTTCGTGAAGGACCATTGCCTGTGTCTGGCGACGCAGCGGGCGGCGCGGGCGCTCGCGCGGCGGTTCGACGAGGCGCTGAAGCCGGCGGGGCTCACCAGCGGCCAGTTCTCGCTGCTGCACGCCCTGAACCGGGAGGCGCCGCCCTCGATCGGGGCCGTGGCGAGCCTGCTCGCCATGGACCGCACCACGCTGACCGCCAACCTGAAGCCGCTGGAGCGCAGAGGGCTGCTGACGACGGCGGTCGATCCCGCCGACCGGCGCGGCCGGCGGCTTTCGCTCACCGACGCCGGCCGCGCGGCGCTCGCCGCCGCCATGCCGATCTGGCGCGCGACCCACGCGGAGATCGACGCGCGGCTTCAGGCGTTCGACGGCGAGGCCATGCGAAGCGCGCTCGGCGCGCTGGCGTGACGGAGGGAGGCGCTCAGCCGCGCTTCCAGACCTGCGTCTTGCAGACCAGGCCGCCCAGCGCGCAACCCTGCACCTTGAGCGCGCCGCCCTGTTCGGTGACATAGGCCTTATAGGTGCGGCCGTCTTCCGGGTTGTAGATCCGCCCGAGCCACTGGTCGCCGCTCGGCTTCATGCCGGTGAGGATCGAGAGGCCGATGATCGGCCGGTTCTGCTTGGCCTTGTCCGGGTTGTTGCGGTCGACCTTGGGCTGGCCGTCGGCGTCGTTGGGCTCGTTGAGCGCGATCACCGTGGCGCAGAGGCCGCCGCCGCAGTCGCTGATCTTCACCCGCGCCTTCGGGGTGGTCCATTGGCCGGCGGGATCGGCGCTGGCGGGGCCTGCGCCAAGGATCAGCAGCGCGGCGAGAGCGGCGAGGCCGGTCCGTCCGGCGCCCATCGACAGTGTGGTGGTCATGGCGTTTCGCTCCCGAATGCCGCCGTCCTCCGGTCGTGGGCGCCGGCGGTGGGCGGGGCGTCCCGAGGGACGCGCCTCGGATCATGCGCCGTCGCGGGAAACGCCGGAAGCCGTTCTTCGGGTGTATATGCGCACCTGCTGAAAACCGCCGCGCCTCAGTCCGCCCACTTGGGGTCGGCGGTGAAGGCGATGGTGAGCCAGCGGTCGCGGCCTTCGCCGCCGATCGCGGCGCCGATCTCGGCGCGGATCGCGTCCAGCTCCGCGAACGATCCCACCGCCCGGTCGGGCGCCGCGATCAGGTAGATCTCGATCACCCGCGAGCGGCCGACCTTGGCCACATAGGTGCGGCAGCCGAGGAAGCCGTGCCGTCCGGCCGCCGCCTCCGCCGCCTCCCGGACGTCGCGGTGCAGGTCCTCCGGGGCCACCAGCAGGATCTCCTTCACCGCGGCGATCACGGTGGAGGCGGGCGCGGGCATGAGGCCGGCGGTGAGGATCGCGAGCAGGGCGGGGTCGGCGTAGCGGGTCCAGTCCTCATAGCCCGCGCGCGACAGCAGGAAGGCGAGCCCGAAGGCCAGAAGCAGCGCCAGCGAGATCAGGCAGCTCATCAGCCAGCTCTTGACGTCGAGCGCGATCAGCGCCGAGCCGATGCTCCGGTTGGCGCGCCGCACGTAGGTCAGCATGCCGAAGCAGATCGCCGTGACCACGCAGGCGTAGATCAGCGCCCAGTCGAAGGCGAGCTCGTGCCCGCCGGAGAACAGCGCCGTGACGGAGCTGACGAAGGCGTAGAAGCAGATGACGGTGAGCAGGCCCCCGTTCACCGCCAGCACCAGCGGCTCCAGATGCCAGAACCCCATCTGGAACCGCTGGCTCGCCTCGCGGGCGATCAGCCGCGACACCAGCAGCGACAGCCCGGTCATGGCCGCGTCCAGCGCGCCGAACACGCCGTCGAACAGGATGGACAGCGAGCCGGACAGCATGCCGAACGCGACGCCGATCGCGCCGATCAGCACCGTCGCCGCGATGGAGACCTTCAGCACATGCTGTTCGCGGGCGGCGGTCATGGCGGAACTCCTTCAGCGGGAAAAACGGCGCCTCCTTCATACTGCGCCGCAGCATCAGGTTCGAGCGCCCGGCGCCGTGCTTTCCGAATCGTGACGCGGATCGTTCGCGGCGCCATGGTGCGGCCATGCAGTGGACCGACGACGGGCTGATCCTGGGGGGGCGCCGCCACGGCGAGACCTCCGTGGTGCTGGAGCTGTTCACCCGCGGCCATGGCCGGCACCTCGGGCTGGTGCGGGGCGGGCGCTCCCACCGGCTGCGGCCGGCGCTGCAGCCGGGGAACACCGTCGGCGTCACCTGGCGCGCCCGGCTGGAGGACCATCTCGGCGCCTTCGCGGTGGAGCCCGTCGCCGCGCGCGCGGGGCGGCTGATGGAGGCGGCGGCCTCGCTCCATGGCGTGCTGCATCTGGCGGGGCTGCTGCGCCTGCTGGCGGAGCGCGAGCCGCATGAAACCCTCTACGACGTGGCGACGGTGGTGGCCGACCGCCTGCACGACCCTCAGGCGGCGCCGGCGCTGCTGGCGCGGCTGGAGCTTGCGACCCTGTCCGAACTCGGCTTCGGGCTCGACCTCACGGCCTGCGCCGCCACCGGCGCGCGCGACGACCTCGCTTACGTGTCGCCGAAATCGGGCCGGGCGGTGGGCCGCGAGGCGGGCGCGCCTTACGCGGCGCGCCTGTTCCCGCTGCCGCCGTTCCTGCACCTTTCCGGCGCCAACGCCGCGCCGACCCGGGACGACGTGGCCGCGGCCTTCGCCATCACCGGGCATTTTCTCAACGCATGGGTGTGGGAGCCGCGCGGCCTCAAGCCCCCCGACGCCCGCGCGGCCTACCTTGCGGCGCTGGCGAAAGCCTAGCCGCAGGCTCTCAGCCGGGGCCTGGCCGCGAGGCCGCCCGCGTCCGCCAGGATGTCGTAGGAGCGCAGCCGCGCCTCCCGGTCCCAGATGGCGGCGGCGACGATGAACTCGTCGGCCCCGGTGCGCTCGCTCAGCCGCTCCAGCCCCTCGCGCACCGTCTTCGGCCCGCCCACGATGGAGCAGGACAGCATGTGCGACACCTGCGCCTTCTCGCGCTCGCTCCAGAAGCCGTCGATGTCGTCCAGCGGCGGCGGCAGCAGGCCGCGGGTTCCCCGGAACAGCCGGGTGAAGCTCTGCTGGGCGCTGGTGAACAGCCTCCGCGCCTCCGCGTCCGTGTCCGCCGCGATCACGTTGACGCCGACGGCCGCATAGGGACGGTCGAGCTGGGCGGAAGGCTGGAACCGCTCGCGATAGGCGCGCAGCGCCGGATCGAGGGAATCCGGCGCGAAGTGGGAGGCGAAGGCGTAAGGCAGGCCGAGCGCCGCGGCGAGCTGGGCGCCGAACAGGCTGGAGCCGAGGATCCAGAGCGGCACGTTGGTTCCCGTGCCCGGAACCGCCTGCACCCGGCGGCCCTCGTCCAGCGGGCCGAGCAGCGTCTGCAGCTCCAGCACGTCCTGCGGAAAGGCGTCGGCGGAGGTCATGTCCCGGCGCAGCGCGCGCAGCGTCTGCTGGTCGGTGCCGGGCGCGCGGCCGAGGCCGAGGTCGATGCGGCCGGGGAACAGCGTCGCGAGGGTCCCGAACTGCTCGGCGATCACGAGCGGCGCGTGGTTCGGCAGCATCACGCCTCCGGCACCGACCCGGATGGTGGAGGTGCCGGCCGCCACATGGCCGATGACCACGGCGGTGGCGGCGGAGGCGATGCCGACCATGTTGTGGTGCTCGGCGAGCCAGAAGCGGGTGTACCCCAGCGCCTCGACCCGGCGCGCCAGCTCCAGCGAGCGGTCGAGGGCGTCTGCGGCGTCCCCGCCTTCGGGAATGAAGGCGAGGTCGAGAACGGACAGAGCGGTCATCGAAGAGACCTCGGAAGTCGTTACGGTGTCGCCTGTCCAAGTCGTGCGTCCCACGCGCCCGGACAAGGCCCCGAACGCGGGGCGGCCATGCGCCTCAGCCACAGGCCCCAAGAGGTTCTTGCGCCGAATCGCCCGCGCGGAGTACGTCGGAAGCCATGAGCGACATCGCCCCTCCGCCGCAGGACGGCGTCCTGCCCGTCGAACTCCGGTCGGCGCTGGAGGAGCGCTATCTCGCCTACGCGCTCTCCACCATCACCCAGCGGGCGCTGCCCGACGTGCGCGACGGGCTGAAGCCGGTGCATCGCCGGGTGCTGTGGGCCATGCGCGAGCTGAAGCTCGACCCCGGCGCGGCGTTCAAGAAATGCGCCCGCGTGGTGGGCGACACCATCGGCAAGTACCACCCCCACGGCGACCAGTCGGTCTATGACGCGCTGGTGCGGCTGGCGCAGGATTTCGCCCAGCGCTGGCCCCTGGTGGAGGGGCAGGGCAACTTCGGCAACATCGACGGCGATAACGCCGCGGCCATGCGCTACACCGAGGCGCGGCTGACCGAGGTGGCGCGCCTGCTGCTGGACGGGCTGGACGAGGACGCGGTGGACTACCGCGCCACCTACGACGGCACGGAGAAGGAGCCGATCGTCCTGCCGGGCGCCTTCCCCAACCTGCTGGCGAACGGCAGCCAGGGCATCGCGGTGGGCATGGCCACCTCCATCCCGCCGCACAACGTGGCGGAGCTGGTGGCGGCGGCGAAGGCGCTGCTGGCCGACCCGGCGGCGGACACCGACGCGCTGCTCGCCCATGTGCAGGGACCCGACTTCCCCACCGGCGGCGTGGTGGTGGACAGCCCCTCGGTGATCGCGGAGGCCTACCGCACCGGCCGCGGCGGTTTCCGCACCCGCGCCCGCTGGGCGGTGGAGGATCAGGGCCGGGGAACCTGGATCGCGGTCGTCACCGAAATTCCCTACCTCGTGCCCAAAAGCCGGCTGGTGGAGCGCATCGCCGAGCTGATCAACGAGCGCAAGCTGCCGCTGGTGGCGGACGTGCGCGACGAGTCCACCGAGGACGTGCGCCTCGTGATCGAGCCGCGGGCCCGCACGGTGGACCCCGTGGTGATGATGGAGCAACTGTTCAAGCTGACCGAGCTTGAAAGCCGCATCCCGCTCAACATGAACGTGCTGGTGCGCGGCCAGACGCCCATGGTGCTCGGCCTCAAGGACGCGCTGCGCCAGTGGCTCGACCACCGGCGCGAGGTGATCCAGCGCCGCTCCCAGCATCGGCTGGACGCCATCGTGCGGCGGCTGGAGATCCTCGACGGCCTGCTGATCGCCTTCCTCAACGTGGACGAGGTGATCCGCATCGTCCGGCAGGCGGACGATCCCAAGGCCGACCTGATCGCCGCCTTCGCCCTGACCGAGACCCAGGCCGACGCCATTCTCAACATGCGGCTGCGCTCGCTCGCCAAGCTCGAGGAGATCGAGATCCGGCGCGAGCACGACAAGCTGACGAAGGAGGGCGAAGAGCTGCGCGCGCTGCTCGGCTCCGAGGCCCGCCAGTGGAAGCGCGTGGGCAGGGAGCTGGACGGGCTCGCCAAGACCTTCGGGCCGGACACTCCGCTGGGCAAGCGCCGCACCAGCTTCGAGCGCCCGCCGGACGGCGCCGCGGAGGCCATGGCCGAGGCGCTGGTGGAGCGCGAGCCGGTCACCGTGGTGGTGTCCGAAAAGGGCTGGATCCGCGCGCTCAAGGGCCACATCGCCGACGTCTCCGGCCTGACCTTCAAGGCGGACGACGCGCTGAAGCTGTCGTTCCACGCCGAGACCACCTCCAAGCTGATCGTGGCCGCCAGCACCGGCAAGACCTTCACGCTCGACGCCGCGAAGCTGCCCGGCGGGCGAGGGGCGGGCGAGCCGATCCGCCTGATGGTCGACATGGACGAGGGCGCCGAGATCGTGGACGTGTTCGCCCATGTTCCGGGCGCGCGGCGGCTGGTGGTGTCCAGCGACGCGCGGGGCTTCGTGGTCGCGGAGGAGCAGCTTCTCGCCACCACCCGCAAGGGCCGTCAGGTGGCCAACGTGGAGCCCGGCGTCACGCTGCTGCGGCTTGCGCCGGCGCAGGGCGACACGGTGGCGATCGTGGGCGAGAACCGCAAGCTGCTGCTGTTCCCGCTGGCGCAGGTGGCGGAGATGGCGCGCGGCCGCGGCGTGCGGCTGCAGCGCTACAAGGACGGCGGCGTGTCGGACGTGAAGGTGTTCACGCTGGCGGAGGGGTTCAGCTTCGTCACCAACAGCGGCGCCACCTGGTCGCTGAAGAGCGAGGACCTGCGCGACTGGCTCGGCAACCGCGCCGAATCCGGCCGCCTTCCGCCGCGGGGCTTCTCGGCGAAGAACAGGTTCGGCGGGTAGCCGGGGCGCCTGTTAATCATCTGTTAACCATGCGCCGCGAGGTTGGGTCCGTGGCTGCGGCCGAGGCGGCTCCCGCAAAACGACGGCGGACAACACGGGAGCCGCCTCAACCACCGCTTCAGGACGCGCCGCTAAAGCTCACCACGAACTCGCGAACGCCGGATGCGATGAACTGCACGGCGACGCAGGTGAGCAGAAAGCCCATGATCTTGGTGATGGCCTGGATGCCGTGCTCGCCGAGGAACCTCGCGATCCAGTTCGAGAAGATCAGCGCCACATAGGCGACCAGCACCGTCAGCGCGATGCCGACCAGCACGATGACGTGCCCGTCGATGGAGTGGCCTTCGGGGATCTGCGAGCCGTAGCTCATCACCACTGCGATGGAGCCGGGGCCGGCGAGGCTCGGCATGGCGAGCGGCGAGAACGAGAAGTCCAGCTCGGCGTGCTTGATCTCCTCCGCGTCGCCCTCCTCCAGAGGCTCTTCCTGCCCCTGTCCGGAAAACAGCATGCGGAAGGCGAGCACCATGATGATGAGCCCGCCGGCGATGCGGATGCCCGGTAGCGAAATGCCGAACAGCGCGATGATGCCGTTGCCGAGGAACAGGAACGCCGCGAGGATCAGGAAGGCGTAAAGACAGGCGAGGCGCGCCTGCCGCGCCCGCCAGTGCGGCGCCATGCGCTTGGTCAGCGCCAGAAACAGCGGGATGGTGCTGAGCGGGTTCATGATCGGCAGCAGGCCGAGCGTGATCACCGGCACATATTTGATCGCGTTGGCGATGAACTCCACGTCGCCTCCCTTGCCTTATCTGGACGTCGCGCGGAGTGAGCATCGGCTGCCTGCGGACGACCAAGACATCCGCCAAGCCCGGCCTGTGGTCAACGCATGAGACGGTGGGGCCTGTCCAACGCTAACGCGAGAACGGGCCCGGCTCTTTAGGGCGTGGCCCTGCCACCTTGCCCGGCGCAGGTTCGACGATCCGTCATGGAAGTGGTGGTGGAGGCCGTCGCCTACGAATTGATCTCACCCGGACCTCTTTCACCGCTCTGAGGGAGATCAGTAAAGCGATTATTCTCGCCCAGAGGTGTACAATTTACGGCTGACGAACGCTCATACTTGATAATCAAAGTGTAAAAGAATTGGTTGTCTTGACTATCGCCCGGAATGATAGCTGTCTCTGTATGTTCCGAATCGGAAGAATGTGATTTGCGCGGGAATTATAGTCAGGCTTCTCGGCGGCGACAAAAATGTCGTGGATCGCCAGAATCCGTCTGGCGTGAGAGACTGTCCCCTACATGCGGTGGGGACCCAATCAACTGTCTGGCGCTTTGGTCTGATTCCGTTCGGCGTTGAGTTTCGCCGCGACTGGAGGGTGTCCTGAGCGATCCGTTCTGGCTCCCGGACGAAGCGTGGTCGGCGCTGGAGCCGCATCCGCCGGGCAAGCCAGGGTCGATGACCGGCGGCGCTGATCTCGGGCGTCCTGCACATCCTGAAAACCGGGTCCGGCTGGCGGGACGTCCCGTCCCGGCACGGTCCCTCCAGGACGATCTGCAACCGCTATGCGCGTTGGGCGCGCCGCGCAGGATGAACAGGTCCGACAGGACGTCGATGACGTCGGTCGACCGGGGCCTCCGCCCGATCCGGATGGCGATGCATTCGCGCGTGAACTGGTTTGTCACGCTGAGCATCCTGAACGTGTGGCCGCCGTGGGTTCGATCCTCGACGAAGTCGTAGGACCAACGTGATTGGGTCGCTTCGGACGAAGCCGCAGGCGCGAGCCGTCGTTGAGCCACAGCCTCCCGCGTATGGGCTTGCTTCGTCGGCGGTCACCGCCGCGTCACCGCGAAAGAGCGACGAGCGCCGCGGCGCCTCCGAGGAGCATGGCGATGACGCCCGCGGGAACCTCATAGGGGAACAGCGCGACCCGTCCGATCCAGTCCGCGGCGGCGAGGAGGGCGCCGCCGATGAGGGCCGATCCTGCGAGCAGGCTCGCAGGCGAGCGGCATCCCGCGCTGCGCGCGGCATGGGGAGCGATCAGGCCGACGAAACTGAGGGGACCGATCACCAGCGTCGCGGCCGCGGTGAGGACGCTGGAGAGCGCGAGCGTCAGCGCCTGCGCCTGGCCGACGCGCAAGCCGGATGAGCGCGCGACCGATCCGAGCGGCAGCAACTGCAGCGGGCGGGCGAGAGCGAGCGCCGCCGCGAGGCCGCCTGCCGCCACGACGATGATGACAAGCGCTCGACTTGCGTCCGCCTGGTAGGTGGAGCCGCTGAGCCAGGTGACGGCGAGCGCCATGCGCGGATCGCCGCTCGCCAGCAGGAACGAGACGACGCCCGTGAAGGCTGACGCGACGCCGACGCCCAGCAGAAGAGGTTGCTCCGGCGGGGCTCCGCGCCCAACCCCTTTCAGCGCCCAGACGGCAGCGACGCCCGCGCCGAGACCGCCCGCGACGAGTTGAGCGCCTGCGCCCGCCATGGGCGCGACGTAGAGCAAGGCGAGGAACCCCAAGGCGGCGCCGGCGCTCACGCCGATCATATCGGGGCTCGCCATGGCGTTTCCGGTCATGCGCTGCAGCAACGCGCCCGCGACAGCGACGGCCATCCCCGCGCCGAACGCCGCGAGGGAGCGCGGGACGCGATAGTCGAACGCCTGATCCAGCGTCGCCAGGGTCCAACCGTCCGCCGTGCGCTCGACGACGAGCGCCACGGCCAGAGCGGCGAGGGCGGCGACGAGCAAGGCGCCCCACTGGGGACGCCGTCGCCGGGGCGGCGCTGAAAGCGGCGCAAGCGTCAGCGACGGACGGCGCATGCGGGCGGCGAGCGCCATCAGCAGCGGCGCTCCGAGCAGCCCCGTCGCCGCTCCCGTCGGCAGATCGAGCGGGATGAGCTTCACCATTTCGTCGGTGAGCCACAGCAGCCCGGCGCCGTAGATCGGAGTCCACAGCAGCCGCGCGCCGACGGTGCGGGCGCCGACCGCGCGGGCGAGATGCGGCGCGGCGAGGCCTACGAAGGCGATCGCTCCCACCTCGGCCGTGGTCAGCGCCGCAAGACCCGCCGCGAGCGCAAGACCCGTCAGGCGAATGGTTTTCGGGTCGCCGCCGAGCGCAGCGGCGCCTGCGTCGCGCAGCGCGGCCAGGGTGAAAGCGCGGACCAAGCCTGCGGCGGCAAGCCACGAAACGGCCAGCAAGGCGACGAGGTTCGACGTGGCGGACCAGTCGTTCTGCCGGAGCGAGCCGGAACTCCAGAGAAAGAGCGACCGCATCCACTCATGATTGAACAGAGCGATGAGCGTCGTCGCCGCGCTCGCCGCGAAACTCAGCACCAGGCCGGCGATCACGATGGTCGCCGGCTTCATGCCGCCGCGGGACGCGAGCGCAAGCGTGAACCCCACCGCCGTCAGGCCGCCGGCGAGCGCGACCAGCGACTGCGACGCGCCGCCCAGCCCCGCCGGCCCGAACAGGGCGAGCGCGAGCACGGCGCCCGCCGAGACGCCGGTGGTGGAGGGCTCGGCGAGCGGGTTGTCCAGCGCAATCTGCAGGATGAGGCCGGACAGCGCGAGCGCGGCGCCGGCGGCGAGCGCGACCGCCACGCGGGGGAACAGCGTGTAGTGGGCGATCATCGCGGACACGTCGCTCGGGGGCGGCGCCAGCAGCGCGGAAAGCCACTCGGCGGGAGGCAGCAGGCGCGTCGCGCTCACCGCGAACAGCGCCGCGGCGGCGGCGAACAGCGCGGCGGCGAAGAGCGAACGCGGCGTCATCGCGCGCTCTCGATCGCGTCCGCGAGCAGGGTCGCGAAGCGCGCCATGCTCGCGAGCCCGCCATAGACCCATACCGGCGGCAGCGTCACCACGTCATGAAACGCCGGCATGGCCCGCCACAGCGCGCTGCGCGCGAGCGAGACCGGAGGGCCTGGCGACAGCGCCACCAGTCTGGCGCCCTCGAAGCGGGCCAATCGGTCCAGCCCCAGCGTCGCGAAACCCCACATGTTGGTCGGGCCGGCGTAGGCGTTCGTCAGCCCGATCCGCTCGACCGCGGTCTGGAACAGCGAGCCTTTGCCAAACACGTCCGCTCTTCGGTCGTCCGCAAAATTGGCGATCAGGACAGGACGCTCCCCATGCGCGGCGAGGCGGGCGGACGCGCGAGCGAGCGTCACGTCGAGGCGCGCCAGCACGGCGGGCGCCTCGGCGGCCGCGCCGCAGGCGTCTCCAAGGCGTGCGAGCGCCTGAAGCGACCGGTCGTAGGGGCGCCGGTCAGCCTCGTAGATCGCGAGCTCCAGCGTCGGCGCGATGGCCTCCAGCCGAGCCTGTGGCGGCCCGTAATGGCGCAGGCGGACGATGAGGTCCGGTCTGAGGCTCGCGATGAGCGCAAGGTTCGGCTGCGCCCTGAGGCCGACGTCGACCACCGCCGTCGGCAACTGCGGCGTAGCGACCCGCGTCCGGTAGTAGGGCGCTTCAGCGACGGCGGCGGGGGTCACCCCCAGGAGAAGGGCGAGCTCCGTCAGCGCCCAGTCAAGCACCACGACGCGCGGGCCAGAAGCGTAAGCCCGCGCGCCTCCGACCAGAAGCGAAGTGGCGGTCAGGACCGACCGCCGGGTCCAGTTCACCACCGGTATTTCATCGTCGCATACACGGTGCGGCGGTCGCCATAATTGCAGCCATAAGCGGCTAGGCAGGTCGATACATACTTCTTGTCCAGAATATTGCTCGCGTTCACTTGCAGCGATACGCCTTTGAGTCTCTCGATCTTCCGGCCTAGGTCGTAACGCAGCGAGGCGTCGAACAGCGTCACGCCGGGCGTCTTGAACTGGTTCGCCTCGTTGCCGAACGACGCTCCAAAATACCGGGCCCCGCCGCCGAGGCTTAGTCCGTCCGCCGCTCCGGGACCGAAGGAGTAGTTCAGCCAGGCTCCCGCCTGATGCTTCGGCACAAAGGCCGGGCGATTGCCAAGCTGGGTTGCGGCGGTCGTGCGGGTGATCTCGGCGTCGGTGTAGGCGTAGGAGACGATGCCCTCGAACCCATGGCCGAGATTGGCCTTGCCTTCAAATTCAACGCCCTTGACCGTTATTTCTCCGGTCTGGGTCGCCGCGCCGGTCGTCGGATTGGTCGTGACCGCGTTCGTCTGCGTCAGGTGAAACGCGGACAGGCTGACAAGGCCGTCGAAACCGTCCGGCTGGTATTTCACGCCGGCTTCGACCTGCTCGCCTTCGGAGGGCTTGAACGGATCGCCGCCCACGTCGACGCCAGCCACCGGCAAGAACGACGTCGAGTAGCCGACAAACGGCGCCACACCGTTGTCGAACCGATAGCTCAAGCCGATGCTTCCGGTGAAGGCTTCGTCATCCGCCGTCACCCGACTGATCGCGTGGGTCGAGACGGTCTCGGTGGCTGTCCGGTTCTTCGCCCAGTCGTAACGGGCGCCGGCCTGCAGCGTCCAGGCGCGCCACGTGATCGTGTCCTGCAGGTACAGGCCCAACTGACGCTGGACCGCGTCGATGCGCGTCGCGACGGCCGGCTCCGTCACGGAAAGGCCGGCGCCGGGATCGAAGGCGTTGTAGTTCCCCAGGTTCAGGAACGCCAGGTTCGACTCGCGATAGGCCGCCTTCTCACGGGTGAAGTCGGCGCCAACGAGCAGCGTGTGCTCCAGCTCGCCCGTTGAAAAGCGCCCCTCCGCCTGATTGTCGACGGTGAACATCTGCGATCGCTCGGGGAACGCCCAAGCGTAGCGAAGGAGGTTGGTCGGCAAGCAGGTCGCAGCCGAAAAGCAGTAGCTCTGGACACGCCTCGTATGAGTGTCCACCTCGCCGTATCGCAGGTTCTGACGCAGCGTCCAGCCGTCGCTGAGCTCATGGGAGAGCTTGTAGCCCATGAACCACTGCTCGTTGACGAAGCGATCGTAGGAGGGTTCGCCGGTGAAGGTGCTCGAGGGGAGCTTGCCGTAGCCGGAGGAGGGGTAGAGCGTCCCTATGGCCGGCAGGGCCGGCGGGGCGCCGCCGCCTTTGTCGTCGATCTTCTGATAGTGCCCCAGCAGCGTCAGGGTGGTGCTCTCCGTGGGCTTCCAGGTGAAGCTCGGCGCGATGAAGAGCTTGTCGTCTTCGACGTGGTCGACCTGAGTGTCCGCGTCGCGGGCGAGGCCGATCAGCCGGTAAAGAAACCGTCCGTCCGCGTCGAGTGGTCCGGAGACGTCGAAAGCCGCCTGCTTGCGATCATGGCTGCCGCCGAGCAGTTCGATCTCGCCCCGCGCCGTCTCGGTCGGGGTCTTGCTCGTCATCGCCAGAAGACCGCCTGGGTTGCTCTGGCCGTAAAGGCCGGACGCCGGTCCTTTCAGCACCTCCACGCTTTCAAGCAGGTTCGGCTCGATGCGGGCCTGCGAGTAGCCTCGGGCGCCGAAGGGGAGGCGCAGCCCGTCCAGATACCGCCTCGGCGTGAAGCCGCGGACCGTCAGCCAGTCGTAGCGGGAGTCCGTGTCGCCATACTGCGTGACGACGCCCGGGGTGTAGCGGAGCGCCTGCGTGACGGTCTGCGCGCCCTGATCCTCCATCTGCTTTTGGGTGACGACGTTCACGACGCGCGGGGTCCGGACCAGCGGCGCGCCGGATTTCGTGGCGCCGGGGCTGACGCTCGCTGCGTAGCCCTGAGGCGCAACGCCCTGGCCAGCTCCCTCAACCGAGATCTCCGCGAGTTCGGTCGCGTCCTGCGCCGTGAGCGCGCCTTCGCGGCGCAGTTGCACCAGCGTCAGGGCGTGCAGTTCGATGTTCTCGTAGGACAGGCCGGTGCCCTCCAGGAGAACCCGCAACGCTTCCGTCGGCGGGAGATTTCCCTGCACGCCGGACGTCCTGACGCCCCGCACCGCCGATCCGGACGAGAGAAGCTTGCGGCCCGAAGCCTCGGCCCACTGCGTCAGCGCCGCTCCGAGCGGCCCGGCCGGGATCGAGAAGCGAACCCGGTCCTCCGCCTGCACCTGGCCCGCCGCCGCGCACAGGCTTGCGCCCGCCAGCGCGAAGGCGGCCGCCCGCCGTCGCCATGTTCCCGTCCGTCCCGCCATTTCAATCCCCGTTCGCCGTCGCGGCCGCGCGCGGCCTTCTTACCGACGAAGACGCCGGCGGACGGAACTTCGACACCGGCGTCCCGAGAAAAATTCCGGACTCTCACCGCGCCGCCGTTCGCACGATGGTCAGGAAGGGCAGCCGGGTGACGTGGACCGGAAGCGCCGCGGCGATGGCGTCCAGCAATGCGGGGGCGTCGTTGGTGGGAAAAGCGCCGGTCAGCCTCAACCGGCCGGCGTCGCCGAGCACGATGATCCGTCCTCCCACGTACCGGCTGACTTCATGGGCGACCTGCTCCAGCGGCTGGTCGTCGAAGACCAGAAGGCCCCTGCGCCAGGCGGTGGCCGCGCGCACGTCGACGGCGCGGGGCGCCAGGAGGCCGCCGTCCCGGATCTCCGCCTCCTCGCCCTCGCTGAGCTCGGTCTGATCGCCGGTGCGGACGTCGCTCGCCCGAACGCGCCTCTCGGTGACCAGCACGCTGGTCGCGTCATAGGCCTGTTCGACCGCGAAAGCGGTGCCGAGCGCCCGTGCTTCGAGATTCCCCGCCGCGACGATAAAGGGGCGGGCGGCGTCCGGCGACACCGTCACATGGAGGCGGCCGGAATAGAGCTTCAGCCTGCGCTCGCCGGGCGTCAGATCCACGTCGAAGCTCGTCGAGGCGTCCGCCTCCACGGTGGAGCCGTCCGCGAGGGAGATGGTTCGCCGTTCGCCCACGGATGTGCGTTCGTCCGCGAAAAAGGCGCCCGGCGGACCGAATGCTCCCACCGCGAACGCGCCGCCGAGGCCGATCGCCAGCGCCGCGAAGATCGCCACGGTTCCGCCGCCGGGCCGAGGCTTCAGAGCCGGGCCGAGACGCGCCCACAGCAGTTCGGCCCGTTCCGCCGCCGCCCGCCGCTCCGCGCTCGAGGCCTTCCAGTCTTCATAGGCCTCCCAGTCCTGCGCGACGGCGGAGCCGGAATGCAGGTGGACGATGCGCTCCAGCGCCGCCTCAGTCAGGGCGTCCAGCGTGTTCTTGGCGTCGTCCGTCATCGCCTGGGCGTTCTCCCGCGGTCTTCCCGTCTTTAAGACGTCTGGGGAGCAAAAGCCGACAGGGATCAGCCGGCCGCCGAGTCAAGACTTTGGAGGCAGACCTTGAGCGCCTTCATGATGTGCTTGCTGACCATGCTCGGCGAAACGGACAGGCGCGCCGCGATCTCGGCATGGGAAAGGCCCGCCACGCGGTTGAGCAGAAGCGCGGTCCGCGTCTTCGGCGGCAGGCCGTCGAGCGCGGCCCTGAGCAGCGCGAAATCCTGCCGGGCGATCAGGCTTTGATCGGCGAGCGGCGCGGCGTCCGCCAGCGTCGCCGCCTGCTCCAACGGCAAAGCGCGCCCCTGGCGGCGCTCCCGACGCACGAGATCGACGATCAGATTGCCCGCGATCCGCCAAAGGAAGAACTGGGACGCGGGCGCGTCGGAGCGCTCGTCTCGCCGGCTCGCGACATAACGGAGAAACGCCTCCTGCGTCAGATCGGCCGCGGCCTCCGGGTCGCGAAGGCGTCGATAGGCGTAGCGCCTGAGATCGTCGCTGTAGGCGCGAAAGAGCGCATCCATGTCGGCGGGCGCTTCCGTCCCGCCCCGAAACGAAACACTCATCATGCCGCCCTCAGCCCGGGGCTACATACCCAAATGATGAAAACCCTTCAAGATCAATGTTTTATATGAATTCCAAACTGCGGTGGACATCCTCGTAGCTTACGCGGAAGCCGGCTCGGTCCATCTGAGCCGGTCGACGACGGCGGCGAGATGGACGAAGCCCCGCGCCGTCATCGAGCGCCGGCGCATCGACTGCAACCACCTCAGGCCGCACTTGGCGCACGGGGGATTGACCGCCGGAAGCGGCGCGCCCGAGCCCCTCGGCCGTTCGCCTGCGCGACTTGATCAGCTCGCCGCACGGCCGCTCCCGCCGGCGCAGCAGATCGGCCATCAACCCGCTGGGCTCTCACAATGATCGAGGGACCAGAAGGGGCGCGCCACGGACCGATTCGAAACCTGAAGTTGCGAGGCCCGCTTAAGTCGCCCTGGAGCTCGAAAGATCGAAAGCGTCGACCTATAGGACGCGCCTTATCGAACGCTGAAGTGTACTGGCGCGGTGATCATTCTCTGCGCGCGGGGAGGCGGCGCCGGCACGGGCGAGGCGCGCCGGACGAGCGAAAGCACCGCCTGATCGAGCTCGGAATGACCGGACGACCGCGCGAGCGAGACCGACAGCACGTTGCCCTTGCCGTCGATGCGGAACCGCACGTAGGCCGTCCCCGTCTCCCCTCGGGCGCGGGCGGCGGACGGATAGAGCTTGCGCCGCTCCAGATGCGCCATCAGGCGGGCCTGCCAGGTCACGGGACTTTCGCCGGCGGCGCCGGAGGCGCTTGCGGAAGCGGCGGTGCGGTCCGACGGAGCGACCGGCGCGCTCGCCTGCTGTCGGTCGGCCGAGGCCTGACGCGGCGCGCTCGGAGCCGAGGGCGTCGCACGGGGCTTCCTGGGCTTTGGCCTTAGCGGCGTCTCTCCCAAGGTTCGGCGCACTTCGGGCCGCGCCGTGGGAAGCGGAACCTCGACCGCCTCGAGCTCCGGCAACTCCGGCTCGATCGCATCATCGGTCGTCGCCTCCGCGATCTCGTCGGGCTCCTCGGTCTCAGCCTCGTCGGGGATGGCTTCGGACCGCGAGGCGGCCGCCGCCTCGGCGGCTTCCGCAAACACTTCATCCGGCGCGGATTGCTCGGCGTCGGTCGCGACCGCCTCGGGCAGGGGCGCGAGATCGATCATGATCGCCGGCGGCGGGCCGGGAGGCAGGGCGATCGGCGTGGAACGCAACGCCCACCATGCGACGCCCGCGTGCAGGGCGACCACCCAGAGCGCGGCCGACGTCCAGCGCAGGACGTCATGGTCGGTCGCGCTCGCTGCGATCGAGGCCGTCCGACCCATGGCTCAGAAGGCTTTCGCCACCCGGCCTCGGATGCGGGCGAAGGCCGCCTGCGCGCCGCGCGAGGCGCGCGCGGCTCCGGTGGCGCCGAGCGGGGCGGCGTCGAGCGCTGCGGCGAATGTGCGCCAGCTCAGCCCGCGTCCCTCGGCGGCGGGCGCCAGATGCCGCGCGCCGAAGCTTTCGGACAGGCCGAGCCCCGCCGCCCGCTTGAGCAGGAACGCCGCGCCGAGATTGGAGCCCTCCGCCACGTAGAGCCACCCGAGCGCCTCGGCGACGTCGTGGGTCTCGCCCTGGGCGAAGACGGGAGCGTCGGCGTCCTCCGGGGATGGCAGGCCGAGATCGGCCAGGTCCTGAACGATCAGGGGCAGACGCCGCAGCGCGGGCAAGCCCGGAAGGAGCCGGATCAGCTCCGGGTCGCCATAGAGCTCGTCGATATCCCGGTGGAAGGAGCGCTGCACGTCGAGGAACCGGCCATAAAGGTCCAGGCTCGCGAACGGCCGCCCCGCCATGATCGCGGCGTCCAGTTCCTCGTGCTGCGCGGCGGTGTCCGCTTTCAGCCGTTTCGAGAGGCTATCGCCATGGCTGACGAGATCGAGCGTTTCCATTCGACTTTCCAGGATCGGAGCTTGGTTCGGGACGGGCCGGCTCAAAACTTCGCGGTGAGCGAGGCGGTGAAGGTCCGGCCGGGCGCCGGCTGCAGAACGAGAGACAGCGGGTCGACGTAGTATTTGTCCGTCAGGTTCTCGACCCCAACGTTCGCCGTGAAATACTCGTTGATCTTGTATGTGGCGAACACGTCCACGAGCGTGTACGGCTTCCAGTCCACCAAGGCGATGAACTGGCTCATTCCCTGCGCGGTGGCGTCGCCATGGCCGATGGCGCGCTTGCCCACATGCTGGACGCGGCCGCCGAGGGTGAGCGTTTTCCAGAACTCCTGCGAAGCCGTCAGGCTGAGCGAATACTCCGGCGGGACGTGGTTCGTGCTGTAGTCGGAGTAAAGCGACTTGCTTTCGCAAGCGTCGGCGGTGCGGCAGAAGGTGACGTCGAGATAATAGTTTGCCGTAAATTCGGCTTTGAAACCTGCGTTTTCGTACACGCCGGAAAACTTAAGACCTTCGAACTTCGCCCTGTCTATGTTGAAGATCTGCATGCCTGACACAAGCGCTCCGTTCAGCTCATAGCTTGTGTAGTGACGGGAAATGTAATTCTTGACGTCCCAGTTGAAGTAGCTGAGCTTCATCATTCCCTTGTCGTCGGCTGCGTACAGGCCCTCCTTGCGGAAGTTCGCTCCGATCTCCCAGTTGCGGGAGCGTTCGGGCTTCACGTTCGGACTAACGCCCATGGTGAAGCCGGTCGCGGCCTCGATGATGCTCGGGGCGCGAAGCGTGCTGGAGTAGTTCGTGTAGAGCTGAACCCCGGCGAGCGGCTCGACCGTCACGCCGACCGACGGGCTGAAGCCGCCCTCGCTGCGCTTGACGCGGTAGTCGTAGCCGCGATCCCAGTCCTCACCGGGGTCGTTGCGGTCCTTCGACCAGAAATGCGTGTAACGCAGGCCGCCGTTGAGCGTCAGCCAGTCGACCGGTTTGAACGAAGACTTCACAAAGCCGGCGGCTTCGTTGCGCACGGCGTCGCGGGGATCGAGCCAGGACATGACCGCACGGGTGCCTTTGCCCGGCCGAGTGTCCTCGCCGCGGTAGGCGACGCCGTAGGTGAGGTCGAGATCACCGTAGGCGAGGTGGAGCTTCGACAGGTTGGAGATTTCGCCGCCCCACATGTCGGTGTCGGAGCCGGGCCGGAAATCGCCCCGTTTATAGACGGCGTAGGAGACGGGGTTAGGGCCCCGGACCTCCAGTTGGCTCCAGTAAACGTTCGCCTTGAGGTCGATCAGCGGATTGTCGGCCGGCGCCCAGCGGTAGCGGCTCGTCAGCGTGTCGAGGTCGGTCTTCGAGGACAGCGCCAGTTGGTAGGGTTGCGAGCGTTCGTCGGTGAGGCGCGAAGCGAACTGCGACCCCGTGTCCGCGCGGAAGCCGGTGTAGCCCACCTGCAGGCTTTGGTCGTCGTCGAACCGCACCGTGCCCTTGAAGAGCCAAGACTTGGTCTCGAGCTGCGTGTTGAGCACCTCTTCGCCGGCGCGGTAGTTCGTGAGGCCGCCGTTCTCGACGTAATCGGTCCAGCCCTGGCACCAGCCGGTTGAGCTGCACACCGTCCTCGGCCCGGTATGGACCGGCTTCGCGCCGTCTCCTCCGTTCTTGCCGGCGAAGTAATTGCCCTGCTTGCGATAGGCGAAGCCGCCGATCAGCTCATAGTTCTCTTGCTTCACAGCCGCGACGGCGCTGCCGAACCCGCTGCTCGGCTCGAGGAAGCCCGGCCTGTCCATGCCATTGGACGACGGCGTGGCGACGGCCGGCGCGCCGGCCCAGCTCGGCCAGCTGTAGCCGCCTTGAGCATTGTCGCTCGGCTTGGTCGTATTGGTTCCGAAGCCGCCTTTCACCCGCACGCCGTAGTCCCGCCCATCCTCGACCAGGTCCGAGGCGTTCAGCGTGCGCATCGCGACCGTGCCGGCGACGCCGAAGGACGCCGCGTCGGAGCCCTTGATGATGTCCACTCCGCCAAGGAGGTCAGGGTCCATGTAGGTGCGGTTCGAGACGCCCTGATAGCCTTGATAGATCGTCATGGCGTTCTCCGCGCCGTCGATCGTGGTGGCGACGCGGCCCATGCCCTGCATGCCGCGGATGTTCACGTCGATCGCCCCGGCGCCGTTGCGGGCCTCGCCCGACAGGACGCCGGGCGTGCCGCGGAAGATGTCGGCCGGGCTCGATCCCCGGAAACGCTCGATCGTTTCGGCCGAGATGTGCGCGGTCGACGCCGGCGTCACGTAAGGCGCGTCCGCCGGCGAGACCCCTCCGGCGCCGGTGATCTGGATCGGGCTGAGCACCAGCGAGCCGTCCGCGTCGGGCGCGTCGTCCACGGAGGCGGCGGGCGCGGTGATGACGGCCGTTCGGGCCGAGGTGAGTTGGTAGGTCAGCCCCGTCCCGGCGAGCAGCCGGCGCAGGGCGGCGTCCGGGGTCGCGGGCCCGGTCAGGCCTGCGGTGGTCTTGCCCGTGGCGAGATCAGGCCGGTAGGCGAGCTGAAGACCGGCCTGACGCCCGAAAGCGGCGAGCGCGTCGCCGAGACGGCCGGCCGGAATCGAGAACGGGCGTTCGGGCGCCGTCTGCGCTTTAACGCCTCCAGACGTGGTCAGCGCCGCGCCCGCCAGCAAGCTCGCCGCAAGGCGCGCAGCGACGCCTCGTCCGTTCCGATGTCCCGATGTCACGCCCGTCGTCCCCGATGATTGATCGATCGACGGAGCGGCGCGCGTGCGTCCGATCCGTCCCGCTTTCGAGAACGAACGGCGCTTTGGAATTTCCTGCGCAGATGTGCTCCGCAGGCTCAGAAGCGGGACAGTACGACGAGCCAGGGGGTGACGGGGCGCGCCGATCCGCCAAGTGGCGCAACCGCCGCCACGAGCGCGTCGAGCGGCGCGGTTGGGTCGAACACGCCGCTGATCCGCTCGCCGCCGAGGGTCGCGTCCGCGATGACCACGCGCGCCGCGCTCCAGCGCGCGACACGGGCGGCCACCGAGGCTAGGGTGTCGCTGTCGGCGAAGATCAGCCCCTGGCGCCAGCCTGCGACCCTGTCGACCGGCGTGCGCCCGCGCTGCAGGCGGCCGTCGTCGCCAAACGCGCACCAGTCTCCCGGTCCGAGCCGGCCAGCGGCGGGCATCTCGACCAGCCCGCGCTCCACGCCGACGGTGACGACGCCCGCCTCTTCCCGGATCTCGAACGCCGCGCTCGCGGTGGAGGCCTTGACCCCGGCGGCGATGGCGACGAAGGCCTGGGCGCCGGGGAGGGGCTCGAAATAGGCCATGCCGCGAAGCAGCTCGACCGAGCGGCGGGTGTCGGAGAAATCGTAACGCAGGGCGGTCTCGGGCCCGAGCTCCGCCGGGCAGCCGTCCGGCAGGGTGACCTGACGGCGCTCCGCGACCCCCGTCGCCACGTCGGCGCGCGCCCGGACGATGGCGCCAGGGAGAACGACGGCCCCGGCGGCGCCGGCTGCGAGCGCCGCGCCGCCGCCGGCGAGGACGCGCCGGCGCGACGGAACGCGAGGTTGCGGCGCGCTCCGGGCGGCGAGCGCCTCGCCTCCCAACTCGTGCAGGCGGATCGCTTCGCCCCAGACCCGGCGGTGGTCTGCGCTGCGCGCGAGCCACCGCTCCGCGGTCTCGCGCGCGACCGGATTGTCGGGATCAGCCTGAAGCCGGAGCAAAAGATCAAACGCCTCGCTCCAGAGGCCGTCGTCGTCGCGCAGCAGCTCCGCCATCCTCGGTCCGGCTCACAAAAGGCCTTGCGCCCACGGCGCCGCCCGGTCGCTTAC
The DNA here is from genome assembly GCF_027922305.1 of Methylopila jiangsuensis. Taxonomy (GTDB): domain Bacteria; phylum Pseudomonadota; class Alphaproteobacteria; order Rhizobiales; family Methylopilaceae; genus Methylopila; species Methylopila jiangsuensis. Next base: position 732,458 of record NZ_BSFK01000005.1, on the reverse strand, counting down.
ACTAGCGATAACGAGAGAGGATAGCGGATTTCTCGTTCGGGCGCGCCGCGACGGCTGCGATCACGCGCCGGCGGCCGTCCGGCTTCGGAGGTGGGAGTAGGCCTCCTTCACCAACGCTCCGGCGCGTGAGGTGGAGAGGCCAAGCTCGCGCCCAACCTCGGCCAGGGTGAGACCCTGCATCCGGTTGAGCTCGAACGCCCGACGTGTGCGCTCGGGCAGTTCGTCGAGGGCCGCCATCGCCAGCGCGAGGCGCTGCCGATCGGCCAACCGCCGTTCGGACGAGGGCTCGGGATCGGCCGCGAGCGCCAGCGCCTCCGGAGAAACGGAAGCGAACGGCGCGATGCGCTCCCGGCGGGCGGCGTCGAGCGCGAGGTTGCGGGCGACCATGGCGAGATAGCCCTCCGGCCGATCGTCCTGGCGGGCGTCCTGCGGGTCGTTGGTCGAGGCGGTCATCAGGCGCACGAAGGCGTCCTGGACGATGTCCCCGGCTGCGTCGGGCGACATCCCGCGCCGGACGAGGCCGCAGCCGATCGCCTTGGCGCTTTGGCGAAACAGGGCGTCGAGGTTCCAGCGGCGCATTACGGGTCCGGCGTCGATCGTCAGCTACGCCCTAGCGGTAACACGCCTTCCAAGAAAGGATAAACGTTTTCAATAGTTTATACTTGTTCCAATCCAATTGGGCATGCCAGTGAGACAGGCGAACGATCTCTCCGTTCTGATCCTTGAGCCCGAAAGCTGACTTGCGGTGCGGCTTTTGAACCCAAGAGGTTCTCGACCTTGTGGCGCTGCCGATAGAGCGCCTTTTCATAGGGAGTGAGGGACTGTCCAGCATCGGCTCGAGGGAAAGGCAGGGTTCTGCAGGCCGTGCGGCAGGCGGACCCGGAGCGCACGGCGCTTCTCGTCCTGCAGCGGAACCTGATGGATCCTGCGCTCGTGGCGACCTTCTGCGAGGAGTGCGCGGCGCACCTCAACCGCTTGCGCATCGAGCGCAACGCCGCGATCGAGGGCTACAGGGCCGAGCTCGTGAAGCTCGACCGGCAGGACGACCGGATGGTCCAGGCCATCAAGGACGGCTTCGCGACGCCCAAGCTCAAGGAGGACATGCACGTCCTGCTCGACCGGCGGAAGGAGCTGCGCTGGCTGCTGATGTCGACCCAAGAGGCTCCGGCGCCGCTGAACCCGAACATGGCGCTGCGCGAGCGGCAGGAGGTGGCGTCGCTGATTCGGGCGATGTCCGAACCGGACAGCCGGGCGGAGGCCACCGGCTTGGTTCGCGCGCTGGTCGAGCGCATCGTGATCACGCCCGATCCCAAGGACGGTCTCGTCATCGACGTGCACGGCGACCTCGCCGGCATCTTCAATGTCGCGATCGCCAAGGGCAGGAAGGGCGCAGAGCGGGAGATCGATTGGAGGCAGATTCGACTGGTGGTCGGACTGCCGGAGCCCCGTGGCGGGGCGACGTCGGGTACGTTGGTGGAGCCAGGCGGAATCGAACCGCCGACCTCTTGAATGCCATTCAAGCGCTCTCCCAACTGAGCTATGGCCCCACCGGGGTGCGGTCCGCTGCGGCGTTGGGATCGAGCCGCGGACCGGACGTAAAACTTGCAGTCGGCTCTGTTGTCGCCGGGTGTCGGCGAAGTCGGAGCCGCAGACGCGAACCTTGGCGGTCAGCGTCTAAAGTCAGCCTCTTGCGAGGGCGTGACGGAAAAATGGTGGAGCCAGGCGGAATCGAACCGCCGACCTCTTGAATGCCATTCAAGCGCTCTCCCAACTGAGCTATGGCCCCACCGGGGTGCGGTCTGATGCGGCGTTGGGATTAGGCCGCGGACCGGACAGTCAGTGCGTCCCGTCGAAACAGGAAGCGCCTCGCCTAGGCTTGAGGCCGGCGAGGCCGCCGCCCCATGTGGACCGGGGCGGCGCTCCTAGAACCACGATTCGATGCGCGGTTCAAGCCTCTTCGTCTTTTTCCCGATCGCCGATGATTTCCGTCACGTCGTCGTCGGAATCCTCGTCGGCCTCGAGGAACGCCTCGGCGTCGTCGTCGGCGTCCACATCCACGTCGTCGGCGTCGTCTTCGGCGCCGTCCTTGCCGCCGGAGCTCTCGGCGTCGGCGTCCTCCAGCGAGATGGTGTCGACGTCCTCGACCACCTCCTCATCGTCGGCGTCTTCGCGCGCGCTCGCCTTTTCGGCCGCGGCGCGCAGCTTCTTGGAGGCGATCGGCTCGAACGCGCTCATGGGATAGGCGACGCCGGTGTAGGGCGAGACGACCGGGTCGCGGTTGAGGTCGTAGAACTTGCGCCCGGTTTCGGGGCACACGCGCTTAACGCCGAGTTCGGGCTTGGCCAAGGCGTTCATCCTGCAGTGGTCGAGAAAACGAGCCGGTGGATTGACGCGGGCGGGCAGGGCTGTCAAGAGCCAAACGCCCGTCCGGGCCGTAGCAGGCGGCGCGGAGACGCGCTCTCCCGGCCGCGCCGTACCGTCGTTTCGCACCGTCTTGGGGGAGCCTGTCGCGTCCGTGTCCTCGGTTTCCGAACCTGTTGTCGCCGTCGCCCGCCGCTCCGGCCCGCTGAAGGGCCGCCTGCGGGCGCCGGGCGACAAGTCCATGTCCCACCGGGCGCTGATCTTCGGCCTGCTGGCGGTGGGCGAGACCCGAATCGAAGGCCTGCTTGAGGGCGAGGACGTGCTCGCCACCGCGCGCGCCTGCGCGGCGCTGGGCGCGGAGGTGGAGCGCCTCGGCGAGGGCCGCTGGCGGGTGCGCGGCGTCGGAGTCGGCGGGCTGCGCAGCCCCGACGCGCCGCTCGATTTCGGCAACGCCGGCACCGGCTCGCGGCTGATGATGGGCGTGGTGGGCGGGCACCCGATCACGGCGACCTTCGACGGCGACGCCTCGCTGCGCTCCCGCCCCATGCGCCGCATTCTCGATCCGCTGGCGCTGATCGGAGCGGAGGTGACCGCCTGCGCGGAGGGCGGCAAGCTGCCGCTGACGCTCAAGGGCCCGGAGACGGCGCTGCCGATCACCTATGAGACGCCGATGCCCTCGGCGCAGGTGAAGTCGGCGGTTTTGCTCGCGGGCCTCAACGCGCCGGGCGTCACCACGGTGATCGAGCGTGAGGCCACCCGCGACCACACCGAACGCATGCTGCGCGCCTTCGGCGCCGAAGTGACGGTGGAGCCCCACGGCGAGCACGGCCGTCTGATCCGGCTCGTCGGCCAGCCGGAGCTGCGGCCGGCCGTGGTGCGCGTGCCGGCCGATCCGTCCTCTGCGGCCTTCCCGCTGGTGGCGGCGCTGATCGCGCCGGGCTCGGAGGTGACGCTGGAGGGCGTGATGACCAACCCGCTGCGCACCGGCCTCATGCTGACGCTGAAGGAGATGGGCGCGGACATCGCGACCGAGAACCTGCGCGAGGAAGGCGGCGAAGAAGTCGCCGATCTTGTGGTCCGCGCCGGGCCGCTGAAGGGCGTGGACGTGCCGCCGGAGCGCGCGCCCACCATGATCGACGAATATCCGGTTCTCGCGGTCGCGGCCGCCTTCGCCGAGGGTGAAACCCAGATGCGGGGCCTGCACGAGCTGACGGTGAAGGAGAGCGACCGTCTCGCCGCGGTGCATGCGGGCCTCGTCGCCAACGGCGTCGCGGCCCGGGTCGAAGGCGACGACCTGATTGTAGAGGGACGTGGCGGGGTTGCGGGCGGCGGCGCGCCGGTGCGCACCCATCTCGACCACCGCATCGCCATGAGCTTCCTCGTCATGGGGCTCGGCGCCGACGCGCCGGTGACGGTGGACGACGCCACCATGATCGCGACCAGCTTCCCCACCTTCCTGCCCCTGATGACCGGCCTCGGCGCCGAGATGGAGACCAAGGCGTGATCATCGCGATCGATGGACCGGCGGCGTCGGGCAAGGGCACTCTGGCGCGGCGGATCGCGGCGGCCTATGGCCTGCCGCATCTGGATTCCGGTCTGCTGTACCGGGCGGTGGCGTGGTCTCTGATCGCCCGCGGCGTGGCGCTTGAGAGCGCCGACGAGGCGGAGGCCGCAGCCCGCGGGCTCGACGCGGCGGCGCTCGGCGATCCGGCGCTGCGCAGCGAGGCGGCGGGGGCGGGGGCCTCGGTGGTCTCGGCCTATCCGCCGGTGCGGGCCGCGCTGCTGGACTTCCAGCGCCAGTTCGCGGCGACGCCGCCCGGCGCCGTGATCGACGGCCGGGACATCGGCACGGTCATCTGCCCGCAGGCCGAGGTGAAGATCTTCGTCACCGCTTCGCCGGAAGAGCGCGCCCGCCGCCGCACCCGCGAGCTCGCAGGCCGGGGCGAGGCCGTGGACGAGGCGGCGATTCTCGCCGACATCCGCGCCCGGGACGAGCGCGACATGAACCGCACCGCCGCGCCGCTGAAGCCGGCCGCCGACGCCGCGCTGCTCGACACCACCGAGCTCGACGCGGACGCCGCCTTCGCCGCTGCGACCGCCATCGTGGAGGCCCGCGCGCTCAAGACGGTTTGACCGCGGCGACGATTGCGCCCAAGGCCTTGATCTGCTACCCACCGCGCACTCCGGGCGAAGGCTTGTCGCCGCCGGGGCCTGTCGGCATTGGCTTGCGCGCAGCGCGGCCGCCGCGGTCTCCATGAGCGAGAGCCATATCGGACGGATGAAGCTTCCGCGGTCGCGGCGTCCAGGCGCCGGCCCGCCGTTCGCGCCTCACTGAAGGCCGGACGGCGCGCAACCGACCCGCCGTCGCGCAACGCTTCTCGACCAACACCAACGCCGGCGCTTAGAACGCCCGAAGATCGGGCAGGAGATTTCATGAACGCCACTGCCGCCGCCCCCTCGCGCGACGATTTCGCCGCGCTGCTCGAAGAGTCGTTCGCGACCGCCGACGTCGCCGAAGGCTCCGTCGTCAAGGGCACCGTCACCGCGATCGAGAAGGACATGGCCGTCATCGACGTCGGCCTGAAGACCGAGGGTCGCGTCGCCGTCAAGGAATTCACCGGCCACGGCCGCGACAACCCGCTGAAGGTCGGCGACGTGGTCGAGGTCTATCTGGAGCGCGTCGAGAACGCTCTGGGCGAGGCCGTGCTGTCGCGCGACAAGGCGCGCCGCGAGGAGAGCTGGGTCAAGCTCGAGCAGGCCTTCAACGACAACCAGAAGGTCGAGGGCGTCATCTTCAACCAGGTCAAGGGCGGCTTCACCGTCGACCTGGAGGGCGCGACCGCCTTCCTGCCGCGCAGCCAGGTGGACATCCGCCCGGTGCGCGACGTGGGCCCGCTCATGGGCACGCCGCAGCCGTTCCAGATCCTCAAGATGGATCGCCGCCGCGGCAACATCGTCGTGTCGCGCCGCACCGTGCTTGAAGAGTCCCGCGCCGAAATGCGCCAGGAGCTGGTCCAGAACCTCGAAGAGGGCCAGGTCATCGAGGGCGTCGTCAAGAACATCACCGACTACGGCGCGTTCGTGGACCTCGGCGGCATCGACGGCCTGCTGCACGTCACCGACATCGCGTGGCGCCGCGTGAACCACCCGACCGAGCTGCTCCAGATCGGGCAGCAGGTGAAGGTGAAGATCATCAAGATCAACCACGAGACCCACCGCATCTCGCTCGGCATGAAGCAGCTGCTGGCCGATCCGTGGCAGGGCATCGAGGCCAAGTATCCGGCGGGCGTGAAGTTCACCGGCCGCGTGACCAACATCACCGACTACGGCGCCTTCGTGGAGCTGGAGCCGGGCATCGAGGGCCTGATCCACGTCTCCGAGATGTCGTGGACCAAGAAGAACGTCCACCCGGGCAAGATCGTCGCCACCTCCCAGGAGGTCGAGGTGATGGTGCTCGAGGTCGATCCGGTGAAGCGCCGCATCTCGCTCGGCCTGAAGCAGACCATGCAGAACCCGTGGGAAGCCTTCATCGAGAAGTATCCGGTCGGCTCCGAGGTCGAGGGCGAGGTCAAGAACAAGACCGAGTTCGGCCTGTTCCTGGGCCTCGACGGCGATGTGGACGGCATGGTCCACCTGTCCGACCTCGACTGGAACCGTCCGGGCGAGCAGGTGATCGAGGAGTTCAAGAAGGGCGACATCGTCCGCGCCCAGGTCCTCGACGTGGACGTGGAGAAGGAGCGCATCTCGCTCGGCGTGAAGCAGCTCGGCGGCGATCCGTTCGTGGAGACCGGCGAGCTTCGCAAGAACGCCGTCGTCACCTGCGAGGTGATCGAGGTGAAGGAAGGCGGTCTCGAGGTCCGCATTCAGGACACCGACCTGACCGCCTTCATCCGCCGCGCCGATCTCGCCCGCGAGCGCAACGACCAGCGCCCCGAGCGGTTCTCGGTCGGCGAGAAGTTCGACGCCCGCATCACCCAGTTCGACAAGAAGGCGCACAAGGTCTCCGTGTCCATCAAGGCTCTGGAGATCGCGGAAGAGAAGGAGGCCGTCGCGCAGTACGGCTCGTCCGACTCGGGCGCCTCTCTCGGCGACATCCTGGGCGCCGCGCTCAAGAAGCGTTCGGAAGGCTCCGAGGACTGAGGTCCTCAACCTCCGCGGCCGGCGGTCTCCGCCCGGCCGCGGACTTCGCGATTTCGAAGGCCCGCGCGGGAGTTCCGCGCGGGCCTTCGTCGTGTTAGGGACGGGGTCCGCTGATCCGCATCCGGAAGAACGCCCATGGCCCTCAACGCCGAAGCGATACTCGAGCGACGCGCGCTGCGGCGGCGCGTGGCCTTCTGGCGGGTGGCCGCCATCGCGCTGGTGGGCGTGGCGCTGGCGGCCGGCGCCTTCGCCAGCCGCGGCGCGACCAAGCCGGGGCCGCGCGGCGCACACATCGCCAGGGTCGAGCTCTCCGGCGTCATCATGGACGACGAGAAGCGCGCCAAGCTGCTCAAGAACCTCGATAAAAGCGACGCGAAGGGCGTGCTTCTGGTGATCAACAGCCCCGGCGGCGGCGTCACCGCGTCCGAGGACATCTACGTGGCCGTGCGCAAGATCGCCGAGAAGCGCCCCGTGGTGGCGGTGGTGCAGACCGTGGCGGCCTCCGGCGGCTACATCGCGGCGATCGCGGCCGACCACATCGTGGCGCGTCAGAACTCCATCACCGGCTCCATCGGCGTGCTGGCGCAGTATCCCAACTTCACCGGCCTTCTCGACAAGCTGGGCGTGGCGGTGGAATCGGTGAAGTCATCGCCGCTGAAGGCCGCGCCAAGCGGCGTCGAGCCCACCAGCCCCGAGGCGCGCAAGGCGCTGGAAACGCTGATTCTCGACAGCTACGCCTGGTTCAAGGATCTGGTGTCCGAGCGGCGCAAGCTCACCGGCGCGCAGCTCGCCTCCGTCACCGACGGGCGGGTGTTCACCGGCCGGCAGGCGATCGAGGTCAAGCTGGTGGACCAGCTCGGCGGCGAGGACGAGGCCATCGCCTGGCTCGCCACCAAGGGCGTGGACGATACGCTTCCGGTGCGGGAGTGGAAGCCGGAAGGCTCCGGTCTCGGCGCGCTCGGGCTGGCGCGCTCGGCGGCCGCCGGCGTGGCGGACGGTCTCGGCGCCCCGGCCATCGGGGCCGCGCTGCGCGGCGGGTCGGGCGGGGACGGGCTCGTCCTTGACGGGCTGTTGGCCGTCTGGCAAGCTGCCGCCCGATAATAATCAAATTTTACCGTGACTTAGGGGCTTCAAGCCCTGCGGGAGCGCCTTATGATCAAGTCCGAGCTGGTCGCGCGCATCGCCGCCGCCAATCCGCATCTCTACCAGAGGGACGTGGAGAACATCGTCAACGCCATCCTCGACGAGATCGTGGGGGCGCTGTCCCGCGGCGACCGGGTGGAGCTGCGCGGCTTCGGCGCCTTCTCCGTCAAGACGCGCCCGGCGCGCGTCGGGCGGAACCCGCGCACGGGCGAACATGTTTCGGTGGAGGGCAAGGCGGCGCCCTTCTTCAAGACGGGAAAAGAGATGCGTCTCAGGCTGAACAAGGACAATCCGGCGGCGGCGGAAGAGGCCTCGGCATGAGCTTCCGGCGGCTGTTGACGGGCCTGATCGGCCTTCCGCTCGCGCTGGTGCTGGTGCTGTTCGCGGTGGCGAACCGCGGGACGGTGTCGGTGAGCTTCGATCCGTTCTCGGCGGAGGCGCCGGCGCTGGCCTTTGACGTCCCGCTGTTCGTGGTGATCCTGCTCTCGGTCATGCTCGGCGTGCTGGTGGGCGGCGTCGCCGCCTGGCTGCGGCAGGGCAAATGGCGTAAGGAGGCCAAGACCCGCCGCGTCGAGGTCACCCGGCTTGAAAACGAGAACGACCGCGCCCGTCGCGACGTGGCCGTGGCCCGCGCCGCGCTGCCGGCGCCGCAGAAGGCGGCCTGATCGCCTCACGGCTCCGCCGCGCTCAGGCGCTGCGGTTCCCGAACAGAATGTGCGGCGCGGCGCGCAGCGCGGTTTCGAACGGGGCGCTGCTTGACGTGGCGCGCGCCAGGGTGAGCGCGCCCTGAATGAGCGCCACCACGGCCACGGCCGAAGCGCGGGCGTCGGCCGGCGCCGCGCCGCGCTCGTCCGCCAGCCGGGCCAACGCCTCGATCCAGCGCGTGAACCCGTCCTCAACGCGCGGCCTGAGCTTGTGCTCGTCCTGTCCCAGCGACAGCGCGCCCAGAAGGCAGCCGAGATCGCCGTTTCGATAATAGGCCGCAATTCCGTCCAGCCAGCGGGCGAAGCGCGCCTCGGGCGCGCCTTCGCCCGCCAGAGGCGCGAACAACTCCGCCCCGAGGCGGCGCTCCACGTCGTCGAGCGCCGCCGCGGCCATATCGGCCTTGCCGTTGGGGAAGTGGTGATAGAGCGCGGCGCGGCTGAGCCCGGTGGCTCGCGACAGGTCGGACAGGCTGGCGCCGTCCCAGCCCTTGGCCCGGAACACGTCGCGCAGCGCGGTGACCATGTCCGCCTTGCGCTCGGGCGGGGCGGGGGGCCGGCCGCGCCTCACGCGCCCGCGCGCTGGCCCGGCATCCCCACGTAGCCGGGAAGAGCCCGGATCCTGTCCATCCATCGCAGCACCGCCGGGTAGGGCGTGAGAGACACGCCGCCTTCCTCCGCCAGCGCCACGTAAGGGTAGCACGCCACGTCCGCAAGCGTCGGGCGGCCGAGCTCCAGCCATGCGCGCGCCTCCAGCCGGTCGTTGAGGATCGCCAGCACGCCGGCGGCCTTGGCGCGGGCGCGCTCCGCGTCGAGATCGTAGCCGAACTTCTCGCGCAGCCGGGCGTCGTTCGGCCCGCGGGCCACGTCGTTGGCGGCGGTGGAGAGCCATTGCGTGACGCGCGCGAGCCCCTCGGCGTCGGCGGGCAGCCAGTCGTCCCGATCGTGTTTGCGCGCGAGGTAGACCAGGATCGCCTGACTGTCCCGAAGGACGAGATCACCGTCCTCCAGCACCGGAATCTCGCCGAACGGGTTCAGCGTCAGGAAGTCGGGGCGCTTGTGGGCGCCGCCGAGGAAATCCACCGGGACGATCTCGAGATCGACGCCGATCAGCGCGCAGAACAGCCGCGCCTTGTAGCAGTTGCCGGACAGGTCCAGGTCATGGAGCTTCATGGGTTGGGTCCTCTTGCGTTCAGGCGGCGTCGAGCAGCTGGTTGAACTCCAGCACCGTCCCGTCCGGATCGCGGATGAACAGGGTGCGTCGCCGTCCGGCCAGCGTGACGGGCCCTTCGGTGATGGCGATGTCCTCGCGGGCGAGCAGGGCCTCGAGCGCGCCGAGGTCGTCCACCACGAAGGCCACATGGGTCAGGCCCGGCCACTTCACCGGCTCGTCCTGCAGCAGGTTCGACGCGCCGTCGCGGGCGACGCCGTTGAGGATGAGATTGATGCGGACACCGTCCGCCGTCGCCATCTCGTTGGCGTGGTGGGCCGGCAGGTCGATCTCCTCCCGGAAGCCGAGCCGCTCGTAGAACGCCACGGACCGGGCGCGGTCGCTGACGCGGATGCCCACGTGTTCATAGGCGTTGACGCGCATGGAAACAGCCTCCATTTATTAAACCGAACGTTTGGTTTAATAAATGGAGAGCGCAGGGCGCGCAAGGGGAGGGGAGCGTCGTGGGGCGAAGATCAGATGGACGCGCCTCCCGGGAGGGATGGGCCGGCTCGGGCGAGGCGTTGCGCGTCGGGCGGAACCGGCATGGCCGCGTTCTCTGGGGAGGGCATGACGGCGCGCCGGACGCCGCCTGATGTGCGCTCCGCCTCAGCGAACGGACGCGCGCCGGCCATCGTCCGAGCGACGGCGGGGCTTGGGAGAACAAGCCTTGGCGGCTGCGGCTTTGACTTGCTCCGGGTGAGGGCATGACGGCCGCCGTCACGCCCGCCGGCGGTCAGTCCTTCAGCGCGGCGAGGTCGGCGAACAGATCGAGCGCGTCCGGGTTGGCGAGCGCCTCCTTGTTCTTCACCGGGCGGCCGTGCACCACCTCGCGCACCGCGAGCTCCACGATCTTGCCGGACTTGGTGCGCGGGATGTCGGCCACGGCCACGATCTTCGCCGGCACATGGCGCGGCGAGGCGCCCTCGCGGATTCGGGTCTTCATGCGCTTCGCGAGGTCGTCGGACAGCTCCGCGCCCGGCGCCAGCCGCACGAACAGCACCACCCGCACGTCGCCGTCGAAGTCCTGCCCGATGGCGAGCGCTTCGACGATCTCCTCCATCTTCTCGACCTGGGCGTAGATCTCCGCGGTGCCGATGCGCACGCCGCCGGGGTTGAGCGTGGCGTCGGAGCGGCCGTGGATGATCAGGCCGCCATGCTCCGTCCATTCGGCGAAGTCGCCATGGACCCAGACGTTGTCGAAGCGCTCGAAATAGGCCGCGCGGTACTTGGCGCCGTCCGGGTCGTTCCAGAAGCCGATCGGCATGGCGGGAAACGCCTTCACGCAGGCGAGCTCGCCCTTGCCGGACGCCATGGGCGCGCCGTCGTCGTCGAGCACCGCGATGGCGAGCCCGAGCCCCGGCCCCTGGATCTCGCCGCGCCACACCGGCTCCAGCGGATTGCCCAGCACGAAACAGGACACGATGTCGGTGCCGCCGGAGATGGAGGCGAGCTGCACGTCGCTCTTCACCGCCTCGTAGATCCAGTCGAAGCTCGAATCCGCCAGTGGCGAGCCCGTGGAGGCGATGGTCCGCACGGTGGCGAGGCTGTGGGTGTCGCGGGGAATGAGGCCCTGCTTCTTCACCCCGTCGATCCACTTCGCCGACGTGCCGAAGAAGGTCATGGCCTCCTGATCGGCGTAGTCGAACAGAACCGCCGGGGTGGGATGGAACGGCGAGCCGTCGAACAGCAGCAGCGTCGCCTCCGCCGCCAGTCCCGAAACCAGCCAGTTCCACATCATCCAGCCGCAGGTGGTGAAGTAGAACACCCGGTCGCCGGGGCCGATGTCGGAATGGAGCCGGTGCTCCTTCAGATGCTGCAGCAGCACGCCGCCGGCGGAATGCACGATGCATTTCGGCACGCCGGTGGTGCCGGAGGAAAACAGCACATAGAGCGGATGGGCGAAGGGCAGCCGCTCGAAAGTGGGCTCGGTGGCGGCGAAGCGCCCGGTGAAGGCCTCCAGCGTCACGCCGGCGCGCAGGGACGCCGCCACCTCCTCCGCGTTCCCGAGATAGGGGAACACCACCACGGTCTCGACGGTCGGCAGCGCGTCCACGATCGGCTTCAGCTTGGCGGCGATCTCGATGCGCTTGCCGGCGTACCAGTAGCCGTCCACGGTGACGAACGCCTTGGGCTCGATCTGGCCGAAGCGGTCCAGCACGCCGCGCTCGCCGAAATCCGGCGAGCAGGACGACCAGACCGCGCCGAGCGAGGCGGTCGCAAGCATGAAGGCCACCGTCTCCGGCCGGTTGGGGACCATGGCGGCCACCCGGTCGCCGGGACCGACGCCGGCCGCCTTCAGCGCCTGCTGCAGCAACGACACCTGGGCGCGGAGCGTGTCCCAGCTCCAGCGCGCCTCGGCCTTGTCCTCGCCTCGGAACACGATGGCGTCGCCCGGGCCCGAACCGCGCAGCAGGTTCTCGGCGACGTTCAGCCGGGCGTCGGGGAAGAACGCCGCGCCGGGCATGGCGTCGCCGTTCTCGAGCAGCCTCTCGCCCTTGTGTCCGATGACGCCGCCGAAGTCCCACACCAGATCCCAGAAGCCCTCGCGATCCTCGATCGACCAGGCGTGCAACGCGCGGAAGTCGGACAGGTCCCGGCCGGCGCGCTCGCCGGCGAGCGCCGCGAAGCGGGCCAGCGCGCTCGCGGCCTTGCGTTCGGGCGAGGGCGTCCACAGCGGCGCGTCGGCGGCGTGGGTCATCGGCGGTCTCCGGGGAGCGGGTCGGACGGCTGTGCGCAACGTGGCACATCATAGGGCCGCCTTCGCGGTTGCGAAAAGCCGACCTTGGGCGGCGCCGTTTGGAACCGGCGCGCGAGCCGCGCTATAAGCGGCGCGCCTTGATCGCCCGGCCTGCGCCGGGATGGGAGACCCGGACCGGATGCGCCGCATCGTTCTCGGCCTCGCCGGGGCGGCGGTGGCGTTGGGTGTCGCGGGCGCGGCGCTCGCCGTGCGCGCGTCGTCGGCGGGCCTCGACGCCACACTGCTGACCGCGCTGCGCGCCGGCTCGGGCCTCGCGCTGGAGGCGAAGGACGCGCGGCTGACCCTGTGGCCGACCCCGCGCCTGCGCTTCGACGACGTGCGCGTCGCGACCGCCGAGGGCGCCCCCGTGGCTCGGCTGAAGGCGCTGGTGGTGAAGCCGGCGTTTATGTCGCTGGTCACAGGGCGCGCCTCCGTCACCGACGTCACGCTGCTGTCCCCCGTGATCCAGGCCGAAGCGGTCGATCTGGAGCGGCTCGCCCGCGCGCTGTCGGACGCGCAGCGGGGAACGCCGCCCTCCGTGCGGGTCGTGGACGGCGAGGTGCGCTGGGGGAAGGGCCAAGTCAGCGCCATCGACGCCGGCTTCGCCCTCACCCGCGGTGGGCAGCTTGCGGCCACCGGTGTCGCGCGCTTCCGCGACCGCACGGTCGAGGGCGCGATGACCGTGGACGACGTGTTCGCCGCCGCCCGCGGCGCGCGCAGCGACCTGCGGCTCAAGCTGGACGGCGACGGGCTGCGAATCGCCTTCGAAGGTCACGCCGTGCGGACCGAAGGCGGACGCCGGCTCGAGGGAGAGCTGGGCCTGCGCGCCCGGTCGCTGAAGGAGGTGGCGGCCTGGCTCGGCGCGCCGCTGCCGGCGGTGAGCGCCCCGCTCGCGGACGTCACGCTGTCGGGCCGGGGACTCATCGATCGCGCCGGGCTTGCGCTCGACGGCGCTGAGCTGGCGCTCGACGGCGCGCAGTTCGACGGCGCCGCCCGCTTCGGCAGAACGCCCGACGGCCGCCCGGACGTGGAGGCCACCCTCGACGCCGAGGCCATCGACCTGACGCCCTATCTCGGCGCCGTGTCGGACTCCCCCAGCGGCGACTGGCGCCGCCGGGGGATCGACGTCCGCACGCTCGCCGCCCTCAATCTCGACCTGCGATTGTCGGCCCGCCGCCTGAGGGCGGCCGCGATCACGCTCGGGCCCACGGCCGCAACCGTCAGCGTCGCCCACGGCGCGCTGGACATGGTGGTGGGCGAGGCCTCGGTCTATGGCGGCGTCGTGGGCGGCCGGCTGGCGCTGGAGCCCTATGGCGCCGCCGCCCGGCTGCGTCTGTCGCTCCGGGGCGCGGGGGTGGAGCTTGGACCGCTGCTCCGGGACGCCGCCGGCCAGGAGCGGCTCTCGGGCGAACTCTCCGGCGAATTCGCGGCGGAAGGGCAGGGCGCCACGCCGGGCGCCATTCTCCGCTCGCTCTCCGGCCGCGGCTCCGCCAGCCTGCAGGGCGGCGCCGTGGGCGGCCTGCGCGCGCGGGCGCTGGCGCTGCTGGGCCTCGGCGGCAAGATCGAGGTGCGCACGGCGGAAGGCTCCGCCACGGTGTCGGGCGGCGTCGCCCGCACCGGCGACCTGCGGCTCGGCGGCCCGTCCGCCGAACTGCGGCTTTCCGGCGAGGCCGATCTGCCCTCCGGCCGGCTGAACCTGACCGGCGCCCTCGCCGTCACCGAGGGCGCGACCATACCGGCCCGGGTGCGCGGCCGGATCGACGACCCGAAGCTGCGCCTCGACCCGCTCGGCGCCGACCGCCGCTCGGACGCGGGCGGCTTGCGCCCGGCCCCCGCGCCGTAAAGCCCGCCCTCAGCGGCCAGCCGCCGCCGCGCGCTCCGCCTTCAGCCGCTCGTTCTCCGCCCGCTTGGTGGCGATGGAGGCCGCGATCACGCCGATGGTGACGAGCCCGATCAGGATCGAGCACACCGCGTTGATCTCGGGCTTCACCCCGAGCCGCACCGACGAGTAGATCCGCATCGGCAGCGTGGTGGCGCCGGGGCCGGTGGTGAACTGCGAGATCACCAGATCGTCGATGGAGAGCGTGAAGGCCAGCATCCAGCCCGACACCACCGCCGGCAGGATGATGGGCAGCGTCACCACGAAGAAGGTGCGGAACGGCGGGCAGCCCAGGTCCATCGCCGCCTCCTCCAGGCTGCGGTCGAAGCTCACCAGCCGCGACTGCACCACCACCGCCACGAAGCACATGGAAAAGGTGACGTGGGCGATGGTGACGGTGAGGAAGCCGCGGTCGAGCCCGATCGCCACGAACAGCAGCAGCATGGACAGGCCCGTGATCACCTCGGGCATCACCAGCGGCGCATAGACCATGCCGGAGAACAGCGTGCGGCCGCGGAAGCGGCCCATGCGCGTCAGCGTCACCGCCGCCAGCGTGCCGAGCACCGTTGCCACGGTGGCCGACAGCAGGCCGAGCCGCACCGTGACCCAGGCGGCCTCCAGCAACTGCTCGTTGTGCAGCAGCGACACGTACCAGCGGGTGGAGAAGCCGCCCCACACCGTGACCAGCTGGCTGTCGTTGAAGGAGTAGAGCACGAGGATGACGATCGGCAGATAAAGGAACGCGAAGCCGAGCGTCAGCGCCGCCACGTTGACCGTCGAAAGACCCTTGGTCATGGGCGCGGCTCCGGTTGGGGCGAGGACGGGGCGGCGCTCATTTCTTGGCCTCCACTTCCCGGGACTGGACGTTCTGGTAGAGCGCGATCGGCACCACCAGAACCAGCAGCAGCAGCACGGCGATGGCGGAGGAGACCGGCCAGTCGCGGTTGGAGAAGAACTCGTTGTAGAGCGTCTTGCCGATCATCAGCGTCTCGGAGCCGCCGAGCAGGTCCGGGATCACGAACTCGCCCACCGCCGGGATGAACACCAGGAAGCAGCCCGCCACCACGCCCGGCAGCGAGAGCGGCACGGTGATCTGCCAGAACGACTTCCACGGCGGCGAGCCCAGATCGGAGGCCGCCTCCAGCAGGGTGTGGTCGAGCTTCTCGAGGCTGGCGTAGAGCGGCAGCACCATGAAGGGCAGGTACGAATAGACGATGCCGATGAAGACCGCCGTCTCGGTGTTCATGATGTAGAGCGGCTCGGAGATCAGGCCGATCTTCAGCAGGAAGGCGTTGAGCAGGCCCTCGGGGCTCAGGATGCCGATCCAGGCGTAGACCCGGATCAGCAGCGAGGTCCAGAACGGCAGGATCACCGCCATCACCAGCGCGGGCCGGATGCCCTTGGGGGCCTTCGCCATGGCGTAGGCCATGGGGTAGCCGATCAGCAGCATCAGCACGGTGGAGATGGCGGCGATGCGCAGGCTCGACACATAGGAGAACCAGTAGAGCTCGTCCTCGGTCAGCAGCCAGTAGTTCTCGAAATCGAGCCCGCTCCACCAGTCGACCACGCCCTGCCAGCCGAGGCTGAGATCGAGCAGCGGCTCGTAGGGCGGCTGGGCGATGGTGGTGTCGGACAGCGAGATCTTCAGGACGATGAAGAACGGCGCCAGGAAGAACACCAGCAGCCAGAGATAGGGCGTGCCGATGACCGCCCAGCGGCCGAGGGGGTTGGCGCCGGGCGCCTTGGGGTCGGCCATGGTCGCGCCCCCCCTCAGGCCGTCAGCAGCACGCCGGCGTCCGGCGCGAACCACACGTGCACCTTGTCGTCCCAGGCGATGGGCGCGCTCTCGGTGCGGGTGGCGTTGGCGCGGCTGACCCGCATGATGGTGTCCGAGCCTTCGAGCTTGACCAGGAACTTGGTCCAGTCGCCGAAATAGGCGATGTCCCACACCTCGCCCTTGAGCACGTTGACGGCGTCCGCCGGCGGCGGCTCGATGGCGATCCGCATTTTCTCCGGCCGGATCGCGAACGCCACCTCCGCCCCATCGGCGGGGCGGGCCTCCGGCGCCGCCACCGTGATGGGCGCCGCGGGGTCCTTCACCGCCAGCGACAGGCCGGCCGGCCCGGCGCCCGCGACCTTCGCCTCCAGGATGTTGATGTCGCCGATGAAGTCCGCCACGTAGCGGGAGTTCGGCTGCTCGTAGATGTCGCCGGGGGTCGCCACCTGCACCAGCTTGCCGTGGTTCATCACGGCGATGCGGTCGGCCACCGTCATGGCCTCCTCCTGGTCGTGGGTGACGATCAGGAAGGTGAGGCCGAGCTCCATCTGCAGGTCCATGAGCTCGAACTGGGTCTCCTCGCGCAGCTTCTTGTCGAGCGCGCCCAGCGGCTCGTCCAGCAGAAGCACCTTGGGCCGCTTGGCGACCGCGCGGGCCAGCGCCACGCGCTGGCGCTGGCCGCCGGAGAGCTGGTGCGGCTTGCGGGAGGCGAAGCTCTCCAGCTTCACCAGCTTCAGCATCTCCGTGACCCGCTCCGCGATCTCGGTCTTCGGCAGCCCGTCCTGCTTCAGGCCGAAGGCCACGTTCTGCTCCACGCTCATGTGCGGGAACAGCGCGTAGGACTGGAACATCATGTTCACCGGCCGCCGGTAGGGCGGCATGCCGGCGAGATCTTTGCCGCCGAGCGTGACGCGGCCCGATGTCGGCTCCTCGAAGCCGGCGAGCATGCGCATCAGCGTGGTCTTGCCGCAGCCGGAGGGGCCAAGCAGCGCGAAGAACTCCCGCTGGTGGATGTCGAGCGAGATGTCGTCCACCGCGACGAAGTCGCCGAAGCGCTTGGTCACGTTCTCGAACCGGATCAGCGGCACGGCGGACGGATCGAGCCAGGGCGCGAACGAGCGCCGGATCGGGCCGAGGGCTTTCTGGGCGGGCTTCAGCGCCATGGTGGGTCTCGGAAGGAGAGAGGGGCGTCGGACGAGTCGGGGCAGGGCGGCGCGGCGCATGGCCCCTGTGGGGACGGCCGCGCCGGCATGCGTCTCGAACGGCGCCCGGCCGCCGCAGGGGCGGCCGGGCCTTGCGATGTCCGCATCCCGGCGACGTCTTCACGCCTCCGGGAGCGTCTCGCGCGTCAGCGCCCGCTCTTGGCCCGGGTCCAGGCGCGGGTCAGCGCGCGCTGCACCTTGGAGTCCTCGATCGAGGACACGGTGTAGAGCCGGCCCAGCACTTCCGGCGTGGGGTAGATCGCCGGATTGGTCTTGATCGCCTCGTCCAGGAACTCCTGCGACTTGAGGTTGCCGTTGGCGTAGGACACGTAGTTCGAGGCCTTGGCCGCGACCTCGGGCTTCAGGATGTAGTTCAGGAAGATGTGCGCGTTCTCGACGTTGGGCGCGTCGGCCGGGATCGCCATCTGGTCGAACCAGAGCTGCGCGCCCTCGTTCGGGATGACGTAGCCCACGTTCACGCCCTTGCCGGCCTCTTCGGCGCGGGTCTTGGCCTGGAAGATGTCGCCCGAATAGCCGACGGTGACGCAGATGTTCCCGTTCGCCAGCGCGTTGATGTATTCGGACGAGTGGAACTTGGTGATGTAGGGCTTCAGCTTGCCGAGGTGCTCGGCCGCCTTCTCCACGTCCTTGACGTTGGTGAGGTCCGGCTTCAGGCCGAGATAGTTCATCACCGACGGGAGCAGATCCTCCGGGCTGTCCAGCAGCATCACGCCGCAGCTTTTCAGCTTCTTCAGGTTCTCAGGGTCGTAGACCAGCTTCCAGCTGTCCAGCGGCGCGTCGGGCAGCGCCTTCTTCACCTTGTCGACATTGTAGCCGATGCCGGTGGTGCCCCACATGTAGTTGATGGAATAGGCGTTGTCCGGGTCGTACCTGGCGATGCGCTCGTAGATCTCCGGCCAGATGTTGGTGAGGTTGGGCAGCTTCGACTTGTCGAGCTTCTGGAACACGCCGGCCTTGATCTGGCGCGACAGGAAGGTGGCGGTCGGCACCACCACGTCGTAGCCGGTCTTTCCGGTGAGAAGCTTGGTCTCGACGATCTCGTTGGAATCGAACACGTCGTAGACGACCTTGATGCCGGTCTCGGCCTCGAAGTCCTTGAGAATCTGCTCGTCGATGTAGTCCGACCAGTTGTAGACCCGGACCTCCTTGCTCTGGGCGAAGGCCTCGCCGCCGAGCCCCAACGCCAAGCCCACCGCCGCCAGCGTGAGCGCGAAACGTTTCGACGTCATTGCGTCGCCTCTCCTGTCGCAAGGCCCGCCCGCCGTGTTCCGGGCCGGCTTCAGGAAGGCTAGCCGCGCCCGTGGCGGCGCACAACCGTTTCTGCCTGATCGCGCGCCATGCCGCGTTTCGATGCGGCGCCGCAGCGGATTGATTTGAACCGCGGCCTCGGGCACGCTGATCTTGCGCCGCAAACCGGCGCCCGGCGGCCTCGGCGGCCGGATGCGGGCCCGCTTCCTCCGCCTTAACCGACCTGATCCGGGCGGGCCTCAGGCGCGACGCCCCCCGTCGCGCCATTCGTTTAGCCGGCTTGGGTCGGCGGCGGCGCGGGATGTCCTGCGGCGCGCGCCTTACCGACAAAATGGTGTTCGATGAGCAAGAAGAAGCGCAACAGCCTCAAGGAGGCGATCGCCGACCGACGCGGCGCGGCGACGCTGGAGGAGGCGCGCGCCTGGGTGCTCGAACGCGGCATCGAAGAGCTGGAATGCGTGGTGCCGGACCAGGCCGGCGTCGCGCGCGGCAAGATCATGCCGGCGGCGAAATTCTTCGCCTCGCCCACCATGAACATGCCGTCCTCGATTTTCCACCAGACCATCGCCGGCGGCTACGCGGACGACGACGCCATCGGCGGCGGCGACCCGGCGGACAGCGACGTGGTGCTGGAGCCGGACTTCTCCACGCTTTCGGTGGTGCCCTGGGCTTCGGACCCCACCGGCCAGATCATTCACGACGCCTTCCATCGCGACGGCCGCCCGGTGGAGGTGGCGCCGCGCCAGTTGCTGAAGCGCGTGGTCGACCTCTACAGCCACAAGGGCTGGACCCCGGTGATCGCGCCGGAGATCGAGTTCTACCTCGTCAAGCCCAACACCGATCCGGACTACCCGCTGGAGCCGCCGATCGGCCGCTCGGGCCGGCCGGAGACAGGGCGGCAGTCCTACTCGATCTCGGCGGTGAACGAGTTCGACGAGCTGTTCGAGGACATCTACGACTTCTCCGAGGCGCAGGGGCTCGAGATCGACACCCTGATCCACGAGGAGGGCGCGGCGCAGATGGAGATCAACCTCCGGCACGGGCATCCGCTCGCGCTGGCCGACCAGGTCTTCATGTTCAAGCGCACCATCCGCGAAGCCGCGCTGAAGCACGACATCTACGCCACCTTCATGGCGAAGCCGATCGCCAACGAGCCCGGCTCGGCCATGCACATTCACCAGTCGGTCACCGACGCCGAGACCGGCCGCAACATCTTCTCCGACGAGCAGGGCAAGCCCTCGGCCGAGTTCTTCTCCTTCCTCGCCGGCACCCAGAAGTACCTGCCGGCGGTGATGTGCGTGATGGCGCCTTACGTGAACTCCTACCGTCGGCTGACGCGCCAGTCGTCGGCTCCCATCAACGTGCAGTGGGGCTACGACAACCGCACCACCGGCATCCGGGTGCCGCCGTCGAGCCCGGCCGCGCGCCGGGTGGAGAACCGGGTGCCGTCCTCCGACGCCAACCCCTATCTCGCCATCGCCGCCTCGCTCGCCTGCGGCTATCTCGGCATGGTGGAGGGGCTCGCCCCGTCCGAGCCGATCGAGGGCTCGGCCCACGGGCTCGACTACGACCTGCCCCGCGGCCTGCTGGAGGCGGTGGCCGCGTTCGAGGACTGCACGCCGCTGTCGGACGTGTTCGGTCGCTCCTTCATCAACACCTACGGCGCGATCAAGCGGGCGGAGTTCGAAACCTTCATGCGCGTCATCAGCCCGTGGGAGCGGGAGTACCTGCTGCTGAACGTGTGAGGCCGGCGCCGTGACGGAGTTCCCCGCCGCCGGCTCCTATTACGAGGCCGTCAACCCCGCGCCGCCGCCCCGGCCGCGGCTGAAGGGATTCGCGCGCGCCGACGTGGCGATCATCGGCGCGGGCTTCACCGGGCTCTCGGCTGCGCTGCATCTGGCGGAGCGCGGCGTCTCCGTCGTGGTGCTGGAGCAGGCGCGGGTGGGCTGGGGCGCCTCGGGCCGCAACGGCGGCCAGCTCCATCCGGGCCAGCGGCTCGACCAGGATGAACTGGAACGGCTGATGGGCCTCGCCGACGCCCGACGGCTGTGGCGGCTCGCGGAGGACGCCAAGGGGCTGCTGCGCGGGCTGATCGCCCGCCACCATATCCACTGCCGGTACGAGCAGGGGCTGATCCACGCCGACCACAAGCCGGGCTTCGTGGCCCACGCCCACGCCTACGCCGCCAAGCTCCGGGAGGCTTACGACTACCCGCATGTGGAGGCGCTCGACCGGGAGCGCATCCGCGAGCTGGTGAAGAGCGACGCCTATCACGGCGGCGCCATCGACCACGACGGCGGCCATCTCGACCCGCTGGCGCTGGTCCAGGGGCTGGCGGACGCGGCCGAGGCCGCCGGCGCCCGCATCTTTGAGGGGTTCCGGGTGCGCCGTCTCATCCACGGCCGGCCGCACCGGCTGCAGGACGGCCAAGGCGCGGAGGTGGAGGCGGACACGGTGCTGGTCTGCGCCGACGGGCTGCTGGAGGGGGTGGAGCCGGCGGTCGAGTCGCATGTGATGCCGATCGCCAACCACATCGCCGCCACCGCCCCGCTGGGCGAGCGGCTGAGCGAGGTCCTGACCAGCCGGGCCGCGGTCTCCGACAGCCGCTTCGTGGTGTATTATTTCCGCCCGACTCCGGACGGCCGGCTGCTGTTCGGCGGCGGCGAAACCTACTCCACCACCCTGCCGAAGCGCATCGCGCCGATCGTGCGGGGGCATCTTCTGAAGGTGTTCCCGCAGCTTGAAGGCGTGGCGCTGGACCACGCCTGGGGCGGGGTTCTGGGCGTCACGCCCACGCGCCTGCCCTTCGTGCGCGAGGTGGCGCCCGGCGTGCTGACCGCCGCCGGCTATTCGGGGCAGGGCGTCCTGCTCGGGCCGATGTTCGGCAAGATCCTCGCCGACGCGGTCGCCGGACGGCTGGAGGGCTTCGACCTGCTGGCCAGGCTGCCCGTGCCGGCCTTCCCCGGCGGAACCTGGCTGCGCAAGCCGATCCTGGTGGCCGCCATGAGCTACTTCGCCCTGCGCGACCGGCTGTGAGGACGACGTCTTCCGACGCCGGTGCCGGAAGCGTTTGAGAGGCCCGCGGCCCGTCGCACGCGGAGGCTTGCGGCCGGAGGCTCGGAACGCCTTTCGCCCGGTCCCGGCCCAAAGCCGGACCGGACGGCTTGGCCGCCCGCGCTTCGGCCGTCAGTTCGGGGTCTGCTCGTCCTCGCCGAACAGCGCCTTGATCTTCTCGATGTAGGGCTTCACCACATCCACGTTGCCGGGGATCGGCTGGAAGCTTTCGAGCGCCGCGAACTGCTCGTCGAGGTCCTTCAGCGCCGCCTGCTTCTCGTCGTCGGACAGCGCGGCGTCGTTCTCGATCTCGGACTGGACCTTGCGCTTCTCGGCCCCGAGGTCGGTCTCGCCGCCCTCCGGGTCGCTGGCGCCGAAGGCGAGCAGCACGGACTGGGCGGTGTTGGCCCAGTCGGCGTAGGCGGCGAAGTTGTGCTTTTTCAGAACGGCGTCGATCTGGGCCTTGGCCTCGGGCTTGTCCAGATAGGCCGCCAGCGCGCCGACCGGATCCTCGGCCTCGCCGACCTCGGCCTCGTCGCTTTCCGGCTGATCCTTGGGGTTGGCGTCCTGAGCCTTGGCGTCCGGCTCCTCGGCGGCGAGCTTCTCGCGCAGGGTCTCGAACTCCGGCCAGGCGGCGAGGAACGCCTCCACCAGCGTCGGCGTCAGCGGGATCTGCTTCGGCTCCAGCTCGGCGACGGCCGCGCCGTCCGCCGCCGGCTGCTCGGCCGCGGGAGCCTGTTGCTCCAGCGCCGCCGCCGGCGCGGCGAGGCCCATGGCGCCGGCGAGAAGGGCGGGGAGCAGGGCGACGCGAAGCGCGCGGCGCGGAGCGGCGATGAGCATGACGTCCTCCAGACACGTGCGCGCCTTCCACAAGCGGGTGTGCGGCGGCCTCGTTCGATTCGGGACTATGCCCGCTCGCGCGCGGCGCGGCCATGACGGAAATGCCACGGACGGGCGGCTTCGTACGCCGGGATGCGCCCCGTTCCGGCGCAGGGCACCCGATGAAGGTCTGCGGGCCTAGAGTTTCAGCCGTCTTGCGCGAGGTA
The DNA here is from genome assembly GCF_027922305.1 of Methylopila jiangsuensis. Taxonomy (GTDB): domain Bacteria; phylum Pseudomonadota; class Alphaproteobacteria; order Rhizobiales; family Methylopilaceae; genus Methylopila; species Methylopila jiangsuensis. Next base: position 709,936 of record NZ_BSFK01000005.1, on the reverse strand, counting down.
AATTGATACCATTTTTATAAACCATTGTTTTTCAAAGATATTCTGTGTCATGGGATGGTTGCTTTTCCGTCGTGGGTTCGGTATCACCTCGGTCGCCGCGCGGAGCCCGTCTTCGCGCGCTTTCGTTTCCAATCGAGGTTGATCCCATGCGACCCCAACTGGCCCGCTCCTATGTGGCCAAGCCCGCCGAGGTCGAGAAGAAGTGGGTCGTGATCGATGCGAAGGGCCTGGTCGTGGGCCGTCTCGCCTCTCTGATCGCGATGCGCCTTCGCGGCAAGCACAAGGCCACCTTCACCCCGCACGTGGACGACGGCGACAACGTCATCGTCATCAACGCGTCCCGGGTCGTGCTCACTGGCAAGAAGCGCCAGGACAAGACCTACTACTGGCACACCGGCTATCCGGGCGGCATCAAGGAGCGCAAGGCGCACCAGATTCTTGACGGCCGCTTCCCGGAGCGCGTCGTGGAGAAGGCCGTGGAGCGCATGCTCCCGCGCGGCCCGCTCGGCCGCAAGCAGCTCGGCAACCTCCGCGTCTACGGCGGCGAGAGCCACCCGCACGAGGCCCAGCAGCCGGTCGCTCTGGACATCGTGTCCCTGAACCGCAAGAACAGCCGGAGCGCCTGATCATGGCCGAGAACCTGCAGTCCCTCGGCGATCTGGGCGGCGCGCTCACCGCGTCCTCCGAAGCCCCCAAGCACGTCAAGAAGGTCGACGCCCAGGGCCGCGCCTACGCCACCGGCAAGCGCAAGGACGCGGTCGCCCGCGTCTGGATCCGTCCGGGCTCCGGCAAGGTCACCGTCAACAAGCGTCCGCTTGAGGTGTATTTCGCGCGCCCCGTGCTGCGCATGATCCTCGAGCAGCCGCTCGGCGTCGCCAACCGCAAGGACCAGTACGACATCGTCGTGACGGTCGCCGGCGGCGGCCTGTCGGGCCAGGCGGGCGCGGTGCGCCACGGCCTGTCCAAGGCCCTGACCTATTACGAGCCCGAGCTGCGCGGCGTCCTCAAGAAGGGCGGCTTCCTCACCCGCGACAGCCGCGTGGTCGAGCGCAAGAAGTATGGCCGCGCCAAGGCGCGTCGGAGCTTCCAGTTCTCCAAGCGCTGACCGGCGGACCTTCGGGTCCCGCCGCTCACACGGAAAAGGCGGGCTTCGGCCCGCCTTTTTTCGTATCGCGCCCCGGTTTGGGCGTGGGGTGCGGCGCGTGGGAGCTGCCTGAGAACTCCACCCTGCCGTCCTGCCCGAGCTTGGTTCTCGGGCGTCCACGGTTTGAGCGTGCAGGCCCCCGCTCAGGAAAAAATCATCCATGCCCGCGCTTCGCGCGCTGCGCTGATGTCCGAAGGAGCTTCAGCCGTCCGCGGCCTGGATCTCCACGGTGGCGTCGAAGCCGGCGCGCACCTCGAAGGTCTTCTGCTGCATGTGGCCGTAGCGGCGCACGATGGCGGTGTACTCGCCCTCCGACAGCACGATCGGCGGCAACTGGCCGATGGATTCCCGGATCACGTCGCCGCCCGGCGTGAGGATGGTCCAGGAGGTGTCGGACAGCTCCGGCCCGCCGGGCGCGTCCACCAGCTTCAGCGTCATGCGCGCGGCCTTGTGGTGCACCTGCGCCTCGACGAACTTGCCGGCCGGCACGTCCAGGTCCACCTCGACGATGGCGTTGGCGTCGCCATAGGACGAGACCACGTGATAGGCGCCCGCGGGCAGCCGCAGCACCTCGCCGGGCGGCGCCTTGTCGGTGACGGTGCGGGTCACGCCGCCCTCGTCGCGGGTGAGCGTGAAAGAAATCCGGTCTGCGGGGATCTTCACGTCGCCCACCAGCGCCGTCAGCCGCACCGCGCCGGTGGGCATGACGATGGTCTCTTCGCGGCCGGCGCGGGGGCCCACCACCACGTAGCGGGCGGTGCTCACCAGCCCGTAGACCGCGTGCACGATGTAGCCGCCGGGATCGAGATCGAAACGGGGCGCGGCGGATGAGGATTCGGCCACCAGCATGTGCTCGCCGTTGGCGTCCGGCCGGTCGGTGAACACGCGCCACTTCAGCCCGTTGGGGATCCGGCCGCCCTTGGCGTCGAAGGCGGCGTGCAGGGCAAGCGTCTGTTTCACGATGGTCGCGGCCGCCGCCGGCGGCAGCGCGGCGACGCCCGAGGGCGCGGCCGGGGAGGCGGGCGTCCCCGGTTTCGGCTGCGGGCCGAGCGCCGGCAGGTTCAGGCCGCCGAGCGGGTCGTTCGCGCCGGGCCGCAGGCTGCGCCCGCCAAGCGAGGGGGAGGGCAGCTGCGGCCGGGGCGACAGCAGGTCCGGGGCCTTGGTGGCCTCGGGGCCGATCAGGTTCATGCGGCCGGTGAAGCTGCCGCCATAGCTGAAGCCGCGCTCGCGCTCGGCGCCGCCCTTTTCGGGGCGCGATCCGGCTTCCTGCGCGCGCGCGGAAGCCGGCGCCGCGAGGGTGAGCGCGGCGGCGAGGCAGGCGCCAATCGGACGGGGGATCGAACGGGCCATAGGGCTGCGATGCCACCCCCGCGCCCCGTTGGCAAGTGCGCCGGCGTTGCGCGGGGCGGACGGGCGTGCGATGGCGCGGAGCCTGACCGCCACGGCCGACCGATCGAGGACACCATGAGCTCCGACGTCCAGAACCCCACCATCGCGCTGCTTTCGGCGCGGCGCTCCACCCCGGCGGTCGCCTGCGCGGAGCCGGGGCCTTCGCCGGAGCAGATCGACCTCATCCTGACGCTGGGCGCGCGCGTTCCGGATCACGGCAAGCTGGCGCCGTGGCGCTTCATCGTGATCGAGGGCGAGGCCCGCGCGGCCCTCGACGCCCGCCTCGCCGCGGCGCTCAAGGCGTCGGACCCGGAGGTTTCGCCGGGCCGTCTGGCGCAGCAGGCCGGCATGTTCTCCCAGTCCGCGCTGGTGATCGGCGTCGTCAGCCGCGCCGGCCCCCATGTGAAGATTCCCGAATGGGAGCAGGTTCTGTCCGCCGGCGCCGTCTGCATGAACATGGTGGTGGCGGCGAACGCGCTCGGCTTCGGCGCCCAGTGGCTGACCGGCTGGGCGGCTTACGCGCCGGAAGCGCTTGCAGTTCTCGGCGTGGGGGAAAGCGAGAAGGTCGCCGGCTTCATCCACATCGGAACGCCGACCCAGACGCTGCCCGACCGTCCGCGGCCGGAGCTGTCGGACGTCGTGACCCGCTGGGGCGCCTGAAACCCTCTTAAACGGGCGATCCGGAGCTCAGAGCCCCGGCGCTTCCTGCCAGCCGGTGGTGGTGAGCCGGCTGCGCAGACCGGCGCAACGCTCCACCGAGACGCCCGCGACCACCGGCACCCGGCGGCGGTTGGAGCGGGACAGCGCGTCGATCGTCTCCCGGCAGGCGATGATCTTCAGGCCCGGCGCGCGCAGCTTTCCCAGGTCGCGCTGGACGTAGGACGTGCCGGGAATGGCGAGGATCACGCCTCGTCCGCCCAGGATGACGCTGAAGCGCCGGCCGCGTCCGCCCTTCACGAAATCGGCGCCGGCGCGCAGGGCGCGCTGGAACGCCCGCGGGTCGTGATTCTCGATGCCGACGAACTGCGAATCGCCCGGCGCGGCGGCGGCCGGCTCCGGCGACAGGCCGAGAGCGGCGAGGGCGAGAAGCGCGGCCCGCAGGCGCATGGCGAAATCTCCGAAGCGAAGCGTGGATCGGGAGAAGCGGGGCGCGCGACCGCGCCCTCGCGCCTCACTCCGAGGAGAGGATGCCCTTGAAGGCCTGCTCCAGGAAGTTGGTCTCCTGGCCGGCGGTCGGGGTGACCTCGCCGATGAAGTCGAAGATCTGGCCGTCCTTCAGGCCGTAGTTGGCGATGCGCTCCACCCGGCGGTCCTTGTTGAAGTAGACCGCGAGCACGCGCTGATCGGTGATCTTGGCGTTCATGAACGCCACAGGGCGGTTCGTGGTCTGGGAGATGTAGTAGTAGACCTCGCCCTTGAGCGTCGCGGTGGTGGAGGGGGTGCCGAGCACCACCAGCACCTGGTCCTGGCTCGACCCGACCGGAACCTGCGCCAGAGCGCTCTCCGACAGGACATAGCCCTTCTGCTGGGTCTCGGCGCAGGCCGACAGCGTCCCGGCGAGGGCGGCGGCGATCGCGGCGGCCGCGGCGCGGCCGATCGGCGAGCGGGTCCGGTACGGCGTGGTCATGGGTCTGGCTCCTCCCCGAAACGCAACACGTCAGAGGGCGTCGGTTGGGGCCGGCCCCCGCAAAGGCGCGCCCGTCCCCAAGCTTGCGCCCTCGCCGCACTTGGCGTACCTCGCGAAAGAGCCCAGTTCAACAGGCGGACGCGATCCGCGGCCTCCGTTCGCGTCGGGTGAGGGCCATGATCTTCGCGCTGTTTCGCCGAAAGCCGGACGAGGACCGCGCCCGCGCGGTCTACGCCGACGTGGTGGCGGCGGCCCGGCGTCCCGAATTCTACCGCGATCTCGGCGTTCCCGACACGCCGGTCGCCCGGTTCGAGCTGATCGCGCTGCACGCCGCGCTGGTGATGCGGCGGCTGCGCGCGATCGACGGCGGCGCCCGGATTTCGCAGGGTCTGCTGGACGTCATGGTCGAGGACATCGAGGATTCCCTTCGCGAAATCGGCGTCGGAGACCCCTCGGTCCCGAAGCGGGTGAAGGCGCTGGTGGGCGGCTTCTACGCCTCGGCGCAGGGGCTCGACGCGGCGCTGTCGCCCTCGCCCGACCCCGTGGCGCTTGCGTCCCTCGTCGCCCGGCGCGTCTACGGCGTCTCGCATGAGATTCTGGACGACGCGCAGGGCGCGCTCGCCGCCTATGTGATCGCCTGCGACATGGCGCTCGCCGATCAATCCGACGCCGGGGTGGCGGCCGATGGTCCCGCCTTCCCGCCGGTGCCGCCCAAAAACTCTCCGGAGGGAGCTTCCGCGTGACCGAAACCGATTCGCCGTTCTCCCGTCCGCTTGTCGTCGCCACCGTTCCGCCGGAGGGGATCGACGTGGACGTCGTCGCGACCGAGGAGGAGCGCGCGGCGCTCGCCGCCCTCAACGACGCGCCGGAGATCGGCCGGCTGGAGGCGAAGCTGCACGCGCGGCCGTTCGGCGTGGCGGGAATCGCGGTCACGGGGCGCATTTCCGCCGAGGTGACGCGGATCTGCGTCGTGTCGCTGGAGCCGTTCCCGACTGAGGTGGAGGAGACGATCTCGGTGCGGTTCCTGCCGGCCGAAGCGCTGCCGCAGGGCCAGCCCGGCGAGGAGATCGAGCTTCCCGAGCACGATCTGCCGGATCCTTACGCGGACGGCGTGATCGACCTCGGCGCCGTGGTCAGCGAGTTCCTGACGCTCGGCCTTGATCCCTATCCCCGCAAGCCCGGCGCGGCCCTGCCGGCGGGCGCCGGGAGCGGGGAGGGCGTGTCGCCCTTCGCCGCGCTGTCGCGCCTGAAAGCGGTCGACAGCGACGATTGATCCCTCCCGCTCCGGCGCGGAAGGGTTGCCACGGCCCGGACAGACGCTATGGTCCCGCCGCCTGAGCCGGGCCGTTCCAACGCCCGCGCGGAACCCAAGGATCGCCGGTCGCACGCTCCATGACAGACAATGTCCGCATCGCGCTTGACGCCATGGGGGGCGATCACGGCCCCGCCGTCGTGGCGGCCGGCGCCGCGATCGCGCTCAAGCGCCGTCCCGATCTCAGCTTCGTCTTCGTCGGCGACGAAAGCCTCGTCGCGCCGCAGCTCGACGCGCATCCCGCGCTGAAGGCGGTGTCGGAGATCCGGCACACCGACGTCGCCGTGCGCATGGACGACAAGCCGAGCGTGGCGCTGCGCAAGGGACGCTACAAGTCCTCCATGTGGCTGGCGCTTGAGGCGGTGAAGGACGGCTCCGCCCACGCCGCCGTCTCCGCCGGCAACACCGGCGCGCTGATGGCCATGTCCCGCTTCTGCCTGCGCATGATGGCGGATGTGGAGCGCCCCGCCATCGCCGCCATGTGGCCGACGCTGCGCGGCGAGAGCATCGTGCTGGACGTGGGCGCCACCATCGGCGCGGACGCCCGCCAGCTGGTGGATTTCGCGGTCATGGGCTCCGCCATGGCCCGCATCCTGTTCGACATCGAGCGCCCGACCGTGGGCCTGCTCAACGTGGGCGTCGAGGAGATCAAGGGCGTCGAGCAGGTGAAGGAAGCCGCCCGCCTGCTGCGCGAGGACCCGTTCCCGAGCATCGACTTCCGCGGCTTCGTCGAAGGCGACGATCTCGGCAAGGGCACCGTGGACGTGGTGGTGACCGAGGGCTTCGCCGGGAACATCGCGCTCAAGACCGCGGAGGGCACCGCCCGCCAGCTCGCCTCCTACCTGCGCTCCGCCATGGGGCGCACCTGGCTGTCGAAGCTCGGCTACCTGCTCGCCCGCTCGGCTTTCGACACGCTGAAGGAAAAGATGGACCCCAGCAAGGTGAACGGCGGCGTGTTCCTCGGTCTCGAGGGCGTCGTGATCAAGAGCCACGGCGGCGCCGACGCGGAGGGCTTCGCCTCCGCCGTCGAGGTCGGTTACGAGATGGCCCGCTACGACCTCATCTCCAAGATCCGCCAGGGCATGGCGCACGAGAGCGACGGCCCCTACGTGGCGGACGCCGCCGGCGCCGAGATGCAGCGTCTCGCGGGAGCGACGCCGTGACCGCGCTCCGCTCCGTCGTGCGGGGCTGCGGCTCCTATCTGCCCGCCGAAACGCTGACCAACGCCGAACTGGCGAAGACGGTCGACACCTCCGACGAGTGGATCGTCCAGCGCACCGGCATCCGCGAGCGCCATGTGGCGGCGCCCGGCGAGATGACGTCGGATCTGGCGGTGGCCGCCGCCCGCGCGGCGCTGGCCGACGCCGGCATGGACGCCTCCGAGATCGACCTGATCGTGCTCGCCACCGCGACGCCCGACTACACCTTCCCCGCCACCGCCACCACGGTGCAGGCGGCGCTCGGCATCACCCACGGCTTCGCCTTCGACGTGCAGGCGGTGTGCTCGGGCTTCCTCTACGCGCTCACCGTGGCCGACAAGTTCCTGATCTCCGGCCAGCACAGGAAGGCGCTGGTGATCGGCGCCGAGACCTTCTCGCGCATCCTGGACTGGACCGACCGCACCACCTGCGTGCTGTTCGGCGACGGCGCGGGCGCCGTGGTGCTGGAGGCGCAGGAGCAGCCGGGCCTCGCCTCGGACCGGGGCCTGATCACTTCGCACCTGCGGTCCGACGGCCGGCATCGCGGCAAGCTGTTCGTGGACGGCGGCCCGTCCTCCACCGGCACGGTCGGCCATCTGCGCATGGAGGGCCGCGAGGTGTTCCGCCACGCGGTCGGCATGATCACCGACGTGATCGAGGCCGCCTTCGCCGCAACCGGGGAAAGCGCCGAGAGCATCGACTGGTTCGTGCCGCATCAGGCCAACCGCCGCATCATCGACGCCAGCGCGTCGAAGCTCGGCATCGCGCCCGAAAAGGTGGTGCTGACCGTGGACGTGCACGGCAACACCTCCGCGGCGTCGATCCCGCTCGCGCTCGCCGCCGCGCGCCACGACGGGCGCATCAAGGACGGCGATCTGGTGCTGCTGGAGGCCATGGGCGGCGGCTTCACCTGGGGCGCGGCGCTGCTGCGCTGGTGATCTAAAGACAAATTCTCCTTTTGCATCTGGCCGGCGACATTGACCGTCGCCTGTCAGGCACTTAGCCTTCGCGCACTCGAACGCGGGGCTTAAGATCGGCGCGTCGGCGCGGAGGCGGTCGAGAAGTCGTGGGGAGCTGAAATGACTGGGCGCACGGTGACGCGCGCGGATCTGTGCGAGGCGGTCTATCAAAAGGTAGGCCTCTCGCGCACCGAGTCCGCTGCGCTCGTGGAGATGGTTCTGAGCGAGATCGCGGATTGCCTGGAGAAGGGCGAGACCGTGAAGCTGTCCTCCTTCGGCTCGTTCGTGGTGCGCGAGAAGGGTTTGCGCGTCGGCCGCAACCCGAAGAGCGGGCAGGAGGTTCCGATCCCGCCTAGGCGGGTGATGGTGTTCAAGCCGTCCAACATCCTGAAGGCCCGCATCAACGGGATCGAGCCTGAGGCCGAAGAGGCCGAGCCCAAGCGGCGCAAGAACGGCGCGGCGTGACGGACGACGGACGGCCGGGCGCGGAAAAAGGGCCGGACGCCTTCCGCACGATCAGCGAGGTCGCGGACGATCTCGGCGTGCCCCAGCACGTGCTGCGCTTCTGGGAGACGCGCTTTCCCCAGATCAGGCCCATCAAGCGGGGCGGCAACCGGCGCTACTACCGGCCGAACGACGTCGATCTGCTGCGCGGCGTCAAGCATCTGCTCTACGGCGAGGGCTACACCATCCGCGGCGTTCAGCGCATCCTGCGCGAGCAGGGCCAGCGCCGGGTGGCGGGCTACGCCGATGGCGGCGCGCCGGCGCCCGAGCCCGAGGATATGGATCGCCCGGACGACGCGCCCGCCGAGCGGAGCGAGCCGCGGTTCGAGCCGGAGGCGGAGACGGTTTCCACGCCCGAGCCGCCCATGGTCGCCCGGCGCGATCTGGCGGGGCCGCTGAGCGGGCCGGAGATGTGGGCGCCCCAGCGCCGCGTCGCGCCGCAGTCCTTCGTCCCGCCGGCGGAACCATCTCAGGCCGAAGCCGCCGCGCCCGCCGATGACGGAAATGGCGCTGCGGCGAACGCCGGCCCGTCGCTGGCGCCGGAGCAGGTGAAGCGACTGCGCGCCGCGCTTCTCGAGCTCGACGCGTGCCGCCGCATCCTCGAAGAACGGTTGTGACGCTCTACAATCCGGGGCACAGGGGTGGCGTCGCCGCTCGTTAACCGGATATGAGGGGTATCTGGGGAGAGATGCGGCGGATGGTGTGGAGTTCGAGCGTTGCGTAGACGAAGCCCCCAACCCGGCATGCGCGGAGCGCTGCTGGCAGGAGCAGCCTGCCTGACGTTCGGCTCGATCCAGGCGCTGGCCCAGGGCCCGGCGCCGGACAGCCCGGCCAAGGCCGCGGCCGCCGCCGTCGTCCCCGGAGTGCCCTACGTCACCAGCGTCGTGGTGGACGGCGGCGATTCGGCCGTCGAGAAGATCGCCGCCGAAACCTCCAGCCTCAAGTCGCTGGAGAAGGACCCGCCGCCCGGTCCTCCGGGCCTCGTGGGCCGCGCCAAGCTCGACATCGAACGCATCACCGCAGCCATGATGGCGACCGGCCGCTACGGCGCGGCGGTGGACGTCACCGCAGCCGGCGTGTCGGTCAGCTCGCCTTCCGCGCCGGACGTCGTCCAGCGCGCGGCGCGGCCGGTGCCGATGGTCATCCGCATTCAGCCGGGGCCGGTGTTCACGGTCGGCCGCGTGCAGATTCTGGCGGCCGATCGCGGCCCGCACCGCCCGTCCGCCATCCGCCCCGAAGAGGTGGGCCTCAAGACCGGCGAGCCGGCGCCCTCGGGCGTGGTGTTCGCGGCCGAGGCCAGGATCGTCGACCGGCTGAGGGGCGAGGGCTTTCCCTTTGCGCGGATCGCCAACCGCGAAGCGGTGGCCGACCACGCCCGCAAGCAGCTCGACGTGACCATCAACGTGGCCTCCGGCCTGCGCGCGCCGTTTGGCGAGGTGGTGGTGCGCGGCACGAGGGAGGTCGACCCCAAGGTGGTGCGCGGCCGCGTGCCGTTCGATTCCGGCGACCGTTACGATCCGAAGAAGGTGGCCGAGCTGCGCGACGAGCTCGCCAAGCTCGACGTGTTCTCCTCGATCCGGGTGAAGGAGGGCGACGGCCCCGACGCGCAGGGTCGCGTGCCGGTCTACATCGACGTGGAGGAGAAGAAGTTCCGCTACGTGGGCGCCGCCGCCAAATACGGCACCACCGAGGGCGCGAGCCTCAACGCCTACTGGGGCCACCGCAACCTGTTCGGCGGCGCGGAGAAGTTCCGCATCGAGGCGACCACCGCGCGCCTCATCAGCAACGATCCGCAGAACTACGAGTACAGCCTCAAGACCTCGTTCGAGAAGCCGGGCATCTGGACCGGCTTCGACGACCTGCTGATCGACGTGGAGGCCATGCGCGAGCGGCCCGACGCCTACTGGCGCGACGGCGCCCGGGCGGCGGTGGCGGTGCGGCGGCGCATCTCCAGCCAGTTCTCGGCCCAGGTCGGGCTCGAGGTGGAGGGCTCCAGCATCCGCGACACCTTCGGGGAGCGCGAGTTCGTGCTGGTGGGCGCGCCCATGAGCGCCACCTTCGACAACACCAACAGCAAGCTGGACCCGACCGAGGGCGTGCGGGCCACGCTGATCGCCGCGCCCTACTTCAACTCCGGCAAGGGCGCGTCCTCGATCAACATCTTCAAGGGCCAGGTCTCGACCTACTGGGGCTTCGACGACGCCGGCCGCTACGTGCTGGCGGGGCGCCTCGGCGCGGGCGCGATCGTGGGGCCGACGGCCACCGACGAGGTGCCCGCTAACCGGCGCTTCTTCGCCGGCGGCGGCGGCTCGATCCGCGGCTTCGCCTATCAGAACGCCAGCCCCAAATGCGATTCCCGCGCGCCGCGGCCGAAAAACGCCCTGCGCTGCGACGACGACCAGCCCATCGGCGGCCGCAGCCTGCTGGAGGCCTCCGCCGAGATGCGCATCAAGGTCACCGACACCATCGGCATCGTGCCCTTCGTCGACGCCGGCGCCGCCTTCGACAAGGCCTATCCGGACTTCGGCGAGGACATCCGCGTCGGCGCGGGCATCGGTCTGCGCTACTACACGGCGATCGGGCCGATCCGATTCGACGTGGCGACGCCGGTGGTCGGCAAGGACAAGAACGACCCGACGGTCGCCTTCTACGTCAGCGTCGGGCAGGCGTTCTGATCGCCGCCACGCGCAGCCTCGCGGTATTCTGGTGGGGTCCCGGCGTGCGCGGGCGAAGAACGTCGTATAGGGTGAATGCGCGTCGCGCGAGACGCGGCGGAGCAGGAAACGGGCGTCCATGGCCATTCTGAAGCGGGCACTCCTCGTTCTTCTCGTCCTGGCCCTGCTGCCTGTGCTGGCGCTGGGCGGCCTGTTCCTGTTCGCGAAGACCGACGCCGGCCTCGCCACCATCGCGAAGCTCATCACCACCTATGGCTCGTCGGAGGACCAGAAGGTCGCGGTCGGCGCCATCGAGGGTTCGTTCCCGTCCGACCTCACCCTGAAGGATGTGCGTCTCGCCGACCGCGACGGCCAGTGGCTGTCGATCGACAGCGCCCGCCTCGCCTGGTCGCCCATGGCGCTGATCGGCCGCAAGCTCGAGATCGACGCGGTGGAGGTCGGCCGGGTCGCGGTGGCCCGCGCGCCGATCACGCCGCCGTCCACCGAACCCGAGCCCGCCGCCGATCCCGACGCCCCGCTGATCCCCGAACTGCCCATCGAGATCGAGCTGCGGCGCTTCTCGCTGCAGGAGCTCGATCTCGCCGAGCCGCTGATCGGCGTGCCCGCCAAGCTGACCGCGCTCGCCTCGCTGACGCTGCGGGAGCCCGCGCAGGGGCTGGCGATGCAGTTCGACGTGAAGCGCACGGACGGGGTCGCCGGCCAGTTCAAGGGCGACGCCGCCTATGTGCCGGCCACCGACCGGATCAAGCTCTCGCTCAGGGGCGGGGAGCCTGCGGGCGGCCTCATCGCCCGCGCGGCGCAGATCCCCGGCCTGCCGCCCATCGACATCGGCGTCGACGGCGGCGGCACGCTGGACGCGCTGAAAGCCCAGGCGGTGGTGACCGCCGGCGACCGCGGCCGCATCGACGGCCAGTTCGACCTCGGCCGCTCGGGGACCGAGCGGGCGCTGAAATTCACCATGGAGGGCGACGTCGCCCGGCTGTTGCCGCCGGCCTATGCGGAGCTCGCCGCCGGCGGAACCCGCATCGCGGTGGACGCCGTCGTGCCCGACGCCGGCGCCATCCGCCTCAACAGCGTCACCGTGTCGGGCGCGGCGCTGAAGCTCGGCCTCACTGGCGCGGTGGACCCCGACGCGAAGACGCTGGACGTGGCCTACGACCTCAAGGCCGGCGAGGCGGCGCGGTTCGCGAGCCTGCTGCCGCCGGGCGTGGGCTGGGGGACGCTCGCCGTGAAGGGCACGGCCAGGGGTCCGTTCACCCAGCCGGTGGTGGCCGCCGCGCTGGACGGGACCGGGATCAACGCGCCGCAGGCGGGCGTAGACACTGCGCGTCTCACGCTCGACCTGACGCCGAACGGCCCGCTGAACGAGGCCGGCTCGCGCGTGTCGGCCAAGGCCTCCTTACGCGCCGGCGGCGTGCGCTTCGCCAACGACGCGCTGATGGCGGGCGTCGGGCGCGACCTGTCGCTCGACGCCGACGTGGACAGCGACCTCAACGGCGCCGCCACCGTGAAGCGCGCCGATCTGGCGCTCGGGCAGGCCCGGGCGTCCTATGTGGGCGACGTTTCGCCCGAGGCCGCCAAGGGCCGCGCCACGCTCGCGGCCCCCGACATCGCCATGTTCTCTGCGCTTGCGGGCCGCACGCTCGCTGGCGCCGTCGATCTCGCGGCCGACCTCGACCTCGCCTACGACCTGTCGCGGCTGAACGTGGCGCTGAAGGGCGGCGCGACGAACCTCGCCACCGGGATCGCGCAGGTGGACGGGCTGACCGGCGGCGAGGTCGCGATCGACGGCGGCCTGCGCCGGGCGGAGAACGGCGCCTTCGCCTTTGACGCTCTTAAACTCAATGGCCGGCATGTGCGCCTGACGGCGAACGGCTCCGCCACCGACCAGAACGCCGACGTGCGCATCGACGGCGAGATCGCCGATCTGGCCAAGGTGGACGAGCGCGCCCGGGGCCGCGCGCTACTGGACGCCGCCATCACCGGCAAGCTCGACGCGCTGGCGGTGAAGGCCGCGCTCTCCGTGCCGGACGGCTCGGCCATGCAGCGCCCGATCAAGGATCTGAAGGTGGAGGTGGACGCCACCGACGTCACCGGCGCGGTGGGCGGCGTGGTGCGTCTCGGCGGCTCGCTGGACGGCAAGCCCGTGACCGGCTCGGGGCGCCTCGTCACGCAAGCCGACGGCGTGCGCCGGGTGGAGGGGCTCGACCTCGCCATCGCCTCGACCACGGTGAAGGGCGACGTGGCGGTGACCCCGGAGGGCCTCGCCACCGGCCAGCTCGCCATCGGCGCGCCGGACCTGTCGCAGGTGGGGGCGCTGGCGCTGACGGAGCTTGCGGGCGGCTTCAGGAGCGATGTCGTTCTGTCGGTCGAGAACGGCGTGCAGCGGGCCGTGGTCAAGGCCGACGGGGCTGACATCATCGCGCCCGGCGCACGGGTGAAGAGCTTCGACGTGGCCGCCACGGTGTTCAATCCCGTGGGCAAGATCTCCATCGACGGCGTGGTGACGGCGAACGGATTGGCCGCCGGCGGCCAGCTCGTGGACACGCTGTCGCTGAAGGCGGTGGGCCAGCCCGACCGCATGGACGTGACCGCGGACGTGGCGGGCTTCGGCTCCGCGCTCTCCACCGCAGCTAGGGTGCTCTACGCGCCGGCGGCCACCGTGATCGAGCTGTCGAAGCTCGACCTCAAGGGCGGCGGCCAGACCGCGGCGCTCGCCCGTCCCGCCCGGGTGCGGGTGGTGGAGCAGACGGTGCTGTTCGACAGCTTCGCGCTCAAGACCGGCAAGGGCGGCGCGCTGGACGTGGCGGGAACCGCCGGCCCGACGCTCGATCTCGACCTCAAGCTGCGCGAGCTGCCGCTGGCGCTCGCCAACGCCTTCGCGTCCGAGCTCGGGCTTGCGGGCGAGCTGACGGCGAACGCCAAGGTCACGGGCGAAGCGTCTTCGCCGGTCGCTGTGTTCGACGTGCGCGGCAAGGACCTCTCGGCGGCGCAGACGCGCGCCGGCGGCATGCCGCCGCTGCAGGTGGCCTCCTCCGGCCGGTTCGAGAACCAGCGCGTCACCACGGAGACGGTGATCACCGGCGCGGAGCGGCTGCGCATCTCGGCGGTGGGCTCCGCCCCCGTGGGCGAGGGCGATCTGGACATGACGGTGCAGATCCGCGAGGCGCCGCTGTCGCTCGCCAACGGCTTCTCGCCGGGCCTCGGCCTCGCGGGCCTGCTGAACGGCGACGCCCGCATCGGCGGCCCCATCGCGGCGCCGCGCGGGACCTATCAGGCCCGGATCGACGGCTTCACCTCGGCGGTGGCGAAGGACGTTCCCGCCGTCACCATCGAGACCAAGGGCCGGCTCGAAGGCCTGCGCGTCACCACCGACACCGCGATCACCGGCGGCGGCGGTGTGCAGGCTGCGATCAAGGGCGTGGCCCCGCTCGGCGCCGGCGACGTGAACCTCGACGTGGCGATCGCCCAGCTTCCGCTGGCGCTCGCCAACGCCTTCGCGCCCTCGCTCGGCCTCGGCGGCGCGCTGTCCGGAACCGCCAAGGTCACCGGCCCGGTGACGGCGCCGACCGGCGACTACGACTTCAGGATCGCCGGCCTCACCGCCGCGCAGGCCAGGGGGGCGGGGCCGTTCGCAGTCACCGCCAAGGGCCGGCTCGCCGACCGCCGCGTCACCACCGACATGGCGGTGACGGGCTCGGGCCTGCGCCTGACCGCGCTCGGCTCCGCGCCGCTCGGGGCCGGCGATCTGGACCTCGCCGTCGCCGCCCGCGACGTGCCGCTGTCGCTCGCGAACGGCTTCGTGTCCGGTCTCGGCCTCGCGGGCAAGCTGAACGCCGACGCCAAGGTGGACGGCCCGCTCTCCGCGCCGCGCGCCGCCTACACGGCCAAGGTCACGGACTTCACCTCGTCCCAGGCGCGGGGCGTGCCGGGCGTCGCCATCGACAGCCGCGGCGGCTTCGCCGACAACCGGGTGACCACCGACACGGTGATCTCCGGCGGCGGCGGCGTGCGCGCCACCATCAAGGGTTCGGCGCCGGTCGGCGCGGGCGATCTCGACATGGACGTCGCGGTGGCGGCGCTGCCGCTCGCCATCGCCAACGCCTTCCAGCCCTCGCTCGGGCTCGGCGGCACGCTGCAGGGCGGCGCCAAGGTCACAGGGCCGGTGAGCGCGCCGAAGGGCGGCTACGACTTCAAGATCACGGGCCTGACGACCGCGCCGGCCAAGGGCGTGCCGCCGCTGCAGGTGACCACCAAGGGCGAGCTGGAGGGAACCCGCGTCACCACCACCACGCTCGTCACCGGCGCGGGCGGCATGCGGGTGAGCGCGGTGGGCTCCGCGCCGCTCGGGGCCGGCGATCTGGACATGACGGTGGAGCTGCGCTCGGTGCCGCTGGCGCTCGCCAACGGCTTCTCGCCGGGGTTGGGCGCGCAGGGCACGCTGCAGGGCGACGCCCGCGTCACCGGGCCGATCTCCGCGCCCCGGGGAACCTATTCGCTGAAGGTGTCGAGCCTCTCGACCATGCAGACCCGCAGCGCCGGCGTGCCGCAGGCCCAGATCGACTCCCGCGGCGAGCTGCAGGGCCAGCGGGTGACCACCAACACCACCGTCACCGGCGCGGGCGGCCTGCGCGTGACCGCGGCGGGTTCGGCGCCGCTGGGGCAGGGCAATCTTGACCTTGCGGTCAACGGCCGCGCGCCGCTCGCCTTCCTCAACGACACGCTGTCAGTCTCCGGCGACCGCATCGACGGCGCGGCGACCTTCGACGTGAAGGTGTCGGGCGCCACCTCGAACCCGGTGGTGAACGGCACGGCGCGGCTCGACAACGCTTCCTACTCCAACCGGGCGTCGGGGGTGCAGCTGCGCGGCATCCAGGCGCTGGTGGTGGCGAACGGGCCGAACATTGAAATCCGCACCCTGCGGGCCACCACCCGCAACGGCGGCTCGATCTCCGGCTCCGGCCGGGTCGCGGTCAATCCGGCCGCGGGCTTCCCCGGCGACATCCGGATCACCACCCAGAACGCCGAGGTGGTTGGCACCGACATCGTCACCGCCGTGGTGGACAGCGACCTCAGCCTGCGGGGGCCGCTGGCCCGGCGCCCGGTGGTGTCGGGGCGGATCAGCACGCGCTCGGTGGAAATCCAGATTCCGGACCGGTTGCCGGCGCAGTACACGCCGCTCGACGGCGTGCGCTACAGGAACGCGCCGGCCCGCATCCAGCGCCAGCTCAACGCCGCCAACGCCGGCAAGCGGGCGGGCGGAAAGGCCGAGGACGGCTTCGTCGCGACGCTCGACATCGACGTGCAGGCCAACAACCGCATCTTCATCCGCGGCATGGGCATGACGGCGGAGGCGGGCGGCCAGATCAAGCTCACCGGCACCTCGGCCAATCCCCAGCCGGTGGGCGCGTTCGAGCTGCGCTCCGGCCGTGGCCAGATCGTGGTCATCGGCCAGCGGCTGACCTTCACCCGCGGCTCGCTGTCCTTCGCGGGCGACCTCGACCCCACCATCGACTTCCTGGCGGAGACCCAGGCCAAGGACGTGACCGCGCAGGTGGTGGTGACCGGCACGGCCTCGCGGCCGCAGATCACCTTCACCTCCCAGCCGGCGCTGCCCACCGACGAGGTTCTGGCGCGCCTGCTGTTCAACAAGGCGGCGGGCGAACTGAGCGCCAGCGAGGCGCTGCAACTCGCCCAGGGCATCGCGCAATACACCTCCGGCGGCGGCGGGGCGCTGGAGAGCGTGCGCAAGAGCCTCGGCGTGGACGTGCTGGACGTGACCGCCGGCGACGGACAGGGCAGCGGGCCTTCGGTCGGCGTCGGCCGCTACATCTCCGACAACATCTATCTCGGGGTGAAGCAGGGCACGACGCCGGAATCCAGCAAGGTGACGGTGGACATCGACGTCACCAAGAACATCAAGGTGCAGGGCGAGACCGGCGCCGCCGGAAACAGCGCGGCCGGCGTCGCGGTGGAGTGGGACTACTGACCTCCGCCAGCGGAGACCGGGGCGCGCCGACCGACGACGCGCGGGCCAAGGTCGAGGCCGTGGTGGCCGCGGTGCGCCTCCGCCTGCTGGCGGAGCTGCCGGCCCGCCTGGACCGATGCGCCGGGCTGGCGCAGGCGGCCATGGTGGGAGATGGCGCGGCGGGCGCAGCGCTCCGGATCGAGCTTCACAGCCTGGCCGGCGCGGCCGCGACCGTCGGCCTGCGTGCGCTCGGGTCGCAGGCCCGGGCGCTGGAGGCGGAGGCGGTCGCCGCGTCGGAGACCGGTCTCTGGCCGGATGCGTTCCTCGACCGCCTCGGGGCGCTTTCCGGCCTCATAGGCGAATCACCGGATTGCTGACGCATCGAGGTTGAGTCACGCTGTTCCTGCTCGCGTGAGGCGGGCGTGGGGCGGCGGGATCAGGTGCGGACGGTCGTTGGGGGGCTTGCGTCGGCGCTTGCGCTGTTCGGGGCCGAGGCGCAGGGCGGAGCCTTCACCCAGCAGGCGGGCGAGGGGCAGGCGTTCCTGTCCGGCTACGCCAGCGAGGGCGCGGCCTATTACGACCGCCGGGGCCGGCTGACGCCGCGCGGGCGGTTCTCCAAGCGCGAACTCCAGCTCTATGTGGAATACGGCCTCA
The DNA here is from genome assembly GCF_027922305.1 of Methylopila jiangsuensis. Taxonomy (GTDB): domain Bacteria; phylum Pseudomonadota; class Alphaproteobacteria; order Rhizobiales; family Methylopilaceae; genus Methylopila; species Methylopila jiangsuensis. The sequence continues at coordinate 692,505 of NZ_BSFK01000005.1, read as the reverse complement.
CCGACGCCCTGACCCTGATCGGCGCCACGGCGCTGCAGCGCATCTCCTCCGCGGACGAGTACGAGACGTCGCGCCGGCGCGGTTTCGGCCGCACGGAGCTTGGCCTGCGGGCGCGGCTGTGGACCGACGGGCGCTGGGTGGTGTCCGCACAGGCGGCCGGCGCGCTCGCCGGGGCGAAGCGCGGCGACGGCTTCGCGGCGGTGGGCGAGGCCGATGACCAGCTCGACGCCCGCGTGCTGGTGGCGCGCAGCTTCGAGGCCTTCGGAGGGCACGGCTTTGCGGACGTGGCGGCAGGCTATCGCGCGCGGGCCGGCGATCCCGCCGACGAGGCGCGGATCGACGCCACGCTCGGATGGCGCAAACGCGGCTCGCGCGTGCTGTGGCTGGCGCAGAGCTTCAGCGCGATCGGCCTTGGACGCTGGAGCGGGCCCTATGGGCTGCGGCAGAGGGTGCATAAAGTTCAGACCGGCGCCCTGTATGATCTGACATCGCGATTTTTCGTGCATGCGTCGGGGTTTGCATCCGTTTATGGACGCGATTCCTTGGATGAGAAGGGCGCGATGGTGGGCGTCGGTTGCCGATTTTGACGGGTAAGGCGAAGGAACAAGTGCCTAAGGGCTTTATCCTGCTCTTCAGCTTTGGTTGTATGCGGCTCGCGGCCGCGTGAGGCCGAACGGCGCCCGCCGCAGCCCCCGCGGCGCCGGCGACCGCGATGGAAGGAAACAACCGATGAAATTCCAGCTTCTCGCCGCTTCCGCGGCGCTCGTGTTCGCCTTCGCCGGCGCGGCGGAGGCCCATGGGCCGACTCGCCAGAAGACCAGCCGCTCCATCGAGATCAGCGCGTCGCCGGACAAGGTCTGGAAGGTGGTGGGCGACTTCCAGGACGGCAGCTGGATTCCGGTGGTGGAGAAGACCGAGGGGCAGGGCGGCAACGACAAGGACGCCACCCGCACGCTCACCCTGAAGGATGGCGCGACGGTCAAGGAGACGCTGACCAAATACGACGCCGAGAAGATGACCTTCGCCTACCGCATCACTGAAGTGGACGTGAAGGTGCTGCCGGTCACCAACTATTCCTCGCACATCACCGTGACGGGCGAAGGCGACAAAGCCACCGTGACCTGGAACGGCGCCTTCTACCGCGGCTATCCCAACAACGATCCCCCGGCCGAGTTGAACGACGCCGCCGCCATCAAGGCGGTGGACGACCTGTATGACGCCAGCCTCAAGTCGCTGAAGGACAAGGTCGAGAAGGGAAGCTGAGCGGCGCGCCGATGCGCCGGCTTTCCGCCGCCGTCCTGGCGCTCGGCCTCACCGTCGCGGGCGCGGCCCGCGGCGACGAGGCCTTCGTCACCAACCAGACCGGCGACGACGTGACCGTGCTCGACCTCGCCGCCGGCCGCGTGGTGGCGACCATCCCCGTCGGCGGCAAGCCGGCGGGGGTGGCGGTGGCGCCGGACGGGGCGCGGGTCTATGTGACGAGCCCCGAGGGCAAGTACCTCACGGTGATCGACGCCGCGGCCCGCACGGTCGCGGCCCGCATCCCGCTGGAGGGCGGGCCTCTGGGGGTCGCGGTCCATCCGGACGGGCGCACGGTCTATGTGGCGGACTGGTACGCCGCCCATGTGCTGGCGGTCGATCCCGTCGCCGGGAAGATCACGGCGCGGTTCGAGGTGGGCGCCTCGCCGTCCGGGCTTGCGGTGACGCCCGACGGCGCGTTGCTGCTCTCGGCCGACCGGGATTCCAACCAGGTCTCGATCGTCGATCTGGCGTCAGGCCGTCGCATCGGGACAATCGCCGTGGGCGAGCGGCCGTTCGGCGTCACCCTCGATGCGGAGGGCCGGCGCGCCTACGTCGCCAATGTGGCCTCGAACGACGTCTCGGTGATCGACGTGGCCGCGCGCAAGGTGATCGGAACCGTGAAGGTGGGCGAACGGCCTTACATGGTGGCGCTTGCGGGCGGACGCGGCTTCGTCACCGACCAGTACGCCTCCCAGGTGACCGCGTTCGATCTCGCGACGCTCAGGCCGCTGAAGGAGATCGAGGTCGGGGAATATCCCGAGGGCGTCCAGGCGTCGGCCGACGGCCGCAAGATCTATGTGGCGAACTGGTTCGGCAACACCGTGAGCGTGATCGACGTCTCCGCCCTCACGGTCGAGGCGGAACACGCGGTCGGCGACGGTCCCCGCGCCTTCGGGACGTTCCTGCGAAGGACGCCGTGACGCGGCTCAAGCCGCGCCGGGCATAAAGGCGCGGACCTGGGCGGCGAGCGTCATCGGATCGAACGGTTTGGCGATGACGCCGACCGCGCCGAGCGCAAGGAGGCGTTCCACTTCGCGCTCCTGCGTCCGCGCGGTGACGAACACCACGGGCGTCGACGCTCCGTCTTCGCGCTGGCGCAGATGGGCGAACGTTGTCGGCCCGTCCATCGCTGGCATCATGACGTCAAGCAGGATGATGTGTGGGCGAAAATCCACCACCGCTTCAAGCGCCGAGCGCCCGGACGGCAAAAACAGGGCGGAAATGTCGAGGTCTAGACTGAGGGCAATTTTGACGACGTCGCGGATGTCATCGTCATCATCCACGTAGAGCACGCGCAGCGCCATATCGGAACGGTCGAGATCAGCCGAAAGCACCCTTAAACCTGTATCTGAGCGCCTTGACGCGCGCTTTTCGAGTTTACGCGATCGCGCCCATGGCGGTCCAGAGAATGGCGCCGGACATGAGGGCGAGACCCACCATGTCTCCGGTGAGCAACTGGCGCTCGATGGCGTTGTGGGGCGCGGTGTTCAGCAGCGCGTCATCCACGAAGTCCACGTCTTCGGAGGCGTCGACGCTCTCTGCTGCGGCGAGCCGGCCGTCCGATGCGCCCGTTGCTTCAAGGCGCGGGTCGACAGAGACGGTGATGGCGTTGTCGAGATCGGCGGACTGGACGGGGAAAACGTAAAACATGATGACTGCTCGGGCCTTGTCTATGCGCTTTGAACGCGCATGGCCCGAGGACGGTTCCAGCGATCGCTGAATTCTTCACGCTTTCTTCAGAACTGGCGCCGCGGTCAGGCCGGCTCGAGCGCGCCGTCGTCGATGAGGTGCTCCAGCGCGCCGATGGCGACTTCGAGGTCCGCGATCTTGCGCAGCGCGCCCTCGGAGGGGAGGGTGCGCGCCTTGGCGGCGGCGGCGAGGAGTTCGATCTGCGCGGCCTTCATGCGCTCAAGCAGGGCCTTGTAGTCTTCCATACGGGCGAACGTTCCTCAGTGGTGACGTCATGCGCTGCGGCGTTTGGGGGACGCGCTTCGTCGCCGCAGGTCGCCGCGGGCGGCCAAGACATGGCCGGAGCCGCGGAATCCGAACCCGCGATCCCTCATCCCCCAGTGCTCGGGCAGCAGCGGATAGGTACTCAGTTCTCCGCGCCTTGGCTACCCCCAAGCGGCGGAGTGGAGGGGGATTTGGACGGGCGTTTCTCTCCCCTGCCGTGTTCGTTGCTGTGATACCGGGTCCTGACCCAGCCCCATGCGCCGTGCTGGCGCGCGCGTGGGGCCAAGCGGGAAGCTGGTTCGCCTCGTGGGGCGAGGCTCGAGATGGGCGCCCTGGCCGCGGCCGACCTTCCCCATGACGCTTGTTCTTTTTTTGTTCTCGTGGAATCCATGGCCGATCAGACGGGAGATGGACCATGACACGACTGGCGGAGGCCGCCGAGCCGGCCGATGAGCTGCTTCTTGACGAGCGGCTGGCCGCGAAGGCGGCGGAGATCGAGGACTTGATCGCCCGCGCTCATGGCGATCCGAGGGCCGCCATCGGCGCGCTGTTGGTCGAGCTCGCGGAGATCGAGCGGGCGCGCGCGGAGGCCGATCGCGCGGCCTCCCTGGGCTACCGCCGCGGGCTGCAGCCGGAACGGCCGGCGCGAGGGGCCGCCTGAACGGCGTGAAAGAAGCCTATCGCAGCATATCCCTAACGGTGGGCCGCATTTGGCGCGCGTGGGCCGGCTAACAATGCGGGTAACATGAACCAGTCGGCGCAGCGCCGATTGGTTCGGGAATGAGTGGACAAATTAGGCTGTCGGGTAGGGTGGCGGAGACGGAGGGATTCGAACCCTCGAGACCCGTTTCCAGGTCTGCTCATTTAGCAAACGAGTGCCTTCAGCCTCTCGGCCACGTCTCCAGCGCCGCGAAGGGGTACACGCCGGCGTGGGCGTGGTCAACGTGAGTCGCGCGTTTCCATAGCGCAGGGCGGGCGCCCCAGAGGGCAGGGGCCTCGAGCGAGGCGGGCGGCTCAGTTCAGGCCGAGCCAGCGGCGGGCGGCGCGCTGGGCTTCGGCGATCTCCTCCGCCGTCATCTCAAGCGCCAGCTCCTTGCGCAGACGGGCGGCCTCCGCCACGCCCTCGCGGGCCGCGAGGTTGAACCACTTGTGCGCCTCGACCCTGTTCACCGGTACGGCGCGGCCGATCGCGTGCATCATGCCGAGCTGAAGCAGCACGGCGCCGGACGCCGCCGCGCCAAGCGCGCCGCAGTCCAGGGAAGACATGTCGTAACGGGCCATGACGTTCGTCCTTCATCCTGCAGGAGCCGCCCAGGTCTTGCCTCGGAGCGACTTGTGTCTGCGGGCGATCGTCTTGGCGTCGCCCTGTTGATCTGGAGGATGACCTCGATTGTCTATCTTTGGATTAAAAGTCGAAGTAAATGCCGCAGAAACACTATAAAATGCAACGTAAACGACGGATTTCGTTTACCTTGCGTCCGGTGAATTCTGAGGGGAAACGGCTGCATCCAATCCTGGCGAAGACCTGTTCCCATTCAGGAAGCGGAAACCACGCCGTGCGGTTTCACGGGAGAACGTCGCGGAAGGGCTGGACAGACGAGCGCCGGAACGGCGCGAGCCGCGCAGCTTTTGACGGGGGCTCCGCGCTTTGCGACAACGCCCGCTCATCTCCCGCCCGCTATCGCCAAGCCGTCGAGCCCCCGCCCATGACCGGAACCACCCGCAGCGTCGAAGGCCTCGATCCGCGCCGGCGCCGGGCGCTCTACCGCTCGTGGCGGCGCGGCACCCGTGAGATGGACCTGATCATGGGCCGGTTCGCCGACGCGGAGATCGACCGTTTGACGGCGGCCGAGCTCGATCTGTTCGAGGCGCTGATCGAGCGGCAGGACCGGGAGCTGTTCTCGTGGATCTCCGGAACCGAACCGGTGGCGCCGGAGTGCGACACGCAGGTGTTCGCGCGGCTGAAGGCGTTCCACGCCGCTTACCCCACCACCGAGCACATCGGCTGAGCGCCCTCCCGAAGCCCGTTGATCGGCGCGGGCGATGGGAGTAAAGCTGTCCGCGAACGACACTTCGGACAACGTCATGCGCGTGAGCGGCGGCATCTTCGCGGACCGGACGGCGGCCTCTTTGGCCGGCGCGTCTCCGCGCGCGTTCGCTCTCCGTCTGCTCCTTACGCGCCCCTGAGGGCCGGCCGGGCGAGCGCGCCTTGGCCCTCAGGGGAGGCGACGCCGGACCAGACCACCAGACGAAACGCGACGCCGCCCGGAGCGAAACCGCCCGCGGCGCGACCGAAGGACACCACATCATGACCACCACCGACCGCGTCGTCATTTTCGACACGACGCTGCGCGACGGCGAGCAGTGCCCCGGCGCCACCATGACCTTCGAGGAGAAGCTCGAGGTGGCGGCGCTGCTGGACCGCATGGGCGTCGACATCATCGAGGCGGGTTTCCCCATCGCCTCCAACGGCGACTTCGAAGCGGTGGCGGAGATCGCCCGCCGCACCCGGAACGCGGTGGTGGCCGGCCTCGCCCGCGCCATCCCGGCGGACATCGCCCGCTGCGGCGAAGCGGTGCGCTTCGCGCAGCGCCCGCGCATCCACACCTTCGTCTCCACCTCGCCGATCCATCTGCAGCACCAGATGCGCAAGACGGAAGAGCAGGTGCTGGAGATCATCGCCGCCACCGTGGCGCAGGCGCGCAACCTGGTGGACAACGTGGAGTGGTCCGCCATGGACGCCACCCGCACCGGCCACGAGTATCTGGCCCGCGCGGTGGAGACGGCGATCAAGGCCGGCGCCACCACCATCAACCTGCCGGACACGGTGGGCTACGCCACGCCGGACGAGTACCGCGCCATGTTCGTGGCCATGCGCGAGCGCGTGCCCGGCGCGGACAAGGTGACCTTCTCCACCCATTGCCATGACGACCTGGGGCTGGCGGTGGCGAACTCGCTGGCGGGCCTCGCCGGCGGTGCGCGGCAGATCGAATGCACCGTCAACGGCATCGGCGAGCGCGCGGGCAACGCGGCGCTGGAGGAGGTGGTGATGGCGCTGAAGACGCGCCGTGACGCGATGCCGTACGAGACCGGCGTGGAATCGACCCTGCTCACCCGCGCTTCGCGGCTGGTGTCGGCCGCCACGTCGTTCCCGGTGCAGTACAACAAGGCGATCGTGGGCAAGAACGCCTTCGCCCATGAGAGCGGCATCCACCAGGACGGGATGCTGAAGAACAACGAGACCTACGAGATCATGACGCCGGCGTCCGTGGGCGTGACCAAGACCTCGCTGGTCATGGGCAAGCATTCCGGCCGCGCCGCCTTCAAGGACAAGCTGAAAGCGCTGGGCTACGAGCTGGGCGAGAACGCGCTGCAGGACGCCTTCGCCCGGTTCAAGGATCTGGCCGACCGCAAGAAGCACGTCTACGACGAGGACATCGAGGCGCTGGTGGACAACCAGATCGGCGCGAGCGACGACCGCATCAAGGTGCTGTCGCTCACCGTCATCGCCGGCACCCTGGGCCCGCAGCAGGCGACGCTGACGCTGGACATCGACGACGTCCACACCACGGTGCAGGCCTCCGGCAACGGCCCGGTGGACGCGATCTTCAACGCCATCCGCCGCGTGGTTCCCCACGAGGCCAATCTGGCGCTGTTCCAGGTGCACGCCGTGACCGAGGGCACCGACGCCCAGGCCGAGGTCTCGGTGCGGCTGGAGGAGGGCGACAAGACCGTGACGGCGCGCGTGGCCGATCCGGACACGCTGGTCGCCGCCGCCAAGGCCTATGTGGCGGCGCTGAACAAGCTCGCCGCCAAGCGGCAGAAGCTGAACCCGCAGGCGGCGATCAGCGCCTGACGGTGGACGTGCGGGCGGTCCTTGGGCCTCCCTGCGATCCGCGAACGCCGCCGCGCGCCATGTATGAGCCGGTTTGAGGTGCGCGGAAGCGCGCGGTTCAAACTCCCGTTACGCCCGGAAGAGCCGGGCGTAACGTTCCTGGTCGGGTTTGGGAGCCCGACATTTCCGCCCCGGCATCCCCCGCGATGGCGCAGGCGATGCTTCCGCGCCGAGCCGCGGTTGAGTCTTTCGCCGGCGCCGTCGAAGCTTTTCCAAGCCTCGAAAGCGCTTGGCGCAACATATGGGAACCATCAACGTCCGCGTGATCACGGATGTTGATGGCATGCCAGCAATCCGTGTTGCCTTCGACCTTCGTATGACCCATAAGCGACCTAAGTCTCGGTCAATATGACGCGGGGCGCGTTAGACTGCCGGCGAAAAGTCATACCGCGGACAACGCGGACAATCGCCTCGCCGGGGGCGCGATGTGGGAGAGATGTCCATGCTGAAAGTTATGGCCGCCGCCGTGGCGGCTTTCGGGGTTCTTGCGGGCTCCGCCGTCGCCGATACCTATCCGTCCCGCCCGATCACGCTGGTGGTGCCGTTCTCCGCGGGCGGGCCGACCGATACGGTCAGCCGCCTTGTGGCGGAAGCCATGGGCAAGGACCTCGGCCAGCAGATCGTGATCGAGAACGTGGGCGGCGCCGGCGGCACGCTCGGCGCCGGCCGCGTCGCCAAGTCCGACCCCGACGGCTACACGCTGCTGCTGCACCACATCGGCATGGCCACCAGCGTGCCGCTGTACCGCAAGCTGCCCTACGACACGCTGAACGCGTTCGAATATGTCGGCCTTGTCACGGAAGTGCCGATGACCATCGTCGGCCGCGGCTCCCTGGAGCCGACCGACCTCAAGAGCCTGATCGACTACGTCAAGACCAACAAGGACACCGTGACCTACGCCAACGCCGGCGTCGGCTCGGCGTCGCATCTGTGCGGCCTGCTGTTCATGAGCCGACTGGAGACGCCGCTGACGACGGTGCCCTACAAGGGCGCTGGCCCGGCCATGACCGACCTCGTCGGCGGCCAGGTGGACTTCATCTGCGACCAGACCACCAACACCACGAGCCAGATCCGCGCCGGCAAGATCAAGGCCTACGCCGCCACGGTGAAGGAGCGGCTGGCCTCGCTGCCTGACATTCCGACCGCGGCGGAAGCCGGCCTGCCGGACTTCAACCTCACCGTCTGGCACGGCATGTACGCGCCGAAGGGCACGTCGCCCGAGATCGTCGCCAAGCTCACCGCCGCCCTGCAGAAGGCGCTGAAGGACCCGAACGTGGTGAAGCGCTTCGCCGACCTCGGCACCACGCCCTCCACCGAGGCCGAGGCCACGCCGGACGCGCTCAAGGCCAAGCTCGTGTCCGAGATCGAGCGCTGGACCCCGGTCATCAAAGCGGCCGGCGTTTACGCCGACTGATCCCACCCGCCCAACGGCCCGCAAGCGATTGCGGGCCGTGTCCGTTCCGGCCGGAGGCGATCCGGCGCGGACGCGCCGGGCGACTTGGCGCGAAAGACTCTCTGGAAGGCTTTTTTCAATGCAGGCGAATTATCGCGACGTGGCCGCGGGCGGCGTCTTCATCGCCATCGCCGGGCTGTTCGCCCTTGGCACGCTCGATCTGAGGATCGGCACCGCGCTGCGCATGGGCCCGGGCTATTTCCCGCTGGTGCTCGCGGGCGTGCTGGCCCTGATCGGGGCCATCATCCTGATCAAGGCCATCGGTCGTCCGAGCGCCTCGTTCGGCGAGGTGTCCTGGCGCGGCTCGGCGCTCATCCTGATCGCGCCGATCGTGTTCGGCCTCACCGTGCGCTGGCTCGGCCTCGCGCCGTCGGTGGCGCTCGCGGTGCTGATCGCGTCCTTCGCGAGCCGCCGGTCCACCGTGAAGCTCGCGGTGATTCTCACGCTCACCCTCACGGTGTTCTGCGTGGTCGTGTTCCAGAAAATGCTGGGCGTGCCGATTCCCATCTTCGCGGGCCCGCTTGATTCCCTGAACGCGGTGGTCGCGCCCGTGTTCGCCCTGTTCGGCGTCTGAGCGGAGACGACACGCCATGGACATCGTCACCGAACTGTTCTCGAATCTGAGCCTCGGCTTCGGCACGGCGGCGCTGCCGGTCAACATCGGCTTCTGCTTCCTCGGCGTGCTGCTCGGCACGCTGATCGGCGTGCTGCCCGGCATCGGGCCCACCGCCACCATCGCGATGCTGCTGCCGATCACCTTCAACTTCGAGCCGGCGACCTCGCTGATCATGCTCGCCGGCATCTATTACGGCGCGCAGTACGGCGGCTCGACCACGGCCATCCTGATCAACCTGCCCGGCGAAAGCTCCTCCGCGGTCACCGCCATCGACGGCTACCAGATGGCCCGGCAGGGCCGGGCGGGTCCGGCTCTCGCCACCGCGGCGCTGGGCTCGTTCTTCGCCGGCTCGGTCGCCACGATCCTGATCGCGCTGTTCGCGCCGCCGCTCACCGAAATCGCGCTGAAGTTCGGTCCGGCCGAATATTTCTCGCTGATGATGCTGGGTCTGGTGGCGTCGGTGGCGCTCGCCAGCGGCTCGGTGCTGAAGGCGCTCGGCATGGTCGTCATCGGCCTTCTGCTCGGCCTGGTGGGGTCGGACGTCAACACCGGCGCCCAGCGCTTCACCATGGGCTTCCTGGAGCTGGCGGACGGGCTGAACTTCGTGGCGCTCGCCGTCGGCGTGTTCGGCATCGCGGAGATTCTCCGCAATCTGGAGAACGAGAGCGACCGCGAGGTGATGGTGAAGAAGGTCACCAACCTCTGGCCTTCGAAGGAGGACTTCAAGGCCATGATCGCGCCGACGCTGCGCGGCACGGCGCTGGGCTCCGTGCTCGGCATCCTGCCCGGCGGCGGCGCCGTGCTGTCGTCCTTCGCCGCCTACACGGTGGAGAAGCGCATCTCCAAGACGCCCGAGCGCTTCGGCAAGGGCGCGATCGAGGGCGTGGCCGCGCCGGAATCGGCCAACAACGCGGGCGCGCAGACCTCGTTCATCCCTATGCTGACGCTGGGCATTCCGGCCAATCCCGTGATGGCGCTGATGATCGGCGCCATGATCATCCAGGGCATCCAGCCTGGGCCGAACGTGGCCACCGAGAAGCCGGAGCTGTTCTGGGGCCTGATCGCCTCCATGTGGATCGGCAACCTGATGCTGGTGCTGCTGAACCTGCCGCTGATCGGGCTGTGGGTGCGGCTCCTGACCGTGCCCTACACCATGCTGTTCCCGGCCATCGTCGCCTTTTGCTGCATCGGCGTCTACAGCGTGAACTCCAACGCCTTCGACCTCTATGCGGTGGCCGCGTTCGGCCTGCTCGGCTACGTGCTGGTGAAGCTCGACTGCGAGCCGGCGCCGCTGCTGCTGGGCTTCGTGCTCGGGCCGATGCTGGAGGAGAACCTGCGGCGCGCCATGACGATCTCCCGCGGCGATCCCACGGTGTTCGTCACGCGTCCGCTCTCGGCCACGCTGCTGCTGATCGCGGTCGCCGTTCTGGTGATCACCTTCCTCCCGGCGGTGCGCGCCAAGCGGGATGAAGTTTTTCAGGAAGAGGCCTGACAAGGGGCTGGACAGAGGTGAGGCGGCTCGGTATACACCGCCTCACCTCAGCGATGCGGCGTCCCGCCGGTCCCCAAGGACTTTCGGGCGCATAGCTCAGTTGGTAGAGCAGCTGACTCTTAATCAGCGGGTCCTAGGTTCGAGCCCTAGTGCGCCCACCACTTCATCTTCCTGAAGTGGTCGCCTCATCGCCAAGGTGTTAAAGACGACGACTGCACCGTGTTTCTACACGCAGCGTCGTCAATTTCTCTCTCCCGATTTTTCCAGACCTGTTGCGTGGATCGGCTAAGGCCTTTCCCCTGAATGGCGGCGCTTCTTTCGCCGTCAGGCGAGCCGCCTGTCCCCGCGTTGTCGGCGCTCGCACGTGGTCGTCGGGCGCGGCGGCTTTGCGCGTCCGCGCACCCCTTGCGTCGGGGCGTCGTCGACCGGCGATCCCTTGGCGCTTTCCGCGATTCATCGGAACCGGCGCCTGCCCATGATTCGTGAGAGGCGCGTTCGCCTCCGCGCCTGATTCTGCTCATTGCTGCGTCCGGGCCGCCGCTGGCGACGGCAGGCTCTCCGCGCCGCAACTTGGAAAGGGTGGGGCGCCTTCGACCCGACGAGAGCGGGAAGAAAGAAACAGCCCGGTGGTCGCAGGGGCATGCGTCAGGCTGGGCCGGACGGTCGAAAAGCGTCCGGGACGGCGCGTCATCCACAACCGGAGCCACCACGAAGTTGTCGCATTTCGACAACAGTGTGCTCCCGTTGCATCATGGCGTCGCGGCGACTCGCATCGGGGAGAGCGCCGCCCGGCGACGCCCGGTTGTGAGACCTCCGCCCCGTTCGAGACCGCATGCCCAGCGACGCGCCCGCCGCCGCCACCACCGACCTGCCGATCGCCAGCCTCGAGCGCCGCGGGCCGGGCGTGCTCGGGCCGGTCTGCGTCATCGCCGCGCTGATTTCGGCGCTGGTCACCTTCGTGGTGCTGACCGGGCGGTTCGACATCGAGCCCACCGAGGAAGCCAGCCGCATCGCGGTCTATGTGAACGGCTTCTTCGTCGGGCTGCTGCTGCTCGTCATCCTGTGGGAGGCGCGGGCCTTCGTCATCGCCCGCAAGCGCGGGCTCGCCGGGTCCCAGATCCACGGCCGGCTGGTGGCGCTGTTCTCGGTGGTGGCGGTCACGCCGGCGGCGCTGCTCGCCATCTTCGCCGTGGTCACCATCGACAGGGGCTTCGACAGCTGGTTCTCCACCCGCGTGCGGGAGATCGTGGAGAACTCGCGCACGGTGGCGCGCGCCTATCTGGAGGAGCACGCTCGCTCCATCCGCGGCGAAATCCTCGCCATGTCCAACGACGTGAACCGGGCGCGGCCGCTGTTCGACAACGACCGGGAGCGTTTCGCCGAGTTCTTCACCGCCCAGGCCACCATCCGCGGCCTGCCCGAGGCGCAGCTGCTGCGGCCGGACGGCGCGGTGGTTCTGAGGGCCAACATCAAGATCGGCCGCGAGTTCCCCCGCGCGCCGCTGCTGGACGTGCAGCAGGCGGCGGCGGACGAGCCGACCCTGCTCGCGCCCGGCCGCCAGAACGCCATCGGCGCCGTGCTGAAGCTCTCCGGCTATGACGATCTGGTGCTGTTCGTCGCCCGCCCCGTGGACCCGCGCGCCAACAGCTATCTCCAGCTGGTGGAGCAGGGCGCGGAGGAATACTCGATCCTCACGGATCGCAGGCCGCGCATCCAGGCCACCTTCGCGCTGCTCTATCTGGTGGTGGCGCTGTCGCTGCTGCTGGCGGCGATCTGGTTCGGCCTCGCCTTCGCCAACCGGCTGGTGACGCCGATCCGCCGGCTGATCTCCGCCGCCGATCAGGTCAGCCAGGGCAATCTCTACGTGCAGGTGCCGGAGACGAAGAAGCAGGGCGGCGATCTGGGCGGCCTCGCCGAGACCTTCAACAAGATGACGGCGGACCTGCGCACCCAGCGCAACGAGCTGGTGGAGGCCGCCGACCAGATGGACAGCCGCCGCCGCTTCACCGAGGCCATGCTGGCCGGCGTCAGCGCCGGCGTCATTGGCATCGACCCGCAGGGGCGGATCACGCTGATGAACCGCACCGCCGAGAAGCTGCTGGGCTCGCGGGAGGAGAAGCTGCTCGGAGCGCCGCTGGCGGAGGCCGCGCCCGAGCTCGCGCCGCTGGTGGAGGCCGCGCTCGGCCGGGCGCAGAAGCTGGTGCAGGGCCAAGTGAACATGCTGCGCGGCGGCCGGGAGCGCAACCTGAACGTGCGATTCACCACCGAGACGTCCAGCGCCGACGAGCACGGCTACGTGGTCACGCTCGACGACATCACCGAGCTGGTGGCGGCGCAGCGCACCTCCGCTTGGGCGGACGTGGCCCGCCGCATCGCCCACGAGATCAAGAACCCGCTGACGCCGATCCAGCTCTCCGCCGAACGCATCCGCCGCAAATACGGCAAGGTGATCGTGGAGGAGCGCGAGGTGTTCGACCAGTGCACCGACACGATCATCCGCCAGGTGGACGACATCAAGCGCATGGTGGACGAGTTCTCCTCCTTCGCGCGCATGCCCAAGCCCACCATGGAGGAGGAGGACCTCGCCAAGGTGGTGAAGCAGGGCGTGTTCATGATGCGGGTCGGCTATCCCGACATCCGCATCGAGCTGGAGGGCGTGGACCAGCCGGTGCTCGCCCGCTTCGACCGCCGGCTGGTGGCGCAGGCCGTCACCAACATCGTCAAGAACGCGACCGAGTCCGTGCACGCGGTGCCGGAGGACGTCCGCGGCGAGGGCCGCATCGACGTGGCCGTGCGGCGCGAGGGCGACCTCGCCGTGATCGACGTGATCGACAACGGCGCCGGCCTGCCGGTGGAGAACAGACAGCGGCTTCTGGAGCCCTATATGACCACGCGGGAGAAGGGCACGGGCCTCGGCCTCGCCATCGTCGGCAAGATCATGGAGGAGCACGGCGGCGGCGTGGAGCTGCTGGACGCGCCCTCCGTGGCCTCCGGCGGGCGCGGCGCAATGGTGCGGCTCTGGTTCCAGGCCCGCGCCGGCGACAGCGCCGCTGTGCCCAACGTCGCGCCCAACCGAGGGGCCCCCGCGGCCTGAACACGACCAAGAAACGGAGTTTTCAACCCGTCCCATGGCGACCGACATTCTCATCGTCGACGACGAAGCCGACATCCGCGAACTCGTCGCCGGCATCCTCCAGGACGAGGGCCACGGCACGCGCACGGCCCGCAACTCCGACGAGGCGCTGGCCGAGGTGGCCAAGCGGCGGCCCCAGCTCGTGTTCCTGGACATCTGGCTGCAGGGCTCCAAGCTCGACGGGCTCGAGATTCTCGACCAGATCCACGCCGAGCACCCCGATCTTCCCGTGGTCATGATCTCCGGCCACGGCAACATCGAGACCGCGGTGGCGGCCATCAAAAGCGGGGCCTACGACTTCATCGAGAAGCCGTTCAAGGCCGACCGGCTGGTGCTGATCGCCCAGCGGGCGCTGGAGGCTTCGCGGCTGAAGCGCGAGCTCAAGGACCTGAAGCGGGGCTCCGCCCATGGCAGCCGCTTCGTCGGCCGCTCCACGGTGATGAACCAGCTGCGCACCGCGATCGACCGCGTGGCGCCCACCAACAGCCGCATCCTGATCACCGGCCCTTCGGGCGCCGGCAAGGAGCTGGCGGCCCGCACCATCCACGCCGCCTCGTCACGGGCGGCGGGGCCGTTCGTGCTGATCAACGCCGCCGCCATCACGCCCGAGCGCATGGAGGAGGAGCTGTTCGGCGTCGAGGGCGTGAACGGCCACCGCAAGGTCGGCGCGCTTGAGGAGGCGCACGGCGGCACGCTGTTCATCGACGAAGTGGCCGACATGCCGCGCGAGACCCAGAACCGCATCCTGCGGGTGCTGGTGGAGCAGACCTTCACCCGCGTCGGCGGCTCCACCAAGGTGTCGGTGGACGTGCGCATCATCTCGTCCTCGGCGCGTAATCTCGAAAGCGAGATCGCCGAAGGCGCCTTCCGGGAGGACCTGTTCCACCGGCTCGCGGTGGTGCCGGTGCGGGTGCCGGGACTAGCCGAGCGGCGGGAGGACATCCCCGAGCTGATCGACTTCTTCCTGGACCAGATTTCTTCCGCCACCGGCCTGCCCAAGCGCGACATCGGCGAGGACGCCATGGCGGTGCTGCAGAGCCACGACTGGCCCGGCAACGTGCGCCAGCTCCGCAACAACGTGGAGCGGCTGATGATTCTGGCGGGCGGCGATCCCAACGCCGTGGTCACCGCCAGCATGCTGCCGTCGGAGATCGGCGCCATGGTGCCGCCCATGCCCCAGGGCGCCGGCGGCGAGCAGCTCATGGGGCTCGCGCTGCGCGAGGCGCGGGAGATCTTCGAGCGGCAGTATCTGATGGCGCAGATCAGCCGCTTCGGCGGCAACATCTCCCGCACCGCCGAGTTCATCGGAATGGAGCGCTCCGCGCTCCACCGCAAGCTCAAGGCGCTGGGGATCGGCTGAGGCGCCGCTGGGCGCCACGGCGTCGGGTTTCACGCGTTCGTCATGCCCGCCGCAGGGCGGGCATGACCGTGGGCGCGCCTGAATCTGATTTTCCGGTCCGCCGAGAAGGACCGGCCACCTCTCATCGAACGGAAGCGGCTCCATGTCCCGCATCGCCTACGTCAACGGCCAGTACGTCCCCCACGCGGAGGCCGCCGTGCACATCGAGGACCGCGGCTACCAGTTCGCGGACGGCGTCTACGAGGTGTGCGAAGTGCGGGACGGCGCGCTGATCGACGCGCCCCGCCATCTCGCCCGGCTGTGGCGCTCGCTGAAGGAGCTGCGCATCCGCGCGCCCATGGGCGAGGCGGCGCTGCGCGTGGTGCTGCGCGAGACCGTGCGGCGCAACCGGGTGCGGGACGGCATCGTCTATCTGCAGGTGACGCGCGGCGTCGCCCGCCGCGACCATTATTTCCCCTCCGACGCCACGCCGCCGGCGCTGGTGGTCACCGCCCGCGCCCATGACCGGGCGAAGATGGACGCTGGCGCCGAGGCCGGGATCAGGGTCATCACCGTGCCCGAGAACCGTTGGCCGCGAGTCGACATCAAGACCGTCGGCCTGCTGCCGAACGTGCTGGTGAAGCAGCAGGCGAAGGAGGCCGGCGCCAAGGAGGCCTGGTACGTGGACGCCGAGGGCTACGTCACCGAAGGCGGCTCCACCAACGCCTGGATCGTGACGCAGGACGACGTCATCGTCACCCGGCCGGCGGAGAGCGGCGTCCTGCGCGGCGTCACCCGCACCACGCTGTTCGATCTGGCCGAGAAGCTGCAGATGCGGATCGAGGAGCGGCGCTTCACCGTGGCGGAGGCGAAGGCCGCGAAGGAGGCGTTCAACACCGCCGCCACCGCGCTGGTGACGCCGGTGGTCGCCATCGACGGCGCGCTTGTGGGCGAGGGGCGTCCCGGCCCGGTGGCTCTTGGGCTGCGCCGCCGGTTTCATGAGTTCGCCGAGCGGGATTAATCCCCAGAAAGACGACGCCGAGCCCCGCTCAAAGTGACGCCGTGACCATCTCGCTCTTGCGAAGCGCAGGCCGCCCGGCGTTAAATGCGGCCGCGGGTTCGCCCGCGGGACGCAGTGTCCGACGCTCGGGGGAGCCTGAATTCTGGCGTGCGCGCAAGGCGCTCTTTCCCACGGCGGGCGCTTTGTGTCGGTCGAGCCTTTAACGGAAGAAGAAAAACATGGCTGCCGAGCGTACGCAGAACCTTCAGGACACGTTTCTCAACAATGTCCGCAAGAACAAGATCCCTCTGACGATCTTTCTGGTCAACGGCGTGAAGCTGCAGGGCGTCGTAACCTGGTTCGACAACTTCTGCGTGCTTCTGCGCCGGGACGGCCACTCGCAGCTTGTCTACAAGCATGCGATCTCGACCGTGATGCCGGGCCACCCGATCCAGCTGTTCGAGCCCGAGGACGAGGCGGAGACGCCCGCCCGGGGCGGCCGCTGACGGCCCGCGGCGCGTTCGTCGCGGTCAGGATGACGGCGTGAGCGACGACGACATGTTCGAGGACGGCGACGACCGTCCCGTGCGGGGCTACGAGACCCGGCGGGCGGACCGCACGCGCGCGCTCGTGGTGACGCCCGCGTTCCGGGGCCTCGTCGAAGGTCCCGTCCGCAGTCCGGAGGCGCGGCTGGAGGAGGCGGTCGGGCTCGCGCTCGCCATCGACCTCGACGTGCGCGACCGCCGGCTGGTGATGCTGCAGCAGGCGCGGCCGTCCACCTTCATCGGCAAGGGCAAGGTGGAGGAGCTGGCCGAACTGGCCAAGGCCGAGGACATCGAGCTGGTGGTGATGGACACCGCGCTCACGCCCGTCCAGCAGCGCAATCTGGAAAAGGCGCTCGGCGCCAAGGTGCTGGACCGCACCGGCCTCATTCTGGAGATCTTCGGCCAGCGCGCCCGCACCAGGGAGGGCGTGCTGCAGGTGGAGCACGCGCATCTCACCTGGCAGAAGAGCCGGCTGGTGCGCTCCTGGACCCATCTGGAGCGGCAGCGCGGCGGCTTCGGCTTCCTCGGCGGTCCCGGCGAGACCCAGATCGAGGCCGACCGCCGGATGATCACCGAGCGTATCCTCAAGATCGAGCGCGAGCTGGAGCAGGTGAAGCGCACCCGCGGCCTGCACCGGGCGGGGCGCAAGCGCGTGCCCTATCCGGTGGTGGCGCTGGTGGGCTACACCAACGCCGGCAAGTCGACGCTGTTCAACCGCCTGACCCGCGCCGAGGTGATGGCCGCGGACATGCTGTTCGCCACGCTCGACCCCACGCTGCGCTCCATCACCCTACCGCACGGCGCCCACGCCATCCTGTCCGACACGGTGGGCTTCATCTCCGAGCTGCCGACGCAGCTCGTGGCCGCCTTCCGGGCGACGCTGGAGGAGGTGATCGAGGCCAACGTCATCCTCCATGTGCGCGACATCAGCCACGAGGACGCGGAGGCGCAAGGGGCGGACGTGATCGCGGTGCTGCGCGATCTCGACATCGACCCGGACGACAGCCGGCGGGTGATCGAGGTCTGGAACAAGATCGACCTGCTGGACGAGGGCGCGCGGGAGCATCTTCTCGCCACCGCCGCCCGGCGCGAGCCGGAGGCGCGGCCCGTGCCGGTCTCCGCGCTGACCGGGGAGGGCGAGGACGTCCTGCTCGCCGCGATCGAGGCCCGGCTGTCGGTCGGCCGCGAGACCGTGATCGTCACCGTGGCGCCCGAGGACGGCGCCGGCGTGAACTGGCTGTTCCGCCACTGCGACGTGATGGAGCGCCGCGCGCTGGAAAACGGCGCGACGCGGGTCACCGTGCGCATCGAGCCCGAACGGATCGAGGGCCTGCGCCGCCGCTTCGCCGCGGTGGAGGACGCGGCCTGAGCGAAGCGCGCCAAGGGCGCTAAGCTTCGACCACCACCCGCTGCGCCGCCAGCATGCGGCGGATTTCCGGCAGGCAGGAGCCGCAGTTGGTGCCGGCCCGGGTGGCGGCGCCCACCGCCGCCGCGTCGCCGCAGCCGGATGCGATCGCGCGCTCGATCTCGCCCTTGGGCACCCCGTGACAGGCGCAGACCAGAGGCCCTGTGGCGGCGCCGTCGCTGGCGCGCCCCGCCAGCAGGAGGCCCCGCACCTGACCGTCGGTGAGCCGGGCGCCGAGCTTGTCGCGGAGATAGGTCCAGCTGCTTTCCGGCCGGGCCGGGCCGACGAACAGGCAGGCTTCGAGCGCTCCGTTCCGGAACATGGCGATCCGACGCACGCGCCGGGCCGCATCCACATATTCGACCAGCTCGTCGTCCGGCGCCATGTGCGGGAACAGCGCCGCCACCTCCGGCTCGGCCGCAAGCGCGAACAGCAGGCCGTGCCCCCCCGGCGCGGCCGCCTTGGCCCACCACGCGGCGGCGTCGAGACCGCCGAGGCCGCTCCGCGCCAGGGCGAACCCCTGCAGCGGGAAGCTGACGGGCGCCACGGCGACCGGGGTCGCCTTGGCGTCGGGCTGGCCCGAGAACGGATCGGTGACGGCGTGCACCAGCGCGCCGACGCGGCCGCTCGATGAGGTCTCGCCGGTCCAGTGGATCGGCGCGAACGGCGCGCCCCGCCGGGCGCCTGGATCGACCTTCGCCCGCAGCACCACCGCGCCGTGCGGGCTTGTCACCCGGGCGAAGCCGCCGTCGGCGACGCCTTCGCGCGCCGCGTCGTCCGGGTGGATCTCGAGGAACGGCTCGGGCAGATGGCTGCCGAGGCGCGGGCTTTTGCCCGTGCGGGTCATGGTGTGCCACTGGTCGCGGACGCGGCCGGTGTTGAGCCGGTAGGGATAGGCGTCGTCCGTCCCCGCGCCGGGCGTGATCGGCGCCACGGCCACGAAGCGTGCGCGGCGGTTGGGGGTGAAATAGCCGCCCTTGGCGAAGAAACGGGTTTCGTCCCGGACCGCGCTCTGGCGCGCCGGCCACTGGGTCGGGCGAAGCTGGTCGTAGTCGCGGGTGTCGAGCCCGGCCAGCGCGCCGATGTCGAAGTCCCGCGTTCCGTCGTTCTCGAAGGCGGAGAGCGCGGCGTGCTCCCGGAACACCTCGCCCGGAGTGCGCCAGCCGAAGGCGTCCTCGAAGCCGAGCCGCCGGCCCACCTGCGCCACCGCCCACCAGTCCGGCCGCGCCTGTCCGGGCAGGGCGAGGAAGGGCCGCTGGCGCGAGATGCGGCGCTCGGAGTTCGTCACCGTGCCGTCCTTCTCGCCCCAGGCGGCGGCGGGCAGGCGGATGCGGGCGCCGGCGTTGACGGTGTCGTTGGACGCCACGTTCTCGGACACCACGAACAGGTCGAGCTTGCGCAAAGCCGTGCTCACGGCGTCCGCGCGCGGCAGCGAGGCGGCGGGGTTGGTGCCCATCACCCACAGCGCCTTGATCTCGCCGCGCCCGATCGCCTCGAACATCTCGACCGCCTTCAGGCCGGGCGCGCGGGCCATGCGCGGCGCTCCCCAGAAGCGCCGCACCTTCTCGATCGACTCCGCGTCGAACTCCATATGCGCGGCCAGCGTGTTGGCGAGGCCGCCCACCTCGCGGCCGCCCATGGCGTTGGGCTGGCCGGTGAGCGAGAACGGGCCCATGCCCTCCCGGCCGATGCGGCCGGTGGCCAGATGGACGTTCAGGATGGCGCCCACCTTGTCGGTTCCCTGCGCCGACTGGTTCACGCCCTGACTGTAGAGCGTCACCGCCCGCTCGGTCGCGGCGAACAGGTCGTAGAAGGCGGCGACCTTCGCCGCCTCCACGCCGCAGGCGGCGGCTACGGCGTCCACGCTTGGCGCCAGTTCGCGAGCGCGGATCAGCGCGGCGTCGAAGCCCTCGGTGTGGTCGGCCACATAGGAAGCGAAAACCGCGCCCCGCTCCGCCAGCGCGACCAGCAGGCCGCTGAACAGGATGGCGTCCGTGCCGGACGCGATCGGAAGATGCAGGTCGGCCTCTTCCGACGTGGCGGTGCCGCGGGGGTCGATCACCACGAACCGGGTTCCGCGCGCGGCGCGGGCGGCCAGCATGCGCTGATGCAGCACCGGGTGGCACCAGGCGGCGTTGGAGCCGACGAAGACCAGAAGATCGGCGGTCTCCAGGTCGCGGTAGGTTCCGGGCACCGTGTCGGAGCCGAAGGCGCGCTTGTGCCCCGCCACCGAGGACGACATGCAGAGCCGGGAGTTGGTGTCCACATTGGCGGAGCCGAGGAAGCCCTTGAACAGCTTGTTCGCGGCGTAATAGTCCTCGGTCAGAAGCTGGCCGGAGAGGTATATGGCGATCGCTCCGGGGCCGTGGGCGTCGAGGACGCGGCGGAAGCCGGACGCCGTTTCGTCGAGCGCGTCATCCCAGCTCACCCGCCGGCCGTCGATCTCCGGATGCAGCAGGCGCCCGTCCAGCGCCAGCGTTTCGCCCAGCGCCGAGCCCTTGGAGCACAGCCGCCCGAAGTTGGACGGGTGCTCGCGGTCGCCCGCGATCGTCGCCCCGCCCAGGTGGTCCGGCGTGGCGAGCACGCCGCAGCCGACGCCGCAATAGGGGCACGTGGTGCGCACCGGGCCGGGGTCGGGAGCGCGCATGTTCATGGACGCGCCTTCCCGGTGGGGGTTTGCTGCGGTTCACGGGCCATCAGTAGACGTCCGCCTGATAGCGCCCGGCCGTCTTGAGCTCGGCGACGAAGGCCTTGGCCGCGTCCGGCGCCAGCCCGCCATGGGCGGCGGCGATCTCCACCAGCGCCTTCTCCACATCCGCGGCCATGCGCTTGGCGTCGCCGCAGACGTAGAAGTGGGCGCCGCGCCCGAGCCAGTCCCACAGCTCGGCCCCGGCCTCGCGCATGCGGTCCTGCACATAGACCTTCTGCGCCCCGTCGCGGGACCAGGCCAGCGAAAGCGTGGTGAGCGCGCCCTTGGCCTGAAGCTCCTCCAGCTCATCCCGGTAGTAGAAGTCGGTGGCCTCGTGCTGATGGCCGTAGAACAGCCAGGCGCCGCCGGCCGCGCCGGTGGCCATGCGGTGGCGCAGGAAGGACCGGAAGGGCGCGATGCCCGTGCCGGGTCCCACCATAATCACCGGCGTGGCGCCGTCCGCGGGCAGGGCGAAGCCGTGCGCCTTCTGCACATAGACCTTGAGCTGGTCGCCCGGCGCCACCCGATCGGCGAGGTAGGTGGAGGCGAGGCCGAGCCTTTCACGGTCGCCGATGCGGTAGCGCACGGCCGCCACGGTGAGGCTGACCTTGCCCGGATCAGCGGACAGCGCCGAGGAGATGGAGTAGAGCCGCGGCTGCAGCGGATCGAGCGCCGCGAGCAGCTCCGCCGCCGGCGGGGTCGCGGCCGGGAACTTCTCCAGCGCCGCCAGCACGTCCAGCGTCTCCAGATCGCCGTCCGGGTCCTCGCCCTCGGCGAGCTTGGCGAGCCGCGCCTTGTCGTCGGGGTTTTCGGCGTAGGCGCCCAGCAGCTCGAACAGCGCGTCGGGCGCGGCCCCGAGAGAGACCTTCTCCGCGAGCCAGACGCCCAGCGGCGCCGTCGCGCCGTCATGGGCGACCGCGGTCGCCGCGTCGAGGCCGAGCCGGGCCGCCACGGCGGCGCACAGCGCCGGCGCGTTGGTGGCGAACAGGCCGAACGAGTCGCCGGGCTCGTAGGTCAGGCCGCAGGCCGACAGGTCGATCTCGACGTGGTTCGTCGCCTTGTCGGAGCCTGCGCCGCTGACCGCGCGCTTCGAGAGAAAGGCGGCGAGGACCGGCGCCTCGCGCGAGCGGCCGGGTTCGATGGCCGCCGCCGCCATCGGAACGGGGGCGGGCGCCGCCGCCGGCTTGGGCGCCGCCGCGCCGCCGCGCTCCTCTGCGAGCTTCTTCAGCATGCGGCTCGTTTCCTTGCCGCCGGGCGCGCAAAGGTTGAGCTTCGTCTCCTCGCCCTTGGCGAGGGCGTCGGCGTAGGTGTCGCAGAGATAGCCGCACTGGCCGCAATCCTGCTGGGCCATGGCCGCCATCATGCGGCGGCGAAGGGGGCGGCCGTCGGCGAGCTTCATGCGCTCGTCCATGGGCATGGAGGCGTCGTGCCAGGGCGCGCCGTCGTCCTCCTCCGGTTCCGCGAGCGGCGTCTCGCCCGGCAGCGGCGAGCCGAGCAACGCGGTGGCGGCGTCCCGGGACAGCGCCTGCACGCCGCCGTCCAGCGACAGCAGCCCGGCGAAGAAGCCGTTGAGCCAGGCGCGCTGCTCCGGGCTGAACGGGGCGTTTTCGGGAACGAGCGGAGGAAGCACGGCGGTCTGCGCGGTCATGGGCGGCTCACGCGGTTTCGAGATCGAACAGGGTCTTGAGCGCATCCGCCTCGTGGCGGCGCGTGAAGGCGGCGAAGGTCTCGTCCGGCGCGGCGCGGCCGGCCAGATAGCCGCGCAGCATCTTCTCCACCACGGCGGGGCAATCCTCGCCCTTCACGTCGCGCAGCAGTTCTCGGGCGATGAAGGCGTCGGCGCCGAAGCCGCCGCCGACGAGAATGTGGAAGCCCTCCACCGTGTCCTCGTCGTTCACCGGCACCTTGGCGGCGATCAGGCCGATGTCGCCGATGTAATGCTGGGCGCAGGAGTGGTGGCAGCCGGTGACGTGTATGTTCACAGGCGTATCCACGGCGATCACGCCGTCCACATGGTCGGCGATCAGATCGGCGAAGCCCTTGGTGTCGGAGGCGGCGAACTTGCAGCCGCGGTTGCCGGTGCAGGCGACGAGCCCCGCCCGCACGTTGGAGGCCTTGGTCGCAAGCCCGAGCGCCGCGATCTCCGCCTCGACCGTGGCGACGTCGGCGTCCTTCACCCCGGAGAGCAGCAGGTTCTGCCAGACGGTGAGGCGCACGTCGCCGTCGCCGTAGCGCTCGGAAATGGCGGCGAGGCCCCGCATCTGGCCGCAAGTGAGCTTACCGAGTTTCAGCACGACGCCGACCCAGTTCAGACCCGGCTGCTTCTGGGGATGGACGCCGATATGCGCGAGCCGGTCGCTCTCGGGGCGGGGCGCGGCGGCCTCCGCCGGCAGGCGGGCGAGGGGCGCGCCGAGAACGGTCTCCACCTCGGTGAGAAACTTCTCGAACCCCCAGGCGTCGAGCACGTATTTCAGCCGCGCCTTGGCGCGGTCGGAGCGGTCGCCGGAGGCGATGAACACCCGGACGATGGCGTCCGCCACCTTGATCGCCTGATCGAGCGGAACCACCACGCCGGTGTCGCGGGCGAAATCCTTGTGGCCGGTGATGCCGCCGAGCGCGAGCCGCCACCAGACGCCGGGCGCGACGCCGAAGCCGTCCCGGATCTCCACCGCCTGGAAGCCGATGTCGTTGGTGTCCTCCAGCGCCGCGATGCGGCCAGCGCCGTCGAAGGCCACGTTGAACTTGCGCGGCAGGCCGTAAAGCGCGCGGTCGTTGAGGATGTGGTGGTGCCACTCGCGGGCGTAAGGCCGCGTGTCCACCAGCTCCTGCGGATCGACGCCGGCGGTCGGCGTGCCGGTGACGTTGCGGATGTTGTCGGCGCCCGAGCCTTTGGCGGTCAGACCGAGGTCCACCAGCCCCTCGATGAAGGGCACGCCATCCGCCGCGCCGATCTCGCGCACCTGCAGGTTGGCGCGGGTGGTGACGTGGGAGTAGCCGCCGCCATGGGTCTCCGCGAGATCGGCGACGCCCCGGAACTGCCACGCCTTGAGGATGCCGTTGTGGATCCGCAGGCGGCACATGTAGGCGTCCTGGGTCGGGCCCACATAGAACAGCCCGTGGAAGCGGATGCGGAAGTCGTCGAGCTGCTTGGCGAACTGGCCGTCCTTCGCCATCTGCTTGAAGCGGCCATAGGCGTCGAAGGGGTGCTCGTCGCGCTTGGCCTTTTCCTGCGGAACCAGCTTCCTGCCGGCCTTTTCCTGCGCCGCCATGGCCTTGAGGTGGATGGCGTCGGGGCCTGAGGGCTCCGCCTCGACGGGCGCCGCGGAAGCTGGACCGAAGGGCGGCACGCCGCCGAAGCCGGGCGCGCCCCGCGCGCCGCGCACCGCCTGGACGCCGGAGACGAAGCCTTCGAGATACCGTTTCTGGTCGGGGGAGAAGTCGCCGCTCATAGACATGGATCCTTTACGCGGCCGCCCCGAAGCTGCGGCCGAAGGCGAGGTCGTCGCGCAGGGGGCCGAGGGGCGCGGCGCGGGCGATGAGATCGAGGTACCAGAGCGCGTCGGAGGCCTCGCCGACGAGGATCGCGCCTGTCAGGCGGTCGTCGCGGACGATCAGCTTGCGGTAGCAGCCGTGGCCGGGGTCGGAGAGCAGCAGGGCGTCGTCGCCCGGCTCGGCCTCGATCGCGCCGGCGGAAAACACGGACACGCCCGACACCTTCAGATTGGTGGAGAGCAGGCTGCCGGCGTAGGCCGCCGCAGGGTCGCCCGCGAGGCGGGCGGCGAGCGCGCGGGCCTGCTCATAGGCCGGGGCCACCAGCCCGTAGACCACGCCGCGATGTTCGGCGCATTCCCCGAGGGCGAACACGCCGTCCGCGGACGTGGCCAGACCGTCGTCCACCACCAGCCCGCGCTGCACGGCGAGGCCGGCGGCCCTGCCCAGCGCCACGTTCGGCCGCACGCCGCAGGCCATCACCAGCATGTCGCAGGGGAGAACCTCGCCGTCGGCGAGCTCCAGCCCCTCCACCGCCGTGTCTCCCGTCACGCGGCGGCTCTGGGCGCCGAGACGGAAGCGCACGCCCTTGGCCTCCAGCGCCCGGCGCAGCGTCGCCGCGCCCTGCGCGTCGAGCTGGCGCTCCATCAGCCGGTCCATGAGATGGACCACCGTGGTCTCGCAGCCGAGCAGCGCCAGCCCATAAGCCGCCTCCAGCCCCAGCAGGCCGCCGCCGATGACCACGGCGCGCGCGCCGGGGCGGGCCAAGGCCTTCAGCTTCATGGCGTCGCCATGGTCGCGGAACACCAGCACCTGCGGCAGGTCCGCCCCCGGCAGCGGCAGGCGGATCGCCTCCGAGCCGGTGGCGAGCACGAGCTTGTCGTAGGGCGCGACGCGGCCGTCGCGCAGCTCCACCCGGCGGCGGTCGCGGTCGATGGCGCGGGCGGGAACGCCGGTGAGCAGGCGGAAACCGTTCGCGCCGTACCAGGCCCGGTCGCGGAACCGGATGTCCTCGTCGCTGGCCTCGCCGGCCAGAAGCGAGGACAGCAGCACCCGGTTGTAGGCCGGCTCCGGCTCCGCGCCGATGACGGTGACGGCGTAGCGGCCGGGGCAGGCGGCCTGAAGCTCCTCAAGCAGCTTCAGGCCGGCCATGCCGTTGCCCACGACGACGAGGCGTTCGCGCTTCATGGCGGGGCTCCTCAGGCCGCCTCGACGAAGCGGTGGCGCTCGTAGAGGAACTTCAGCACCTCCGCGCGGGCCGCGATGTAGTTGCGGTCGGACACCAGCTCCAGCCGCTTGCGCGGCCGCTCCAGCGGCACCTCGAGGATTTCGCCGATGCGGGCCGAAGGGCCGTTGGTCATCATCACGATGCGGTCCGAGAGCAGCACGGCCTCGTCCACGTCGTGGGTGATCATCAGCACCGTGTTGTTGAGCTCCGCCTGGATCTGCATCACCTGGTCCTGCAGGTGGGTGCGGGTGAGGGCGTCAAGGGCCCCGAAGGGCTCGTCCAGCAGCAGGACCTTGGGCTGCATGGCGAGCGCCCGGGCGATGCCGATGCGCTGCTTCATGCCGCCCGAGATCTCGGACGGCCGCCGGTCCTTGGCGTGGGCCATGTTCACCAGCTCGATCTGGCGCATGGTCCAGTCGTGGCGCTCGGCCTTGCTCTTGGTGCGGGCGAAAACCTTGTCGACCGCGAGCGCCACGTTCTCGTAAGCGGTCAGCCACGGCAGCAGCGAATGGTTCTGGAACACAACCGCGCGGTCCGGTCCGGGTTCGTCCACCACGGCGCCTTCGAGGAAGACGACGCCCTTGGTCGCCCTGGTCAGACCGGCGACGATGTTGAGCAGGGTGGACTTGCCGCAGCCGGAATGGCCGATGATCGAGATGAACTCGCCCTGCTCCACGTCGAGCGAGATGTCCTTCAGCACCTCGTTGGTCATGGAGCCGCGGGTGAAGCTCTTGTCCACCTGCTGGATGGTCAGGAACGATTGGGCCATGGGCTCGTCTCCTCAGGCGTTGGCGGTGCCGCGGGTGACCGCGACGGCGATGAGGGCGACGATCCGGTCGAGCACGAAGCCGACGGCGCCCACGTAGACGAGCGCGAGGATGATGTCGCTGATGCGCGACGAGTTCCACGCGTCCCAGATGAAGAAGCCGATGCCGACGCCGCCGATCAGCATTTCCGCCGCGACGATGGCGAGCCAGCTCAGTCCGATGCCGATGCGCAGGCCCGTGAAGATGTAAGGGGCAGCCGCCGGAAGCATGATCTTGTGGAAATACTCCCAGGCGTTCAGGCGAAGAACCTGAGCCACGTTCTTGTAGTCTTGCGGGATGTTTCGGATGCCCACCGCGGTGTTGATGATGACCGGCCAGATCGCGGTGATGAAGATGACGAAGATCGCCGAAGGCTCGCCGTCGCGGAACGCCGCCAGCGACAGCGGCAGCCAGGCGAGCGGCGGGATGGTGCGCAGCACCTGGAACACCGGATCGAGGCCGCGCATGGCCCAGGTGGAGCCGCCGACCAGCGCGCCCAGCGCGATGCCGAACACGGCCGCTAGCGTGTAGCCGAGCGCCACCCGCTTCAGGGAGGCGTAGAGCTGCCAGCCGAGGCCCTTGTCGTTGCCGCCGTTGTCGTAGAACGGATTGGCGATCAGCTCCCAGGTGTCGGACACCACCGTCGAGGGCGCCGGCAGCGACGAGCCGGGCGAGGAGCACAGCATCTCCCACAGCAGCAGCAGCGCCGCGATCGTCAGCAGCGGAGGAATAAGGTTCTGCGCAAGCTCGACCCCGCGCGCCTTCAGGCGCGGGGACAGCAGCGCGCTCTTGGGCTGCGCTTTCGGCAGGGCGACCACATGGGCCGTGGTCTGCGGGCCTTGCGTCTTCAGCGGCGTCACGTTGGACGACGCGGCGGCGGTCTGCGTCATGAGGGCTCTCCGGTGTTTCAGGCCGGGAGCGGCCGGCGGGCGGCCGCTCCCGTCGGGGATCAGGCCGCCTTCTTGATCTCGAGGCTGTCGAGATAGGCCATCGGGTTTTCAGGATCGAAGACCTTGCCGTCGAAGAAGGTCTCCTTGCCGCGGGACGTGGTCTCGGGCGCGCCGGTCACGCCGAGGTCCTTGGCGGCGTCGCGCCACAGGTCCTCGCGGTTAACCTTGTCCACCAGCGCCTTGGCGTCGAGGGTGGAGGGCAGGTAGCCCCAGCGCATGTCCTCGGCGATGAACCAGAGGTCGTGGCTCTTGTAGGGGTAGGAGGCGTTGTCCGCCCAGTAGTGCATCATGAAGGGGCTGTTCTCGACCACGGGCTTGCCGGCGCCGTAGTCGAACGTGCCCTTCATGCGCGCCACGGTGTCGGCGACCGGAGCGCCGATCCAGTTGCGCTTGGCGCAGATGGCGGCGAGCTCTTCCTTGTTCTCCATTTTCTCGCACCACTGCTGGGCCTCCATGACCGCCAGCAGCAGGGCCTTCGCGGCCTTGGGGTTCTTGTCCACATAGTCGGCGCGCAGCGCGAGGGCCTTCTCGGGATGCTTGTTCCAGAGCTCGCCGGTGGTCAGGGCCGTGTAGCCGATCTTCTGGTTCTTGAGCTGCTCGTTCCACGGCTCGCAGACGCAGAAGCAGTCCATGGTGCCGACCTTCATGTTCGCCACCATCTGGGCGGGCGGCACGACGATGGTCTGGATGTCCCGGTTGGGGTCGACGCCCCCGGCAGCGAGCCAGTAGCGGATCCAGAGATCATGGGTGCCGCCGGGGAAGGTCATGGCGGCCTTGACCTCCTTGCCGGAGGCCTTCTTCTTCTCAAGCGCCGTCTTGAACGGCCTGGTGTCGAGGCCGAGCTGGAGGTCGGCGTATTCCTGGCCGACCGAAATGCACTGCCCGGCCACGTTCAGCCGGCTGAGAATGTACATCTCCGTCGGGCGGTTGTTCTGGGTCATCGCGCCGGTGGTGATGAGGTAGGGCATCGGCGTGAGGATATGCGCGCCGTCGATGCCGCCGCCGCCGGAGCCGAGCACGATGTTGTCGCGCGTCGTTCCCCAGGACGACTGCTTGGCCACCTCGACGTCGGTCATGCCGTATTTGTCGAAGAAGCCTTTTTCCTTGGCGACGAACAGAGGTCCTGCGTCGGTCAGCGCGATGAAGCCGAGCTTGGCCTTGGTGGTTTCCGGGCCGGCGCCCTGCGCGAACACGCCCGAAGGCGACAGAGCGCGCGCAGCCGCAAGCGTCGCCGCAACGCCCGCGCCGGCGCGAAGGACCGTGCGGCGGCTGAGGCCCGAAGTCAGAAAGGTCGAGACGTCTTTGGTCATCTCAGTCGTCGGCTCCATTTGCGCCCATCGGCGCCGTGGTCGTCGGACGACCGCTCCCCGCGAAGCGATCGGAAAATAAAAAAGCCGCTGTCCGGACATGCGAGATCGCGTGTCAGATCAGCGGCTGTGCTGGGGCCCATCGTTGGGCGGGTGAAAGCGGCGTCTTCGTCGGCGCGGGCCTTCGCGTATTGCTATGCAGAAGGCGTGCCAACTCACGCGCGAATGCGCTGGAGCTTCGAATTTGAAGGATTTTAGTTTCGGGTGGCGATTCCGAGCGGTTCGCCGCACCCCATTTGGCGCCGCAGCAAAACGCAGACGGCGCCTTAATGCTGGGCGCTGCTCAACTAAGGCGCACGGGATCACACGCCGGGAAAGACGCCCAGCGGATCTTCCAGGAGAGACGGCGGCGGGGTTCCGGCCGCCCGATCAAACAGGTCGGGACGGTAGACCGACGCGGCGCGCGCGGCCTCGCCCTCCTCGCCGCTCGCCTGGCGCCAGCGGGTCATCTGCGCATAGAGCCACAGCGCATGGCGCGGATCGGGCCGCAGAGCGTGATCGCGGCCGAAGATCTGGTAGTCGTCATGGGCGCGCACGCCGCGCCCCACCTGCAACCGGCCGTCGAGGGCGGCGCGGATGACGCCGGGCGGCACATCGAGCCGGTGCGGCGACGACAGCAGCGTGGCGAGGTCGTCGCGGTTGGCCGGATCGTCGCACCATTGGGCCGCGTTGAGGCAGGCGCGCACCAGCGCGTCCGCGCGTTCGGGCGCCTCGGTCAGCCAGCTCTCGCGGACCGCGAGCACCTTCTCCGGACAGCGCGCCACCAGATCCACGCCGAGATGGATGATGCGCCCCAGTCCCAGGCTGACGGCGACCGCGTTCCACGGCGCGCCGACGCAGAAGCCGTCCACATGGCCGTGCTCCAGCGCGTCCACCATGTAGGGCGGCGGCACCACCGCCAGGCGCACGTCCTCGTCGGGCGTCAGGCCCGCATCCGCCAGCCACAGCCGCAGCAGATAGTTGTGGCTGGAGAATGGAAAGGTCATGCCGAGCGTCGGCTGCTCGTCGCCCCGGACGCGGCGGGCGCGGACCAGCGCCGCGAAGGCGGCCCCCGTCGCCCGGGGGTCGAACAGGTTCGCGTCCGGCGCGAAATGATCCATCAACTCGTCATAGAGATCGGGGGAGAGCGTGATGGCGTTGCCGTTGAGGCCGCAGGTGACGGGCGCGGCCAGCGGGGCCTGCAGCGCGCCGAGGCCGAGCGAGGTGGCGATGGCGAGCGGCGCCAGCAGATGAGCCACGTCGAAATGCCCGAGCGTCAGCCGGTCGCGGATGTTCGACCACGACACCTCCCGCGCCAGATCGATGGCGAAGCCTTCAGCCGCGGCGAAGCCCACATCCGCCGCGACGATGGGGATCGCGGCGTCCACGAGCGGTATGAAGCCGATGCGAACACGGTCCAGGCTCATCCCAGCAACTCCGCGGCGGTGACCACCGATTGCGCGATCTCGGCGATCTTCTTCTTCTCGTTCATGGCCACCTTGCGCAGCAGGCCGTAGGCCTCCTCTTCGCCGATGTTGCGGCTGCGCATGAGGATGCCTTTGGCGCGGTCCACGACCTTGCGTTCCTCCAGCTGGCTCTTGGCGTGCTCCAGCTCGGAGCGCAGCTTCGAGAAGGCGTGGAAGCGGCTGATGGTGGTGTCGAGGATCGGCTTGATCCGCTCGCGCCTGAGTCCGTCGACCACGTAAGCGGAGACGCCGGCGTCGATGGCGGCCTCGATCGCGGCGGAATCAGTCTGGTCCACGAACATGCCCACCGGCCGGCGCACCGCGCGGCTAACCTGGAACATCTGCTCCAGCACGTCGCGGCTCGGGTCGGCGAGGTCGATCAGGATCACGTCCGGATCGATGGCGTAGATGCGCTCCAGCAGATTGGCGTGGTCGGCGATGCGCATGATGTTGGCGTGGCCGGCGTCCCGCAATCCTTCCTCAAGGATGGCGGCGCGCACGGGGCTGGCGTCGATCAGCACGATCTTGAGCGGGCGGTCGGGTATGGCTCTGTCCGTCATGGGCGTCACGAGGCGGCGGTCGGACCGGCGCAGGCGCGCGCCAGCCCGTAAAGAACGCTCAATTCGCCGTCGGCGCCATCCGGCGCGGCGTCGCGGCGCCCACGCGCCGTTTCTCGTGCCGGGCGGTGGCGGCGATCAGGCCCCAGGTTATGCCGAGCAGCGCCCATTGATGGCGCCAGTGGTCCACGTCGATCACCCAGGCCTCCATCATCAGCACGAGCCAGGTGGAGTAGGCGCAGATGAAGACGGGGCGCCATGGCGTTGGCGACAGCACGTAGCGGCCGCCGTAGATTGCGGTCACGATCACCAGCGCCACCAGCGAGATGCCCCCGAGCCAGCCATAGGACAGGAAGGCGTTCAGGTAGGTGTTGTGCACGTCCGAGCCGAACAGGCGCGCGAACTCGTAGATGCCGATGCCGAGCGGCTGCACCAGCGCGATCTGGGCGCCCAGCAGGTGTCGGCCGAAGCGGCCGTAGCGGCCCACGTCGTAGCCCTGTTCGAGGCTGGCGCGCTCCGCGAACAGGTTCGACACCGAGGGCAGGCTGAGCAGCACCAGGATCAGCAGCGCCGCGCAGACCGCCGCCCCGCAGCAGATGAGCAGGATGCGCGCCCGGCGCGCGGGGCTCGGCGAGGCGAGGATGGTGAGGCCCGTCATCAACGCCGCCGACGCGATCAGATGGCCCCAGGAGCCGCGGGAGAAGCTGAGGAAGATGCCGCTGACGATGACGCCGAGCGGGATCAGGATGAAGATCAGCTGCCGGAGCCGGTCGGCGGCGTAGAGCCGCTGGATCAGGATCAGCGCCGGGAAGATCAGGTAGGGCGCGTAGACGTTGGGGTCCTTGAACGCGCCCTTGGCGCGGCCGTAGAGCAGGAACTTGTCCGATCCCGGCCCGAGGTGGAAATAGCCGATGATGGCGAGCGCCCCGCCGAAGACGGCCGCCACCACCCAGGCGTTGGCGATCAGCCGCGCCCGCGCCTCCGTGCGGTCGGCGAGAAACAGCGCGTAGAACACGCCGGTCACCGCCAGAAACACGCCGACGATGGTCCATTTCAGCGTGTCGGGCCGGCTGATCACCAGCGACAGCGTGAGCACGGCGCCAAGCTGGTAGAGCGCGACCAGCGTCACGAACGGCAGCAGCGTCCGCGGCAACGTCAGCCCGGTGAGCGAAAACAGCACGATCGCCAGCACGAACAGCAGGTCGTAGGGCGCCGGCTCGAACATGACGACGAAGCTCGTCAGCACGGCGAGCGCGACCAGCCCCTCGCGCAGGGTCTCGACGCCGATCGTCAGCGGGCGCGGAGCCCCGAGGGCGCGCGCCTGGCTCAATAGGCGTTGTCCGTCTTGGCGAGCGCGAACGGCGTCTTGATGAGGATCATGGCGTCGAACAGGATCGACCAGTTCTCGATGTAGTAGAGGTCGTGGTCGATGCGGCGCTTCAGCTTCTCGCTGGTGTCCACCTCGCCGCGCCAGCCGTTGATCTGGGCCCAGCCGGTGACGCCGGGCTTCACCTTGTGGCGGGCGAAATAGCCGTCCACCACGTCGTTCCACAGCGTCTCGGAGGTGTGGGCGTTGACCGCGTGCGGGCGCGGGCCGACCAGCGACAGCTCGCCCTTCAGCACGTTGAACAGCTGCGGCAGCTCGTCGATGGAGGTCTTGCGGATGAATCGCCCGACCTTGGTGACGCGGCTGTCGTTCTTGGTGACGACGGTCTTGGCGTCCGGGTCCGCCATCTCGTGCCGGAGCGAGCGGAACTTGAAGACGTCGATGACCTCGTTGTTGAAGCCGTAGCGCTTCTGGCGGAAGAACACCGGGCCCGGGCTGTCGAGCTTGATGGCGATGGCGGTCGCGATCATCAGCGGGGCCAGCGCGATCAGCGCGAGCGTCCCGACGATCAGGTCGAAGGCGCGCTTGATCACGAAGTCCCAGTTCGCGATCGGCTTTTCCGCGAGCTCCACCATGGGGATGGCGCCCACATAGGAATAGGCGCGCGGGCGGTAGCGCAGCTTGTCGGTGTGGGCCGACAGGCGGATGTCCACCGGCAGCACCCAGAGCGTCTTCAGGATTTCGCGCACCCGGCCGGCGGCCGAGACCGGGATGGTCACGATCAGCAGGTCGATGCGCGCCACCCGGCCGAACTCCACCAGCTCCGCCACGGTGCCGAGCTTGGGATAGCCCGCCACGATCGCCGGCGAGCGGTCGTTGGAGCGGTCGTCGAACACGCCGCAGATGTGCACGTCGTTGCCGGGCGTGCTTTCCAGCGCCCGGATCAGCTCGGCCGCGGGCTCGCCGCCGCCTACGATCACGGCCTTGCGGCCGAGCCGCCCGTCCGCCGCCCAGCGGCGCACCAGCGCCGTCAGCACCAGGCGGGAGATCAGGAAGGACAGGGCGCCGAGCACGAACCACAGGCCGAGCCAGCGCCGCTCCACCGAGCCGCCGAAATCCAGGAAGCTGCCGACCACCGCGAAGCCGGCGAAGGTCAGCGTCCAGGCGCCGAGCATGCGGCCGAGCTGTCCCCCGAACACGCGGAACGCCACCACATGATAGGCGTCCGCGGCCTGGGCGAAGATCAGCGTCAGCACGACCGCCGCCAGCGTCGCGACCGGATAGGGCCAGGGCGCCGCGAGCGCGCCGTCATGGAGCAGGGCGTAGGCGCCGGCGGCCGTCAGCGCGACGCCCAGCACGTCGATCAGCCGCACGGCGCCCACCAGCAGAACCTGGGAGATGGAGGACTGGCGGAACTGCTCCGCGATCTCGCGCGCCTGATCGTTCAGCCGCGTCTGGCGCGGCTTCTCGGGGCGGGTCTCGGGAGGAGCGGTCTCAAGCGTCGACATGGATGTCCCAG
The DNA here is from genome assembly GCF_027922305.1 of Methylopila jiangsuensis. Taxonomy (GTDB): domain Bacteria; phylum Pseudomonadota; class Alphaproteobacteria; order Rhizobiales; family Methylopilaceae; genus Methylopila; species Methylopila jiangsuensis. Next base: position 658,995 of record NZ_BSFK01000005.1, on the reverse strand, counting down.
TCACGACGGTGATCTTCGATCGAACGACCGGAAGATGCCATGCAGGCCACAATAAGAGCTTACGCGCGGCATGTGGACGTTAAATCGACGCCGCCTGAAGCGCATCGCGGTAAACGGTTTCCACCCGCGCGGCCATCCCGGCGCGGGAGAACTCGTCGCCGATGTGGTCGCGCAGCAGGCGCGCCCGCGCCCTGGCGGCGGCGGGATCGCGCAGCGCCGCGGCCATGGCGGCTGTCAGCGCCGCGCCGTCGCCGGGGGCGACGAGGGCGTCCGCATGGGGGCCGAAGATTTCCGGAATGCCGCCGGCGGCGGTGGAGACGATCGGCAGGCCGGCCGCGATCGATTCGAGCACCACATAGGGCATGGATTCCGCCCGCGACGGCACCACGATCGCCCGGCCCATGGCGAAGGCGCGCCGGGCGGGCGTGGAGGGCGCGAACCGGACGAGGGCGGACAGGCCGCGCTCGGCCACCATGGCGCGGTAGCGGGCCTCGTCCGGCCCGTCGCCGACGATGGTGGCGGTGGCGGGCAGCCCCTGGGCCTTGAGCGCGGTCAGGGCGTCGATCAGCACGTCCACGCCCTTCAGGTCGCGCAGCATGCCGAGGTAGAGGAAGTCGGTGGCGTCCTCGTCGGGCGCCACCGGATCGAACTCGTCCGGCGCGAGGCCGTTGCGCACCACATATGTGGGGCAGCGCGGGGCGCCGACCTTCTCCACATAGGTCCGCGCCTCGTAGGCGCTCACATGGATCATGGCGTCGGTCAGACGCTCCAGCGCGCGTTCGATGCGGAAATAGACCCGCCCCTCCAGCGCGCCGGCGTCGTAATGCAGGCTGCCGCCATGGGGCGCATAGATTTTCGCCACCGGCCGGGAGCGGCCGAGCCACGCTCCCACCAGCCGGCCGAACACGCCGCCCTTGGCGCCGTGGGCGTGGACCACGTTCGGGGCGAGGGGGGAAAGCAGCGCATGCACGCGGGACAGCGCCGCCACGTCCGACGGCGCCACATGGCGCGCGATCGGCAGCCGATGCGCGCCGAGCGACAGGCGGGGCGCGAGCGCCGCGATCTTGGCGTCCTCGAACGGTCCGATCGTCAGGCTGTCGCAGACGAAGCCGACGTCGTGCCCGCTCTCGGCCTGCGCCTCGGCCAGATCCGCGATGTGGCGGAAAATGCCGCCGACCGGCGAGCGGACCAGATGCACGATCCTCAGGGGTTGGAACGTCATGACCCGGCCCTGGCGGACTTCTGATTCCTTCAGGCCGCGACCGCGCTCCGCACCTGCGCGCCGCAGCGCCGGGAAGCCCGGCGCGCGGACCTTAAGGGCGCGTCGGTAAAAAACCCGTGTCGCCGATGCGAAAAAGGCCCGCCAGGATTTGGACGGGCCTTGGATGGGTCAGAACGGGATGTCGTCGTCCATGGAGTCGCTGTACCCGCCGCGGCCGCCGCCGGAGGAGGGCGCGGGCGACGAGGGCTTGCGGTTCTCGATCGGGCTCGACCGGCCGAAGCTGTCGCCGCCGCCCTCATAGGCGTCGTCGCCGCCGGACCCGCCGCCGCGGCCGTCCAGCAGCGCCAGTTCGCCGCGGAAGCGCTGGATCACGATCTCCGTGGTGTAGCGCTCGGCGCCGGACTGGTCGGTCCACTTGCGGGTCTGGAGCTGCCCCTCCACATAGACCTTCGAGCCCTTGCGCAGATACTGCTCCGCGATTTTCGCCAGGTTCTCGTTGAAGATCACCACGGAGTGCCACTCCGTCTTTTCCCGGCGCTCGCCGCTCTGCTTGTCGCGCCAGTTCTCCGAGGTGGCGATGCGCAGGTTCACCACCGGCTCGCCGGAGTTCATGCGGCGCACCTCCGGGTCGCGGCCGAGATTGCCCACCAGAATGACCTTGTTGACGCTGCCCGCCATGACGACCTCCAGATGTTCGCGCGCGCACCCTAAACCCGGCGCGGCGGCGCGTCGCGCCGGGTCCGGGCTTGTCCACAACGGCTTGCGCGGGCACTGTTTCGATGGACAGAAGCTTTTGTTCCTTTTATGTTCCTTAACATGGCGTCCGGTCGCCTACAAGCCGCTGGCTTGACGGCAGGCTGCGGCGACCGACCTGACAGCCGGACGGCGGCGCTCCGATCCGCCACGGGATGATGCGGCATGACCAAAGAACGTTCACGGACCGGCGCCGGCCGGACGCCGAAGGCCGGCCCCAAGGCCGAGCGCGCCCCGGCGTCGCCCAAGCCCGCGCGTTCCGACGTCGCCAAGGCCAAGGCGCCCGCCAGCGCCGTGAACGCTGCGCCCGCCAGCGTTAAAAGTACGGACTCCGCCGGCGCCAGGGCCAAGACTCCCGCCGCGCTTGAGGCCGCGTTCGACGCCGCGGCCGAGGCGCGGTTGTCCGTGCGGGACGGCCGGATGATCTCGGTGCGGGGCGCCCGCGAGCACAACCTCAAGAACGTCGATCTCGACATTCCCCGCGACCGGCTGGTGGTGTTCACCGGGCTGTCGGGCTCGGGCAAGTCGTCGCTCGCCTTCGACACCATCTATGCGGAGGGCCAGCGCCGCTACGTGGAGAGCCTGTCGGCCTACGCCCGCCAGTTCCTGGAGATGATGCAGAAGCCGGACGTGGACCAGATCGACGGCCTGTCGCCGGCGATCTCCATCGAGCAGAAGACCACGTCGAAGAATCCGCGCTCCACCGTGGGCACCGTCACGGAAATCTACGATTACATGCGCCTGCTGTGGGCGCGGGTGGGCATCCCCTATTCGCCGGCCACCGGCCTGCCGATCGAAAGCCAGACGGTCAGCCAGATGGTGGACCGGCTGCTGGCGCTGCCCGAGGGCTCGCGGCTCTATCTGCTCGCGCCGGTGGTGCGCGGCCGCAAGGGCGAGTACCGCAAGGAGATCGCCGAGTTCCAGAAGAAGGGCTACCAGCGGCTGAAGGTGGACGGCGCCTTCTACGAGATCGCCGACGCGCCCACGCTCGACAAGAAGCTGAAGCACGACATCGACGTGGTGGTGGATCGGGTGGTGATCCGCGGCGACATCGCGAGCCGCCTCGCCGACAGCCTGGAGCAGGCGCTGGGGCTCGCGGACGGCATCGCCATCGCCGAATTCGCCGACCAGACCGACGGGGACGGGAACCCGAAGCGGCTGACCTTCTCGGAGAAGTTCGCCTGTCCGGTGTCCGGCTTCACCATCGCCGAGATCGAGCCGCGGCTGTTCTCGTTCAACAACCCCTTCGGCGCCTGCCCGGCCTGCGACGGCCTCGGCGCGGAGCTCGCGGTTGATCCCAATCTGGTGGTCCCGGACGGCGGCGCCACCCTGCGCAAGGGCGCCATCGCGCCCTGGGCGCGCTCCACCTCGCCCTATTACATCCAGACGCTGGACGCGCTCGCCAAGCATTACGGCTTCGCGCTCACCGTCCCCTGGGCCGACCTGCCGGAGAAGGCGAAGAACGTCATCCTCTACGGCTCCGGTTCGGAGAAGGTGCGCTTCGTCTATGACGACGGTCTGCGCTCCTACGACACGGTGAAGACCTTCGAGGGCGTCGTGCGCAATCTGGAGCGGCGCTACAAGGAGACGGAGAGCGACTGGTCCCGCGAGGAGATCGGCCGCTACATGTCCGACGTGCCGTGCCTCGTCTGCGAGGGCTACCGGCTGAAGCCCGAGGCGCTGGCCGTCCGGGTCTCGGACCGGCACATCGGCGCGGCGGCGCGGCTGTCGGTGCGGGCGGCGCACGCCTGGTTCGAGGACCTCCCGCGGCATCTGACGCCGAAGCAGAACGAGATCGCCTACCGCATCCTGAAGGAGATCCGCGACCGGCTGCGCTTCCTGGTGGATGTGGGGCTCGATTACCTGACGCTCGCGCGCAATTCCGGCTCGCTCTCCGGCGGCGAGAGCCAGCGCATCCGGCTCGCGAGCCAGATCGGGTCGGGCCTGACCGGCGTGCTCTACGTGCTGGACGAGCCCTCCATCGGCCTGCACCAGCGCGACAACGAGCGGCTGCTCGGCACGCTGGAGCGGCTGCGCGACCTCGGCAACACCGTGATCGTGGTGGAGCACGACGAGGACGCCATCCGGCTCGCCGATTACGTGGTGGACGTGGGGCCGGGCGCCGGCGTCCATGGCGGCCGCATCATCGCGCAGGGGACGCCCGACCAGGTGATGGCCGACCCGGCGAGCCTCACTGGCAAGTACCTCACCGGCGAACTGATGGTGCCGACGCCGCCGAAGCGCCGCCCGTTCGATAAAAAGAGGACGCTCAAGGTGGTCGGCGCCCGCGCCAACAACCTGAAGGACGTGACCGCCGAGATTCCGCTCGGCTGCTTCACCTGCGTCACCGGCGTGTCCGGCGGCGGCAAGTCCACGCTGCTGATCGACACCGTGTTCAAGGCGGCGGCGCGCAAGCTGAACGGCGCCAACGAGAACCCCGGCGCGCACGAGCGGATCGAGGGGTTCGAGGCGATCGACAAGGTGATCGACATCGACCAGTCGCCGATCGGACGCACGCCGCGCTCCAACCCCGCCACCTACATCGGCGCCTTCACGCCGATCCGGGACTGGTTCGCGGGGCTGCCGGAGTCCAAGGCGCGCGGCTACCAGCCGGGGCGGTTCTCGTTCAACGTCAAGGGCGGGCGCTGCGAGGCCTGCCAGGGCGACGGCGTCATCAAGATCGAGATGCACTTCCTGCCGGACGTCTACGTCACCTGCGACGTGTGCAAGGGCAAGCGCTACGACCGCGAGACGCTGGAGGTGCTGTACCGCGGCAAATCCATCGCCGACGTGCTGGACATGACCGTCGACGAGGCGGCGGAGTTCTTCAAGGCGGTGCCCTCCATCCGGGAGAAGATGGAGACGCTGGCGCGGGTGGGGCTCGGCTACGTCAAGGTGGGCCAGCCGGCCACCACGCTGTCCGGCGGCGAGGCCCAGCGGGTGAAGCTCTCCAAGGAGCTGTCCCGCCGCTCCACGGGCCGCACGCTCTACATCCTCGACGAACCGACCACGGGCCTGCATTTCCACGACGTGGCCAAGCTGCTGGAGGTGCTGCACGAGCTGGTGGACCAGGGCAACACGGTGGCGGTGATCGAGCACAATCTCGAGGTCATCAAGACCGCGGACTGGATCGTGGACATGGGCCCGGAAGGCGGCGACGGCGGCGGCATGGTGGTGGCGGTCGGAACGCCCGAGCAGATCGCCCGCGCGAATGCGAGCCACACCGGCCGCTTCCTCGCCGAGGTGCTGCGCCGGCGCCCGCTGAAAAAGCAGGCGGCGGAATAGGCGGGCGGCGCGGGCATGCGGTCTCACATGAGACTGCATGCGCTTCAAAAACTATCGCCAAGTCGTTGATTTGTCTGGTGAGCGCGCTGGGACTCGAACCCAGGACCTACTGATTAAAAGTCAGTTGCTCTAACCAACTGAGCTACGCGCCCGCGCCATGTCAGCGCGGCGCGGACACTAGAGGGGCGAAGGCGCGCTTTCAAGCGGCTTGGGCGCGGCTTTCTCGATTACGAACAGGAATTCCCCGCCGTCGGTTTCGGTCGTGACCAGCGTATGCCCCGTCTCCCGCAGGAAGTGGGGGATGTCGACGCCTGCAAGCGGGTCGTCGACGCGCGCGAAGATCCGCTCGCCGGGCGCCAGTCCGGCCAGCGCCTTGCGGACGCGCAGCACGGGCAGCGGGCAGCGCAGGCCCCTGAGGTCGAGCGTGGCAGCGGATTCGCCGATCACTTTTTCATCCTTCTCCGTTTTTGATGCGACCTAAATATCTGATTTTTCATTGTATTATGCGCAGTTTCAGAATTTTTCCGGTTTGACATTCGAATTGGTCAAATCCTACTATCGGGCGATAGCGCCAAGCGATGGCGTTGCATTGGCGCGGCGACCGAGGGGTCGTTCGCGCATTCGAAGGAGGATCCTTCCCGATGACGATCGGTGAAGTCTCACGGCGCGGCTTTCTGAAAGCGGCCGGTGTGGGCGTCGCCGGGACCACGCTTGGGGCGATGGGGTTCGGCGGCGCCGAACAGGCCATGGCCCAGGCGGTGCGGCCGTTCAAGCTGGCCCGCATGACGGAGACCCGGAACATCTGCCCCTACTGCTCGGTGGCCTGCGGCGTCATCATGTACAGCCTCGGCGACCGCTCCAAGAACACGCGCTCCGCGCTGATGCACGTGGAGGGCGATCCCGACCATCCCACCAACCGCGGCACGCTCTGCCCCAAGGGCGCAGCGCTGCTGGACTTCGTGCATGCGGAGACCCGGCTGAAGTATCCGATGCACCGCAAGCCGGGCTCGGACACATTCGAGCGGGTGTCGTGGGACTTCGCGCTGGACCGCATCGCGCGTCTGATGAAGGACGATCGCGACGCGAACTTCCAGACCACCAACAAGGACGGCCTCACGGTCAACCGCTGGACATCGGTGGGTTTCCTGGCGGCGTCCGCCACAACCAATGAAACCGGCACGCTGACCTACAAGGTCATGCGGTCGCTCGGGACCCTGCCGTTCGACAACCAGGCGCGCGTCTGACACGGACCGACGGTGGCCAGTCTGGCCCCAACATTCGGTCGCGGCGCCATGACCAACGCATGGGGCGACATCAAGCACGCCGACCTCGTGGTCGTGATGGGCGGCAACGCGGCTGAAGCGCACCCGTGCGGCTTCAAATGGGTGGTCGAGGCCAAGGCGCATCGCGGCGCCAAGCTGATCGTGGTCGATCCGCGCTTCACGCGCACGGCGTCGGTCGCCGATTTCTATTGCCCGATCCGGCCCGGCTCGGACATCGCCTTCCTGGGCGGCGTCATCAACTATCTGTTGTCCAACGACAAAATCCAGAAGGACTACGTCAAGGCCTACACCAACGCCACCTTCCTGGTGAAGCCGGAGTTCGGCTGGTCCGAGGGTCTGTTCACGGGCTACAACGAAGAGAAGCGCGACTACGACCGCTCGTCCTGGGACTACCAGATGGACGAGCAGGGCTTCGCCAGGGTCGACGAGACCATGACGGACCCGCGCAGCGTCTTCCAGCTCATGAAGCAGCACTTCGCCATCTACACGCCGGAGCTGGTGGAGCGCGTCTGCGGATCGCCTCGGGACAAGTTCCTGAAGGTCTGCGAGATGATCTCGGAGTGTTCGTCGCCGACCAAGACCATGACGTCGATGTACGCGCTCGGCTGGACGCAGCATTCCAAGGGCGCGCAGAACATCCGCGGCATGGCGATGGTTCAGCTTCTGCTGGGCAACATCGGCGTGCGCGGCGGCGGCATGAACGCGCTCCGCGGCCACTCCAACATCCAGGGCCTGACGGACCTCGGCCTGCTGTCCAACATGCTGCCCGGCTATCTCAATCTCCCCACGGAGAAGGAGAAGGACTTCGGGACCTACATGTCGACCCGCGGCTTCAAGCCGCTGCGTCCCGGACAGACCAGCTTCTGGCAGAACTACAAGAAGTTCTTCGTCTCGTTCCAGAAGTCCATGTGGGGCGACAGGGCGACGGCGGAGAACGACTGGGCCTACGACTGGCTGCCCAAGCTGGACGTCACCTACGACGTGCTGCGCACGTTCGAGCTGATGAACCAGGGCAAGGTCACCGGCTATTTCTGCCAGGGCTTCAACCCGCTGATGACCTTCCCCAACCGGGGCAAGATCACCGCGGGCCTCGCCAAGCTGAAATGGCTGGTGACCATGGACCCGCTCGACACCGAGACCTCGCGGTTCTGGGAGAACCACGGCGAGTTCAACGACGTGAAGACGGCGGACATCCAGACCGAGGTGTTCCAGCTGCCCACCAGCTGCTTCGCCGAGGACGAGGGCTCGATCGTGAACTCCGGCCGCTGGCTGCAGTGGCACAACGCGGCTGTGTCGCCGCCCGCGGAAGCGCGGTCCGACGTCTTCATCATGGCGGGGCTGCATCTCCGGCTGAAGGAGCTGTACCTCAAGGAGGGCGGCGCTTTCCCCGATCCGATCGTGAATCTGCGCTGGCCTTACGCCCAGCCGGAGGAGCCTTCGGCGGAGGAGCTTGCGAAGGAGATGAACGGCCAGGCGCTGTCGGACGTGTTCGACCCGACCGACCCGACCAAGGTGCTGGTCCAGAAGGGCAAGCAGGTGGACACCTTCGCGCAGCTGCGCGACGACGGCTCCACGGCCTCGTTCTGCTGGATCTACGCCGGCTGCTTCACCGAAGCCGGCAACCAGACCTCGCGGCGCGACACCTACGATCCCGGCGACACGGGGCTCGCGCCCCGCTGGGCCTGGGCGTGGCCGGTCAACCGCCGGATTCTCTACAACCGCGCCTCGTCGGACGTGTCCGGCAAGCCGTGGGACGAGAGCCGCAAGCTGGTGTGGTGGTCGGGCGAGCGCTGGACGGGTTACGACGTGCCGGACTACGGCCCGACGGTGAAGCCCGAGCAGGCGGTCGGCCCCTTCATCATGAACCCGGAGGGCGTGGCGCGGCTGTTCACCCGCGGCATGATGCGGGACGGCCCGTTCCCGTCCCATTACGAGCCGTTCGAGTCGCCGGTGGCCAACGTGATCAACCCCAAGATCCGCGGCAATCCCGCCGCGCGCATCTTCAAGGCCGATCTCGAAGCCCTCGGGTCTCCGGACCAGTTCCCCTACGTGGGCACCAGCTACCGCCTGACGGAGCATTTCCATCAGTGGACCAAGCACGTCTGGGTCAACGCGGCGCTGCAGCCGGAGTTCTTCGTGGAGATTTCGGAAGAGCTCGCGAAGGAGAAAGGCATCGAGAAGGGCGGCTGGGTCCGGGTGTGGTCCAACCGCGGCTCGCTCAAGGCCAAGGCGGTGGTGACCAAGCGCATCAAGCCGCTGATGGTGGACGGTCGGCCGGTCCATGTGGTGGGCATTCCCCAGCACTGGGGCTTCATCGGCAAGACGAAGAAGGGTCACAACCCGAATTCGCTGACCCCCTTCGTGGGCGACGCGAACATCGAGACGCCGGAATACAAGGCGTTTCTGGTCAACATCGAGCCGACCTCGGCTCCGGCGGTCGCGTGAGGGAGGGCTGAGAGATGGCTTCCTACCAGTCCCTCGACATCAAGCGCCGCTCGGCCTCCACCTCGACGCCGCCGACCGTGCGGTCGACCGGCCTCGAGGTGGCCAAGCTGATCGACGTCTCGAAATGCATCGGCTGCAAGGCGTGCCAGTCGGCCTGCCTGGAGTGGAACAACCTGAAGGAGGAGGTCGGGGTCAACACGGGCGTCTACGACAACCCGCACGACCTCACCCCCAACAGCTGGACGCTGATGCGCTTCAGCGAATGGGACAACCCGGACAACGGCAATTTCGAGTGGCTGATCCGCAAGGACGGCTGCATGCATTGCGCCGATCCGGGCTGCCTGAAGGCCTGCCCCTCGCCGGGCGCGATCGTGCAGTACACCAACGGCATCGTGGATTTCGTGTCGGAGAACTGCATCGGCTGCGCCTATTGCGTGAAGGGCTGCCCCTTCAACATTCCGCGCATCAGCCAGGTGGACCGCAAGGCCTACAAGTGCACGCTGTGCTCCGACCGGGTCTCGGTCGGCATGGGCCCGGCCTGCGCCAAGGCCTGCCCCACGGCGGCGATCATGTTCGGCACCAAGGAGGACATGAAGGATCAGGCGGCCCAGCGGATCGTGGACCTCAAGTCCCGCGGCTTCGCCAACGCCGGGCTCTATGATCCCCAGGGCGTCGGCGGCACCCATGTGATGTACGTGCTGCATCACCTGGACAAGCCGGAGATCTACGCCGGCCTGCCCAAGGACCCGCAGATCAGCCCGCTGGTCTCGGCCTGGAAGGGCGGGGCGAAGCTGCTGGCGCTGGGGGCGATCGCCTTCGCGGCCGTGGGGGCCTTCTTCCACCACACCATCGTCGGCCCCAACCGCGTCACCGACACGGACGAGGCCAACGCGGCGGATCTGGCGGAAGAGGCGAACGGCGCCGAGCCTACGCCCGAGACGAGGACGCTCTGATGGCGATCGAGATCGAACGCCGGCCGCTGATCGTGGAGCGGACGGAGGTGAAGCGCTACTCCGCTTCCGCCCGCGTCAACCACTGGATCACGGCGATCTGCTTCGTGCTGCTCACCTTGAGCGGGCTGGCGCTGTTCCACCCCAGCCTGTTCTTCCTCACCGACCTCTTCGGCGGCGGCGCCAACACCCGCGCCTTCCACCCCTGGATCGGCGTGGTGCTGGTGGCGAGCTTCTCGGTGCTGTTCGTCCGGTTCTGGCGGCTCAACCTCTGGAACCGCGACGACACCAGGTGGATGACCCAGATCGGCGACGTGGTGAAGGGCGAGGAAGAGCATCTTCCGGAGCTCGGCAAATACAACGCCGGTCAGAAGATGGTGTTCTGGGGCACGTCGCTGCTGCTGATCGTGCTGCTCGCCTCGGGGCTGGTGATCTGGGACCAGTATTTCCACGGGCTGGTCTCGATCAACGTCAACAGGCTCGCGGCGCTTACCCACTCTCTGGCGGCGATCGGGGCGATCCTGATCATCATCGTCCATATCTACGCCGGCATCTGGGTCAAGGGCACCGTGCGGGCCATGACGCAGGGGCGGGTCACCGGCGGCTGGGCCTGGCGGCACCACCGCAAGTGGCTGCGGTCGGAGGTGAAGGACGAGGGCGACCACTGACGCCGGCCGGCGTCGGTTGCGAAACGGAACAGGGCCGCCCGCGCGCAGCGGACGGCCCTGTTTTCGATTGGACGCGAAAGGGCGGCGAGCCCCCGCGTGAAGACGCGCCGATCGGATCAGAGGCCGAACGGGTAGTCGCGATGGGCGCGGTGCAGGGCGCGGCCGGACTCTTCGAAGAACGCGGTCAGTTCGGTGAACAGGCGGGCGACCAGGGCGCCGAAACCGGTGGCTTCGGCGGGGGCGGCATGAACGATCGTGGTGGGCATCGGGATCATCCTTTAGTCTAGTATTCTCTGGGTTGGTATTTGGCATGCCAGATGATCGCGCGGTACGGCCAAGTTGGCATGCCAGATGCGCGCGCCAAGCGGAGCGCGGTTAAAGCCCATCAATCTGTGCGGCCGTTTCGCGGCGTCGGCCTCGCCGGTCAGGCGCGCTGGCGGCGTTGGACGGGGGCGAGGCCCGACGCCATATGACGAGGGCGGGAATGCGGGCGCCGGCTTCGGCCGGACCCCGCCGCCGCTGAAGCGAGACGCCGCCGCGTGCGGCTGAATGGAGCATGCGCATGGCCGGTCCCACCTCACTCGCCCCGACGCCGTCCGACATCGGCGGCGTGGCGCAGCCGGTTTTCGCCGTCCTGCCGGACCCGTCGCGGCTGTTCCTCGACCGGGCGGAGCGGTTCGAGGCGCTCGCGCCCGGTCATCCGCTGGAGGCCTATCTGCGCTTCCTGGGCGCGTTGAGCCGCGCCCAGCACGCAATCGTCGCCGAACTGCCGCCTGCGCCGGCGCCCGATCCGGACCTGCTGGCGCGCGCGCAGGATTTCGCCATGCCGCCGCTTGACCGCGCCCGCACGCGCATGGACGACGGCGTCCATGCTGCGTTCGAGCGGCTGCTCGACCACGCTGAAGCGATCCCCATGCCGGAGCCCGCGGCGGAGGCCGTGCGCCGGTTGCGCGACAGCGGTCGTGAGGGCCGGGAGGCGGTGCTGAACGACGCGCTGGACAGCGCGGCGGGCGCGGACGCGCTGGCGGAGCATGTGTTCGCCGCCGCAGCGCTTCAGGCCCATTTCGCCCGCCTCGCCGCCGCGCTGGATGTGGACAGGCTCCAGCCGGTGGGCCTCGGCGTCTGTCCCTGCTGCGGCGGGCCGCCTTCGGTCAGCCTCGTGGTGGGCTGGGGGCCGGTGCACGGCGTGCGCTACGTCTCCTGCGCGCTGTGCGGAACGCTGTGGAACCACGTGCGGGTGAAATGCGTGGCCTGCGAGTCCACCGAGAAGATCAGCTACCATGCGCTGAGCGAGGACGGCGAAACCCTGGCCGGCGGCGCCATGGTGAAGGCGCGCGAGGACGAGACGCCGATCAAGGCCGAAACCTGCGACGTCTGCGGGCTTTACGTCAAAATCTTCCACCAGCACCTTCAGCCGTCGATTGACCCTGTGGCCGACGACGTGGCCTCGCTCGGGCTCGATCTGAAGGTGCGGGAGGCCGGCTGGGCGCGGGCGGGTTTCAACCCATATCTGCTTGGGTATTAATCGGCCTGAAGCTGCGGGGCGCACGACAGCCGCTCCGCGCCGCGCCCTGCGTCGGATGCCCATGAACGATCAGCCTTCGTCCCGCCCTCCGCTTCCCGCCGTCGACCGGGTGCTCGCCGCCGACGCCGCCCGCGTGGCCGAGGAGCGCTTCGGCCGGACCGCGACGGTGGCGAGCGTGCGCGCCCGGCTGGAGGAGGCCCGCGCCGCCTGGCGCGCCGGGGCGGCGGCGGACATATCAGCGGATCGGCTGGCGCAGGTCGCGCTCGCCGCGCTGGAGGCGTCGGAGACGCCGAGCCAGCGCCGCGTGCTGAACCTCACCGGCACGGTGCTGCACACCAACCTCGGCCGGGCGCTTCTGGCGGAGGAGGCGATCGCCGCCGTCACCATGGCCATGCGCTCGCCCACCGCGCTGGAGTTCGACGTGGCAACCGGCCGACGCGGCGAGCGCGACGATCATGTGCGCGGCCTGCTGCGGGAGCTGACCGGCGCGGAGGACGCGGTCGCGGTCAACAACAACGCCGCCGCCGTGCTGCTCACATTGAACGCGCTCGCGGAGGGCCGCGAGGCGGTGGTCTCCCGCGGCGAGCTGATCGAGATCGGCGGCGCGTTCCGCATGCCCGCCATCATGGCGCGCGCCGGCTGCGTGCTGCGGGAGGTGGGAACCACCAACCGCACCCATCTCGCGGACTACGAAGACGCCATCGTCCCGGCCACCGGCCTGCTGATGAAAGTGCATCCGTCCAACTACCGCATCGAGGGCTTCACCAAAGAGGTGACGGCGCGGGAGCTGGCGCCGCTCGCCCGCGCCCGCGGCCTGCCGCTGATGGACGACCTCGGCTCCGGCGTGCTGGTGGACCTCGCGGCCTATGGCCTGCAGCCGGAGCGCACGGTGCGGCAGGCGGTGGCGGACGGGGCGGATGTGGTCACCTTCTCGGGCGACAAGCTTCTGGGCGGGCCGCAGGCGGGGCTCGCGGTCGGCCGGGCCGATCTGATCCGGCGGCTGGCGAAGAATCCGCTCAAACGCGCGCTGCGGCTGGACAAGCTGCGGCTCGCGGCGCTGGAGGCTACGCTGAAGCTTTACCGCGACCCCGACCGGCTGGCCGAGCGGCTGCCGACGCTGATGCTGCTGACCCGGCCGGCGGCGAGGCTGAAGGAGCAGGCCGCGCGTCTGAAGCCCGCCTTCGAGGCCGCCGTCGGCCCGGACGTCGCGGTGGAGGTGGCGGAGCTCCACAGCCAGATCGGCTCCGGCGCGCTGCCGCTGGCGTCGATCCCGAGCGCGGGGCTGACGCTCGCGCCCTTGGGCGCGCGCCGGTCCGGCTCCGCTCTGCTGGAGCTTGCGGCGGCGTTCCGGGCGCTCGCCGCGCCCGTGATCGGGCGCATCGCCGACGAGCGGCTGATCTTCGATCTGCGCGGAATGGACGACGCGGCGGCGCTTGAGGCCGGTCTCGCCGAGCTCGCCCGCGCCCGCGCGGAGGCCGCAGCATGATGGGGGACTGGATCGGCCGCGTGCTGTCGCGCCTCGGCGCGCCGGGCGCGGAAGACAGGGACGCGGACGAGCCCGACGTGGCCGACCAGATGGAGGCGGCCTATGACGCCGCGGAGATGGGCGACCACGCCACGGCGGTCGCGCTGTGGCGGCCGCTGGCGGAGGACGGCGTCGCCCGCGCCCAGGCCAACCTCGGCGCCTGCTACGCCGAGGGGCTCGGGGTGGAGCGCGATCCCACGCAGGCGGCCAACTGGCTGGAACGGGCCGCCGAGGCCGGCGATCCGCTCGGCCAGCGCAATCTGGCGGCGCTGCACTTCAAGGGCGAGGGCGTGGCGCAGGACGACGCGGCCGCGCTCGATCTCTATCGGGCGGCGGCGGAGCAGGGCGACGGCCCGGCGCAGGACATGCTGAGCTGGATGCTGCTGGAGGGGCAGGGTTCTGTCGCCGCCGACCCGGTGGCGGCGCGGCGCTGGGCGCTGGAGGCGGCGGCGCAGGGGGTGGCCAGCGCCATGACGCGGCTCGGCCTCATCGCCCACAACGCGCTCGGCATGGAGCGCGATCCGGTCGAGGCCGCGCGCTGGTGGTCCGAGGCCGCCCGCCGGGGCGAGCCGGACGGACAGGCCATGCTGGGCGCGGCGCTGCACATGGGGCAGGGCGTGGAGCAGGACAGCCGGGCGGCTTACGTGTGGCTGCTGCGGGCGGACGCCGGCGGCGGCGCGCTGGCCGCGCCGTTCCTCGGCCCGGTGCGGTCTCTGCTGTCGGAGGAGGACGCGGAGAAGGCCGAGGCCATCGCCGCCCGGCCGCTGCCCGCGGCCGAGGAGCCGGCGGCGTGATCGTCGGCACCGCCGGACACATCGACCATGGCAAATCGGCGCTGGTGAAGGCGCTGACCGGCGTCGAGACCGACCGGCTGAAGGAGGAGAAGGCCCGCGGCATCTCCATCGACCTTGGCTTCGCCTATTCGCCGCGCGCCGACGGCCAAGTGCTCGGCTTCGTGGACGTGCCGGGCCACGAACGCTTCGTGCGCAACATGCTGGCGGGCGCGAGCGGGATCGACCTCGTGCTGCTGGTGGTGGCCGCCGACGACGGCCCCATGCCCCAGACGCGGGAGCATCTCGCCATCGTCGACCTGCTCGGCGTGCGCCGGGGGCTGGTGGCGCTGACCAAAACCGATCTGGTGGACGCCGCGCGCCTCGCCGAGGCCGAAAGCGAAGTCGTGGCCCTGCTGGGGGGAACCGGGCTTGAAGGCGCGGACATCCTGCCCGTCTCCGCCGTCACGGGCGACGGCGTGGCCGCCTTGTCCGAAAAGCTCGACGCCCTGCGCGCGCAGACGCGGGAGCGGCCGGCGGAGGGCCGGTTCCGGCTCGCGGTCGACCGCTGCTTCACGCTGCAGGGCGCGGGCACGGTGGTGACGGGCGCGGTGCGCGACGGCGTGGTCCGGGTGGGCGATCCGGTGATCGTGTCGCCGTCCGGCCTGACGGCGCGGGTGCGCGCCATCCACGCCCAGAACCGCGCCGCGGAGGAGGGCCGGCCCGGCGAGCGCTGCGCGCTGAACCTTGCGGGGCCGGGCGTCGCGAAGGACGCCATCCGGCGCGGCGACGTGGTCTGCGCCGCGGAGCTGCACGCGCCCACGGAGCGCATCGACGTTTCGCTCCGGCTGCTTTCGGGCGAGCCCCGGCCCATGGCCACATGGACGCCGGCGCGGCTGCATCACGGCGCGGCCGAGATCGCGGCGCGGGTGGTCCCGCTCGACGGCGACCACATCGCGCCCGGCGCGGAGGTGCGCGCGCAACTGGTGCTGGAGCAGCCGCTGGCCGCGGCGGCGCTCGACCGTTTCGTGCTGCGCGACACCTCCGGCCAGCGCACCGTCGCGGGCGGCCGCATTCTCGATCTCCGCGCTCCCGCCCGCCGCCGCCGTTCGCCCGAACGGCTGGCGCAGCTCGCGGCGCTGGCGAAGGACGACCCGGCGGAGGCGGTGGCGGAGCTGCTGGCGGTCCCGCCGGGGACCGTCGATCTCGACGGTTTCGCCCGCGACCGCAATCTCGGGCCGGGCGCCGCCGCGCGTCTGGCGGAGACGCTCGATCTGGTCCGCCTCGCCGGTCCCAGGGGCGCGGCGGCGGTGGTGACGCGCGACGTCTGGGACGCTTTCGCCGCCGATCTCGCCGCCCGGCTCGCCGTCTTTCACGCCGACAGTCCCGATCTTCAGGGCGTGGGCGCCGAACGCCTGCGGCTGATGGTGGAGCCGCGGCTCGCGGCGCCGGCCTTCCTCGGCGCGCTGGCCAGGCTGCAGCGCGAAGGCGCCATCGCGGTGGACGGCGCCTGGGTCCGGCGGCCCGAGCACACGGCGCGGCTCGCGCCCGCCGACGAGGCGCTGTGGGCGGAGATCGGTCCGCGGCTTGGGGGCGCCACGCGGTTCCGCCCGCCGCGGGTGCGCGATCTCGCCCACGAACTGGGCGAGGACGAGGCCGACATCCGCCGCGCGCTGAAGCTGGTGAGCCGGCTGGGGCAGGCGGACGAGATCGCCCACGACCATTTCTTCCCGCGGGAGGTGACGTCGGAGCTGGTGGAGGTCGCCTGCGCCGCGGCCGCCGCGGACCCGCGCGGCGTCCTCACCGCCGCCGCGTTCCGCGACAGGCTCGACAACGGCCGCAAGGTCGCCATACAGATCCTCGAGTTCTTCGATCGTCACGGCGTCACCATCCGCCGGGGCGACGAACGGCGGATCAACAGCCGCCGCCGCGACCTGTTCCGCCGCGCGCCCGTGACGGAACAGGAGGCGTGAGCCGATCGCGTTCGGAGGAGAAGCGTCCCCGGTGGGGCGGCCGGCCTTCAAAGCCGGAGGGGGCCGTCAGACGGTCTTCGGTGGGTTCGACTCCCACTCTCTTCCACCAACCGGCGTCGCTGTCGGTCCGAATCGCGCCGACGAGAGCGGGGCATCGTCCCTCTCCAGCCTTCGGTCCGTCGCCGCGTCAGCCGCCGAGCGGGTCTTTCTGGTCTTCGGGCAGTTCCTTCGTGGGCACGGGCGACGGGGCGGTCACGGACTGGCGCGGGTCGAGCTTCAGGGCCGCGATGACGCCGAGGGAGGCGAAGGCGAGGAAGACCCAGCCGGACAGCGCTCCGACCGCCACGCCGGCGATGGCCTCGCCGGTGACCGCGCCGAGCGCCGTCATGGCGCCCCAGCCGAGCATCAGCCCGCCGACCGCCATCTCCGCCGCCTCGCGCCGGTCGAAGCCGGTGAGCGAGAACCGGCCGGAGGCGACCGCGCAGGCGAAGGCGCCGAACAGGAAGCCGAAGACGATGACCACGTGCTCGCTCGCCTCGATGCGGGCGATCAGCGGGATCACCAGCCCGCCGACGCCGTCGTCGAGGCCCGGCAGATGCGGGGGCGTCAGGCCGAGCGCGGTGGCGAGGGCGCGGGCCACGGTGGCGCATTCGGCGATCAGGCCGAGCGGTTCGCCCGCGGCGTAGCTGGCCGCCACCAGCGCGCCCAGCAGCGCGCCGGCCCAGACCGCCGGCCAGGGCTCCACCAGAATCCGCACCGCAAGCGGGCGCTGGTCCGGCTCATGCCGGGGCCGGCGGCGCCACAGCAGCGCGGCGAGCGCGGCGACCAGGGCGAGCTCCAGCGCAAGCGTGGTCCAGAGATCGAGGCCGAGCAGGGCCGGGATCCACGGCCGGGGCGCGTGCTCGATGGCGACGCGCCAGCTCCACGGCCAGCTCATCAGCCCCAGCATGAAGCCGACAAACGTGGCGATCAGCGCCGGCGCCGCCACCAGCGAGCCTTCGCTCAGGCGGCGCAGATGCACCATCACGCCGCCGCGGGCCACCACCGAGCCCACGCCGAACACGAAGGCGGCGAGCGGCAGCAGCCAGTCCACCGGTCCGATGCGGGCGTTGGCGGGCGGCGACAGGCCGAGGCCCGCGAGCCCGCCCAGCGTCAGCGCGGCGGCCACCGCCAGCGCGGCGAGGAAGCCCAGAAGCTGCCGGCCGTCGTTCAGCATCAGCAGGTCGCGCCAGGCGCGCACCAGCGACAGCTCGCCCCGCTGCAGCGCTATCCCGAACACCACCCCCGCCACCAGCGCCCAGCTCCGATCGCCGAAGCCGCCGTCCGCGACCGTGAGCGCGGCGCAGGCGAGGGCGGCCGCCAGCATCACGGCCGCGGCGGTCCACGGTCGCGGCTGCGACAGGTGCTTGAGTATGAGCGGCCGCGTGGTCACGCGGCGGCGGCTTCTTCCAGCGAGGCGCTGGCCTCGAGCCACTGCTCCTCGGCCTCCGCCATGGCGCGCTCGCACTCGGCGCGCTTGGCGCCCAGCGTCGCGGCCTTCTGGGGCTTGCCCGGAAAACCGCCGCCGGCTTCGAGCTCGGCGTCGATGCGGGCGATCTCCGCGCGGCAGGAGGCCATCAGCTCCTCGAGCTGCGTCACCTTCTTCTTCAGCGCGCCCACGTCGAGGCGCTTCGGCGCGGGCTCCGACGACTTGCCCGAGCCCTTGCCGGCCTTCTTCGGCTTGGCCGCGTCCGACAGGATGTAGCGGCGGTAGTCGTCGAGATCGCCGTCGAAGGCCTTCACGCCGCCGTCGCCCACCAGCCACAGCCGGTCGGCGGTGGCGTCGAGCAGATGGCGGTCGTGGCTGACGAGGATGACCGCGCCGGGGAATTCGTTCAGCGCCTGCGCGAGGCTCTCGCGGCTGTCGATGTCCAGATGGTTGGTGGGCTCGTCGAGGATGAGCAGGTGCGGCGCGTGGAACACCGCGAGGCCGAAGGCGAGGCGGGCCTTCTCGCCGCCGGACATCTTGGCGACCTTGGTGTTGGCCTTGTCGGCGGGAAAGCCGATCTGCGCCGTCTTGGCGCGCACCTGCGCCTCGTTCGCGGTGGGCATCTTGGCGCGGATGTGGTCGTAGGGGCTCTGGTCGACGTTCAGGTCCTCGACCTGGTGCTGGGCGAAGAAGCCCGCCAGCATCTTCTCGGACTTGTTGACCCGGCCTTCCTGCGGCGCGAGGCGGCCCGCCAGCAGCTTGGCGAAGGTGGATTTGCCGTTGCCGTTGGAGCCGAGCAGGGCGATGCGGTCGTCGGGGTCGATGCGCAGGCTCAGCTTGTGCAGGATGGTGCGGTCGCCGTAGCCCACCGACACGCCGTCGAGCGCCACCAGCGGCGGCGCCAGCTCCCGCTCCGGGTCGGGGATGCGGAACGGCACGACGCTGCTCTCCACCACCGCGGTGATGGGCTGCATCTTGGCGAGCCGCTTCATGCGGGACTGGGCCTGCGTGGCTTTGGAGGCCTTGGCCTTGAAGCGGGCGATGAAGGCCTCGAGGCGCTTGCGCTCCTCGTCCTGGGCCTTGGCCGCCTTCTGGTCCAGCGCCAGCTTCTCGCGGCGCATGCGGTCGAAGGCGTCGTAATTGCCCTTCCAGACGTTCAGCTTGCCGTTGTCGAAGTGGAGGATGTGGTCCACCGACGCGTTCAGCAGGTCGCGGTCGTGGCTGATGACGAGGACCGTGCGCGGATACTTCGCCAGATAGTCCTGCAGCCAGAGCGTGCCTTCGAGGTCGAGATGGTTGGTGGGCTCGTCCAGCAGCAGCAGGTCCGGCTCGGAGAACAGCACGGCGGCCAGCGCCACGCGCATGCGCCAGCCGCCGGAGAAGTCGGAGCAGGGGCGGGCCTGCGCCTCGTCGTCGAAGCCGAGGCCGGACAGGATGCGCGCCGCCCGCGCCGGGGCCTCATAGGCGTCTATGTCGATCAGCCGGGTCACGATGTCGGAGATGCGGTCCGGGTCGGTGCAGGTCTCCGATTCCTTCATCAGCGCCGCGCGCTCCACGTCGGCGGCGAGCACCACGTCGATCAGCGCCTCGGGGCCGGAGGGCGCCTCCTGCGCCACGCGCCCGAGGCGCAGGCCCTTCGGCATGGAGACGTCGCCGTCGTCGGGGGCGAGTTCGTTCGCCAGCACTTTGAACAGCGTGGTCTTGCCCGTGCCGTTGCGGCCGACCACGCCCACGCGCGCGCCCTCGGGCAGGAAGGCGCTCGCCTTGTCGAGCAGGACGCGGCCGGCGACGCGGCAGGTGATGTCGGTGATGTTGATCATGGCGCGCCCCTTGTGCCGCGCGGCGCGCAGGCCCGCAAGAAGAAGCGCGGTCCAGGACGTCAAACCAGTGACATCTCCGCAGGGCAGATACGAACGGTTCCAGAATGTGGCGCGGTTCCGCGCCCGCACGAAGGCTTGTCCGCCCATGTCCCAGCGACCGACCGCCGCCGAAGCCGCCCGCGCCCGCGCCGTCGCGGCCGAAACCTGCGAGATCGAAGGCGTGGACCGGCCGGGCCTCCATGCCGACGCCGGCGCGCGGCCGGCGAACGAGAGCTTCGCCGCGGTGCTTGGCCGTCATCTGCATCGGCGGGCGTTTCTCGCCGGCGCGGCCGGCGCCGCCGCGGTTCCCGTGCTGCTGACCGCGGGGGAGGTTCGCGCGGACGCCACGGCGGCCGGCTCCGATCCGCTCGCCTTCGCGCCGATCGCGCCGTCGAAGGAGGATCGTCTGATCACGCCCGAGGGCTACGACCATCAGGTGCTGATCCGCTGGGGCGATCCGCTGTTTGAGGACGCTCCGGAGTTCGACGCCGGCGCCCAGACGCCCGAGGCGCAGCGGCGGCAGTTCGGCTTCAACAACGATTTCGTCGGCGTGTTTCCGGTCGAGGGCGGCCCGAACCTGCTGCTGGTGGCGAACCACGAGTACACCAGCGGCGAGGACATGTTCGCGCCTTACGAGCCGGGCGTGAACCGCGCCCAGGCCGAGATCGAGATGGCGGCCCACGGCGGCTCGGTGGTGGAGATCGCGCCGGGGCCGGACGGCTGGCGCGTGGCGCGCGGCTCGCGCTTCAACCGTCGCATCGACGCCACGACCCCCATGGCCATCGCCGGCCCCGCCGCCGGCCACCGGCTGCTGCGCACCGCGGCCGACCCGGAGGGCCGCACCGTGCTTGGCATGGTCAACAACTGCTCCGGGGGCAAGACGCCGTGGGGCACGTGGCTGACCTGCGAGGAGAACTTCAACTACTACTTCGCCAACGCCGAACAGGCGCAGGACCCCGACCTGAAAGCCGTCCATGCCCGCTATGGCGTCAGCAGGAAGGAGTCGCCCGCGCGCTGGGAGGCCTTCTTCGACCGGTTCGACGTGACCAAGGAGCCGCACGAGGCGTTCCGCTTCGGCTGGGTGGTGGAGATCGACCCCTACGATCCCGCCTTCCAGCCGGTGAAGCGCACCGCGCTCGGCCGCATGAAGCATGAGGCGGCCACCACGGCGCTGGCGAAGGACGGCCGGGTCGCGGTTTACACCGGCGACGACCAGCAGTTCGACTACGTCTACAAGTTCGTCTCAAGCCGCGCGTTCGATCCCGCCGACCGCAAGGCCGGTTTCGGCCTGCTGGACGAGGGGACGCTTCATGTCGCCAGGTTCCACGACGACGGAACCGGCGAGTGGCTGCCGCTGACGATCGACAATCCGGCGCTCAAGGGCCGCTTCGCCGACCAGGGCGAGATCCTGATCAAGACGCGGCTCGCCGCCGACGCCGTGGGCGCCACCGCCATGGACCGGCCCGAGGACGTGCAGCCGAACCCGGTGGGCGGCAAGGTCTACATGACCATGACCAACAACAGCAAACGGCCCGCGCCCGGCGAGCCGAAGGGCGCCGACGCCGCCAATCCCCGCGTCGCCAACCTGAACGGCCACATCATCGAGCTGGTCGAGGACGGCGGCGACCACGGCGCGACCCGCTTTCGCTGGAGCGTGTTCCTGCTCTGCGGCGACCCGGCCGTGGACCTGAAGACGAAACCGGAAGAGATCCGGGCGGGGCTCCCCACCGCCGCCACCTTCTACGCCGGCTACGCCGACCCCTCGACGCTCAGCAAGATCGCCTATCCGGACAACATCGCCTTCGACCCCCATGGCAATCTCTGGATCGCCACCGACGGCCAGCCGAAGACCGAGGGCATCGGCGCGCCGAACGACGCGCTGCACGCGGTTCCGACCGAAGGGCCGCACCGGGGCCATCTGCGCCAGTTCCTCAGCGCGCCCAGCGGCGCGGAGGTGTGCGGGCCGGAGTTCACCGACGACGGCCGCACGCTGTTCTGCGCCATCCAGCATCCGGGCGAGGGCGGTCTGGTCCCGAACAAAGTCTCGTCCTGGCCGGACGGAGAGTCTCTGCCGCGCCCCGCCGTGGTCGCCATCCGCCGCAAGGACGGCGGCCTGATCGGCGGGTGAAGCCTGGCGGGGCCTGCCGTCCTGCCGCCAAAGGCGAAGCGAGGCCGGACCGATTCCTGCATCGAGCGCGGCTGAAACGACGAAAGGCCCGGGCTGAGCCCGGGCCTTTCGCACGCGGAATGCGGTTTTCGGTCAGTGACGAGCGGCGGATTTCACGGCCTCGGTGGCCTTGCCGACGGTCTTCTGGGTCTTGCCTTCCACCTGCTCCACCTTGCCTTCGGCCTCGAGCTTGTGGTTGCCGGTGGCCCTGCCCACGGCTTCCTTGCCCTTGCCGACGGTTTCCTTGATGGCGCCCTTGACGGTGTTGCTGTCGACCATGAGTGCATCTCCTCTGTGTTTTAGGTGTGACGTGACGTCTGTGGTGGCGTCAGGCCATGAAGCGGCCGATCACGAAGCCCACGAACAGAGCGCCTGCGGCCGCGCCCAGCGGGTTGCGCCGGATGGCCTGCTCAAGCGATTCGGAACGCGCCTCTAGATCGTCCGAGGCCTCGTCGAAGGCGCGCTGTCCACGCCGTCCGGCGCGGCGCACCGCGTGCTCCGTTCGATCCGAGATCCGCTCCACGGTGTCCGCGACGCTTTCGCCCGCGCTGCGAGCGCCATCTCCGGCTTTTCGGCCAGCGTCCGATACGCCGTCCGCCAGATCGTCGGCGGAATCAGAAAGGTCTTGCTGAGCCATGGGCGTGACGTCCTCCATGCCAAAAGTTCGCCCAACAAAGCGGTGCTCCTCGCCAAGTGGCGGAAGATGCAGCGCTTTTGCGTTGCGATCGCTCCTAGAACGTCTCGCCTGCGCCAAAGGTTCCGGATGGTTTGACGCTCAGGCTGGGGAAAATCGTCCTTGAGGGTTGAGCGCGCTTGCGCGCCGTCCCGGTCCCTCCTATAAGGGCCGCCATCGGCCACGGAGTGTAGCGCAGCCTGGTAGCGCACCTCGTTCGGGACGAGGGGGTCGCAGGTTCGAATCCTGCCACTCCGACCAGCCGACCTGTTGAGACCTTTGGGCTTTCCCGAAGCCCGCGCAAAGGGTCTCGATGTCCGCCGTGACGGCGTCCATCATCCAGCCTGCGAACGAGAACCGCGTTTGCGGTGCGCCAGCCTGCGTCCGGCGCCAGCCGCCGCATCCGGCGCATGTGGCGATCACCCGCTCAAATTTGGTCTGCTTCTCTGGAAAACGCGCCTTGTGGAAAGCGTCCGCGCCGCGTTAAGGGCTGGCGGCGGCTTTTGCGCCGCAGCAGAGCAGGGCCGGCGATCCCATGACCGATCCCAACCACGACGAGTCGCCGGAGCGCGCCGGGGCGGAGCGTAGCGATCTGGCCTGGGCCTGGGCGGGCGCGAAAGGCGGCCTGTCCACGCCAGGAATCGTGCTGTTCGGCTCGTTCTTCGGTTTCGGCGCCATGACGCATGATTTCGGCTGGCCGCTGTGGATCGCGACCTTCTCCACCCTCCTGGTCTGGGCGGCGCCGGCGCAGGTGGTGCTCGCGGGCGCGCTGGCGAGCGGGGCGGGGCTCGCCGCCGCCACGCTCGCCGTGTCGGTGTCCGGCGTGCGGTTGCTGCCGATGGTGGTGTCGATCCTGCCAGTGCTGCGCTCCGAGCGCACCACCTTCGCCGGTCGGCTGTTCGCGGCGCATTACGTGGCGGTGACGGCCTGGTTCGAAGGGCTCCGGCTGACGCCCATGCTGCCGCGTCCGGCGCGCATGCCGTTCTTCATCGGCCTGTCCAACATGCTCACCTTCGGCAGCGCGCTCGCCACGGCGGCGGGCCATGCGGCGGCGGGCCTGCTGCCGCCGGCGCTCTCCATCGGGCTTCTGGCGCTGTCGCCGCTCTATTTCCTGCTGTCGCTGGAGCGGAGTTCGCGCACGCTCGGCGAGCGGCTGGCGCTGGGCTTCGGCCTCGTGCTCGCGCCGCTGTTCACGATGCTCACGCCGAAATTCGACCTGCTGCTGGTGGGGCTGGTCGGCGGCACGGCCGCCTTCGCGATCGAACGCGTCGCGGGCCGGAAGCGCGCGTCATGAGCCACGCGGCGCTCGATCCCGCCACCCTGCTGCTCGCAGTGGTGCTGGCGTTCCTCGCCAACGACCTGTGGCGCGTTCTGGGCGTGCTGTTCTCGGCGCGGATCGACGAGGACAGCGGCCTGTTCGCCTGGGTGCGGATGGTGGCGACCGCGCTCGTGGCGGCGCTTGTGGCGAAGCTGCTGCTTTATCCCGCGGGCGAACTGGCGCTCGCGCCGCTGTGGCTGCGGCTCGCGGCGGTGAGCTGCGGCGTCGTGGGCTACGCCGTCGCCCGCCGCTCGCTCGCGGCGGGCATCCTCGCCGGCGAGATCGCGCTCATCGGCGGGGTGTGGGCGCTGGGCGCCTGAGCCGTCAGGCGTCGAGCGCGGCGCGGACCTTGTCGGCGTGCAGCGCCAGAACCTCGGGGCTCTCCATCTGGCCGGTGTGGGGCTTCAGCGGCACGTCGGTGAAGCGCGGCAGCACATGGACATGGGTGTGAAAGATCACCTGTCCGCCGGCGCTTTCGTTGAACTGCTGGATGGTGACGCCTTCCGCCCCGAAGGCGGCTTTCACCGCTGACGCGAGTTTCGCCACCGCCTCGAACAGGGGCGCGATGGTTTCCGGCGCGATGTCGAGCATGTTGCGCGAGGGCGCTTTGGGAATCACCAGCACATGGCCGTCGGCGCGGGGCATCACATCCATGATGGCGATTACGGCGTCGTCCTCGTAGACCTTGTGGCACGGCAGGTCGCCGCGCAGGATCTTGGCGAAGACGTTGTCGTTGTCGTAGTCGGCCATCGGGTCCTCCTCCGCTTCCGGGGCCAAAGGCATGCGGACGCGGCCGCCCCACGTCAAGCGTCGTCGCCGCCGCCTTCGGTCGCATGACGGAACGGCGAAGATTCGGTTAACGCCTGACGCTCCTGCGCCACATGCTTCCGCTCGCGCGCGAGGTAGTCCGCGACCGCCCGTTGCAGGCCGGCGTCGGCGAACAGATGGGCGGAACGGGTGATCTCCGGCAGATAGCCGCGGGCGAGCTTGTGCTCCCCTTGGGCGCCGGCCTCCACCCGCGGCAGCCCGCGGGCGATGGCCGCGTCGATCGCCTGGTGGTAGCAGAGCTCGAAATGCAGGAACGGCCGGTCCTCGACCGCGCCCCAGTAGCGGCCGTACAGCGCGTCGCCGCCGATGAAGTTGAGCGCGCCGGCGATGGGGCGGCCGTTCTCCTCCGCCAGCACCAGGAGCGCGGCCTCCGGCATGGTCTCCCCGATCAGGCTGAAGAAGCGGCGGTTGAGATAGGGGCGGCCCCATTTGCGGGCGCCGGTGTCCATGTAGAAGCCGAAGAAGGCGTCCCAGTCCGCCTCGGTCAGGTCGGCGCCGGTGACGTGGCGCACCGTCAGCCCGTCCGCCAGCGCTTCCCGCCGCTCCCGCTTGAGCTGCTTGCGCTTGCGGGAGGCGAGGGTGGCCAGGAAGTCGTCATAGGAGCCGTAGCCATCGTTCCGCCAGTGGAACTGCCGGTCGGTGCGGGGCAGGAAGCCGCCCGCCGCGAGTCCCTCCTGTTCTTCTTCGGTCGTGAATGTGACGTGGACGGACGAGGTCTCCGTCTGGCGCATCAGGCCCCGGAGCGCCGCGGCGAGGCCGGAGCGGGCCAGAGCGCGGTCGCGACCAGGCGCCGCCATCAGCCGAGGCCCGGTCACGGGCGTGAACGGCACGGCCACCTGCAGCTTGGGGTAATAGTCGCCGCCCGCGCGCTCATAGGCGTCGGCGAAGGCGTGGTCGAACACGTATTCGCCCTGGCTGTGGCCCTTGACGTAGCAGGGCGCGACGCCGGCGAGCCCGTCGTCGTCCTCCAGAACCACATGGCAGGGCGTCCAGCCGCTGCGGCCGCCGACGCAGCCCGCGTCCTCCAGCGCCTTCAGGAAGCGGTGATCGACGAAGGGGTTGTACGCCGCGCCGCCCGCGCGCGCGCAGGCGTTCCAGTCCTCGGCCGAAATCTCGGCGATGCGTTCGACGATGCGGGCGCGAAAGGCGGGGTCGGAGGCCATTCGCCCTCAGGGACGGTGGATCGGAGACGCCGAAACTAGCCGGCCTCGCGACCTTCGTCCAAGGGGGTCGGCGCGGGGCCGTTCGGCGTGAAGCCCTCGAACACGATCTGGTCGGCGCCGCTCGCGGCTTTCGCCACGTCCTCGGGCGTGCGCACCGTCCAGGTCATCACCGGCCGGCCCGAGCGCCGCGCGGCGCGCACCGCGAAGCGGTCGAGATCGCGCACATGCCAGGACAGGAAGTCGGGCCGCGTCGCCCGCCAGTGCAGGATGTTGCGCGCGAACAGGCGCTGCGCTCCGGTGAGATGCGCCCAGGCCGGATCGGCGTTGGAGAAGGCCTCGCCCACCACGCCGCGGGGAATGTGCGGCGCGAGCTGGCGGGCGAGCACCAGCGCGCGCGGATCGAACGACTTGATGGCGAGCGGGCCGCCGCGTTTGCCCGCGATCTCCGCCACCCGGCGGGCGAGGCGGGTGTCGCCGGAGCGGGACGACTTGACCTCGATCACCAGCGGAACCCGGCCGCCCACCAGCTCGATGCACTCGTCGAGCGTCATGATGCGGTCGGCCGAATCGCGCAGCGCGATCTCCCTCAGCCGCGCCAGCGGCCGTTCGGCCACCGCGCCGCTGTCCTCGGTCAGCCGTTCCAGCGTGGCGTCGTGAAACACCACCGCCTCGCCCTCTGCCGAGCCCTGCACGTCGATCTCGACGGCGTAGCCCCGCTCGACGGCGGCCGCCACCGCGCTCGGCGTGTTCTCGATCACGCCTGCGGCGCGGTCGTGCAGGCCGCGATGGGCGATCGGGCGCGCCACCAGCCAGTCGAGCGGGCGCATGGCGTCAGGCGATCTCGAGCACGGCGTCGATCTCCACCGCGGCGCCCAGCGGCAGCGCGGCGACGCCGACGGCGGAGCGGGCGTGGCGGCCCCTGTCGCCGAGCGCGGCCACGAGGAAGTCGGAGGCGCCGTTCACCACCTTGGCGTGGTCCGTGAACTCCGGCGTCGAGGCCACGAAGGCGCCGAGCTTCACCACCCGGACCACGCGCTCCAGATCGCCCAGCGCGGCGCGGGCCTGGGCCAGGATGTTGATGGCGCAGAGCTTCGCCGCCGCCTGCGCGTCCTCGATGGAGACGCCGTCGCCGAGCCGGCCGGTGAGCGACAGGCCGTCCGGGCCCATGGGAAGCTGGCCCGAGATGAAGAGCTGGTCGCCAGTCACAACCGCCGGCACGTAGTTCGCGACCGGCGCGGCGGGGGTCGGCAGGGTGACGCCGAGTTCGGCGAGCTTGGCTTCGATCGGTCCGGCCATGGGGCGGGGCTCCTGAATAACGGGCGACGGATGGGGGTGTGGCGCAAGCGCTCCCCGCGGGCAAGCGGGAGATTGGTCCAGCGTCCGCGACCCATTTCCGCCATGCTGCGCGGCATGATGGGCGCGTGGACGCCGTTGCGTCGCGACGCGGACGCGCGCCACAATGACCGCCGAAGGTTTGATTGCGAGGCTCGACACTGTGGCGACGACCCTGACTGCGACGTTCCGGCCCGTTCTGGTCGCCTCCGCGGCGGCCGCCGCGCTGCTGGCCCCCATGCCCGCCGCATGGGCGGACGCGGCGCTGGCGCCGCACCGGGCGATCTACGAGCTCAAGCTGAAGGAGACGCGCGGCTCCAGCGGCGTGGACCGCATCCGCGGCCGCATCGTCTACGAGTTCACCGGCGACGCCTGCGACGGCTATGCGCTGAGCTTCCGTCAGGTGACCGAGATCGGCAGCGGTGAGGGCGACACCAACGTCTCGGACCTGCGCGCCGCCACCTGGGAGGACGGCAAGGCCCAGAGCTTCCGCTTCACCGCCCAGAACTATCTGAACCAGCAGCTCGACAAGGACACCGACGGCCGCGCCGAGCGCGCCGCCGACGAGGTCAGGGTGACGCTCAAGAAGCCGAACAAGGGCGAGAAGGAGTTCGACGGACGGACGCTGTTCCCGACCGAGCACCTGAAGCGCATCATCGCCGCCGCCGAAAAGGGCGAGACCCTGATCGAGGCGCCGGTCTATGACGGCTCCGAGACCGGCGAGAAGAGCTACGACACCCTGGCGGTGATCGGCCGTCCGCTGGAGGGCGAACCCGCGGACGTGGAGGAGGCCGCCAAGCGGCCGGAGCTGCGCGCCGCCAGGCGCTGGCCGGTCTCGGTCAGCTACTTCGAGAAGGGCAAGCGCGACGAGGGCGGCGAACAGACGCCGGTCTACGCCATGAGCTTCGACCTCTACGAGAACGGCGTCAGCCGGGCCATGAAGATCGACTACGGCGACTTCGTGCTGGACGGCGAGCTGAAGGAGCTGACGTTCCTGAAGCCGAGCGACTGCAAGTAACGCGGCTTAACCCCGGGCTTCCGCGCTTTAGCCTCAGCCCAGATGCTCGCGCACGTCCCGGAACACCGCCTCGAACATCTCCGTGGTCAGCACGCCCGTGTTCGTGTTGTAGCGGGAGCAATGGTAGCTGTCGAACAGCGTCAGGGCGCCTGCCGGGTGGCGGGCGCCGTGGCCGAAGGGCGCGGCCGCGAGGCGTAAGGACAGCGCGCGGCACACGCTGTCATGGGCGATGCGGCCGAGCGCCACCACCGCCGAGCGTTCCCCAAGCGCCGCAAGTTCGCTTTCGAGGTAGGGCCGGCAGGTCGCGATCTCCGGCCCCGTGGGCTTGTTCTGCGGCGGCACGCAGCGCACCGCGTTGGTGATGCGGGCGCCGACCAGCGTCAGGCCGTCGTCGGGCCGCTCGTCATAGACGCCGTCCGCGAAGCCGAACTTCAGCAGCGTGGCGTAGAGCAGGTCGCCCGCCCAGTCGCCGGTGAAGGGGCGCCCCGTCCGGTTCGCCCCCTGAAGGCCCGGCGCGAGGCCCACGATCAGCAGCCGCGGCGCCTGCGGCCCGAAGGAGGGGACCGGCGCGTTCCACCATGCGGGGCGGGCCGCCCGCTGCTCCTCCCGGAACGCGACCAGACGCGGGCAGGCCGGGCAGTCGCGCGACGGCTCGGCCGCCGGCGCCGCGCTCACGGCTGGGGCGTGGTGTCGATCGCCGCCTGGCGGCGGGCCTCGCGCGCCGCGCGCTCGGACGGGTCGCGGCCGACCTTGGCGTTGAGGTCGGCGAGATCGAGGAAATGGTCGGCCCGGCGGCGCAAGTCGTCGGCGATCATCGCCGGCTGGGTGGTGACGGTGGAGACCACGGTCACGCGCACGCCGCGCCGCTGCATGGCGGCCACCAGCGGGGTGAAGTCGCCGTCGCCGGAGAACAGCACCATGTGGTCGATGTGCTCGGCCATCTCCAGCGCGTCGATGGCGAGCTCAATGTCCAGGTTGCCCTTGACCTTGCGGCGGCCCTGGCTGTCCGTGAACTCCTTGATCGGCTTGGTCACGACCGTGTAGCCGTTGTAGTCGAGCCAGTCGATCAGCGGCCGGATGGTGGAGACCTCCACGTCTTCGGCGAGCGCGGTGTAGTAATAGGCGCGGATCAGGTAGCCGCGGCCCTGGAACTCGCGGAGCAGGCGGCGGAAGTCGATGTCGAAGCCGACGCCGCGGGCGGTGGCGTAGAGATTCGCGCCGTCGATGAACAGGCCGAGGCGTTCGTCCGAATAGAACATGGGGATGTGCGCTTTCCGAAAAGGCGTTGGTCGGGAAAAGAGGGGGGCTTGGGCCTGCGCCGCCGGACGGAGAAAACCCCCGCCGGATGTCGCGCCTGTCACGGTCCTTGCCACAGGAGCGGCCTCGCGGTAAAGACCGCGTTCAATCCTGAACTTTGTCGTGGAGAGAGGAGCGGACGCCCCATGGCCCGCGTCACCGTCGAAGATTGCATCGACAAGGTCGATAACCGGTTCGAGCTCGTGCTGCTCGCCGGCCATCGCGCCCGCCTGATCGCCTCCGGCTCGCCGATCACCGTTGATCGCGACAACGACAAGAACCCGGTCGTCGCGCTGCGCGAGATCGCGGACGAGACCGTGCAGCCCGAGGATCTGAAGGAAGACCTGATCCACTCGCTGCAGAAGTACGTGGAAGTGGACGAGCCGGAGGCCGAGACGGTTCCGGCGCTGGCGGGCTCCGCCTCCTCCGACGACGACGGCAACGTCAGCTTCGACCGCATGACGGAAGAGGACCTGCTGCGCGGCCTTGAAGGCCTCGTGCCGCCGGCGGAGACCGACGACGAGGAGTGACGCCTTCGCGTCGCAACCCGTTCCGCATGTCTGACGAGCGCCGCGGCGGCCAAGGCCCTGCGGCGCTTTTGCTTTGTGGCTTTCGCGAACTTGTGCGCGGCGCCGAACGCAACGATATCTGGAACGGTTCCGCGGCGGTCTCCGCCGCCCTCCCGTTCTCCAGCGTCCGGCGTGCCTTGACATGATGCGGCAGTACGAGCTCGTCGAGCGCGTCAAAGCCTACAATCCCAACGCTGACGAGGCGTTGCTGAACCGCGGCTACGTCTACGCCATGAAGGCGCACGGCGCGCAGAAGCGCGCCTCGGGCGATCCCTATTTCTCCCATCCGCTGGAGGTGGCGGCGATTCTCACCGAGCTGCGGCTCGACGACGCCACCATCGTCGCGGCGCTGCTGCACGACACGATCGAGGACACCGACGCCACCCGCGACGAGCTGGACGCGCTGTTTGGCCGCCAGATCGGCGCGCTGGTGGACGGGCTGACCAAGCTCAAGAAGCTCGATCTCGTCACCAAGGAGGCGGCGCAGGCGGAGAACCTGCGCAAGCTGCTGCTCGCCATCGCCGACGACGTGCGGGTGCTGCTGGTGAAGCTCGCCGACCGGCTGCACAACATGCGCACGCTGCATTTCGTGCCGCCGGCCAAGCGCGCCCGAATCGCGCAGGAGACCGTGGAGCTTTACGCCCCGCTCGCGGGCCGCATGGGCATGCAGGGCATGCGCGACGAGCTGGACGATATCTGCTTCCGCACCCTCTACCCGGACGCCTACGCCACCATCGTCGACCGGCTGAACGCCCTGCGCGAGCGCAGCGTCGACTCCATCGCCGACATCCAGCGCGCCTTCGAGGAGCGCTTCGCCGCCGCCGGCATGGACGTGCAGATCACCGGCCGGGCCAAGAAGCCCTATTCGATCTGGCGCAAGATGGAGCGCAAGTCGGTCGCGTTCGAGCAGCTGTCCGACATCTTCGGCTTCCGCGTCATCGCGCCCGACGTGCCGAACTGCTACCGGGCGCTCGGCGTGCTGCATTCCGGCTGGCCCACGGTGCCGGGCCGGTTCAAGGACTACATCTCCACGCCGAAGGAGAACGACTACCGCTCGCTCCACACCACCATCGTGGGGCCGGGCCACCAGCGCGTGGAGCTGCAGATCCGCACCGAGGCCATGCAGCGCTTCGCCGAATACGGCATCGCGGCGCACGCGCTCTACAAGGACGGACTCGGCGGCAACAACGACGCGCTGGCGCGGGAGAGCCGCGCCTACGGCTGGCTGCGGCGCACGGTGGAGCTGCTGGCGGAGGGCGACAATCCGGAGGAGTTCCTCGAGCACACCAAGCTCGAGCTGTTCAACGATCAGGTGTTCTGCTTCACGCCCAAGGGCCGCCTGATCGCGCTGCCCCGTGGCGCGACGCCGATCGACTTCGCCTACGCCGTCCACACCAATGTGGGCAACGGCTGCGTCGGCGCGAAGATCAACGGCAAGACCGAATCGCTGGTGGTGGAGCTGAAGAACGGCGACGAAGTGGAGATCATCCGCTCCGACGCCCAGACGCCGCCCGCCGCCTGGGAGGCGGTGGTGGTCACCGGCAAGGCCCGCGCGGCGATCCGGCGCGCCACCCGCGCCGCGGTGCGGGCGCAGTACGCCGGCCTCGGCCGCCAGATCGTCCAGCGCGCCTTCGAGCGCAACGGCAAGGCGTTCACCGACGAAAAGCTGAAGATGTCGCTGCACCGGCTGGCGCGCGTCAGCATCGACGACGTGCTGGCGGCGGTCGGGCGCGGCGAGATGCATTCGCTCGACGTGGTGCGCGCGGTGTACCCGGAGGTGCAGGACGAGCGGCCCCAGACCTCGCTCGGGCTGCCGGCGCCGGCCAACGGCTGGTTCGGACTGGAGCATGCGGGCGCGCTGCGCTTCAAGGCGCCCGGCGTGGAGCCCGCGGACGGGCCCCAGCCCTCGATTCCGATCCGCGGCCTGCGCGGCGATCTGCCCGTGCGCTTCGCCCCCGACGGCGGCGCCGTGCCGGGCGACCGCATCGTCGGCATTCTCGATCCGGGGCAGGGCATCACCATCTACCCGATCCAGTCTCCGGCGCTGAAGGAGCACGACGACCATCCCGAACGCTGGCTGGACGTGCGCTGGGACGTGGATCTGGCGAAGCGCGAGCGCTTCCCCGTCCGCATCGTGGTGACCTCCATCAACGAGCCGGGGTCGCTGGCCCGCATCACCCAGATCATCGGCGCCTATGAGGCGAACATCGACGACGTGCGCATGATCTCGCGCTCGCCGGACTTCCACGACATCGTGTTCGATCTCGGCGTGTATGACGTGAAGCATCTGGGCGCCATCATCGCCGACTTGCGCCAGGCGCCGGTGGTGAGCAACGTCCAGCGCGTCAATGGCTGAAGAAGAGTTCGATATGGCGGGACTGATCAGGCTCGGGGTCAACATCGACCACGTCGCGACCGTGCGGAACGCCCGCGGCGGCGCCCATCCCGATCCCGTGCGCTTCGCGAAGCTCGCGGCGGAGGCGGGCGCGGACGGAATCACGGCGCATCTGCGCGAGGACCGCCGCCACATCCGGGACGCGGACATCGACCGGCTGCGCGCCGAGGTGGACCGTCCGCTCAATCTCGAGATGGCGGCGACGCCCGAAATGCTTGCGATCGCGCTCCGGGTGAAGCCGCACGCGGCCTGCCTCGTGCCCGAGAAGCGCGAGGAGCGCACCACCGAAGGCGGGCTCGACGTGGTCGGCCAGAAGGCCGCGATCGCGCCTGTGGTGAAGGAGCTCGCCGCCGAGGGCGTGCGCGTCTCGCTGTTCGTGGAGGCCGACGAGGCCGCGCTGGAGCAGTCCGCGCTGCTGGGCGCCGCGGTCGTGGAGCTGCACACCGGCACGTGGTGCGAGGCTCTTGTGGCCGGCGCGCACGGCGAGGCGGCGCGGGAGTTCGCCCGGCTCGCCGCCGGCGCCCGGCTTGCGGCCCGGCTCGGGCTCGAGGTGCATGCGGGCCACGGGCTCGATTACGCCTCCGCGCGGACGCTCGCCGCGCTGCCGGAGATCGCGGAGTTCAACATAGGCCATTTCCTGATCGGCGAGGCCATCGCCGTCGGGCTGCCGGAGACCATCCGCCTCATGAAGGCCGCCATGGCCGAAGGGCGGGAGGCGCGCGCGGCGTGATCCTGGGCGTCGGCACCGATCTCTGCGACATCCGCCGCATCGAGCGTTCCATCGAGCGGTTCGGCGAACGCTTCCTTGAGCGCGTGTTCACGGAGACCGAGCGGGCGAGGGCGCAGGCGCACAAGGCGCCCGCCGCGGCCTACGCCAAGCGCTTCGCCGCCAAGGAGGCCTGCGCCAAGGCGCTCGGCTGCGGATTCGGCCAGCATGCGGCCTGGCGGGAGATCGGCGTCGAGAACGACGCCGCCGGCCGGCCGGCGCTGGCGCTCACCGGCGCGGCGCGCGAGACGCTTGAGCGCCTGACGCCGCCCGGCCACGCCGCGCGTCTCACCGTGTCGCTGAGCGACGAGCCGCCGCTCGCGGTCGCCTTCGTGGTCATCAGCGCGGAGCCGGTCGCGTGAGCCGGCGCCTGAACCTTTGGGCGTCGATTGCCGTTTGCGGCGCTGGAGAGTATCACGGCCACCGATCCGGCCCGCGGCCGCCCCAGACGGAAAAGCGATGAGCGTGACCACCGACAAGAAGCAGGGCGCCGACGGCGGGTTTGTCGAGATCATCAAGATCGTCGTGCAGGCGCTGCTGATCGCGGTCGCCATCCGCACGGTGCTGTTCCAGCCGTTCAACATCCCGTCGAGCTCGATGGAGAAGACGCTGCTGGTGGGCGACTACCTGTTCGTCTCCAAATACGCCTACGGCTACAGCCGCCATTCGCTGCCCTTCAGCCCGCCGCTCGGCCATGGGCGCATCTTCGGCTCCGTGCCGAAGCGGGGCGACGTCGTGGTGTTCAAGCTGCCGACGGACAATTCCACCGACTACATCAAGCGCGTGATCGGACTGCCCGGCGACCGCATCCAGATGATGGACGGCGTGCTGTTCATCAACGAGAAGGCGGTGCCGAAGCAGCGCATCGAGGATTACGTCGAGGGCTCCGGCGGCCAGACCCGCCGCATCCCCCGCTACCGCGAGACGCTGGACAACGGCGTGTCCTACGAGGTGCTGGACCTCGTGGAGAACGGCTTCCTCGACAACACGCCGGTCTACACCGTGCCGGACGGCCATCTGTTCATGATGGGCGACAACCGGGACAACTCCACCGACAGCCGCGTGCAGTCGGCGGTGGGCTACGTGCCGATGGAAAATCTGGTCGGACGCGCCGAGGTGCTGTTCTTCTCCGTCGACAAGGCTCCGGCCTGGGCCGTGTGGCAGTGGCCGTGGTCCGTGCGCTGGGGCCGCATCGGCATGTCGTTGCGATGAGGAAGCGAGCGATCGCCCATGCGGAGGTCGAGACGCGGATCGGGCATGTCTTCGCGGATCGCGCGCTGCTCGAACGGGCGCTGACCCACATCAGCGCCGCCACCTCCTCCGAGGGGCGGCTCGGCAGCTACCAGCGGCTGGAGTTTCTGGGCGACCGGGTGCTGGGGCTCGCGGTCGCCAGCATGCTGATCGAGGCGTTTCCCACCTCCGACGAGGGCGAACTCTCGCGCCGCCTCGCGGAGCTGGTGCGGGCGGAGGCCTGCGCGGAGGTCGCCGGCGCCATGGATCTGGCGCCCTTCATCCGGCTCGGGCCCGGCGAGCAGGGCTCGGGCGGGCGGCGCAAGATCGCGATTCTGGCGGACGTGTGCGAGGCGGTGGTCGGCGCCGTCCATCTCGACGGCGGCTATGAGAAAGCGGCGGCGCTGGTGGACCGGTTCTGGCGGCCGCGCATGCTGGCGCCCCGGCGCCCCTTGCGGGACGCCAAGACCGAGCTGCAGGAATGGGCGCAGGGGCGGGGCCTCGCCACGCCGCTCTATCAGGAAATCGAGCGTTCGGGTCCGGACCACAACCCGCATTTCCGCGTGGCAGTGATGGTGGACGGGCTGGGCGAGGGACTGGGCGCGGGCCGTTCCAAGCGCGCGGCGGAGCAGGATGCGGCGCGGGCGCTGCTGGCGCGCGCGGGCGTCGCGATCGAGGGACGAGAGCATGTCTGACACGTCATCGCACGAGGTGGTTCAGCCGGAAGGCGAAACCCGCTGCGGCTTCGTGGCGCTGGTCGGCGCGCCGAACGCCGGCAAGTCCACGCTGCTGAACGCGCTGGTCGGGGCCAAGGTCTCCATCGTCAGCCACAAGGTCCAAACCACCCGCGCGCTGGTGCGCGGCCTGGTGATCGCGGACAACGCGCAGATCGTGTTCGTGGACACGCCCGGCATCTTCGCGCCCAAGCGGCGGCTCGACCGAGCCATGGTCACCACCGCCTGGGGCGGCGCCGGCGATGCGGATCTGGTCGGCCTGCTGATCGACGCCCGCAAAGGGCTCGACGACGACAACCTTGCGATCCTCGACAAGCTCGGCGAAACCGGCCGGCGCAAGGTGCTGATCCTCAACAAGATCGACACCGTGCGCCGCGACACGCTGCTGGCGCTGGCGCAGGAGGCCGCCGCCCGCACGCCGTTCGAGCGCGTGTTCATGGTCTCGGCGCTGACCGGCGACGGCGTTCAGGACCTGATCGCCTATTTCGCCGAGGAGATGCCGGCGGGGCCGTGGCTCTATCCCGCCGACGACATCTCCGACCTGCCGCTGCGGGCGCTCGCGGCGGAGATCACCCGCGAGAAGCTGTTCGCCCGCCTGCACGACGAACTGCCCTACGCCTCCACCGTGGAGACCGAGAAGTGGGAGGTCCGGCCCGACGGCTCCGCCCGCGTGGAGCAGACGATCTATGTGGAGCGGGAGAGCCAGAAGCGCATCGTCATCGGCAAGGGCGGCCAGACGGTGAAGGACATCTCCATGCAGGCGCGCAAGGAAATTTCCGAGATCGCCGAGACCACCGTGCACCTGTTCCTGTTCGTGAAGGTGCGCGAGAACTGGGGCGACGATCCCGAGCGCTACCGGGAAATGGGGCTGGAGTTCCCGCGCGGCTGACTGTGAGTCCGGCCGGCGTCCTGCGCCGGCTGTCTCTCAGGCGATGATCCTGATGTTGGCGACGTCGTCGTTGCGCGCGAGCGCGTCGGTTTCGGCCACCACCAGATTGCGGCCGTTGCGCTTGGCGGCGTAGAGGCAGCGGTCGGCGCGGTCGATGACGGTCTGGCCCGTGTCGCCGCTGCGCCAGGTCGCGACGCCCACCGACACCGTGACCCGGCCGAGATGCTCGCCGGTGGAGCGTTTCACCAGATCCTTGGTCATCACGGCCCGCCGGACGCGCTCGGCCACCGCGATCGCGCTGTTGACGTCGGCGTCCCCCAGCACGATGGCGAACTCCTCGCCGCCGAACCGCGCCGCCAGATCCTGCGTCTTCACGTTCTGCTTCAGCGACAGCGCCACCAGCCGCAGCACCTGATCGCCGGTGAGGTGGCCGAAGGTGTCGTTGAAGGTCTTGAAGTGGTCGATGTCGATCACGAGCACGGAAAACGGCCTGCCGTCCGCCGCGTCCTTGAGCGCCCGATCGAGGGTGCTCTCGAGGAACTTGCGGTTGGCGAGGCCGGTCAGCGGATCGGTGAGAGACTCCACGCGGACCAGCTCAAGCGCATGATGCAGCTCCTGCATCTCGTCCTGGGCCTCTCCCAGGCGACGCTCCAGCTCCACCGTCTTCGAGACGGTGGCGTTGGTGGCGGCGAGCAGGCTCTGCGCCAGGGCCTCGAGAGGCCCTCCTGCGGAGCCCATGCGCCGCGCCCGCTCGCTGATGCTTTCGAGCTTCTGGACGTAATCGATGGTGTTCCCGCGCGCGTCCTTGAGGATGCCCGCCACCTGGACGATCTCGTCCAGAATGCGCGAGCCCACATGGTCGACCCGATCGGAGAGCCGCAGCGGGGAGAGATAGGTCTCGTAGAGACTGTCGAGTT
Source organism: Methylopila jiangsuensis (assembly GCF_027922305.1). Classification (GTDB taxonomy): domain Bacteria; phylum Pseudomonadota; class Alphaproteobacteria; order Rhizobiales; family Methylopilaceae; genus Methylopila; species Methylopila jiangsuensis. Next base: position 621,974 of record NZ_BSFK01000005.1, on the reverse strand, counting down.
CGTCCTCGGTGATCGTGGGCGAACGCTCCAGCGCCTCGTTGATCGCGCGGTTGAGCGCGGCGTTGTAGCCGGTGGCGTAGGTGTACCAGAGTTCGTAGTTGCGCGGCAGGGCGGGGTGGCGATGCGCCCGGAGACGGCGCACCGCGGCGTCGCAGAAAATCAGCGTACGCTCGTAATCGGTCGCGTTGCGCCGCATGCAGCCTTGGCCCCCGCCGGCTTCCCGCGCCGCCGATCCTGATGGACCGACCTGCGGCTCCCCAAGTGATAAGAAAACAGTAAGGGAGTTAAGTTCCGGTTAAGGCGGCGCAGCGTATCCGAAAACCCAAGTATAAAGCTGATCGTCTGAATAGAACGATCAGCTCCGTTTGGCGCGGATCGGGCGAGCCAAGAAGGCCGGCAGATGCTCGCCGAATCCAACGCTGGCGTTATCGGCATCGTCCGGGGCGCGGCGCCCTCGCGGCGCGACGTCCGGCGTCGGTTTCGCCGGCGCCGGCTGAACGGCGACCTTTGTCCGGGCTTCCGTTTTCGGCGGGCTGGACTTCGAATCTGCAGCGCTTCGGCCCTTGCGGGCGCCGTCCTTGGGCGCGACCTGCGCGACCGTCTTCTCGGCGGGCTCGTCCTTGCGGCGAGCGCCGCCGCTGCGCCGGCGACCCGACGATCGGGAGCCGTCCGAAAGCGCCTCGCCGGAGAGCGCGTCGCCCTGCCAGGCGATCTTGGCGTTGGTCAGCTTCTCGATGGCGTCCAGATGCTTGCCGTCCGAAGGCGCGACCAGGGTGATGGCCACGCCGGTGCGGCCGGCGCGGCCCGTGCGGCCGATGCGGTGAACGTAGTCCTCGGGGTGGATCGGCACGTCGTAGTTGATGACGTGGCTCACGTCCGGAATGTCGAGGCCGCGGGCGGCCACGTCGCTCGCCACCAGCAGGTCCACGTCGCCGACCTTGAAGCTTTCGAGCGCCGCCATGCGGGCGCGCTGGTCCATGTCGCCATGCAGCGCCGCGACCCGGAAGCCGTGCTTGTCCAGCGACTTCTGCACCACCGAAATGTCCCGCTTACGGTTGCAGAACACGATGGCGTTCTTGAAGTTCTCCTGATCCTGAGCCACGTGGCGCAAGGTTTCGCGCTTGGCGGCCGGATCGTCCTCGGTCGCCACGAGAAGCTGGGTGATCGAGGCGTTGGCGGAGGAGGCGCGGGCCACCTCGACGCGCTCCGGATCGCGCAGGAACTGCTGGGTCAGGCGCTGGATTTCCGGCGGCATGGTGGCCGAGAAGAACAGCGTCTGGCGCGACGGCGGGATCAGCTTGCAGATGCGCTCGATGTCCGGGATGAAACCCATGTCGAGCATGCGGTCCGCCTCGTCGATGACGAGGATCTCGATGCCGGTCAGGAGCAAACGGCCGCGCTCGAAATGGTCCAGCAGACGACCGGGAGTCGCGATCAGCACGTCGACGCCGCGGGTGAGCTTGGCGTCCTGATCGCCGAACGAGACGCCGCCGATCAGCAGCGCCATGGAGATCTTGTGGTTCTGGCCGTAGCGGACGAAGTTTTCCTCGACCTGGGCGGCGAGTTCGCGCGTCGGCTCAAGGATGAGCGTGCGCGGCATGCGCGCCCGGGCGCGGCCCTGCTCCAGCTTGGTCAGCATCGGCAGCGTGAAGGACGCCGTCTTTCCGGTTCCAGTCTGGGCGATGCCCAGAACGTCGCGCCCGGCGAGCACATGCGGAATGGCGCCGGCCTGAATCGGCGTCGGCTGGGTGTAGCCGGACGCCTCGACGGCGGCGAGCACCTTCGGGCTCAGTCCGAGTTCGGAAAAGGTCATGTCGTCCTTGGAAATCGAAATCGAGTCTGGCGGAATCGGACCTGAGGCGCGAAACGCGCCGTCGCAGGAAAACGCCATCGTTCACCGCGACTTGCGATCTGTGGCGGAGATGCGGCATCTAGGCTGTTTTGTCAATCTCTGTGGCGGCGCGATCTGGCCTGCGCGCCGTTTCATCGCGGCGGAGGAGCAGGAATCATGGCGGAAGAACTGCCGGTCGTCTTCGTTCCCGGCCTCGGTTGCACGGCGCGACTGTTCGCGCATCAGATCGCATCGCTTGGGGAACGGCGATGCCGCGTCGCCGACCACGCCCGCCACGACGCGATCGGCGCCATCGCGGAGTCCGTGCTGGCGGAGGCGCCGGAGCGCTTCGCGCTGGTCGGGCTCTCCATGGGCGGCTACGTGGCGTTCGAAATCCTGCGCCGGGCACCCGACCGGGTGGCGCGTCTCGCGCTGCTGGACACCACCGCCGAGCCCGACACGGAGGAGGGCCGGGCCCGCCGCCGCACGCTGATCGCGGCCGCGCGGAAGAACAAGCTCGGCTCGATCCATCAGGCCACCTTCGCCCGCTATGTGGACCTCACGCGGGAAGGGGACGCGGCGCTTGAGGCGCTGGTGCGGGAGATGCTGTTCGAGACCGGCGCTCCCGCTTTCGCCCGCCAGATGACGGCGATCCTGACCCGGCCGGAGCAGGCCTCCGTGCTGCCGGGCCTCCGCTGCCCGACGCTGGTGCTTGTGGGCGAAAACGATCTTCCGACGCCGCCGGAGCACGCACGCCGGATGGCCGCGGCCATTCCTGACGCGCGGCTCGTGGTCCTGCCGGGCGTCGGGCATCTGTCGGCGATCGAGGCGCCGGAGGCGGTGAGCGCGGAACTGGTCGCGTTTCTGGGCTGAGGCCGCGCGTTACCCGCCGACGCCCTGCCGCATCACGAAGCGGCGCAGCGGGCCGATAGCCGCGAGCGCCGTGAGGCCGATCCCCCGCGCCAGATGCACGGGCGGCGCGACGCTGAGCAGCGAGCGGTTGAGCAGGTCGGTGGCGAGCGTGCGGCTGTGGACGTCGCCGGCCCGGTCGCGCTCATAGCCGGCCATCGCCCCGGCGTCGCCGGGGTCACGCCCCTCGGCGCGGGCGAGCGCCGTCTGGCGAGCCGCCGCCGCCGCGTCCCGCACCCCGAGATTGAGCCCCTGCGCGCCGATCGGCGGCAGAACGTGGCCGGCTTCCCCCACCAGCAGCGTGCGCCGCGCCGCGAGCCGCGTCGCGGAGCCCACCTCCACCGGGAACGCGCCGATGGGGCCGGCGAGCCGGATGTCGCCCAGGAGGCGCCCGGTGCGGCGCGTCAGCTCCGCTGCGAAGGTCGTGGGCGCTTCGGCGCGCAGGGCTTCCGCCCGTTCCGGCGTCACCACCCACACCACACTGGAGGCGAAGCCGCCCGGCATGGGCACCAGCACGCAGGGGCCTTCCTCGCACTGGAATTCGGTGGAGACGTCGTGGTGGCCTGAGCTGTGGGCGATGGAGAAGGCCAGCGCGGTCTGGTTCTGGGGCGTCAGGTCGAGCGCGATCCGCGCCGCCTCCCGCAGCAGCGAGCGGCGGCCGTCGGCGGCGATCGCGAGTTGCGACGCCACCGCGCCGCCCTCGTGCCGGATGACGACCGCGTCCGGGCCGGGCCGGCTCTCCAGCGCCGGGCTCTCGATGCGACTGAGGCCCGGCTCGGCCTCGGCCGCCCGCTCCAGCGCGGCCACCAGCGCCACGTTGGGCACGTTCCAGCCGAAGGCCTCCAGCCCGAGTTCGGCCGAGTCGAAGGTCACCTCCGGCGTGCGGATCAGCCGGCGGCCGCCGTCCACGATCCGGAGCTTGCGCAACGGCGCCGAGGCGTCCGCCACCTCGGCCCAGACCCCGGCTTCGCGCAGGATCGCAATGGAGCGGTCCAGCAGGGCGGTGGTGCGGGAATCCGGCTGCGCCTTGGGCGCGATCAGCGTCGTGCGCGCGCCGGTCCGCGCTGTGAGCAGGGCGGCCAGCAGGCCGGCGGGGCCGGCGCCCACCACCGTCACGTCGCTCGTCGTCTCCGTCATGTCCGGCTCCTGTGATCGGCGGCACCATAGCGCGCCGGGCGCCGGACGCCACCGCGACGGCATCGTGATCGCCGCCGATGCGGGACGCGACCTTGAGGCGGCGGCGGGCGGGGCTATTTCGCTTCGCGCGCCGCCATGGGTCCTGATCTTGCCCGCCGCGCCGCCCCGTGCCACCGCTGTCCGGGGCCGGCTTCACGCCGGTCCCCCGTCCGTTCAGAGGGTTCCCCGCATGCGTCGAACGCTTCTTCTCACCGCCGCGCTGGCGGGACTTCTCTCGGCCGCGCCGGCCTTCGCCGACGATCTGGTCCGGGCGCGGGTCGACAATCTGAGCCACCCGACCAAATGCGCCGAGTTCGACAACGTCTATTTCACGCTCACCAATCCGGGCGTGCGCGCGTTCCGCATCGAGGTGACGCCGCCGGTCTATCTCGCCGATCTCAAGACCGACGACACCGCGCCGAACTTCGACCATTGCGAGGCCATGAAGGACGACCCGAAGTTCAAGTTCGAGCCGAAGAAGCTGACGCTTTACGAGGACGCCGACACCCGCATTCTCGGCTTCACCCATGAGGTGTCCTGGCGGGCCAGGGGCGCCGAGGTGGTGATCGGCGACGTGGACGAGCGCGATATCCACCTGGTCCAGGTGCAGAAGAAGGTCGGCGACACATTCCAGGAATACCTCGTCGTCTATCCGTTCGATGGCTACTGGCGCGCCAAGCCGATTCCGCCGGAGCGCTTCCCGGAAGCGGCCTACGGCACGTCGTTCCTTCTCGGCCCGATCGAGGAGCAGCACCGCCCGATCGTGGACATCGACCGCATCGAGATCGACGGCAAGAACCTCGTCTTCAAGCTGAAGTTCGCGCGCGGCGGGACCGGCGAGCTGAAGGTGGAGAAAGCCGAGCGCGACGGCGTCGGCCTCGCGGTGAAGCTGGACGGCCTCCCGGCGGCCTCGGACAAGCAGGCGCCCTTCGCCGGCATCCGCTCCATGTTCGTGACCCCCGACAACGCCGATACCGCCCGCGTGGTGTGGCGCATGGACGGGGGGCTGTTCACGGAGAACGTGATGGACTTTAAGTCCACCTCGACGGACGACGTGCGCTTCGATCGCGTCGAGCTGTCGAAGCACAACACCAGCGCGCCGGACGTGAGCTTCCGCGGCTTCCGCGGCGCAGCCGAGTGAGGAGGGCCGGTCCATGGCCAAAGCGATCCGCGTCAACGCCGCCGGCGGCCCCGAGGCGCTGAGCTTCGAGGACATCCACATCCCAGCGCCGAAGGCCAACGAGGCGCACATCCGCCACACGGCGATCGGCGTGAACTTCATCGACGTCTACCAGCGCACCGGGCTCTATCCCGTGCCGGCGCCCTTCACGCTCGGACTGGAAGGCGCGGGCGTGGTGGTGGCGGTGGGCGAGGGCGTCACCGATCTCGCCCCCGGCGACCGGGTGGCCTATGCGGGCGGCCCCAACGGCGGCTACGCCACCGAGCGGGTGATCGCGGCCGACAAGCTGGTGAAGCTGCCGGAGGGCGTCAGCGACGAGGTCGCGGCCGCGGCCATGCTCAAGGGCCTCACCGCCCAGATTTTGCTGCGCCGGGTGTTCCGCGTCGGGCCCGAGCACACGATCCTGTTCCACGCCGCCGCCGGCGGCGTCGGCCAGATCGCGACTCAGTGGGCGAACCATCTCGGCGCCACCGTGATCGGCACCGCCGGCGGACCGGAAAAGGTGGCGCTCGCCAAGTCCAGGGGATGCGCCCATGTCATCGACTACCGCACCGAGGATTTCGTCGCCCGCGTCGCCGAACTGACGCATGAGAAGAAGGCGGACGTGGTCTACGACTCGGTCGGCAAGGACACGTTCCCCGGCTCGCTCGACTGCCTGAAGCCCCACGGGCTGTGGGTCAGCTTCGGCCAGTCTTCGGGCGTCGTGCCAGATTTCCCCATCGGCCTGCTCGGCCAGAAGGGCTCGCTGTTCGCGACCCGGGCGAGCGTATTCAACTATGTGGGCACCCGGCCGGAGCTGCTGGCGGCGGCGGAGGACCTGTTTTCGGTCATCGCCTCCGGCGCGGTGACGGTGGACATCGGCGCCAGCTATCGCTTGAGCGAAGCGGCCGAGGCCCATCGGGCGCTGGAGAGCCGCGCCACCACCGGCTCCACGATCCTGATCCCATGACCGAGCTGGAGCTTCTTCGGCGCGCGGCGGAGCTGTCGCGCGTCCACAGTCTGGCGGGCGAGGGCGCGCCCTTCGGGGCGATCGTCGCCACGCCGGACGGAGAGATCGTGGCGGAAGGCTGGAACGAGACCTTCGCCGCCAACGACCCGACGGCGCATGCGGAGGTGGTCGTCATCCGCCGCGCGGCCCAGGCGCTCGGCCGTTTCGACCTGTCCGGCCACGTGATCTACGCCTCCTGCGAGCCGTGCCCCATGTGCCTCGGCGCCATCTTCTGGGCCCGGCTCGACCGGGTGGTGTTCGCCAACAGCCGGGACGACGCCGCCCGTTTCGGCTTCGACGACGCCGCGCTCTACGAGGAGGTGGCCCGCCCGCTGGACCGCCGCCGCATCCGCTGCGAGCACGTTCCGCTCGACGACGCGCTCGCCGTGTTCGGAGAATGGGCCCGCCGGGCTGGCCCCGCGTGAGGCGACAAGCGGGCGGCGAGCCCCTATATGGCTTGAGTTCCTTCCGCGCCTGACGCTCACGAGACCGATGCCGAGCTTCCGCACCTCCCGCCGCGTGTCCCATTCCGCCGACGAGATGTTCGACCTCGTGGCCGACGTGGAGAAATATCCGCTGTTCCTGCCGCTGTGCGAGGCGCTGAAGGTGCGCTCCCGGACGGAGGGCGACCAGCGGCCGGTGCTGATCGCCGACATGACGGTGGCGTACAAGGTGTTCCGCGAGACCTTCACCAGCAAGGTGACGCTCGACCGCGAGACGCGGACCATCACCGTCGCCTATCTCGACGGCCCGTTCAGCCATCTGGAGAACCGCTGGTCGTTCGAGCCTCGGCCCGAGGGCGGCTGCGAGGTGCGGTTCTTCATCGACTGGGAGCTGCGCAGCCGCACCCTGTCCATGCTGGTGGGCGCCGCCTTCGAACGGGTGTTCCGCCGCTACGCCGAGGCCTTCGAGCAGCGCGCCGACCGGGTCTACGGCGTGAAGCCGGCGCTGGCGTGAGCGGCCGGCTGGACGAATTCGGGCTCATCGCCCGCTATTTCCGCCCGCTCGCCACCGCGCCGGGGGCGGCGGGCCTCACCGACGACGCCGCCACCATTCCCCACGCCTTCGGCAAGGAGCTGGTGGTCACCACCGACGCGGTGGTGGCGGGCGTGCATTTCTTCCCCGACGATCCCGCTGACGCCGTGGCGCGCAAGGCGCTGCGGGTGAACCTGTCCGACCTCGCCGCCAAGGGCGCCCGGCCCACGGGCTATCTGGTCACGCTCGCCCTGCCGGACGTGTGGGACGAGGACTGGCTCGAAGCCTTCTCCGAAGGCCTCGCCATCGACCAGGAGGAGTTCGGCGTCTCGCTGCTCGGCGGCGACACGGTGCGCTCTCCCGGCGGGCTCGTCATCTCCATCACCGCCTTCGGCCACGCGGCGGAGGGCCATGTGCCCCGCCGGGACGGCGCCGCGCCGGGGCAGCGGCTCTACGTCACCGGCACCATCGGCGACGCCGCGCTCGGCCTGATGCTGCGGCAGGACGAACGGCTCGGCCGGCTGTGGGACCTGAGCCGCGCCGAGAAGGAGGCGCTGCTCGACCGCTACCTGCTGCCCGAGCCGCGGGTGGCGCTGGCAAGCGTGGTGGGCGCCTATGGAACGGCCTCCATGGACGTGTCGGACGGGCTGATCGGCGACGTGCGCAAGCTCGCGGAGGCCTCCCGCGTGGGCGCGGTGATCGACGCGGTGCGGGTGCCGCTGTCCTCGGGCGTGGCGCGCGCCGCCCGGCTCGATCCTCCGGCGCTCGGCTCCGCGCTCACCGGCGGCGACGACTACGAGATCCTGCTCGCCATCGACCCGGAGGACGCGGAGGCCTTCGAGGCCGAGGCGATCTCGCTCGGCGTGCGGGTGGCGGACATCGGCGTGCTCACCGAAGGCTCGGCCGTGCGCGTGGAGCGCCACGGCCGGGAGATGATCTTCCAGCGCGGGAGCTGGAACCACTTCTAGCCTCCGGCGCGCCGCCCCCGCGCAAAGCCCGGCGCCGCACGCGCCATTTGAGATCGCCGGGCGAACCCTGTATGCCGCGCAGACGGGGCCCGCTTAAGCGCCTGAGATCGCGAGGTTCGCCGGCGCTTTTCGTCCCCCTTTCCGTCCACCCTCTTCCTGTGGGCTCCATGGCCGGCGCGACGCTTGATTTCGACGACTGGGTGAAGGCCGAATTCGCTCGAGGCGGAGCCTTCACGGCGCTGACCGTGCTGGTGGAGATATCCGAGCGCGACGCGGCGCCGGTGGCCTCCACCTTCTTTCACGTCATCGGCGACGAGGTGGAGTGGACTGCGGTGCGCCGCATGTTCGCCACCGCCCCCGGCGCGTGGGACGGCGCGGCGTTCTTCATCGGGCGCTCCTCCGCCGGCGGGCCGCTGGAGGAGCCGCTGGCGCGGATCGAGCTGCGGCGTATGGAGGCCATGATCGACGACGACCGTCTGGCGCTGAACGAGGGCGCCTTCTTCGACCGACGGGGCCGGCGCATGCGCATCGACGAGACCGACGCGTGACCGACGCGGCGTTCACCGACATCTGCGCCGATCCCGGCCTGCTCGACATCGAGAGCGCGCGGGCGCAGGCGGCGGCGCTGGTCGGCGGGCCGGTGGGCGTTGAGGAGCTTGCGTTCGCGGAGCTGCGCGGCCGGGTGCTGGCCGGGCCGGTGGCGAGCCCGACGCCGCTGCCGCCGTTCGATCATTCCGCCATGGACGGTTACGCCGTGGCCGATCCCGCCCGCCTGCGCCATGTGCTGCGCGGGCGGCTCGCCGCGGGCTCGGAGGGCCTGCGCGACGCGCTCGCGCCCGGCGAGGCGGTGCGCATCTTCACCGGCGCGCCGCTGCCGCCCGGCGCCCGCGCCGTGGTGATGCAGGAGCGGGTGACGCGAGAGGGCGACGACATCACGCTTCGCGCGGCGCTGGAGGAGGGGGCCAACGTGCGCCGCCGGGGCGAGGACGTGGCGGAGGGCGACGTGCTGGTTCCGGCTGGCGCGGCGATGGACGGTCGTCACCTCGCCATTCTGGCGGCGGCGGGCGTCAGCCGCGCCCTGGTCCGGCGTCGCGTGGTGGTGGGGCTGCTCTCCACCGGCGATGAACTCACCGAAGCCGGCGCGCCGCTCCGGCCCGGCCGCATCTACGACGCCAACCGCCCCATGCTGGCGGGCATCCTCGCCCGGCCGGCCTACGACGTCGTGGACCTCGGCGTCGGCCCGGACGAGCCCGAGGCCCTGACGGCGCTGCTCGAACAGGCCGGCGCGCGCTGCGACGTGATCGTGACCAGCGGCGCCACCTCCGTCGGCGACGAGGACCATCTCGCGGGCGCCGTCGCCGCGGCGGGCGGAACGCTCGGCCTCGCCAGGGTGGCGATCAAGCCGGGCAAGCCCATCGTCGCCGGCCGGGTGGGGCGGGCGGCGCTGGTTGGGCTGCCGGGCAACCCGTTCGCCGCGCTCGTGGGCCACATGCTGATCGGACGCGTGGTCCTGGAGCGGCTCGCGGGCGTCGAGGCGCGTCCGCTGCGTCCGCTGTCCGTGGAGGCGGGCTTCGCCCAGAAGGGGCCCGGAGGCCGCACGGAGTTCGCGCCTGCGGTGCTGGACGGCGTGGGACCCGGCGGGCTGCCTCGGGTGAGGAAGCTCGGCCGCGGCGGCTCCGCCCGGCTCGCGCCCCTGATCGCTGCGGAGGGGCTCGCGGTCATTCCCGCCGGACGGGCGGAGGTGCGCGAGGGCGACCTGATCGGCTTCCTGTCCTTCGAAGCGGCGCTTGAGGTCTGACGGGGCGGGCCAAAAAAAAAGCCGCCCGGGGCGCGGGCGGCTGGGGATTGAAGAGAGTTCAGTTACGGGGTCGGAAAACGCCCGCGGAGGGTTTACGCCGGTTAGAACGCCGCCTCCGCGGGAAGGTTCCGTTCGCACGAACTTTTTCTACGAAGCGCCCGGTCGGACGGATCATGGCCGATCGCCCGCCTCCGCCGCCGGCAGGCGCGCCAGCAGATCGAGCAAAGCGCGGTCGTGCAGCACGATGGCGCGCTCCTTCGGCGTCAGCCAGCTCTGCGCTTCGGCCAGCGTCTCCGCCTCGGACAGCTTGGCGCCGGCGATGACCCGGTCGGCCTCGATCGCGCCGCGGGGGCGGCGGGGCGCCGGAGGCAGCATGCGCTCATGCGCCTCGAAGAAGGCGGGATCGGCGTGCAGCGCCGCGAGCCCGTCCACGTTGTCGGAGCCCGCCTCCGCCAGCTTGCGGCCGCTCTCGCGGGCGAGCGCCGCGATCTCCGGCGTTTTGGTCTCCTCGGGAATCAGCAGCAGGCCGAGTCGCTTCAGCGCGAGGCCCGAGCCCAGATGGCCGGAGAGCCACGACAGCGGGATCGCCATCAGCAGGCCCGCGATGGTGGGCGACATCCAGCCCGCAAGCGACGGCGCGATCATCAGCGCGGTGATCAACGTCACCACGCCGAGCGCGGTGTGCCAGCGGTGCCGGCGCACGATGTCGGAGAAGGGGATCGAGCCGTCGTCGCGCCGCTGGGGGTTCCAGCCGGTGGCCTGACCCAGCAGGATCTGGAACACCGAGCCGGACTGCACCAGCATCATCACCGGCGCGATCAGCGACGACATGATGATCTCGATCACCGCCGAGACGATGATGCGGATGAAGCCGCCGCCCGCGCGCCGGGCCGGGCCGTCCATCAGGTGGATGATCAGGCCGAACAGCTTGGGCGCGATCAGGATCGCCATGGTGGCGCCGAACAGCTGAAGCGCGCGTTCGGCGTCGAAGCGCGGCCAGGCCGGGAACAGCGAGAACTCGTCGGTGAAGTATTCCGGCCGGATGAAGTTCGCCTGCAGGGCGAGCGCGAGGCCGCAGAGCAGCATGAACATCCAGAACGGCGAGGCCAGATAGGAGAAGATGCCGTTCAGGAAGTGGTGCCGGGACAGCGGATGCAGGCCGCGGGTGGTGAGCAGGGCCGAATGCTGCAGGTTGCCCTGGCACCAGCGCCGGTCGCGCTGGCCCACGTCGATCAGCGACGGCGGGCTCTCCTCGTAGGAGCCTTCGATCCGGGGCAGCATGTAGACCGCCCAGCCCTTGCGGCGGATCAGCGCCGCCTCCACGAAGTCGTGGGACAGGATCAGCCCGCCGAAGGGCGGCTTGCCGGGCAGGTCCGGCAGGCCGGCGCCTTCCGCGAAGGCCTGCACGCGGATGATGGCGTTGTGGCCCCAGTAGTTGCCGTCGCGGCCGTACCAGACCGAGATGCCGGCGGCGATCACCGGCCCGTAGACCCGGCTCGCGAACTGCTGCAGCCGGGCGAACAGCGTGTTGCGGTTGATGACCAGCGGCAGGGTCTGGATGATGCCGGCGTCCGGGTCGTTCTCCATGGCGGAGGCGAGCGCGATCACCGCATGGCCGGTCATCAGGCTGTCGGCGTCGAAGATCAGCATATGATCATACGCGCCGCCCCAGCGGACGACGAAGTCCTCGATGTTGCCGGCCTTGCGGCGGTGGTTCTTGGCGCGGTGGCGGTAATAGAGGTTGATGTCCGGCCCGAGCTGCGCGCGCAGCAGCAGGAACGCCTTCTCCTCCGCGATCCACACGTCGGGATCGGTGGTGTCGGAGAGCAGGAAGTAGTCGAAATGCGGGTTGAAGCCGAGGCGGCGGATGTCCTCGGCGACCGCGCCCACCGCGCCGAACACCCGGCTCGGCTGCTCGTTGTAGATCGGCATCACCACCGCGGTGCGGGACGACAGCGTGGCCGGCAGCTCCGGCTGCTTCAGCGCCGCGCGGCCGAACAGGGCGCCGAAACCCACGATGGAGCTGGCGAAGGCGAGCGCGATCCAGGAGAAATTGACCACGAACAGGACGAGCAGCGCCCATTCGAGAACGGTGACGCCGCCGACCTCGACCACCCGGTACATCTGCGAGGCGCCGATGACGACGGTGGCGAGCGTGACCGCCGCCACCACGAGCCGGCTGAAGACGGGCGTCCGCCAGCCGGCGGGGTTCGCGAGCGGCCGGACCTGATCCTTCGACCAGCTCTTCAGCGGCTGGGCCGGCATCTCCAGCGGCCGTTCGGGCGGCAGCGCGGGCGTGAAGGGCGTTTCGGGCGCGGCGGCCCGGAGCGGTTCGGCGTCCGTCGTCATGCGGTCCATCGATACAGCCAGGTCTCGCTGACCGGCTTTCCGTCGGCTTCAAGCACCATGCGCAGCTCGCTCAGCTCCTCGTTGCCAGGATCAAGGTCGAAGGTGACGCGGTAGCCTTTGATCTCGGGATTGTGGCGGCCTTGCGGATCGCGGATCTGGCCGACCGTCGCGCTCACCATGGGGCGGATCTGCGCGGCCCGGTTCGGGTCGGCCACGGCGTCGCCTGCGAAATCCACCACGAAGCGGCGCCGCCGCCCGCCGGCCGCGCCGCAATAGGTGCCCGCGCACACCGCGCCCGCGGGCCGGTCGGGCGGCGTCCAGCACCAGTGCAGGCGATAGGCGCGGGAGAAACGCTCGCCCGGCTTCAACGGGGCCTTGGGCCGCCAGTAGCAGTAGATGTTCTCGTTGACGTCGGACTCGGTCGGGATCTCGAGCAGCTGGAACTGGCCCTCGTCCCAGTCGCCGATCGGCTCCACCCAGGCGCTCGGCATGCGGTCGTAGCGGCGGTTGAGGTCGTTGTAGGCCGGAAAGGCGCGCTGCCGCTGCAGCAGGCCGAAGCCGCGGGGATTTCTGTCCGTGAACACGCTGATCTGAAGCTCGGTCGGGTTGGACAGCGGACGCCAGATCCATTCGCCGCCGCCGTTCCAGATCTGCAGGCCCTCGGAACGGTGCGCCCGGCCGCGGACGTCATCGACGCCGGCGCGGTCGTTCGGGCCGAAATAGAACGTGGAGGTCATGGGCGCCACGCCCACATGGCCAAGCTCCTCCCGCGGGAACAGCGTGAACTCCACGTCGACTACGGTGATCTCGCCCGGCCGCAGCGTCAGGCGGTAGGCGCCGGTCACCCGGCGGCTGTCGAGCAGGGCGTAGACCTCCAGCGTGTTGGCGGCGGCCTGCGGACGCTCCACCCAGAGAGCGCGGAACAGCGGGAACTCCTCGCCGTTGGGCTCGCCGGTGTCGATGGCGAGGCCGCGGGCGGAGGCGCCGAACACCTGGCCCCGCGCCAGAGCGCGGAAGATGGCGCCGCCCTGGAACTGGGCGAACTCCCGGAGCGCGCCTTGCGCGTCGATGGCGGCGCTCGCGGAGATGCCGGAGAACGGGAACGGCCTGTCCGCGGGCGGCGGGGGGGCGCGCCCGAAGTCGAACCACGAGGCGTCGTTCGGCGCCGGCCGGACCTTGCCGTCCTCGATCAGGGAGACGCGCACCGGCGAGCGGTAGATCCAGCCGCCCGGCAGCAGGTCCACGGTGACGCCGCGATTGTCCTGCGCCCAGATGGAGCGGCCGGGCGCGGTCCTGATGGAGCGGAACACGTCCTGCGCCAGATCGGCGTAGCCGTTGGGAAGCTGGCTCGCCGGCGCCTCATAGGGCCGGGTCGACAGCAGGCGCGCGGTCTCGTCCAGCGCCTCCCGCGAGAACGGCGCGTTCTCCGCGAACAGGTCCGGCGGAGGCGGCGGCGCGTCGGGCTTCGGCGCGTCCTGCGCGCGGGCCGTGGCGATCATGGGCGCGGCGAGCGCGCCTGCGAGGAAGCTGCGACGGTTCATGGGCGATGAAAGACACGGGCGTCACCGCCCGTCTGAGAGCCATTCGACATTGAGACGAGGCCTGAATAATGCTGCAGACAGGGATGATTTCCAATGCGCCGGCGCCGAAATATCGCTCACGGCCGAAGCCTGGGGCGAAAATCACAGCTTCTCGATCGGCTCGCCGGTGAAGGGGGCCGCGCCGCAGGGCGTCGCCGGCCCGGCGAGTTCGACGCAGGCCCTGCCGGCCGCCTCAGAGGTGGCGAAGGGACCCGCCAGCAGCTCCACCGCGCCGCCCGGACGCCGGGCCAGCCGAAGCGACAGCCCCGAGAGCGCGCGGGGATAGCGGGCGCCCAGGGCGCTCCAGCGGCGGCGCGCCGCATCCGTCGACATCTCCACGCCGAGCGCCAGCGCGAACGCCCCGGCGCCGGCGCCGATCGAGCCTGTGGTGTCCGTCGGGCGCTGGGCGATGGCGGCGATCTTCATCTCGCCGACGCCGCGTTCGAGCAAGGCCATGCGGCGGGAAAGATCGTCGCGCTCCGCTGCGATGCGTCGCACCTCGCGCTCCAGCCGCTCCACCTGCTGCGCCGAAGCGTCCGCCACGGCGTCCTCGTGGCCGGCGCCGCGGAACGCCGCGAAGCCGGCGGCGGCCAGCGCCGCGGCCATCACCACGCCCCACACCATGGGCGGCGTCGGCCGGTCGAGCCGGTGGACGACGTCATAGGGGTCGGGAAGGGGGTCGTGGGTCACGCGCGGATCCCGATGGCGGCATGCGGCTCCGCCGATGCCGGGGAGAAAACATTGGTGCGCGGACGATACCTGAGTCGGATGATCGACCGCGTGGAAATCCATCGTCGCGCGAGGTTGCGGGGCGTGGCGAATTGCGGCCAAGGTTCCTCCGCGTCCTGATTCAGCGGGCGCGCCGCCACGCCGAAGATCCGGGACCGCTTATGACCGCCTCCGCCGCCCGCCGTTGCCTCACCATCGTGCTTGCGGCCGGCGAGGGCACGCGCATGCGCTCCGACCTGCCGAAGGTGCTGCACCGCGCCGCGGGCCGGTCGCTGCTCGGCCATGTGCTGGCGGCGGCGCGGGACGCGGGCTCCGAGGCGCTGGCGGTGGTCGTTGGACCGGGCCGGGAGGACGTGGCGGCGGAGACGAAACGGCTCGCCCCCGAGGCCCGCGTCTATGTGCAGGAGGAGCGCCGGGGCACCGCCCACGCCGTGCTCGCCGCCCGCGAGGCGCTGGCGGAGGGCTATGACGACGTGCTGATCGTCTATGGCGACACGCCGCTGGTGCGGGCCGAGACGCTGAGGCGCCTGCGGGCGCCGCTCGCCCGCGGCGCCGGCGTGACGGTGCTGGGCTTCGAGGCGCAGGACCCCACCGGCTACGGCCGGCTGATCTCCGAGGGCGCCAATCTGGTGGCGATCCGCGAGGAGAAGGACGCCACCGACGCAGAGCGCGCCATCCGCCTGTCCAATGGCGGGCTGATGTCGCTGTCTGGCGCCCATGCGCTCGACCTGCTCGACCGCATCGGCGACCAGAACGCCAAGCGCGAGTTCTATCTCACCGACGTGGTGGAGGTGGCGGTGAGGTCGGGCCTCGTGGTGGCGGTGGAGGCCGCGCCGGAGGCGGAGGTGCAGGGCGTCAATACCCGCGCGCAGCTCGCCGCCGTGGAGGCGGCGTTCCAGAACCGCCTGCGCGCCGCGGCGCTGGAGGGCGGCGCCACCCTGATCGCGCCGGAGACGGTGTTCTTCTCCCACGACACCGCCCTCGGCCGCGACGTCATGGTGGAGCCGAACGTGGTGTTCGCCCCCGGCGTCTCCGTGGCCGACGGCGCTGTGATCCACGCTTTCAGCCATCTGGAGGGGGCCGAGGTCGGACCCGGCGTCTCGGTCGGCCCGTTCGCGCGGCTGCGGCCGGGGACCAGGCTCGGCGCGGGCGCCAAGGTCGGCAACTTCGTCGAGGTGAAGAACGCCCAGGTGGAGGAGGGCGCCAAGCTCAACCACCTCACTTACGTGGGCGACGCCCGCGTCGGCGCGCGCGCCAATCTGGGCGCCGGAACCATCACCTGCAATTACGACGGCGTGTCCAAGTTCCGCACCGACATCGGCGCCGACGCCTTCATCGGCTCGAACACCGCGCTGATCGCGCCGGTGACGGTGGGCGACGGCGCCTATGTGGGAACCGGCAGCGTGGTGACGGAGGACGTGCCGGCGGACGCGCTCGCGATCGCCCGGTCGCGGCAGGTGACGAAGCCGGGCCGCGCCGCGTCCCTGCGCGCCGCTCAGAAGGCGAAGAAGGCGGCGAAGACGAAGGACTGACCGTCGTCTGCGCTCAGGGGCGCTGGAGGACGAGGCCGCGCTCGGTGACCACCACCCAGCGGCCGTCCCGGCGCTCCACGGCGCGGACGCGGCCGAACTCCGGCGTGTCGTCGCCGCGCTTCACCTCGATCAGGCCGTGGCGGCCGTCGAGCCGGGCGACGCCGTCCCGCACCTCGAGCACGGTCCAGTTCTTCACGATCGAGCTCGAGGGATCGGCCGGCGCGACGCTGCCGGTGGTCTCGGGATCGGAGGCCTTGGCGCCCGCGTCCGCGACGGTGGCGGCGGACGCCTTCTCGATCTTCTCAACCCGGTCTCGCAGATCGGCGAGCTGCGGGCTTTCGGCTGGCTTCACGGGCTCGGCCTTGGCGGTCTCCACGGTCGCGGCCTGCGCCCTGGCGGCCTCGACCATCTTCGTCAGCTCGTCGATCTTGCCCGCGGAGGCCTGACGCGAGGCGTCGAGCGTCTTCTCCAGTTCGGCGATCCGGGCCTTGAGACCTTTGACCTCCTCCTGTCCCGCCGCGGTCTTGGCGAGCGCGGCCTGGCCCTTCTTCGACTGATCCAGCGCCCGGCGCAGCCGCGTCATCTCCGCCTGCATCTTGGCGACCTTGCGGTCCATGGCGGCGTCGCGCTCGTTCTGGCCGGTGGGGTCCAGCGCGGCGGCGAGCCCCATGGCGCGGGCGTCCAGCGCCGCCACATCCTCGACGCCGTCGGTCATCATCGGCGTGGTCGCGAGCGTCGCGGCGCCCGTGACCATGGCGGCGACCGCGATCGCCGCGGCGGCGTAGGGCAGGGCGGGACGCAGGCGGTGGAGCAGGGACGGTTCGGGGATCAGGTCGATGGTCGGCCGGCGCGACGACCAGAACGTGGCCGAACGGTCGTCCTCGACGACCAGAGACGCGCGGCGGTAGTGAGCGTTCATCGGCGGTACTCGCACAGGCGGCGCCTTGGGCGCGACCCCCCGAGTTTCCGCTGGCGTGGTTACCGAAGGCTTACAGCTCGGCAAGCGCCTCCGCGCCCGTGACCGGGCGGCCCTTCGGCCAGCAGAAGAAGTCCGCGTCGTGGGCGAGCGCCTCGTCCAGCATGCGGTGATAGGCCCGCTTCGGGGCCTCGATCGCTCCGAAGGAGCGCAGGTGGTCGGTCACGAACTGGGTGTCGAGCAGACGGAAGCCGCCGCGCCGCAGCCGGGCCACAAGATGCGCCAGCGCCACCTTGGAGGCGTCGCGCTCGGTGTGGAACATGCTCTCGCCGAAGAAGGCCGAGCCCAGCCTGACGCCGTAGAGCCCGCCCACCAGCCGCCCGTCGCGCCACGCCTCCACGCTGTGGCCGTGGCCCATGGCGTGGAGATCGCCGTAAAGCCGACGGATGCGGCCGTTGATCCACGTCTTGAGCCGGTCGGGCGCGGGCGCGGCGCAGCCGTCCATCACCGCCTCGAACGCGGTGTCGACCCGGATCTCGAACAGGTCCGAGCGCACGGTGCGGGCGAGGCGGGAGGAGATGCGGAACCCGTCCAGCGGAATCACGCCCCGGAGTTCCGGCTCGATCCAGAACAGGCCCGGATCGTCCGCACTGTCGGCCATCGGGAAGATGCCGCAGGCGTAGGCCTTCAGCAGAACCTCCGGCGTGATCTCCACCAGCACGTCGTTGACCCGCGTCATCGCCTGCCCGGTCCGCCCTCCTGAGGCGCTTAAGCCTCGCCGCCGCCGCCGGCGGTCTCCGCCAGCATGGTCTCCAGCCAGTGGATGTCGTAATCGCCGTCCTGGATGGACGGGTTGCGCACCAGCCGGCGGAACAGCGGCAGCGTGGTGTCCACGCCGTCCACCACGAACTCGTCCAGCGCCCGGCGCAGCCGCATCAGGCATTCGGCGCGGTTGCGGCCGTGGACGATGAGCTTGCCGATCATGCTGTCGTAGTTCGGCGGGATCGAATAGCCCTGATAGGCGGCGGAATCGACGCGCACGCCGAGGCCGCCCGGCACGTGGTAATACTCGATGCGGCCGGGGGAGGGCCGGAAGGTCTCGGCGTTCTCGGCGTTCACCCGGCATTCGATGGCGTGGCCGCGGAAGGTCACGTCCTCCTGGGCGATCGAGAGCCGCGCGCCGCTGGCGATGCGGATCTGCTCGTTGATCAGGTCGATGCCGGTGATCATCTCCGTCACCGGATGCTCCACCTGGATGCGGGTGTTCATCTCGATGAAGTAGAACTCGCCGTTCTCATACAGGAATTCGATCGTGCCGACGCCGCGGTACTTCAGCTCGCGCATGGCGTTGGCGACGGTCTCGCCGATGGTCTCACGCTCTTCCGGAGTAAGCGCGGGCGAGGGGGCTTCCTCCCACACCTTCTGGTGCCGGCGCTGCAGCGAGCAGTCGCGCTCGCCCAGATGGATCGCGGCGCCTTCGCCGTCGCCCAGCACCTGCACCTCGATGTGGCGCGGGTGGATGAGGTACTTCTCCAGATAGACCGCGTCGTCGCCGAAGGCGGCCTTGGCCTCGGAGCGGGCGGTCTGAAGCGCCTCGGACAGGTCGTCGGCGGTCATCGCCACCTTCATGCCGCGGCCGCCGCCGCCAGAGGCGGCCTTCACCAGCACGGGGAAGCCGATGCCCTCAGCGACCCGGCGGGCCTCGTCGTCGTCGGTGACGCCGCCGTCGGAGCCGGGCACCACCGGGATGCCGAGTCTCTTGGCGGTCTGCTTGGCGGCGATCTTGTCGCCCATGATGCGGATGTGCTCGGGCTTCGGCCCGATGAACACCAGGCCGTGCTCCTCGAGGATTTCCGCGAAGCGCGCGTTCTCGGACAGGAAGCCGTAGCCGGGATGGACCGCATCCGCGCCGGTGATCTCGGCCGCGGCCAGCAGCGACGGGATGTTCAGATAGCTGTCGCGGGCGGCGGGCGGCCCGATGCAGACGCTCTCGTCCGCGAGCCGCACATGCATGGCGTTGGCGTCGGCGGTGGAGTGCACCGCGACGGTGGCGATGCCGAGCTCCTTGCAGGCGCGCAGGATGCGCAGCGCGATCTCGCCGCGGTTGGCGATCAGGACCTTCTGGATGTTCGGCATCGCCGGATCAATCCACGATCAGAAGGGGTTCGCCGAACTCAACCGGCTGGCCGTCGGTGATCAGAATCTCGCGCACCACGCCGGACTTGGGCGCGGGGATGGCGTTCATGGTCTTCATGGCTTCGACGATCAGCAGGGTCTGGCCCTGACGGACGGACGAGCCGACTTCGACGAAGGCCTTCGCGCCGGGCTCGGGCGCGAGATAGGCGGTGCCGACCATGGGCGATGTCACCGCTCCCGGGTTCTTGGCGGGATCGTTCGCGGCCGGCTCCGCCGCGAACGGCGCGGGCTGGGTAGCCGGGACCGAGGCGACGGGCGCCGGCGCGTAGACGGTGGCCTGCGCCTGAACATGGCGGGCGACGCGGATGCGAAGGTCCTCGACCTCGACCTCGATCTCGCTGAGGTCGCTCTCGGAGAGCAGCTTCGCGAGTTCGCGGATCAGCTCCGGGTCGATGGAGGATTTGGCGGTGGGCTTGCTCATGGGATGTCGCTCTCCGACGGGCGGGATCACGCCGTGATCGGCTCGGATGATGGGTCGGGCCGCGCGATGCGGCGGGCGAGGGCCTGGAGCGCGAAGTCATAGCCGTCGGGCCCTAACCCCACGATGACGCCGGCCGCGACCGGAGACACGTAGGAGTGGTGACGGAAGCTTTCGCGGGCGTGCACGTTGCTCAGGTGAACCTCGATCGCGGGAACGCCTACGGCGCGCAGCGCGTCGTGGATGGCCACGGAGGTGTGGGTCAGGGCGCCGGCGTTCAGCACGATGCCCTGCGCCGCCGTCCGCGCCTCCTGAATCCAGTCCACCAGATCGCCTTCGTGGTTCGACTGGCGCACGTCCACGGTCAGGCCCAGCCGCGAACCGGAAGCGCGGCACAGCTCCTCAAGGTCGGCCAGCGTGCCGGCGCCATAGATGGCGGGCTCGCGCAGGCCGAGGAGGTTCAGGTTGGGACCGTTGAGGACGAAGACGACCGGGGTCAAAAGCGAGCCGTTGCGGGGGTCGATCAGAAGCGCCGCCCGGCGATCCGGGCGTTCGCGGCGTGCCGTCCTTATAGGCAAGGCCGCGCCGGAACCCAAGCGATTCCGACTTTCGATCAGCCGCCGGCCCCGCTGTCGAGCCTGCGGCAGGGCAGCCCGATCTCCCGGAACGCGGCGAGGATCGCCTCCGCATGGGCGTGGTCGCGGGTCTCCACCGTCACGTCCAGCGTGGCGCCCTTGGCGGGCACGTCGAGGAACTGGCGCTGGTGATGCACCTCGATGATGTTGGCGCCGAGCTCGCCGAGCTTGCCCGAGATCAGGCCCAGCATGCCCGGCCGGTCCGCGATGGTCATGCGGAAGGCCAGGATCTTCTGGTCGCGCTCCAGCTCCCGCACCATGATCGAGGCGAGGATGCGCGGGTCGATGTTGCCGCCGCAGAGCACGAGGCCGACCTTGCGGCCGGCGAAGCGGGCCGGCTGGGCGAACAGGGCGGCGAGGCCCGCGGCGCCCGCGCCCTCGGCCAGCGTCTTCTGGTGGATCAGGTAGGCGTTCACCGCCCGCTCCAGCTCCGCTTCCGACACCAGCACGATGTCGTCCACCAGCCGGGCCACGATCTCCCGCGTCAGCACGCCCACGTTCTTGACCGCGATGCCTTCGGCGAGCGTCGGCCCGCCCACCGGCAGCTCCTCGCCGCGCAGCGCGTTCCACATGGCGGGATAGAGCGCGGCCTCGACGCCGATCACCTCGATCTCCGGCTTGATCGCCTTGGCCGCGATCGCCATGCCGGAGATCAGCCCGCCGCCGCCGATCGGCACGACCAGACAGTCGAGGTCGGGATCGGCGGCCAGCATCTCCATGGCGATGGAGCCCTGGCCCGCGATCACGTAGGGGTCGTCGTAAGGGTGAACGAAGGTGAGGCCGCGCTCCAGCGCGATGGCGCTGGCGCGCACCTGCGCCTCGGCCACGGTCTCGCCGTCCAGCACCACCTCGGCGCCGAAGCCGCGGGTGGCCGCCACCTTCACATGCGGCGTGGTGTCCGGCATCACGATGGTGGAGGGAATGCCGAGCCGGGTGGCGTGGTAGGCGACAGCCTGGGCGTGGTTGCCCGCCGACATGGCGATGACGCCGCGGGCGCGCTCCCCCGGCGTCAGCCGCGACAGTTTGGAGACCGCGCCGCGTTCCTTGAAGGCGTTGGTGACGTGGAAGTTCTCGTACTTCACCCGCACGTCCGCGCCGGTGAGCGCGGAAAGTTTCGGCGCCGCCAGCATGGGCGAGGGCGACACGGCCCCTTCCAGCAGCCGGGCGGCGGCCTCCACGTCGGCGAACGTCACGGTCATCAGGGCGGTCTCGGCGGAAAGAGTGCGGAAGGAGTATGGAACGGGCGCGCGACCATATACGGGCCGCAGCCCCGCCGCATCCTCCGCCGCAGGGCCGAACGCGCCGATCACGATTGCTCGGATCGCGGGGCTGCGGCGTTGACCGGGCGCCGTCCTCGCCCCATCGTGACAATTGACCGCAGCCGATGGGCTGTCCGGGAGCAGGAGCCTGCCGCGTGACGGCGATCCGATCTTTCCGCCCGCTGGCGTTGCTGACGCCGCTGATCGCGCTGGCGGGCGCCGCCGTCGCGTCCGCGGAGGAGATCGCCTTTTCGCCGTTCGCGCCCCCGGCGCCGGCCCCCGCCGCGACGCTTGAGCGTCCGGCGCTCGACGGCGCCACGCTTGCGCTGAAGGCTCGGCCCGACCGGACTGTGCTGTTACACTTCTTCGCCACATGGTGCGCGCCCTGCCGGGTGGAGCTGCCGGAGCTGGCCCGCTTCGCGGCCGAGCACGGGGAGCGGATCACGGTGATCGGCGTCGACGTGGGCGAGCCTGCATCTCGGGTGGCCCGCTTCGTGGAGCCGTTCGGGCTCGGCTTTCCCGTCGCCGTGGACGAGGACCGGGGCGCTGCGCGGGCGCTCGGCGTCAAGGTTCTGCCGACCACGATCGCGCTCGCGCCGGGCGGCGCCGTGGCGCGGGTGGCGAGCGGCCCCGTGGACTGGCGCGCGCCCGCGACCGTCGAGGCTGTCACGGGACTCGAGGCGCATCCGGAATGAGATCGAAGCCAAGACGGCGCAGACCGTCGACGAACAGGAAGGACGAGACGAGATGATGGACCGCAGAACCCTGCTGCAGAGCGGCGTCGCCGCGGCGGCGCTGGCCGCCGTTCCGACCATCGGCCGGGCGCAGGGCGCCCCCGCGTTCGCTCCCAAACCCGGCGCCTGGCGCACGTTCGAAATCCGCACCGAGGTGGAGCTTCCGCCGACAAAGGGTGCGGCCAGGGTGTGGGTTCCGACCGCCAACTTCCGCGCCGACGACTGGACCCGGCCGGAAGGCTCCAGCTTCGACGGCAACGCCGCGCAGGCGAAGCTGGTGGAGGGCGGCGCCGGTCTGGTGCAGGCGGAATGGCGCGAGGGCGCCGAGGCGCCGAAGCTCGCGGTGGTGAGCCGGGTCGCGACCCGCGATCGCAGCGTCGACCTCGCGGCCACGGGCGCGCCGGCCTTGTCCTCCGCCGACCGTGAAGCCTATCTCGCCGCCACCGAGCTGATCCCCACCGATGGCGTCGTGCGCAAGACCGCGCTTTCCATCGTCGGCGGCGCGGCGACCGACAGGGAGAAGGTCAGAGCGATCTACGAGTGGGTGGTCGCGAACACCTTCCGGGACGCCAAGGTGCGCGGCTGCGGCCTTGGCGACGTGGCCTCCATGCTGGAAAGCGGCAACCTCGGCGGCAAGTGCGCCGATCTCAACGCGCTGTTCGTGGGGCTGGTGCGCGCGGTCGGCGTTCCGGCGCGCGACATCTACGGCATCCGGGTCGCGCCCTCGCGCTTCGGTTACAAGAGCCTCGGCGCCAATTCCGAGACCATCACCAAGGCGCAGCACTGCCGGGCCGAAGTGTGGCTCGACGGGCCGGGCTGGGTTCCGGCCGATCCGGCGGACGTGCGCAAGGTGGCGCTGGAGGAGCCGCCGGCCAATCTGAAGCTGGACGATCCGAAGGTCGATGCGGCGCGTGCGGCGTTGCTGGGCGCCTGGGAGACCAACTGGATCGCCTTCAACGACGCCCACGACGTAGCGCTGCCGGGCTCCAGCGGGCCGAAGCTCGGCTTCCTGATGTACCCGCAGGCCGAGACCGCCGCCGGCCGGCTGGACTGCCTGGACGCCGACGGCTTCCGCTACAGGATCACCGCGAAGGAGATCACGGCGTAACCGCCGCGCTCAGTTCATCGCCGGACCGAAGCGGATCTCCCCCGGCGCGCCGAGGATCAGCACCCAGGTGTCGCGCAGCCCGTCCCGGTCGGGCTGCGTGTCGAGGAACAGCGTGACGCCGCCGGTGGAGCCGCGTTCGGCGCGGATGTCGCCGAAGGTGAGCCGCGCGGCGTCGTTGTCCTCGATCTCGCGGGTCTCGATCACGCGCCCGTCCGGCTCGGTCAGCCACTGGGCGTAGAAGCGCTTGCGGGTCCCGTCGATCACGCCGATGACCCGGGAGAAGCCCTTGCCGTCCGCCGTGCTCCACGGGCTCGCGACCCGCGCCACCGTGACGTTGGCGGCGACGCCGAGCGGATCGTCGGCGGACGCTTCGGGCTCGGGCTCCTCCGATGGCGCGGGCGCGTCCGGTTCGGGCGGCGGGGCGGGAGACGGCGCCTGCGGCGGCGTCGTTTCGTCCGGCCGGATCGGGTCGGGCGACAGCTTCTCCTGCGGCGCCTTCGGCGACGGGGAGGGCGGCGGCGGGGTCTGGGCGAAGGCGAAGGACGCCGCGAGCGTGGCGGCGAGGGCCGTCAGGGACAGCAGGCTGCGGGGCATGAGCGTGGCCTTGTCGATCGAGCCGGTCATGATCTTCAGGCCCAGCATGACCGTCAACAGCGACGCCGGTGTGGCCGGAGCCGTTCACGATCTCCGGCGCGGGTCGCCCGTCAGATGTCGACCAGATCGCCCGCGAAGGCCGCGCGCTCCTGGATGAAGCGGAAGCGCGCCTCCGGCTTCGTGCCCATCAGCCTGTCCACCGTGTCGCGGGTGTCCTCGCGGGCGGCCTCGGCGATCTCGACCTTCAGCAGCGTGCGCTTCGCCGGCGCCATGGTGGTGTCCCGCAGCTGCGCCGGCAGCATCTCGCCGAGGCCCTTGAAGCGGCCGATCTCCACCTTCTTGTTGCGGAACGCCTTGCTGGCCAGAAGCTCGTCCTTGTGGGCGTCGTCCCGGGCGTAGACCGTGGTCCCCCCATGGCTCAGCCGGTAGAGCGGCGGCACGGCGAGGAACAGGTGGCCGTTGCGGATCAGCTCCGGCAGCTCCCGGAAGAAGTAGGTCATGAGCAGCGAGGCGATGTGGGCGCCGTCCACGTCGGCGTCGGTCATCACGATCACCCGCTCGTAGCGCAGGTCGGCCTCCGAATAGCGCGCCCGGGCGCCGCAGCCGAGCGCCAGCAGCAGGTCCGCGAGCTGCTGGTTCTGGGCCAGCTTGTCGGCGCCGGCGCTGGCGACGTTCAGGATCTTGCCCCGCAGGGGCAGCACGGCTTGCGTGGCGCGGTCCCGCGCCTGCTTGGCGGAGCCGCCGGCCGAATCGCCCTCCACGATGAACAGCTCCGAGCCCTTGGAGCCCGCCTGGCTGCAGTCGGCGAGCTTTCCCGGCAGGCGCAGCTTGCGGGTGGCGGTCTTGCGGGCCACGTCCTTTTCCGCGCGGCGGCGCAGCCGCTCCTCGCCGCGGGAGATGACGTGCTCCAGCAGCCGGTTGGCCTGCTGGGGCGAGGCCGCGAGCCAATGGTCGAACGCGTCCTTTACCGCCGTCTCGACGATGCGCGCGGCCTCCGGCGTCGCCAGCCGCTCCTTGGTCTGGCCCTGGAACTCCGGCTCGCGGATGAAGGCGGACAGCATCGTGGCGGCGCCGTTGATCACGTCCTCGCCGGTGAGGATCGCGGCGCGCTTCACGTTGGTCAGGTCCGCGTAGGCCTTGAGGCCCCGCAGCAGCGCCATGCGCAGGCCCTGCTCGTGGGTGCCGCCCTCGGGCGTCGGGATGGTGTTGCAGTAGGAGCGGGAAAAGCCGTCGTCGCCGTCGTCGGTCCAGGCGACGGCCCATTCCACGGCGCCGTGGCCTCCCGCCTTCTTGTGGGCGCCGGTGAACAGCTCCGCCGCCTGCGAGCGGCCGGCGAGGCTCGCGGCCAGATAGTCCTTCAACCCGCCGGGGAAGTGCAGCTCGGCCTTGTCCGGCGTGTCGCCGGCGTCGGCCAGCAGCTCCGCCGGGCAGCTCCAGCGGATTTTGACGCCGGAGAACAGATAGGCCTTGGAGCGCGCCATCTGGAACAGGCGCGCGGGCTTCAGCCGCGCGCCTGCGCCGAAGATCTGCTCGTCCGGCCGGAAGGTGACGCGGGTGCCGCGCCGGTTCGGCGCCGCGCCAGCGGGCTCAAGCGGCCCCAGCGGCAGGCCGCGCGAAAAGCTCTGCCGGTAGAGCTTCTGGTTGCGCGCCACCTCCACGTCGAGCCGCTCCGACAGGGCGTTCACCACCGACACGCCCACGCCGTGCAGGCCGCCGGAGGTCTCATAGGCCTTGCCGTCGAACTTCGCGCCGGAATGCAGGGAGGTCATGATGACCTCGAGCGCGGACTTCTGCGGGAACTTCGGGTGCGGGTCCACCGGGATGCCGCGGCCGTTGTCGGTGACGGTCACCGAGCCGTCGAGGCCGACCTCCACCGCGATGAAGCTGGCGTGGCCGGCCACCGCCTCGTCCATGGCGTTGTCGAGCACTTCGGCGAACAGGTGGTGCAGCGCCTTCTCGTCGGTGCCGCCGATGTACATGCCGGGGCGGCGGCGCACCGGCTCCAGCCCCTCCAGCACCTCGATGTCATGGGCGTCGTAGGAGGCTTCCGCGGGCGCTTCGGCGCGGGGCGCGGGCTTCTGACGCGCCGGCCTGACCGCTGCGCCCTCATGAGGCGCAAACAGTCCTTCGCCGCCCGTTTCCGCGTTGTCGCCGCCCGCCATCCGCCGTCCGTATCCGATTCGTTCGATCCGCTCGTGGCGCGACCATGCCACAAGCGCGCGCCCGACGGCGCCCGCGAGAGGCTCAGGGCGGCGATGCGCCGCCGTGTTTTCGCTTCAATCGCCCGGCGCTATCGCGGATCATGCCGCGGCGCAGCGTAGGGAGACGAGCGATGGACGGACCGGTCAGCGCGCAGGCGCGCATGCTGAACCTCGTTCTGCGCTTCGCGGTCAAGCCGCGGCTGGAGCGCGATCCCGACCTGATCCGCCTGCGGCGCGAGGTGGACGCGATGGCCCGCGTCGCGCCGGATTTCCCGCGCAACGTGGTCCGGCGCCCGGCCATGATCGGCGGCGTCGCCGCCGAGCGCCACGCCGCCACGGCCCATGCGGGCGGCCGCACGCTGCTCTATCTCCACGGCGGCGCCTTCGTGGCCGGGTCGCCGCGCACCCATCGCGGCATCGCCGGGCGGCTGGCGCGGGGCGTCGGCGCGGAGACCGTCGTGCCGGATTACCGGCTCGCGCCCGAGCACCCGTTCCCGGCCGCGCTCGACGACGCGCTCGCGGTTTATGAGGCGCTGCTGCAGGAGTGCGTCGCGCCGGGCGCTCTCGCGCTCGTGGGCGACAGCGCCGGCGGCAATCTGGCGTTCGCGCTGCTGCTGCGGCTGAAGGAGGAGGGCCTGCCCTTGCCCGCGGCGGCGGTGGGGCTGTCGCCCTTCGTGGACATGACCGGCAGCGGCGACAGCATGAGCGGCAACGCCGGGCTCGACCCCTTCCTCGACGCCGCCGGCCTGCCGCTGGTGTTCGAAGCCTACGCCGCTGGCCGCGATCCCCGCGACCCATTGCTGTCGCCGCTGTTCGGCGATCTCGCCGGCCTGCCGCCCTGCTTCCTGCAATGCGGCGGCAGCGAGATCCTGCGCGACGACGCGGTGCGGCTGCACGGGGCGCTTGCGGCCGCAGGCGTCGCGGCGAAGCTGGAGGTCTGGCCCGAAATGCCCCACGTCTGGCAGGCCTTCGCCCGCTTCCTGCCCGAGGCCCGCGCGGCCATCGCCCGCGTGGTCGCGTTTCTGGACGCGAACATGGCGCCGGCGGACAAGGGAGCCCTTGCGGCGGTGGCGTGAGAGGCGTCACTCCGGCCGGCGCGGAATCCCAAGCGTCTTCATGCGCGAGGCGAGGGTGGTGGGCTTGACGCCCAGCCGCTCCGCCGCGCCGCCGGGGCCGGAGACCTTGCCGCCGGCCTGGGTCAGCGCCGCCAGGATGCTGGCGCGGTCGCGGGCGCGGCGGTCCGCCTCGGACAGGATGGCGTCCGGCGCCGGCGCGGCCGGAGAGGCGAGGGCGGCGCGGCGCGGGGCGGCGTCCGGCAGGTCGATCCGCACCCGGCCGTCGCGGGCGAGGATCACTGCGCGCTCGATCACGTTCTCAAGCTCGCGCACATTGCCCGGCCAGTCGTAGGCCACCAGCCGGCGCATGTCGCCTTCGCTGAGCGACAGCCGCGCGGCGCCCTCCCGGCCTTCGCCGTGGCGCTTCAGGGCGTGCAGCGCCAGCGGCGGCACGTCTTCCGGGCGTTCGCGCAAGGGCACGGAGTGGATCGGGAACACGTTCAGCCGGAAGAACAGGTCGCGGCGGAAGGTTCCCTTGCGCACCTCCGCCTCCAGGTCCCGGTTGGTGGCGGCGATGACGCGCACGTCCACCGCGCGGGTGCGCTCCTCGCCCACGCGCTCCACCTGGCCCTCCTGCAGCACGCGCAGCAGCTTGCTCTGCAGCTCGATCGGGATTTCCCCCACCTCGTCCAGAAACAGCGTGCCGCCGTTCGCCAGCTCGAAGCGGCCGACCCGGTCTCGCAGCGCGCCGGTGAAGGCGCCCCTGGCGTGGCCGAAGAACTCGCTCTCGAACAGCTCGCGCGGGATCGCGGCGCAGTTGACGCGGATCATGGGCCGCTTGGAGCGTCCGCTCGCCTCGTGGATGGCGCGGGCGATCAGCTCCTTGCCGGTGCCGCTCTCGCCGGTGATCAGCACGGTGGCGTCGGTGGGCGCCACCAGATCCACCTGCCGCAGCACCGTCTGGATCGCGGCGCTGGCCCCGATCACGCCGCGATGGCGGCTTTCGGTGCGGATCTCCTCCTGCAGATAGGCGTTTTCAAGCTCCAGCCGCTGGCGCAGCGCCTCCACCTCGGCGAGCGCGGCCTTGAGCCGGGCCTCCGCCGCCCGGCGCTCGCCGATGTCGCGGAACACCACCACCGCGCCGACGATGCGGCCCCGGTCGCGGATCGGGGTCGAGGTGTACTCCACCCAGAGCGGTTCGCCGTCCTTGGTCCAGAACACCTCATCGGTGACATGATGCACGGCCCCGTCCCGGAACGCGCCGTAGATCGGGCAGTCGTCGTGGGGGTAGTGGGTTCCGTCCGCGTGGCGGTGATGGACCGTGGCGTGCATGTTCCGCCCCACCAGCTCCTCCGCCCGCCAGCCCAGCATGCGCTCGGCGGCGGGGTTCAGGAAGGTGGTGACGCCGTCGGCGTTGACGCCGTAGACCCCTTCGCCCGCGGCCTTGAGGATGAGCTGGTTCTCCCGCTCCACGTCCTGGAAGAAGCGCTCCACCCGCCGCCATTCGGCGATGCCGTCCCGCATGTAGAGGTCGGCCTCGGCGTTGGCGTCGCGGCGGCGGCGCTCGTCCAGATCGCACAGGGTGAACAGCAGTCCGGCGGCGGCGGGCCCCCCGAGGCGCACGCCCACATACTCCAGCCGCAGCGCGCGCTCGTCCGGCCGGCTCGGCGTGAGCGAGCGGGTCCAGTGCGTCCCTTGCGTCAGCACCGCCTCGGTGAACACCACCAGCGCCGGAAGCTGCCCCGGATGCAGCGCCGACAGCGAGGCGCCCACCAGCGCCTCCACGGGCCGGTCCAGCAGCGCCGCCGCCCGGGCGTTGGCGGCGAGGATGCGATCGGCGAAGGGATCGACGATCAGGCCGGCGTCGGCGGAGGCGTGAAAGGCGGCGGCGGGAAGGGCGGGCGATGACATGTCGTAAATCTACGACATTTCGTCGGACGTATAACGAAAAATCGTAAGTCACGATATTTCGTTACTGATCTGGCGCGCCTGAGGTCGTTGGGAATTGAACGTGTCGGGGATCTCGGCCGGGTTGGCACGCATCCTGCGAAAGGATGGGCAGAGTTTTTCAGACGGAGCCCGTCACGCCGATGAGCGTCTTCCAGAACCCGTTCGATTCCCGCTTCCGCCTCACCGGCGGCTGCTCCTGCGGCCGCCACGCCACGGAGGCCGAGCATGCGGCCGAAACCCGCGACGCCGACGAGCGCGCCGCGCGCGTCGTCGAGGGCGCCGTCATGCGCGCCCTGTTCCCGCACGACGCCACCCGCCGCGCCTTCCTGACCGCGGTGGGCGCCGGAACCGCGGCCGCGGCGGTGAGCGCGCTGTTCCCGCTGGCGACCGCGACGGAAGTGTTCGCGCAGGGGCTGAAGCCCGAGAAGACCGACCTCAAGGTCGGCTTCATCCCGATCACCTGCGCCACGCCCATCATCATGGCCGCGCCCATGGGCTTCTACGAGAAGCAGGGGCTGAAGGTGGACGTGGTCAAGACCGCCGGCTGGGCGGTGATCCGCGACAAGGCCATCAACAAGGAGTACGACGCGGCGCATATGCTGTCGCCCATGCCGCTCGCCATCTCCATGGGCGCCGGCTCGAACCCGATCCCGTGGTCCGCGCCGGCGATCGAGAACGTCAACGGCCAGGCCATCACCCTGTCGGTGAAGCACAAGGACCGCCGCGATCCCAAGTCGTGGAAGGGCATGAAGTTCGCCGTGCCCTTCGACTACTCCATGCACAACTACCTGCTGCGCTACTATCTCGCCGAGCACGGGATCGACCCGGACACCGACGTCCAGATCCGCGCCGTGCCGCCGCCCGAGATGGTCGCGAACCTGCGCGCCGACAACATCGACGGCTTCCTCGCGCCCGATCCCGTCAACCAGCGCGCGGTCTATGACGGCGTCGGCTTCATCCACATGCTGTCGAAGGAGATGTGGGCGGGCCATCCCTGCTGCGTGTTCTCGGCCTCGAAGCAGTTCGTCACCGAAACGCCCGGCACCTATCAGGCGCTGCTGAAGGCCATCATCGAGGCGACCGCCTACGCCCAGAAGGCGGAGAACCGTAAGGAGATCGCCGCCGCCATCGCGCCCGCGAACTATCTCAACCAGCCGGTGACGGTGGTGGAGCAGGTGCTGACCGGCACCTACGCCGACGGGCTCGGCGGCGTGAAGAAGGACCCCGAACGCATCGGCTTCGATCCGTTCCCGTGGGAGAGCTTCGGCGTCTGGATCCTGACGCAGATGAAGCGTTGGGGTCAGATCAAGGGCGACGTGGACTACGCCCGCATCGCCAACGAGGTGTTCCTCGCCACCGACGCCAAGAGGCTGATGGCCGAAGCCGGCCTGACGCCGCCGGAAGCCACCACCAAGACCTTCTCGGTGATGGGCAAGCCGTTCGATCCGTCCAAGCCGGAAGAGTATGTGGCGTCCTTCGCGATCAGGCGGGGCTGAGGATGACCGCATCCCTCACCCTGCGCGCCGGCCTGCTGTCGCTGCTGATCTTCGCGGCCTTCGTCGGCGCGTGGCACGTCGCCACCCTGCCGACGGTGGGCGCCGCGGCGGGCGACGTCGATCCCGAATACGCGGCGCTGGTCTCGGGCGCCGCGGCGCAGGGCGCGAAGAGCGCGTTCCCGACGCCCATGGACGTGGCCGCGACGATCTGGGGCCATCTGAAGGACCCGTTCTACGTGCGCGGCGCCAACGACCAGGGCGTCGGCATCCAGCTCGCCTATTCGCTCGGCCGGGTTCTGCTTGGCTACGCCATCGCCGCGGCTGTCGCCATCCCGCTCGGCTTCCTGATCGGCATGTCGCCGCTGCTCCACCGGGCGCTCGATCCCTTCATCCAGATCCTGAAGCCGATCTCGCCGCTCGCCTGGATGCCGCTGGCGCTCTACACCATCAAGGACTCCAACATCTCCGCCATCTTCGTGATCTTCATCTGCTCGCTGTGGCCGATGCTGATCAACACCGCCTTCGGCGTGGCGAGCGTGCGGAAGGAGTGGCTGAACGTCGCCGCGACGCTTGAGGTCGGGGGCCTGCGCAAGGCGTTTCGCGTCATCCTGCCGGCGGCGGCGCCCACCATCATGACCGGCATGCGCATCTCCATCGGCATCGCCTGGCTGGTGATCGTGGCGGCCGAGATGCTCGTGGGCGGCACCGGCATCGGCTACTTCGTCTGGAACGAGTGGAACAACCTCTCGATCGGCAACATCATCACCGCGATCCTGCTGATCGGGCTCGTGGGCATGGCGCTCGACCTGGCGCTCGCCCGGGCGGCGCGGCTCGTGGCCTACGTGGAGTGAGCCCCATGACCAAGCCCCTGATCTCGGTGGAGGCGCTCGCCAAGCGCTACCCGAAGCGCGGCGGCGGCGAGACCACGGTGTTCGAGGACATCTGGCTGCCGATCCACCCCGGCGAGTTCGTCTGCCTCATCGGCCATTCCGGCTGCGGCAAGACCACCATCCTCAACGTGCTGGCGGGCCTCGACCGGCCGACCGACGGCGCGGTGATCGTGGACGGGCGGGAGATCTCCGGCCCGAGCCTCGACCGGGCGGTGATCTTCCAGGGCCACTCCCTGCTGCCCTGGATGACGGCGCTGGAGAACGTGGCCTTCGCGGTGTCGTCGCGCCATCCGGAGTGGAGCCGGGAGAAGGTGCGCGAGCACTGCCGGTTCTACCTCAACCTCGTCCATCTCTCGGGCGCGGAGGACAAGAAGCCGTCCGAACTTTCCGGCGGCATGAAGCAGCGCGTGGGCATCGCCCGGGCGCTCGCGATCGAGCCCAAGATGCTGCTGATGGACGAGCCGTTCTCGGCGCTCGACGCGCTCACCCGCGGCAGCCTGCAGGACGAGGTGCGGCGCATCTGCACCGAGACCCGGCAGACGGTGTTCATGATCACCCACGACATCGACGAGGCCATGCTGCTGGCCGACAGGATCGTGCTCATGACCAACGGGCCGCAGGCGAAGATCGCCGAAGTGGTGGAGAACACGCTGCCGCCGGACCGCAGGCCCGCAACCATGCACAAGCACCCGAACTACTACCCCTTGCGCAACCACCTGCTCGATTTCCTGGTCACGCGCTCGAAGACCTTCGCCCAGGACATCGCCGGCAAGCCTTACGACCCCCGCAAGGTTCCCGTCGTGCGGCCGGTTCCCGCCGAAGCGCTCGCCGCGGTCTGACCGCGTCAGCCGCGCCCCCTTCACCGTCGCGCCGAAGACCGGCGCGGCGAACGCTCCCTCCTTGTCCCACCTTAAGAAAAGGACCGCGCCATGAACCGCGCCGACGTCACCGACCTCATTCTCTCCGCCAAGCGCCTCAAGGGCCTGACCTGGAAACAGATCCACGAGAAGGTCTCGGTCTCCACCTCGCCGATCGTCGTCACCGCCGCGCTGCTCGGCCAGATGCGGCTGGAGCCCGGCGAGGCCGCCAAGGCGGCGGAACTGTTCGAACTGCCGAAGGAGGCGGAGATCCTGCTGACCGAGATCCCCTATCGCGGGTCGCTGCCGCAGGTGCCGCCGACCGATCCGCTGATCTATCGCTTCTACGAGCTGGTGCAGGTCTACGGCACAACCTGGAAGGAGCTGATCCAGGAGGAGTTCGGCGACGGCATCATGTCCGCCATCGACTTCGACATGACCATGGAGCGCCAGCCCGACCAGAAGGGCGACCGCGTCAAGCTGGCCATGTCCGGCAAGTTCCTGAGCTACAAGCGCTATTGAGCGCCGCGCGACGGGCTTGAAGCCCGTCTTGCGTCGCGCCTCCTGCTGCCGTCATGCCCGGCGTACGCCGGGCATGACGCTTGACGTAGCGTCCCAGGCGCCGCGCGATCAGCGGCGCTGGTCGATGGGCGTGTAGTCGCGGAAGGCCGCGCCGGTGTAGAGCTGGCGCGGGCGGCCGATGCGCTGGGAGGGATCCTCCACCATCTCCTTCCACTGGGCGATCCAGCCCACCGTGCGCGCCACGGCGAACAGCACGGTGAACATGTCGGTGGGGAAGCCCATCGCCTTCAGCGTGATGCCGGAATAGAAGTCGATGTTCGGGTAGAGCTTCTTTTCGATGAAATAATCGTCCTTGAGGGCGATCTGCTCCAGCTGGATCGCCACCTCGAGCAGCGGATCGTCCTTGATGCCGAGCTCCTTCAGGACCTCATGGCAGGTCTTCTGCATGATCTTGGCGCGCGGATCGTAGTTCTTGTACACGCGGTGGCCGAAGCCCATCAGGCGGAAGGGATCGTTCTTGTCCTTCGCCTTCTTCACATACTGATCGACCTTGTCCGGCGTGCCGATCTCGCTCAGCATCTTCAGCGCCGCCTCGTTGGCGCCGCCATGGGCGGGGCCCCACAGACAGGCGATGCCGGCGGCGATGCAGGCGAAGGGGTTGGCGCCCGAGGAGCCGGCGAGGCGCACCGTCGAGGTGGATGCGTTCTGCTCGTGGTCGGCGTGCAGCACGAAGATGCGGTCCATGGCGCGGGCCAGAACCGGGTTCACCTTGTACTCCTCGCAGGGCACGGCGAAGCACATGTTGAGGAAGTTCGAGGAAAAATCGAGCGCGTTCTGCGGATAGACGAAGGGCTGGCCGATCGAATACTTGTAGGCCATCGCGGCGAGCGTCGGGATCTTCGCCACCATGCGGATGGCCGCGATCTCGCGCTGGTCGGCGTCGGTGATGTCGGTGGAGTCGTGGTAGAAGGCCGAAAGCGCGCCGACCACGCCGCACAGCACCGCCATGGGATGGGCGTCGCGGCGGAAACCGGAATAGAACCGCGACATCTGCTCGTGCACCATGGTGTGGCGCGTCACCAGACGGTCGAAATCCGCCTTCTGGGCCGAAGTCGGCAGTTCGCCGTGCAGCAGCAGATAGCAGGTCTCGAGGAAGTCGCCGTTCTCCGCCAGCTCGTCGATGGGATAGCCGCGATAGAGCAGCACGCCTTCGTCGCCGTCGATGTAGGTGATCTTCGACTCGCAGCTCGCCGTGGAGGTGAAGCCGGGGTCATAGGTGAACAGACCCGTGTGCTTGTACAGGGTCTGGATGTCGAGCACGTCCGGACCGACCGAGCCCTGTCGAATGGGCAGATCGAGCTCCGCGTCTCCAACCTTCAGTTTTCCGGTGGTTTCGGCCATGTCGGTGCCCCTCGAGCTTCGCGCTTTGGACTGCCCTCGGGCGGGGGTCGACCACTGGCTCGCCTGAGAGCAGGGCGACTTTAGGAGGGCGTGCTTTTGGCGTATCGCAAGTCTTGCTGCGGCGCAAATAGGGCTCGCGCCGCTTTTGGGCAGGCCTTCTTTTTCAGCTTTCGTTCACATCTGCGCCTGATCGCGGATGCGCGCCAGGCTTTCGTCGCGGCCGAGCGCCACCAGCACGTCGAAGATGCCGGGCGAGGTCTTGCGGCCGGTCAGGGCGGCGCGCAGCGGCTGGGCCAGAGCCCCGAGCTTGACCTGCGCCTCGTCCGCGAGCGCGCGCACCTCGCCCTCCGCCGCGGCGGCGGTCCATTCGGGCAGAGCCTCCAGACGGGGCAGGAGACGGCCGAGCAGCGCGCGCGCGTCCGGCGTCAGCAGCGTTTCGGCGGCGGCCTCCACAGCCAGCGGGCGCTCGTCCGTGAGGAAGCGCGCGCCGTCAAGCAGTTCGACCAGCGTCTTCGCGCGCTCCTTGAGGCCGGGCAGGGCGCTTTCCAGCGCCGGCCAGCGGCCGGTGGCGTCGAGCCGCGCCGCCGCCTCCGGCCCGCCGGGCAGATGCGGCAGGGCGGCCTTTAGCGCCGCCAGCAGCTCGGCGTCGGGCGTCGCGCGCATGTAATGGCCGTTGAGGTTCGACAGCTTCGCCATGTCGAACCGCGCGGCGGAGCGGCCGATCTGGCCCACGTCGAACCACGCGATCGCCTGTTCCGTGGAGAAGATCTCGTCGTCGCCGTGGCTCCAGCCCAGCCGGGCCAGATAGTTGCGCACCGCCGCCGGCAGGAAGCCCATCTCCCGATAGGCCTCGACGCCGAGCGCGCCGTGGCGTTTGGAGAGCTTGGCCCCGTCCGGCCCGTGGATCAGCGGGATGTGCGCCATCTTCGGCACGGACCAGCCGAGCGCCTCGTAGATCTGCGTCTGGCGGGCGGCGTTGGTGAGATGGTCCACGCCGCGGATGACGTGGGTCACGCCCATGTCGTGGTCGTCCACCACCACCGCCAGCATGTAGGTGGGCGTGCCGTCGGAGCGCAGCAGCACCAGATCGTCGAGATCCTTGTTCGGGATCACGACCCGGCCCTGCACCAGATCGTCCACCACCGTCTCGCCCTCCTGGGGCGCGCGCAGGCGGATGGCCGGCGCCCGGTCGGCGGGCGCGTCCGAGGCCGGGCGGTCGCGCCAGCGGCCGTCGTAGCGGGGCGGGCGGCCCTCGGCCATGGCCGTGGCGCGCATCTCCTCGAGCTCCTGCGCCGTGGCGTAGCAGCGATAGGCGCGGCCCGCGGCCAGCATCTGCTCCACGGCTTCGCGGTGGCGGTCGGCGCGCGCGAACTGGAAGATCGGCTCGCCGTCCCAGTCGAGCCCCAGCCACTTCAGCCCGTCGAGGATGGCGTCGATCGCCTCCGTGGTGGAGCGGGCGCGGTCGGTGTCCTCGATGCGCAGCAGCATTTTGCCGCCCTGCGCCTTGGCGTAGAGCCAGTTGAACAGCGCGGTGCGCGCGCCGCCGATGTGCAGGAAGCCGGTGGGCGACGGCGCGAAGCGGGTGACGACGGTCTCGGTCACGGGCGGTCTCGGACAGGCGGAAGGCGGAAAACGAGCGGCGCCGCGCGACGTCTCCTGCGCGCGGCGGGCGGCCCGTGTAGCATGGGCGCGCAACGGGGGAAACAGCGCGGCCATGGGCTCCGACCGGCGGCACGAGAGGGGACGCGCGCGCGCCGCCGCGCTGCCGGGCGCGCGGGCCGGCTGGCGGCTGCCCGGCCTCAGCCTGGAGGCGCCGCGGGCGTGGCTGTGGGCGCGGCTCGTGGAGGAGGCTGACGCCGGCCGTCCCGCGCTGTGGGCGCCGGTGGCGTTCAGCGTCGGCGTCGTGGTCTATTTCGCCGCCGGGCGGGAGCCGGAGCTCTGGGCGGCCGTCCTGCTGGCGGCTATGGGCGCGGCGGCCGTGCTTGCGGCCCGGCGGCGCTTCCTCGCGCTCGGGCTGGCGCTCGCCTTCGCTTTCGGCGCGTTCGGATTTCTCGCGGCGAAGCTCGCCGCCGAGCGCGCCGCCGCGCCGCGGCTGGAGCGGGCCCAGCGCGCCGAGGTCGTGGGCCGCGTGCTCAAGGTGGAGCCGCGGGATCGCGGCCACCGGCGGGTGACGCTGGCGGTGGAGAGCTTCGGCGCACTTGAGGCCGGGGCTCGTCCCCGGCGGGTGCGGGCGACGCTCGGGCCGGAGCCCCGGATGACGGCCGGGGACCGCCTCTCCCTGTCGGCCTTCTGGCGGCCGCCGCAACAGCCCCTGCGCCCCGGCGGCTACGACTTTGCGCTGATGGCCTATTTCGACGGGATCGGCGCCACCGGCGCGCAGGCGAGGGACGTTCGGCTGCGGGACCGGCCGCCGGAGGAGGGCATGGAGCGGGTCTCAGCGGCGCTGGAGCGGTTGCGCGAGCGCCTGACCGAACGCATCGCCGCCACCGTCGGCGGCCCGGAGGGCGCGGTGGCGGCGGCCCTCGTCACCGGCGTGCGCGGCCCGATCCCGCAAGCGGTGGAGGACGATCTGCGCGCCGCGGGCCTCAGCCACATCCTGTCGATCTCCGGCCTGCACATGGCTCTGGTGGCGGGCACGCTGTTCTGGCTGGTGCGCGCCCTGTTCGCCGCCTCCGAACGGGCGGCGCTGCGCCTGCCGGTGAAGGCGCTCGCCGCCGCCGTGGCGCTTGCCGGCGCCACCTTCTATCTCGCGCTCTCGGGCGCCGAGGTCGCGACCCAACGCTCCTATCTGATGGCCGGCATCGTGTTCGCGGCGATCCTGATCGGCCGTCCGGCCGTGACGCCGCGCAATCTGGCGCTGGCGGCGCTGCTCGTGCTGGCCCTCGCGCCGCAGGCGCTGCTCGGCCCGAGCTTCCAGATGTCGTTCGCGGCCGTCGCCGCCCTGATCGCGACCTTCGAGGTCTGGTCCGCGCGCAGGCGTGAGGCGGAGCCGGGCGGGCGGTTCGAACGCCTGCTCGCCGCGGCGTCCCGCATCGCGCTCGCCGCCGTGGTCACCACGCTGGTGGCGGGGCTCGCCACCGCGCCCTTCGCCGCCTACCACTTCCACCGCGTGACCCCTTACGCGCTCGCCGGCAACGCGCTGGCGACGCCGCTGATCAGCCTGATCGTGATGCCGAGCGTGGTGGGCGGCCTGCTGTTCGCGCCGCTGGGGCTCGACGGGCCGTGGTGGCGGCTGATGGGCTTCGGGCTCGAAGGCGTGCTCGCCATCGCCCGCATGGTCGCCTCCTGGCCCGGCGCCGAGCGCATGTCCGGCGCCTTCAGCGCCACCGCGCTGGTCCTGTTCGCGCTCGGTCTCGCCTGGCTGTGCCTGTGGCGCACCGCGCTGCGCGGCGCGGCCGTGGTCCCGCTCGGCGTGGCGCTGGCGCTCAGCGTCTGGCCCCACCGGCCGGATGTGGTCATCCATCCCGAGGGGCGGGCGATGGCCGCGCGGGGGCCCGACGGCGAACTCCGGCTTCTGGGCGTGGGTCCCGGCGGCTTCGCGGGCAAGGTCTGGCTCGCGGCCGACGGCGTCGATCCGGAAGCGCGCGCCAAAGCGGCCAAAGAGGCGCGGGCGGAGCGGAACGTCAGCGCGGCTCAGACCCGCCGAAAGGGGCGCGAAAACGCGCATCAGGGAGCGCCGCCGTCTCCGTTCAAGCCGCGCTGCGACCGCTACGGCTGCATCGCGCCGCTCGACGGCGGCGGCGAGGCGGCGCTGATCTGGGACCCGCGCGCCTTCGACGAGGACTGCCGCCGCGCGGCGCTGGTGGTGACGCGCCTGGACGCGCCCGCAGCCTGCGGCGACCACGCCGCCGTCATCGACCGGCGCGTGCTGGCGGCGACCGGCGCGCTTGAACTCACGCGCCAGGGCGACCGCTTCCACGCGGTGGCGGGGCGGGCGCCGGCCTCGGACCGGCCCTGGTCGCGCGCCGCAGAATCGGCTCCCCCGGACGCGCTCCGGCTGAGCTTTGCGCCGCGTCGGAACTCTCCCGCCCTGGCGTCGCCTGCGGCGGACGGCCTGTCTCCGGTCGATCCGACCGACCCGGACGACGACGCGGACCTGAATCCCGACGACGATCAGTAGCGGCGGATCAGCCCGACCAGCCGGCCCTGGATCGCCACGCGGTCGGGGCCGAAAATCCGCGTCTCGTAAGCCGGGTTCGCGGCCTCCAGAGCGATCGAGGCGCCGCGCTTGCGCAAGCGTTTCAGCGTGGCCTCCTCGTCGTCCACCAGCGCCACCACGATGTCGCCGCTGTCGGCGGCGGTCTGCTTGCGGATCAGCACCAGATCGCCGTCCAGGATGCCCGCCTCGATCATGGAGTCGCCGCGCACCTCAAGCGCGAAATGCTCGCCGCTGGACAGCATGTCCGGCGACACGGCGATGGTGTGGCTCTTGGCCTGGATCGCCTCGATCGGGACGCCCGCGGCGATGCGGCCCATCACCGGGATCGCCACCATGCGGGCGTCGTCGTCCTCGTCGGGGCGGGCAGGCCGGACCTTGCCCAGATTGCCCTCGATCACATTGGGCGTGAAACGGCCGGTCGCGGGCCGCGTGACGACAGGCGCGGCGGCCTCCGGCAGCTTCAGCACCTCCAGCGCCCGCGCCCGGTTGGGCAGCCGCCGGATGAAGCCACGCTCCTCCAACGCCATGATCAGGCGATGAATTCCCGATTTGGACTTCAGGTCCAGCGCATCCTTCATCTCGTCGAAGGAGGGCGGGACGCCCGTCTCCTTCAGACGCTCATGAATGAAGCGCAACAGCTCGTACTGCTTCCGGGTCAGCATGGCCGTCTCCGCGGCGACTCAAAACAAATCATGAACAAGTACTAACTGTTCTATGTGTGTTCCGCAAGCGGTTAATCTCGAATGAACATGACAGGGGGAGCGACGTCGCCATCTGCCGTCGGGTTCGAATGCGCGGCCTTTGCTGTCTGAACTGCCGTGATCTGAGGCATCGTGGACGGTGGTGGCGCAGGCCCGAGGAGACATCCAGCAGAGCCTGGAGTGCGGTCGTTCCCCGTTGCCGTCGCGCCCCAGGTTCCGAGCGCGGCGCGGGCGCGCGGCGACGCGCGGACCAGCGTCCCGTTCAGAAGCTCGTCGCGCAGCCGGCGGTTGAAGCTCTCGATTCCACGCTCCGGCGCGGGTTCGGCGTGACCGGGGTCACGATCGGCGGACGCGTTCCCATCGTCGGCGCGCGCCCGCCGCAGCGCATGACCGTGCGCCGGTCACGCCGCCCCGCCCTCAAAGCCCGTCTGGAATCTCTGTCGCATCGTCATATCCGGGCTTGGTCGACGGCCTCGAGGACGTGACGCTCCAAGATTCCGCATGACGAAAAGTCGCGGCGGTCTGGCTTCGCTGGGTGTTACGGGAGGCTGATGTCGCGCGCTGTGGCGACGTCCAAACAGGTTCTTAGCGCTTTCGCAACCATTCGCGGCGCATCCTCGGTTCGCGGCCGTGTTGCGTGCGCCGCGGGCTGACCGGCTCCCGCCGGAAGAGCGCCGCACGGGTTGCGCCACGCTCTTGCCACAATTCACCGACTTGTTCTATCGCGTATGTGGCGGCCCTGTGGCGCGCCACGTGTGGGCTTCTCTCAAGCCCTCGACCGTCGCGGACGACGCGGCTCCGGTTCGCCGGACCCCAATGTCCGGACGGCGTGTGAAGGAACGACGGAATGACCGATGGCGTGACGACGGCGGATCACAGGCAGCGTCGCGCAGGGCATTCGAACCGGCTTTCCTCTCGAACTCTTCTCTCTCTCGCGGCCGTGACCGTCGCCGGCGCCCTGTCGGCCTGCTCGGCCCAGACCGCGCGCACGCCGGTGGCGCAGGCTGTTCCCGCCGCCGCCGCATCCGAAGCGGTGAAGACGGCGTCGGCCGCGCCTGCGCCCCGCGCGGCCCCGACGCGCCTTGCCGTCGTTCCCGGACGGCGCACGCCGGGCGTGATCGCGAGCTCCAAGACGGCGAGCCCACGGACGGTCGGCGTCGGCCTCGCCTCCTGGTACGGCGGCAAGTTCCATGGCCGCCGCACGGCGAACGGCGAGATCTACGACAAGACCGCGCTGACCGCCGCGCACCCCTCGCTGCCGCTGCCGTCCTATGTGCGGGTGACCAACGTCTCCAACGGCCGTTCGCTGGTCGTGCGCGTCAACGATCGCGGGCCGTTCCACAAGGGCCGGGTGATCGACGTCTCCGCCCGCGCGGCCGACATGCTCGGCTTCCGCAGCTCCGGCGTCGGCGCCGTGAAACTGGATTACGTGGGCCCGGCCGATCCGAACGGCAGCGACGAGCGCAAGCTGCTCGCGAGCTATCGCGATCCGGGCGTCCCGGCCGGCGGCGTGCAGGTCGCTTCGCTTACGGCCCCCGCGCCGTCCGACGCGGCCTTCGCAGGCGCCCCGGCCGCGCCCACGCCGCGCGTCGCCACCGTGATCCCGCCGGCGGCGCCGGTCGCGGCCGCCACCGTAAGCGCCTACGCGGCCCAGCCGAAGCTGGCGACGGCCGCGCCCCGTCCGCGCCCCGCGGGCGTTCAGGCCGCGCCTGCGCCCAAGCGCGTGATCGCGCCGAGCGAGCCGGTTCTGGCCTCGGTGGCTCCGCCGCTCGCGACGCCCGCCGAAACCGGCGCGCCCGAACCCGTCGCCGCCGCGCCGGAGAGCGTCCATCAGGTGGACGGCGCCGCGGTCGCGAGCCGCATCGCCTCCAGCTTCGAGGGCTTCGGCGACGCCGGCGCCATGGATGGCCTGCGCGGCTCGGCCTCCGCCTTCTCCACCCTGCGCTAAGGCGGGCCGGGCCGATCGCGGTCCTCCACCCGCATTGTGACTTCCGTCGCATCGCCGTATCCTTGTCCGGGAACGGGCGACAGCGTGGCGGCGTGATGAACGATCTATCCGGTTTTTCGGTCCTGCCGCGCCTGCGCGTCGTTCTCGCGGGGCTGGCGATGGTCGCGCTGACGGCGCCCGCCTCCGCCGCGCCCGCCGCCAAGGACGGCCGCACCGAGGCGCCGATCGCCTTCCTCTACGATCTCACCTCCGACGCCGTGCTGTTCGCCAAGCAGCCGGACCTGCCGTCGCCGCCCGCAAGCATGGCGACGCTGATGACCACGGAGCTGACGTTCCGGGCGCTGGAGGCGGGGAGCCTTAAGGAAACGGACACGTTCCGCATCAGCGAGGACGCCTGGCGCAGGGGAGGGGCGCCCTCGCGGGGGTCGGCCATGTTCGCCAAGCTGAACTCGCAGGTGGCGGTGTCCGATCTGCTGCGCGGCATGATCGTGCAGTCGGGCGGCGACGCGGCCATCACGCTTGCGGCCGGCATCGCCGGATCGGAGCCGGCCTTCGCCGATCTCATGAACGCCCGCGCCCAGGAGCTGGGGCTGGCGCGCTCCCGCTTCCGCAACGCCACCGGCCTGCCGGATCCGGAGCAGGTGATGACCGCGCGGGACATCTCCCGCCTCGCCGCCCATCTCATCCGCGCCTATCCCGAGCGCTACGCCCTGTTCGCGGAGCCGGAGTTCACCTGGAACAAGATCGCCCAGCGCAACCGCAACCCGCTGCTGTCGGACTATCCCGGCGCCGACGGGCTCAAGACCGGCTACACGGCGGATTCGGGCTATGGGCTGGTGGGCTCGGCCAGGCGCGACGGGCGACGGCTGATCGTGGTGCTGAACGGCCTCGAGTCCTCCAAGGCGAGGGCGGAGGAGGCGCGCAAGCTGCTGGACTGGGGCTTCTCCGCCTTCGAGACCAAACGCCTGTTCGACGCGGGCGAGACCGTGGCGGAGGCGCGCGTGTTCGGCGGCGCGACCCGCCATGTGCCGCTCGCGGCGGACGCGGCCGTGGACGTGCTGACGCCGAAGAACGACGACGCGCGGGTGATCGCGCGGGTGGTCTATGACGGGCCGCTCACAGCCCCGGTGCGCAAGGGCGACCGGATCGGCGTGCTTCGGGTGTGGCGCGGCGAGATGCTGACGGTGGAGACGCCGCTGCGCGCGGCGGAGGACGTGGGCGAGGGCGGTCTCGGCCGCCGGGCGGTGGACGGCGCGATGGAGCTCGTCGGCGACTGGATCCATCAGGTCGTCGCCCGCATCTGATGGAGCCGCAGACCGTGTTTCAGGCTGCGCCGCGCGGCCGGTTCATCACTTTCGAAGGCGGTGAAGGGGTGGGCAAATCCACCCAGATGCTGCGGCTCGCGGAGCGGCTGCGCGCCGCGGGCGTCGAGGTCGCCACCACGCGCGAGCCCGGCGGCTCGCCCCGCGCGGAGGAGCTTCGGGAGGCGCTGCTGTCGGGCCGGCTGAAGCGTTTCGGCCCGCTGGCGGAGACCGTCGTCATCGCCTCCGCCCGCGCCGACCATGTGGATCGCCTGATCCGTCCGGCGCTGAAGCGCGGCGCCTGGGCGCTGTGCGACCGCTTCATCGATTCCACCCGCTGCTACCAGGGCGCGGTGGGAGGCGTCGCGGCGGAAACGCTGAGCGCGCTGGAGCAGGTGGCGGCGCGGGACGCGTTTCCCGACCTCACCTTCGTGCTGGACGCGCCGGCGATGGTGGGGCTGGAGCGGGCGCGCCGCCGCGCGGGGCAGGGGGCCGCGCCGGACCGGTTCGAGGCCGAGGACGCCCGCTTCCACGAGCGGCTGCGCGAGGCCTTCGTCGCCATCGCCCGCGCCGAGCCCGGCCGCTGCCGCCTGATCGACGCCACACAGGCGCCCGACACCGTGGCCGCCCACATCTGGGACACGGTGGTGCGGCGCTGGCCGGAACTGGAGCCGCGCCCATGAGCGACGCCGACAATGGCCCGCCCGAATCCGACCGCCGCGAGGGCGTGCGCCGCCCCCGCGAGACGCTGGACCTGTTCGGCCACGGAAGGGCGGAGGCGGAGCTCCTCGCCGCCTTCGCCTCCGACCGCATGCACCACGCCTGGCTGATCTCCGGCGCGGAGGGCGTGGGCAAGGCGACGCTCGCCTACCGGCTGGCGCGCTTTGCGCTGGCGCATCCCGATCCCTCGGCTCCGGAGGTGGCGGCCGCGCGCGGCCTCGCCGTGCCCGGCGACCACCCGGCCGCCCGGCGCATCGCGCGGCTGGCGCATCCCGACCTGCTCGTGCTCCGTCGCGGCTGGAACGCGGACCGCAAGGCGTTTTACGGCGAAATCCGCGTCGACGACGTGCGGCGCGCCACCGGCTTTTTCGGGGCCACGGCGGGCGAGGGCGGCTGGCGGGTGGCGATCGTGGACGCCGCTGACGACATGAACGGGGCCGCCGCCAACGCCCTGCTGAAGGTTCTGGAGGAGCCGCCGCCGCGGGCGATCTTCCTTCTGCTCTCCGCCGCGCCGCGTTCGCTGCCGGCGCCGGTGCGTTCCCGCTGCCGGGCGCTGGCGCTGTCGCCGCTCTCCGCCGCCGAGACGTTCGGCGTGCTCAAGGGCCTTGAGGCGGCGGAGGAGCATGACGACGAGGCGCTGAGGCTCGCGGCCGACCTCAGCGAGGGCAGCGTGGCCCAGGCGCTCAACCTGCTCGCGGGCGACGGGGCCGCGCTGCACGGCACGGTGCGCGCGCTGCTGGGCAAGCTGCCGGCGGTCGACGTGAAGGCGGCCCACGCGCTCGCCGACGACCTCGCCAAACGCGGCTCGGAGGAGCGCTTCCGCCTGTTCGTGGGGCTGGTGTCCGACTGGCTGCACGAGCGGGTGCGCGCCGGCGCCGCGGCGCGGGAGCCGCGCCTTGCGCGGCTGGCGGAGGTGTGGGAAAAAACCGCCCGCGCGGCGCGGGACATCGAGATCTACAATCTCGATCGCCGGCCCTTCGTCCTCGAGACGCTTTCCGAGCTCGCCGGCCTCGCTCGCCGCTGAGGCCGGCTCGCGCATTTCACGAGTCCGCATCCGATGGCGCCCG
The DNA here is from genome assembly GCF_027922305.1 of Methylopila jiangsuensis. Classification (GTDB taxonomy): domain Bacteria; phylum Pseudomonadota; class Alphaproteobacteria; order Rhizobiales; family Methylopilaceae; genus Methylopila; species Methylopila jiangsuensis. The sequence continues at coordinate 577,831 of NZ_BSFK01000005.1, read as the reverse complement.
CCAAAGAGCCCTACTATCTCACCACCGCGATCGCCTATCCCAACGGCGCCCCGCACATCGGCCATGTGTACGAGGTGATCGCCAGCGACGCGATCGCCCGGTTCCACCGGCTGGAGGGGCGCGAGGTGCGCTTCCTCACCGGCACCGACGAGCACGGGCTGAAGATGGCGCAGTCGGCGGCGCGGGAGGGCGTGACTCCGTTCGAGTGGGCGACCCGCAACGCCGACCGCTTCCGCGCCATGGACGAGCTTTACGGGGTTTCGTTCGACCGCTTCATCCGAACCACCGACGCCGACCACATCGCCGCGAGCCAGGAGCTGTGGCGGCGCATGGCGGCCAATGGCGACATCTATCTCGGCCGCTACGAGGGCTGGTACTCGGTGCGGGACGAGGCCTATTTCGACGAGGCCGAGACCACGCGGCATCCGGACGGCCGCCGCACCGCGCCTTCGGGCGCGCCGGTGGAATGGGTGATCGAGGAGAGCTACTTCTTCCGCCTCTCGGCCTATCAGGACCGGCTGCTGAAGCTCTACGAGGACGAGCCCGGCTTCATCGGCCCGGACGCGCGCCGCAACGAGGTGCTGGCCTTCGTGAAGCGCGGCCTCGCCGACCTCTCCATCAGCCGCACCACCTTCGACTGGGGCGTGCCGGTGCCGGACGATCCGAAGCACGTGATGTACGTCTGGGTCGACGCGCTGACGAACTACGTCACCGGAACCGGCTTCCCCGAGGACGAGGACAGCTTCCGCCGCTGGTGGCCGGCGGATCTGCATGTCATCGGCAAGGACATCATCCGCTTCCACACGGTGTACTGGCCGGCGTTCCTGCTTTCCGCCGGGCTGCCGACGCCGAAGCGCGTGTTCGCCCACGGCTTCCTGAACAACAAGGGCGAGAAGATGTCGAAGTCGGTCGGCAACGTGCTCGACCCCTTCACCTTCGCCGAGACCTACGGCGTGGACGCGGTGCGCTACTTCCTGCTGCGGGAGACGCCGTTCGGGCAGGACGGCTCCTACAGCCACGAGGCCATCGTCGGCCGCATCAACGCCGACCTCGCCAACGACCTCGGCAATCTGGCGCAGCGTTCGCTGTCCATGATCGCCAAGAACAGCGAGGGCAGGGCGCCTGAGCCCGCCGCCTTCTCGGAGGCCGACCGGGCCATGCTCGCGAGCGTGGACGCCTTGCCCGGCCTCGTGCGCAAGGCCTTCGACGATCTGGCGCTGCATCAGGCGCTGAGCGCCATCTGGGCGGTGGTGGCGGAGGCGAACCGCTACTTCGCGGGGCAGGAGCCCTGGGCGTTGAAGAAGACCGATCCGGCCCGCATGGCGACCGTGCTCTACGTGACGGCGGAAACCGTGCGCAACGTGGCGCTGCTGGCGCAGCCCTTCACGCCAGCCTCCGCCGCGAAGCTGCTCGACCTGCTGGGCGTGGCCGAGGACGCGCGCGGCTTCGACCGGCTTGGCGAGGCCGGCCGCCTTGCGCCGGGAACGGCCTTCCCCGCGCCGCAGCCGGTGTTTCCCCGCTTCGTGGAGCCGGAGGTCGCGGCGTGAGCGCGCTGGTCGACAGCCACTGCCATCTGGACTTCGACGATTTCGCGCCCGAGCGGGACGCGATCGTGGAGCGGGCCCACGCCGCGGGCGTCGGGCTGATGGTGACGATCTCCACCCGCGTGCGCCGGTTCGAGCGCGTGCTGGAGCTGGTGGAGCGCTACCCGTCGGTGTTCGGCACGGTCGGCACCCATCCGCAGAACGCCCATGAGGAGCTCGACGTCACGGCGGACGAGCTCGTCCGGCTGGCGGAGCACCCGAAGATCGTCGGCTTCGGCGAAGCCGGTCTCGATTTCCATTACGACACCAGCCCGCCCGAGGCGCAGGAGCAGGGTTTTCGCGCTCACATCGCCGCGGCCCGCGTGGCGCAGCTTCCGCTGGTCATCCACGCCCGCGCGGCGGACGAGGCCATGATCCGCGTGCTGGAGGACGAGATGGGGAAGGGGGCGTTCCCCGCCCTGCTGCACTGCTTCTCCTCCGGGGCGGAGCTGGCGCGGCGTGGCGTGGCGCTCGGGCTTTACGTGTCGTTCTCGGGCATCCTGACCTTCAAGCGCTCCGAGGACATCCGCGCCATCGCCGCCGAGGTGCCCGCCGACCGGCTGCTGGTGGAGACCGACGCGCCCTATCTCGCGCCCGAGCCCTACCGCGGCAAGCGCAACGAGCCGGCCTACACCGCCAACACCGCCGCCGTGCTCGCCCGGGTGCGCGGCTGGACCGAGGCCGAGACGCGCCGCGTCACCACCGACAATTTCTTTCGTCTTTTCAGCAAGACGCCGCGCTCCGCTCTGGTGGCGCATGAAGCGGCGGGGGCGGCGTGACCAACCCCGCCGTCACCATTCTCGGCTGCGGCTCCTCCGGCGGCGTGCCGCGGGTGGCGTCGGGCTGGGGCGCGTGCGACCCAAACAACCCCAAGAACCGCCGCCGGCGCTGCTCCATCCTGGTGGAGCGCGAGGGGCCGGCGGGCGTGACCCGCGTGCTGGTGGACACCGGGCCGGACCTGCGCGACCAGCTTCTGGGCGCCGGGATCGACCGCCTCGACGGCGTGCTCTACACCCACGAGCACGCCGACCACACCCACGGCATCGACGACCTGCGCCCGCTCGCCATCGACATGCGCACCCGCGTGGACGTGTGGGCCGACGCCCGCACCAGCGCCTTCCTGCACGCCCGCTTCGGCTATGTGTTCCACACGCCGCCCGGCAGCGACTATCCGCCGATCCTCAACGAGCACCGCCTGACCGCCGGAGAGCCCACCACGATCACGGGGAAGGGCGGACCGGTGACCGCGCTGCCGTTCGACCTGCATCACGGCCGGGAGACCATGGCGCTCGGCTTCCGCTTCGGGGGCGTCGCCTACACGCCGGACGTCAACGACATCCCCCTCGCCTCGCAGCGATTGCTGGAGGGGCTTGACGTCTGGATCATCGACGCGCTGCGCGAGACGCCGCATCCAAGCCATTTCACGCTGGCGCAGGCGCTGGAGTGGATCGAGCGCCTGCGCCCGAAACGCGCCGTGCTCACCAACCTGCACACCGACCTCGACCATGACGCCCTGCAGGCGCGGCTGCCGGCCGGGGTCGAGCCGGCCTATGACGGGATGCGCATCGGCTGAGAGCGACGCGGCGCGACGCCGCAGATGCGCCCCCTGAAGCGGACCTGAGGAGGATTGCGCCGCAAAATATGATAATTCCGATGGACTTTATATTTTAAGGCGTCCGTCTCATGGCTTCCACGATCGCAAATGCGAACCCTCGTTCCGTCCTCATCGTCGGCGGGGGGCTGAGCGGCGCGTTGCTGGCGCTGCGCGCGCTTGAGATCCCCGGCAACGACGTCGTGCTGATCGAAAAGGGCGCGGCGCTTGGCCGGGGCGTGGCCTATGGCGCCTGCGATCACGCCCATCTGCTCAACGTGCCGCTGTTCCGCATGGAGGTCGGGCTGTCGCCCAGCTTCGAGGACTGGCTGCGCGCGAACCGGCCGCACGAACTGGTGGCGGACGAAGGCGAGGTGAAGGACGTCTTCGTCACCCGCCGATCGTTCGGCGAATACGTCGAGGCGGTCGCCGAGCGCCGGGTGGAGGAGGGGCGCCTGAAGCGCGTCCGCGGCGAGGCGGTGGAGATCGGGCGCGATGGAGGCCCCTACGTTCTGCTTCGGGACGGACGGGTGCTGCGCGGGGAGCGGGTGGTGCTCGCCACAGGAAATCAGGCTCCGAAGACGCCGCGTCTGAAGGACGACGGCGTGCTGGACTCCCCGATCTTCATCCCGGACCCGTGGGACCTGCACAAGGACCGCGCCCCGTCCCCCGAACAGACCGTGCTCCTGATCGGAACCGGCCTGACCATGGTGGACGTGGCCCTGCGGCTCCACCGCAGCGGGCATGCCGGTCCGATCGTGGCGGTGTCGCGGCATGGGCTGCCGCCGCAGCGCCATGTCCATGGCGGGCAGTGGCGCAACGTTTTCCAGAACGACCCGCCGCCGCTGCGTCAGGCGCTGAAGCTGCTGCGCGCGGAGGCGCGCGAAGCGGCGGCGCAGGGCGTCCCCTGGCAGCGGGTCATCGACGCCATACGCCCGAGCCTCGCCAACATCTGGATCTCCTGGACGCTGGACGACCGACGGCGCTTCCTGCGCCATTGCCGCACGCTGTGGGACGTGCGCCGACATCGCATGGCCAAGCCCGTGGCCGACCAGATCGACGCGCTGCAGGCCTCCGGCGCGCTCGCCATCCGCGCCGGCCGGATCGCAAGCCTCAGGCGTCACGGGGCCGGCGCGCTGGTGACGCTGCGTCCGCGCGGAGGGGGCGAGGCGGTCGCGATCGCGGCCGACGTCATCATCAACTGCACCGGCCCGCGATCGTCCTTCGACGACCTGAACGAGCCCGCCTACATGAGGCTCAAGGAACGGGGGCTGATGGTCCCCGACGAACTCGGGCTCGGCGTGAAGACTTTCGGCTGCGCCCTGATCGACCGCTACGGCATGCCCTCGGAATGGCTCTACGCCATCGGCCCGATGACCCGGCCGGAATGGTGGGAGATCACGGCGGTGCCGGAGATCTCGGCCCAGAGCCACTATCTGGCGAAGGGCCTCGGACAGCCTAGCCAGACCGCGCTGCTTCGGGACTTCGTCGACCTCGGCGCCGGCATCTGACCGCCGCAGAGCCTATGAGGATCAAGGGGAAGGGCGGTCCGGCGACCGCGCCGCCGGTCCGCCTGCCCGGCGGCGTCGAGGCGGCCCATGACGGGATGCGGATCGGCAGGTGATGCCCGGAAGGCGCAGCACGGTTTCCGCGTCACAGCCTTCGACAACTTTCGATTGAATCCGATTGACATCGCCGAGGCGATCTCGCCAACGTCCCCGCCGCTTCACACACGCATTGCGGGAACGGACATGGCGCTGACGGCGACTCTCACCAAGGGCGTCCTGACGGTTTCAGGGGTGTCCGCGGCTCCGACCTCCGAGCGTTTCGTAACCGTCTCTCTCTCCGGCGAAGGCGCCGAGGTGACGGACAACGGGGTGCTGGGCGTGACCGTCCCGGTCCGCGGCGCCGTCGCCGGCGTCACGACGCTCGACCTGCGCGGGCTGGACGCCGCGCACACCTTCACCTTCGCGACGTTTCAGTCGCCGCTTGTCAAAGCCTTCGGCTCCAACGGCTCCGACGAGTTCTATCTCTGGTCCAATCAGGGCGATCTGACCATCGACGGCCGCAACGGCGACGACATCATCGAGGGAGGCCGCGGCGACGACCGCATTCTCGGCGGCAACGGCGCGGACCGTCTCAGCGGCGGCGGCGGGAACGACACGCTGACGGGCGGAAGCGGAAACGACGCCCTCAACGGCGGCGAGGGGGCCGACATCGCGGTCTATGCGGGGCGCCGATCCGACTACGACCTCAGCATGGCGGACGGAGCCTACGTCCTCACAGGCAAGGGCGGCCGCGCGATCGACGGACGGGACACGCTCGTCAGCATTGAGAAGGTCCGGTTCGCGGACCAGGTTCTGGACCTGTCCGCCCCGCCGACGAGCCTGAAGGCCTCGGTCGCCAAGGGCGTGCTGACGGTGTCCGGCGTGTCCGCCTCCCCGGAGTCCAGCCGAACCGTTCATGTGGAGATCGGCGTGGGCGCCAAGGTGACGGACAACGGCGCCACGGCGGTTGGCGTTCCCGTGACCGGCGTCAACGCCCTCATCAAGACCGTCGACTTGCGCGGACTCGACGCCGAGAACGCCTACGTCACAGCATCGGCCGGGTCGCGCCTGCTCAAGGCCTTCGGTTCAGATGGACATGACGGCCTGAACTTCTGGCTCAATCAGACCGCTCTGGTCATCGACGGCCGCAACGGCGACGACGTGATCGCGGGCGGTTCGGGCGACGATCGCATTCTGGGCGGCAACGGCGCGGATACGCTTGGCGGCGGCGCCGGGAACGACACGCTGACCGGCGGAAGCGGAAACGACGAGCTTTATGGCCACGACGGGACCGACGTCGCCGTCTACGCCGGGCGGCGGTCGGACTACGATCTCAGCGTCGTGGACGGCGTTTACATTCTGTCCGGAAAGGGCGCGCGCGCCCTCGATGGGCGGGACACGCTCGTCAGCATCGAAAAGCTCCGGTTCGCCGACCAGACGCTCGATCTGGCGCCGATCCCGACCGATCTGGCGGCGACCGTCACGAAGGGCGCCCTCGTGGTTTCGGGCGTGGCGGCGTCTCCGGACTCCATACGCTCCGTGGCCGTGCATCTCACCGGGCAGGGCGCCACGGTGACGGACAACGGTCTCGGCTGGACCGAGGTGGCCGTGAAGGGCGCGGCGTCGAGCATCACGACGCTCGATCTGCGCGGGCTGAAGACCCAGTTCACCGAGGTGACCTCGACCTTCCAGTCGCCTCTGCTGAAGGCGTTCGGCTCGGACGGCTCCGACGCCTTTTTCCTTTGGTCGGCGCAGAAGGATCTGACCATCGACGGCCGCAACGGCGACGACCTCCTCAGCGGCGGCGCGGGCGACGATCGCATTCTCGGCGGCAACGGCGCGGACAGCCTCGACGGCGGCGACGGCGACGACACGCTCACCGGCGGCGCCGGCGCCGATTATCTATACGGCGGCCGCGGGTCCGACGTCGCGGTCTACGCCGGGCGCCGGTCCGACTATGATCTCAGCGTGGTGGATGGCGTCTACGTGCTCGCAGGCAAGGGCGCGCGGACCATCAAGGGCCGCGATACGATCGCCGAGATCGAGCAGATCCGCTTCGCCGACCAGACCATCGACCTGCCGCATCCCAACGACTACGTCGGCTCCGCCGCGCTCTTCGGCTGAACCGGCGTTCGAGGTCTCTTCCCGCAGCAGGCGGGGAGGGACCTTTGCCGATGGTCACAGCTTCAGGACGATGCGGCCGTCGATCTCGCCGGCCTCCATGCGCTCGAAGATGGCGTTGATGTTCTCGAGCTTGTCCCAAGAGAAATGGGCGGCGACCGCGCCGTCCCCGGCGAAATCGAGGGCCTCCTCCAGGTCCTGCCGCGTGCCGACGATGGAGCCGCGCACGGTGATGCGCTTCAGCACGGTGTCGAAGATCGGCATGGCGAAGCGGCCGGGCGGCAGGCCCACCAGCGACATGGTGCCGTGGGGGCGCAGCGCTCCGAACGCCTGCTCGAACGCCGTGGGCGACACCGCCGTGACCAGCACGCCGTGAACGCCGCCGAGCTTCGCCTGAATCTCAGCCGCCGGGTCGGTCTCGCGGGCGTCGACCACCAGTTCCGCGCCGAGGCTGCGGGCAAGCTCCAGCTTCTCGGGATGGACGTCGATCGCCGCCACATGCATCCCCATGGCGCGCGCGTATTGCACGGCCATGTGGCCGAGGCCCCCGACGCCCGAAATGGCGACCCATTCGCCGGGCTTCACCTCCGCTTCCTTCAGGCCCTTGTAGACCGTGACCCCGGCGCAGAGGATCGGCGCCGCCGGGCCCCAGTCCAGCCGGTCGGGGAGGCGGCCCACATAGTTCGGGTCCGCCAGCGCGTATTCCGCGAAGCTGCCGTTGACCGAGTAGCCGGTGTTGCGCTGATCAGCGCACAGCGTCTCCCAGCCCGTGCGGCAATGGGGGCAGTAGCCGCAGGCGGTGTGCAGCCACGGCACGCCGACCCGATCGCCCTCCTTCACCCGCTTGACGGCGCGGCCGACCCCGACGACCACGCCGACGCCCTCATGCCCCGGAATGAACGGCGCGGTCGGCTTCACCGGCCAGTCGCCCTTCACGGCGTGGAGATCGGTGTGGCACACGCCGGTCGCCTCGATCCGCACGAGGATCTGCTCCGGCCCCGGCTCGGGAACCGGCAGTTCCTCGATGACGAGCGGCTGGCCGAGCGCGCGCACGACGGCGGCCTTCATCATGTTGGCCATGACTTTAGCTCCTCGTTTTCAGGACCTGGACGACAGATTGCGCCAGGCGCTGCGGGTCCATTCCGCGACCGGCGACCAGAACGCCAGGACCGCGACCCCGAAGGCCAGCAGCGTGATGGCGACGAAGGCGTTCACGATGCCGAAGTTGGGCGCGTCGCTGGCGACGAACAGGCTGGTGACGAAGCTGGCGAGCGCAAGGGAAATGCGGGCGAAGGCTTCGAGCATGGCGTAAGCTCCCATCGACCGCCGCCTTCAGGAGGACGGCTCGGGCATCATGACTCCACTTGCCGCCGCCGTCTTTGATCGAACGCATGTTTTGAGATCCGAGACGCGGCGATTGGGCCGGGCAGCCCGCCGAGGCAACCGTCCCGATTGCGGAAAGCCCGCACTTGCGGCGCCGCCTCTGAAGTGAACAATGGCGTCAGCACATCCGGCGGCCCCTGGCCGACGGCGGGACGACATCAGCACAGCGGGGAGCGCGAGCCATGAATCCCTATATCGGATTGCCGGCGGACCGATTCTGGAAGACCGGCGTCGTCACCGAAGACCCGGCTCAGATTTCGCTCTACGACAAGAAGTTCGACATCGCCGCCGAAGACGGCATCTTCACCGCCGGCTCCTGCTTCGCGCAGAACGTCACGCGCTGGCTGAAATCAAAGAAGCTGAATTTTCTCGACGGCGAGCCCGCGCCGCTGCGCATGTCGGATGATCTTGCGCTCAAGTATCAGTACGGCGTCTATTCCTGTCGCTACGGCAACATCTACACCGCCCGACAGCTCAAGCAGATCCTGCTGGAGGCGCGGGGGTCGCTCGATCTCAGCGACCGCATCGTCTGGCGGCGCAAGGACGGCAAGTATGTGGACGCGCTGCGCACGACCATCGACCCGAACGGCTTCGACACGCCGGAGGAGGTGATCGCGCACCGCAGGCAGCATCTTTCGGCGGTCGCCAAGACCCTGAAGCGCACCAAGGTGTTCGTGTTCACGCTCGGCCTGACGGAAGCCTGGCTGACCGCCGACCGCAGCGTGGTCTATCCGGTCGCGCCCGGCGTCTCCGGCGGCGACTATGATCCCGCAGCCTACGTGTTCCACAACTTCACCATGGCGGAGGTGCTGGAGGACATGCGGTTCTCCATCCGCCTGATCAAGCGGTTCGCGCCGTCCTGCAAGTTCATCCTCACCGTATCGCCGGTGGCGCTGGCCGCGACCGCCGAGCCGCGTCACGTGCTGGTGTCGACGATCTACTCGAAGTCGGTGCTGCGGGCCGTGGCCGGGCAGCTCGCCGATGAGAACCCGGACGTGGATTATTTCCCGTCCTACGAGCTCATCACCAACATCACCTCGCGCGGCATGTTCTACAACGCCGACTGCCGCACGGTGACCCAGACCGGCGTGGGCTCCGCCATGCGCATGTTCGGCGACGCGCATTTCCCGGAAGTGATGGCGGGCGCCGCGCCGGCCCCTGCGCGTCCCGCCGCGAGCGCTGCGGCGAAACTCGCCTCGGCGAAGCCACGCGACATCTGCGAGGAGGAGCTGCTCGCAGCCTTTCACCCGAAGCTGAAGGAGCTGGCGCGATGACCCTGTGCGTGCTCGGAAACTCCCATGGGGTGTGCGTGAAGCGCTACGTCTCTGGCCGCGCGCCGCATCTGGACATCGACTTCTACCTCGCGGTCGGCTCGGCGTTCGATGACGCGGGCTTCGAGTTGGAGGACGGCGTCATCTCGTCGTCCTCGCCTATGGTCCGGCAGATGTTCGCCGTGACCTCCCGCGCCAAATCGACCAAGATCCGGCTCGCGGACTACGACGGCTTCCTGTTCGTGGGCGAGCCGGCGTTCCGCATGCATCTGAACGTAAACCGCTACGGCACCGAGAAGGCGTTCGACCCTGCGGTTCAGCGGCGCATGATCGGCCACGCCCAGTACCGCGACTACGTGGTCGATATGGTGAGTCACGGCTCCGGCCCGGATCTGCTGCGCCGGGTGCTGGCCGGCAAGGCGAAGCACGCGACCGTCGCCGTCGCCATGACCCCGAACTACACGCAGTCGCAGTTCCAGGAGAAATACCCCAAGCGCCGCAACGCCTCGACCATCCACGCCATGTATGATCTGGCGGATGACGCGCTCGCCGGCCATTTCGCCTCGCTCGGCGTGACCTACCTGCCGCAGCCCCGCGAGACCATGACCGAGGAGGGCTACACTCAGGAGCGCTTCCGCCGCGACGAAACCCACGCCAACGAAGATTACGCCCGGCTGGTGCTGGAGCAGTGGCGGGGCTCGGCGGCGGCGGCGACGGCGGGAGGCGCCGCCGCCTGAAAGGATGGGCCCTTGCCGCGAGCAGCCACGGCCGGGTCCGTGGTCCGCGGCGCCGCGCAGCGTGCGTTCAAGGCTGCGCGAGGCCTGTTCGATCTTGTCCAGAAACGACGTCTGAATCCCTGACGGCCAGGCCTCCAGCTCCGGCTGCGAAGACCCCGTGTGCTTGCGCAGGCGGGCCGCCGCGTCCTCCTGGCGCGGCTGGTCGGGATCGGGCGCAGGTCCGGCGTCGGTCCTGAGGCGGGGCGTTCGGCCCGGATCGGCCCTTTCAGTCCATCAGCGCCTGAATGGCGCGGCCCCGCTCGAAGGCCAGCTGCTCCAGAATCACCGGGCTTTCGCAGACATAGGTGAGCGCCTGGGCGCGCTCGTCGTAGATGCGCGTGTCCCAGGTCAGCGTCTGCTCCTTCTGCTGCAGCTCCGGCGACATCTGGGCCGCCATGTCCTTGCCCTTGCGGTCGGACGCGAGCTGCAGGCTCTCCGTCTTGATGCGCTCCGACAGGTCGCGCTGCTTGCGGGCGTAGCGCTCGATGCCGGCGATCACCGCCGAGCGCGAAGCGTTGATCTCGGAGAACACGCCTGCGAACAGCAGCGTCAGCTTGGCGTTCTTGTCCGCGCCGGCCGCGTGCGCGAAGCGCCGCAGAACGGTCTCCGCCTCCTCCGTCTTGGTCCGGCGCGCGACGAGCGTGGGGATGGTCTCCCGCACCAGCGCGTCGTCGCGCCACGCGGTCAGCGCCGCGTCGAGCGGCGGTCCGGCCCACATCTGTCCGTAGCTGAGCTCCGCGACCCGGGGCTGCACGCAGGGCCAATCGGCATGATCCGCCTGTTTGCCCTGTCCCGGCTGGACCGCGCGGGGCGTGGGCGCGGGCAGGGGCGTCTTCGGGCCTGCGGCGGGCGCCTCCTGAGCGAAGGCGGCTGGGCCGCCAGCGGCGCCGAGGGCGAGCGCGGCGGCGAGGACGGCGGGGCGGATCAGGCGCATGGGGCAGGGTCTCCCGAAACGGAGGGGCGCGAGGCGTGCGGCCGTCATCGCGCGCCGCCCGGCCCGCCGCGGCGGGCGGTGAGGCCGGCGGACGGATCGTAGGCGATCACGGCGGCGATGAGGGAGGCGGCCGCGAAGCCGGCGACCACGGCGAGCGAGGTCCACTCCACCTGGCCGTAGAGCGCGAAGCGGATCAGCTCCACCGCGTGGGTGAAGGGATTGAAGCGGCAGATGTCGTAGAGCAGCACGCTCGACTGCTGCACCCGCCACAGCGGATAGAGCGCCGACGAGGCGAAGAACATGGGGAAGATGACGAAGTTCATCACGCTGGCGAAATTCTCGAGCTGCTTGAACAGCGACGACATGGCGAGGCCCATGGCCCCCAGCATGAGGCCGGACAGGACCAGCGCCGGCAGCACCGTGAGATAGCCCCAGCTGGAATCCGGCCGCACCTCCCAGAACCACGCCACCAGCAGGAAGGCGTAGACCTGCAGCAGCGACACCGCGACCCCCGCCAGCAGCTTGGCGACCAGCAAGTGCCAGCGCGGATAGGGGCTCACCAGCAGGATGCGCATGGCGCCCACCTCCCGGTCGTAGACCATGGACAGCGACGACTGCAGCCCGTTGAACAGCTGGATCATCGCGATCAGGCCCGGCGCGATGTAGACCTCGTAAAGCACGTAGGTCTCGTAGGGCGGGATGATCGAGACGCCGAGCGTGGCGCGGAAGCCGGCGGCGAAGATGAACAGCCACACCAGCGGCCGCACCAGCGCCGAGAGGAAGCGCCCGCGCTGGTGCACGAAGCGCAGGCCCTCGCGCCACACCACGCCCCAGAGCGAGATGGCGTAGCCGCGCAGCGTGAGCGCGCGGGGAGCGGCGGTGCGGCTCATGCGGCGTGGCCCCGACTCGCGCCCGGCTCCACCAGCGCCAGGAAAGCCGCGCCCACGTCGTCCGCGCCGCCCTGCGCTTTCAGGCCCGCCACGTCGCCGGAGAACGCGACCCGGCCCTGATGCAGCGCCACCACGCCGTCGGCGGCCTCGATCTCGTCCACCAGATGGGTGGCCCACAGCACGCCCACGCCGTCCTCGGCGATCAGGCGGCGGGTCTCCGCCAGCAGCGCGCGGCGGGAGCCGATGTCGAGGCCGACGGTGGGCTCGTCGAGCAGCAGCAGGCTCGGCCCGTGCAGCAGCGCGCGGGCGATCTCGACCCGTCGCATCTGCCCACCGGACAGCGACCGCACGCGTTCCCCCGCGCGGTCGGCGAGGCCGAACCTCTCCAGCAGCGCGCGCGCGCGCCCCCTGGCCTCGCGCCCGCCGATGCCGTGCAGCGCCGCGTGGTACTGCAGGTTCTGCATCACGGTCAGTTCGAGGTCGAGCGTGCGGGCCTGGAACACCACGCCCAGCCGGGCCAGGGCCTGGGAGGGCGTCCGGCGCACGTCGAAGCCTTCCACCCGGATCGCGCCGGAGGCGTTCTGATAGAGTCGGGTGACGAGCGAGAACAGCGTGGTCTTGCCGGCGCCGTTCTGACCGAGCAGGGCGGTGAAGGCCCCGGACGGCGCCACGAGGCTCACGTCGTCCAGCGCCTTGCGGGCGCCGAAGGCGTGGCTGACGCGCTCCACCTCGAGCGCGGGCGCGCTTGTCATGGCACGGACACCGCGCCCCAGGGCGATCGGCCGGTGGTGACGGATTTGGTCACCTTCTCCGCCGCCACGTCGATGATGGAGATGTCGTTGGAGTTGCCGTTGGTGGTGTAGAGCCGGCTCTCGTCCGGGGAGAAGGCGAGCTGCCACACCCGCTGGCCGACCAGCAGGTACTTGCGGATCGCGAAGGTCTCCGTGTCCACCACCGCGACCCGGTTGGCGGGGCCGAGCGCGACGTAAGCGGTCTTGTTGTCCCTGGTGATGCGGATGCCCACCGGCTGGATCGCCTCCGCGGTCACGCCGGGAATCTCGAAGGTCAGGCGCTTCACCACCTGATGGCTCTTGGGGTCGATCACCGACACCGTGCCGCCCACCTCCGCCGAAACCCAGACATGCTTGTTGTCGGGCCGGAACTCGGCGACGCGGGGGCGGCTGTCCACCAGCACGTTCTCGACGATCTCGTTGGTGTCGGTGCTGATGAAGTGCGCCATGTTCGTCGTTTCCGACGTGTTCACGAGGATCTTGCCGTCCGGGCTGATGCCCATGCCCTCGGGCTCCACGCCGACGGGGATCTCCGCGGTCTTCTGGCCGGTCGCGGTGTCCACGATCGTGACCATGTTGTCGTCTTCGTTGGCGATGTAGAGCGGATTGCCCGACGGGTGCAGCACGAACAGCTCCGGGTCCGGGCCGGAGGGCAGGGTGCGCACCAGCGCGTAGGTCGCGGCGTCGTAGACCTCGACACGGTTGTCGTCGCTGACGCAGACATAGATCAGCTTGCCGTCCGGCGAGGCGGTGATGCCGCGCGGACGCCGCCCGGTCTTGATGGTCTCGATCGGCTTCAGCGAGGCGCCGTCGATCACGGTCACGGTGTGGTCGCGCTCGTTGCTGACGAAGATCTTCTCCGCGCTCGCCGGGCCGGCGAAGCCTGTAAGGGCCGTAAGGCCGAGGCCGGCCGCCAGCAGCCGGGCGGGCAGCGCGCGCGGGCGGGCAGGGGGTATTCTCATCGATCTCTCCCAATGCGCGGCGGTGGCCCCGGGGCTCCGCGCGTCTGTTCTTGTGCCTGCGATCATTTCGCGAACGAGCAACGGCTTTCGGGCCTGTCGAAGCCCAGCGTGTCCAGGGGATTGGTCTGGTGCAGGAAGCCCTCCTGCGGCGAGACCGAGACCATGGCCGCCGGCTGGGCCAGCACGATCGGCTGGCGAAGCTGGTGGTCCCACGGCCGGTAGCTGAAGGACTGGCCCTTGAAGCCGGCGAGCTCGAAATCCGGTCCGAAGATGAAAGCCTGCAGAGTCTTCAGGTCGTTGGATTTCGTGCGTGCGGCGGCCTCGCCGATGGTGCGCATGGCGAGCCACATCTGGAAATCAAGCGGCCGCATGCCGCGCTTCGACTGGCGCCAGAACCGGTTCTGAAGCTGCGAGGCCCCCCAGTTCTCCAACGTCATGTGCCATGTGGTGGGGGTCAGCCCCTGGGTGCCGGCGGTGGGGCGCGGGTCCCAGGTGCGCCAGCCGATCAGGTCGCCGAACTCGCCCAGCTCGTCGGCGATGACCGCGATGTCGTAGGAGACGTTCTGGGTGAAGACCGGAATCTCGGCCTGGGCGGTGGCGCGGGCGTCCGGACCGAAGTTCCAGACCCGTTCCTCCACGATCTTGGCGCCGAACTTCCGGGCCGAACGCTTCACGTCGGCGGCGTATTTGCGGTCGTCCGCGGTGCGGCCGGTGAGCAGCAGCCAGTTGGTCCAGCGCCGCACGGCGAGATACTGCGCCAGCCCGTCGGTCAGCATGGCGCGGTTCGGCGCGGTGTGGAGGATGTTGGCGCGGCAGTCCTCCTGCCGCAGCTCGTCGTCGCGCGCGCCGGCGTTGAACAGGATCACGTCCCGCCCCTTCGCCGCGTCCGCCATCTTCAGCAGCTCGTCGGCGGGAGCCGCCACCACGATGAATTTCGCGCCGCCGTCCACCAGTCGCTGGAAGGCCGGCATGGGATCGTCGGCGTGGGGCACCAGCTCCTCCGCGATGGCGAAGGTCTGCTTCAGGAACCGCCCCGTGGTGTTGTTGTCGGCCACTCCGAGCGCGGCGCCGGCGACGCCGTCGTCCTGCGGCGGCAGGGTGGCGAGCGAATCCCACCACGGCGGCGGCGCCGGGAAGTGGCGCAGCACGCCGAAGCGGAACTCCAGCGGCGCGGGCTTTGCGGGCGCGGACGGCGCTTCAGGAGCGCCCTGCGCCGCGGCCGGCGACAGGCCTCCCAGAAGCGCGCCGACGCACAGCGCCGCCAAGGCGAGCCGCATCACGCGGGCGCCCGCAGCATGAACATGTGGGTACGCGACATCGGCTCATTCCTCCCGGCGGCGGTGGGGGCCGCGCGCCACGCTGTTCTATAGGCCAAGTCGTTTTGGCGTTGGCGGTGATTTCTTCAACGTGGTATCGCCATTCGGGAACTATTCCACCCATTCGTGGGCCGGATTGCAATATATAAGAAAATTATAAGAATATAATTCCGTCTGGACAGGATGTGACGCGCTGTCTGCGGCGGGAGCCGATCGTCGCCGACAAGGCGCAGATCGGAGAGGAGGAAGCCGCGACCATGATCCCAACGCCTGTCGCCAATGCTTGTTTCGACCGGCGTCGCCTGCTGGGTCTCGGCGCCGCGGCGACGGCCGCCGCGGTGTCCGGCGTTCGCCCGGTTTCGGCGGCGCGTCCGCTGTCGCTCGCCACGCTGAAGTTCGGCACGGTGAGCTGGCTGCTGGACACGCTTTCGGCGGAAGGCTTCGACCGGCGCGAGGGCTTCGCCATGGCCCGGACCGAACTCGCCTCCACCCAGGCCGTGACGGTGGCGTTGCAGGCGGGGCAGGCGGACCTGATCGTCAGCGACTGGGGCTGGGCCATGCGCCGGCGCAACGATGGGGAGCCGCTGCGCTTCGCGGCCTACTCCTCCGCGCTCGGCGCGCTGATGGTTCCGGCGGATTCGCCCATCGCCGCGCTGAAGGACCTGAAGGGCAGGAAAGTGGGCGTGGCCGGCGGCCCGCTGGACAAGAGCTGGCTTCTGCTGCGCGCCCGCGCCCATGACGAGGTGAAGGGCGACATCGGCGCCATGCTGGAGCCGGTGTTCGGGGCGCCGCCGCTGCTGTCCGAGCAGCTTCGGCTCGGCCGCATCGACGCCGTGCTCACTTTCTGGCCGTTCGCGGCCAGACTCGACGCCGAGGGCTTCCGCCGGCTGATCGACGTGAGCGACATCCTGCGCCAGCTCCGCATCGACCCGCCGCCGCCGCTGGTGGGCTTTGTCTGGCGCGAGACGCTGGAGAAGGAGATGGGCCCGGCGCTCGACGGCTTCTTCCGGGCGGTCGGCGCGGCGAACGCGACGCTGAAGACCTCCGACGCCGCGTGGGAGCGGCTGCGCCCGACCATGCAGGTCAAGTCCGACGCGGAGTTCCTGAAGCTGCGCGACTATTACCGCGCCGGGATCGCCGGCCCCTGGACCGGGGCTGAGCTTGCGGGCGCGAACCGGCTCTACGGCCTGCTGACCGATCTCGGCGGCGCCGATTTCGTCGGCCGCAACCCGCGTTTCGACGCCGGCCTGTTCTTCTCGCCCAAGGCGTGAGGCGGCGCGCGTGACAGGCGTTCTCGGTCGTCTCGGCTGGTCGGCGGCGTCGCTCGCCGTGCTCGCCGCCGTGTGGTGGGCGGCGGCGGCCTATGCGCAGTCGCCGCTGCTGCCGTCGCCGCCCCAGGTGCTGGACGCGCTGCGCGCCGCGGCAGCCTCGGGCGACCTGGCGCTCAATCTCGGAGCCACGCTCGCCCGCGTCGCCGTCAGCTTCGGGCTCGCCATGGTTCTGGGCTCCATGCTCGGCGTCTGGCTCGGCCTGTCGCCCACCGCCGACCGGCTGCTCGGGCCGTGGGTGACGCTGTTCCTCAACCTTCCGGCGCTGGTCATCATCATCCTCGCCTATGTGTGGTTCGGCCTGAACGAATGGGCCGCGATCGCCGCGGTGGCGGTGAACAAGGTGCCGAACGTGGCCGTGACGCTGCGCGAGGGGACCGTCGCGCTCAGCCGCGACCTGTCGGAGATGGCGGCGGTCTACCGCTTCGGACGCTGGACGACGCTGCGCCATGTGGCGCTGCCGCAGCTCGCGCCGTTCTTCGCCGCCGCCGCCCGGTCGGGCCTCGCGCTGGTCTGGAAGATCGTGCTGGTGGTGGAGCTTCTGGGACGGCCGAACGGCGTCGGCTTCGAGCTCCAGACCGCGTTCCAGCTGTTCGACGTGGCGACCATCCTCGCCTACGCGCTCGCCTTCGGCCTGATCGTGCAGGCGATCGAGATCGGCGTGGTGCAGCCGTGGGAGCGCGCGGCCAACCGGTGGCGGCGATGACCGGCGTCACGGTCCACATCCGCGCCAAGACCTTCCCGGCGCAGTCCGGCGCGCCCGAACGCGCGCTCTACCGCGACTTCCTGCTCGAGGTGGCGGATGGGTCCTTCGTGGCCGTGCTCGGGCCGTCGGGCCTCGGCAAGACCACGCTTCTGAACATGATCGCCGGGCTCGACCGGGCGTTCGAGGGCGAGATCCGCTTCACCGGCGGGGCCGAGCCCCGGATCGGCTACGCCTTCCAGAACCCGCGCCTGCTGCCGTGGCGCACCGTGCTTCAGAACGTGCTGCTGCCGCTCGACGGCTCGCCCGCCTCCGAGCGCCGGGCGCGAAGCCTGCTTGAGGAGATGGGCCTTGGCGACGCGGCCGACGTCTACCCCGAGCGCCTGTCGGTGGGCATGCAGCGCCGGGCCGCGCTCGCCCGCGCCTTCGCGCTCGAGCCGGATCTGCTGCTGATGGACGAGCCCTTTGTCTCGCTGGACGAGGCCAACGCCGAAAAACTGCGCGACCTGCTTGCCGCGCTGGTGGCGCGGCGCCCGACCACGGTGCTGTTCGTCACCCACGACAGCCGCGAGGCGCATCGGCTCGCCGACCGCGTGGTGACGCTCGCCGGCCCTCCCGTGCGGATCGCGGAGGACCGGGCCGTACGGCCGTCCTCCGGAGCAACGGCTGGGACCGAAAGCGGCCCGAGGCGATGAATCCGTGACGCCGTGAGAGGCTGTTCGGGACGCGCGGAAGCGCGCGGCCTGCGCCGCATCAGGCTCAAGACACGCTCGGACATCACGATGGAGCCGAATTTTCACACAGGCTCCGACGCGCGCGGACCTTGGCGCCGGCCACGGCGCGGGTTCAACCTTGGCGCGCAGCCGCGTAAGGGATTCGGGGGAGATCACGCCATGCGATCCGGAGCATATGTCGCCGCCATTCTGGCCCTGACGCTGGCCGGATGCGGCTCGCCGCGCATCTGGGCCAAGCCAGGCGTGGGCGTCACGCAGGTCGACGCGGACTACAAGGAGTGCGCGACCATCGCCGAAAACGGCCCGGCCACGGCGCAGGGTTACAGCGACGGGTCCGTGGCGGGCAGCGTCGGCGCCGGCGTCGGCGCGGGCATTTCGGACTCGATCGCCAAATACAAGCGGCGCGACGCATGCCTGACCGAGCGGGGCTATCGCGAAATTCCCATCACCAGCGACGAACTCGCCAAGGCCCGTTCGCTGGACGGCGAAGCCAACGCCGCCTATCGCCAGACGTTAATGGAGAAATACGGCATGGCGCCGCGTCCCTGACGCGGAGAGCGCGGGATCGGGCGGATCGCCACGGTCGCGAGGCTCTCACCCCACCGCCACGTCGAGTCCGAGGTCCAACGTCGGGGCGGAGTGGGTGATGCGGCCGACGGAGATCAGGTCGACGCCGCTCTCGGCGATCGCCTTGACCGTCTCCAGCGAGACGTTGCCGGAGGCTTCCGTCACGAGACGCCCCGCGACGCGGGCCACCGCTTCGCGCAAGACGTCCGGCCCCATGTTGTCGAGCAGCACCACGTCCGCGGCGCCGTGGGCGAGGACCTGATCGAGCTGGTCGAGCGTGTCGACCTCGATCTCGATCTTCACCAGATGGCCCGCATAGGCCTTCGCGCCGTCGAGCGCCGCCGCGATCGAGCCCGCCACGGCGATGTGGTTGTCCTTGATCAGGATGGCGTCGTCGAGGCCGAAGCGGTGGTTCGCGCCGCCGCCGCAGCGCACGGCGTATTTCTCGAACACCCGCAGGCCTGGCGTGGTCTTGCGGGTGCAGCAGATCTTCGCGCGGGTGTGGGCGATCAGGTCGGCGAAGGAAGCGGTGGCGGTGGCGACGCCGCTCAGGTGGCCGAGGAAGTTCAGCGCGGTGCGCTCGGCCGACAGCGCCGGCCGGGCCGGGCCTTCGATGCGGGCGATCACGTCGCCGGGCGCCAGCGCGTCGCCGTCTCCCTTCTCCGCCACGAAGCGGATGGCGGGAGCGAGCGCCGCGAAGGCGGCCTCGGCGAGCGGCAGCCCCGCGAGCCGGCCCGGCTGGCGGGCGGCGATCACCAGCCGGGCGCGCGCGTCGGCCGGGATGGTGGCGGCGGTGGTGACGTCTCCCGCGCGGCCAAGGTCTTCGGCGAGCGCGGCTTCCACCGCGCGGCGCACGGCGATGGGATCGAGCTGGCCCAGAGCGGTCACGACGCGCGCTCCAGCGGCGCGTGGAGGTGGGCCAGCGCGTCGTCCAGCGTCAGCATGGAGCGATGGGCGAGCGCGGGATCGGCGTCGGGCCTGTCGGCGCGGAAGTGGCCGCCGCGGCTTTCCTTCCGGCGCTCGGCCGCCACCGCGATCAGCAGGGCGGAGGTCGCCATGTTGAGCGTGTCCCGGTCGCGGGCCGCGCGGCGGATGCGGTCCAGCCCCGCGATGGCGAGACTGAGGCCGGCGGCCTCGCGCACCACGCCCACATGGTCGGCCATCAGCCGGCGGATCTCCGCCGCCGCGGCGCCGTCCGCCGGCGTGGAGGCGGGGAGGCCGGGCAGGGCGGCCCGAAGGTTGGCGGGCGCGGCCGGGAACAGGCCGAGGATGTCCTCGGCGATGCGGGCGCCGAACACCACCGCCTCCAGCAGGGAGTTCGAGGCCAGCCGGTTCGCGCCATGGGCGCCGGTGGAGGCGGTCTCGCCGCAGACCCACAGCCCGTCCAGCGAGGAGCGGCCGCTGGCGTCGGTCAGCACGCCGCCCATGTGGTAATGCGCCGCCGGCGCCACCGGGATCGGCTGCCGGACGGGATCGACGCCGGCCTCCATGCAGGCGGCGTAGACGGTGGGGAAGCGGGTGGGGAAACGCTCGCCCACCTTGTCCCGCGCGTCGAGGAAGGCGCCGCCGTCGCGGGCCGCCTCGAACACGGCGCGGGCCACGATGTCGCGCGGGGCGAGGTCGAGGTCGGGATGGACGCCCGCCATGATGCGGCGGCCGCTCGCGTCCACCAGCACGGCGCCCTCGCCGCGCAGCGCCTCCGTTGCGAGCGGGGCCGGGTCGCGGCCGACCGCGATCGCGGTGGGGTGAAACTGCACGAATTCCAGGTCGGCCAGCGTCGCCCCCGCCCGCGCCGCCATGGCGAGGCCGGCGCCGCGCGCCTCCTGCGGGTTGGTGGTGACGGCGTAGAGGTGGCCCACGCCGCCGGTGGCGAGCACCACCGCCCGGCCGATGACGCGCACCGGTCTCGCCGCGCCCTTCGGGCGGGCGATGACGCCGACGACGAAGCGGCCTTCGGTGACAAGGTCCTCCGCCGTCAGGCCTTCGAGCACCCGGATCGAGGGGGTGCGGCGCACGGCCTGGATCAGCGCGCCCATCACCGCGCGGCCGGCGAGATCGCCGTTCACGCGCACGATGCGCCGCTCGGAGTGGGCGGCCTCGCGGGAGAGCTGAAGCCGGCCCTCCAGATCGCGGTCGAACGGCGCGCCGTAGGCCAGCAGATCGGCGACGCGGTCAGCGGCCTCCGCCGTCATCATGCGCGCCACGTTCTCGTCCACGATGCCGGCGCCGGCTGCGATGGTGTCCAGCGCATGGGCCTCGGCGCTGTCGCCGAGCCCCACCGCCGCCGCGATGCCGCCCTGCGCCCAGGCGGACGAGGCGCCGTCGCCGAGCGGCGTGGGCGAGAGGATGGTGACCGGCCGCGGGCTGAGCTTCAGGGCGCAGAACAGCCCGGCGAGCCCGCCGCCGACGATGACGATGTCGTCAACGCCGGCCCAGGACAGAGGCGCGAGGGCGTCGGGATCGATCGGATCAGGGCTGTCGTTCATGGCGTCGTTTCCGGCAGATGGCGCGGGGGGCGGAGTGCGCCTCGCGCTGGTTCCGGCCTCGAGCCGGGATCAGCGCGCGTGGAGCCCGAGAGGAACGTCCAGTCTTCGTCATGCCCGAGCCTGCCTCGGGCATCCACGACCTGAACCTGCGCAGGCGTTCGGACGCGGAACGTCGTGGATACCCGGCTTCGCCGGGCATGACGGGCTTACACGGACAGCGGTTTCCACTCGTTCAAGCGGGCGGTTGGCCCGGGGCCGTCAGATCTTCAGGTTCACCATGCGCTCCACGCTCATGCGGGCGCGCTCGGCGATCACGGGATCGACCACGATCTCCTCGCGCATATGGACGAGGCTTTCGAGGATCTTCGGGAGGGTGATGCGTTTCATGTGCGGGCACAGGTTGCACGGCTTCACGAACTCGGTGTTCGGGGCCGAGGTCATGATGTTGTCCGCCATGGAGCATTCGGTGATCAGCACCACCTTCTTCGGCGACCTGAACTTCACGTAGTCCGCGAGCTTGGCGGTGGAGCCGGTGAAGTCCGCCTCCGCGATCACCTCCGGCGGGCATTCCGGATGCGCCAGAATGGTGACGTCCGGGTCCGCCTCGCGATAGGCGCGCAGCTCCTCCGCGGTGAAGCGCTCATGCACCTCGCAGGCGCCGTTCCAGGTGATGATCTTCACTTTGGTCTGGGTCGCGATCCAGGCGGCGAGATACTGGTCCGGCAGCACCATCACCTCGGGGACGCCGAGCGACTCCACCACCGCCACCGCGTTGCCGGAGGTGAGGCAGATGTCGGCCTCGGCCTTCACCTCGGCCGTGGTGTTCACATAGACCGCGACCGGCACGCCCGGATGACGGCGGCGCAGCTCGCGCACGTCCGCGGCGGTGATCGAGGTCGCGAGCGAGCAGCCGGCGCGGGCGTCCGGGATCAGCACGGTCTTGTCCGGATTCAGGATCTTGGAGGTCTCGGCCATGAAGTGCACGCCGCCCTGGATGATGACCTCGGCGTCGGTCTTGGTGGCCTCGCGGGCGAGCTGGAAGCTGTCGCCCACCACGTCGGCCACGCAGTTGTAGATCTCCGGCGTCTGGTAGTTGTGCGCCAGGATGACCGCGTTGCGAACCTTCTTGAGCTCGTTGATGGCCTTCACGTAAGGCGCGAAGAACGGCCACTCCACCGGGGGGATGACGGTCTTGACCCGGTCGTAGAGGTGCGCGGTCGCGGCCTCGACCTCGGGCGTCCATTCCAGCGACGGCATGGCCACGGGAGCGAAGCGGCGCGGGCCGGGGGCGGCCGTGCGCAGGGCGGGGGCTTTCAGGGCGGCGAGCGGGGACATGGCGTCCTCCCAGGATCAAACCGTTCCGATATGCTCATTTCGAGCATAAGTATGATAAGGTGTGGGACCCCAAAATAAAAGACCCGCCGGACATGAAATCGTCACGGGAACGGGCCGGCGGGCCGGATATTTCGCGCACTTCAGAAAAACTGGAGGAAGGAACGAAACTCCTTCAGTGAAAATGAAATCCAATGTCTAACATATTGGAATGATTGTAATTCGTTTCGGGCCGCTTTCGCCGGTTTCAGCTTGATCGGCGGCGCGGGGCGTGGTGTTGGAGGGCGGACCGCGCGCCGCGCCGGCCGCGCAATGATCCGCCGACCTTGAAGAGTTCCGCCATGCCGTTCCGTCGCGCCGTCGTCGCCGCGCTGCTCGCCGCCGCCCTTCCGTCGCTGGCTCTCGCCCAGCAGCAGCCGACCGCGGACCAGATGAAGGCCGCCACCGACCGGTTGCGTCAGCAGGGGCAGACGCCCGCGGCCGCCCCTGCGCCGGCGGGCGAGGCCAAGGCCCAGGCCCCGCAACAGCCGGCCGAGACGCTGCCGAACGGCGCCGCCGCCATCAACGAGACCTTCGGAGACTGGACCGTGGACTGCCGGGTGACGGAGGGCCGCAAGAGCTGCCTGCTGTCCCAGGCCCAGGGCGACCGCCAGACCGGCCGGCGGGTCTACGCCATCGAGCTGCGGGCGCCCAAGGACGGCAAGGTGGACGGCGCGGTGCTGATGCCCTTCGGGCTGAAGCTCGATTCCGGCGCGGTGCTGACCCTGGACGACAAGGATTTCGGCTCCGGGCTCCGCTTCTCCACCTGCGTGCCCGCCGGCTGCCTGCTGCCGGTCTCGCTGCCGGCGAGCGCCGTCACGGCGCTCAAGGGCGGCAAGCAGCTCACGGTCGGCTCGCTCAACCTCGGCGACGGCCAGCTGGTGAGCTTCAACGTGTCGCTCGAGGGCTTCAGCGCGGCGCTGGACCGGCTGACGGCGCTCGCCGGAAACTGATTGCGAGCGCACCGTCGTCATGCCCGAGCCGGTCTCGCGGCTGTCCGGCTTGGTCTGCTGTCAGTCGCGCGGTCTTTTCAGCGCCCGTCGCTCCCCTCACCCGGATGACTGGGTCGTCCGACCTCTCCCCGCTGGGGAGATGTCGGCGCGAAGCGCCGGGTGAGGGGGAAAACAGCGTCAGGATCAAGCTGCGGAACCGGACGCCCGTGAGCCTGTCTCGGGCGTGACGGCGCAGGCCAAGCGGCCCGCAACCGTTCAAACGCGGCCGCTGCTCAAACGAAAGCGGTCGCTCCGGCCGCCTCCCGCAGCAGGTCGAGCGCCTCCAGCGTCGCGCGGCGACGCACCTCGGCGCGGCCGAGATCGCCGAAGCGGCGCTCCCGGTGCAGCGTTGCGCGGCCGGCGCGCGCGGCGGCGAAATGCACCAGTCCGACAGGCTTTTGGTCCGAACCGCCGCCGGGACCTGCGACGCCGGTGATCGCCACCGACAGGCCGGCGCCGGCCCGGGCGAGGGCGCCTTCCGCCATGGCGCGGGCCGTCGGCTCGCTCACCGCGCCATAGGCTTCGAGCGTCGCCTCGGGCACGCCGAGCAAGGCGACCTTGGCGGCGTTGGAATAGGTGACGAAGCCCCGGTCCACCACGTCGGACGCGCCGGGAACTTCGGTCAGCGCCGCCGCCGCCAGCCCGCCGGTGCAGGATTCGGCGGTGACGATCGTCAGCCCCGCGGCGCGGGCGAGGCGCAGAACCTCTTCGGCGAGGGCGTAGGCGTCGGCGCTCATGCGAGGTCCTCCGTCAGCGGCAAGCGGATGGTGGCGGAGGCCATGGCGGCGAGGCCCTCGCGGCGGCCGGCGAAGCCGAGCTTTTCGGTGGTGGTAGCCTTCACGCCGACCCGGCTCAGGGCCACGCCGCAGATCTCGGCGATCCGCGCCCGCATGGCCTCCCGATGCGGCCCCACCTTGGGCGCCTCGCCGATCACCGTCACGTCGAGATGGGCGATCACGCCGCCCCGCGCCCGCACTCGCGCCACCGCGTCCGCCATGAACTTAGCGGAATCCGCGCCCTTCCACGTCGGGTCGGAGGGGGGGAAATGGGCGCCGATGTCACCGTCGCCGAGGGCGCCCAGCACCGCGTCGGTCAGGGCGTGCAGCACCACATCCGCGTCGGAATGGCCGCTCAGCCCGAAGTCGTGCGGGACCGCGACGCCGCCCAGGATCACATGGTCGCCGGGGCCGAAGGCGTGAACGTCGAAGCCCGTGCCCATGCGCACGTCGCCCAGCGTCAGCAGGGTCTCCACGGCCTCGCGACGGGCGAAGACCTCGAACTGTTCGGGCGTCGTCAGCTTCACGTTTTCGGTCTCCCCTTCGAACACGACGACCCGGTGGCCGGCCCAAGCGTAGAGGGCCCCGTCGTCGGTGAAGTCCGCGCGCCCGGCGCCTTCGGCCTGCGCGTGGGCCGCGCGCAACAGGGCGTAATCGAACGCCTGCGGGGTCTGCAGCGCACGGCAGCGCTCCCTGTCCAGCGTCGCCCCGCGCCCGCCGCCCCGGTCCACCTCACAGATGGTGTCCACCACCGCCACGCCCGGAACCGCGCCGCCATTGGCGAAGGCCGATGCGATGGCCCGATCCACCAGCGCGGCCGACGCGAAGGGGCGGGCGGCGTCGTGCACCAGCACGATGTCGATCTCGCGCTCGGCCAGCGCTTCGAGTCCGGCCCGCACCGACGCCTGACGGCTGTCGCCGCCGATCGCAGGCGCGAGCAGCGTTTCGGAGGCTGCGAACGGGGCCGCGGCGGCGTCGTACAGAGCGCGATGGTCGGCGCCGATCACGGTCGCCACCAACGACACCGCGGGATGGTTCAGGAACAGATCGAGCGAGGCCGAAAGGATCGGGCGCCCGTCCAGCAGACGGTACTGCTTGGGCAGTCCTTCGCCGGCTCGCGAGCCTGAGCCGGCGGCGCAGATCAGCGCCGCCACGCGAGGGCCGTCATGCTGTGAAACACCCATACGTCACACCCGTTTCGTCGGCGGCGGCGACGGCCGTCCGCACGGGTTCTAGCGAAGCGGGCCCCGTCTGTCCCGGCTCCCGCACGCCGCCCATGTTTTGCGCGTTGTGTCGGCGCGGAAACTGTCTAATATGTGGGCAAATGGCGTTCAGGCTAATTTATGAGCACTCCTAAGTCGTCCAAACCGTTGTCCCCGTTCGCGATTGGAGACGTCGCCGTCGCGAATCCGGTTCTGCTCGCGCCCATGTCCGGCGTGACCGACGTGGTGTTTCGTCGAATCGCGGCGCGGCTCGGCGCGGGCCTCGTGGTGTCCGAGATGGTGGCCTCGCGTGAGCTCGCCACCGCCGACGACGAGGCGCGGCTCAGGGCGGAGGGCTCGGGCCTCGACCTGCATGTGGTGCAGCTCGCGGGGCGCGATCCGGCCTGGATGGCGGAGGCGGCGAAGGTCGCGGTCGGGGCGGGGGCCGCGGTCGTCGACATCAACATGGGCTGCCCGGCCAAGAAGGTGGTCGGCGGCCATGGCGGCTCGGCGCTGCTGAAGGATCTCGACCTCGCGGTGCGGCTGATCGCGGCCACCGTCGCGGCGGTCGAGGCTCCGGTCACGGTGAAGATGCGGCTCGGCTGGGACGCGGCCTCCATCGTGGCGCCGGAGCTTGCGGCGCGGGCGGAAGGCGAGGGCGCGCGCATGGTCACGGTGCATGGCCGCACCCGCGCCCAGCTTTACGACGGCCGCGCCGACTGGTCCGCGATCCGGGCGGTGAAACAGCGCGTGACGATTCCCGTGGTCGCGAACGGCGACCTGACCCGCGCCGACGACGCCGAGGACATGCTGGACGCTTCCGGCGCCGACGCGGTGATGATCGGCCGCGGCGCGCAGGGGCGCGCCTGGTTTCCGGGCGAGGTGGCGGCCCGGCTCGCCGACGGGGAACGCCGCGCTCCGCCCTCGCTCGATGCGCAAAAGGCCCTCGCGGCCGAACATTACGAAGGATTGCTCACGCTGTATGGCCATGAGACCGGCGTCCGGCACGCCCGCAAGCATCTCGGCTGGTATCTGGACGCGGCGGCCGAAACGGTCGGGGCCCCTGCGCCGCAGGAGGCGAAGGCGGCCGTTCTGACCGCGCCGGACGCGACCCGCGCCCGCGCGGCGCTGGACCGGGCCTATGACGAGCTGGCCTGGAGGGCGGCGGCGTGAGCGCCGGCGTCTCCCGCAAGCGTCGCGCCGGGGCGGGGGCCCCGGAGGCGGTGCTGAACGCGCTGCCGCACCCGGTGATCTGCCTCGACGGCGACGATGTGATCGTGGACGTGAACGTGTCCGCGGAAGCCTTTTTCGAGATCAGCGCCAACGTGCTGTGCGGCCGGCCGATCAAGGAGTTCATTCCCTTCGGCTCGCCGCTTCTGGCGCTGATCGACCAGGCGCGGGAGCGGGGCGCCCCGGTGAACGAGTATCGGGTCGATCTCGGCACGCCGCGCAACGGCGGCGACCGCATCGTCGACATCCATGTGGCGCCGCTGCACGAGAAGCCGGACGTGCTGGCGATCGTGCTGCAGGAGCGCACCATCGCCGACAAGATGGACCGCCAGCTCACCCATCGCGGCGCGGCGCGTTCGGTCACCGCGCTCGCCGCCATGCTCGCGCATGAGATCAAGAACCCGCTGTCCGGCATCCGCGGCGCGGCCCAGCTTCTGGAGCAGTCGGCGAGCGACGACGACCGGGCGCTCACCCGCCTGATCTGCGACGAGGCCGACCGCATCGTGAAGCTGGTCGACCGCATGGAGGTGTTCTCCGACGAGCGGCCGATCGAGCGCGAGGCGGTCAACATCCATGCGGTGCTGGAGCATGTGAAGCGCATCGCCCAGTCCGGCTTCGCCCGCGGCCTGAAGATCGTGGAGGACTACGACCCCTCGCTGCCGCCGGTGCTCGCCAACCGGGACCAGCTGATCCAGGTGTTCCTCAATCTGGTGAAGAACGCGGCGGAGTC
Source organism: Methylopila jiangsuensis (assembly GCF_027922305.1). Classification (GTDB taxonomy): domain Bacteria; phylum Pseudomonadota; class Alphaproteobacteria; order Rhizobiales; family Methylopilaceae; genus Methylopila; species Methylopila jiangsuensis. The sequence goes on along the minus strand of NZ_BSFK01000005.1, from coordinate 550,547 downwards.
CATCGGCGACGCGCCGGACGGCGAGATCCACCTCTCCACAGCGTTCCGGCCGGGCGTGCGGCTCAGCGTGCCGGGCGCCTCCGCCAAGGTCAGCCTGCCGCTGCAGTTCACGGTGCGCGACAACGGCCCCGGCGTGCCGGACGATCTGCTGCCGCACCTGTTCGATCCCTTCGTCACCACCAAGCCCACCGGCTCCGGCCTCGGGCTCGCGCTGGTGGCGAAGATCGTGGGCGCCCATGGCGGGATCATCGAATGCGAGTCCCAGCCGCGGCGCACCTCGTTCCGCGTGCTGATGCCCATGTACACCGGCGGCGAGAGCCGCCGCGCAAGGAGCTGAGACCCCCATGCCGCAGGGCAGCATCCTCGTCGCCGACGACGACGCCGCGATCCGGACGGTTCTGAGCCAGGCGCTCAGCCGCGCCGGCTACGACGTTCGCTCCACCGGCAACGCCGCCACGCTCTGGCGCTGGGTCAGCCAGGGCGACGGCGATCTCGTGATCACCGACGTGGTGATGCCGGACGAGAACGCCTTCGACATGCTGCCGCGCATCAAGAAGGCGCGGCCCGAGCTGCCGGTGGTGGTGATGAGCGCCCAGAACACCTTCATGACCGCGATCCGCGCGTCGGAGAAGGGCGCCTACGAGTACCTGCCGAAGCCGTTTGACCTGAAGGAGGTCATCAGCATCGTCGGCCGGGCGCTGACCGAGCCCAAGGGGCGGGGAGGGCCGCGGCGCGGCGAGGACCCCGAGACGGACGAGATTCCCCTCGTCGGCCGTTCCGCCGCCATGCAGGACATCTACCGGGTGCTGGCGCGCCTGATGCAGACCGACCTCACCGTCATGATCTCGGGCGAGAGCGGCACCGGCAAGGAGCTGGTGGCCCGCGCGCTGCACGACTACGGCAAGCGCCGCTCCGGGCCGTTCGTGGCCATCAACATGGCCGCGATTCCGCGCGACCTGATCGAGGCGGAGCTGTTCGGCCATGAGAAGGGCGCCTTCACCGGCGCCCAGGCCCGCTCCTCCGGCCGGTTCGAGCAGGCGGAGGGCGGCACTCTGTTCCTGGACGAGATCGGCGACATGCCGATGGAGGCCCAGACCCGGCTGCTGCGCGTGCTGCAGCAGGGCGAATACACCACTGTTGGCGGCCGCACCGCCATCAAGACCGACGTGCGCATCGTCGCCGCCACCAACAAGGACCTCCGCCTGCTGATCCAGCAGGGACTGTTCCGCGAGGACCTGTTCTTCCGCCTCAACGTGGTGCCGATCCGCCTGCCTCCGCTGCGCGAACGCTCCGAGGACGTGCCGGACCTGACGCGCCACTTCTTCACCCTCGCCGCCCGTGAGGGCCTGCCGCCGAAGCAGATCGACAACGCGGCGCTGGACCGGCTGAAGCGCTACCGCTGGCCCGGCAACATCCGCGAGCTGGAGAACCTGATCCGCCGCCTCGCGGCGCTCTACCCGCAGGAGATGATCACCGCCTCGATCATCGACAGCGAACTCGCCCAGCCCCCGGCCAACAGCATGGGGGATGAGGCCATCGGCGCCGAGACCCTAACGGGCTCGGTGGAGCGGCACCTGACGGCCTATTTCTCGGAGTTCGGCGAGAACCTGCCGCCGCCCGGCCTCTACCACCGGGTGCTGCGGGAGGTGGAGTATCCGCTGATCTCGGCGGCGCTCGCGGCCACCCGCGGCAACCAGATCAAGGCGGCGGAGCTGCTCGGCGTGAACCGCAACACCCTGCGCAAGAAGATCCGCGACCTCGACGTGCAGGTGCTGCGCCTGACGCGGTGAGGGGCTGGCGTCAAAGGCTCCAGCCCCTGGCCGGGACGAGGGAAGGCGCGTTCCCGCCGGCGTCGTCCTGCGACGGCTACTCCGCCGCCTTCACCAGCTCGACCCGGCGGTTCTTCGCCCGGCCGGCGTCGGTGTCGTTGGTGGCCACGGGCGACGCCATGCCGACGCCGAAGGACTTCAGGCGGGCAGGGGCGACCCCGTAGCGCTTCACCAGCGTCGCCACCACCGAGGCGGCGCGGCGCTTCGACAGATCCACGTTGTAGTCGAACGCGCCGTCGGCGTCGGTGTGGCCCGCGACCACCACCTTCAGCGCCGGGTTCGCCGTCAGCAGCTTGCCGATCTCGTCCATGGTCGGTTTCGCGTCCGAGCGCAGCGTCGCCTTGTCGAAGTCGAACAGCACGCCGTAGAGCGCCACCCGGCCGTCCGCCTCGATCGCCTGCTGCATGGCGGAGGCGTCGACGAACACGATCTTCTCCGCCTCCATCGGCCGGGTCTCCACCACGTCGACCAGCGTTTCGGGCGTGTCGCCGAACTGGCCCACATAGACGCCGGCGTAGACGTCGCCCTCGGGCCGCCGCAGCACGGCGGAAGCGTAGAGCACGTCGGGGACGCCCGAACGGATGTCGCCGCGCCCCATGGGGCTCTCGTCGTTGAGCGCGAAATAGAGCTCGCCGCCGTTGAGGTCGGAGCATTCGGCCGCCCGGCACTGGAACAGGATCTCGAAGCCCTTGGCCTTGAGCCCATCCTGAAGGTTGCGGGCGACCTCCAGCGCCGAGCGCCCCTTGGGGCCTGAGTATTTCAGCCGGAACGCCTTGCCCGCGACCTTGATCGCGTTGGCGTCGCTCAGCCGCCGTCCCCCCGCCGCCCGGATGTCCGCGCCCGTGATGCGCTTGGTCAGCAGCCGCTGCTCCTCGTAGTCCTTCGCCTTGTAGAGCTGGAGCGTCGCGCCGTCGTAGCGGCCGACCAGCGGATGGTCCTTGCCGCCCGCCACATCCTTGGCGGCCGCCGGCGCGCCCGCCGCCACGGCGAAGCCGAGCAGGCCGCCCGCCAGCAGCGATCGGCGCGACCTGCGCGGCGGAATGGTCTTCAACGTCATGGCTGCGGCCCCCCTTAAGCCCTGAAGGGCGGGAGTTTAAGCCGCGGCGGGGCCGGCGGCACCGCTGGAGAGCGCCCGCGATGGGCGTGAATAAGTCTTAGAGGTCGACGTCTCGACGGCCGGGCGCGGGCTCACTCCGCAGCCTTGCGCTCCTGCGCCTTGGCGGCGTTCCAGAGCGCGTCCATCTCGGCGAGGTCGCTGTCGGCGGGCGTGCGGCCCTGCCGGCCAAGCGCCGCCTCGATGGCGCGGAAGCGGCGCTCGAACTTGGCGTTGGAGCGCCGGGCGGCCGCCTCCGGATCGACGCCCGCGTGCCGCGCCAGATTGGCGACGGCGCAGAGCAGATCGCCGATCTCGTCCTCGATGGCGTCGCGGTCGCCGCTGTCGACCGCCTCGGCGACCTCGTCGATCTCCTCGCGCACTTTGCCCACCACCAGCGCAACGTCGTCCCAGTCGAAACCCACCGTCGCCGCCTTCTCCTGCAGCTTCATCGCGCGGGTGAGGGCGGGCAGGGCGGGGGGAACGCCATCCAGCAGACTGACCGCGGCGGCCTCCCCGCCCCGGCGGGCGGCGCGCTCCGCCTTCTCCCCGGCCTTGATCGCCCCCCAGGCGGCCTTGATGGCCTCGGGCGTGCGATCCTGCGCCTCGCCGAACACATGCGGATGCCGGCGGATCAGCTTGGCGGTGATGGCCTCCACCACGTCGCCGAAGGCGAAGGCGCCCTCCTCCTCCGCCATGCGGGCGTGGAACGCCACCTGCAGCAGCAGGTCGCCCAGCTCGTCCTTCAGGTCCTCCAGATCGCCGCGCTGGATCGCGTCCGCCACCTCATAAGCCTCCTCGATGGTGTAGGGCGCGATGGTGGCGAAGCTCTGCTCCAGGTCCCAGGCGCAGCCGGAGCCCGGCGTGCGCAGCGCGGACATGATCTCGATCAGCCGGGCGATGTCGCGGGCGGGCGTGACGCGGGCAGGGGGCATGGGCGCGGTCTCGGGACGGGTGAGGGCGGAGCGTCTCTGGTCGCCCGCCCCTCAGCCGAGGTCAAGAGCCGAAGAACCCCAGCGACGGCTCGGTCGCCTCCCAGGTGCGGTCCATGGCGAAGGACGGCAGGCCGTAGAACGCCACATGGCCATAGAGCGGCGAGAGCTGCCATTCCGCCCTCTCCTCGTCCGCGCCCTTGAGCGCGGCCAGATAGAGCGCGGAGGCGATCCCGGTGCGGTCCGCGCCGCTGCGGCAGTGGATCAGGATCGGCTTCGGCGCGTCGCGCATGATGGCGATGAGGCGGCGGACCTCGTCCGGCGTCAGCTCGGTCGCCGCCGACATGCGGAAGCTGATCAGCTGGACGCCGGCGGCCCGCGCGGCCTTCGCCTCGTCGTCGTACCACGGGCGCCCGACGCTCGCGCCGCGCAGGTTGAGAATGGTCGCAAGCCCATGCTCCCGCCGCAGCCGGAGGATCAGCTCCTGCGACGGCTGGGCCGAGCGGAACGCCTCGCCGGGCACGAGCTCATGAAAGTTGCCGGTCGAGACCAGCGTGGCGGCGTAGGCGCCGACGGCCGCCGCCAGCGCGCCGCAGGCGGCGAGCCCCCAGCGCAGAACGCCACGGAACGCGATCGTCATGTGTTTCCCTAAGCCCCCAAGCGGGGAGGCGCGCCAAGGCGCCCGCCGCCGCTCCATCAAGCCGCGGCCTCCATGGCCGAATGAAGGCGGACGGGAACCACCGCGCGGCGCGCGCGATCCCAATGAGAACCCGACACTGGCGCGCCCGAGACGTGAGTCGCATAAGATATATTATGGAACTAGCGGCGGCTTGCCTGCTGCCATTCTAACGAATAAATCCGCCGTCGCCCGGGGCAGCACGATAAAGAAAAGAGTGGCTGAATAAAGAGCGGCGGCTGATCCGTCAGCCCGCATATAAAAAATATCCTTATGTTAAAATAGAGCAATCTCCAGGAGAAATTCCGGTGTAGCTAATAAATATTCTCTCGGTCATGACCCCTCAAAGAGGCCTCTTTAAGTACATTAACCCCGAACTCAGCTTAAAGGCGTTTGAACACTTGGAAAAAGTGAGAGAAATATCCTCGTACCTAGAAATTCCCTTTGAGCACCAATACGATTCTGGATTAAAATCCTTAATCTTATTGCAAGCAAAACCAAGTTTTCCCGTGATTGATTTAATATCGTCTGGGGTATCAATAATTACTTTGATATTGTGTGCGTCGGGCTTCGTTGGCGATAGATTGAGGCGATGATTTTTGTAGTCGTCCTCTACGGCAGATATCATTCTCTTCAGAGATGTGAGAACGGCTGCTTCACGGGAAGGATGCTCGTCGGCTTGCACGGGAACAGCTCCGAAATTTAGGAGAGTTAGCAGCGCGAATGTACCGTGTGAAATGAAGGATGCCATAAGTCGCCGGAGTTTACCATTTTCTGGGGTGCTCAGAAGATTTTCGAGGGTATCGCAACTCGTTGACGGCGGATCAGTTGGCTATGATATTCTTGCCAACGTGCGACTTGTACCCTGCTTGCGTCGCATAATCCAAAATTCAGGCTGACCCAGCCAGATCAACCCGGAATGAAAATCAAAAAGGCCCCGCGGCGTGGCCGCGGAGCCTTTCATTCCACGTTCGACAGATTGGCTCAGAAGCCGAAGGTGTCGAACTTGTAGGACACGCCGCCCATCACGCGGTGCTCGGTGTAGTCGGCGCTGGCCGAGAAGCCGCGCGACGAGAAGCGGTCGCGGCCGTAGTCGGTGTAGCGGTAGTCGACGCGGACCGCGACGTTGTCGGTCGCGGCGTACTCGACGCCGCCGCCGACCGTCCAGCCGAGAGCGGTCTTGCTGTCCTTGAAGGAGCCGACGCGGGGAACGCTCACCTTGAACGAGCGATCCGCATAGGCCACGCCGCCCGCGGCGTAGACCAGGACGCGGTCGAAGGCGTAACCGATGCGGGCGCGGGTCGCGCCGGCCCAGTTGGTCTCGCCCAGCACGCGAGCGCCGAGCACGCCGCGCTTCTCGTCGATGTCGGTGTAGTTGAAGTCGGTCTCGACGCCGAGCACGACCGGCGAACCGTCGAGCTGGACGTTGTAGCCGGCGTAGCCGCCGACGATGAAGCCGTCGAGGTCGGCCTTGCCGCGGCCCTGGAAGGCGCGGACCTTGGTCTCGCCCCAGCCGTAGCCGGCCTGAACGCCGATGTAGAAGCCGGTCCAGGTGAAGGACGGAACGGCGATGGCCGGAGCCGGCTCGTAGGCCGGGAGGTCGGCGGCGGAGGCGGCGCCGGCGGCGACCACCAGGGCGAGAGCGGAAGCCGCGCCCAGAACCAGATTGCGAAGCATGTATCTTCCCCTTGCGCGAAAACGTCTCACGAACAAGCGCATGCGAGGAGAAATGGACTGCTTCGCGTTGTTTGTCCACGGGCGCGTGAACAGACAAGACGAGTGATGTTTTTCAGTTACGGAATACGCTTTAAATGCTCGGAAAATAAGGCGTTTATGAAAGAACCATTAAAAAAGCCCCGCGGGCGAAACCCGCGGGGCTTTCGACTTTCGCCTGATCGGCTCAGAAACCGAAGGTGTCGAACTTGTAGGCGACGCCGCCCATCACGCGGTGCTCGTCGCCCTTGACCTTCGCGCCGAGCAGACGGTCGGAGCCGTAGTCGGTGTAGCGGTACTCGCCGCGCACGGAGACGTTGTCGGTCGCGGCGTATTCGAGACCGCCGCCGACGGTCCAGCCGAGCGCGGTCTTGCTGTCGCGGCCGACGCCGCGCACGCGCACTTCGCGGTCGGCGTAGGCGACGCCGCCCGCGGCGTAGGCGAGGAAGCGGTCGAAGGCGTAGCCGACGCGGGCGCGGGTGGCGCCAGCCCAGTCGCTCTGGGCGCGCACGCCGCCGCGGCGGTCATCGACGTCGGAGTAGTTGAAGTCGGTCTCGACGCCGAGCACGACCGGCGAACCGTCGAGCTGGACGTTGTAGCCGGCGTAGCCGCCGACGATGAAGCCTTCCGGCTTCACGCCGCGGATGTTGGTGTCGCCCCAGGCGTAGCCGGCCTGCACGCCGATGTACGGTCCGGTCCAGGTGAAGGACGGCACGGCCGGAGCGGTGACGGCGGGAGCCGGCTCGTAGGCCGGGAGATCGGCCGCCTGGGCGCCGGCGACGAGGGCGACGAGAGCGCCGGCCGAAGCGGCGCCGAGAAGTGCGATGCGGATCATATGCGTACCTGCTTACTGTTCACGAACGCGCGCCTAAGGCGGGGGAAGCCGACGAGCGTTGGCGCCTAGGTGGACCTGTTCGCCCCCTATGTCGACGCCCGGAAAAGCGTGCGGCGCGGTCGTGCGACTTTCGCGCAACGCTTTTTCAGCGCCCGAACGCCGCGGAGCGGGCGGCGAGGTCCGAGCGCGCGGCGGCGTATTCCTCCGCCATGCGGGCCACAACGTCGGCCGTGGAGGGCGCGTCCGAGATCGCCCCGAGCCCCTGCCCTGCGCCCCAGATGTCGCGCCAGGCCTTGGCGCCGGACGGCCGTTCGGCGCCGGCGAAGTCCATGAGGCTCTTGTCGCCCGAGGGCAGCGCGTCCGGGTCCAAGCCGGCGGCGGCGATCGAGGGCTTCAGGTAGTTGCCGGCGATGCCCGTGAACAGCGACGAGTAGACGATGTCCCTGGCCGCGCCCTCCACCAGCATGCGCTTGTAGGCGGGCGCGGCGTTCGCTTCCTCAGTCGCTATGAAGCGGGTGCCCACATATGCGAGATCGGCGCCCGCGGCCTGCGCGGCAAGCACGGCTCGGCCGGTCGCGATCGCCCCCGACAGCAGAATCGGGCCGTCATAGATGGCCCGCACCTCCTGAATCAGCGCGAAGGGGCTCAGCGGCCCCGCATGGCCTCCGGCGCCGGCCGCCACCAGAATGAGGCCGTCCACCCCGGCCTCGATCGCCTTCTCCGCGTGCCGCACCGAAATGACGTCGTGGAACACTACGCCGCCCCAGTCGTGCACGGCGCGGGCCACCTCCCCCGGCGCCCGGAGCGAGGTGATGACGATCGGCGTCCGGTGGCGGGCGCAGGTCTTCATGTCCTCCATCAGCCGGGCGTTGGAGGCGTGGACGATCTGGTTGACCGCGTAAGGCGCGACCTTCGCCTGCAGGTTGGCCTCCGCATGCGCGCGAAGCTCGGTCTCGATCCGCGTCAGCCAGAGGTCGAGCTGCTCCTGCGGCCGGGCGTTCAGGGCCGGGAACGAGCCGACCACGCCGGCCTTGCATTGGGCGATCACCAGATCGGGCCCGGACACGATGAACATGGGCGCCGCCACCACCGGCAGCGTCAGTCGGCCTTCGAGCAGCGTGGGGATGGGCATGGGAGACCTTGGCGGGCGCGGAGCGGGACCGGGAGCCTAGCCGCGCCCTGCCGCGGCGTCATCCGCGAGGTCAAGCAGCTGCCTCACCGTTATGCCCGAGCAGGTCTCGGGCGTCCACGATTTGGGCGCGCAAGCGCTCACCAAGGGGAAGTCGTAGATACCCGCGCGAAGGCGCGGGCATGACGCAGGAGCAATCGCGCGGGGGCTGGCGATGGTTTTCGCCCCGCCGTCACTCCGCCGCGGCGGGCAGGCCTCCCGCCTTCGCGTTGCGGGCGGCGACGAGTTTCGCGAAATCCTCGCCCGCATGGTGCGAGGAACGGGTGAGCGGGCTGGACGACACCATCAGGAACTTCTTGGCGTAGGCCACCGTCTCGTACGCCTTGAACTCGTCCGGCGTCACGAAGCGCGCCACCTTGTGATGGCGCGAGGTCGGCTGCAGGTACTGGCCGACGGTGAGGAAATCCACGTCCGCGGTGCGCAGGTCGTCCATCAGCTGCAGCACCTCGTTCCGCTCCTCGCCGAGCCCGACCATGATGCCGGACTTGGTGAACAGGGTCGGATCGAGCTCCTTCACCCGCTGCAGCAGGCGGATGGAGTGGAAGTAGCGGGCGCCCGGCCGCACGGTCAGATAGAGCGAGGGCACGCATTCCAGATTGTGGTTGAACACGTCCGGCCGCGCCTCGACCACGATCTCGAGCGCCCCGTCCTTGCGCAGGAAATCGGGCGTCAGCACCTCGATGGTGGTGCCGGGGCTGGTCGCGCGGATGGCGCGGATCACCTCCGCGAAATGGCGCGCGCCGCCGTCCGCGAGGTCGTCCCGGTCCACCGAGGTGATGACCACGTGATGCAGACCGAGCTTCGCCACCGCCTCGGCCACGCGCTGGGGCTCGCCCCTGTCCACCGCCTCGGGCAGGCCGGTGCGCACGTTGCAGAAGGCGCAGGCCCGCGTGCAGGTGTCGCCGAGGATCATGAAGGTGGCGTGCTTCTTCGACCAGCACTCGCCGATGTTGGGGCAGCCCGCCTCCTCGCACACGGTGACGAGCTTGTTCGAACGCACGATGTCCTGCGTCTCGCGCCACACCGGCGAGCCGGGCGCGCGCACGCGGATCCAGTCCGGCTTCTTCAGCCGTTCGGTCTCCGGCCGGTGCGCCTTTTCCGGGTGACGCGGACGGGCGGCGCCGTTCGTGCGGTCGAGGACCGTGACCATGGGGAACGAACCCTGCTGCCTTCATGCCGAACGGCGACGGCCGGCCGGCGGAAACGAAAAAGGAGAGCCGCTTGGCGGCCCTCCTTACGACTTTAGACGAAGCCAGACGCCCCGTCGATCCGACGAACGTCCGTGATCAGCCGCGCCCGCGAACGAGACGATAGCCCCAGATCAGCAGACAGGCGCCCGCGATCGCCACGATGCACTGCCAGATCCAGCCGCCGGGCGGGATGACGCCCACGGCCCGAAGAATGGCGTTCATGACCACCGCCCCGATGATGCCGAGGATGATGTTCATGATCAGACCCATGTCCGATTTCATGATCTGCTCGGCGATCCACCCGGCGATCGCGCCGAGAATAATCGCCATAAGCCAACCGACGCCTTCCATGGACTGAACTCCCTGTGTGTCCCGACACGATCAAAACACCGAAGCCTGTCTGTGGTTCCAGCCCGAAAGGAATAAAAGTCGCCGATCAGATGTGGATTGCGCGGCCGTAGGCGTCGAGCACGCTCTCGTGCATCATCTCCGAGAGGGTCGGATGCGGGAACACCGCATGCATCAGCTCCTCCTCGGTGGTCTCCAGGTTCATCGCCACCACGAAGCCCTGGATCAGCTCCGTCACCTCGGCGCCAACCATGTGCGCGCCGATGAGTTCGCCGGTTTCGGCGTCGAAGATGGTCTTGACGAGGCCGTCCGGCTCGCCGAGCGCGATGGCCTTGCCGTTGCCGGTGAAGGGGAAGCGGCCGACCTTGATCTTGCGGCCCTGCTCCTTGGCCTTCTTCTCCGTGAGCCCGACCGAGGCCACCTGCGGCTGGCAATAGGTGCAGCCGGGAATCCTGGCCTTGTCCATGGGGTGGACGTCGAGCCCCTTGATGGCTTCGACGCAGATCACGCCCTCATGCTCCGCCTTGTGCGCCAGCATGGGCGGCCCCGCCACGTCGCCGATGGCGTAGACGCCCTTCACGCTGGTGCGGCCGAGCCCGTCGGTGACGACGCAGCCGCGCTCGGTCTTTACGCCCAGCGCCTCGAGCCCCAGATTCTCGATGTTGCCGACCACGCCGACCGCGGAGATCACCCGGTCCACCTTGATCGTCTCGGTCTTGCCGTCGCCGAGCTCGACGGTCGCGGTCACGTCGTCCGCGCCCTTGTCGAGTTTGGTCACCTTGGCGCCGGTGAGGATGCGGATGCCCTGCTTCTCGAAGCGCTTGCGGGCGTGGGCGGCGATCTCCTCGTCCTCGACGGGAAGGATCTGCGGCAGCACCTCGACGATGGTCACCTCCGCGCCCATGGTGCGGTAGAAGCTCGCGAATTCGACGCCGATCGCGCCGGAGCCCACCACCAGCAGCGATTTCGGGAAGGTTTCGGGGACCATGGCCTCGAAATAGGTCCAGACCAGCTTCTTGTCCGGCTCCAGCCCCGGCAGCACGCGCGGCCGCGCGCCGGTGGCGACGATGACGTGCTTGGCGGCATAGGTCCCCTCGCCTTTCGCCCCCTTGGGCGCCGGCGCGGGCGGGCCCTGCACGGACTTCTTGGACGCAGCCACCTTGACCTCGCCGGGCTTGGTCAGCGTCGCCTCGCCCCAGATCACGTCCACCTTATTTTTCTTCAGCAGGAAGCCGACGCCGCCGTTGAGCTGGGCCGAGACCCCACGCGAGCGCTTCACCACCGCCGCCGGATCGAACGTCACCTTCTCCGCCGACAGGCCGTAATCCTTGGCGTGCTGGAAATAGTGGTAGATTTCGGCCGAGCGCAGCAGCGCCTTGGTGGGGATGCAGCCCCAGTTGAGGCAGATGCCGCCCAGATGCTCGCGCTCCACCACCGCGGTCTTGAAGCCGAGCTGCGCGGCGCGGATCGCCGTGACGTAGCCGCCCGGCCCGCCGCCGATGACGATGATGTCGTAACTGTCGGACATGGGCGTTTCCTAAAAGGTGTCAGGGCCTTGTCTGGAAGCTCGCGCTCGCGTCATGCCCGAGCCTGCCTTGGGCGTCCACGACTTGAGCGCTCTGGCGTCCGCCATGACGCAAATCGTGGATGCCAGCCTTTTGCGGCATGACGGTTGCCCGGATCGCGCCTCGCGACGCCGTCCGGACGCAGCGTCAGGCGTATTGCGCCACGCCGTCGCCGAAGGACCAGTTCTCCTTCTGAACTTCGACGAGGTTGATCAGCACGTTGCGGGGCGCGACGCCGGGATTCGCGGCCAGCCTGTCGGCGATCGCCCGGTAGAGCGCCTTCTTCTGGTCCAGCGTGCGGCCGGCGTTGGCGGTGATCTGTATGATCACCAGATCGTCGTCCCGCTCCACGCCGAGATAGGACGGGTCGTAGACGAACTCGGACGACCCGTGCTCGTGGACGACCACGAACTTGTCCTTCTCCGGCACGCCGAAGGCTTCGCGCAGCGCCTCATAGACGCCTTCTGCGAGCGCGGTTTTATGGTCGTCGCCGCGGCCGGCGCGGAGCGAGATGCGGACGAGAGGCATGGATTGGGGGCTCCCTTGGTGTCGCGGAGGCGCGAGAGGCTCAGACCAGCAGGCCCATGGGCTTCTCGATCAGCCGCTTCACCGCCGAGATCAAGGTCGCGCCGAGCGCGCCGTCCACCGAACGATGGTCGCAGGTGAGCGTGAGGCTCATCACGGTCGCGATTCTGATCTCGTCCCCCTTCACCACCGGGCGCTTCTCCGCGCCGCCCACCGCGAGGATGGTGGAGTGGGGCGGATTCACCACCGCCGTGAAGTCCTTGACGCCGAACATGCCCAGGTTCGACACCGCCGTGGTGCCGCCCTGGTACTCCTCGGGCTTCAGCTTGCGGTCCCGGGCCCGGGCGGCGAAGTCCTTCATTTCCTTCGCGATGACCGACAGCGTCTTGGTCTCCACCGCGCGGATGATGGGCGTGATCAGCCCGTTGCCCGGCAGCGCCACGGCGACGCCCACGTCGGCGTGTTTGTGGCGCAGCATGGCGGTCTCGGTCCAGGACACGTTGGCGTCCGGCACCTGGGAGAGCGCGACGCCGAGCGCCTTCACCACCATGTCATTGACCGACACCTTCCACACCGGCTTGCCGTCCTTCTCGGGCGCCGAGGCGTTGATCTGCTCGCGCAGACCCAGCAGCGCGTCGATCTCGCAATCCACGGTGACGTAGAACTGCGGGATGGTCTGGCGGGCCTCCGTCATGCGGCGCGCGATGGTCTTGCGCATGCCGTCGTGGGGGATTTCCTCGTAGGAGCCCTCCGGGAACAGCTTCTTGATCGCTTCGTCCGAGGGCAGGCTCGGCGCGGGCGACTTGGCGGAAGGCGCGGCGTCCGGAGCCTTGGCGTCCGTCTTGGCCGGAGCGGCCTTGCCGCCGCCGGAGGCCTTGGCCTGCTCCACGTCCGCCTTCACCACCCGGCCATGCGGGCCGCTGCCGGAGATGGCCTTGAGGTCGAGCCCGGCGTCCCTGGCGATGCGGCGGGCGAGCGGCGAGGCGAACACGCGCTCGCCCTTGTCGCGGCTCGCATCATGGCCGTTGGCTGCGGGCTTCGGCTCCGCCTTGGCTTCGGTCTTGGGGGCCGCTTCAGACTTCGGCGCGGCGTCGGACTTCGCCTCGTCCGTCTTTTCGGCTTTGGCCGGCTCGGCCTTGGGCTTCGATCCGGCGTCCTTCAGCGCGCTTTCGTCCTCGCCTTCCTCCAGCAGGATGGCGATCAGTTCGTTGACCGGCACGTCGGAGGTTCCTTCCGGCACCACGATCCTGCCGACGACGCCTTCGTCCACGGCCTCCACCTCCATGGTGGCCTTGTCGGTCTCGATCTCGGCGATGACGTCGCCGGACTTCACGGCGTCGCCCTCCTTCACCAGCCACTTGGCGAGGTTGCCCTTCTCCATGGTGGGCGACAGCGCGGGCATCAGGATGTTGGTGGGCATGAGTCTAGGCCTCTTCGGAAGGCTTCTGAGGAGCCATGGGCTCGTCGAACGGGAACAGGGCGTCGAGCGGAAAGCCGATGGCGTCGAATGGCGCGGCGCGCACCTCCTCGCCCTCGCCGATGGCGGCGGGCAGCAGCCATTCGTCCGCAACGCGCGCGAAGGCTTCGAGCAGTTTGGTCTGGGGATCGAGCAGCCAGAGATGGCCGACGCCGGCATCCGCATAGATGCGGCGCTTGGGGCCACGGTCGAGCTTTTCCGTCGAAGGCGACAGAATCTCGCACACCCAGTCGGGCGCGGTCTCGACATAGGCGGTCTCGGGCTCGCGCGGCAGTCTTTCGCGCCGCCAGCCCGCGAGATCGGGAACCACCACATTCGGCCCGAGGTGCAGCTCGGGCTCCACCATGAAGATCCAGCCGCCGGGCCCGCCCCGGCCGCGCTGGAACGGGAAGCTGAGTTCGGCGCCGAGCTCGAGCGCCGCCCCCGCATGCCGCGGCGACGGCCGCGGATGCGTCTCAAGCACGCCGTCCACGATCTCCGCCACGCGGTGCGGGGGAACCGCCTGCAGGTCGGCGTAGGTGGCGCGGGAACGGGCGGGGTCGGCGTTCATGGCCTCAGCGTCTCATGAATCGGTCGAGCGCCATACGCACGAGGCGGCGGATGGCGCGGTTCTGCGCCTCGCGGGCCGAGGTCGGGGGAAGCCGCCGCGGGCCCGAGCCGGTGCGCGCCGCGCGGCGGCGCAGAACCTCGTTGGCGGCGGTCTTCAGGATCCGGCCCAGCATGCGCCGCCCTCCTCTCAGTCGCGGTAGCAGACCGCCTTCGCGGCTTCGACCACCTCGGCGACGCTCGGCAGCGCCAGCTTCTCCAGGTTGGCGGCGTAGGGCATGGGCACGTCCTTGCCGGTGACGCGGGCCACAGGCGCGTCCAGCCAGTCGAAGGCGTGCTCCATCATGCGGGCCGCGATTTCGGCGCCGACGCCCGACTGCGCCCACCCCTCCTCCACCGTCACAAGGCGGCCGGTCTTCTTCACCGACTCCACGATGGTCTCCGTGTCCATGGGACGGATGGTGCGCAGGTCGATGACCTCGGCCTCGATGCCCTCCTTCGCCAGCTCTTCAGCCGCCTTCAGCGCATAGGTCATGCCGATGGACCAGGAGACCAGCGTCACGTCCTTGCCCGGTCGGGCCACCTTGGCCTTGCCGATCGGCACCACATAGTCGTCGAGCTTCGGCACCGGGAACGACTGACCGTACAGGATCTCGTTCTCGAGGAAGATCACCGTGTTCTCGTCGCGGATCGCGGCCTTCAGCAGGCCCTTGGCGTCGGCGGCGGTGTAGGGCGCGATCACGGTCAGGCCCGGCACGTTCGAGTACCAGGCGGCGTAGTCCTGGCTGTGCTGGGCGGCGACGCGGGCGGCGGCGCCGTTCGGGCCGCGGAACACGATGGAGCAGCCCATCTGGCCGCCGGACATATAGAGCGTCTTGGCGGCGGAGTTGATGATCTGGTCGATCGCCTGCATGGCGAAGTTGAAGGTCATGAACTCGACGATGGGCTTCAGGCCCGCAAGCGCCGCGCCGACGCCCACGCCGGCGAAGCCATGCTCGGTGATGGGGGTGTCAATGACGCGCTCGGCGCCGAACTCCTCCAGCAGGCCCTGGCTGATCTTGTAGGCGCCCTGATATTCCGCGACCTCCTCGCCCATGAGGAACACGCGCTCGTCCCGTTTCATCTCCTCCAGCATGGCGTCGCGCAGCGCCTCGCGCACGGTGGTGGTCACGAACTCCGTGCCCTCCGGCACGTCGGGTTCGGGCAGCGCCTTGGGCGCGGGCGGGTTGGCGGCGGCGGATTCGGCTTTGGCGGGTTTCGCGTCCGCCTTGGCTTCGGCCTTCGCCTGCTCTTCGGCCTTGGAGCCGGAGGCGTCGGCGGACCTGGACGCGTCGCCCTTGAGCGCGGAGGCGTCCTCGCCCTCGGCGAGGATGAGCGCGATCGGCGTGTTGACCTTCACGTCCTCGGAGCCGTCGGCGACGAGGATCTTGCCGAGCACGCCCTCGTCGACCGCCTCCACCTCCATGGTGGCCTTGTCGGTCTCGATCTCGGCGATGACGTCGCCGGCCTTCACGGAGTCGCCTTCGTTCTTCAGCCACTTGGCGAGCTTTCCCGCCTCCATGGTCGGCGACAGCGCCGGCATGAGGACTTCGATCGGCATGGGGCGTCCCTCTGAGCGTTCAGGCTTTTGTCGTTCGGCCGGCGGACGGCCGGTCGTGGTCAGGCGCGCGTCACCGCAGGATGTCGGTCCACAGCTCGGACGGATCGGGCTCCGGATCGTTGCTGGCGAACTCGGCGGCGGCGTTGACGATGTCGCGCACCTCCTTGTCGATCGCCTTCAACTCGTCCTCGGAGGCCTGCTCGTTCTTCAGGATGCGGGCGCGGACCTGCTCGATCGGGTCGTGCGTCTCGCGCATCTTCTGCACTTCGTCCTTGGAGCGGTACTTCGCCGGGTCGGACATGGAGTGGCCGCGGTAGCGGTAGGTCACCATCTCGAGGATGTAGGGGCCTTTGCCGGAGCGGGCATGGGCGATGGCGCGCTCGCCGGCGGCGCGCACCGCCCGCACGTCCATGCCGTCCACCTGCTCGCCCGGAATGTCGAAGCTCAGACCGCGCTGGCTGAGGTTGGTGTTGGACGAGGCGCGCTCGACCGAGGTCCCCATGCCGTATTTGTTGTTCTCGATCACGTAGACGGCGGGCAGATGCCAGAGCTTCGCCATGTTGAAGCTCTCATAGACCTGTCCCTGGTTCGAGGCGCCGTCGCCGAAATAGACCAGGGAGACCTTGCCGTTCTTCTTGTACTTGTTGGCGAAGGCGAGGCCGGTGCCGAGCGAGACCTGCGCGCCCACGATGCCGTGGCCGCCGTAGAACTGCTTCTCCACGCTGAACATGTGCATGGAGCCGCCCTTGCCCTTGGAGTAGCCGCCCCGGCGACCGGTGAGCTCGGCCATCACGCCCTTGGGGTCCATCTCGCAGGCCAGCATGTGGCCGTGGTCGCGATAGCCGGTGATGACCTGGTCGCCGGGCTCCACCGCCATCTGCATGCCGATGACGACCGCCTCCTGGCCGATGTAGAGGTGGCAGAAGCCGCCGATCAGGCCCATGCCGTAAAGCTGGCCGGCCTTTTCCTCGAAACGGCGGATGAGCAGCATCTCGCGGTAGGCGTGAAGCTCCTGCTCCTTGGTGAAGGAGAGGACGTCGCCCGCCTCGACGGTCTCGGCGTCGTCGGCGTTTGAACGCGCGGCGTTCGCAGCGGATGCGGCCATGGACGTTCCCCTCCCATGCGTCTCGTTCTGAGCAGAGACCTAATGCGGCCTGAGGGCAAATCGAGGCTTGCGCCTTATCCGCCGTCGGTCCTTTGAGAAGGTTGTGCCCTTATAAAACTAAAGTCGCAAGAGGGTTTTGGACGAATTCGATTGTGCGCCGCAAGACCATTGAGGCTCTTGGGCGCCGCAGGCGCGAAGCGCGTCGGCTCCGCGCGAAGCCCTCGTCCGTCAGCGAGACTGGATGACCCGGTCGTTGGCGTTCAGCCAGCCGAGGTCCACCCGCGCCTGCTCGTCCAGCAGGTCGGGATCGAGCCGGTCCGAGCTCAGCAGCTCGATGCGGTGCTCGTAGGACGCGCGCGTCGACTTCAGATCGCCGAGCTTGGCGGAGAGCTGGGCGATTTCGGCCTCGAACTCGCGGCTCGCCACCAGCCCGTGCGCGCCCACATAGGCCTGCTGGCTGAAATAGGCGACCGCTCCGGTCGCCGTCAGCCAGAGCGCGAGATGGGCGGCGACGGTGCGCCAGCGGGTGCGAACGATCATGCGCAAAGGGTGGCCCTTCATGGTTGAAAAAGCGTTTACGCGCCCTGCCCCGCGCCTTTGCGGAGCAGGTCCTTGATGCGATCGACCACGCCGCCGAAGCCTCCTCCTCCGTCGCCCGGGGCGGCGGGGCTCGGCGGCGGAGCGGCCTCGTCGCCCTCGTCCTCGATCCGAAGCGCCACGCGGGTGACGCGGCCGTCGTCCACGCCCCGCACCACCAGCGTGGCGGGGCCGAACTCGGCCACGTCGCCGACCGTGGGCGCCTGCTCGAACCGGCGATGGAACACCTCCGCGACGGTGAGTTCCGCGTCCTCGGGCGCGATCTGGAGCCCGTAAAGCGCCGAAAGGCTCGCAAGCGCCGTGTCGCCGCGCATGGCGAATTCGCCGAGCGCGGGCTTCGCGCGCCCCGCGTCCAGCGAGGCGAACAGGCCGTCCAGCTCGGCCACGCGGTTGTGCGGCGCCAGGAAATAGCCGTAGTCGCCGGGCTTCAGCCCGCCGGCCCGTCCGGGATCAAGGATTTCGTGGTCGCGGATCACGAAAACGGGAACCGCCCATTTCGGCGCGGCGTCGCGGGCGAGGATCGGGCAGCGGGGGGTGACCTCGTAGCCCACCATCTCCTGCGCCAGCTGGCCCGGAAGGTCGATCTCGATCCGGTTGACCGAGCGCACGGTCTGGCGCACCGCCAGCTTCAGCCGCTTGGCGAGGCCGGTGATGGTCCAGCCCTGCACCACCAGCGAGACGATCACCACCACGAAGGCCACGTTGAAATAGGTCTGGGCGTTGGGCGCCTGGGCGAGCGTGGGGATCGCGGCGAGGAAGATCGACACCGCGCCGCGCAGGCCGACCCAGCCCACGAAGGCGATCTCCTTCCTCGAGAAGCCGAACGGCGCAAGGCAGAGCGCCACCGCCAGCGGCCGCGCCACGAAGATGAGCCCGAAGGCGATGGCGAGCGACGGCCCGAGCGAGGGCAGCAGCTGGGAGGGCGTCA
Source organism: Methylopila jiangsuensis (assembly GCF_027922305.1). GTDB lineage: Bacteria > Pseudomonadota > Alphaproteobacteria > Rhizobiales > Methylopilaceae > Methylopila > Methylopila jiangsuensis. The sequence goes on along the minus strand of NZ_BSFK01000005.1, from coordinate 532,399 downwards.
CAAGCAGGCCGAGCACGATGAACATCACGATCTGGCACAGCCAGGTGATGGTGTCGTGGAAGGCGATGATGGCCGGCAGCGCGCGCACCTGCCGGTTGCCGACGATGATTCCCGCCAGATAGACCGCGAGGAAGCCCGAGCCGTGCAGCACGGCGGACAGCGCGAACAACGCCACCACGCTCGCCACCACGAACAGCGGATGCAGGCCGGACGGCAGGTCCACCCGGTTCAGCAGATAGGCGAGCGCGAACCCGCCGGCGACGCCCGCCGCCCCGCCGATCACCGCCTCCTGCAGGAAACGGCCGACGATCATCAGCCCGGCGTCGCCGGCCGCGCCGCTCGCCCCGGCCGAGACGAGGCCGACCAGCATCACGGTGAGGAACACCGCCACCGGATCGTTGGTGCTCGATTCGATCTCGAGGGTCGCGCCGACCTTGCGCTGAAGCTGCAGGCCGCTAGCGCGGATCAGGAAGAACACCGCCGCGGCGTCGGTGGAGGCGATGGTGGCGCCCACCAGCAGGCCCTCCACCAGATCGAGTTTCAGCATCCAGGCCGAAAACAGGCCGATGATCACGGTGGTGAGCGCCACGCCCACGGTCGCGAGCGTCGCCGCAGGCGCCAGAGCGCCGCCGAGATGCGCCACCCGCGTCCTGAGGCCGCCGTCGAACAGGATCACGGCCAGCGCGATCGAGCCGATGAGATAGGTCAGGCGGTAGTTGTCGAAGGCGACGCCGCCCGGTCCGTCCTGCCCCGTCAGCATGCCGATGACCAGGAACACCAGCAGCAGCGGCGCGCCGAATCGCGAGGCCACCAGCGACGACAGGATGCCCACGAGCATCAGCGCCGCTCCGAACAGGAGGATCGCGTTGACGACCGTAATGCTGTCCATGTGCGCTCGCGGGCCGGACGCACAGGGCGGGCGGGCGCGCCGCGGAGCCCGCGGCGTGGTCCGAGCGCCGAAGCGTCAGAAGGAGGAGGCCGCAGAGTTCCCGACGAATGGCGCGAGATCAAGGCGATGTGAAGCCGCGCCACCCGAAGATGACGCGGCTGTGAGGGTCGTCAGGCCGCGGCGGACGCCTGCTCGCGGGTGGGGTAGTCGGTGTAGCCCTTGGCGTCGCCGCCATAGAGCGTGGCCTGGTCGATGGGCGCGAAGGCCGCGCCGTCGCGGATGCGCTCCACGAGGTCCGGGTTGGAGATGAACGGCCGCCCGAAGGCCACCAGATCGACCTCGCCGTCCGCCACGCGCCTGGCCGCCAGTTCGGCGTCGTAGCCGTTGTTGCCCATGTAGACGCCCTTGAAGGCCTTGCGCAGGACGGACAGGTCGAAGCCGCCCTCCGGCGCGCGATCGCCGCCGGTCTTGCCCTCGATGACATGCAGATAGGCGATCCCGAGCGCGGACAGCTTCTCGGTCACATAGGTGAACAGCGGCTCGGGATTCGAATCGTCGCAGTCGTTCACGGCGCTGACCGGCGACAGCCGGACGCCGACGCGCTCGCGCCCAATCGCGCCGATCGCGGCTTCCGTCGCCTCCAGCAGGAAGCGGGCGCGATTCTCGATCGAACCGCCGTAGGCGTCCTCGCGCTTGTTGGTCTTGTCGCGCAGGAACTGGTCGAGCAGGTAGCCGTTCGCGCCGTGCACCTCGACGCCGTCGAAGCCCGCCTTGACGGCGTTCTCCGCCGCGCGGGCGTACTGGGCGACGATGCCGGGGATTTCGTCGATATCGAGCGCGCGGGGCGTCTCCAGATCCTTGAAGCCCGTGGTCGTGAAGGCCTGGCCCTCGGGCTTCACCGCCGAAGGCGCCACCGGCAGCTTGCCGCCGGGCTGCAGGTCGCGGTGCGAGATGCGGCCCACATGCCAGAGCTGCAGCACGATGCGGCCGCCCTTGGCGTGAACCGCGTCGGTGACGAGCTTCCAGCCGGCGATCTGCGCGTCGGAATGAATGCCGGGCGTCCAGGCGTAGCCCTGCCCCTCAGGCATGATCTGGGTGGCTTCGGCGATGATCAGCCCGGCGGAAGCGCGCTGGGCGTAATACTCCGCGTGCAGCGCCGTCGGCGCGAGCGTGGCGTGGTCGGCGCGGGAGCGGGTCAGCGGCGCCATCACGATGCGGTTGCGCAGAGAGAGTGCGCCTACTTCGAGAGGCTCGAACAGGGGGGCGACGTTCACGGACATAATGCCTCCGAGAGTGATTTCACGACGCTTTCGCGCCCATAAGGTCTGCGGCGAAACATAGGCGCGCAAGCTGCGTCCGCCACGCATCGGAGCCCAGCCTCTGGGGCATGGCCGCAATTCGACGCAGCTCCCTTCAGCCGGAATGGCGCAACGCGCGAATCATACAGATGCGCCGACAACGTTATTGATATCGAATTTTGATCATAAGTTATCGATCGCTGCGCAGATGATCGATCGAAATATAAGCACGCCCGTGGACCAGATGACTCAGACACAATAGTCTGATGCAAAAACATTCTCTTATATATTCTTAGATTCACAACGGATCGTAGTTTTTGCCTCTCTGCATGCCTTAACGTGCCTGCGCGTCTAAGAAGGCGCTATAAAGACGAGGCATGAGAATGATTGCATTGCACAAAATAACAATCGCAGCTGCGGCCGCAATTTCGATCTTCAGCGCTCAGGGCGCGCTCGCCGAATGCGTGATCGCGGAACATGCTGACTTCCGCGGGGGAGTCGGAACCATTCAGAACAACGATCTCGTCAAGTTCTTCCCCAAGGAAAAGATGGGGTTGACCGGTGAACGTCAGTTCAAGCGCGAATTCAACGACGCGTCCTGGGCCGGCAAGGTGTCTGCGGTCGAGCCCAAGAACGGCTGCATGGCGACCATCTATGGCCCGTGGGGTCATCGCCAGATTCGGGAGAAGACTTCGCTTCTCGCTCCGGACATGAACGACAAGGCGACCGGCGTCGGATGCGCCTGCAAGTGACGTCGCGCTGAACGCGGCGCAACTTGCGCGCTCGAAACCTGAACGTAGGCGAACCGGCATCCTGCGGCTCGCCTACGTGTCGCTTGAGACCCGCCCTTGGGCGCCGTCAGGTCGCCGGCTGATAGGTCTCCGGCACCGCTGGCGTGATCGCGACCGACTCGCCGCAGCCGCAGGCGGAGGTCTGGTTCGGGTTGTTGAACACGAACCGCTGCGACATCTTTTCGGTCACGAAATCCATCTCGGTGCCGAGCAGGTAGAGGATCGCCTTGGGGTCGATCAGCACGGTCACGCCCTTGTCCTCCACCACCTCGTCGGTGGGCGCGGCCTCGGCGGCGTAGTCCATGATGTACTCCATGCCGGCGCAACCGCCGGTCTTCACGCCCACCCGAAGTCCGAGGATCGGCGTTTCGGAACGGGCGATGATGGAGCGCACCCGGTCGGCGGCGCGGTCGGTCAGGGTCATCACCTTGGGGCGGGGGCGGGCGGCCATGGTCGGCTCCACGAATTCCGGATGTCTGCTTCGGTTCTCAAGATAGGCGCGCGCGGAGCCGAAATGAAGGGCGAAAGGCGCCGGCCTGCCTCGCGGCCTCAGTAGCTCGTCCAGAGCCCGGGCGTCGCGAGCTCCAGCAGGTTGCCGTCCGGGTCGCGGAAATACAGGCTGACGCCGCCGCGCGGCCACTGCACCCGGCCCTCCACGGCGACGTGGTCGCGCTCGAGCGCCGCGTTCCAGCCGGACAGGTCCTCGGCGGCGATAGCGAAGGCCATGTGGGCCCCGCCCCGGCCGTCATGGCCGGGAATGACGCCGCCGGGCAGAGTCTGGTCGTCTTCGGCCGCCCCTTCCGCGAACAGCAGCAGCACCGAGCGGCCGCCCACATCGTAGGCGATCAGCCGCGCGTCGGCGAAGAGCTTTGGAAACCCGAACAGCCGGTCATAGAACCGCGCGGCGCGGACCAGATCGGCGACGTAGAGCGCGGTCTCCAGCACCCCGGAGACCGGGGGCGGGCCGGCGCGCTCCGCGTCCTCCGCCATGGGCCGTCGTCACCACATGTCGAGCGCGACGCGGGCCTCGTCCGACATGCGGCTCTGATCCCACGGCGGGTCGAACACCATGTTGACGTCCACGCGGCCGACGCCCGGCACGGCGCCGACCGCGTTCTCCACCCAGCCCGGCATTTCGCCGGCGACGGGGCAGCCCGGCGCGGTCAGCGTCATGTCGATGGCGATGTCGCGGTCGTCCGAGATGTCGATGCGGTAGACGAGGCCGAGTTCGTAGATGTCGACCGGGATCTCCGGATCGTACACCGTCTTCAGGGCCGCGATGATGTCGTCCGTCAGCCGGTCCAGCTCATCCTGCGGGATGGCGGAACCTGCGGAATCGGCCGCCTGCGCGGCGGCGGTCGCGTCGCTCATGGTCGAGCCTTTCTCACGCAAACAGGTCGCGCGCCCGAAGGAGCGCCTCGGCGAGACGATCGATCTCGCCGGTGGTGTTGTAAAGGGCGAAGGACGCCCGGCAGGTGGAGGTGACCCCGAGCCGCTTCAGCAGCGGCTGGGCGCAATGGGTGCCCGCGCGCACGGCGATGCCGGAGCGATCGAGCACGGTGGCCACGTCATGGGCGTGGGCGCCGTCCAGATTGAAGGCCACGATCGCGCCCTTGCCCGGCGCGTCGCCATAGATGGTCAGCGCGTTGATGGCGCCAAGCCGCTCGCGGGCGTAGGCCGCCAGCCCCGCCTCGTGGGCGGCGATCGCCTCCAGCCCCACGCCGCGCATGTAGTCGAGCGCGGCGCCGAGGCCGATGGCCTGCACGATCGGGGGCGTGCCGGCCTCGAAGCGGTGCGGCGGCTCGCCATAGGTGACATCGTCTTCCGTCACGTCGCGGATCATCTCGCCGCCGCCGTTGAACGGCGGCAGCCTAGCGAGAAGCTCGCACTTGCCGTAGAGCGCGCCGATGCCGGTGGGACCGTAGACCTTGTGGCCGGTGAGCACGTAGAAATCGGCGTCGATGTCGCGCACGTCCGGGGCGAGGTGCACCGCGCCTTGGCTGCCGTCCACCAGCACGGGGACGCCGCGCTCATGGGCGAGGCGAACGACCTCCTTCACCGGCACCACCGTGCCGAGCACGTTGGACATGTGGGTCACGGCGACGAACTTGGTGCGCTCGGTCAGCGCCTCGGCGAACAGGTCGAGGTCGAACGAACCGTCGTCCCGCACCTGCACCCATTTCAGAACGGCGCCCTTGCGCTCGCGCAGGAAATGCCACGGCACCACGTTGGAATGGTGCTCCATGATGGTCAGGACGATCTCGTCGCCCTCCCCGATCATGGACAGGCCGACGCCGTTGGCGACCAGATTGATCGCCTCGGTCGCCGAGCGGGTGAAGATGATCTCGTCGGTGGAGGCGGCGTTCAGGAAGGCGCGCACGCTCTCCCGCCCGCCCTCGAACGCTTCCGTCGCCGCATTCGCAAGATGGTGCAAGCCGCGGTGAACGTTAGAATATTCGGTCTCGTACGCGCGCCGCATGCGATCCAGCACCTGGACCGGCTTCTGCGCCGAGGCGCCGTTGTCCAGATAGGCCAGCGGCTTGCCGTGGATCTCGAGCTTCAGCGCGGGGAAATCCGCGCGCAGGCGCTCGACGTCGTAAGGAGCGGCGGTCGGGGCGGCGTGAGCGAGGGTCATGGCCTCTGATCTATAGATTCCAGGTCAGATCACAAGGCCGCGCGCGCCGCTTGTCCCCGCGTCTTGTCAAGGCTGCGCTCCCGCATCACATCTCGGCATGCGGGAACGTCCCCGCGAACCGTTCGAAGGACCGAGACGCAAACCCATGTCCCAGCCCCTCGTTTCCGGCGTCACCTCCGAACGCCCGGTCGCTTTCGACCCGCTCGCCGATCCCCGCCTCTATGACGGCGTGCTGAGCCGGCGCGTGCTGGCGTTCCTGGTGGACTTCACCGTGGTGCTGACGCTCACCGCCGCCGCAAGCGTGGTGATCTTCTTCCTCGGCGTACTGACGCTCGGGCTGGCCTGGCTGCTCTATGGCGGCGTGTTCTACGCCATGGCGGTGCTCTATTCCGGCGCGACGCTGGGCGGCGACCGGGCCGCCACCTGGGGCATGCGGCTCACGGGGCTCACCTGCCGCCAGCTCGACGGAACCCGGCCGGGCTTCCTGATCGCCTCCGCCCATGTGGTGTTCCTCTATTTCTCGATGACGATCCTGACGCCCTTCGTGCTGCTGGTCGGTCTGTTCACCCGGCGCAAGCAGCTGCTGCACGACCTGATCCTGAGCACCGTGATCCTCGATCGCGGTCGGCTCGAGGGCCGCGGCTACTGAGCCGCTTGCCCCGCAACTCCCGCTTGCTATCCTGATGCGGCAGCGCGGCGCCGGACCTGTCGTCCGGCGCCGCCGGTCGGGACCCGACGTTGACAGCCCATTCGCGCAACACGCCGCAGTTCTACCTCACCGCCCCCTCCCCCTGCCCCTATCTCAAGGGGCAGTCGGAGCGGAAGGTCTTCACCCATCTGGTGGGCGACAACGCCCCGCAGCTCAATGACCTGCTGACCCATGGCGGCTTCCGCCGCAGCCAGACCATCGCCTATCGCCCGGCCTGCGAAACCTGCCGCGCCTGCGTGTCGGTGCGGGTGCGGGTGGAGGATTTCCAGTGGACCAAGGCGTTCCGCCGCAACCGCGCCGCGAACGCCGACCTGATCGGCGCCGAGAGCGCGCCCATCCCCACCTCCGAGCAGTACTCCCTGTTCCGCGCCTATCTGGACAGCCGCCATTCCGACGGCGGCATGGCGGACATGACGGTGCTCGACTACGCCACCATGGTCGAGGACAGCCATGTGCGCACCCGGCTGGTGGAGTATCGCCGCCGGGGCGCCGAGAGCGCGATCACCGGTCGCGGCGCCGGCCCGCTGCAGGCGGTGGCGCTGGTGGACCGGCTGTCGGACGGCCTGTCGCTGGTCTACTCCTTCTACGATCCCGAGCAGGCCGAACGCGGCCTCGGCACCCACGTCATCCTCGATCATGTGGCGCGGTGCCGGGCCGAGGGCCTGCCGTTCCTCTATCTCGGCTACTGGGTCGAAGGCTCGCCCAAGATGGACTACAAGCGCCGCTTCCGTCCGCAGGAGCATCTCGGCTCCGGGGGATGGGAGATCAGGGAGGACTGAATCGGCGGTTCCCGCCCCGCCGCCCTCAGGCGCCGGCGCGGCGCGCGAGCCAGAAGGTCGGGGCGGCGACCACGGCGTAGGCCGCGAAGCCGGCGAGGCCCAGCAGGACCGCGGGGCCGAGATCGGGCAGCGCGGGCACGACGCCGCGGGCGAGCGCCACATGGTCGCCCGCGAGCCTGATCGCGCCCACGGCCGCCGCCGTGGCGCCCCCGAGCCCGGCCACGTTGATCAGGAAGCGGCGGTCGGCGGAGAAGCCGTCGCGGCGGGCGAGCAGCCACAGCAGGATGCCGAAGTTCACCCAGGCCCCGACCGAGGTGGCGAAGGCGAGGCCCGCATGGGCCCAGGTCCCGATCAGCGCCAGCTTCAGCCCCAGATTGGCGAGGGTCGCGACCGCCAGCGCCTTCACCGGCGTCGCGGTGTCGCCGGAGGCGTGGAAGGCGGGCGTGACGCAGCGCAGCGCCACGATCGCCGGAAGCCCGAGCGCATAGGCCTGAAGCGCCGCGGCCGAGCCCGCCACCGCCTGCGCGTCGAAGGCCCCACGCCCGAACAGCGCCGCCACCGTCGGCGCGGCGGCGGCGGCGAACAGCGCCACGAACGGCAGCGTCAGCCCCCAGGCGCCCTCCAGCGCCCGGTTCAGCCGGTCGCGCGCGCCGGCGCCGTCGTTGCGGGCGAGCCGGCGCGACAGTTCGGGGAGCAGCACGGTGCCGATGGCGATGCCCACCACCGCCAGCGGCAGCTGGTACAGCCGGTCGGCGTAATAGAGGTAGGACACCGAGCCGGTCGGCAGGAACGAGGCCAGGATCGTGTCCGCGAACATGGCGATCTGCACGCCGGCGGAGCCCAGCACCGCGGGGCCGAAGCCGGTGAGGAAGCTCTTCACCCGCGCGGTGATGCGCGGCGCCTTGAGGCTGAGGCCGAGTCCGGACCGCTTCAGCTCCGCCAGCACCAGCGCTAGCTGGGCCGCGCCCGAGACCAGCACGCCGACCGCGAGCGCATGGGCGGGGGTCGGGAACAGGTCGGAGGCGACCAGCGCCGCGATCATGCACAGGTTCAGCAGGATCGGCGTCGAGGCCGCCACCGCGAAGCGGTCATGGGCGTTCAGCATGCCCGTGACCAGCGTCATCACGGAGATGAACAGCAGATAGGGAAAGGTGATCCGCGTCAGCGTGGTGGTGAGGTCGAGCTGGGCAGGATCGGCGGTGAAGCCGGGCGCCAGCGCCGCCACCACCAGCGGCGTCGCCATGAGCGCGAAGCCGAGCAGCGCCAGATGGGTGACGACGGTGATGGACAGCACGTCGTCGGCGAAGGCGCGGGCCGCGCCCTCCCCGTCCTGGGTCAGGGCCTTGGTGTAGCGCGGCACGAAGGCGGCGTTGAAGGCGCCCTCGGCGAAGATGGCCCGGAAGTGGTTCGGCAGCCGGAACGCCACCATGAAGGCGTCCGCAAGCGGCCCCGCGCCCAGAAGCGCCGCCATCATCACGTCGCGAACGAAGCCGAACAGGCGCGAGACCAGCGTCAGGCCGCTGACCGAGGCCACCTTGCGCCACATGAACCCTATCCCGCCCCGAACGCACGCCCGCGCCGGTGAATCGGCGCGTCACGGGGCGCGACCGTAGCCGCCGGGCGCCGATCCGGAAAGGCGGCGCCCGGCGGAAACGAAACCCGACGGATCAGGCGGTCGCGGGCGCGCTGTCCGCGGGGAACAGGGCGTAGCGCTGGAACACGAGGCCGACCTTGTCGCCGACGGAGATCGGCGCATTGGTGGGCAGAAGCGCCTCCACGCGGGTCTTGCGCGCGCCGACCTCGATGTCGGCGCGGCGGTAGGCGCCGGTGCGGCGCAGCGCCGCCACGGTGCCCGCGACCGTCGAGGAGCCGTTCAGCTCCTTCACGGTCACGTCCTGCGGGCGCACGAAGAAGCGCGCCGGACCGTCCTGCGCCGACACGCCGTTGACCGGCAGCGGCGCGCCGTCGAGCGCGGCCGCGCCCGCCTGCACCGTCACCGGGATCGCGCTCGACTCGCCGATGAAGGCGTAGACGAAGGGCGTCGCCGGGTTGTCGTAGATCTCGTCCGGGGTGCCGATCTGCTGCAGGTCGCCCTTGTGCAGCACCGCCACGCGGTCCGCGAGCTCCAGCGCCTCCTCCTGGTCGTGGGTCACGAACACGGTGGTGTGCCCGGTCTCCTGATGGATCTGGCGCAGCCAGCGGCGCAGGTCCTTGCGCACCTGGGCGTCGAGGGCGCCGAACGGCTCGTCCAGCAGCAGCACCTGCGGCTCGATGGCGAGCGCCCGGGCGAGCGCCACGCGCTGACGCTGGCCGCCGGAGAGCTGGGACGGATAGCGCTTCTCGAGACCGGTGAGCTGAATGAGCTCCAGCAGCTCCAGCACCTTGGTCTTGATGGCGCTCTCGGACGGGCGGCGCGCCTTGTCGCGCACCCTGAGGCCGAAGGCGATGTTGTCGAACACCGTCATGTGGCGGAACAGGGCGTAATGCTGAAACACGAAGCCGACGTTCCGCTCCTGCACCGACTTCGACGAGGCGTCGACGTCGCCGAACAGGATCTTGCCGCCGTCCAGGGTCTCGAGGCCGGCGATGGCGCGGAGCAGCGTGGTCTTGCCGGAGCCGGACGGCCCGAGCAGGGCGACCAGCTCGCCCTGGCGGATGTCGAGGCTGACGCCGTTCAGGGCGGCGAAGGAGCCGTACTCCTTGCGGACGTCGCGGATCTTGAGCTCAACGGACATTGGAACGCCCTCACTTCCTGTGCTTCGAGGAAATTTCGTCGCCGTAGCGCCATTCCAGCAGCGACTTCACCACCAGCGTGACGAGCCCGAGCCCCGCCAGCAAGGTCGCCGCCGCGAAAGCCGCGACGAAATTATAGTCATTATAGAGAATCTCTACCTGCAAGGGGAGAGTGTTGGTGAGGCCGCGGAGATGGCCGGACACCACCGACACCGCGCCGAACTCGCCCATGGCGCGGGCGTTGCTCAGCAGCACGCCGTAGAGCAGCGCCCAGCGGACGTTGGGCAGCGTCACCGACCAGAAGGTGCGCCAGCCGTTGGCGCCGAGCGACAGCGCCGCCTCCTCCTCGCTGGTGCCCTGCTCCTGCATCAGCGGGATCAGCTCGCGGGCGACGAAGGGGAAGGTGACGAACACGGTGGCGATCACCAGGCCCGGCACGGCGAAGATGACCTGGACGCCGTGATGGTCCAGCCAGGGCCCGAAATAGCCGTTGGCGCCGAACAGCACGATGAAGCACAGGCCCGCGACCACGGGCGAGACGGAGAACGGCAGGTCGATCAGCGTCAGGAGGAAGCTTTTGCCGCGGAAGTCGAACTTGGCGATCGCCCAGGACGCGGCGAGACCGAACACGACGTTCAGAGGCACCGCGATGGCCGCCACGAGCAGGGTGAGGCGGATGGCGGCCTGGGTGTCCGGGTCCCCAAAGGCCTCGAAATAGGCCGCTGCGCCGTTGCGAAACGCCTCCGCGAACACTGCGAACAGCGGGATCACGAGGAACAGCGCCAGGAACCCGAGCCCGAGCCCGATCAGCAGCAGCCGGGCCGCGCGGCTTTCCGTGGTGGGATTCGCGATCAGGCGCGCCGCAGGGGCGGCGGCGACGTCAGCGGACATGTCCGAGCCTCCGGCGGGTCCAGGCTTCAAGCAGGTTGATCAGCAGCAGCAGCGCGAAGGAGATCAGGAGCATGATGGTGGCGACGGCCGTCGCCGCGCCGTAGTCGAACTCCTCGAGCTTCATGATGATGATCAGCGGCGCGATCTCCGACACGTAAGGCACGTTGCCGGCGATGAAGATGACCGAGCCGTACTCGCCGACCGCGCGGGCGAAGGCGAGCGCGAAGCCGGTGAGCAGCGCGGGAAACAGCGTGGGCAGCACCACCCGCAGCAGCGTGACCGGACGATCGGCGCCCAGCGTCGCGGACGCCTCCTCGAGCTCCCGGTCCAGGTCCGTCAGCACCGGCTGCAGCGTGCGCACCACGAAGGGCAGGCCGATGAAGACCAGCGCCACGAAGATGCCGAGAGGCGTATACGCGACCTTGAAGGGCAGCCACTGCCCGATCCAGCCGTTCGGCGCGTAGATCGCGGCGAGCGCGATGCCCGCCACCGCCGTCGGCAGGGCGAAGGGCAGATCGACGGCCGCGTCCACCAGCCGACGGCCAGGGAAATCGTAGCGGGTCAGGATCCAGGCGAGGATCAGGCCGAACACCGCGTTCAGCACCGCCGCCAGCAGCGACAGGCCGAAGCTGACCCTGAGCGCGGACAGCGTGCGCGGATCGGAGGCGATCTGCGCCAGCCGCTCCAGCCCAAGCGATCCCGCCCAGAGGATGACGCCGCCAAGCGGCAGGAGGATGATCAGCGTCAGCCACAGCCAGGTGAAGCCGAAGGTCAGCCCGAAACCGGGCAAGGCGCTGGGCGTTCGAAACGTCGTTCGGCTCATGAGAATTCAGGTCTCGTGCGGCGGACCGCGTCCACGGAGGATCGCCGCGCGGCGTTCGGGACGGGACCCGGCGCGCGCACGGCGATCGGAAGGCGGAATGACTTCGCGCCGGGCGTTACTTCGGCTTGAAGATCTCGTCGAACACGCCGCCGTCGCCGAAGTGCTCCTTCTGGGCCTTGGCCCAGCCGCCGAACGTGTCGTCGATGGTGACGAGGTCGAGCTTCTGGAAGCGCTCCACATCCGCCTTGTTGGACACGGTCTCGGGCTTCACCGGGCGGTAGAAGTGCTTCGCCGCCAGCGACTGCCCCTCCGGCGAGTACAGCAGGTTCAGATAGGCCTCGGCCGCCTTGCGGGTGCCGTTCTTCTCCACGTTGGCGTCGACGATCGCGACCGGCGGCTCCGCGAGGATGGAGACGGACGGGAACACGATCTCGAACTTGTCGTCGCCGAATTCCGCGAAGGAGAGGTAGGCCTCGTTCTCCCAGGCCAGCAGCACGTCGCCGAGACCGCGCTGGGCGAAGGTGGTGGTGGAGCCGCGCGCGCCGGAGTCCAGCACCGGCACATGCTTGAACAGCTCGGCCACGAAGGCCTTGGCCTTCTCCGGATCGTCGCCGTTCTGCTTCAGGCCGTAGGCCCAGGCCGCCAGGTAGTTCCAGCGGGCGCCGCCGGACGTCTTGGGGTTCGGCGTGATGACCTCGACGCCCGGCTTCACCAGATCGCCCCAGTCCTTGATGCCCTTGGGGTTGCCCTTGCGGACCAGGAACACGATGGTCGAGGTGTAGGGCGACGAGTTGTTGGGCAGGCGCTTCTGCCAGTCCGCCGGCAGCTTGTTCGTGGCCTTGGCGATGGCGTCGATGTCGGAGGCGAGCGCCAGCGTCACCACGTCGGCGTTCAGCCCGTCGATCACGGAGCGGGCCTGCTTGCCGGAGCCGCCATGGGACACCTGGATCTTGATGTCCTCGCCGGTCTCGGCCTTCCAGTGCTTCACGAACAGCGCGTTGAAGTCCTTATAGAGCTCGCGCGTCGGGTCGTAGGAGACGTTGGTGAGGGTGGACTGCGCCGCAGCGGGCAGCGCGCCGAAGGCGATGGGCGCGGCCAGCGCCAGCGCGGCGAACAGGCGGGAGGCGGAGCGACGGTTCATTGCAAGGTCTCCAGAAGCGTTGGCTCTCATTCCACATTCTCCATCGCCTTTGTCAACTTAAAAGGCGCGCATATGGCGTCCTTTGAAATAAACAACATAAATTATATGTTTTATTTTGAGCCGGGATAACCGCGTGCAGCGGGATTGCGTCCGCCCGAAGCCGACACTATAAGGCTCGCCAGTCGGAGCGTGGCGCAGCCCGGTTAGCGCACTAGTCTGGGGGACTAGGGGTCGTGGGTTCAAATCCCGCCGCTCCGACCAAAAAACCCCAAGAAATCAACGGTTATAGCTCTCCCCTCTCGGGGAGCCCTTGGGGTTGGGAACGCGCTTTTAGCGCCCAAAACGGCGTAAAAAGCTCCCTACCCCCACCAAAATCCCCACCAGTGAAACAGCCGCGCAGCCCCACAGGCTCTCGCGGTTGCGCGGATGGGCGCGTCAGAAATCCCACCAATCGGGAGCTTGCGGCTTTCGGGGTCGATCGGGAGGCCCCTCCCCGCTTCGGCTGGCCCACGTCAGCACCTGGTCGGGCTTCGTCTACGTCGCCTTCGTGATCGATGCCTATGCTCGGCGGATCGTCGGTTGGAGGGTGTCGCGGACGGCCCATGCCAGCTTCGTGCTCGACGCGTTGGAGCAGGCCCTGCATGAGCGACGGCCCGTCCATCGCGGCGGCCTCGTGCACCATTCCGACAGGGGGTCTCAATATGTCAGCATTCGATACACTGAGCGCCTCGCCGAGGCCGGCATCGAGCCCTCGGTCGGCAGCGTCGGCGACTCTTATGACAATGCTCTCGCAGAGACGATCAACGGCCTCTACAAGGCCGAACTGCTCCATCGGCGCGGGCCGTGGCGATCCTTCGAGGCCGTGGAGTTCGCGACGCTGACCTGGGTCGACTGGTTCAACAATCGCCGGCTGCTGCAGCCCATCGGCAACATCCCGCCGGCCGAAGCAGAGGAACGCTACTACGCCATGCTGGATCAGCCAGCCATCGCGGCGTGACTCAAACCAAACGGCGTCCGACAAACCCTGGGCGGTTCAACAGCTCGTCGAAATTCATACTGGACGAGCAACGCAGGCGCGTAGAGTGCCCGCACCTCTATGGAATTCGGTAGTCGGCAGTTAATTGCAACGGGCTCAGAAGATGTCCCCTGCAGGTTGACCGACAACCGGATTGCTCAGGACTGAGAGGATTATATCAGTTCGCTCCGACAGCGTGGCATCAACCTAGGGCCAAGCAGGAAGTAAGTTATCGACGCCAGCCGGCCCCCTGAGGACCAAAGCCCAGCCGGGCCTAACTTATGACCGGCAGGAAAATGGGGAGCACGTCACAGGGCGGCGCCAGTGGTCGAAAGATCGTCTCGCTTCATGCGCCTGTCCTGCCGCTCGCGCCAGCGCGTAATGCGTCGGCGAGACATGGGGAAGCAGAGACGGGCGAATGCGGGAGGCTTCGGCTCGCCCTACATTTGGCGACGTGGTTCTTTTCCCGCCGGGCCTCAGTTCGAGAGCGAGGACTTTTGGCGCACGCGGACGTCAGCGCGGCCGCAGCGGATCGGCGTCGGGGTAGAACAGCGCGAGATCGTCGGCGTAGCGCTCCCGCAGCAGGCGCACGAGGCCGGGATCGGCGAAGTAGCGCGCCAGAGCGTGGCCCTCCTCCGGCGCCCTGCGGTTGCGGTGGGGCAGCGGGCCGAGGTCTGGGGCGCCGAAGGCCGCCAGTTCGCGGCGCAGCGCCTCCCAGTGCTCCGCCATCGCCTCCTGCCGCCCGATGAAGCGCGGAACCAGCCGCTCGCCATGGCGCAGGATCACCGATTGCGGGGTCAGGTGATCGTCCATGTCCCGGTCGTCCATCGCCGCCACCCGCTCCAGGAACGCGGCGAAGGGCATGTTCTTGCGCAATCCGTCGCGGGCGGCGAGGCGAGGCAGTTCGCCCCTCCCCGCCACTTTGGTGGCGTAGTAGGACGCGGCGCGCTCGAACGGGTCGCGCACGAAGGAGAACACGAACACGTTCTCGAGCCTCGCCGCGTCGCGGGCGCGGATCATGCGCGTGCGCCCGCCCGTGCCCACGTCCCAGAGCCGGTCCGGGGAAGCGCCCTTGCGCAGCGCGTCGCCGTTCGGCAGCAGCCGGGTCAGCGCGGTCTTGACGGAGGTGTTGGCGACCTTGGGAATCCGGGCGTAGGCGATGGGATGGTCGCGGAACAGGATGAAGTGCCGCCGTCCGAGCCGCTTCGAGAGCAGCGCGTCGGACAGAAGGGACATGGCGGAGCGGATGGGCTGGGCGGGCGTCATGGCTCTCGGATTTTAGCGGCTTTCCGCGTCGCTTCCATCACGGCCGCGCCGCGCCTCTTGGCGCAGGGGAGACGGATCGCTATCTTGCGCGCTCCATCGCTCATCGAGACGTAAATGACCTTCGTCGAAGCCGCTACGGCGCCGCTGCGGAAAAACGGCGCCATCAAAATCCACGACCCCGAGGCCTTCGAGGGCATGCGGCGCGCCGGCCGGCTGGTGGCGGAGGCGCTCGACCTGATGAACGAGCATGTGGCGCCGGGCGTCACCACCGAGGCGCTGGACAAGCTCGCGCTGGAGTTCGCCATGGACCACGGCGCCCTTCCCGCATGCCTCTACTACCGCGGCTATCCCAAGACGATCTGCACGTCGCTCAACCATGTGGTCTGTCACGGCATCCCGAACGACAAGCCGCTGCGCGAGGGCGACATCCTCAACATCGACGTCACCTTCGTGCTGGACGGCTGGCACGGCGATTCCAGCCGCATGTACGCGGTCGGCCCGATTCCGCGCCGGGCCGAACGGCTGATCGAGGTGACGTATGAGTCGATGATGCGCGGCCTCGCCGTCATCAGGCCCGGCGCCACCACCGGCGACATCGGCCACGCCATCCAGACCTTCGCCGAGGGCGAGCGCATGTCGGTGGTGCGGGACTTCTGCGGCCACGGCATCGGCCGCCTGTTCCACGACGAGCCGAACATCCTGCATTACGGGGAGCCCGGAAAGGGCGTTCCGCTGAAGGCCGGCATGTTCTTCACGGTGGAGCCCATGATCAATCTCGGCCGCCCGCCGGTGAAGGTGCTGTCCGACGGCTGGACCGCCGTGACCCGCGACCGCTCGCTCTCCGCCCAGTTCGAGCACATGATCGGCGTCACCGAGGACGGCTGCGAAATCTTCACGCTCTCGCCCAAAGGCCTCGACGCCCCGGTGTTCGCGCCGGCCTGACGCCGCCGACACGTCATGCCCGAGCTTGTCTCGGGCATCTTCCGTGTTTGCGGTCAAGCGTGAGGTGCGTGTTTCCAGTTTTGTCGGTCTCGCGCGATGGCGTTGAGGGTGACGAGCATTTTGCGCATGACGGCGGTGAGGGCGACCTTTCCGGGCCTGCGGTTCTGTGTGACGAGGCGGTCGTAGAACGCCTTCATCGTGAGATTGTGGCGGATGGCGCAGCGTGCGGCGTTGAACAGCACGCGGCGCACGTCCGGGCGGCCGTGGCCGGTGGCGGCCCGGCCCCGGGTCCTGCCGCTGTCGCGGGTCACGGGCGCGAGCCCGACCAGGCTCGCGATCTCCTTGCCGGTGAGGCGGCCGAGCTCCGGCAGCGCGCCGATCAGCGTCATGATCGTGACGGGGCCGACGCCCTTGAGGCTGGCGAGACGGCGCGCCATGGCGGCGCTCGAGGCTGTCGCGCACCGGGCGGCTCTCGGCCAGCGCCGCCCGGCAGCGTTCGGCGTGGAGCGCGTCGACCAGCTGGCGGCGGCGGGCGACGAGTTCGCGCAAGACCCCGTCGCCCTCGACCAGCGGCTTCAGCCCGCGTCCGTCGAGCTCGAGCGCGGCGAAGTCGGCGATCAGCCGGGCGTCGATCCGGTCGGTCTTGGCCTTCACGCCGCGCCGGGCCCGGAACGCCGCCACCTCGTTCGGATGGACGCGCGCGAACGGAACCCCGGCCTCCACCAGCGCCCGGCGCAGGGCCCGCTCGTAGCCGCCGGTGGGCTCGAACGCCGCGAGCCCGATCGGACCCTCGGCCTTCAGGAAAGCGGCGATCGCGTCCGCCTCGTTCGCAAGCCGCGTCACCGCCGCCGCGCCGTGGCGGCCGACGTCGATCCAGTCCTTCGACACGTCGAACCCAAGGATGAGCTTGTGGGTCATGATCGCCTCCGGCACGATGACGGTCTGGTCCGTCACGCCGGATTGCATTCGGGCGAGAGCCCCCACTTCCGTGCGCGTGATCGCGACCGTGACGCCGGCGGGCTCAAGATGCCCACGGTCGACAAGACCCATCCACGTCTCGAGGTCCCGCCGGCGTCCCCCATCCCAACACCAGGGACGGACAACGCAAACATGCAATCCACGACTTCGGACGCACTGCGCTTTCAGGCGTGTCGGGAAAATCGTGGATGCCCGGCGTTTGCCGGGCATGACGGCGAGGCTTGGGTTTCAATTTCCGGCGGCGACAAAAAGGCTCCGAACCTGTGGTCGGAGCCTTTTCGCGTTCGAGGCGCTCTGTTCCGGCCTCAGCCCGAGACGCGCTCGATCTCAGCGCCGCAGCGGGAGAGCTTGTCCTCCAGCCGCTCGAAGCCGCGGTCGAGGTGGTAGACGCGGTTGACGGTGGTCTCGCCGTCCGCCACCAGCCCCGCGATCACCAGCGACACCGAGGCGCGCAGGTCAGTGGCCATCACCGGCGCGCCCTTCAGGCGCTCCACGCCCTCGATGGTGGCGGTGTCGCCGTCGAGGTGGATGCGCGCGCCGAGCCGGGCCAGCTCCTGCACATGCATGAAGCGGTTCTCGAAGATGGTCTCGGTGATGCTGGACGAGCCCTTGGCGCGGGTCGTCAGCGCCATGAGCTGGGCCTGCAGGTCGGTGGGGAAGCCCGGATAGGGCTCGGTGGTGACGCGGACCGGGCCGATGCCGTGGCCGTTGCGGACCACGCGCACGCCGTCGTTCAGGCGGGTGATCTCGGCGCCCGCCTCCAAGAGCACGTCGAAGGCGCTGTCCAGCAGGTCGTAGCGCGCGCCGTCCAGCGTCACGTCGCCGCCGGCCATGGCCACGGCGATGGCGTAGGTGCCGGTCTCGATGCGGTCCGGCAGCACGCTGTGGCGGGCGCCGTGCAGCCGCTCCACGCCGGTGACGGTGATGGTGGACGTGCCGGCGCCCTCGATCTTGGCGCCCATCTTGATCAGGCACTCGGCCAGATCGACCACCTCCGGCTCGCGGGCGGCGTTCTCGATCACGGTCTCGCCGCGGGCGAGCGTGGCGGCCATCAGGATGGTGTGGGTGGCGCCGACGGAGACCTTGGGGAACACGACGCGACCGCCCTTCAGTCCGCCGGGGGCCCTGGCGATCACATAGCCGCTGTCGATCTCCAGTTCGACGCCGAGCGCCTGAAGCCCGGTGAGGAAGAAGTCCACCGGCCTTGTGCCGATGGCGCAGCCGCCCGGCAGCGACACCTTGCACTCGCCCACGCGCGCCAGCAGCGGGCCGATGACCCAGAAGCTCGCCCGCATGCGGGAGACCAGATCATAGGGCGCGGTGGTGTCGACGATGTCGGCCGCGGTGAGGCGCACCGTCTCGCCCAGGAACTCATCCTGGCCGGCGCGCTTGCCCTCGACCGTGACCTCGACGCCGTGGTTGCCGAGGATGCGCTTCAGCAGCGCCACGTCCGCGAGCCGCGGCGTGTTGTCGAGGATCAGCGTTTCGCTGGTCAGCAGGCTCGCGATCATCAGCGGCAGGGCGGCGTTCTTCGCGCCCGAGATCGGGATGCGGCCGACGAGCGGCGAGCCGCCGATGATGCGGATGCGATCCAAAGCTGCCTCCTTCGAGGGGGCCGGCCGAGCGCCTGTCCCTCTTGCGAACGCCGGGGTCTAGCCCATCCGGCGGCGTCGCACAAACGTCGCAGGCCGCATGGCGCTCAAGCGTCGGAGCCGGGCTCGTCCCCGGTCTTCGCCGCGACCGCCTTGGCGCGCGCCTGCGCCTTGCGGCGCTTCAGGTTTTCCCTGAGAGCCGCCGCCATGCGCTCCCGGCGCTCGGCCTCGCGCCGGTCGGCCTCGGCGCCTTTTCCCGACGTGGAGGCGGGCTTCGGATCAGTGTCGGACGAATCGGCGATCATGACCGCTGACGCTAGCGCGACGGCCTCCGCTTCGGAAGCGTCACCGCGCGACCCGCCAGAGCTTCAGCGTCACGCCCGGACCGAGATCGACCGGCGTGGCCCAGTCCGGCGCGGGTCCGTCGAGCAGCCGGGCGGCGAAGCCGGCGGAGCTCGCAGCCGCATGCTGCTTCACGTCGCCCGCCTCGGGACACAGGGCCACGTAGTCGACGCGCTTCGTCCGGAGGATTGCGCGGGCTTGATCCGGGGTTCCGGTGAAGGCTTCGAGCTGCGCCATCAGGCCGGAGACGCCCCGGTGGTAGGGGCCGGCGACGGTGGCGTGCGGCGAGAACGCCAGCACGAAGGGGCCGGCGTCGGGCGGGGTGAGGATCAGGCCGTGCGGCAGCCGGGCCAGCGCCTCGAAGTCGCCGCGCGGGCAGTCGGTCGGCGTCAGCGGCGTGACGGGCGCGCCAAGCGCCTCCGCCGCGAGCAGGCCCGCGAGCGCGGCTGCGGCCGGATTGAACGCCGTCAGCGCCAGCCCGCCGCGCCATGGCCGGGCGCCCTGTCCCCAAGCCGCGGCGACGGCGGCGGCGAGGAACGGCGCGGACAGCGCCAGCGCGAACAGGGTTCCGCGCATCTGCCACGCGGCGAGCGCCGCCGCCACCACGAACACGGCGAAGGTCGTGACGGCGGCGGCGCGCCGCCCGGCCGGAGCGGTCAGCAGCAGCCAGAGCCCGGCGAGCGCGCCCGCCGCGACGCTTGCGAGGAGGACGATGGCGGCGCCTCGGTCGTCGCCCCACAGCGCGGGCAGGCTGCGCGCCTCCGCGATCTGCGACAGCCACTCGGTGACGAGGCGCGGCGGCAGCGCGGCGTAGGGATCGCCGAGGCAGGCGGGGGACGCGGCCAGCACGCTCCCCAGCGCCGCGGCCCCGACGGCGCCGAGGGCCACGAGCCGCGCGAGGGCGCCCTGTCCGCGGGTGAGGCGGACCGCGAGAGCGAGGCCGAGCCCGCCCGCGAGCGCGGCGGCGAGATGGCCGCGCCCGAGCGCGTCGCAGACCGGCGCGGTCCATTGCGCCGGCGGCGCGGCGAGCAGGGCGACGCCCGCGACCCCGCCTGCGAAGCTCAGCCCGAAGGCCGCGGCGCCCGCCGCCTCGTCGTCGCCCCGCGCGGCCCAGCGCAGCGCCGCCGCTCCGGCGATGGCCGCCGCCATGGGCAGCGTCTCCATGCCGATGGCGAGCATGGCCGCGCCCGCGAACCCGGCGCCGATGGCGGCGCGCATCGAACGGCCGGCGTTCAGCGCGCAGGCGAGCATGACCAGCGTCAGCGCCGCCTGGGCGCCGTGGTGGTCGATCATGCCCGGCGAAAACCGCCCGGCGACGCCCGGCGACAGCGCAAGCATCAGCGCCGACAGCACGCCCGCGGCGGGGCCTGCGAGCGCGCGGCCGATGGCGGCGGCGGCGAACAAAGCGGGCAGGAACAGCAGCGCCGGCCAGAGCGTCAGCGTCAGACGCAAGGCGGTCTCGGCCGGAAACAGCGCGCCGAGACCAGCGAGCAGCGCGGCGATCGGCAGGTCGATCAGCCGCGACCAGTGCATCAGGACGCCGCCGGAGGACGGATCGAGCCGCCTCTGGACCAGATCGAACCAGCCCTGGCCCGCCAGCAGGTCGCGAACCTCCGTGAGCCGCATGGCGTCGTCGGTGGACATGAGATCGGGACCGGCGGCGTAGGAGCCCCAGGTCCACCAGACGAGGCACGCGAGCCAGATCAGCGCGGGCGCCGCCCGGACGCCGAACGCGCCCGTGCAGGACGGCGTTCGGGAGAACGCGGGGGCGTCCAGACTCGTCATGCGCCGTTTCCCAGTCCCATAAGCAAAAGTCAGAATCCGCCGGAGTCTGCCGTGGAAGCGCCTTCGGAACGGTGAACGCCGCCTTTGTTCGACATTCCCTCGCCGCGCCGCCGGGGCTATCGTCGCCGCCGACGCGCCCGCTTCGACAGGGCGCGCGGCCTACGGGGAGACACGCCATGCGCCACGCCCTCCGACGTCTCGGCCTCGCAGCCGCGGCCCTCGCCGTCTCCCTCGCCTGCGCCGCGCCGTCCGAGGCCGCGTCCGGCGCGTTCGAGAACCGGGAGGCGCTGACCAGCGCGCTGAAGCTGCAGGCGCGGCTGCAGCGGGAGGCGACCTCCGACGCGCGCCCCGTGGCCGACCTCATCAAGCAGGGCGTCGCGCAGATCCGCGCCGCCGAATGGCGGGAGGCGGCGGTGAGCATGGCCCTCGCCGCCGGCAAGGACCCGAAGAACGAGCAGGCGTGGCGGAACCTCTCGGTGGCGCTCACCCGCGTCGAGACCGACGACTATTCCGAGCGCGAGCGCTTCAAGGAGCAGGCGGTGGGCGCCGCCTGGCGGGCCTACGAGCTTTCCGCCGACGCCAAGACCCGTGGCCGGGCGCTGGCCGTTCTCGCCAACGCGCTGGTCTACAAGGAGGAGTTCCGCCCCGCCCTCGACGCCTACAAGGCGAGCCTCGCCGCGGCCCCCACGCCCGAGCTGCAGAAAGCCTATGAGGTCCTGCGCGACGAGCACGGCTTCCGCGCGCTGGACTTCTCGGTGGACGCCGACGCCGCCTCCCCCCGCGCCTGCGTGCAGTTCTCAGAGACGCTGGCGAAAGGCCGGATCGACTTCGCCCCCTACGTGGTTCTGAAGGGCCTGGAGAACCCGGCGGTCTCCGTCAACGATCAGCAGCTCTGCGTCGACGGGCTGAAGCACGGCGAGACCTACGACCTCACGGTGCGGCAGGGCCTGCCGTCGGAGGTGGACGAATCGCTGCCGTCCTCGAAGGAGTTCCGCATCTATGTGCGCGACCGTTCGCCCGCGGTGCGCTTCACGGGGCGCAACTACGTGCTGCCCTCCACCGGGCAGCACGGCGTGCCGCTGGTCAGCGTCAACGTGGACGCGGCCGAGGTGGAGCTCTACCGGGTCGGCGACCGCAACCTGACGCCTTCCGTCGTGTCCGGCGACTTCCAGAAGCAGCTCGACGGCGAGGCCATCGATAGGCTGCGCTCCGACACCGCCTCGCGGGTCTATGCGGGCGAGCTTTCGGTGGAGCGCAAGCCGAACGCCGACGTCGTCACCGCCTTCCCCGTGTCCGAGGCCGCGCCGAAGCTCGTCCCCGGCGTCTATGTGCTGATCGCGAAACCGAAGAACGCGGTCGATCCGGAGCCGTGGGACTCGGTCGCGACGCAATGGTTCGTGGTGTCCGATCTCGGCCTCACCGCCGTGTCGGGCACGGACGGCGTGAAGGCCTTCGCCCGCTCGCTCGCCACCGCCGGCTCGCTCGGCGGCGTGGAGCTGAAGCTGATCGCCCGCGACAACGAGGTGCTGGCCACCAAAACCACCGACGCGGACGGCTTCGTGGCCTTCGAGGCCGGCCTCACCAAGGGAACCGGCGGCTCGGCCCCCGCCGTGCTGGTGGCCTCGAAAGACGGCGACTACGGCTTCCTCGACCTGACCAGGCCCGGCTTCGATCTGTCCGACCGGGGCGTCGGCGGCCGAGCCGCTCCGGGGCCGCTGGACGCGCAGGTGTTCGCGGAACGGGGCGTCTACCGCTCGAAGGAGACCGTCCACGTCACCGCGCTGCTGCGCGACGACAAGGGCGCGGCGGCGGAGGGCCTGCCGCTGACCTTCGTGCTCTCCCGCCCCGACGGCGTGGAGGACCGGCGCATTGTCTCCGCCGACGCCGGGGCCGGCGGACGCACGCTCAGCCTGCCGCTGGTGGATCAGGCCATGGGCGGCACGTGGCGCATCGACGCCTACGCCGACGTCAAGGCGGCGCCCATCGGCTCCGCCACCTTCCTGGTCGCCGACTACGTGCCCGAGCGGCTGGACCTGAAGCTTTCCACCGAGGCCAAGGCGCTTGGCGCCGGAGGCGCGGCGATCGCGGTGGACGGCCGCTGGCTCTACGGCGCGCCGGCCGCGGATCTCGCCATCGAGGGCGACCTCACCATCAAGCCCAGCGACGCGGCGCCCGCCGGCTTCGAGGGCTACCGCTTCGGCCTCACCGACGAGCAGATCGCGCCGGTGCGCACGCCGGTCGAGGCGCTGTCCCGCACCGACGCCGCCGGCAAGGCGAGGGTTGTCGTGGCCGAGCCCGCGCTGCCCGCTGCCTCCCGGCCGCTGGAGGCGGAGATCGCGCTGCGGCTTGCGGAGCCTTCGGGCCGCACGCTGGAGCGCAGGCTCACGTTGCCGGTGGCGGCCAAGGGCCCGCGCATCGGCGTCAAGCCGCTGTTCAGGGACCGCGTCGGCGACGGCGAGACCGCCCGCTTCGAGGTGGCCATGGTCGCCCCCGACGGCGCGTCGCAGCCGGCCGCCGGGCTGACGTGGCAGTTGCTGCGGGTCGAGACCTCATACCAGTGGTACGCCACAAACGGCCGCTGGAGCTTCGAGACCGTCAACCGCACCCGCCGCATTGCGGATGGGAAACTGGACCTCGACGGAACCGGACCCGGCCGGATCGAGGCCAAGGCCGATTACGGCCGCTACCGGCTGGAGGTGGCGACCGCCGATCCGCAGGGGCCCGCCACCAGCGTCAGCTTCGACGCCGGTTATTTCGCCGGCGCCAGCGCCGACAGCCCCGACATGACCGACGTGGCGCTGGACAAGCCGTCCTACCGGGTGGGGGACACCGTCACCGCGACGCTGTCCAGCCGTTTCGCCGGCCGCGCCACCGTGCTCGCGGTCGCCTCCGGCGTGGTGGCCCAGAAGACGCTGGACGTCGCTCCCGGCGCGACCAAGGTGAGCTTCGAGGTGACGGAGGGCTGGCGCCCCGGCGCCTATGTGGTCGCCTTCGTGCACCGCCCGCTCGACGCCAAGGCGAGCCGCATGCCCGGCCGCGCCGTGGGCGTGGCCCACGCCGCCGTGGACGCCCGCGACCGCACGCTCGGCGTCGCGCTCGACGTGTCCGACACCGCCGCGCCCCGCGGGCCTCTCGGCGTTCCGGTGAAGCTGACGGGCCTCGCCGCGGGCGAGAAGGCCTATGTGACGCTGGCCGCGGTCGACGTGGGCATCCTCAACCTCACCGGCTACAAGCCGCCGGCGCCCGATCTCGCGGTGTTCGGCCAGCGCAAGCTCGCCGCCGACCTCCGCGATCTCTACGGCCAGCTCATCGACGGCATGAACGCCCAGGCCGGGCGGCTGCGCTCCGGCGGCGACGGCGCGGGGGCCGGCGGCCTGCAGGACACGCCGACCCAGGCGCCGCTGGCGCTGTTCTCGGGCCTCGTCCCCGTCGGTCCCGACGGAACCGCCACCGTGACGTTCGACCTGCCCGCCTTCAACGGGACCGTGCGGCTGATGGCGGCGGCGTGGAGCGCGGGCAAGCTCGGCCACGCCGCGAAGGACGTGACGGTGGCCGACCCCGTGGTGGTTCAGGCCGCCCTGCCCCGCTTCCTGGCGGACGGCGACCGCTCGCGCCTGAGGCTCGATCTCGACAATGTCTCCGGGCCCGAAGGCGCGTACCGGCTGGCGGTCGCGGCCTCCGGCCCGCTGGCGCTCGGAGCGGCGCCCCAGAGCGTGACGCTGGGATCAAAATCCCGCTCGGCGGTGGACATATCCGTGCAGGCGAAAGGCGTCGGCGCGGGCCGCATCGACGTGGCGCTCACCGGGCCGGACGGCAAGGTCTACGCCCAGGCGCTGGCGCTCGACGTGAAGCCCGCGACCGCCCCGATCACCCGCACCTCCAAGGTGACGCTCGCCAGGGGCGCCGGCGTCACCGTCTCCAGCGATCTGGTGGGCGATCTCGTGGCCGGCACGGGCTCGGTGGCGCTGTCGGTGGCGAAGCCCGGCGCCCTCGACGCCGCCACCTTCAAGCTCGCGCTCGACGGCTACGCCTACGCCTGCTCGGAGCAGCTTTCGAGCCGGCTCGTGGCGCTGATCTATGGCGACGAGGCCGGGCTGGCGTCCCGGACGGCCGGGACCTCGCCCGCGGACGTGAAGGCGCGGATCGGCGACATCGTGGCCCGCATCCTGTCGCGGCAGACGGCGGAAGGGTCGTTCGGCCTGTGGTCCGCGAACGAAGGCGGCGACCTGTGGCTCGACGCCTTCGTCACCGACGTGCTGGCCCGCGCCCGGGCGGAGCAGGCGGAGGTGCCGCACAAGGCGCTGGAGCTCGCGCTCGACAACCTGCGCAACACCATCGGCCTTCGTCAGGATTCCACCGAATCCGACGTGGCCTACGCCCATTACGTGCTGGCCCGCTCCGGCCGGGCGCTGGTGGGCGAGCTGCGTTATCTGGCGGACGTCAAGCTCGCCGAGTTCACGAGCCCCCTCGCCCGCGCCCAGATCGGCGCGGCGCTCGCCCAGATCGGCGACCGCACGCGGGCCGAGAAGGCTTTCGCCAGCGCGGAGGCCACCGCGGACGATCCCGCCAACCGGGCGGATTTCGGTTCGCTGCTCCGGGATCAGGCTGCGGTGCTGACGCTCGCCTCCGAGGCCCGCGTGGGGTCTGCGCTGCAGCCCGCGACGCTCCGGCGGATCGAAGGCGCGCGGGCGGACCGCTCCGTGCTGTCGACGCAGGAGAACGCCTGGCTGCTGATGGCCGCGAGGGCGCTTCGCGCCCAGAGCGCCGATCTGAAGCTGACCGTGGACGGGGCGGCGCATGAGGGGCCGCTGTCGGCCTCGTTCCCGCCGGCGAAGCTGGCGACAGGCCCGTCCCGCGTGGTCAACGCCGGCGAAACGGCGCTGGAGGCGGTCGTCACCGTCACCGGCGCGCCGGTGATCCCCGAGCCCCCGGCGGAGCGCGACTTCCATCTGGTGCGGCGCTACTACACCACCGCCGGCGTGGAAGTGGACCCGTCGAAGGTGGCGCAGAACAGCCGTCTTGTGGTGGTGCTTCAGGTGACCGAGCCGGAGCCCCGGCCTGGCCGCGTGCTGGTGGTGGACCGCCTTCCCGCGGGCTTCGAGATCGACAATCCGGAGCTGGTCTCCAGCGCGAAGCTGCCGGCCTTGTCCTTCCTCGGCGACGAGCCCTCGGCCGCCCATTCGGAATTCCGGGACGACCGTTTCGTCGCCGCCTTCGAGCGCTCCGAAGGTGCGGACGCGCTCTACTCCGCGGCCTATGTGGTGCGCGCGGTGGCGCCCGGCGTCTACGCCCAGCCGTCCGCGACGGTGGAGGACATGTACCGCCCCGAACGCTTCGCCCGCACCGGCGCCGGCCGCGTGGAGGTGACCGCGAAGTGAGCCGACATGCGCCGCTCTCGACGTAAAGCCGTCGCCGGCGCGGCGCTGGCGACGCTGGTCGCGGGCCTTGTCGGCGTCGCGGGGCTCAACACCGTGCGGGCGCCGGAGGCTGGTCGGGCGGAGACGCTCTCCACCCTCGTGCTCGACGCCGACGGGCGGCTGCTGCGGCCGTTCACGGCGGCGGACGGCGCATGGCGGCTGCCGGTGACGCGGGCGGAGGTGGACCCGCGCTTCCTGAAGCTGCTGATGGCCTACGAGGACAAGCGCTTCCTCACCCATCCGGGCGTGGACCCGCTGGCGGCGCTCCGGGCGGCGGGACAGGCGATCGTGCACCGCGGCGTGGTGTCCGGCGGCTCCACGCTCACCATGCAGGTGGCGCGCCTCATCACCCCCGACCGCTCCCGCACGCTGTCCCGCAAGCTGAACGAGGCCGCCGCAGCCCTGGCGCTGGAGCGGAAGGTGGGCAAGGACGGCGTGCTCGACCTCTACCTCCGACTCGCGCCCTATGGCGGCAATCTTGAGGGCGTGCGCGCGGCGAGCCTCGCCTATTTCGGCAAGGAGCCCGGCCGGCTGTCGATCGCCGAGGCCGCGCTGCTGATCGCCATTCCCCAATCGCCGGAGGCCCGGCGGCCGGACCGCGACCCGAAGGCCGCCCGCGCGGCGCGGGACCGGGTGCTGGCCCGGCTGGCGCAGGCCGGCGCCATCAGCCCTGCGGAGGCGACTTACGCCCGCGAGGAGCCGACGCCGGAGGGCCGCCGCCCCTTCCCCAATCTCGCGCCCCATGCGGCGGAGGTGGCGGCGCGGCGGGCCGGCCCGGGCGGCGTGGTCCGGCTGACGTTGCGGCGCGAGGCCCAGCGCGCGCTGGAGACGCTGGCGCGGGATCGGGCGCGGGCGCTCGGCCCCGGCCTGTCGGTGGCGATTCTGGTGGCGGACCACGCCACCGGCGCGATCGAGGCTTCGGTCGGCTCGGCCGACTATTTCGACGCCTCCCGCGCCGGCGCGCTGGACCAGACCCGCGCGGTGCGCTCGCCGGGCTCGGCGCTGAAGCCTTTCATCTACGCGCTCGCCTTCGAGAACGGGATCGCGGCGCCCGCCACCCTGATCGAGGACCGGCCCGCCCGCTTCGGAACCTACGCCCCCCGCAACTTCGACGAGGGCTTCCACGGCACGGTGAGCTGCGGCGAGGCTTTGGCGCTGTCGCTCAACATCCCGGCGGTGGCGCTGATGGACGCGGTGGGGCCGGCGCGCTTCGCCGCCCGCCTGCGCGCGGCCGGCGCGCCGCTGGCGCTGCCCGCCGGCGAGGCGCCGGGGCTCGCGGTGGCGCTGGGCGGCGTCGGCGTGCGGCTGATCGACCTCGCCACGCTTTATGCGGGCCTCGCCCGCGGCGGACAGACGATTCCGCTGTCCGACGCTCCGGCCGACCTCGCCGCGCCCGGCGATGCGGGCCGGCGGCTGACCGACCCGGTCGCGGCGGCGCAGGTGGCGCAGGCGCTGCTGAAGAGCCCGCCGCCGGAAGCGGCGCTCGGCGGCCGCATCGCCTTCAAGACCGGCACCTCCTACGGCTATCGCGACGCCTGGGCGGTGGGCTTCGACGGCCGCCGGGTGGTGGCGGTGTGGGCCGGGCGGCCGGACGGCGCGTCGAGCGCCGGGCTCGTGGGCCGGGACGCCGCGGCGCCGATCCTGTTCGACGCCTTCGCCCGGCTGGGGCAAGGCGTCGCGCCGCTGCCGCCCCTGCCCCCGGAGGCCCTGATCGCGGCCTCCGATCTGCCGCCGCCCATGCGCCGCTTCCGCCCCTTCGGCGCGCCGCCGCCCGGCCCCGACGACGGGGCGCCCGCGCCGCTGATGGTGGCCTATCCGCCGGACGGCGCGCGGGTGGAGCTGGACGAAGGCGGCGAGCTGGCGCTGAAGGCGGCGGGCGGGGTCGCGCCGTTCCGCTGGCTGGTGGACGGCCGCCCCCTGCCCCCGGAGCGGCGGCGGGAGACGCTGTGGCGCGCCGCCGGCCCCGGCTTCGCCCGCGTCACCGTCACCGACGGCGCGGGGGCCACCGCCTCCGCGCAGGTGCGCATTGACTGAGGCGCCCAAGAGCTCGCGACGGCTTGATTTTTTGGCGCGGTCACCTGATATGCGAACCGCTCATCCGATCTCTTCCTGCACTGAAAGGCGCGCGATGCCGGATACGTCCTCGCCCCGCAACGATCCCCAGACCGAAGCCGCCGACGTGGAGCTGAACGCCGCTGAACCGGCGCAGACCGACGGCGAGCGCGCGGATCACACCATCGAGCCGGAGATCGCCGGTCCCGCCGACCGCACCGCCGAACTCGAGGCCGCCGTCACCGATCTGCGCGACCGGTTCCTGCGTTCGCATGCGGAGATGGAGAACCTGCGCCGCCGCACCGAGCGGGAGGTTCAGGACGCCCGCAAATACGCGCTGACCTCGTTCGCGCGCGACCTGCTGTCGGTCGCCGACAACCTGCGCCGCGCGCTGGAAGCGGTCCCGGCCGAGACCGACGGGCCGCTGAAGTCCATCGTCGACGGCGTGGAGCTGACCGAGCGCGAGCTGCTGAAGACGCTGGAGAAGCACGGCGTCGCCAAGATCGAGCCCAAGGGCCAGATCTTCGATCCCAACTTCCATCAGGCCATTTTCGAGGCGCCCGATCCGAGCGTGCCCACCGGCACCGTGACGCAGGTGGTGCAGGACGGCTACGTCATCGGCGATCGCCTGCTGCGCCCCGCCATGGTCGGCGTCG
Organism: Methylopila jiangsuensis; assembly: GCF_027922305.1. GTDB lineage: Bacteria > Pseudomonadota > Alphaproteobacteria > Rhizobiales > Methylopilaceae > Methylopila > Methylopila jiangsuensis. The sequence goes on along the minus strand of NZ_BSFK01000005.1, from coordinate 503,665 downwards.
CCCGCGGCGGCCCGAAGCCCGGCGAGGCCAAGCCCGAAGAGCCCAAGTCCGGTCTCGACCGTACGGCCTGAGACGACGGCCGCTGTCCGGGGCGCTCTTCAGGTGGTGAGACGCCTCAGGCCCATGCGCGCTCCGGAAGGACCGGGCGTCTTCCCCCCGCCTGTCGCCGGGGGCGGCCCTCCCGGTTTTTCTCGCGCCGGACACGGGCGGCGTTCCCCGGCGGACAACGCGCCTGTCCCGCCGGGGAACGAAAAAACTCTCTCGGATTAAGGTTTTACCTCAATTTTGGCCGGGCAGATCAGGCGTGCGCCCGCATGATCGAACGCACGACGCGCGCGTCACATCTCTCCCGAAGGACGTTCAGGCGTCGTCGAGATGACCGGAAAGCCGCTCGCGGCAGTGGGCGAGGCCGCGCACCAGATGCTTCTCCACCGCGCGCACCGAGATGCCAAGCCGGGCCGCGATCACGGCGTTGCTTTCGCCCCTGAGGCGTCGCGCCACGAAAATCGCGCGCGTGCGTTCCGGCAGGTCGGCGAGAGCCTCCTCCAGCGCCACGATCGCGGCCCGGGAGGCGAGCGTCTGATCGGGCGCGGCGTCGTCCTGCATCAGCTGCTCGGGCGTCAGCCGGGCCAGCGCGCGGCTGCGGCGCGACTGGGCGAGATTGTGGTCCACCGCGGCGTTGCGCGCCGCCGCGTACAGAATGCGGCGATCATCGTCCGAAGACCCCGCGCTGCCGGCGCGCCACACCCGTGCGAACACGTCCTGCACGATCTCGGCCGCGGTTTCGCGGTCGCGCACGCGACGGCCGACCAGCCGCTCGAGCGGCGCGCGATGGTCTACGAACAGCAGACCGAGGGAGGTTCGCCAGGACGTCATGGCCGCTCGACCGTTGAGGGCGCCGCGGCGCGAAAAGGAGAAAAGGTCCCAATCCACGCCGCCACGCATGTGGCGGTTATAAGGTAAAAGAATATTCCATAGCAAATTCAATAATTTAGATCAGTTCTAAGGTGGAGCGCCGATCTCTGGACACCACGCGGCGCGCGCGGCATGGAACCGGGAGACGGCGCGTCCTGCGGTTGTCCGTGCGCCGGAGGCGTGATGCTCAGTCGTTCTCTCGCCCCCGACATGGCCCCCGAGGCCATCGCCGCCGTCGACCGGAGGCTTGCGGACATCCGCGCCGCTCACGGCGTCGCCATCCCCTTCGCCATCGAAAGCGGAAGCCGGGCGTGGGGCTTTCCGTCGCCGGACAGCGATTACGACTGCCGGTTCATCTATGTGCAGCCGCCGGAGCGCTACCTGTCGCTGTGGCCGGCACGCGACGTCATCGAAACCCCGATCGAAGGCGATCTCGACGTCAACGGCTGGAATCTGGCGAAAGCGATCCGGCTGCTGCTGAACGGCAACGCGGTCGCGATCGAATGGCTGACCTCGCCGATCGCCTATGGCGTGGACGAGCGGTTCCGCGCCGCCTTCCTCGCCTTCGCGGAGCAGGCGGCGGATCGCGATCGCGTCGCCCGTCATTACCGCGGGCTCGGCTACGCGCATCAGGAGCGGCATCTGCGCGAGGGCGAGCCGATCGCGCTGAAGAAGCTGTTCTACATGGTCCGCCCGGCGGCGGCCCTGCGCTGGCTGCGGCTGCGGCCGGACGCGGCGGTGGCGCCCATGCGGTTCCAGACGCTGATGGCCGAATGCGATCCGCCGCCGGCGGTGGCCCGCATCATGGACGATCTCATCGCGCGCAAGGCCGTGACCCGCGAACTCGGAGCCGCCATGGCGCCGGCGGAGATTCTGGCGTTTCTGGCGCAGGAGTTCCGGCTCGCCGACGAGACCTTCGGGCGTCGCGCGCCGCGCCTCAAGGCGGGGGAACGCGAACGGGCGGACCGCTTCTTCCGGGACATGCTGGATCACGTCTGGCGGGAACGCCCAAACCGGGACATGGGCTGACCCGCGCGCCCATGCCGGCGATCCGTGGCTTTCGAGCGACAGAGCCGTTTCCATCGACCGAGGTCGCATTGACCGCGGCCACAGTTTCGCCATAGCGTCCGGGCCGACGGTTCCCCCCCGGGGATCAAAAGGGAACGCAGTGCAGGCCATCCGGCCCTATCCTGCGGCAGCCCCCGCTACTGTGAACGGCGAGCGCTTCGTCATCGGCCACTGGACCCTTCGGGGTCTGGGAAGGCGACGGAAGCGCCGGGACCCGTGAGTCAGGAGACCTGCCGTCAGCCGTGTGGTCACACGCGAACGCGTCGGGCGGGGTGCACCGATGGTGGGCGAGCCATCGGCGTGGGCGCGTGCCTGTACCGGTCGGTGAGACTTCCTGTTCGCGGTGACGTGCCACTCGTCCCGCCCGGGGTCTCGATGATCGCCTCTCTCCTTCGCAGCAGCAGCGCGTGCGCGCTGTCCGCGGCTTTCCTGTCCCTCGCCTTCGTCACGCCGTCCGCCGCACAGCAGGCGACCGCGGCCGAGGACCTGCCCGAGCTTTCCGTCACCGCCAACAGGGTCGAGGGCCCGCAGGCGGCCATCGGCAGCGCGGTGTCCTCGCTCTCGGGCGAAGAGCTGGAGAAGCGCCAGATCCGGGTCGTCTCCGACGTGCTGCGCGAGATGCCGGGCGTCGCCGTCAGCCGCACCGGCCCGGTGGGCGCGCTGACCCAGATCCGCATCCGCGGCTCGGAGGGCAACCAGACCCTGGTGCTGATCGACGGGATCGAGATGAACGATCCGGGCGCGAGCGGCGAGTTCGATTTCGCCAACCTGCTGGCGCTGGAGGTGGAGCGGGTGGACGTGCTGCGCGGGCCTCAGAGCGCGCTCTACGGCTCCGACGCCGCCGGCGGCGTGGTGAACATCGTCACCCGCAAGGGGGACGGCAAGCCGGCGTTCCGGGGCCAGGTGGAAGGCGGCTCGTTCGGGACGCTGAACGGCTCGGCCGCCGTTTCCGGCGGGACCGAGGCCTACGACTACCTGTTCGCCACCCAGATGTTCCACACCGACGGAAACTCGGTCGCCAGGAAACGGGACGCCTGGAATTCGGGCTTCCGCGACCGCGACGGGTACGAGAGCGGCAGCGCGTTGGCCAAGGTCTCGGTGCGGCCAAGCGAGATGTTCGAGATATCGAGCGTCGCGCGCTACACCAGCTTCCGGGCTGACCGGGACAATTTCGGCTCCGCGACCGGCTTCCCCTATGCGGCGGCGGTCGAGTCCGGCGATTACGAGCGCGGCAAGCAGTTCTTCGGCCGGGTGCAGGGCAAGGCCACGCTGCTCGACGGCGCCTGGGACCATGTGCTCGGCCTGTCCTACACCAATCAGGATCGCCGGAACTATGACGGGACCGACCAGCGCAGTTCCGCCACCGTCGGCGAGACGGTGAAGCTCGACTACCAGACCAACTACCGCTTCTCGACCGAGGGTGGCCTGCCGGCGACGCATGTCCTCACCTTCGGCGCGGACACCCAGCGCGACCATGTGGTCAGCAAAAGCATCTGGCTCAGCAGCTACGGCTATGAACCGGTGCGCAAGTCGATCACGAACACCGGGCTTGTGGGCCAGTACCAGCTCGGCCTGTTCGAGAACCTGTTCGTCACCGGCAGCGTGCGCCACGACTTCAACGAGCGGTTCAAGGACGAGACCACCTATCGCCTCGCCTCCGCCTACACCTTCGACCGGACGCAGACGAAGATCCGCGCGTCGTTCGGCACGGGCGTGAAGAACCCCACCGTCTCGGAGCTTTATGGCTTCTATGGCAACTACGTGGGCAATTCCGCGCTGACGCCCGAGAAGACCCGCGGCTGGGACATCGGCTTCGACCAGCCGTTCTGGGACGATCGCGTCACCTTCGAGGCGACCTACTTCCAGCAGCGCGTCAGCGACCTGATCTCGTCGCGCAGCTATCAGGACACCGCCGGGAACTACGTCACGACTCCGGTCAACCTCGACGGCACGTCGCGGATCAAGGGCGTGGAGCTGGGCGTCACGCTGCGGCCGATCGAAGGGCTCAGCATCCGCGCGGCCTACACGTATTCGGACGGCGAAGACCCTGCCGGCGCGGAGCTGGTGCGTCGCCCCCGCAACATCGGCAGCCTGAACGTGAACTACGCGTTCTTGGAGAACAGGGCGAACGTGAACCTCGGCGTCGTCCACAACGGCAAGCAGAAGGACTACGCTTACGACGCCATGACCTACGCCCAGACGCGCGTTCCGCTGAAGGCCTACACGCTGGTCAACCTCGGCGCGTCCTACAAGGTTCATCCCAACGCCGAGGTGTACGGCCGGATCGAGAACCTGTTCGACAAGCGTTACGAGGAGGTCTTCACCTACAACACGCCCGGCCGCGCGGCCTATGGCGGCGTGAAGGTGTCGTTCTGACCACCAACGGATCGCCCGGCCGCCGGGCGATCCCCCTGTCGTCGTGAGGGCATGACATGATCGTTCTCGAACCTCTGGCCCCCCGCGCGCCGACCGAGACCCTGCGCGGCGGGGACGGCGCGCTGAAGCGCGAGATCTGGTCGCTGCCGGCGGAGGCGCCGACGCTGGAGGCGTTCCTGCGCGACGTGTTCGAGACCCACTGGGAGGGCATACGCTTCGGCCCGCTGATCGAGGGCGCGGCCTATGAATGGAAGTGCCTCTCGGCGCCCCAGTCCATCGGCCTGCTGGACGGCTACCTCACGGTCATGTTCGGGCATGGCGGCCACTTCCACCTCTGCATCGGCGAGAACCGCGGCTCGGAGCGGTTCCCGGTGGCGCCGGAGCTGACCAGGAAGCGCAAGCCGTCCAGGGCGCAGCTGTTCCGGGGCTACGGCCGGGACGGCAAGCCGGTCACCTGGGGCTTCGAGATGTGGAACGGCGCCGGCGAGCCCATGATCTCGATCTTCTTCCCCAACCCCTTCATCGAGGACGACGACAGCCTGGCCGAGACGCCGGACTTCTCCCGCCTCGCCGTCTGGCGGGCGGTCTCGAAGCGCTGGCTCGGCCGGGAGCCGGAGGCGATCGACGAGCAGGGTCAGGGCTTCCGCCATGGCTGAGCGACCGCTCCCAAGGGACAGACGAACCGCATGTGCGGTTCGTCATGCCCGCCTTCGGCGGGCATCCAAGGCTTTGGCCGAACGACGGCTTGAGCGTTCAAGTCGTGGATGCCCGAGGCAAGCTCGGGCATGACGGCTCGCAGCGATGTCCTGAGGGGCTCCAGGCGCATGCGCGGCCTGCTGCTGGCCTTCGGCCTTCTCGCCGCCGCTCCCGCCGCGGCCGCTCCGGCGCGGGTGGTCTCCATCAACCTCTGCACCGACGATCTGCTGATCCGGCTCGGAGACCCGTCGCAGGTGGCGGGCGTCACCTGGCTGTCCACCCTCTCCGCCGGCTCCAACGTGGCGGAGCAGGCGCGGGGCGTGCCGTCGACCCATGGCTTCGCCGAAGAGGTCATCGGGCTCCGGCCCGATCTTGTGCTCGCCGGCCGCTACACCTCCCGGCAATCCGTCGCGGTGCTGAGGCGGATCGGCGTGCCCGTGGTGGACGCGGACGCGCCCCGCACGCTCGACGGCGTGCGCGAAGAAATCCGCCGCGTCGCGCAGGCCATCGGCCACGCCGACCGGGGCGAGGCCATGATCGCGGAGCTCGATCGCCGCATGTCCCGCCCGGTCGCGGCGCGCGAACCGAAGCTGCGCGCCGCCGTGCTGCGGCCGAACGGATTCAGCGCCGGCCCCGGCTCCCTGATCGACGATCTGATGCGCCGGGCGGGGCTCGTGAACGTGGTGGCGGAGCTGGAGCTCGACAATTACGGCCAGCTGCCGCTGGAGCTGGTGATCGCCAAGGGGATCGACGCTCTGATCGTGGACGGCGCGCGCGCCGGCCCGCCCGCCATGGCCACCGAGATGCTGCGGCATCCCGTGCTGCGTCGCCTCGGCGACCGGGTGAAGATCGTCCGCGTGCCGCCGAAGCTCTGGACCTGCTATGGCCCGAGCCTCGCCGACGCTTTCGACATCCTCGCCGACGCGGCCGAGGGACGGCCATGAGCGCGATCCCGACCGAGGCGTCCTTCGCGCGCGACGGCGGCTACGGCCTGCTGCTTGCGGCTCTCTTCGCGCTCGTGCTCGTGGCCTTCGCGGCCTCGCTCGCCATCGGCTACGCGCCGCTGGATCTTCAGGCGGCGGTGACGGACGCGCTGTCCGGCCGGGCTTCGCTGGAAGCGCTGGTGTTCATGGAGCTGCGCCTGCCGCGGGCGCTGATGGGCGCGCTGGCGGGCTTCAGCCTGGGAATCGCCGGCGCGGCCATGCAGGGCCTGCTGCGCAACCCGCTCGCGGACGCCGGCGTCATCGGCGTCACGGGCGCCGCCGCCTTCGGCGCGGTGCTCATGTTCTATTCCGGGCTGTCGGCCGCCTTCTCGCTGGCGCTGCCCATCGGCGGCGTTCTGGGCGCGGCGGCGGCGGTCGCGGCGCTCTACGGCCTCGCCGGGCGCGGCTCCGCCACCATGACGCTGATCCTCGCCGGCGTCGCCATCAACAGCCTCGCCGGCGCGCTCACCGCGCTCGCGCTCAACCTGTCGCCGAACCCCTACGCCGCCATGGAGGTGATGTTCTGGCTGATGGGCTCGCTCGCCGACCGCAGCATGGACCATGTGGCGCTGGTCGCGCCGCTGCTCGTGGTCGGCTGGGGGCTGATGCTGGCGTCGGGCCCGGCGCTCGACGCGCTCACGCTCGGCGAGGACACCGCCGCAAGCCTCGGCTTCGACCTGGGCCGGGTGCGGGCCATGCTGGTGGTGGGGGCGGCGCTCGCCGTGGGCGCCACGGTGGCGGTGACGGGCTCGATCGGCTTCGTCGGGCTGGTGGTTCCGCACATCCTGCGCCCGCTGGTGGGCGGACGTCCCGGCCGTCTGCTGCTCGCAAGCGGACTTGGCGGCGCGGCGCTGGCGCTCGGCGCCGACATCGGCGTGCGGGCCATCGGCGTGCGGCCGGAGCTGAAGCTCGGCGTGGTCACGGCGCTCATCGGCGCGCCGTTCTTCCTGTCGCTGCTGTGGCGCCTGAGGCGGGAGGCGTGATGGAGATCGTCGCCCTCAACCTCACCGTCCGGCTCGGCGGCGCCCCGCGCGTCGACCGGGTGTCGCTCACCCTGAGGCCCGGCGAGCTGGTCGGCCTCATCGGCCCGAACGGCGCGGGGAAGACCACCCTGTTCCGGGCGCTGGCGGGCCTGCGCGCGCCCGACGAGGGGCAGGTGCTCTACGATGGCCGGCGCCTCGCCCACATCGGCCGCAGGACGTTTGCGAAGCGGCTCGCCTATCTGGAACAGACGGCGGAGGCCCATTGGCCGCTGCGGGCGGAACATGTGGTGGCGCTGGGGCGGCTGCCCCATCGGGGCTTCGGCCGCGCGGCGCTCCAAAGCGACGCCGCGGCGGTGGACCGGGCGCTGCGCGCGGCCGACGCGGAAGGCTTTCGCGGCCGGCCGATGCGCGAACTCTCCGGCGGTGAGCGCGCCCGCGTGCTGCTCGCCCGCGCCTTCGCGGTGGAGAGCGAGTGGCTGCTGGCCGACGAGCCGGCGGCGGCGCTCGATCCCGCCCACCAGCTTGGCCTGATGGAGCGGCTCGCCGCCGCTGCCCGCCGGGGCATGGGCGTGGTGGTGGTGCTGCACGACCTGACGCTCGCCACCCGGTTCTGCGACCGCCTCATCCTGATGGCGGGCGGGCGCATCCTCGGCGACGGCCGTCCGGGCGAGGTGCTGACCGACGCCGCCGCGGCGGCGGCTTACGGCGTGACGCTGGCGCGGGCGCAGGTCGAGCGCGAGACGCTGGTCGCGCCCTGGCGGCGGCTCGCTTCACACGATAGCGGAAGGATGCCCCTGTGACCGACGTCGTCGCCGTGCTGGAAGAGCGCCTGAACTGCCCGGACACCCATTGGCACATGGGCGCGTTCGGCGTGGTGGCGGAATTCCTGCGGGACGCGGACGAGCCCACGGCGTTTCCCGAGGGTCGGGGCCTCGCGGCGGCCACGGCGCGCGGCGCGATCCGGCTGGAGCCGAACGACGATCTCAGGCCCTTCGCCTATGAAGGCGCCATGAGCCGGGCCAAAAGCTGGAGCCAGCATGTGGCGCTCGGCCTGCCGCGCACGGCCTGCGCCCTGAACCGCCGCGCGGTTCTCACCGAACTCGGCCCCGACGCCGCGGCCGTGCGGGACGAGGATCGCGACGGCGTGCTGTTCGATCTCGGGCTCGCGCGGCTGCAGATGGACGCGCTGGTCCGCACCCGCGACTCCGGCCTGATCGACGCGCTGCGGGCGGCGGAGGGCAAGTCGCTGTTCGGCGACGGGATCGGCGTCATGGGCGCCATCTTCCGCGCCCAGCCGCACCGGGTGTTCGTCACCCGGATCGGGCGGATCGAGGTGTTCCAGCCGATTCCCATGGACGGCGGGTCGAGCCCGCCCGGCCCGCACACCCATCTGCTGCCGAAGCTGATGAAGACCGGCCGCGTCCACGGCGCCAACGTGCCGGCGCCGAAGGGCCTGGTGCTCTGCGGCGGCTTCGCCCCGCCCCACCCCACGCGCGATCCCTACGGCGTTCCGCGCGCCTTCGACGCCGCCCGCCATGCGCGGTTTCAGGAGCTGCTGGAACGCTTCGGCGATCCCCGGCTTCTGGCCGTGAAGCGCGCCGCCCGCGACGGCGCCGCCGACGCCGCCCTGGCGCCCAAGACCCGGCACGAGCGCGCCGCCGCGCGGGTTGGGGACATGCAGAGAGGCTTTGCGGTGGGGGCGAGCTGAGGCCCTCCTCGAAACCCTCTGCGTTTGAGGGGGTCGTTTGCGTCCCGGGCCTGAAGCGTTCTCCTGGCAAAAACGCCGATGAGCAGAGGGATGAGGCCCTCTCGGCGAATTTTTTCCGCTCGGCATGTTCGCCTTTCCGGCTCCCGTTCGTTCTGGATAAATGAACGCTGGAAGTTTTCTAAGGTCGAGCGGTGCATCAGACGGACATGGACGCGCGGAGTGACGCCAGGCCGACGCCCGAGCAGCGGGCCGCGGCGGATGCGTGGCTCATGCGCCGCGACGGCGACCAAAGCGCGCGGGACGAGGCCGAGTTCGACGCCTGGCTTGCGGCCGACCCGCGCCATCCCCTCGCCTTCGCCGAGACCGAGCGGCTGTGGTCCGCGATCGGGCTGCCGCTGGCGCGCGCGCAGGACCGGCGCGCCGCCGCCCACGTCCGCTGGCGCCCCGGCCGGATGGCGATCGGCGGCATGGCGCTGACGGCGGGCCTCGCCCTCGCGGCGATCGCGCCGGGCCTGATCGCGGATTTCGGCGCGGACATCGTCACCGGGCGCGGCGAAACCGCCGAGCGCCGGCTGCCGGACGGCTCCACGGTGCGCGTCGCGGCCGACACCGCGCTCGACGTGGATTTCGCCGGGGCGACGCGTCGTGTGACGATCCGCCGGGGCGAAGCCTTCTTCGACGTGATCTCCAACCCGGCCCGGCCTTTCGTGGTGGACGGCGGCCCGGCCCGCGTGCGGGTGACGGGCACGGCCTTCAACGTGGAGCGCGCGGACGAGCGCGCGAGCGTGGTTGTGGCGCGCGGCTCGGTGGAGGTCAGCCTGCCCGACGGATCGGCCACGGAGGCGCTGGCGCCCGGCGAGCGCGTGGAGGCTGAGGACGGCCGGCTCGGTCCCACCGAGACGGTCGATCTCGACATGGAGCTCGGCTGGATGTCCGGGCGGATCGCCTTCAGCCAGCAGCCCCTCGGCGAGGTGGTGGCCGCGCTCCAGCGCCAGACGGACGCGCGCATCGCGCTCCGCGGCGACCTGTCCGGCCGGCTGGTCTCCGGCTCCTTCCCCTTGAGCGACGTGGACGCCAATCTCGACGCTCTGGCCGCCGCCGTCGGCGCCCGCGTGCTGCGCGTCACGCCCTGGCTGCGCGTGGTCTACTGACGTCCCAGATTTTTTCGCGCAAGCGGTTCGCAAGCCTCCGCCCTGCTCGTTCCTGACCATGACGGCCATCGTGAGCGGCCGTGCCGAGCGTGCGTCGGGGCGTGGAATGCGGAACAGGACTGTGAGCAGGGCGGCGGGATTGAGCCTGGGAGCGAGGCTGCTGGCGTCGGCCGCCTTCGGCGCAGCGACGATCTCCGGAACCTCGGCCGCTGGCGCACAGTCCGCGCAGGAAACCTATCGCTTCGCCATTCCCTCGAAGCCGTTGGGCTCCGCCATCGCCGAGATCGGCGCGGTGAGCGGCTGGCGCGTGGCCTACACCGCTCCCCTGCCCGCCGGCGCCCGCAGTCCGGCGCTCGCCGGCGTCTACACCGCGCCGCAGGCCCTGGCGTTGGCGCTGGCCGGAACCGGCCTCCAAAGCCGGGTCACGGGCGAGCGTTCCATCACGCTGGCGCCGACCTCCGCGAACGCGACGGCCATCACAGGAGCGCTGGGCGAAGACGGCGCCGAGGCGCTGGACCCGATCGAGGTGACCTCCGGCGGGTCCGGCGGCGCGCTGGCCGGCCCCGGCTGGCAGGGCGCGCCGGACCGCATCTACGAAACTCCGTCCAGCGCCGCCTATGTGGGCCGGGCCGCCATGGACGAACGCGGCGGCGCCCGCAACGCCGGCGACATGCTGCGCGGCGTGTCCGGAGTGAACGCGGTGATCGACCGTCAGAATCCCGGCGTCAACGTCAACATCCGCGGCCTGCAGGACCAGGGCCGCGTCAACATGACGATCGACGGCGCCCGGCAGAACTTCCAGCAGGCCGGCCACGGCTCCTCGGCCTTCGCCTTCGTCGACCCCGAACTGCTCTCCGCGGTCGAGGTGGAGAAAGGCCCGACCTCCACCGCCGGCGGCGCCGGCGTCATCGGCGGCGTGGTGACCTTCCGCACGCTGGACGCCTCCGACCTGATCGTGGGCGACAAGGATTACGGCGTCCGGCTCAACACGACCACCGGAACGAACGCGTTCGATTTCAATGGCTCCGCCGCGTTCGGCGCCAAAGTGGGCGACGGCGCGGAAGTGGTCGCCGCCGTGGGGCGCAAGAAGCTCGGCGAGTACGACGCCGGCAAGCACGGTCGCGCCGTCAAACAGACGCGCTCCTCCGGCGAGCAGCCAATCAGCGACTACGTCACCCAGGACCAGTGGTCATGGTTGATGAAAGCCGTGCTGCCTTTTACCGACACCCAGAAGCTGACGCTGAGCTATGTGGGGCTGAGCACGGATTTCACCACTGGCAATGGCCAGTACATCGACACAAACGACATCACAAATCACACGGCGACGGCCGATTATCGGTGGACGCCCGGCGATCCCTGGTTCGATCTGAACGTCAAAGCCTACTACACCCGCACCGAGAACACGCAGTTTCGTCCGGCGCGGGTCAACGGCCTGCCGGACACGGACGTTGATTACGCCATCGACACCGTAGGCGGTTCGCTGCAGAACGTCTCGCGCCTCGAAGTCTCCGGCTTCGCCCTAGCTGCGACGTATGGCGCGGAATACTTCTTCGACAAGACCGATACGGTCGCGAATTCCGCTGGCGCGTCAAATCCTCTGACCAACGTCGAGTTCGCCGGTTCGTCTCCCGCAGGCGAGCGCGGGGTCGGCGGCGCCTTCGCCCAGCTCGAAATCAAGCGCGGCGACTGGCTGCAGATCCTGGGCGGCTTGCGCTACGACCGCTACGATCTGAAGGGCACGAGCTACGTCATCACCGGCCGCGACACCTTCTCATCGCTTCATCTTGATAGCGGCGAAGGCCGGGTCTCGCCGACCGCCACGGTCGCGGTGACGCCGATCAAGGGGCTGCAGCTCTACGGCTCCTACGAACGCGGTTTCCGTCCTCCGAACCTCATGGAGACCCTGCTTGGCGGGCAGCATATCGGCGGCGGCAACGTCTTTTTGCCCAACCCGAACCTGAAGCCCGAGATCGCCGAAACCTATGAGGCCGGCGTAAATCTGCTCTTCAACGAAATCCTGCGCGAAGGCGACGCCTTTCGGGCGAAAATTTCGATCTATTCCACCGAAGTCGAGAACTTCATCACCCAGGCCGTCGCGCCGAACAGGTTCGACCGCGTTCAGAACGTCAATCTCTCTGATCCGGCGAAGCTCAAAGGCCTCGATCTTGAGGCCAGTTATGACGCCGGCCTGTTCTATTTCGGCGGAGCGGCCTCTCTTATCGACGCGACCTATGTGGACGCCTACAAGGACGCGCCGTCGTTCGAGAACCGGCTCTGGAGCCTCTATCTCGCGCCCAAGCGCAAGGTGACGCTGGACGGCGGCGTGCGGCTGTTTGACCGCAGCCTGACCGTCGGAGCGCGTTTCACCCATGTGAAACCGGATCAGATCCAGGGCGCATCGAGCCAATCTTCAGCGCTCTACCGCCAGTACAACATCGTGGACGTCTACGCGTCCTACAAGATCAACGAGAACTTCACCGTGCGCGCCGCCGTCGAGAACCTGACGGACCGCGCCTATGTGGACGCCATGGCGTCGCAACTCACCGCTTCGCCCGGCCGCACCGCGACGCTTGGCGTCACCGCGCGGTTCTGAACCGCCGCGCCTTCACCGAAACCTCGCGTTGACGAGGCCCTCAAGGAGACTGCCCGATGGCCATCACCATCAAGCTCAACAACGCCGCCGGCGTTGATTTCTCGGCCTATCTCGCCGACTTCGACGCCAACTTCGTGCGCAGCGGTCGCGGTTTCTTCAGCGACAACCCGTTTGATCTGGCCGGCGACGAATACGCCATCTCCTCCAGCAGCGACACCTCGCTGCCGATCTCCGACGGGCAGGCCTTCATCGTCGAATCCGGCTCCAAGGGCGACTTCAGCTACAACATGACCAGCCACACGCTGGACGGCACGCTGGACGCGGTGGAATTCGGCACGGGCCTGTCCTACGACGCCGCGTCCGACAACTTCACCACGACGTCCGACGTGCGCATTTCCGGCCTCGGTCTTGCAGGCTCGGGCGCCGGCAACGAAGTGTTCGACCTGATCAATGATCTGATGAACAGCGACGTCGCCGGCCTGAAGTCCCTGATCGCGGCCGGCCCGGTCACCGTGAACGGTTCTTACGGAAACGATAAGTTCACGGGCGGCGCGTTTGCGGACAAGATCAACGGCGCGGCGGGCAACGACACGCTGCTCGGGGGCGGTGGAAACGATGTCATAAACGGCGGATCGGGCAACGACCGTCTCTATGGCGACGCCGGGAACGACACGCTGGTCGGCGGCAAGGGCCATGACCGCTTCTATGGCGGCGCCGGAAATGATCGCATGACCGGCAACGTGGGGTATGACATTTTCACCTTCGCCAACACCTCGGGTCACGACACGATCACCGACTTCGTCGCTGGTCCCGCCAAGGGCGACGTCATCAGCCTTCTTTCCAGCACCGGCCTTGACAGCTTCGCCGACGTGCTCGCGGCCACCCACGACGTCGGCGGCAACGCCGTCATCACCATCAACGCGAACACTTCGATCACGCTTCTCGGCGTGACCGAAGCCTCGCTGCATGCGAACGATTTCCTGTTCGCCTGATTGGGAAAAGCGGCGCGCCCGATGACCGCCTCCGCCTCCGCCGCCGACGCCTCCCGCGCCGGCGGCGCCTCCGTGTCCGAACCGATGAGATGATCCATGGCCGATGACGCCGCCCTGCTTGAACGCCCCGCCGAGACCCGCGTGCAGGCTCTCCGCCGCGCCACCCATGAGGCCCACGAGGCGCTGGACGGCCGCATCATGGCGGCGAAGCCGTTCGCGAGCCGCGAGGCCTACGCCCGGTTCGTCGCCGTGCAGCGCGCGTTCCACGCCGACATCAACCCGCTCTACGCCGATCCGGCGCTGCAGGCGCTGATCCCCGATCTCGCCGACCGGCCCCGCCTCGCCGAGGTGGAGCAGGACCTGAAGGACGTGGAGGCCGCCCCGCTCGAGCTGTTGGCCGCCCAGGAGACGCCGTCCGACCTGCCGTCGGCGCTCGGCTGGCTCTATGTGGCGGAAGGCTCCAGCCTCGGCGCCGCCTTCCTGCTGAAGGAAGCCGCCAAGCTCGGCCTGAGCGAAGAGTTCGGCGCCCGTCACCTCGCGGGCGCTCCGGAAGGTCGCGGCCTGCACTGGAAGCGCTTCACCCAGGCGGTGGACGCCGCCGAACTGACGCCGGAGGAGGACGCCCGCGCCGTGGCCGGCGCGGAAGCCGCCTTCCGCCGGGTGCGGTCGCTGGTGGAAGCCGCTTACGCCTGACGGCGGTTCACGCCACCTGCACGAAGCGGGCGAGATCCGGCGCGTCGTCGAGGCGCGCCGCGAGCCGTTCGCGGCTGAGCTTGGCCAGTTCGCCGGGCAGCCGGCCCAGCTCGTGATCGTAGGCGACCAGCGTCAGCCGGCGCGAGAATTCGGGGCCCGGCAACGCCGTCACCACGAAGCTGTCCGCGGCCGCGCCCGCCTCGATCACGCACAGCGGCGTGACGATGGCGAAGCGTCCGCCTTCCGCGACCGAGGCCACCAGCCCCTGCGGCGTGTCGAAGGACAGCCGCCGCCGCGGCTCCACCCCGATCCGGCGCAGGTGGCGCTCGATCTCGACCCCGGTGGACGAGCGGGCGCTGAAACGCACGAACTCCAGCCGCGACGCCAGCGCCTTCAGAGCCGCGACGTCCGGGATGGGGCCGGCGTCCGGCGGCGTCATCAGCACATAGGCCTCGCTCACCACCGGCCAGCGCTCCAGCCCGCCGACCTCGCCCAGATCGTCGACGCCGATCATCACGTCGAGGTTGCGCGACAGCAGCGCGCTGGCGTGGGAGGCGGTGAGGCCTGAGAGGATCGCGGCCTCGTCCGCCCGCGCCGACAGCGCGTCGGCGAGCGCGGGGCCCAGCGTGCGCGACAGCGAATCCACCAGCCCGAGCCGGACCAGCGGAAACCGTCCCCGCCCCGCCTCCCGCAGCATGGGCGCGATCTGACGGGCTTCGGACACCAGCGCGCTCGCCCGCTGCCGCAGCAGCACGCCCGCGGGCGTCAGCCCGATCGGCCGGATCGAGCGGTCGAACAGCCCGGCGCCCACCCGATGTTCAAGCTCCGCCACCGCCAGCGACACCGCCGGCTGGGTAAGGCCGAGCCGGCGCGCCGCCGCCGCCATGGCGCCCGCGTCGCAGACGGCGAGAAAGATCGAGAGCTGGCGGAGATCGAAGGGCAAGTCGTCGGCGCGGGGCTGCATGGCGCTACTATAAGCACGATTTATATCTCATGCGACGGCTGCGGCTCGCATAATCCTCACGTCGGTTCCCGGACGCGGATTCTGAAAGCCCATGTCGAGCCAGCGCTACTCTCTCTTCTCCGTCCTGCGCGAGTCCTTGCGTGGGCACACCGGCTGGAAGCCCGCCTGGCGCGAGCCGGAGCCGAAGCCGTCCTACGACGTGGTGATCGTGGGCGGCGGCGGCCACGGCCTCGCCACCGCCCATTATCTCGCCCGGGTGCACGGCGTCACCAACGTGGCGGTGATCGAGAAGGGCTGGATCGGCGGCGGCAACGTGGGCCGCAACACCACCATCGTCCGCTCCAACTACCTGCTGCCCGGCAACGTGCCGTTCTACGAGCACGCCATGAAGCTGTGGGAAGGGCTGGAGCAGGACCTGAACTACAACGCCATGATGAGCCAGCGCGGCATCATCAACCTGTTCCACTCCGACGGCCAGCGCGACGCCTACGCCCGGCGCGGCAACGCCATGCGGCTGCACGGCGTGGACTCCGAGCTGCTGGACGTGGAGCAGCTCAAGCCGATCCTGCCGATGCTGGACTTCGACAACGCCCGTTTCCCCGTGAAAGGCGGCCTGCGTCAGGCGCGCGCCGGCACCGCCCGGCACGACGCGGTGGCCTGGGGCTACGCCCGCGCCGCGGACGGGCGCGGCGTCGACATCATCCAGAACTGCGAGGTCAAGGGCTTCCGCGTCGAGAACGGCCGGGTCTCGGGCGTCGAGACCAGCCGCGGCTTCATCGGCGCGAAGAAGGTCGGCGTCGCGGTGGCGGGCAACTCGTCACGCGTCGCCGCCATGGCGGGGCTGCGCCTGCCGATCGAGAGCCATGTGCTGCAGGCCTTCGTGTCGGAAGGCGTGAAGCCGTTCATCGACACGGTCTGCACCTTCGGCGCCGGCCACTTCTACATCTCCCAGTCCGACAAGGGCGGTCTGGTGTTCGGCGGCGACATCGACGGCTACAACTCCTACGCCCAGCGCGGCAACCTGCCGACCATCGAGGACGTGTGCGAGGGCGGCATGGCGCTGATGCCGACGATCGGCCGCGTCAAGCTGCTGCGGCACTGGGGCGGCATCATGGACATGTCCATGGACGGATCGCCCATCATCGACCGCACCCCGGTGGACGGCCTCTTCCTCAACGCCGGCTGGTGCTACGGCGGCTTCAAGGCGACCCCCGCCTCGGGCTGGTGCTTCGCCCATCTGATCGCGACCGGCGAACCGCATCCGGTTGCCGCGGCTTACCGGCTGGACCGGTTCGCGACCGGCCGTCTCATCGACGAAAAGGGCGTCGGCGCCCAGCCCAACCTGCACTGAAGGCGGACACCCCATGCGCATCGCCTGCCCCTATTGCGGCCCCCGCGGCGTCGACGAATTCTCCTATCTCGGCGACGCGACCCTGAAGCGCCCGGACCCGGCGGCGGAAAACGCCGACGCGGCGTTCCACGCCTATGTCTACCTGCGCGACAACCCCGCCGGCCCTCATCGGGAGCTGTGGCAGCACGCCAGCGGCTGCCAGTCCTGGCTGGTGGTGACCCGCGACACCCGCACCCATGAGATCTCCGCGGTCGAATACGCCCGCGACGCCGCCATCGCCTCCGCCGGAGCCGAGTGATGTCCCAGTCCCATCGCCTGCCCACGGGCGGCCTCATCGACCGCTCCCGGCCGCTGACCTTCAGCTTCGACGGACGCTCCTACTCCGGCCATGCGGGCGACACGCTCGCCTCGGCGCTGGTGGCGAACGGCGTGAAACTGGTCGGCCGGTCGTTCAAGTACCACCGCCCCCGCGGCCTGCTGTCCGCGGGCTCCGAGGAGCCGAACGCGCTGGTGGAGCTTCGGACCGGCGCCCGGCGCGAGCCGAACGTCAAGGCCACCGTCGCCGAGCTCTATCAGGGGCTCGAGGCCAGCAGCCAGAACCGCTGGCCCTCGCTCGCCTTCGACCTGCTGTCGGTCAACCAGCTCGCGTCGCCGGTGTTCGTGGCGGGCTTCTACTACAAGACCTTCATGTGGCCGGCGGCGCTGTGGGAGAAGCTCTACGAGCCGCTGATCCGCCGCGCCGCGGGCCTCGGCCGGGTGGCGGAGGCCGCCGATCCGGATGCCTATGAGAAGGCCACGCTGCACTGCGACGTGCTGGTGATCGGCTCCGGTCCCGCCGGCCTCGCCGCGGCCCTCGCCGCCGGACGCGCCGGCGCCCGCGTCGTGCTGGCGGAGGAGGACTTCGCCTTCGGCGGCCGGCTGATCGCCGAACGGCGCGAGGTGGGCGGCGTGGCCTCCGCGGCCTGGGCCGCGCAGGCGGAAGCCGAACTCGCCAGCCTGCCCGAGGTCACGCTGCTGCGGCGGACCACCGTGTTCGGCTCCTATGACGGCGGCGTCTACGGCGCGCTGGAGCGCGTCGCCGACCATGTGGCGGTTCCCGACCCCCATCAGCCCCGCCAGCGGCTGTGGCGCATCGTGGCGAAGCGCGCGGTGCTCGCCGCCGGCGCGCTGGAGCGGCCGCTCGCGTTCGGCGGCAACGACACGCCGGGCGTGATGATGGCCGGCGCGGTGCGGACCTATCTCAACCGCTTCGGCGCGGCGCCGGGCAAGCGCGCGGTGGTCTACGCCAACAACGACGACGCGGCGCGCACGGTCGCCGACCTGGCGGCCGCGGGGTCGCAGGTGGTCGCGGTGATCGACGCCCGCGGCGACGCCGCCGCTCTGGCGGACGCGGCCCGGGCCACGGGAGCGCTGCTGGTGTCCGGCGGCTCGATCCTCCGCGTCCATGGCCGCCATGGCGTCAAAGGCTGCGAGATCGCCAACGCCCGAGGCGGCTCCTTCAGCGTGGACTGCGACCTGATCGCGGTCTCCGGCGGCTGGAACCCCACCATCCACCTCACCAGCCATCAGGGCGGCCGCCCCGGCTGGCGCGACGACATCGCCGCTTTCGTTCCCGGAACGCCGCCCCCCGGCATGACGGCGGTGGGCGCGGCGGCGGGCGCGCTCGCCCTGAACGAGGCGCTCGTCGCCGGCGGCCGCGCCGGCGCGGAGGCGGCGGAGGCCTGCGGCTTTGCGGGCGCGGCGTTCGACGCGCCCTCTGGCGACGACGAGCGGGGCCGGGTCCATGGCGCGGGCCCGTGGAAGCCCGCGGCCACCAAGGCCAAGGCCTTCGTGGACTTCCAGAACGACGTCACCGTGAAGGACGTGGAGCTCGCCGCCCGCGAAGGCTTCCGCTCGGTGGAGCACCTGAAGCGCTACACCACGCTCGGCATGGCGACCGATCAGGGCAAGACCGCCAACGTGGTCGGCCTCGCCGTCATGGCCGAGATCACCGGCCGCTCCATTCCTGACACGGGCGTGACGCTGACCCGTCCGCCGTTCTCGCCGGTGGCGATCGGCGCGCTCGGCGGCGCCCACCGGCACAAGGAGTTCCGTCCCACCCGCCTGCCGCCGTCGCACTTCTGGGCCGAGGAGCAGGGCGCGGTCTTCACCGAGACCGGCCAGTGGATGCGCGCGGCCTACTTCCCGCGTCCGGGCGAAAAGGACTGGCTGGAGACCACCATCCGCGAGGTGGAGACGGTGCGCTCCAAGGTCGGCGTCTACGACGCCTCCACGCTTGGCAAGATCGACGTGCAGGGCAAGGACGCCGGCGAATTTCTTGATCGTGTGTATATCAACACGTTCTCCAAGCTCGCGATCGGCAAGGCCCGCTACGGCCTGATGCTGCGCGAGGACGGCCTCGCCATGGACGACGGCACCGTCGCCCGCTTCGCCGAGGACCGCTACTACGTCACCACCTCCACCGCCCATGCGGCGAGCGTGATGCGGCATCTGGAGTATTGCCGGCAGCATCTGTGGCCGGAGCTCGACGTGCATCTGTCGTCGATCACCGACGCCTGGGCCAAGTTCGCCATCGCCGGCCCCCGCTCCCGCGACGTGCTGGCGGCTCTCGCCGACGTGGGCCACGACGTCACCGACGCCGGCCTGCCCTATCTCGGCGTGATCGAGCTGACGGTCTGCGGCGGAACCCCCGCCCGCGCCTTCCGGCTGTCCTTCTCGGGCGAGATGGCGTTCGAGCTGGCGGTTCCCGCCCGCTACGGCGACGCGCTGATCCGCGCCATCATCAAGGCCGGCGAGCCGTTCGGCATCTGCCCCTACGGCGCGGAGGCGCTCGCCGTCATGCGCATCGAGAAGGGCCACGCCGCGGCGGCCGAACTCAACGGCCAGACCACCGCGGCCGATCTGGGCCTCGGCGGCATGATGTCCAAGAAGAAGGACTGCATCGGCGCGGTCATGAGCCGCCGCGAGGGCCTCGCCGATCCGAACCGTCCGCGCCTCACCGGCTTCAAGCCGGTGAACCATGCGCAGCGGCTGCGCGGCGGCGCCCATTTCCTTCCGCGGGAGGCGGCGGCGACCGCCGAGAACGATCAGGGCTACATGACCTCGGTCGCCTATTCGCCCTCCAACGGGCACTGGGTCGGCCTCGGCTTCCTGGTCCGCGGCCACGAGCGCCACGGCGAGATCGTCCGCGCCTATGATCCGGTGCGCGGCGAGGACGTCGAAGTGGAAGTCTGCGCCCCCGTCTTCGTCGATCCCGAAGGAGTCCGCGTCCGTGGCTGAGCCCCTCGTCGCCCGTTCGGCCCTCCGGCCGCATGTCGCCCCCCTCGCCTCGCCGGCCGGCGCTCCCGGCGTGACGCTTGTCGAGGTGGAGAACCTGTCGCTGGCGGCGCTCGCCGCCTTCAAGGGCCGCGAGGCCGAGCTCACGGACGCCATCCGCGCCGCCTTCGGCGTGGAGCTCGCCGACGGTCCGAAGCGGGTCACGGCGAACGGCGTCTCGTTTCTCGGAACGGGGCCGGGCAAATGGCTCGCGGTCGGCCCGGCCGGAACCGACTTCTCCACGTTGCCCGCGGCGGTCACCGACCAGTCCGACGGCCGCTCGGTGTTCCGACTGTCCGGCCCGAAGGCGCGCGAGACGCTCGCCACGCTGGTCCAGATCGACCTGCATCCGCGCGCCTTCGGCCCCGGCTCGGCCGCGGCGACCCACGCCGCCTCGATCGCGGTGCAGGTGTCGCAGCTCGATGACGCCCCGACCTACGAGATCGTCTGCTTCCGCACCTTCGCCGCCACCCTGTGGCGCTGGATCCTGGATGCGGGCCTCTCCCGCGAGATCAGCGCGCGCCACGCGGGCTGATCTCGCGCCACGCGATCCGCCGGCGCCGCCGTCAGGGACGGCCCGGCTCTTCCGGCGAGCGCGCGTCGATGGCGAGCGCGTGGACCGGGCCGGCGAGCTCCTCCGCCAGCAGCGCGTTGACGCGACGGTGGCGCTCCACCCGCCCGACGCCCGAGAAGGCGGCGGAGACCACCCGCACCCGGAAATGGGTCTCGCCCTCGGGGCGCGCGCCGGCGTGGCCCGCGTGCAGGTGGCTTTCGTCCAGAACCTCGATCCGGGTCGGTGACAGGGCTTCGGTCAGCTTGGTCTCGATGCGGGCGCGGACGCTCATGGGCGGCGTCTCCTTGATGCTTGACGGATCATCGGTTCGGCGGGATCAGGAGCGGGCGCGCGCCCCGCGTCAAGCCCCGGCGAGCGGCCTGCGGCTTTGAGCGGCGCGTTCTTGTTCGGTTAGGGCCGCGCTCCCATAATGGCCGCATCATGAAGCTCGACAGCCCCTGGTTCGATCGGATTCGCCTGTCCCGGAGCGAGGCCCGCCCGGAGCCGAAGGCGCCGCGCTGCGACCATCCCGGTTGCCGCGAGCCCGGCCTCTATCGCGCGCCCAAGGGACGCGACCGGGAGAACGAGTACTGGCGCTACTGCCTGGACCATGTGCGGGCGTACAACCAGAACTACAACTTCTTCTCCGGCATGTCCGACGACGCGGTGATCGCCTACCAGCGCGACAGCCAGACCGGCCATCGCCCCACCTGGACCATGGGCCGCAACGGCGCGGCCGCGACGCCCGAGGCCCGCGCCCGGGCGCGGGCGGAGCAGCCGCGGCGCCGCGCCGCGCGGGGCTGGGCCGGGAACTTCGACTTCGAGGATTCGTTCGAGATGTTCGAGGACGGGCCCGGCGCGCGGCCGAAGAAGCCCGAGCGCGAACTCAAGAACGTGGAGCGCAAGTCGCTCGAAGCCCTGAATCTCGGCGCAAGCGCGCAACCGGACGAGATCCGCGCGCGCTACAAGGAGCTGGTCAAGCGGCTCCACCCGGACGCGAACGGCGGCGACCGCAGCACCGAGGACAAATTGCGCGAGATCATCCAAGCCTATAACTATCTGCGGTCAGCCGGATTCTGCTGACGCTTTCCCCTTCGCGGCGCTCATCGTCCCACTTGCGGCCGAGACCCCACGCGCCCCGCCTGGAGGCATCATGAACGTCGCCCTCGAAACGCCGACCCTCGACGCGCCCGCCCCGACCCCGGACATCAAGGTCTCGGCGCGAAAGCTCTTCGGCATCGACAGCGATCTCGAGGTTCCCGCCTTCTCGAAGGCCGCGGGCTCGATCCCGGATCTCGACCCGGACTATCTGTTCGATCACGACACCACGCTCGCGATCCTCGCCGGCTTCGCCCGCAACCGCCGCGTGATGATCACCGGCTACCACGGCACCGGCAAGTCGACCCACATCGAGCAGGTGGCGGCCCGGCTGAACTGGCCCTGCGTGCGCGTAAACCTCGACAGCCATGTGAGCCGCATCGACCTGATCGGCAAGGACGCCATCGTCCTCAAGGACGGCAAGCAGATCACCGAGTTCCGCGACGGCATCCTGCCCTGGGCGCTGCAGAGCAACGTGGCGCTGGTGTTCGACGAGTACGACGCCGGCCGCCCGGACGTGATGTTCGTGATCCAGCGCGTGCTGGAGCAGTCCGGCAAGCTGACGCTGCTCGACCAGCGCCGGGTCATCCGCCCGCATCCGGCATTCCGCCTGTTCGCCACCGCCAACACGGTCGGCCTCGGCGACACCTCCGGCCTCTATCACGGCACTCAGCAGATCAACCAGGGCCAGATGGACCGCTGGTCGATCGTGACCACGCTGAACTACCTGCCGCACGACCGCGAGGTCGACATCGTGCTCGCCAAGTCGCCGCACTACCAGAAGGACAAGAACGGCCGAGACACCGTCTCCAAGATGGTGCGCCTCGCGGACCTGACCCGTCAGGCCTTCATCAACGGCGACCTGTCCACGGTGATGAGCCCGCGCACGGTGATCACCTGGGCTGAGAACGCGGAGATCTTCGGCGACGCCGGCTTCGCCTTCCGCCTGACCTTCCTCAACAAGTGCGACGAGCTGGAGCGGAGCCTCGTGGCGGAGTTCTACCAGCGCTGCTTCGGCCGCGAGCTGCCGGAAAGCGCCGTCAACGTCGCGCTGAGCTGACGCGGCGGACAGGCGCGCCATGTCCGGCTCCAACCGTCGCCCGGGCGAAAAGCCCGTCGCTCCCGCGGAACCGTTCAAGCGGGCGGTCGCCGGCTGCCTGAAGGCCATTGCCGGGGCGCCGGAGCTCGAGGTCGCCTTCGCCTCCGAGCGGCCGGCGCTGACGGCGGACAAGGCCCGCCTGCCGGAGCCGCCGCGCCGGCTGACGGCGACGGACGTCTCCATCCTGCGCGGCCACGCCGACTCCATGGCGCTGCGCCTCGCCTGCCACAGCCGCGCCACCCACGCCAAGCTTGCGCCCCAGGGCGCGGACGCGCGGGCGGTGTTCGACGCGGTGGAGCAGGCGCGGGTGGAGGCCATCGGCGCCCGGCGCATGGCGGGCACGGGCCACAACCTCGCCGCCATGCTGGAGGACCGCTACCATCGCGGGCCCTACGCCGACATCGCCGACAAGGCCGACGCGCCGCTGCCGGACGCGGTGGCGCTGCTGGTGCGCGAGAAGCTCACCGGCCGCAAGCCGCCGGAGGCGGCCGCCAAGCTCGTGGAGCTGTGGCGCCCCTGGGTGGAGGAGAAGGCCGGGGCCGACCTCGCCCGGCTGGATGAGGTTGTCGAGGATCAGGGCGCCTTCGCCCGAACCATCCGCGACCTGCTGACCTCGCTCGACATGGGCGAGGAGTTCGTCGGCCAGCGGCAGGAGAGCGAAGACGAATCCGACGGCTCCGGCGACCAGCCGCCGCCCCAGGACGGCGAATCCGCCGATGCGCCGGAAGAGGCCAACGACGGGGCCGAGCCCTCCGAGAGCGAATCGAGCTCCGACGAGTCGGAAGATTCCGAGCAGATGGAGGCCGCGGACGCGCCGCCGTCCGAAGCGCCCGACGACGACGAGCTCGGCGAGGCCGAGGAGGCCACCGAGCCTTGGCGCGCCCCGGACGAGCGTCGCGACGACCGCGCCAAGCCGGACTACGCGCCCTTCACCCGCGCCTTCGACGAGGAGGCGCTGGCGGAGGAGCTGTGCGACGTCGAGGAGCTGGGACGGCTGCGCGCCTATCTGGACAAGCAGCTCTCCGCGCTTCAGGGCGTGGTGGGGCGGCTCGCGAACCGGCTGCAGCGGCGCCTGCTCGCCCAGCAGAGCCGCGCCTGGGACTTCGATCTCGAAGAAGGCATGCTGGACCCGGCCCGGCTGTCGCGGGTGGTGGTCGATCCCATGACCGCGCTGTCCTTCATGCGCGAGCGCGACACCGAGTTCCGTGACACGGTCGTCACGCTTCTCATCGACAATTCCGGCTCCATGCGCGGGCGCCCCATCACGGTGGCGGCCACCTGCGCCGACATTCTGGCCCGAACGCTGGAGCGCTGCGGCGTGAAGGTGGAGATTCTCGGCTTCACCACCCGCGCCTGGAAGGGCGGGCAGTCCCGCGAGCGCTGGCTCGCGGCCGGCAAGCCGGCCGCGCCCGGCCGCCTCAACGACCTGCGCCACATCATCTACAAGGCCGCCGACGCGCCGTGGCGGCGCACCCGCCGCAACCTCGGGCTGATGATGCGCGAAGGACTGCTGAAGGAGAACATCGACGGCGAGGCGCTGGTCTGGGCCCATGAGCGGCTTCTCGCCCGGCCCGAGCAGCGCCGCATCCTGATGGTGATCTCCGACGGCGCGCCGGTGGACGACAGCACGCTGTCGGTCAATCCCGGCAACTATCTGGAGAAGCACCTGCGCCGGGTGATCGAGGAGATCGAGACCCGCTCGCCGGTGGAGCTGATCGCCATCGGCATCGGCCACGACGTCACGCGCTACTACCGCCGCGCGGTCACCATCGTGGACGCCGAGGAGCTGGGCGGCGTCATGACCGAGAAGCTGGCCGAGCTGTTCGACGAGGCGCCGAGCGCGCCCGTGAAACGCCGCGCCCACGCGTGAGCCTGCTCCGCCTCAGTCGGGCGCTCGCGGCGCTGGCGCTCGGCGCCGCCCTCGCCTCGCCGCCCGGTCGCGCGGAAGCCGAGCCGATCACGGTGTCGGCGACGCGCATCGACCGCTTCGGCCCGGTCACGCCCATCGGCGCGCGCTACGGCGCGCTGGTGTTCCTTGGCGGGCTTCAGCTTCGCTCCGACGACCCGAGTTTCGGCGGTCTCTCCGGCTTGCGTCTGTCGGCGGACGGGACGCGCTTCACCGCCGTCAGCGACCGGGGTTTCTGGTTCCGCGGGGCGGTGGAGCGGGAAGGCCCGACGCCTGTGGGCCTCTCCGGCGTCGAGAAGGACGCCATCGAAGGGCCGCGCGGCGCCCTGCCCGGCCGGCGCGGCTCCGACACCGAAGCGCTTGAGATCCAGGGCCGGAGCGCCTGGGTCGCGTCCGAGCGGGTCAACCAGGTGCTGCGCTTCGCGCTGGACGCCCAGGGCCGCGCCGGCGCCGGCCGGGCGATCGCCCTGCCGAAGGACGCGCGCTCGGCGCCGTTCAACGAGGGCTTCGAGGCCATCGCGCTGACCGAGGGCGGCGCGCTGATGATGATCGGCGAGAGGTTTCTCGACGCCGCCGGGAACAATCGCGCCTTCGTGGTGGGCGCGAAGAAACCGTTCGCCTTCTCCGTGAAGCGCACCGACGACTTCTCGCCCACCGACGCGGCGCGTCTTCCCGGCGGCGGCTTCGTGCTGCTGGAGCGGCGCTACGTGCCGCCGCTGTCGCTCTCCATCCGCCTGCGCCGGCTGAACGAGGCTGACATCCGCCCCGGCGCCGTGGTGGACGGCCCCGTGCTGCTGGAGGCGAGCCTGATCCAGACCATCGACAACTTCGAGGGCGTCTCGGCCCACCGGGCGCCGAGCGGAGCGACCGTGATCACGCTGGTGTCGGACGACAACTTCTCGCGGCTGCAGCGCACGCTGCTTATGGAGTTCCAGCTTCCGGACTGACGCGGCCGCTCACGCCGCCGCGGCGACGCGGTTGCGCCCGAGCCGCTTCGCCTCATAGAGCGCGGCGTCGGCGCGCTTCAGCAGCGCGGCCGCGTCATCGCCGCCGTCGAAGCAGGCCACGCCGATCGAGGCCGTCACCTCCGCCTCGATCACGCCGTTGCGGCCGGCGCGCATGGGCGCCGAGGCGATGCGGGCGCGCACCCGCTCGGCCACCAGCTTCGCCACCTCGCCGTCCGTGTCCGGCATAGCCGCGACGAACTCCTCGCCGCCGAGCCGGCAGACCAGATCGCCGCCGCGCAGGCTGGCCTTCAGCCGGCGGGCGAACTCGCGCAGCACGGCGTCGCCGGCGTCATGGCCGTGCCTGTCGTTGATGGCCTTGAAGAAATCGATGTCGATCATCAGCACCGACAGCGGCTCGCGGCGCTTGGCGGCGGCGTCCAGCAGACCCGGCAGGCGCGCATCGAAATGGCGGCGGTTGTGAAGGCCCGTCAGGTCGTCAGTGATCGCCTGCTCCGCGGTGGTCCGCAGGTCGGCGCGCAGATGGTCGGCGTAGCGCTTGCGGCGCACCTGGGTGCGCGCCCGCGCCCTGAGCTCGTTCGGATCCATGGGCCGCGTGACATAGTCGTTCACCCCGACGTCGAGCCCGCGCAGCACCCGCGGCGTCGCGTCGGCGTCCGCGATCAGCAGGATCGGCAGCGCGCGGGTGCGCTCCAGCGAGCGCGTCTGGGCGCAGAGCCGGAGCGCGTCCGACCCCTGCAGTTCCAGCGCGACGATCATGAGGTCGAACGCCCCGTCGGCGGCGCGGAACAGCGCTTCGTGCGGGCAGCGCTCCAGCGTGACCTCGTGGCGGGCGGACAGCGCGGCCGCAGCGCCGTCCATGTCGCCGTCGCGGTCGTCCACAATCAGAATGCGTCCGCCGTAGCCGTCGTCGGCCATCGCCGACGCCAGGGCGTCGCTCGCGCCCGCCTCCCGAGCGGCGCGGGCGCGCAGCCGCAGTTCGTCCGACATCATCTTGAGGCGCGTCAGCGAGCGCAGGCGCGCGAACAGCGCCACATCCGCCACGGGCTTGGCGAGGAAATCGTCCGCGCCGGCCTCCAGCCCGCGCACGCGATCGGCCGGCTGGTCCAGCGCCGTCACCATCACCACCGGAATATGGTGGCTGCGGGGGTCGGCCTTGAGCCGGCGGCAGGTTTCGAAACCGTCCATGCCGGGCATGACCACGTCGAGCAGCACGATGTCGCATTGGGCGCGGACGCAGAGGTCCAGCGCCTCCGGCCCGCTGGTCGCGGTCACCACGTCGAAATACTCGGCGGTGAGCCGGGCTTCCAGCAGCCGGAGATTGGAGGGAACGTCATCGACGACGAGAACGCGGGCGGTCATGGGCCGGGCCCCTCAGGCGTCGCCGAGATAGTGGCGCACCGTCTCCAGGAACTTGGCCACCGAGATCGGCTTGGACAGATAGGCCTCGCAGCCGCCGCTGCGGATACGCTCCTCGTCGCCCTTCATGGCGAAGGCGGTGACGGCGATCACGGGGATGGCGCGGGTGCGCTCATCCTCCTTGATCCAGCGGGTGACGTCGAGCCCGGAGACCTCCGGCAGCTGGATGTCCATCAGGATCAGGTCGGGCTGATGGGTGCGGGCGAGCTCCAGCGCCTCGACGCCGTTGCGGGTCTCGATGGTCGCGTAGCCGTGCGCTTCGAGGAGATCGTGGAAGAGCTTCATGTTAAGCTCGTTGTCCTCCACGATCAGAACGGTCTTGGGCATGCGCCTGATGTCTCCCGCCGGCCGGACTGACGCGACCCGAAACCCGCCGGCTCGTCCGGAGGGCCGATCTATCCCTGTTTCGGAAAATTCTACCGAACATTCCTTGCAAAAGGACGAACGCAAAGACATGGCACGCTTGCCTGTTTTCGATCAGGACGCCGCCGCCGCCCTCGCGGCCCGCGCGCTCGGCTTTCTCGCCGCGGATTCCGAGCGGCTGGGCCGCTTCTTCGCGCTGTCGGGGCTGGACCCGGCCGACGTGCGCGCCGCCGCCGCCGATCCCGGCTTCCTGCCTTCGGTGCTGGACTACGTGCTGGCGGACGAGACGCTGCTGGTCGCCTTCGCGGAGCAGGAGGGGCTGCCGCCGGACCACGTCGGCGTCGCCCGCCTGGCGCTCGGCGGCGCGCCGACCGAACACTGGGCCTGACGCGGCGGGACGACGGGAATGACCGGAGGCGCCTTCGCCTTCTGCCGCGACTGCCTGACGCCGGCCGGCGCCGCGCCCCGCTGCCGCGCCTGCGGCAGCCCGCGCCTCGCCCGGCATCCCGAGCTTGCGCGCATGACCATCGCGCATGTGGATTGCGACGCCTTCTTCGCCGCGGTGGAGAAGCGGGACGACCCGTCGCTGGTGGACCGGCCCGTCATCATCGGCGGCGGCAAACGCGGCGTCGTTTCAACGGCTTGCTACGTGGCGCGCATATCCGGCGTGAAGTCGGCCATGCCCATGTTCAAGGCGCTGAAGCTGTGTCCGGACGCCGTGGTCATCCGCCCGAACATGGCGAAATATGTGGAGGTGGGCCGGGCGGTGCGGGCCAAGATGCTGGCGCTGACGCCGCTGGTGGAGCCGCTGTCCATCGACGAGGCGTTCCTCGACCTCTCCGGCACCGAAGCCCTGCACAAGGCGCCGCCGGCGGTGGCGCTTGCGGGCTTCGCCCGCGAGGTGGAGCGCGACCTCGGCATCTCGGTCTCGGTCGGCCTCGCCTCCAACAAGTTCCTCGCCAAGATCGCGTCCGACCTCGACAAGCCCCGCGGCTTCGCCGTCCTGTCCGCGGACGAGGCTCCGGCGTTTCTGGCGCCGAGGCCGGTGGGCTTTCTCTGGGGCGTCGGCCCCGCCTTCGCCGAGACGCTGACGCGGGACGGCTACCGCACCATCGGCGACCTGCAGCGGGCGGAGGCCTCCACGCTCGCCCGCGCCTATGGCGAGAGCGGGCTCAGGCTGGCCCAGCTCGCCTTCGGCCGCGACAACCGCCGGGTCAATCCCGACCGGGAGCGCAAGAGCGTCGGGGCCGAGACCACCTTCGACGCGGACATCCGCGACCCGGACGAGCTGGCGCGCCACCTCTGGCGCATGAGCGAGAAGGTGGCCGACCGGCTGCGGGCGGGCGGGATCGCCGGCCGCACCGTGACGCTGAAGCTCAAGACCGCCGATTTCCGCCTGCGCACCCGCGCCGGCGCCCTGCCCGCCCCGACCCGGCTCGCCCAGCGCATCTTCGAGACCGCCCAGCGGCTGATGCGCAAGGAGGCGGCCGGCGAAGCCTTTCGGCTGATCGGCGTCTCCGTCTCGGACCTCGCGCCGGCCGCCGCCGCCGACCCGCGCGATCTGGTGGACGACCGGAGCGAGAAGCTTGGCGCCATCGAGACCGCGGTGGCGGACCTGCGCGCCCGTTTCGGCCGCGACGCGGTGGAGCGCGCCTTCGCGCTGCGGCCGGAGCGAACATCGCGTCCGGAGGCCGGAAACGTTCGCGACAGACGAACGAAACCATAGAAGCAATTCGTTTTTTCGAACGTGTCTAAGTGGGCACCTTTGTGCGGACAGGAGATTCCGCACATGGCTCTGCCGATCGAACCGCTTCAACCGCTCGCTCCCGCCTCCGGCCTCGCCCGGCTGGCGCCGGGGCTCGCCTATGCGGGCGCCGTCGCGGCGCTGGCCTTCGCGCTGCGGGAACTGCCGGGCGTCGGCCTCGTCGGCCCCATGTCGCTCGCGGTCGGCCTCGGGATCGCGGCGCGGGCGCTGGTCGGCGCGCCGGCCGCCGCCGGGCCGGGCCTCGCCTTCGCCCTCCGGCCCCTCCTGCGCCTCGGCGTCATGCTGCTCGGCCTGCAGCTCACGCTTTCGCAGGCGGCGTCGATCGGCGCGGGCGGCTTCGCGGTGATCGCGGTGTCGCTTGCGGGAACCTTCGCCTTCACCCTCTGGGCCGGACGGCGGCTCGGGGTCGCGCCCCGGCTGACGCAGCTGATCGCGGCGGGCACCTCCGTCTGCGGCGCCTCCGCCATCGTCGCCGCCAACACCGTCGCCCGCGCCGACGACGAGGACGTGGCCTACGCCATCGCCTGCGTCACGCTGTTCGGCACGCTCGGCATGACGCTCTATCCGCTGCTGGCCGGCCCCTTCGGCCTCGACGCCCAGGCCTACGGCCTGTGGGCCGGCGCCTCCCTGCACGAGGTGGCGCAGGCGGTGGGCGCCTCCACCGCCGGCGGGCCGGAGGCCGGCGAGGCCGGGACCGTGGCCAAGCTCTCCCGCGTCATCCTGCTGGCCCCGCTGGTGATCGGGCTTGGCCTGTGGAGCGCGCGGGGAACCGGACGCGAGGCCGGGCACCCCCCGGCGCCGTGGTTCGTGGGCGGCTTCCTCGCCCTCATCGTGCTGAACAGCGTCGTCGCCCTGCCCGCGGAGGCCAAGGCCCTGGCGGCGCAGGTCGCGACCGCCCTGCTCGCCGTGGCGCTCGCCGCCATGGGGCTGTCGGCGGATCTCGCCAAGCTCAGGGCGCGGGGCGCGCGCCCGCTGCTGCTCGGCCTGATCGCGACGCTGTTCATCACGGCCGTCAGCCTTGGGGGCGTCACCCTCCTCGGCTGACGGCCGCGCAGCGGATCAGTTCGCCTTGCTCTTTTCCGCAGCCCCGGTGTCGTTGCGGGCCTCCTGCTCCTGGCCCTCGTAAGCCAGCACGCCGTCCTTGCCGATCACCACCTTGTCGCCCTTGGTGGCGGCGAGGCCGTAGCTGATGGTCGGCACGCGCAGCTCGCAGCCTTCGGGGCAGTCGATCTTCACAGTCTTGCCGGCGTCGATCTTGGTCTTCGGCTCGTTCTCGCCGAGGTCCGCCGTCACCTCCATGGCCTTGTCGCTCATGTTGGAGACGCTGACGGCGAGGGCCGGGCCGGCGGCGAACAGGCCGATGGCGGCTACGGCGGCGGCCTGGGCAAGACGGGTCGTGGCGATCATGGTCGTTCCTCCTTGGTTTTGCTTGCGGTCGAAAGCGTCTTTTCATAGAGAGCGACGTTTTCGCGCCGATGTCCTCCAGTTATGGCGCCGACAACCGGGAACAATGCGCATACGTCGATGTGATCTTCTTCCAAAGGTTCGTTACGGCGCCGTGATCGCCCGGTGAAGGCGGCCGCAGCGTGGACGAACGCCGCGCGCTGGGGCATGACGGCGGCGCGCCCGATCGCCTGCTCGCGGACACCTCGCCCATGCCCCGTTTCGCCGCCAACCTGACGCTGATGTTCACGGAACGCCCGTTCCTCGACCGCTTCGCCGCGGCGGCGGAGGCGGGCTTCGAGGCGGCGGAGTTCCTGTTCCCTTACGATGTCGCGCCCGAAGCGGTGGCGGAAGCGCTTCGCGCCTCGGGCCTGACGCTGGCGCTGTTCAACCTGCCGCCGGGCGACTGGACGGCCGGCGATCGCGGCCTCGCGGCCCTGCCCGACCGGACCGCGGAGTTCCGCGCCTCGCTCGCCCAGGCCGCGCCTTACGTCGAGACGCTTGGCGCCAAGCGGCTGCACATGATGGCGGGGCTGGCGCCGGCGGACGATCCGGCCGCGCGCCGCGCCTATGACGACGCGCTCGCCCGCGCCGCCGACGCCTTCGGCCCGATGGGGGTCGACATCCTGATCGAGCCCATCAACGGCCGGGACATGCCGGGGTATTTCCTGAACGACTTCGACCGCGCCGCGGAGATCGTCACGCGCTGCGGCCGGCCCAACGTGCGCCTGCAGTACGACGTCTACCACCGCCAGATCCTGCACGGCGACGTGCTGACCTCGCTGGAGCGGCTCATGCCCCTGATCGGCCATGTGCAGATCGCCTCCGTGCCCGCCCGCGCCGAGCCGGGTTCCGGCGAACTGAACGACGCGCTCGCGTTCGCGGCGCTGGACCGGCTCGGCTATGACGGCTTCGTCGGCTGCGAGTACCGGCCCGCCGGGCGCACCGAAGACGGGCTCGGCTGGTTCGCGCCCTGGCGCGACCCGCGCTAAACACGGCGATACGAAAGAGGAACGGGGAGATTCGGATGCGCTGGTCGCCCCAGCAGGAGGATGCGCTGGCCGCCGTGAGCGACTGGCTGCGCCGGCCGCGGGATCAGGTGTTCCGCCTGTTCGGCTACGCCGGCACGGGCAAGACCACGCTCGCCCGCCATCTGGCCGAGGACATCGACGGCGACGTGGCCTTCGGCGCCTACACCGGCAAGGCCGCGCTGGTGATGCGCTCGCGCGGCTGCGAGGGCGCGAGCACCATCCATTCCATGATCTACCGCCCCCGCGGCGGAGGAAGCGACGAGGACGACGGCCCGTCCTTCGCCCTGAACCGCGACGGCGCCGCCGCCAAGGCCGAGCTGATCGTGATCGACGAATGCTCCATGGTGGACGAGGAGCTCGGCCGCGACCTGCTGTCCTTCGGCGCCAAGGTGCTGGTGCTGGGCGACCCGGCGCAGCTCCCCCCCGTGAAGGGCGGCGGCTTCTTCACCGAAGCCGGCCCCGACGCCATGCTGACGGAGGTGCACCGTCAGGCGGTGGACGATCCCATCATCCGCATGTCGCTCGCGGTGCGCGAGGGCCGGGAGCTGGAGCTTGGCCAGTATGGCGAGAGCCGCATCGTCTCCCGCCGCGAGATCGCGACCGAGGAGGTTCTGGCCGTCGATCAGGTGCTGGTGGGCATGAACCGCACGAGGCGGCTCTACAACGGCCGCCTCCGGGAGCTGAAGGGTCTGATCGACCCCATGCCGGCGGTGGGCGACAAGCTGGTCTGCCTGCGCAACGACAAGACCAAGGGTCTGTTCAACGGCGGCACCTGGACGGTGAGCCGCCTCAAGGGAACCGACGCCACCAAGGTGAAGATGGACCTTGCGCCGGAAGACGAAGGCGGCCGGCGCACGGTGTCGGTCGCGGTGATGCGGGCCTTCTTCGAGGGCGATCCGGAGGCGATCCCCTACGCCATGCGCCGGCGCTTCGACGAGTTCGACTACGGCTACGCCCTCACCGTCCACAAGGCGCAGGGCTCCCAGTGGGACGACGTGATGCTGTTCGACGAGAGCTTCGCCTTCCGGGAGCACCGCGACCGCTGGCTCTACACGGGCCTGACCCGCGCCGCCAAGCGCGTCACCGTGGTGCGCTGAACCCGCCTCTGGAAACGCCCTCAAGCGCGCGCCTTATGCTCACACGTCATGCCCGCGCGACGCGCGGGCATCTGCGACGTGCTGTTGATCGGAGGCGCCCGGCGAAAAGTCGTGGACGCCCGATGGCTGAGCTCGGGCATGACGACCAGCGGTGGTCTCTGAAGAGATTTCAAGAGCATCAAGCCCGGGTCTGGCGGAACGGCGGGACTGGGCTTACTCTTTCCTGAAAAGCGAGACGCGCGAAGCGCGCCGGTTTTCAAGGGAGATCGTCATGTCGCGCCGTGTCCTCGCCTCCTCCTTCGCCGCGGTCAGCCTCGCCGCGGCGCTCGCCGCCGCCCCCGCGTGGGCCGAGGACAACACCGACAAGGTGTTCGAGACCTTCCGGCAGGACGCCTTCGGCGACCGGCCGATCGAGGCCGGGAGCGCGCTTCTCAGCATGGACGCGCCGAAGCGGGCCGAGGACGC
The DNA here is from genome assembly GCF_027922305.1 of Methylopila jiangsuensis. Lineage (GTDB taxonomy): Bacteria > Pseudomonadota > Alphaproteobacteria > Rhizobiales > Methylopilaceae > Methylopila > Methylopila jiangsuensis. The sequence continues at coordinate 470,673 of NZ_BSFK01000005.1, read as the reverse complement.
CGCGATCGTGCCCATCGGCGTCACCGTGGCGCTGCCCGCGGGCGACCCCCGCAACATCTCGAAAGTGACGCTGATCGTCGACGAGAACCCCGCGCCCGTCGCCGCCACCTTCACGCTCGGCCAGAAGCGCAAGGAGTTCGCGCTGACGACGCGTCTGCGGGTCAACGCCTATTCCTCGGTGCGGGCGGTGCTGGAGACCGACGACGGCGAACTGCACATGACCTCGCGCTTCGTGAAGGCGAGCGGCGGCTGCTCGGCCCCGGCGCTGAAGGACGCCGATCAGGCGCTCGCCAATCTCGGCCAGCTCAAGTTCCGCCCGATCGCCGAGAACGCCTCCGCGAAGCCTGAAGGCGCCTCGGCGGCGAGCCACATGTCGGAGGCGCAGCTGATGATCCGGCACCCGAACTATTCGGGCCTGCAGATGGACCCGATCGACCGCAGCTACATCCCGGCGCGCTTCGTGAACAACATCGTGGTGAAGCAGGGCGACCAGACGGTCTTCACCATGGAAGGCGGCATCTCGCTGAGCGAGGACCCGTCGATCCAGTTCTCCTACCTCGCCGATGGCGGCCCGGTGACGGTGAAGGCCAGCGACACCGAGGGCGTGGAATTCTCCGGCGCGCTGTCGGCGAAGAAGTCCGGCTCCTGACCACGGCGCTGAAACGCTTGCGGGCGGGGAGACCATGGCCTCCCCGCCCGCATCATGTCGAAGCGCCCAGGCGGGCGTCTTACTTGGCGAGCTTCGCCGCGATCTCGGCCACATGGCGGCCCTGGAAGCGGGCGCCGGCCAGTTCGTTGGCGCTCGGCTGGCGCGAACCGTCTCCCGCCGCGATCGTCGTCGCGCCGTAGGGCGAGCCGCCGGAGATTTCGTCCAGCGTCAGCTGCCCCGCGAAGGCGTAAGGCAGGCCGACCACGACCATGCCGTGATGAAGAAGCGTCGGGAGGAAGCCGAGCAGCGTGCTCTCCTGTCCGCCGTGCTGGCTCGCGCTCGAGGTGAAGGCCGAGCCCACCTTGCCGAGCAGCTTTCCTGCGGCCCACAGCCCGCCGGTCTGGTCGATGAAGGCGCGCATCTGCGAGGCCACGGTGCCGAAGCGGGTCGGCGCGCCGAAGATGATGGCGTCATATTCGGGAAGCTCGTCCACGGTGGCGACGGGCGCCTTCTGGTCGAGCTTGAAGTGGTTCTGCGCGGCGACCTCCTGCGGGACCGTCTCGGGCACGCGCTTCACCACCGCCTCGGCGCCGGCCTCGCGCGCGCCCTCGGCCACCGCCTCGGCCATCTGTTCGATGTGGCCATAGGTGGAATAGTAAAGCACAAGCACTTTGGTCATCTGTCGCGCTCCTCGGATCGGATCAGGGTGCGGCCGGATGTGGTCCGCCGCGGTTCGGGAGGAAATCTGTCCTTCCGCCCCCCGTTCGGCAAGCGCGCGCCGTGCGTGGAGCTGTTTGCGCCGGCGCAAGAGCGTCACTCAGGCGTGTTGCATTGAAGCCCATAGAGCCACGGGAACGCCTTCGCCATGGAGACAGCCGCTTCCACCGTCGAAGGAGTCACCCTGTCGCGGCGCGGCCCGGTCGCGACCGTCCTGCTCAACCGTCCGGCGAAGAAAAACGCCTTTAACGAGGCCGCTTGGCGCGGCTTCCCGAAGGTGGCGGCGGAGATCGCGGCCGGGCCGGACATCCGCGCGGTGGTGATGCGCGGCGCCGGCGGCGTGTTCAGCGCAGGCGCCGACATCGCCGAGTTCGTGGCGCTTTCGACGGCTGACGAGGCGCGCCGGCGCTCGTACGCTGACGCCGTGCGCGACGGCGAGGAGGCGGTGGCGGCGATCGCGGCCCCGACGGTCGCGGCGATCGAGGGGCCTTGCGTCGGCGGCGGCTGCCAGATCGCGCTGGCCTGCGACCTGCGCATCGCCGCTTCGGACGCCCGGTTCGGGATCACACCCGCCAAGCTCGGCATCGTCTATCCGGTGGAGAGCACCCGGCGGCTGGTGAACGCCGTCGGCCCGGCGCGGGCGAAGGAGCTGCTGTTCACCGCGCGCCTGATCGACGCGGAGGAGGCGCTGGCGATCGGCCTCGTGCATCGCGTGGCGCCGCCCGGCGAACTGGACGCCGTGGTTTCGGAAACGGTCGCGGCCGTCTCGCGCGGCTCGGCCTACTCGCTGTTCGCCGCCAAGCGCATGATCGACGCGCTGTCGGCGCCGTCGCCCGATTTCGGAGAGCTGGACGAACTGTGGCGCGGCGGCTTCGCCGGCGAGGACCTCAAGGAAGGCGCGCGGGCCTTCATGGACAAGCGCGCGCCCCTTTTCACCTGGCGGCCGGGCCCCGCTCAGGCCAGAAGACGCTGAGGCTTTTCGAACGGCGACTGGAACGACACGAGCGGGCTCGGACGGCCGACGAGATAGCCCTGGATTTCTTCGCAGCGCAGTTCGGCCAGGAAGGCGCGCTGCTCCTGCGTCTCCACGCCCTCCGCCGTGATCGGAAGGCTGAGGCTTTCGCCGAGCGCCAGCACCGAGCGCACGATGGCCTGGGCCTGCGGGCTGGTGGCGAGCGCCTTGATGAAGGAGGCGTCGATCTTCAGCCGGTCGAACGGGAACGACTGCAGGTAGGACAGCGACGAATAGCCGGTGCCGAAATCGTCCAGCGCAATCTGGACCCCGAGCGCCTTGAACCGGCGCAGCGTGTTCAGCGCCGCGGCGTGGTCGTCCAGAAGCACGCCTTCGGTGATTTCGACTTCCAGCCGTGATGGGGACAGCCCCGTCTCCAGCAGGATCTCGTGCACCAGCGCCACGATGTCGCCGTGCTGGAACTGGACCGGCGACAGGTTGACCGCGACCTTGCAGGCCTTCGGCCAGCGCGCAGCCTCGCGACAGGCGGCGCGCAGCACCCACTCGCCGATCGGCACGATCGACGCGTTCTGCTCGGCGGCGGGAATGAACTGGGCGGGAGACACCACGCCCCGCTCCGGATGCTTCCAGCGCAGCAGCGCTTCGAAACCGACGATCTCGCCGGTCTCCGTATTCGCCTGCGGCATCCAGTGCAGGAACATCTCGTTGCGCGAGATTGCGGTGGCGAGGTCCTGCTGCATCGCCCAGCGCTCGCGCAGCGCGAGGTCCATGCCGGGCTCGAAGCCGCGCGCGAGGCCGCGACCATCGGCCTTGGCGCGGTAGAGCGCGGCGTCGGCGTTGGCGAACAGCGCGTCGGTGGTGGCGCCGTGATGGGGAAAGATCGCGTAGCCGACGCTGCCGCCGCAGCTCACCAGTTTGCCCGCGACCATGGCGTCGGTGTTCAGTCGCTCGACGATGCGCCGCGCCAGCTTGTCGGCGTCGCCCGCGTCGGGGCCGGTGCCGATGGCCACGAACTCGTCGCCGCCGAGGCGGAACACCATGACGCCGGGCGCCGCGGCCGTGATGCGCTGGGCCGCGATGCGCAGGACCTCGTCGCCGGCGCTGTGGCCGAAGACGTCGTTGATTTCCTTGAACTTGTCGAGATCGACGCAGAACAGCGCCACTTCGCCGCCGCGCCGCAGCGCGTTGGCGAGCGCCTCGTTGAACGCCGCGCGGTTGGCGAGGCCCGTCAGCGGGTCGTGGTAGGCGAGGTGGCGGATGCGGCTTTCGGTGCGCTTCTGCTCGGAGACGTCGCGCAGATTGAACACCCGCCGGGGCCTGGCGAACACCATCAGATCGCGGCTGGACACCTCGACGGTGGAGAGCGTGCCGCCCATGCTGCGGATGGCGATCTCCTGCGGCTTGGCGAGGCTCGCGGACAGAAGCCGGTCCGGGTTCGGGGCGTCCACGAAATCGCGGAAGGCGCGGCCGCGGATGGTGGACGGGTCGAGCCCGATCATGCGCGCCGCGGCCACGTTGACGTCCACGATCCGCAGATCCTCGCAGATGACGATGCCTTCCGCCGACAGGTCGGCGAAGGTCTCGAGCCGCGCCTGCCGGGACACGCCGCCCGCGCCGTAACGCGCCTCGGCCAGCACGCCCACCAGCGCGAAGATGAGCGAAATGGCCAGAAGGCCGAGCGCCAGCAGCAGCAGTTCGTCGCCGGACAGGCCGTCGAGCGGCGGCTGGATCCGAGGGTCGCGGCTCAGGCTCACCGCGTTCACCAGCAGAAGGTGGAAGGCGACGCCGCCCAGCGTGAACACGCCGAGCCCGATCGGAAGAGCTTTGGAGCGGGCCCTGTACCGGACGATGGCGAAGGCGAGGCCCGCCCCCGCCGCCACAGCGGAGATCGCGGCGATCAGCAGCGCGTCGTCGATGACGACCCTGCCCCCCCACCGCATGGCGAACAACGCCACATAATGCGACGCCGCGAAGGCGAAGCCGACGACGACGCCGCCCAGCACCATGGAGAACAGGTCGGCCTTCCGGCGGTCTGGAACGATGGCGGAGCTGACGGCGAGAAGAGCCACGGCGGCCAGGAAGGCGAGCGCCATCACGCGCAGGTCGTAGAGCGCGGCCACCGGCGCTCCGAGCGCGCGCAGGAACAGCGCGTCCACCAGCGTGATGAAGGCCGCTCCGACGAACGAAGCGAGGCCGATCCAGAGCGCCCGCGTCGGCAGCCGCTCGGCCTGCGCGCCGGCGCGCGCGAAGCCCGCCCAGAAGAAGGCTCCGATGAGGGACGGAACGCCGAGCGCCGCCAGCAGTCCCAGGTCGAAACTCGCAGCCAAATCGATCTTCCCGTCCACATACGGAGCAGGCTGACCTTACGGGAGGCCGGATAATAAGCCGTGAAACGCGACGCGGAATCCTCAGCGGTTCGCAACGTTCACGCATACGTTTAAAGCCAGCGCCTCCATTTGAAAAAGAGGTACGGAAGTATAGCGCTCACCAGCATGAGACCGAGTGCGTAAGGATAGCCGAACGTCCAGGCGAGTTCAGGCATCGCCTCGAAGTTCATGCCGTAGATCGACGCCACCAATGTCGGCGGCAGGAACACCACCGCCATCACCGAGAACAGCTTCACGATGTCGTTCTGCGCGAGGCTGACGAGACCCAGCATGGCGTCCAGCAGAAAGGTCACCTTGTTGGCGAGGAAATCCGCGTGCTCCATCAGCGAGGTCACGTCCCGCTGCATGGGACGCAGCAGCGCCTTGGTCTCTTTGGTCGGCTTCACGCCCTCGATCTCGGCGGCGAGATAGAGCGTGATCCGCTGCAGGGTGACGAGGCTTTCCCGCGCCTTCGACAGCAGGTCGCCTTTGCGGCCGATGGCCTTCAGAAGCTGCTGGTACGGCTTGCGGTAGGCCTGCGCTCCGGCGCGGTCGAACACGGTGCGGGACAGGTCGTCGATCTCGGCCCCGACCGTCTCCAGCACGTCGGCGATGCGGTCCACCACCGTGTCGAACAGGCCCATGAGCACGCCCTCCGGCGTGCGGGGCGCCGCCTGCCCGTTCACTTTGCAGGCGCGCGCGGCGTAGAGCGCGAAGGAGCGCGGCTCATCGTAGCGCACCGTCACCAGCGCCCGGGAGGTCAGGATGAAGCTGACGGCGGTGAGCGTGGGCAGGTCGGTGTCCGTGCCGCACAGCAGCGACGCGGTCATGTAGCGCGCGCCGTCCTCCACATAGAGCCGGCTCGACGGCTCGATCTCCACCATCTCCTCGCGGGTCGGCACGGAGGCGCGCACGGTCGCCTCCACCAGACGGTCCTCGTCCGGCGACGGGCTGACCAGGTCGAGCCAGACCACATCTGCGGGAAGCGGATCTCCCGACTGGCGAGCCACGAGCTGAAGCGCGCCGTCGCGCAGCGCGTAGGCGTAGATCATGGCGTGTCCCTCGCCCTCTCCGCGGCGCGGATGATGAACGACGTATCGTGTCGGGCGGACGGACGGCGCCGCCTTATTCGGGATCCAGCGCGGCAAGGCCTTTCGGAGACCCGTCGGCGCCGACCGAGATGGTCTCGACCCGCGCCTCGGCCTTCTTGAGCAGGTCGTCGCAGCGCGCCTTCAGCGCCTCGCCGCGGCGGTAGATCTCGATCGATTCCTCGAGCGGGACCTGTCCCTGCTCCAGACGCCCGACGATGCGCTCGAGTTCGGCGAGCGCGGCCTCGAAGCTCAGGTCGGCCACGTCGGCAGGACGGACGTCGGTCATAAGCGGGCTCCTGCGGACCGTGAAGGAGCCGTGTTTTAGGCGCGCCTCACGCCTTCATCAAGGCGCGCACATGGGCCGCGGCGGACTTCGCCAGCCCCTGCAGGTCGTAGCCGCCCTCCAGAAGCGACACCACGCGGCCGGACGCGTGAGTGTCCGCGACGTCCATCAGGCGCTCGGTCATCCAGGCGTAGTCCGCCTCGGTCAGCATCAGCCCGCCGAGCGGATCGCGGTGATGGGCGTCGAAGCCCGCGGAGATCACGACAAGATCGGGCGAGAACGTGTTCAGCGCCGGCAGGATGGCTTCGTTGAACGCCTCCTGGAACCGGTCGCCGCCGTCGCCCGAGCGCATGGGGCAATTCACGATGTTGCCGACGCCGGTCTCGCTGCGGGCCCCCGTGCCCGGAAACAGCGGCATCTGGTGGGTGGAGGCGTACATGATGCTGGGGTCGTCCCACACGATCGCCTGGGTGCCGTTGCCGTGGTGCACGTCGAAATCCACGATCGCCACCTTCTCCGCGCCGTAGGCCTTCTGGGCGTGGCGGGCCGCCACCACGGCGTTGTTGAAGAAGCAGAAGCCCATCGCCGTGGACTGCTCGGCGTGGTGGCCCGGCGGGCGCATGCCGCAGAACGCGTTGCGGGCCTTGGCCGACATCACTTCGTCGACCGCAAGCGTCGCCGCGCCCAGCCCCCGCAGCAACGCCTCCCAGGTGCCGGGACTCATGGTGGTGTCGCCGTCGATGCGCACCATGCCCTCGCGCGGACGCACCCGGTCCAGCGTCTCCACGAAGGCTTCCGGATGCGCCAGCGTCGCCACCGTCGCCTCCACCAGCGGCGCCTCCTCGCGGGCGAGCGACTGGAACGTCTCCGCCTCCAGCGCCTGCTGCACGGCGCGCATGCGCTCAGGCCGTTCGGGATGGCCCGGCGTCACCAGATGGTCGGCGAAGGCGGGGTGCGTGACGTAAAGCGTGGTCATGACGGCGATCCCTGCGGGCGGGAATGGGATTATGCTTCTGGCATGCCAGAGGCCAAGCGCGACGAAGGACGGATGTCAGACGGCGAGCGCCGCCTCGGCCTCGGCGCCCAGAGCCCCCGCGCCTTCGGTCGCGACCCGCGCGAGGCCGTCCGCGGCAGGAACCAGATTCTCCATGAAGAACCGCGCCAGCGCCGCATGGGCGGACGGCGCCGCGGCTCCGGCGCTGCGCAGGGCGCCAAGCGCGTTGTCGGCGAGGCCCGCCCCGCCGGCGGCGAGAGCGAACAGGCGAAGATAGGGCGTCGCGCCGGCGAGCTTTTCGCTCGCGTCGCGCTCGGGCGCCTGCATCCAGGCGGTGGCGCGGTCGAGCGCGTCCACAGCCTCCGCCAGCCGGGCGGCGGAGGCGCCGAGCGCGGGCGCGTTGGTCTCGGCGAGCCGCCGCGCGCTGTCCCGCAGCCGCCCGATTTCCGCCGCCGCGACCGCCCCGCCCGACTGGGGCAGCTTCCGCATGACGAGATCCATGGCCTGGATGCCGTTCGTGCCCTCGTAGATCGGGGCGATGCGCGCGTCGCGCAGAAGCTGCGCCGCGCCGGTCTCCTCGATGAAGCCCATGCCGCCATGCACCTGCACGCCGAGCGAGGCCACCTCGCAGCCGGCGTCGGTGGAGAACGCCTTGGCGATGGGAATCAGCAGGCTCGCGCGCTCGGAGGCGGCGCGGGCCTCGTCGGCGTCCGCCGTCGCCCGCGCACGGTCGATCTCCACCGCCGCGCGGTAGCAGATGGCGCGGGCCGCCGCCGTCTGGGCGCGCATGGTGAGCAGCATGCGGCGCACGTCGGGATGAGCCGCGATCGGCGCCGCGCCGTCGTATCCGGGCGCCCGCCCCTGCTTCCGCTCCGCGGCGAAGGCCAGCGCCTGCTGGGTCGCCCGCTCCGCCACCGCGACGCCTTCGAGCCCGACGCCGAGGCGGGCGTTGTTCATCATGGTGAACATGCAGGCCAGGCCGCGATGCTCCTCGCCCACCAGATAGGCCACGGCGCCGCCCGCGTCGCCGAACGCCATGGTGCAGGTGGGGCTGGCGTGAATGCCGAGCTTCTCCTCGATGCCGACGCAGGCGACGTCGTTGCGCGCGCCGGGCTTTCCTTCCGCGTCGGGAATGAACTTCGGCGCCAGGAACAGCGAAATGCCGCGGGTGCCCTCGGGCGCGTCCGGCAGCCGCGCCAGCACCAGATGCACGATGTTGTCCGAAGCGTCGTGCTCGCCGTAGGTGATGAAGATCTTCTGGCCGAACAGCCGGTAGGTCCCGTCGCCCGCCCGCTCCGCCCTCGTCCGCAGCAGCGCGAGGTCCGACCCCGCCTGCGGCTCGGTCAGGTTCATGGTGCCGGTCCACTCGCCGGAGACGAGCTTCGGCAGATAGAGCGCCTTGAGCGCGTCCGAGCCGTGGGACTGCAGCGCCTCGATCGCGCCCTGCGTCAGCATGGGGCAGAGGCCGAAAGCCATGGAGGCCGAGGCCCAGAGCTCGGTGGTCGCCGCCCACAGCACGGCCGGAAGCCCCTGCCCGCCATAGGCCTCGTCCGCCAGCACGCCGTTCCAGCCGGCCGCGGCCCAGGCCTTGTAGGCTTCCCTGAACCCGGCCGGCGTGGTCACTGCGCCGTCGGCGAAGCGGGCGCCCTCACGATCGCCGGGCCGGAGCAGCGGCGCCACCACGTCCTCCGCGAAGGCGCCGGCCTCGGCCAGGATGGCGGCGAAGGTCTCCCGGTCCAGCGCGTCGTAGAGCCCCGCCTCCCGCGCGGCGGCGAGCCCCGCCGCATGGTCGAGCGTGAACAGGATGTCGTCGACGGGGGCGCGGTAGGTCATGGGCGTGGCCTTCTCCCGGAATGCGTCGCAGCCGTTTGTGGCCCGGATCGCGGCGCGGCGCCCTTCGCATAAAGATGAACAGGCTGGACGCTCCGAACCGTCGCCGCAGACTTGGCGCGGGCGCGCGCCGATCGTATGCGTTTGTAGAACGATGCGTCGAGCCGCCAAGGGAAAGCGGCCATTGGGGGGAGCGGCGCCCGCGCCGCGCGTGATTCATGTCCGTGACCGAGACCGCGCCGCCTCAGGCCGCCAAGCCGCGCTCCTACGCCAACCTCATGGCGGGCGATCCTGCGCCGTGGTTCGCCCAGCGCGCCACCGGCAATCCGCGCTACGTGTTCGACACCGCCGCCGGCCGCTACCTGGTGCTGTGCTTCTACGGCGCCTCGTCGGCGCCGGGCGCGCGCGCCGCGCTCGATCGCGTGGAGGCCCGGCGCGCGCTGTTCGACGACGAGCGCGCCTGCTTCTTCGGCGTCAGCGTCGATCCCGCCGACGAGACGGAAGCGCGCGTGGCGATGCTGCTTCCGGGCCTGCGGCACATCTTCGACGTGGACGGCTCGGTCAGCCGCGCCTATGGCGCGCTTCCGGCGGACGCGGCGCCGGGCGAGCCCGCGCCCATGCGGCGCATCTGGGTGGTGCTGGATCCCACCTTGCGCGTCCTTAAGGTGTTTCCCTTCAGCCCGACCGCCGACGAGGCCGACGCCGTGCTGGACTACGTGGCTGCGCTGCCGCCGCCCAGCGCCTTCGCCGGCTTCGAGCTGCAGGCGCCGATCCTGCTGCTGCCCAACGTGTTCGAGCCGGAGCTGTGCGAGCGCCTGATCGCGACCTACGAACGCGAGGGCGGACAGGACTCCGGCTTCATGCGGCAGGTGGACGGCAAGACCGTGCTGGTGAAAGACCCCAACCACAAGCGCCGCAAGGACTGCGACATCACCGATCCGGAGCTGGTCCGGCTGATCCAGTCCCGCATCCGCCGGCGGGTGGCGAGCGAGATCGAGAAGATCCACCAGTTCAAGGCCACCCGCATGGAGCGCTACATCGTCGGCTGCTACGCCGCCGAGGACGAGGCCCATTTCCGCGCCCACCGCGACAACACCACCGCCGGCACCGCGCACCGCCGCTTCGCGGTCTCCATCAACCTCAACGCCGACTTCGACGGCGGCGAGGTGAGCTTCCCCGAATACGGGCCGCGCGCGTTCAAGGCCCCGCCCGGCGGCGCCGTGGTGTTCTCCTGCTCGCTGCTGCACGCCGTGTCGCGGGTGACCCGTGGGCGACGCTACGCCTTCCTGCCGTTCCTCTACGACGACGAGGCCGCCCGCCTGCGCGAGCGCAACGCCCAGCATCTCGACCCCGCCCTGCAGGGCTACGCCGCCGGACCGAAAGCCGGAGGGTGAGGCCGACAGGCGTCCGGATCGCCAGCGGGCGAGCGCGCTTCACGCGCTGATCCTTGGGAATCACGCGGCTCGCGCGATCCCTCCCACGCCTTCAGACGCCACGCCTGAGCCGCGGACCGAGGCCGCGCCAGCCGAGACAGCGCGGCGCGGAGAACCGGCGGCCCGCCAGAGCCCCTTCCAAACCTCCGGCGCAGGACGCCGGAGGTTTGGGCTCACCTTCCAGACAGGGCGCTCCTCACACCAGCCGGCTTTGCGCCTTCGCCGCTTCCACGAATCTCGCGAACAGCGGGTGCGGCTCGAACGGGCGCGACTTCAGCTCCGGGTGGAACTGCACGCCCACGAACCACGGGTGGTCCTCGTACTCCACGATCTCGGGCAACGAACCGTCCGGGGACATGCCGGAGAAGATCAGGCCGTTGGCCTCCAGCCGGTCGCGATAGGCGGCGTTGACCTCGTAGCGGTGGCGGTGGCGCTCCCAGATGTCGTCGGAGCCGTAGATGTCCGCCACCCGCGAGCCGGGCTTCAGCCGGGCCTCGTAGGCGCCGAGCCGCATGGTGCCGCCGAGGTCGCCGTCGGCGCGGCGGCTTTCGAGCTGGTTGCCCTTGGTCCATTCGGTCATCAGGCCGACCAGCGGCTCGGGCGTCGGGCCGAACTCGGTGGAGTTGGCGTCGGGGATGCCGGCGAGGTTCCGCGCCGCCTCGATCACCGCCATCTGCATGCCGAAGCAGATGCCAAGGTAGGGCACCTTGCGCTCCCGCGCGAAGGTGGCCGCCCGGATCTTGCCTTCCGCGCCGCGCTGGCCGAAGCCGCCCGGCACCAGGATGCCGTGGACGTGCTCCAGGAACGGCGCCGGGTCCTCGCGCTCGAAGATCTCGCTCTCGATCCAGTCGAGGTTGACCTTAACGGTGTTGGCGATGCCGCCATGGGCGAGCGCCTCGGACAGCGACTTGTAGGCGTCCTTCAGCCCCGTGTACTTGCCCACGATGGCGATGGTGACCTCACCCTCGGGATTCTTGACCCGGTGGGTGACGGTGCGCCAGCGCGACAGGTCCGGCGCCGGGCCGGGCTCCAGCCCGAAGGCGCGCAGCACCTCGGTGTCGAGCCCCTCGCGGTGGTAGGCCTCCGGCACGTCGTAGATGGTCTCCACGTCGCGGGCCTCGATCACGGCGCTCTCGCGCACGTTGCAGAACAGGCCGAGCTTGCGGCGCTCGTCGGCGGGAATCGGCCGGTCGCAGCGGCACAGCAGGATGTCCGGCTGGATGCCGATGGAGCGGAGTTCCTTCACCGAATGCTGGGTCGGCTTGGTCTTGAGTTCGCCCGCGCTCGGAATCCAGGGCAGCAGCGTGAGGTGGATGTAGATGGCGTCGCCGCGGGGAAGATCGTTCCCCAACTGGCGGATGGCCTCGAAGAACGGCAGGCCCTCGATGTCGCCGACCGTGCCTCCGATCTCCACCAGCACGAAGTCCACGCCCTCGTTGCCTTCGAGCACGAAGCTCTTGATGGCGTCGGTGACGTGGGGAATCACCTGCACGGTGCCGCCCAGGTAGTCGCCCCGGCGCTCCTTGGCGATGATGTTCTGGTAGATGCGGCCGGTGGTGATGTTGTCCTGCCGGGTCGCCGCCTTGCCGGTGAAGCGCTCGTAGTGGCCGAGGTCGAGGTCGGTCTCGGCGCCGTCGTCGGTGACGAACACCTCGCCGTGCTGGGTCGGGCTCATGGTGCCCGGATCGACGTTGAGATAGGGGTCGAGCTTGCGCAGCCGCACCGAATGGCCGCGGGCCTGCAGCAGCGCGCCCAGCGCCGCCGAGGCGAGCCCCTTGCCGAGCGAGGACACGACGCCGCCGGTGATGAAGACGTAACGGGCCATTCGCTCTCTTCCGCCTGAAGGCCGCCTTGAACCGAGCGACGCCCACGTCGCCGGCGGGGGTCCGGCGAGGCGGGCGTCGCGCGGCCCGCGCGCGGGCCTGATCCCAACTCGAAAAACGAAGCCGCCCTCCCCCGGCCGTCCGGCCGGGAGCGAAAAAGCCTCGTCATGTGTCTGGGGCCTCTTCCTACATCGCCGCCGCGCGCAAGGAAAGCCGTCCGGCGCCGAAGGCGTGAACAAGCGCTCATGTTCGCGCCACGATTGCGCGTCATTGCGGGCGGGACCATGAAGACCCCGCAGGGGTTTGCCCTTCGCAGGCGCGAAGCCTACTCTCCCGCCGCACCGCTCAAGACGCGAACACCGAGCCAAGGCGCCGTCGATGCCCCCGTTCTCCCTGCGCCGCGCCGTCCTGATTCTCGCCTCGAAGGCGACGGCGCTGGTCTGCGCCATGGCGCTCGCGCTGGCCGCGCTCGCGGCCCCCGCCGCGGCTCAGGCGCCCGGCGGCGGCTCCATCATCCGCGACGCGGAGATCGAGGGCCTGCTCAAGGACTACATGCTGCCGATCTACCGCGCGGCGGGGGTGAATCCCGGCGCGGTCGAGATCGTCATCATCAACTCGCGGGTGTTCAACGCCTTCGTGGCCGACGGCCGGCGCATCTTCGTCAACATCGGCACGCTGCTCGATTCGAAGACGCCGAACGAAGTGATCGGCGTGCTGGCGCATGAGACCGGCCACATCGCCGGCGGCCATCTGGCGCGGCTGCGCCAGCGGCTCGACAGCGCCCAGACCATGGCGATCGTCGCCATGCTGCTCGGCGCGGGCGCGATCGGCGCGGCGGCCGCCGGCGGCGGCCTCGATCGGGGCGCCGGCAACGCCGCCATCGGCGCCGCCATGGCCCCCCAGGAGATGATCATGCGCTCGCTGCTGTCCTACCAGCGGGCGGAGGAGCAGGCGGCCGACCGGGCGGCGGTGAACTACCTCACCAAGACCGGCCAGTCCGCCAAGGGCATGCTGATCACCTTCAAGCGCTTCGCGGACCAGATCGCCTTCTCCCAGCGCTTCATCGACCCTTACGCCCAGAGCCATCCGATGCCGCAGGACCGCATCCGGAACCTGGAGGAGCTGGCGCGCAAGAGCCCCTATTTCGACAAGCTGGACCCGCCCGCCCTGCAGGCGCGGCACGATCTGATGCGCGCGAAGCTGGTGGGCTTCACCGAAGGCCCGCAAGGGGTGGCGCGGCGCTATCCCGTGAGCGACCAGAGCCTGCCGGCGAAATACGCCCGCGCCATTTCCGCCTACCGCTCCTCCGCGCTCGACGGCGCCATCGGCCAGATCGACGGGCTGATCGCGGCGCAGCCGAACAACCCGTGGTTCCACGAGCTGAAGGGGCAGGCCTATCTGGAGAACGGCCGCGCGGCGCAGGCCGTGCCGCCGCTCCGGCGCGCCATCGCGCTCGCGCCCAACGCCACGCTCATCCGCACCATGCTGGGGCAGGCGCTGGTGGCGAGCAACGCGCCGCGGGACACCGACGCCGCCATTTCCGAACTGACCAAGGCGACGGCGCGGGACGCCAAGAACGCGGACGGCTACCGCCAGCTCGCCCAGGCGCTGGCGCGCAAGGGGCGCATCCCCGAGGCCGACCTCGCCTCGGCCCAGGCCGCCTTCGCCATCGGCGACTACGGCACCGCCCGCCAGATCGCGGAGCGGGCCAAGCGCGCCTTCAAGCCCGGCACGCCGAACTGGCTGAAGGCCGACGACATCGCGAGCTATCGCCCGGTCAAGCTGAAGTAAGTCCGGCTCCCGGACCACACGATCAGGACGCCGCGCCCCCGCGCCCGCCGTCCCCTTGTTAGGAGTTTCCCATGGCCGCACTCGGCAACGTCGCTCTCGCCGTCGGAGCGGGCCTCGTCGGCGCCGGCGCCACGGCCCTGCTCGCCCTCTCCGGCGCGCTGCCCGTCGCCACCGCCGTGGCCCCGCCCGAACGCGCGGCCATGGAGCGGCTGGTGCACGACTACGTGGTGCAGAACCCCGAGATCCTGATCGAGGCCCAGAAGGCGCTGCAGAAGCGGCAGGCGGACCGCGACGCGGCGGAGGCGCGGGAGAAGCTCGCCAGCAAGCCCGAGACGCTGGAGAACTCCAGGCTGCAGGCCGTGCTCGGCAATCCGGACGGCGACGTCACGCTGGTGGAGTTCTTCGACTACAACTGCGGCTACTGCCGCCGGGCGCTCGGCGACGTCAACGCGCTGATCGAGAAGGACCCGAAGCTCAAGGTGGTGCTGAAGGAGTTCCCGATCCTCGGCCGCGGCTCGGCGGAGGCGGCGCAGGTGTCGGCCGCGGTCAACCTGATCGCGCCCGACAAGTACAAGGCGTTCCACGACCGGCTGCTGGGCGCCCAGGGGCAGGCCGACCTCGCCTCCGCCACCAAGGCCGCCATCGAGGCGGGCGTCGAGGCGGCCGCGCTGCAGGAGGCGCTGAAGAAGCCCGAGGTGCGCGCCACCATCGAGGAGGCCTACGGGCTCGCGAACCAGTTCGGCGTGGAGTCGACCCCGGTGTTCATCATCGGCGACGCCATCCTGCCGGGCGCCGTGGGCGAGCAGGCCATCAGGGCCCGCATCGACGCCATGCGCAAATGCGGCAGGACCGCGTGCTCCTGAGGGCGTCGTCTAGCCCTTGAACGCGAACAGGTCCGCATCCGGGTCCGCAAGGCCGATCATGGCGCGCTGAAGCAGCTGGGCGGCGACCGCGCTGAAGGTGACGCCGTTGCCGCCATAGCCCATGACGGCGAAGGTGCGTTTCAGGCCGGGCGGCGTCCCGATGGTGGGGAGCCCGGTGTCGCTCTCCCCGAAGAAGCCCGCCCAGGAAAACTCCGGCTCGACGGACAGCTCCGGCAGCCTGGCCTTCAGCTTCCGGCCGATGGCCGCCACCTTCTTCGCGGTCAGGGCGTCGCGCTTGTCGTCGTCGTCGATCGGCTCGTCCTCGCCGCCGACGATGACCCGGCCGTCCGGCGTGGTGCGCATGTAGAGATAGGGGTCCGCGGCCTCCCAGATCAGCGCCCGGCTCGGCCACAGCCGGTCGGGCTGCGGCTTGGTCGCCATCGCCCAGGTCGACAGCACCTGATGCCCCTCCATCGGCACGAAGGGCATCAGCTCGTAGCCCGTGGCGAGCACGACCCACGTGGCCGTGATCTCCTGGCCGCCGGCGGTCGCGACCGTCACCCCCGAACGGCTCTCCTCCACGTCGGTCGCCTCCACCGGCGCGAACAGGCGCGCGCCCCGCGCCATGGCGGAGCGCCACAGGCCCCGCGTCAGCCGGACCGGATCGAGTTCGGCGCAGCCGCTGGAGACGATGCCCCCGTCGGCCTCGATCCCCGTCATGGCCTTTATCTCGGCGGCCTCCGCGTAGCGCGACCGCAGCCCGATCCGGGCCCGCGCCGTGGCCTCACGGGCGAGCGCGCGGGGATCGAGCACGTCGCCCGGCAGATAGACCGTGTCGCGCGGCTTCAGTCCGCAGGCGATTCCGAGGTCGGCGATTCGGCCGGCGAGATGGCTGACCGCCGACGCGCTCCGCCAGTAGGCCCGCGCCGCGTCCGCCTCGCCGATGGCCTCGGACAGCGCGGTGAGCGGCTCGTCGATCTCGAACTGGAGAAGGGCGGTGCTGGCGGGCGTCGAGCCCCGGACGAAATCCCGCCGGTCGATGGCGATGACGGAGAAACCGGCCTGCAGCGCGGCGTCCGCCACAAGCGCGCCAGACACCCCGCCCCCGACCACCAGCACGTCCGCGGCCTCATTGCGCTCCAGCGCCGCCGCGGGCGACGGCGTCTCCCGCTGAAGCCACAGGGGCACGCCCGACCGGAGGTCACGCTTGGAACGGCTCATGGGGAGGATCACCTTCGGCGGGCGTTGCGCCTCGCCTCAGATGGAGCGCGTGATCGCCCGGGAAAGGCGCGTCCCTCACAGCGGGGCGGCTCATTTCGGCGGAGGGCGCATCGCCGCCCGAGGCCCGGGCTCCCGCAAGGCGAGACCCGCGCGAACAGACGTTCGCCCGCCTGTTCAGGAAGGCCGCGTAAGGTGTTTGTTCTTATTTGGAAAATGGTGCCCGGGGGCGGATTCGAACCACCGACACGCGGATTTTCAATCCGCTGCTCTACCAACTGAGCTACCCGGGCGGGGTGCCTGCGGGCTCATGTCCCGCGGGAGAGCCGCCTTATAGAAAGTCGCGCGGGGTCTGTCCAGCGAGTCGCGCGACGTAATTCACAGGCCGTCGTCATTCCTGTCCGGCCCGCTTTCAGCGTCGTCGTCGTCGCGCGCGGGGACGGCGTAGACGCCCTTGAGCCAGCGCGACAGGTCCACGTCGGCGCAGCGCTGGGAGCAGAACGGGTGGTGCTTCGGCAGCGACATGGCCTGGCAGATCGGGCACGGCCGCGGCGCGCGGCGGCGATCCTCGGGAGCCGTTCCGTCGTCGCCCATGGCCGCCGTCACGCCGTCGCGGTCCAGCCGCGGTGGAGCGGATAGCCCTCGCCCGTCAGCAGATTCGCGGTCTCGCACAGCGGCAGGCCGACCACCGCGCCGTAGGAGCCGGAGAGCTTGGCCACGAACGCCCCCGCGAGGCCCTGGATGGCGTAGCCGCCCGCCTTGCCGCGCCACTCGCCGGACTCGAGATAGGCCGCGATCTCCGATTCGGAGAGCCGGCGGAAGCGCACCCGCGTCTCCACGAGGCGGCTGCGCAGGGCGCCCTTGCGGGTGGTGACGCAGATGGCGGTCTGCACCCGATGGGCGCGGCCCGACAGCAGCCGCAGGCAATCGGCGGCCTCTTCGAGGTTTTCGGGCTTCGGCAGGATGCGCCGCCCCACCGCCACCACCGTGTCGGCGCCGAGCACCAGGGCGTTGGCGAGGGCGGGGTCCTGGGCCGCGAGGCGGGCGCCGGCGCGGGTCTTGGCTTCGGCGAGTCGCAGCGCCAGCGTGCGGGGGCGTTCGTTGCGCTCGGGCGTCTCGTCCACGGAGGCCGGGAGCAGCGCGTCCGGCGTCACGCCGATCTGCTCCAGCAGCGCGAGACGCCGTGGGCTCGCGGAGGCGAGCACCAGCTTCAGCGGTTCGGTCATGTCAGCGCGTCTCCGGCCGGCCGGCGACCGGCCGCCACCCGATCACTTGAAGCGGTAGGTGATGCGGCCCTTGGTCAGGTCGTAGGGCGTCATCTCCACGAGAATCTTGTCGCCGGCGAGCACCCGGATGCGGTTCTTGCGCATGCGGCCCGCGGTATGGGCGATGATCTCGTGGTCGTTCTCAAGCTTCACGCGGAAGGTGGCGTTGGGCAGAAGCTCGACGACGGTGCCCGGAAACTCCAGCAGTTCTTCTTTCGACATGTGGTCTCGACAGGTGAGGACGGCCGACGGTCCCGCAAGGGGGGACGCGGCCGCGCTTGAATACGGTCAGAATGCGTGGGTGATACCGGAATCCACGGTGTTCCACAACTCGCGCGGCGCGCGAGACCCATGCGCGGGCTCAGACGCGGGCGGGCGCGGCGTAGCGGAACCGGTCGCGGATGCGGTCCACGAGCCCGTCGCGAACCGTGCGGTAGGCGTCCATCACCTGCTCGCGGGAGCCGCCATGGGCCAGCGAAGGGTCCATGGTCGGCCAGTACTCCACGTCCAGAGGCAGCCGGCGCGTCAGCTCCAGCGCCGCATGGTGCGCCTCGGGCGCGAGCGTGACGATCAGGTCGAAGTTCAGGTCTTCCAGGTCTTCGAGCGAATGCGGCTTGTGCTTGCCGATGTCGAGGCCGACCTCGTCCAGGGCGGCCGCCACGAAGGGATCGTTCTCGCCCGGCTTCACGCCGGCGGAGGCCACATAGAGCGAGCGCCCGAAGTAATGCCGCGCCAGCACCTCGGCCATGACGGAGCGGATCACGTTCTGGCCGCACATGAACAGGACGGACTGGGGGCGCCCCGCGCCGGGGCCGCCGTGCTCCAAGCGTCAGCCCTTCCAGCTCAGGGCCGCGATGAGCGTGAACAGGCGACGCGCCGTGTCGTGGTCGATCTCGATCTTGTCCTTCAGCCGCTCCGCCAGAACCTGCGCCCCCTCGTCGTGCAGGCCGCGGCGGCCCATGTCGATCGCCTCGATCTGGCTCGGCGAGGCGCTGCGGATGGCCGAATAATAGCTTTCGCAGACGAGGAAGTAGTCCTTCAGAATCTTCATGAACGGCGTGAGCGACAGGAAGTGCGTCACCACCGCCGAACCGTCGGAGGCCAGAGTCACGTTCAGCGCCAGCTTGCGATCCACGAGGCCGATCAGCAGCGCGAACGGCCCCTCCCCGGCTTCGCGCGGCGCGAAGGCGTTGTCCTCGATCAGGTCGTAGATCGCGATCTGCCGCTCGTGCTCCACCTCCGGCGCCGCGCGCCCGATCGACGCCTCGTCGATGGTGACGGCGACGAGCTTGCGGGCGGGATCGCGGGCGGGGGCGGTCATGGGGCGGCAGGCTCAGTTCATGCGGATCGCGACCGAGCGCGCATGGGCGGTCAGCCCCTCGGCCTCGCCGAGGCGGATGGCGGCGCCGCCCAGCGCCTTCAGCTGCTCGGGGCCGCAGCGCAGGATCGAGGTGCGCTTCAGGAAGTCGATCACGCCGAGGCCTGAGGCGAAGCGGGCCGTGCGCGCGGTCGGCAGCACATGGTTCGAGCCGCCCACATAGTCGCCGATCGCCTCCGGCGTGTGGGCGCCGAGGAACAGCGCGCCGGCGTGGCGCACGCGGTCCGCGATCTCGTCCTCGTTCGCCGCCACGATCTCCAGATGCTCGGGCGCGATGCGGTCGGCGAGCGGAACCGCGTCCAGAATGTCGCGCACCACGATCACCGCGCCGAAATCTCGCCAGCTCGTCCCGGCGATCTCCCTGCGCGGCAGCAGGGAGAGCTGGCGCTCCACCGCGGCTTCGACCGCCGCGGCCAGATTCCCGTCGTCGGTGATGAGCAGCGACTGGGCCGATGCGTCGTGCTCGGCCTGGGCCAGCAGGTCGGCGGCGATCCAGTCCGGATTGCCGGTCCCGTCGGCGATCACCAGCACCTCCGAGGGACCGGCGATCATGTCGATGCCCACCGTGCCGAACACCCGGCGCTTGGCGGCCGCCACATAGGCGTTGCCGGGGCCGACGATCTTGGACACCGGCCTGACGGTCTCGGTGCCGTAGGCCAGCGCGCCCACCGCCTGCGCCCCGCCGATGCGGAACACCTCGTCCACGCCCGCGAGCTTCGCCGCGGCGAGCACCAGCGGCGCGATGCGCCCGTCCGGCGCCGGCACCACCATGACGACGCGCTCCACGCCCGCCACCTTGGCCGGCACGGCGTTCATCAGCACCGAGGACGGATAGGCCGCGGTGCCGCCCGGCACATAGAGGCCCACGCTGTCCACCGCGCGCCAGCGGTGGCCGAGCTCGACGCCGATCGGGTCGTGATAGGTCTCGTCCGCGGGCATCTGGCGGCGGTGATGCGCCTCGATCCGGGCCTTGGCGAAGGCCAGCGCCTCCAGCGTCTCGCGGTCGCAGGCGGCCTCGGCCGCGTCCAGCTCCTCAGCCGTCACCCTGAGGCCGAGCTTCGCGAGGTCGACCCGGTCGAAGCGGGCGGACAGCTCGATCAGCGCCGCGTCGCCGCGGGCGCGCACCTCGGCCAGAATGCCGGCGACCGCCTGATCCACATCCTCGGACACCTCGCGCTTGGCGGCGAGCAGGGCGTCGAAGCGGGCGTCGAAATCCGCGTCCAGCGCCGAAAGACGAATGGCCATGCGCGTCAGTCCCCAACAGTCGGAGCAGGAGCCCGCGCCGGGCCGAGGTCGGCGGCCTGCGCCTCGACGCACTCCACCTCCAGCCGCAGACAGGCGCCGCCTTCGAAATGCAGTTCGATCGCCCCGGACGGCCCGTCGGCCGGAAGGAAGGCGATCACGAGAAGCGTCAGCTCGGCGTCCGGGGCGGAGCGGTCCACCCCGCGGGCCCGCACCGCCGTGACCCGGTCGAAATGCGCCGCGGCCCGCCGCCGCGCCGGCTCCGCGCCCAGACGGTCGAGGCGATCGCCCACGAAGGCGAAGCGCTTCTCGCGCGGGAGATAGACCAGATCCCGCACCTTCAGCGCCGTGTCCTGAAGATGGGCCGACAGCACCGCCAGATCCTCGGCGTCGAGCGCGATCAGCTTGAGAGGGGCGTCGGAAGGCTGGGTCATCATGCGCTCGAAGGCGGGCCGGAACAGGGACGTCGCGCGGAAGGGCCCACGCGGCTGTCCGCACAGGTAGCCGCCGGCGCCGCGCTCGGCAACCGGCGAAGCCCGCGATCTCAGCCGGCGAGTTCGCGCGAGCGGTGGGCGGCGGCCGCGACCGCCCGCGCCATCAGGGCTCCAAGCCCGTCATCGGCCATCAGGACGGAGAGCGCCGCGGCGGTGGTGCCGTTGGGCGAGGTGACGTTGCGGCGCAGGGTCTCCGGCGTCTCGGGCGAGCGGCGCAGCAGCTCCCCCGCCCCCTCGACGGTCGCGCGGGCGAGCCGGGCCGCAAGCTCCGCCGGCAGGCCGGCCTTGACGCCGGCCTCCGCCAGCGCCTCCGCCAGCAGGAACACATAGGCCGGGCCGGAGCCCGAGACGCCGGTGACGGCGTCGATCAGGCCCTCGTCGTCCAGCCACTCCACCTGCCCGCCGGCCTTCAGCAGGGCGTCGGCGAGCGCGGTCTGCGCGGCCGAGACGCCGGCCGTCGCGAAGGCGCCCGTGATGCCGCGGCCGATGGCGGCGGGGGTGTTGGGCATGGCGCGCACCACGGCCGCGCCTGCGGGCAGGCCGGCCGCCAGTTTCGCCGAGGTCACGCCCGCGAGCACCGAGACCAGAACCGCACCGGGCTGCATGAAGGCGGCTGCGACCGGCAGCGCGTCGGCGACCATCTGGGGCTTCACCGCCAGCACCACGGCGGCGGGCGCCGCGATCGCCGCGGGATCGGGGACGAGCGCAACGCCCCGGCTCTTGAGCGCGGCGGCGGCCTCGGGCGGCAGGCCGGGATCGACGACGGCGGCGAGCGCGGGATCGAGCCCGCCGGCGAGCCAGCCGTCCAGCAGGGCGCCGCCCATCTTGCCGGCGCCGATCAGAACGATCGGGCCGCCCGGTTGGAGCGGCCCGACGGAACTCGCGGTCATGAACGGATCACCTGAACCTCACGCCTCCCCCACCGTGTCGAAGGCCACCACCTCCATGGCCTCCGTCGCGCTCTTGCCGGCCCACACCACGAACTGGAACGCCTGATAGTGGCGCTCGCAGGCTTCGAGGGCGGCCTGAAGCAGAGCCTCGCATTGCGGAACGCTCGCCTCGGCGCCGCCGCTGAGCAGCAGGGAGTGCCGGTACATCACCACGCCTTCCTTGCTCCAGAGGTCGAAATGGCCGAGCCACATCTGCTCGTTGATGAGCGTCAGCAGCTGATGCACCTCCGCCTTGCGGCGATCGGGGACCTTGAGGTCGAAGGCGCAGGCGAGATGAAGGGACTCCAGATCGTCCATCCATGTGAGGGACACATGGTAGTCGGTCCATGAGCCGTCGACGGAGATCGTGATCTCGTCGTCGTCCGACCGGTCGAAGGACCAGTCGTTCGCCGTCGCGATGCGTTCGATCATGTCGACAGGATGGGCCTGACGATCGGCGTCCACGTCGATGAGAGCCATCAGCTCCTCCCGGGGTGGGGCCCTGGCGCGGGCATGGGAACGACGTCGGGCGTGACCTGCGGACCGCCCCAATGGGGCGCGGACCGCCTGCCGAAGCTCGCAGCGTCCGCGCGGAGCGCGATCCGATTCGAGCCACCGTCAGAAGTATAGGGCGACTTCCGCCGCGCTGCACACTCCCCGAACGGCCCTGTTCGCGTCAGGACGCGGCGCCGTCCGGAGACGCCGCGCCGAGCTTCGCTTCCAGCGCTTCCAGCCGCGCCTCAAGCCGCTCGTTTTCCAGCCGCGCCTTCTCGGCCATGGCGCGCACGGCCTCGAACTCGTCCCGGCGCACCAGGTCGAGCTCCGACAGGATGCGGTTCGCCTGGGCGCGAACGATGGTCTCCACCTCCCGCCGCACGCCGGAAGCGGCGCCGGCGGCGTCGGTCATCAGCCGTCCGATCTCGTCGAACACGCGGCCGCGGGGCTCGGTCATGGGTCTTGCGCCTCCAGACGCGCGGATGTTTTCGCCCCTCATGTGGCCCACCGCGCAGGCCGCCGCAAGGCCGCCGCCGTCCGACGGCGCGGAGGCGCTTCGTCACGACGCCGGAGCCGACGCGTCTCCTAAGCTGAAATGGTTCTGGTTTTCAAAAGCAACTCGATGAAAATCATTCGCATTATCAGAAAAAATCATGATTTGACGACATGGCGGGCGGTCGTTACGAGCCGACGTCATTCTCTCATCTCGCGTCGAGTTCGCCATGTCTCCCTACGCCATCGCGCTGCTGGCCATCGGCATGTCCATCGACGCCCTGATCGCATCGCTCGGACGCGGCGCGGCGATCGGCCGACCGTCTCTGGCGGAGGCCGCGCGCACCGGCGTGGTGTTCGGCGTGGTCGAGGCGATCACGCCGCTGATCGGATGGGCCGCAGGCGTCGCCGCCAGCCAGCACGTGCAGGCCTTCGACCACTGGATCGCCTTCGGCCTGCTGGGCGCCGTGGGCGCGCGCATGTTCGCGGAGGCGCTGCGCCGGTCCGACGCCGAGGAGACCGAGGCCCGGCCGACGCGCTCGCTGGGCCTGCTGCTCGCGACCGCGGTCGGCACCAGCCTCGACGCCATGGCGGTGGGCGTCTCGCTCGCCTTCCTCGAGGTCAACATCCTTGTGATCGCGCTCGCGATCGGAGCGACCACTATGGTGATGTCCGCCGGCGGCATGCTGGCGAGCCGGGCGATCGGCCCGCGCTTCGGCCGCTACGCCGAAATGGCCGGCGGCCTGCTGCTGATCGGCCTCGGCTTTTCGATCCTCGTGGAGCACCTGTCCGCCTGACCATGACCCGACCCGCGCTCTCCCTGCTCGACCGCCCGACCGGCTACGGCCGCGTCTCCCGCATGCTGCATGCGCTGGTGGCGACGCTCGTGCTGTGGCAGTTCGCCATGGTGCTGGCCTATCGCGCGCTCGGCGAGCACAACGCGACGCTGAACGCGATCTACGGCTTCGCCTCCCACGGCCCGGTGGGGCTCGGCGTGTTCCTCCTGATGCTGGCGCGAATCCCTTGGGCGCTTTCCAACGCCCGGCGCCGCCCGCCCTACGACGCCGGCGTTCTCGGGCGGATCGCGCGGGCGAGCCATGCGCTGATGTACGCGCTGCTGTTCGCGGTCCCAGGCCTCGCGCTCGCCCGCGTCTACGCCAAGGGCGAGGGCTGGGTGGTCTACGGCCTGTCCGTGGTGCCCGTCGCCGAGGCGCCGATTCCCGCGGTCAAGACCGTGGTCGACGCGCTGCACGGGCCGCTGTCCTGGACGCTTCTGGCGCTGATTTCCGCCCATGTGGGCGCGGTCCTGCTCCACGGGGTCGTATGGCGCGACGGCATGGTGAGCCGCATGTTCGGCCGCCCTCGCGCCGCCGTAGGATAAGGCCTCAGGCCGCGGGTTTGCGGGCGACCAGAAAGGCGTCGATGTCCGGGCTATGCTTCGGCAGCGGACGGATGCGGAACGCGACCTTGGCGGCGAGATAGGACAGCACGAGGCTTGCGTGCCAGGCCCAGCGATGGCCGAAATAGCGCTCGGCCGGGGCCTTGTCCGTTTCCGACAGCAGCAGCTTCGACATCCACAGGATAAGGCCCTGGTGAGGCGAGGCCGGCAGCGACGTGGCCTCCACCACCTCGAGCCCGGCCTCGCGGGCGAGCGCGCTGAACGCGGACGGGTTCCACCATGTGACGTGGTGCGGCGGCATGTTGACCGGCAGGTTCGGAATCCGGGTCAGCGGAGACGGATGCAGCGGCGCCGCCAGCACCAGCAGCCCGCCCGGCTTCAGCATCCGCGCCATGCGCTTCACATGGCTGAGCGGGTCGGGCACGTGTTCAATCACATGGAAGGCGGTGGCGACGTCGTAGACCGAGGGATTGTTCTCCGCGTGGACCTCGAGCGTCTCGCGGATCACGGCGTCGTCCACGTCGTCGGCGGCGTAGGGATCGAGCCCGACGAAGCGCGCATGCGGAAGGTGCCGACGGAACAGTCCGGGCCCGCAGCCCACGTCGATCACGGTCGCGCCTTCGGGCACGAACTTTGCGGCCATCGCAAAGTCCGCCCGCTCGTCCACGCGGTTGTTCAGCCCGGTATGGACGTCCCATCGGCTGTAATAGGCGTTGTAGAACGGCCCGTCGCCCACGATCCGCGGCTCGAAGAACACGAGGCCGGTGTCGGATTCGTAGAGCGTGAAGCGGTCGACGCCCTTGAACAGCGCCGATACGTCGACCCCCTGCCCCAGGCGCCAGATGTCCGCGATCACGCCCGCGGACACGCCATGGATCATCCGTTTGGCGGGGCGGCCGGTCAGCGGGCAGGGCGGAAGCGGCGCGCGGGCGGAGCCCCGGGGCGCCGTGGAGAGTTTCACCATGTCTGCGGATGATCCAAGGTTTCGCCCATAGGCGCGGGCGATTCAAACGACCGGCGCGCCGCCACCCGAATGTCGCGCCGCCCCCGGACAGCGTAGTCGACATGCCCCCAGGACACGCGGCGCGTCCATGCGGCCCCGAGAATGACGCTAATGTGGAAGAGGTCAACCAACGGCTGCGCCGCGCCGAGCGCGATCTGAACCGCGCGGACCGACACGGAATCCGGCATTCCCAGCTTGCGCCCCACATCCCCGACCAGCGCCTGCCGGAGCGCTGAAAGAGCGCATATGACCGTCACGGCGGCGGCGCCCTCGGCGCCGGGAACCACGACGGCGCCGACCGCGAAGGCCCCGAGCCGCGACGCGATCGTCAGAAGCGCGAGCCACCACAGCTTCGGGCGGTAGATGTGGCAGATCTGGTGCTGCCGACGGCCGAACGACCAGGCCTCAAGAACGTCGTGCGAAGCCGGCGTCGGCGCCAGCAGCGAGCCGCGGGTGAGCACGCGCAATCCGGCGGCGGCGGCGTGATCGGCCAGCGACAGGTCGTCCGCCAGCGTCCTGTCCAACGCCGCGCGAAGGTCCATGCGCGCCGTGGCGGCGCGGGAGAACGCTGCGCTGCCGCCCCATATCACGCTGGCGTCCTCCCGGCTCAGCCGCGGCAGCAGCGCGAGCGGACGGTCGATGGCGGCGACCAGATGCGCCCCGAGCCGTCGGCCCGCCACCTGCTGCCAGCGTCGCCCGATGACGACGTCCGCCGTTCCGTCCATCAACGGCGAGGCCAGCGCGCTCAGCCACCAGGTCTGGGGAACGATGTCGCCGTCCATCAACGCCACCACGTCCGGCGAGCCGTCCAGGACGGCCAGCGCCGCTTGCTGGTTGCGGCATTTCTGCGCCTGATCGACGGCGTGTCCCGCCACGACGATGCGGAGCGCAAACCGGGTTCTCCCCTCGAACGCGCGGACCTGCCCGAAGGCGGGATCGTCCAGAGACTCGACCGCGACGATCAGCCTTTCGGGGCGCAGGGTCTGCGCCTCCAGCGCGGCGACCAGACGCCCGAAGCCGGGAACCGGCCCCGTCAGCGGCAGGATGAGCGCCACCTGCGCGCGGCGCCGAGCCTTGGGCGGGCCGGCCATGCGCCACGCGCGCCACGCGAGCAGGGCGCCGCACAGCGTGACGAGGACTCCGCAGACCAGCGTCGCCCAGGCGAAAAGCGGGAACAGGCCGGTAAAGCTCAAACGTCGACCAGAGGTGATGCCGGCCCCGCCTTTTGAGCGACCGACCAATAAAGACCGCCTTAATACCGTAACAATGCCACAATGCGACGGGTCGGCAATCCGCCGGGGTCGCGCGCGGCTCACGACCTTAGGAGAATGGGGTCCGCGCGCTCCTGTCCGGCGACGGACCTGAAGCGTGCGCGCCTTGACGCCCCGCCGGCGCCCGTCCATCACGGCGGGCGTCCGCAGCCGGAGCCGCCATGCCGCTGTTCGTCCTCCCCTTCCCCATCATCGACCCGATCGCGGTCTCGGTGGGTCCGCTCGCCATCCGCTGGTACGCGCTGGCCTATGTGGCCGGGCTGCTGCTCGGCTGGTGGCTCGCCAAGCGCATCGCCGCCAACGACGCGCTGTGGGGCGCGGTCCGCCGCCCGGCCCCGCTCGACGTGGACGATCTGATCCTCTGGGTCGCCTTCGGGGTCATCCTCGGCGGACGCATCGGCTACGTGCTGTTCTACAATCCGGGCTATTACGCCGAGAATCCGCTGGAGGCGCTGCAGGTCTGGCACGGCGGCATGAGCTTCCACGGCGGGCTGATGGGCGCGGCGCTCGGGGCCTTCGCCTTCGGCCGCTCCCGCGGCCTGCCCGCGCTGCCGATCTTCGACCTCGCCACCGCGGTCGCCCCCATCGGCCTGTTCTTCGGCCGCGTCGCGAACTTCATCAACGGCGAGCTCTACGGCCGCGCCGCCGATGTGCCCTGGGCCATGGCGTTCCCCCATGGCGGGCCGGAGCCGCGCCATCCGAGCCAGCTCTACCAGGCGGCGCTCGAAGGCGTGGCGCTGTTCGTCCTCGTGCAGATCCTCGTGCGCTCGGGCGCGCTGAAGCGGCCGGGGCTCGTGGGCGGCGCCTTCCTCGCCGGCTATGCGGTGGCGCGCATCATCGGCGAGCTGTTCCGGGAGCCGGACGCGCAGATCGGCTTCCTCGCCTTCGGCGGCACCATGGGGCAACTGCTGTCGCTGCCCATGCTGGCGCTGGGGCTCGCGCTGATCGTGCGCGCCCGGCGGTCGACGCCCGCCGCATGACGCCGCTCGCCCGCGAGATCGCGGAGATCATCGCGGACGAAGGCCCGATCGGCGTCGACCGCTACATGGCGCTGTGCCTCGGGCACCCGCTTCACGGCTACTACGCCACCCGCGACCCGTTCGGCGCCGGCGGCGATTTCGTCACCGCGCCCGAGATCAGCCAGATGTTCGGCGAGCTTCTGGGCCTGTGGTGCGCCGAGGTCTGGTCGCGCATGGGCGCCCCGGCGAAGATTGCGCTGGTCGAACTCGGGCCGGGACGCGGGACGCTGATGGCGGACGCGCTGCGCGCCGCCCGCGCCCTGCCCGGCTTTCGGGACGCGATCGAGGTCACGCTGGTGGAGACCAGCGCGACGCTGCGGGAGATCCAGAGCGCCCGGCTCGACGGCGCCGGCGTTCCGCTGCGCTGGGCCGCGACCGTGGACGAGGCGCTTGGCGACGCGCCCGTCATCGTGCTGGCGAACGAATTCTTCGACGCCCTCCCCATCCGCCAGTTCGTCGCCACGCCCGCCGGCTGGCGCGAGCGGCTGGTGGGCCTCGACGGCGGCCGGCTCGCCTTCGGGCTCGCTTCGGGGCCGCCACGGGACCTGTCCCTGCCCGGCCGCGCCCCCGGCGCCGTGATCGAGACCTGCGCGCCGGGCGCCGCCATCGCCGCCCGCATCGGCGCGCATCTCAGCGTCCAAGGGGGCGCGATGCTCGCCATCGACTATGGCGAAGCCGCGAGCGCCGGCGACACGCTGCAGGCGGTGAAGGCCCATCTCTTCGCCGATCCGCTCGCGGAGCCCGGCGACGCCGACCTCACAGCGCAGGTGGATTTCGGCGCGCTCGCCCGCGCGGGCGCATCGGCCGGAGCCCGCGCCGCGCCGCTGGTGCGTCAGGCCGAGCTGATGGAGCGCCTTGGCCTTGGCCTCCGGGCCGAACGGCTGAAACGGTCGGCCTCGCCGGAGCAGGCGCGGGCGATCGACGCCGCGGCCGCGCGGCTCATCGACCGGGCGCCCACCGGCATGGGCGCGCTGTTCAAGGCGCTCGCCCTCGCCCATCCTCGCCTCGCTCTGCCCGCCTTCGATTCATGATCGCCGGAGTACGCCCATGACGACCGTTCCGACCGTCCAGTCGCCCGCGCTGTCGAGGCTTCCGGGCGTCGCACACGCCTTCTTCACCCGCCGGGGCGGCGTCTCCACCGGCGTGCTGGCCAGCCTGAACGGCGGACTGGGCGCCGACGACGCCCGCGAGAACGTGCTGGAGAACCGGGCGCGAATGGCGCGCACCCTTGGGCTCGAGCCGGGCCGCATCGCGCTGCCGTGGCAGGTCCATTCCGCCGACGTGGCCGTTGCGACCGGCCCCTGGGCGCGGGAGCAGGCGCCTCATGTGGACGCCGTGGTGGTGGCCACGCCCGGCCTCGCCGCCGCCGTCACCATCGCCGATTGCGGGCCGATCCTGTTCGCGGATCCGGAGGCGCGGGTGGTCGCCGCCGCCCACGCGGGCTGGCAGGGCGCGTTCAAGGGCGTGGCCGAGGCGACGCTCGCGGAGATGGAGCGGCAGGGCGCGAGGCGCGAGCGCGTAACCGCCGTGCTCGGCCCCTGCATCCGCCAGCCGAGCTACGAGGTCGGCCCGGAGTTCGCCGCCCGCTTCGCGGCGCAGGACGCGAACAACGCCCGCTTCTTCGAGCCCTCGGGCAAGCCGGGCCACGCGCTGTTCGACCTCGCGGGCTATGTGGCGGCGCGCCTGACCGCCGCCGGCGTCGGGACCGTGGACGACGTGGGGCTCGACACCTACGCCGACGAGGAGCGCTTCTTCAGCTACCGCCGCGCCACCCATCGGGGCGAGGCGGATTACGGCCGCCTCGTCGCCGCCATCGCCCTTATGTGACGCTTTAACCGCAGTGATACCGCCCATGCGCTAAAGCGCGTGGGCAGGCGCTCACGATCGGTTGAGACGCCCTGGAATTGTTGTTAAGAGCCGCGCGTCTTCCGGTCCCCGAAGCGGGACGGCGCATGAGGCGCATGAAGGCCGGCTGCTCTCACGGGCGCGCGTTAGACGAGGTCATGGGATAATGAAGGTCGTCGCCGGCAACTCCAACCGCCCGCTCGCGGAAGCCATCGCCGCCTATCTGGCGACGCCGCTCACCCGCTGCAACGTGCGCCGCTTCGCGGACATGGAGGTCTTCGTCGAAATCCTGGAGAACGTGCGCGGCGAGGACGTGTTCGTCGTCCAGTCGACCTCGTTCCCGGCCAACGACCACCTGATGGAGCTGCTCATCATCATCGACGCGCTGCGCCGCTCCTCGGCGCGCCGCATCACGGCGGTGATGCCCTATTTCGGCTACGCCCGTCAGGACCGCCGCTCCTCCGGCCGCACGCCGATCTCCGCCAAGCTCGTGGCCAACATGATCACCCAGGCCGGCGCCGACCGGGTGATGACGCTGGACCTGCACGCCGGCCAGATCCAGGGCTTCTTCGACATCCCCACCGACAACCTGTTCGCCGCTCCCGTGATGGTGCGCGACATCAAGGACCGGCTGCCGCTCGACAACGTCATGGTGGTGTCGCCGGACGTGGGCGGCGTGGTGCGCGCCCGCGCCATCGCCAAGCGCATCGACGCCCAGCTCGCCATCGTGGACAAGCGCCGCGAGCGGCCGGGCGAGAGCGAGGTGATGAACGTCATCGGCGACGTGGAAGGCCGCTCCTGCATCCTCGTGGACGACATCGTGGACTCCGGCGGCACCCTGGTGAACGCCGCCGACGCCCTGCTCGCCAACGGCGCCAAGGAGGTCTACGCCTACCTGACCCACGGCGTGCTCTCCGGCGGCGCGGTCGCCCGGGTCACCGCCTCCCGCATCAAGGAGATGGTGGTGACGGACTCGATCCTCGCCACCGAGGCGGTTCGGGTCGCCAAGAACATCCGGGTCGTGTCCATCGCGACCCTGATCGGCGAAGCCATAGCCCGCACCTCCTCCGAGGAGTCGGTCTCCAGCCTGTTCGACTGAACGCCTTTATCTTCGTCTATCGTCTTTTAAGCTACGCCCGGCCTCATCCAGGCGCAGCCTCCGAACGTATGCTCTTCGAGAACGCTTCTCCCGTCTTCCGCGCCTGCCGCGGCGGAGGGGGTTGCGTCCTTGAGGGCTCGCTGACCAAGCGGCGCGCAATCGACTTAACGCTTTATCAGTCAGGCTTTCCGACAGGTCGGACGCATTAACTGGTCATTGGCTTAAGCCCTCCCATGATACCTCTCGTATCCTTCGGACGGCGCCATGAACCAGGTCATCGGTTGTTTTGTCTCCCAGCATGACTACCGGCTGTCGGCTCTCGCCGTCCTGATCTGCGCCATGGCGAGTTTCGCCTGCGTGCGGCTGCTCCGCTACGCGAAGGTTCAATCGGGCTACGCACGGGATGTCTGGGTGACCATCGCGGCGGCCACGGCTGGAATGGGCGTCTGGTCCACCCACTTCATCGCGATGCTTGCTTATGAGGCGGGTCTGCCGGTCCGCTACGATCTGCCCATAACCGTCCTGTCGCTGCTTCTGTGCGTCGTGATCATTCTGGTCGGCTTTCGGATCGCGATCGACGGCGAACGGACAGCGATTGGAGGACTGATCGTCGGCGCTGGCATTTCGGTGATGCATTTCACCGGCATGATGGCGATCGAGGTTCAGGCTCGGGAGAGTTGGGACATCGCGCTCATAGCCGCGTCCCTCGGCTTCAGCCTGGCGCTCAGCGCCGTCGCCCTGCCTGTGATCCTCTCGCGCACGGAGATCAAGGCGCAACTTCTGGGGCCCCTGCTCCTTGTTCTGGGCGTCGGCCTGCTGCACTTCACCGCCATGGCCGCCATGCGGCTCACGCCGGATCCGACCCTCGACGTGGTGGAAGCCGGCAGAGCCGCCTCCGGCCTCGCCCTCGGCGTGGCGCTCGCCAGCACGGCCATCGTGCTGATCGGCCTGGCGGCGCTTTATGTCGACCTTCTCGAACGCCGCAAACTGAAGCTTGAGCGGCACCGGCTGATGTCCCTGGCCGACGCCTCGGCCGAAGGGCTTCTGATCTGTGACGACCGCACCGTTCTCATCGCCAACGGCAACCTGACCGGCATGCTGGGCCGCCCGTCCGGCTCCCTGAACGGATCGCCCGTTCAGGAGGTTCTGAGTCTGCCGACCGCTGAACTCAATCGCCTCATGCATGTCGGCCTCGGCGCGGACATCGAACTGATTGGGGCGGACGGCCTGCTCGTGCCCGCCCAGATCCGCGTCCGCGCGATCGACATCACCGACCGGGTGCATCTGGCGGTGTCGGTGCGCGATCTCCGGACCCGCCTTGCGGCCGAAGCTGAAATCCGCCGGCTGGAGCATCATGACCAGCTCACCGGGCTCGCCAACCGCGCCCATTTCAAGCATCGGCTCGACGGTGCGCTGGAGAGCGCCTCCGCCGTCGGCGGCAAGGTGGCCGTGCTGTGTCTGGACATCGACCGGTTCAGCCGCATCAACGACCTCTACGGCCAGAACTCTGGCGACGCGCTGCTGCGCGCGCTCGGATTGGCGCTGCAGTCGACGCTGGCGCGCGGAGAGGTCGCCGCTCGTTTCGGCGGCGACGAGTTCGTCGTGTTCGCGCCGGTGGCGCAGACCGCCGATGCGGAAGACGTGGCGCGACGCATGCTCGCCTGCGTTTCCGAGACCAGCCGCGACTATGCGGGAGGCGTGTCGGCGAGCGTTGGCGTCGCGATCCACCCGGAAGACGCGCCCGACCGCATGACGCTGCTGCGCAACGCGGGCGTCGCGCTGCTTCACGCCAAGGCCGAGCCCGGTTCGGCTTGGCGTTTCTTTGAACGCGCCATGGCCGAAGAGCTGAACGATCGCCGGCTCATGGAGCATGATCTGCGCGCCGCGGCGGCGCTTGGCGAGCTGTTCATGGTGTATCAGCCCCAGGCCTGCGCCAGGACCGGCCGCATCCAGGGGTTTGAAGCCCTGATCCGCTGGCGGCGCGGCGGCGATCTGGTCTCGCCCGCCACGTTCATCCCGATCGCCGAAGAGTGCGGCGCGATCAGCGCCATCGGGGAGTGGGCGCTGCGGCGGGTGTGCGGCGACGCCGCGTCCTGGACCAATCCGCTCTACGTGGCCGTCAACGTTTCGCCGGTGCAGCTTCTCGACACCGGTTTCGTCGAGCTGCTGCACGCCCTTCTGCTGGAGACGGGACTGCCGCCCACGCGGCTCGAGGTGGAGATCACGGAAACCGCGCTGATCCGGGACTTCCTGCGCACGCTCACCGCCTTACGGCGGTTGAAGGCGCTCGGCGTCCGCATCGCCATGGACGACTTCGGCACCGGCTATTCGTCGCTGTCCAACCTTCGCGCTTTCCCGTTCGACAAGATCAAGATCGACCGCTCCTTCGTGTCCGGCCTCGATCAGAACGGACAGTCGGCGGCCATCGTGCGCTCGGTGATCGGCCTTGGGCGCGGCCTCGGTCTGCCGGTGACGGCGGAAGGCGTGGAGACGGAAAGCGAGCTGTCCGTCCTGCGCGAAGAGGGGTGCGAAGGCGTTCAGGGCTACCATATCGGTCGCCCGGCTCCGATCGAAACGTTCGAGGATCTCACGCGGCCCGGCGCCGCCGCCCCTTCCTGCGCGCTGGCCTCGGTCGCCTGAAAGCGCCTTTCCCGCGAAAAACCCCGCGTTGTCGAGTAATCGGCAACCTCGTTACATCCGCGGCGCGCAATTTAACGCGCCGGTCATCACCCCTCTGGCATACATGACGAGGTATCGATAACAGGCGTGCGCATGCTCAAGGTCGTCGGTTGCTTCGTTGACCAGCACAATTACGGGCTGGTCGCTCTCGCCGCCGTCATCTGCGCGGTGTCCGCGCTGGCGGCCATCCGCCTCATGCGCTATGCGGCGGCGCGCAGCGACGGCGCGCGCCGCATCTGGCTCGCGGTGGCGTCCCTCGCCACCGGCGTCGGCGTCTGGGCGACCCATTTCATCGCGATGCTCGCCTTCGAACCGGGCGTGCCGACCGGCTACGACGTCTCCGTGACGGCGCTGTCCCTCGTCTTCGCCATCTTTCTGACCGGCTTCGGGCTGTGGATCGCCATCGGCCCGCGTCCCGCTCTCGGCGGCGCGGTGTTCGGCGCGGGCGTCGCCGTGATGCATTTCACCGGCATGGCCGCCTTCAAGACCCAGGGCGCGCTGAGCTGGGACGCGCCTCTCGTCCTCGCCGCCATAGGATTGGGAGCCCTGTTCGGCGCGCTGGCGCTTCCCGTCGCCCGCTCGACGTCTCCCACCAAGGCTCATCTCGGCGGCGCGCTGCTGCTGATTCTCGCGATCTGCTCGCTGCACTTCACGGCCATGGGCGCGGTGGTCATCGCGCCCGATCCCAGGATCGCCGTTCCCGCCACCGCGCTTCCCACCCGATGGCTCGCGGTCGTCGTGGCGATCGCCGCCTTCGGCATACTCGTGCTCGGCTTCGCCGCGCTGCTGCTGGACATGCGGGAGCGGCGCAAGCTGCTTCTCGAACGCCAGCGGCTGCAGAGCCTCGCCAACGCCTCCGCCGAGGGTCTGCTGATCTGCAACGCGCGGCGCATCCTGCATGCGAACGACAATCTGGCCCACATGCTCGGTCTGGAGACGCCCGAACTGGCGCGCATTCCGCTCGCCGAACTGCTGCATCTGCGTCCCGAAGACCTGGCCACGCACGCGGCGTCGTCCGCGCCGTTCCGCACGGACCTGCGCGACCGCTCCGGCGGCGCCGTGCCGGTGGAGATTTACGTCCGGCCGATCGAACTGTCCCAGCAGCCGCATTTCGCCATCGCCGTGCGCGACCTGCGCGCGCAGATCGCCGCGGAGGCCGAGATCCGCAAGCTGGCGCTGTTCGACAGCCTGACCGGTCTGCTCAACCGGTCGAGCTTCAACCAACAGGTGGAGGACGCGGTGCTCGCGGCCTCCGCCATGACCGCCAAGCTCGCCGTGCTGTGCATCGATCTGGACCGGTTCAAGCAGATCAACGATCTGTTCGGCCACGCCGCCGGCGACGATCTGCTGCGCTCGGTTGGGCGCGCGCTGTCCGGCTCGCTTTTGGAGGGGGAGATCGCGGCCCGTCTCGGCGGCGACGAATTCGCGATCCTCGCGCCGGTCGATCACGCTGTCAGCGCGGGCGCCGTCGCCGAACGCGTCCTGCGGGCGCTGTCGCAGGCGGGCGGCGATCATCAGGCGGGCGTCGTGCGGGCCAGCGTCGGCGTCGCGATCTTCCCCGACGACGCTTATGACCGCCCGTCACTGCTGCACAACGCGGACGTGGCGCTCTATCGGGCGAAGGCGGAGCAGCTTGGCGGCTATCGCTTCTTCGAGCAGACCATGAGCGAAGAGCTGAACGACCGCCGCCAGACCGAGCACGACCTGCGCCACGCCGCGGACCGGGGCGAGCTCTACGTGGTGTATCAACCTCAGGCCTCCGTCGCCTCCAGCTCGATCGTCGGCTTCGAAGCGCTGGTGCGCTGGCGTCGCCCCGGCCACGGCCAGATGTCGCCGTCGACCTTCATTCCGCTCGCGGAGGAGTGCGGCGCCATCCTCCCGATCGGCGAATGGGTGCTCCGTTCGGTCTGCCGGGAAGCCGCAGGCTGG
The DNA here is from genome assembly GCF_027922305.1 of Methylopila jiangsuensis. Taxonomy (GTDB): domain Bacteria; phylum Pseudomonadota; class Alphaproteobacteria; order Rhizobiales; family Methylopilaceae; genus Methylopila; species Methylopila jiangsuensis. Next base: position 436,103 of record NZ_BSFK01000005.1, on the reverse strand, counting down.
CCCAACCCGCTTTCGGTCGCGGTGAACGTCTCGGCGGTCCAACTCCACGCTCCGAACTTCGTGGCGCTGGTGCATACGGTGCTGTTCGAGTCCGGGCTGCCGCCGCAGCGGCTGGAGATCGAAATCACCGAGACGGCGCTGGTGCGCGACTTCACCCGCACGCTCGCGACCCTGAGGCAGCTCAAGGCGCTGGGCGTCCGCATCGCCATGGATGATTTCGGCACCGGCTATTCGTCGCTGTCCAACCTGCGCGCCTTCCCGTTCGACAAGATCAAGATCGATCGTTCTTTCGTCACCGCCGTCGACAGCAACCAGCAGGCCGCCGCCATCGTCCGCTCGGTGCTGGGGCTGGGGCGCGGGCTCGGCCTTCCGGTTATGGCGGAGGGCGTCGAGACCGAGGCGGAGATGCAGTTCCTGCAGTTGGAGGCCTGCGACGGCGCGCAGGGCTATCTGTTGGGCCGCCCCGCCCCCATCGACCAGTTCGCGCACCTCACGCGCGCGAACGACGTCCGCCTCCTGTCCCACGCCGAAGACGAGCCGCGGGAGCAGCCGGCGGCCTGATTGCGCGCATGGCCCCTTTCTGTTAAGGAGCAGCCGCGGCGTCCCACACCCCTGGAGGGGTTCGCCGCGGAGGGCCGTCCGCTTCGGGCGGCCGTTTCTTTTGGAGATTTGAGACCCATGACCGCCACCAAAGCCGTGAAGGCTGAGCTGCGCGAGAAGGCCGGCAAGGGGGCCGCCCGCGCTCTCCGCCGCGCCGGCAAGATCCCCGCCGTCATCTACGGCGGCAAGAAGGCGCCTGTCGGCATCGCGCTCGACGGCCACGAGCTGTTCAAGCTGCTGCACGCCGGCGGCTTCAAGACCACCGTGTTCGAGATCGACACCGGCAAGGGCAAGGAGCGCGCCATTCCGCGCGACTACCAGCGCGATCCGGTCAGCGACGTGCTGCTGCATGTGGACTTCTTCCGCGTGTCCGCCTCCTCGGTGGTGGACGTCGAGGTGCCGGTGCACTTCCTGAACGAAGAGGACGCTCCGGGCCTCAAGCGCGGCGGCGTGCTGAACGTCGTTCTGCATTCGGTGGCCGTGAAGGCGGGCGTCGACAACATTCCGACCGCGATCGAAGTGGACCTGAAGGGCCTCGAGATCGGCGACATCGTGCACGCGGCGTCCGTGAAGCTGCCGTCCGGCGTCGAGTTCGCCGCCGAGAACCTCGACGAGGTCACCATCGCCACCATCGCCGCGCCGACCGTGGTCGCGGAAGAGGCGGCCGAGGAGCAGGCAGAGGCCGAAGCCGAGAACCGCGGCGAGACTCCGGCGTCCGACGAGGCCGAGGCCGCGTCCGAAGAGAAGCCGTCCGAGGACTGATCCTCGGCGCATCGGGAGCCCTGTCCCATGCTGCTCCTGGTCGGTCTCGGCAATCCGGGACCGAAATACGAGAAGAACCGGCACAACATCGGCTTCATGGCCGTTGACCGGATCGCGTCCCGCCACGGCTTCGGCCCGTGGCGGGCGCGCTTTCAGGGCGATGCGGCGGAAGGCTCCCTCGGCGGCGCCAAGGCCCTGCTGCTGAAACCCCGCACCTACATGAACGAGAGCGGCCGGTCGGTCGCGGAAGCCGCGCGCTTCTTCAAGATCCCCATCTCCCACATCGTCGCCCTGCACGACGAACTCGACCTGCCCCCGGCCAAGCTCCGGGTGAAGGTGGGCGGCGGCAACGCCGGCCATAACGGCCTGCGCTCCATCACCGCCCATATGGGCAACGACTACAAGCGGCTGCGGCTCGGCATCGGCCATCCGGGCGACAAGGCGCTGGTCCATTCCTACGTGCTGAACGACTTCGGCAAGGCGGAGATGGGCTGGGTGGACGTGCTGACGGAGGCCGTCGCCGACGCCGCCGACCTGCTCGCCAAGCCGGACGACGCCGGCCTGCAGAACAAGGTCCATCTGCGGATGGAAGCGGCGGGCTTCGGCGAGGTGATGAAGCTCGGCGCCCGGCCTTGACCGTCCCCACGAAAACACGAACTTCGTGGCCTGAAGGAGGATCGCGACCATGAAGAACGTCACGATCACCATGGACGAGGACGTGCTGACCTGGGTCCGGATCGAGGCGGCGAAGCGCGGGGAGAGCGTGTCGCGCTTCCTCGGTGAAACGATCGCGGCGCAGCGCGCCGCCGCCGGCCGCGACCAGCGGGACGAAGAGCGCGCCGCGCTGGAGCGTTTTCTGTCAGGCCCCGGTTTTCCGGGCGCGGGAGCGGCGTGGCCGGGCAGAGAGGAGCTTTATGCCGACCGGGAAAGCGACCTGCTTCGTCGACACGAACATCCTGATCTGCGCAGTCGATCCGAAGGAGACTGAAAAGCGCGCCATCGCGGCGTCGCTCATCCGGAACGCCGCCCTCTCGGAGTCTCTGGTGCTGAGCCCGCAGTCCCTGAACGAGTGCTACCGGGTTCTGACAGAGCGGCTGAAAAGCGCCAGCCGTTCGGACGCGCGCGACTACTGCCGCGTCTTTGTCCGCCACTGCACGGCGCCGCTGACCTTCGCCACGACGGCGGAGGCCTGGAGCATTCAGGACGACTGCGGCTTTTCCTGGTGGGATTGCACGCTTCTCGCCTCAGCTTCCCTCGCGGGCTGCGGTCTGTTCTACAGCGAGGATCTGCAACACGGCCGCCGCATCGGCGGTCTCGAGATTCGCAATCCGTTCGCGTCGGCCTGACGCCGACCCTCTTCGATAAGGCCAAATTCCCATGGGCTTCAAATGCGGCATCGTCGGCCTGCCGAACGTCGGCAAGTCGACCCTCTTCAACGCGCTGACGCAGACCGCCGCCGCCCAGGCCGCGAACTATCCGTTCTGCACCATCGAGCCGAACGTGGGCGAAGTGGCCGTGCCCGATCCGCGGCTTTCGGAGCTCGCCGCCATCGCCGGCTCCAAGGAGATCATCCCGACCCGCCTCACCTTCGTGGACATCGCGGGCCTCGTGCGCGGCGCGTCCAAGGGCGAAGGCCTCGGCAACCAGTTCCTCGCCCACATCCGCGAGGTGGACGCCATCGCCTATGTGCTGCGCTGCTTCGAGGACGACGACATCACCCATGTGGAGGGCCGGATCGACCCGCTCTCCGACGCGGAGACGGTGGAGACCGAACTGATGGTCGCCGATCTCGAAAGCCTCGAGAAGCGCGTCGGGGCGCTGGAGAAGCGCGCCCGCAGCAACGACAAGGAGGCCAAGGAGCAGCTCGATCTGGTGAACCGGGTCCTGCCGCTGCTGCGCGACGGCAAGCCGGCCCGCCTCGCCAAGATCGCCGAGGACGAGCGCGCCGCATTCGACGCGCTGAACCTGCTCACCTCCAAGCCGGTGCTTTACGTCTCGAACGTGGACGAGGGCTCCGCCGCCACCGGCAACGCCTTTTCCGCGCGGGTCGATGAGAGCGCCAAGGCCGAAGGCGCGGTCTCGGTCGCCATCTCCGCCAGGATCGAGAGTGAGATCGCGGTGCTGCCCGAGGACGAGCGCAAGGAGTATCTGGAGGCGCTGGGCCTCGAACAGCCCGGCCTCGACCGGCTCATCAACGCCGGTTACCAGTTGCTCGGCCTCGTGACCTACTTCACCGTCGGCCCCAAGGAGACGCGCGCCTGGACCATCGAGCGCGGCACCCGCGCGCCTCAGGCGGCGGGCGTGATCCATTCCGACTTCGAGAAGGGCTTCATCCGCGCCGAGACCATCGCCTACGCCGACTACGTGACGCTCAAGGGCGAGACCGGGGCGAAAGAGGCCGGCAAGATGCGGCTGGAAGGCAAGGACTACGTGGTCGCCGACGGCGACGTGCTGCATTTCCGCTTCGCGAACTGACGGTCGCCTGTGTAGACGCACGCATGTCAGGGCGCCATCATCGCGCCCTGACCGTTCGTCGAAGAACACAAAGGTTGTCATGCCCGAGCCGGCCTCGGGCATGACAAGGATGGGCGACCGGAGCCTCAGCGCTCACCGGAGGGGCCCGACATCGGAGAGGCGACAGACATGGCGGCGCCGCGTTACGCCTATGAGGATTTCAGGCCCGGAGATCGGGACGACTACGGCGGCCTCGTCGTGGAGCGCGACGAGATGCTGGCCTTCGCCCGCGAGTTCGATCCCCAGCCGATGCACCTGTCCGAAGAGGCGGCGCGCGCCTCCATGCTGGGCGAACTGATCGCCTCCGGCTGGCAGACAGCGGCGCTGCTGATGCGCATGAACTGCGACCGCTGGCTGGCGGATTCCACCTCTCAGGGGTCGCTGGGGGTGGACAGCCTGGAGTGGCTGCGGCCGGTGCGCGCCGGCGACCGGCTCAGCGTGCGCAGCGAGGTGCTCGCCGCCCGTGTCTCCGCAAGCCGGCCGGACCGGGGCATCGTCACCTTCCGCTTTGAGGTTCTGAACCAGAACGGCGAAACCGTTCTGCGCCAGACCGGCCCGATCATGTTCGGCCGCCGGGACGCAGAGGCCGCCTGATGCATCTCGAAGACTTCCGCGTGGGCGACCGGGCCGAGATCGGCGCGCACCTGTTCACCGCCGAGGAAATCCTGCGCTTCGCCCGCGCCTACGACACGCAGGGCTTCCATCTGTCGGAGGAGGCCGGGCTGGCGGGGCCGTTCAGGGGGCTCGCGGCCTCCGGCTGGCACACCTGCGCGGTGTGGATGAAGCTCACCGTGGCCTACAATGTCCGCACGGCGCGGGAGCGCATGGCGGCGGGGCTGCCGGTCGGCCGCTTCGGCCCCTCCCCCGGCTTCCGCGACCTGAAGTGGAGCGCGCCGGTGATGGCCGGCGACACGCTGACCTATTTCGCCGAAGTGATCGAAGCCCGTCCCAGCGGCTCCCGTCCCGGCTGGGGCCTGCTCACCGCCAGCAACGCCGCCGTCAACCAGCGCGGCGTGGAGGCGTTTTCCTTCGTCAGCGCCGTGTTCGTGGAGCGCCGGCCCGACGTGGCCTGATCGGTTCGGACGCTTCGACTCACTTGCCGCGCGCCGGCGCCGCGGGCCACCATGCGCGCGGTGTCTCGAAGGGTCGGAAGCGCTCATGGCTGGCGGTGGAAAGGCGCGCGACGGCGGTCCGGAGTTTCCCGCCTTCTCGGAAGCGCCGCATGCGCCCGAAAAACGCGCGCAACCGGCGCCCAAAGAAAAGGCGCCCCATTACGCCGGCCACCGCGAGCGCCTGCGCCAGCGTTTTCTGGATTCCGGTCCCGACGCCCTGCCCGATTACGAACTGATGGAGCTGGTGCTGTTCCGCACCATTCCCCAGCGGGACGTGAAACCGCTCGCCAAAGAGCTGATCGCCACCTTCGGCTCCTTCGCCGAGGCGCTGGCGGCGCCCGCCGCGCGGCTCACCGGGATCCGGGGAGTGAAAGAGGCGACCGCGACCGACTTCCGGATCGTCGAGGCCGCCGCCCGCCGCCTCGCCAAGGGCGCGATCGGCAAGCGGCCGGTGCTGTCGTCGTGGTCCTCGGTGCTGGATTACTGCCGCACCGCCATGGCCTTCGACGAGCGGGAGCGCTTCCGCATCCTGTTCCTCGACAAGAAGAACGCCCTCATCGCCGACGAGGTGCAGCAGAGCGGCACGGTGGACCACACCCCGGTGTATCCCCGCGAGGTGGTGCGGCGGGCGCTGGAGCTCGGCGCCACCGCGCTGATCCTGGTCCACAATCATCCGTCCGGCGATCCGACGCCGAGCCGGGCCGACATCGACATGACACGGACCATAGGCGATATCGCCAAGCCGCTCGGAATAGCGCTCCATGATCACGTGATCGTGGGACGCGACGGCCACGCCAGCTTCCGGGCGCTGAAGTTGATTTGAACTCATTTTAAGCGACCACGTTGCACTTAAAATGTGCGGCGCCCCCCTTTTCCCGCGCCGCCGCGGGATTAGCATCTCCCTCGAAGCAACCAGCGAAAGGCCGCCGCTTGAGCACCGCCCCCTTCGACGAGATGACCCTCGCCGACGGCTCCGTCCGACAGGCTTACGCGAAACTCGCGGAGTGGCTTAAAAGCGCGCCGACGGATCTGCTGAACTACCGGGTCGAGGAGGCGGAGCTGCTGTTCCGCCGCATCGGCATCACCTTCGCGGTCTATGGCGACCAGCAGGCCACCGAGCGGCTGATCCCGTTCGACATCATCCCCCGCATCCTGACCGCGAAGGAGTGGACCACCCTGTCCCGCGGCCTCGAGCAGCGGGTCGACGCCCTCAACCGCTACATCGCCGACGTCTACGGCAAGCGCGAGATCCTGAAGGCCGGGATCATCCCGGAAGACCTCGTGTTCCAGAACGCCGCCTTCCGCCCCGAGATGGCGGGCAAGGGCGTGCCGCACGACCTCTGGGTCCACATCGCCGGCATCGACATCGTGCGGGTGGACGCCGACACGTTCTACGTGCTGGAGGACAACGCCCGCACGCCGTCCGGCGTGTCCTACATGCTGGAAAACCGCGAGGTGATGATCCGGCTGTTCCCGGAGCTGTTCGCCCAGCACCGCATCGCTCCGGTGGAGCGCTACGCCGACGAGCTTCTGGCCACGCTGCGTTCGATCGCGCCGCGTTCCGCGCCGGCGGAGCCGAACGTGGTGCTGCTGACGCCCGGCGTCTACAACTCCGCCTATTACGAGCACTCGTTCCTGGCCGACAAGCTCGGCATCGAGCTGGTGGAGGGGCGCGACCTGCTCGTGCGCGACGACGTGGTCTACATGCGCACCACCGAGGGGCCGCAGCGGGTGGACGTGATCTACCGCCGCCTCGACGACGAGTTCCTGGACCCGCTGGTGTTCCGCCCCGACAGCGCGCTCGGCGTGCCGGGACTGATGTCCGCCTACCACGCCCAGAACGTGACGCTGACCAACGCGGTCGGTACCGGCGTCGCCGACGACAAGGCGATCTACAGCTACATGCCGGAGATCATCAAATTCTACCTCGGCGAAGAGCCGATGCTGAAGAACGTGCCCACCTACCGCTGCCGCGAGCCCGAAGCGCTGAAATACGTGCTCGACCATCTGGAGGAGCTGGTGGTGAAGGAGGTGCACGGCTCCGGCGGCTACGGCATGCTGGTCGGCCCCCACGCCTCGAAAGAGCAGGTGGAGCTGTTCCGCGCCAAGCTGAAGGCCTCGCCCGCGGGCTTCATCGCGCAGCCCACGCTCGCGCTCTCCACCTGCCCCACTTACGTCAATTCGGGCGTCGCGCCCCGGCATGTGGACCTGCGCCCCTTCGTGCTGACCGGCTCGGACGGCGTGCGCATCGTGCCCGGCGGGTTGACGCGGGTCGCCATGCGCGAGGGCTCGCTGGTGGTGAACTCCAGCCAGGGCGGCGGAACGAAGGACACATGGGTGCTGGACGAATGACGAGCGGACCACGACACACGGAGCCGCGCCCATGCTGAGCCGCACCGCCGAAAACCTGTTCTGGCTGTCCCGCTATGTGGAGCGGGCGGAATCGCTCGCCCGCATCCTGGAGGCGACCCAGCGCCTCGCCTCGCTGCCGGTGGCCTATGCGGGCTCCACCAACGAGTGGGAAAGCGCCCTCGCCGCCGCGGGCGCCTCCGCGGCCTTCGCCGAGAAGCACGAGGAGGCCACCGCCGAGACGGTGGTGAACTACCTCGTGTTCGACACCGGCAACCCGTCGTCCATCGTCAACTGCTTCGAGGTCGCCCGCCACAACGCCCGCGCGGTGCGCACGGCGCTGACCATGGAGATGTGGGAGACCATCAACGGCGCCTGGCTGGAGCTGCGCCGCCGTCCGGACCGCAAGCTCCTCGGCGAGGAGCTGACGCGCTTCCTCGGCTGGGTGAAGGAGATCGGGCTCCGCTTCGACGGCTCGGCGTCGCGCACCATGCTGCGCAACGACATCTACAGCTTCTCGCGCCTCGGCATGCTGCTTGAGCGGGCGGACAATACAGCGCGCATCCTCGACGTGAAGTATCATCTGCTGCTGCCGGAGGAGACCAAGGTCGGCGGCGGGCTCGACTACTACCAGTGGTCGGCGATCCTGCGCGCGGTCTCCGCGCTGAACAGCTACCACTGGGTCTACCGCCAGAGCCTCAAGCCCTGGCTGATCGCGGACCTGCTGATCCTCAACGACCAGATGCCGCGTTCGCTCGCCGCCTGCTACAACGACATGACCCGCCATCTCGACGACCTGTCCCGCGGCTACGGCCGTCAGGGGCCGTCCCAGCGCATCGCGCGCGCCACCCGCGCCCGGCTGGAGAACGCCAAGATCGACGAGATCTTCCAGACCGGGCTGCACGAGTTCGTGACGAGCTTCATTTCCGACAACAACAAGCTCGGAACCGCCATCACCGAGCAGTACCTGGCATGACGCCCGCGGAGTCCGTGACGCCATGCGCCTGAAGATCCGGCACGAAACCGCCTATCGCTACGAGACCCCCGCCGCCTCCGTCACCCAGACGCTCAGGATGACGCCGCGCAACTTCGAGGGCCAGCACGTCATCCGCTGGCGGCTCGACGTGGACCGCGACTGCCGCCTGCGCTCCTCACAGGACGCCTTCGGCAACGTCACCCATGTGTTCGTCGTCGACGGCCCGGTGGACGAGCTCACCGTGCTGGTCGAGGGCGAGGTGGAGACGCAGGACGTGGCCGGCGTGGTGCGCTCCGCGGTGGAGCGATTCCCGCCCGCGCTCTACCTGCGCGAGACCGACCTGACCGGGCCGGACCGCGACATCGCCGCCTTCGCCGAGCAGGTGCGGGAGGAGACCGGCGGCGAGCCGCTGGCGGTGCTGCACGGCCTGCTCGAGGGAATTCACCGGGAGATCGCCTTCGACCCCAAGCCGTCCGAGAGCGACGTCACCGCGGCGGAGACCTTCCGGCGCAAGCGCGGCCTGTGCCAGGACCTGACGCATGTGTTCCTGGTGGCCGCGCGCCATCTCGGAACGCCGGCGCGCTACGTCAGCGGCTACATCCACGACGTCGACCCCGAAACCGCGCACGAAGCGGGCCACGCCTGGGCCGAGGCGCATGTTCCGGGCCTCGGCTGGGTGGCGTTTGACCCCTGCCACAAGCTCTGCCCCACCGACGCCTACGTGCGGGTGGCGGTCGGGCTCGACTATTACGGCGCGGCCCCCTTCCGGGTCGCGGCCCATGGCGGGCTTGGCGAGAGCTTCACCGTCAAGGTGGAGGTGGAGGACGTCGCCGCCGCCCGCGGCTTCAGCCGCAACTAGCTCTTCGCCCTGAGACGAGAGCAGGCCCGCGCGTCCCGTCCGACGCGCGGGCCTTTTCATTCCGTGGGCGCCTGTCAGAGGGCCGCGACCTCGCTCAGCGCCGTGGCGGCCGCGACGCCCTCGCCGTCATGCCCGAGACAGGCTCGGGCATAACGGCGTGAGGTCGAAGGCCGCGCTCCCCCATCCCCTCAGTGCGCCAGCACCGCCAGCAGCAGCAGGGCGACGATGTTGGTGATCTTGATCATGGGGTTCACGGCCGGGCCGGCCGTGTCCTTGTAGGGGTCGCCCACGGTGTCGCCGGTCACCGCCGCCTTGTGGGCGTCGGAGCCCTTGCCGCCGTGGTGGCCGTCCTCGATGTACTTCTTGGCGTTGTCCCAGGCGCCGCCGCCGGACGTCATGGAGAGCGCCACGAACAGGCCGGTGACGATGACGCCGAGCAGCATGGCGCCCACCGCCGAGAAGGCCTCGCTTTTCCCCGCGACCGCGAGCACCACGAAATAGGCCACGATCGGCGACAGCACCGGCAGCAGCGAGGGGACGATCATCTCCCTGATCGCCGCCTTCGTCAGCAGGTCCACCGCCCGGCCGTAGTCCGGCCGGTCGCGGCCCTCCATGATGCCGGGCTTCTCCCGGAACTGCCGCCGCACCTCCTCCACGATGGCGCCCGCCGCGCGGCCGACCGCGGTCATGCCCATGGCGCCAAACAGGAACGGCAGCATGCCGCCGAACAGCAGGCCGACGACCACGTAAGGGTTGGCGAGCGAGAAATCGAGCGTCACCCCCGCGAAGTAGGGGTACTGCTCGGCGTTGGCGATGAAGTGGTTCAGGTCCGAGGTGTAGGCCGCGAACAGCACCAGCGCGCCAAGCCCCGCGGAGCCGATGGCGTAGCCCTTGGTCACCGCCTTGGTGGTGTTTCCGACCGCGTCCAGCGCGTCGGTGGAGGTCCGCACCTCCGGCGGCAGGCCGGCCATCTCGGCGATGCCGCCGGCGTTGTCGGTCACCGGCCCGAAGGCGTCGAGCGCCACCACGAAGCCCGCCAGCGCCAACATGGCGGTGACGGCGATGGCGATGCCGAACAGGCCCGCCAGCGAGTAGGTGACCATGATGCCGGCGATGATGACGAGCGCCGGCAGCGCCGTCGCCTCCAGCGAGACCGCGAGGCCCTGGATGACGTTGGTGCCGTGCCCGGTCACCGAAGCGGCCGCGATGGAGCGCACCGGGCGGTAGCCGGTGCCGGTGTAGTATTCGGTGATCACCACGATCAGGCCGGTGATGACGAGGCCGGTGACCGCGCACAGGAACAGGTCGAAGCCGGTGAAGACCAGCCCGCCCACCGTGCGGTGCTCGGTGGTGAAGCCCACCAGCATGGCGGTGGCGAGCGCGATGCCGATCAGGGACAGGCCGGCCGCCGCGCCGAAGCCGCGATAGAGCGCGCCCATGATGGACTGGCTCGCCGGCAGCTTGACGAAGAAGGTTCCGGCGATCGAGGTGACGATGCAGACCGCGCAGATGCCGAGCGGATAGAGGATCAGGCTCGACAGCGCCGGATCGCCGGCGAAGAAGATCGCCGCCAGCACCATGGTCGCGACCACGGTCACCGCATAGGTCTCGAACAGGTCCGCCGCCATGCCGGCGCAGTCGCCGACATTGTCTCCCACGTTGTCGGCGATGGTCGCGGGGTTGCGCGGATCGTCCTCGGGAATTCCGGCCTCGACCTTACCCACGAGGTCGCCGCCCACGTCCGCGCCCTTGGTGAAGATGCCGCCGCCGAGGCGGGCGAAGATCGAGATCAGCGAGGCGCCGAAGCCGAGCGCCACCAGCGCGTCGATCACCACCCGGTCGCCGGGCGCGTGGCCAAGCGCGCCGGTGAGGATGGCGTAGTAGACCGCGACGCCGAGCAGCGCGAGCCCCGCCACCAGCATGCCGGTGACCGCGCCGGACTTGAACGCGATCTCGAGCCCCGCGCCGAGCGAATGGGAGGCGGCCTGCGCGGTGCGCACATTGGCCCGCACCGAGACGTTCATGCCGATGAAGCCCGCCACCGCCGACAGCACGGCGCCGATGAGGAAGCCGATCGCCACCGTCATCGACAGGAAGATCGCGACCAGAACGAAGATGACGGCGCCCACCGCGCCGATGGTGGCGTATTGCCGGCGCAGATAGGCCTGCGCGCCTTCGGCGATCGCCTCGGCGATCTCCTGCATGCGGGGCGTTCCGGCGTCCGCCTCCACCACGGAGCGGACGGCCCATACGCCGTAGACGATGGAGAGAAGTCCAAGAAGGATGATCAGCGTCAGCGCCATGAAGCGGTTTCCTTGGGAAGCGTTTCCTGATGCGCGACGGAGAGGCGGCGCCGTTCGTGCGGGCTCGCCTGTTCTTGGATTTTACTTCTTCAAAGTCGTCTCCGCGCGCCGGCCGATGGGCCGAAAGCGAGGTTGCCAGAGGCGGGACCCGCGCGCAAAGAAAACGCGCCCGCGCCGTCTTCGATCTTCGCAGCGGTGGCTTTCGGCGCGGCTGCGCTATCATCGGCGCGCGAAGCGGGCGCGAAGGTCCGCGATCAGGGAGCGAACATGAATTTCAAGGTTGTGGCGGCCACCGCCTCGCTGGGCGGCCTGCTGTTCGGTTACGACACCGGCGTGGTCTCGGGCGCCCTGCCCTTCATCCGCGACCTGTTCCAGCTCTCCGAGGCCATGCAGGGCTTCGTGGTGTCGATCGCGCTGCTGGGCGCGGCCGCAGGCGCGGCGGCGGCGGGCCAGCTCGCCGACGCCTATGGCCGGCGCAAGGTCATCATCGTGGTGGCGGGCTTCTTCGTGGTGGGCGCCCTGCTCTGCGCCATCGCCGGCAATGTGCCGGTGCTGCTGGCGGGCCGCCTGATCCTGGGCGTCGCCATCGGCGTCGCCTCCATGCTGACGCCGCTCTACCTCGCCGAGATGGCGCCCGCCGACAAACGCGGCTCGGTGGTGTCGCTGAACCAGATGTGCATCACGGTCGGCATCCTGCTGTCCTACATCGTGGCCTATCTGCTGTCGGAAATGGACGGCGGCTGGCGCTGGATGCTGGCCATCGGCTGCCTGCCGGGCGTGGTGCTCGGGCTCGGCATGATCGCGCTGCCGGAGAGCCCGCGCTGGCTCGCAGGGCAAGGCCGGCACGAGGAGGCGGCCGCGGCGCTGAAGACCCTGCGCGGCGGCGCGGACGTCTCCGCCGAACTCGCGGCGCTCCGCACCGACCTCACCCGCAGCGACGGCGCGCTGGTCCCGTGGTCGGCGCTGCTGGAGCCGCGGGTGCGCATCCCGCTGATCGTGGGCGTCGGCCTCGCCGTGTTCCAGCAGGTCACCGGCATCAACACCGTGATCTACTACGCGCCGATCATCTTCGAGAAGGCCGGCATGGCCTCCACCTCGGCCGCGATCCTCGCCACCGCGGGCGTCGGCGTGGTGAACGTGGCCATGACCTATGTGGCGCTGAAGCTGCTGGACACCGCGGGCCGGCGCAAGCTGCTGCTGATCGGCCTCGCGGGTATGGCGGCGATGCTCGCCGTGCTCACCTTAGGCTTCGCCATCGGCACGGAAGGCCCGCTCGCCTGGATCGCCACGCTCTCGGTCGCGGCCTATGTGGGCTTCTTCGCCATCGGCCTCGGACCGGTGTTCTGGCTGCTGATCTCGGAGATCTTCCCGCTCGCCGTGCGGGGCCGCGCCATGGGCGTGGCGACGGTGGCGAACTGGGGCTCCAACCTGATCGTCAGCCAGGTGTTCCTGATGCTGATCGCCGGCGTCGGCTCCGCCGCCACCTTCGGCCTGTTCGCGGTCATGACGGTGGCGGCGCTCGCCTTCACCTTCGCGCTGGTGCCCGAAACCAAGGGCCGGACGCTGGAGGAGATCGAGGCCTCGTTCGCGGAAACCGGCGCGGCGCGCTGACGCTTCACCCCTGAAAAGCGCCGGCCGGGCCTCCGCAACCGTCTGAAAGGGTTGTAGGGTCCGGCCGGTCCTCCGTCGTCGAAAGCATCGTTTTGGCCCGTCGCATCCCGTCGAAGAAAGCCCCCGCCCCGACTTCCCGGGCGCCGCTGCCGCGCGGCCTGCCCACGCGCGAGGAGCTGGTGGCCTTCATCGCCGCGCAGGGGGGCAAGACCGGCAAGCGCGAGATCGCCCGCGCGTTCCACATCACCGGGCCGCAGCGGATCGAACTGAAGCTCATGCTGGCGGACCTGGAAGCCGACGGCGTGGTCAGCCGCCGGGGCCGCACGCTCGGCCGCGCCGGGCATCTGCCGTCCGTGGTGCTCGCCGACGTCACCGGCCGGGACGAGGACGGCGAACTCATCGCCCGCCCCGCGGACTGGGACGAGGACGAGCACGGGGCGGCGCCCCGCATTCTGGTGCAGGTCTCGTCCCGGGGCCGCGCGCCGGGGCTCGCGCCCGGCGTCGGCGACCGCATCCTGACCCGCGTGGAGCCGCTGGACGAGGTCGAGCCCGACGGCCCGACCCATCAGGGTCGCGTCGTCAAGATCCTGTCCAAGCCGCAGGCGCGCATCCTCGGCCTGTTCCGCGCGCTGCCCGACGGTTCGGGAAGGCTGGTGCCGGTCGACAAGAAGAACATGGGCAAGGAGCTCGCCATCGCCGCCGACGCCACCGACGGCGCGCAGGACGGCGACCTGATCGCCGCCGACATCGTCAAGCAGGGGCGCTACGGCCTGCCCTCGGCGCGGGTGCGGGAGCGGCTCGGCTCGCTGAAGAGCGAGAAGGCGGTCAGCCTGATCGCCATCCACGCCCACGCCATCCCGCATGTGTTCTCCCGCGAGGCGCTGGCGGAGGCGGAGGCCGCGCGGCCGGCCGCCATGGCGGGGCGCGAGGACTGGCGCCGCCTGCCGCTCGTCACCATCGACCCGGTGGACGCCAAGGACCACGACGACGCCGTCCACGCCGAGCCGGACCCGGACCCGGCCAACGCCGGCGGCCACATCCTCACCGTCGCCATCGCGGACGTCGCGTCCTACGTGCGGCCGGGCTCGGCGCTGGACCGCACGGCGCTCGACCGGGGCAACTCGGTCTATTTCCCGGACCGCGTCGTGCCCATGCTGCCGGAGCGCATCTCCAACGACCTGTGCTCGCTGCGGGAGAAGGAGAACCGCCCGGCGCTGGCCGCGCGCATGTGGATCGCGAAGGACGGCCGCAAGCTGCGCCACACCTTTCACCGGGTGATGATGAAGTCGGCGGCGAAGCTTTCCTACAGCCAGGCTCAGGCCTCGATCGACGGCGCGCCGGACGAGGCGACCGGGCCGCTGCTCGATGTGGTGCTGCGCCCGCTCTGGGCGGCCTACGCCTCGCTGAAGACCGCGCGCGACGCCCGCGGCCCGCTCGACCTCGACATCCCAGAACGCAAGCTGGTGCTGAAGCCGGACGGCGCGCTCGACCATGTGACGACGCCGGTGCGGCTCGACGCGCACCGGCTGATCGAGGAGTTCATGATCCTCGCCAACGTCGCCGCGGCCGAGACGCTGGAGCAGAAGCGCACGCCGCTGATCTACCGCGTCCATGACGCGCCCTCGCTCGAAAAGCTGGAGGCGCTGCGGGAGCTGCTGACCACGCTCGACATCGAGTTCCCGAAGTCCGGCAACCTGCGGCCGGCGCAATTCAATCGCATCCTCGCCCGTGTCGAGGGGCAGGACAGCGCACAGCTCGTGAACGAGGTGGTGCTGCGCACCCAGGCGCAGGCCGAATACGCCGCCGAGAACTACGGCCATTTCGGCCTGAATCTCCGCCGCTACGCCCATTTCACCTCCCCCATCCGCCGCTACGCCGACCTGATCGTGCACCGGGCGCTGGTCAGGGCGCTGGAGCTGGGGAAGGACGGCCTGCCGGACGCGACCACGCCCGAGCAACTCGGCGAGATCGGCGCCCGCATCTCCGCCGCCGAACGCCGCGCCATGGCCGCCGAGCGCGAGACCGTGGACCGGCTGATCGCGCATTTCCTCGCCGATCAGGTGGGCGCCCGCTTCACCGGCCGCATCGCCGGCGTCACCCGCTCCGGCCTGTTCGTGAAGCTGGAGGGCACCGGAGCGGACGGCTTCGTGCCCATCGGATCCCTCGGCAGCGACTACTTCGTCCATGACGAGGCGGCGCGCGCGCTCACCGGCAGCGAGACCGGCGAGAGTTTCCGTCTGGGCGACACCGTGGAGGTGAAGCTGGTGGAGGCGGCGCCGGTCGCGGGCGCGCTGCGGTTCGAGATGCTGTCCGAGGGTCGGCAGTCCCGCCCCGTCGGGCGCGGCAAGCGCGGCCTGCGCCGCGCCGCCGCTTCGCGCTCGAAAACCGACGGGAAAAAGCCTAAAGCCAAGGCGACCGGGCGGACGTCCGGGGCGAAGCCGACCACATCGGGCAAGGGACGCCGCTCATGACCGCCCATTATCACGCCGCAGCGCCCGAGAAGCCGGCGGACGCGCGTTCGGTTCCCGAGGCCATGAAGCGCGGCCTGATGCTGCGCTGCCCCGCCTGCGGCGAAGGCAGGCTGTTCAACGCCTATCTCAAGGTCGCGCCGGCCTGCGCCGCCTGCGGCGAGGAGCTGCACCACCAGCGCGCCGACGACGCCCCGCCTTACGTGGTCATCTCCATCGTCGCCCACATCGTGGTGGCGGGGCTGATGGCGGTGGAGCTCGCCTACAAGCCCGAGATCTGGGTGCATCTCATCATCTGGATTCCGCTCACCATCGGCCTGTCGCTGGCGCTGCTGCCGCCGGTGAAGGGCGCGCTGGTCGGCCTGCAATGGGCGCTTCGCATGCACGGCTTCGGCGGCGCCACCGACGAGGACCATCTCGCCGGGGCGAAGCCGAACGGGCCGGCCCGGCCATGAGCGCGGGCGAGGAGCAGGGCGTCGTTCCGCCCGCTGCGCCGAAGGCGCCCGAGCGCCTGACGCCCAAGGACGCCGCCACCATCATCCTGGTGGACCGGGAGGCCGCGGAGCCCAAAGTCCTGATGGGCAAGCGGCATGAGGCCGTGCGCTTCATGCCCGGCAAATACGTCTTTCCCGGCGGCCGGGTGGAGGCGGACGACGGTCGCGTCAACATCGCGGGCGCCTATTCTCCCCATGTGGAGCGGCGGCTGCAGGCGCAAGTGCGGCGTCCGTCCATCTCCCGCGCCCGCGCCTACGGGCTCGCGGCGCTGCGGGAGCTCGCAGAGGAGACCGGCCTCCTGATCGGCGAGCGCGAGACCGGCGCCTTCATCGCCCGCAACGACGCCTGGGCGCCGTTCGCGGAAGCCGACGTGTTCCCCTCGCTCGAAGGGCTGCACTTCGTCGCCCGCGCCATCACCCCGCCCGGCCGGCCGAAGCGCTTCGACACCCGCTTCTTCGCCGCCGACGCCGCTCTGGTCGCCCACCGCATCGACGGCGTGGTGACGCCGGACGCGGAGCTGGTGGATCTGGTCTGGGTGTCGTTCACGGAAGCGGCCGAACTGGACCTGCCGCCCATCACCCGCATGATCCTCAACGACCTTCAGCGCCGCATCGACGACGGGCTGGAGCGGGACCTGGCCGTTCCCTATTACCGCAAGGGCTCGCAGGGCCCGGCCGATCTGATCTGACGATCCTGCCATCGGCTTTTGACGCTGGCGCGGAACGGCGCGGCGTGCTCAATCCCGGCGGCCATGACCGCCGATTGCCTGTCCCCGTCCGACGCCCTCTCCCGCCGCGAGCGCCTGACCGGGCTCACGGTCGCCATCGCCTGCGTCTCGCTGGTGGGCGTCGGCCTCAGCCTCTCGATTCCCCTGCTCGCCTTCGCCATGGCGGCGCGCGGCGCGAGCGGCGCGCTGATCGGGCTGAACGCGGCCATGGGCGGCGTCGCCACCGTCATGGTCGCGCCGTTCATCCCGCGCGTCGCGGCGGCGATCGGGGTGCGGCCCACGCTGTTCGTGGCGCTGGCGCTCGGCGCCGTCACCATTCTCGGATTCCATGTCGTCGCGCCGCTCTGGGCGTGGTTCCCGCTGCGCTTCGGCTTCGGCGTCTCGCTCGCCATCCTGTTCGTGCTGTCGGAGTTCTGGATCAACGCGCTGGCGCCGCCCGCCTCGCGCGGTCTGGTGATGGGCGTCTACGCCACCGCGTTGTCGGTGGGGCTCGGCGCCGGCCCTTTGATCCTCGCGGGCATCGGCCAGGAGGGGCTGCTCCCTTATGCGGTCTGCGCCGCGCTGTTCGTGGTCGCCGGCGCGCCTTTGATGCTGGCGGGAGACAACGCGCCGCCGCTGGAGAAGCCGGCGCCGGGGCGCGGCGTGCTGTTCTTCCTGATGCTGGCGCCGGTCGCGACGCTGTCCGGCTTCACCTTCGGCGCGGTGGAGACCGGCGCCTTCGCCTTCCTGCCGCTCTACGGCGTCTCGCTCGGCTTCGGGCCCGCGGCCGCCACCCTGCTGGTGACGGCGATGGAGGTGGGCAACGTGGCGCTGCAGATCCCGCTCGGCCTGATCAGCGACCGCATGGACCGCCGCCTGCTGCTGCTGATCATCGGCGTGATCGGGCTTGTGGGCGCGGTGGCGCTGCCGCTGCTCGGCGGCTCGTGGTGGCTCTATGTGGGGGTGGCGGTCTGGGGCGGCGTGATCTGCGGGCTCTACACCGTGGCGCTCGCCCATCTCGGCGCCCGATTCTCCGGCGTGGACCTCGCCACGGCCAACGCCGCCTTCGTGATCATGTATTCGATCGGCCTCACCGCAGGCCCGCCGATGCTCGGCCTCGGCTTCGACCTGTGGACGCCTTACGGCGTGCCGGTCGCCATGGCGGTTCTGCTGGCGGTCTTCACGGCCGTCGCCGCGCTTCGCCTGCGCGCTCCCGCCTGAACACTTGACAGTTCAGGCGCGTTGAGTAGGTTGCGCGCTCTCATTACCCAACGCTGGCGTCTCGCGCGCCTGCCCGCTCGAGGTGACCGCCATGGCGAAAGCCGCCAACATCAAGATCAAGCTGCTGAGCACGGCCGACACCGGCTTTTTCTACGTGACCAGCAAGAACTCCCGCACCAAGACCGAGAAGATGGTGCTGAAGAAGTACGACCCGGTCGCGAAGAAGCACGTCGACTTCAAGGAAACCAAGATCAAGTGATCTTGCGATTTCAAAACTGAACGATGAGGCGCCCCCATGGGCGCCTTTTTCGTTTTGGGGAGGAAAGCGCCGTCACAGCGCGGCGCGGATGTCCTCCAGCCTCAGACGCTGGCGACCGTGGGAATCGAAATTGGCGGGATCGAGCCAGGCGTCGAACGCCGCCCGAATCCGCGGCCAGCCGTCGTCCGTCATGGCGAACCAGGCGGTGTCGCGGCTGCGGCCCTTGACGATCATGTGCCTGGCGAACACGCCCTCGAAACGGAAGCCGAGCCGGAGCGCCGCGGCGCGGGACGGCGCGTTCAGGGCGTCGCACTTCCATTCGTAGCGGCGATAGCCCAGCGCATCGAAGGCGTGCCCCGCCATCAGCGCCATGGCCTCGGTGGCCGCCCGCGTGCGCGCCAGCGCCGGCGCGAACAGGATCGAGCCCACCTCCACCGTCCGGTGGGTAGGCTCCGCCCGCATGTAGCAGGCGCGGCCCAGCGTCCGTCCTGTCTTCGCGTCGCGGATGGCGAAGGTGGCGAGTTTGGGATTGGCGGCCGCGGCCTCCAGATCGGCCCGCAGTTCCGCCTCGGTCGCGAACGGCCCGGTGAACAGATAGGCGAACAGCCGCTCATGCTCGGGAGCGGAGACCTGCGCGAACAGTTCGGCCGCGTCGCGGACGGGATCGAGCGGGCCGAGGATCACGTCGGCGCCGCGCAACTCTACAGCCACAGGCTCCGGCGCCCGATGGGCCGCGACCTCGGGTCCGAGCGGCGGGGCGTCCCCGCCCGCCATCTGATGAGAAGCGTTCATCTGGCCTCGCCGCCGTCGTTCGCGCCGGGCCATAACGAACCGTCCGAGAGACGTTGTCCACCCGCCCGTGACGCCGCCAACACGTCACAAATCCTTGCGCCGGCGGCGGGTTCAGGACAACGTCACGGCGAAGAGCGCCTGAGCGCCGAAGACCGAGGAACCGCCATGAACGACAATCACGCCACCGCCCCGGCCGGCTGGCGGCTGTCCGCCCCGATCGTGAACCTGAAGGGCGACCGCCGCACGCCCGGCGTTTGGGCGGCGGCGATCGTGGATCGGGACAGCGCCCGGAAGGCGATTCCCTATGGCCGCGCCGTGCCGAGCGCGCCGCTTTCGCCGCTGTCGGCGGAACAGGTGGCGGAACTCGGGCTCGCGCCGGGCGAAGTGCGCCAGATCGCCTGATCCGGCGTCCCCGTCACGCGGCGGAGCGGCGCTGGCCGTCGTGGCGGCCTTCGGCGAACTCCTCGACGATCTTGGCGTTGAACGCCTCAAGGTCGCCGGGGTTTCGGCTGGTGACGAGCCCCTGATCGGTCACGACAGGCTCGTCGCTCACCTCGGCGCCCGCGTTGGCGAGGTCGATCTGGATGGCCTTGTAACCGGTCATCCGCCGCCCCTTCACGACGCCGGCGCTGATCAGCACCTGCGGCCCGTGGCAGATGGCGGCGACGGGCTTGCCGGCGGAGAAGAAGCCGCGCACGAAAGCAAGCGCGGCGTCGTCCGTCCGCAGCGCGTCGGGATTGAACAGGCCGCCGGGAATGAGAAGGCCGTCGAAACTGCTCGCGTCGGCGCCATCAAGCGCCATGTCCACGGGCACGGACTGGCCGGGCTTGTCGTGCTCGAAGCCCTGAACCGAGCCGTCCTTCGGGCTGACGATGGACACCGTCGCGCCCGCCTGCTTCAGCGCCGCCACGGGCGAGGTGAGTTCCGACTGCTCAAAGCCGTCGGTGGCGAGAACGGCGATGCGGCGACCGTCGAGACGGTTGGTCATGGGAGATCCTCCTGATGGTTTTTCGCGCCCGCCGCAGATGACGCGGCCGGCGCTCTCCCCTGACCAACTCCTCCCGAGAATGATCGTTCCACCAATAATTTGCCGAAGAATCCGGAACCTGAATCTTCGGCGATCCTTGAGTCAGTCGCGGCCCTGATCGCGCCGGGAGCCGGGGAACTCGCCCAGATTGTCCAGCAGCGAAGCCTCCTCCACCGGCTGGCCGCGTTCGGCGGGCGTCACCACGCCGTCGGCGAGCGGATTGGGCTCCAGCCCGGCTTCGGGGTTGGATTCCATCGCGGCCAGTTCCTTGGCGCGCTCGAGATAATCGTCCTCGCGGTCGGGCGGCGAACCGGCGGCCTCCCACAGGGCGCGGGCGCGGGCGCGCAGCTTCGGCGTGACAGGGGTTTCGGACATGAACGCTCTCCCTTGCGATGACATGAGGCCCGGCTCATGGGACCGGGCCTCATCCTCGTCTTAAACGCCGCCATGCGCGGCGGCCTTGATGCGGATCAGCGGCGATAGGGCCGTCCGGCCGGCGCCGATCGGCGTCCCGCGAACCGCTTGGCGATCCACGCCAGGAACAGGGCCTTCAGAACACGCTTCAGCATCAGGCTCTCCGGTCAATCTGTGAAACCGGAGAG
This sequence comes from Methylopila jiangsuensis, assembly GCF_027922305.1. Classification (GTDB taxonomy): domain Bacteria; phylum Pseudomonadota; class Alphaproteobacteria; order Rhizobiales; family Methylopilaceae; genus Methylopila; species Methylopila jiangsuensis. The sequence goes on along the minus strand of NZ_BSFK01000005.1, from coordinate 415,447 downwards.
CCAACGCGGCGCAGGCCGCTTCCGTTCCGGCCCGGACGCCGTCAGGCGGCTTCGACGCCGCCCTGCTTGGCCTGCGCGGCGGTGGCCTCCAGATGCGCCACCAGCGCGTTGTCGAGCTTCAGCTTGGCCGCAAGAGCCTGCAGGAAGTAGCGCTCCGCCGAGGTGTCGGGGTCGATGGTGAGGCGCGCCGCGAGCCAGACCTCGGAGGCGAGCTGCGGCCCCTGCGCTTCGGCCGCGATGGCGTCCAGATCGTCCGCCTGGCCGAGATGCTCCAGCAGGAAGCTCTCCTCGTCCTGCTCGGCGCCCGCGGCGCGCAGCGCCTCGCGGATCTTGCCGACCTCGTCCCGGTCGATCTTGCCGTCGGCGCGCGCCGCCGCGATCATCGCCCGCACCAGAAGCAGGCCGAGCTTCTGCTCGTCGGCGTCGGTCGCGGGCGAGAACGGGCTCTGCGCCGGGGGCGGCGTCACCTGCACCGGGCCGCTCGCCTGGGGCTGCGGCTGGTGATGCTCCACCTGGGGATAGGGGTACGGCGCGCCGGGCTGGGGCGCCTGCTTGGCCTGATAGTTCTGCCACGCCTTGTAGGCGAGGCCGCCCAGGATCGCGAGGCCGCCGAGCTTCATGGCGCCGCCGCCGAGCTTGGCGCCCTGCTTCTTCAGGCCCTTGTTGCCGAGCAGCACGGAGGCGAGCGTGCCCGCGAGCGCGCCGCCCGCCACGCCGCCGAGATTGCCGCGCGCAAACCCTTCCACCTGCTTCAGGATGTCGGACGCGCCGCCGCCCCCGCCCGTCCCGGCCGGCCCGCGGGGCGCCAGCGGCCCGCCCTCGGAGCGCGACAGCGCGCCGCCCGAACCCAGGAACTGGTCGAGAATCTTCTTGGCGTCGAGCATGGGCGAAATCCTCCGGTCGGGGTTGGCCTGAGGGCCGGCGGGCGGCCACAGGCGGCAGGGCGGAACGCGCCCCGGCCGGTCGGAGGTAGGGTGGCGTCAGGTCCGCCGCAAGCGGACCTCGCCGTCAGCGGGCCTTGAGCGCCGCAGCCTCGCGGGCGAGCGCCTCGATGCCGGCCCAGTCGCCGCGCTCGATCAGCTCCTGCGGCGCCACCCAGGAGCCGCCCACCGCCACCACGTTCTTGAGCTTGAGATAGCTCGGCGCATTGGCGAGCGTGACGCCGCCGGTGGGCACGAAGTGGACGCTCGGCAGCGGCGCGACCAGCGCCTTGAGGTACTCGGGGCCGCCGGCAGGCCCCGCGGGGAAGAACTTGGCGAAGGTGGCGCCCTTCTCCCACAGCTTCATGGCTTCCGTGACCGAGGAGACGCCCGGCATGAACGGCACCGGCGCTTCGCTGCCCGCCGCGATCAGGCGCGGGCTGGAGCCCGGGCTGATGAGAAACGAGGCGCCGGCGCGCACCGCCTTCTCCACATGCTCCGGCTCCAGCACGGTGCCCGCGCCGACGGTCACGCCCTCGACCTCCTGCACCACCGCATGCAGCGCCTCCAGCGCCTGCGGCGTGCGCAGCGTCACCTCCAGCACCGTCAGCCCCCCGTCCCGGAGCGCCTTGCTGGCCGCGACTCCGCTCTTGGCGTCGTCGAACGTGAGCACCGGAATGACGGGAGTCTGCGCCAGGATGGCCGCGAGGCGTTCGGTCTTTGCGAGCGTGAACGACATGGAGGCTCCTTGGTGATATAGGTAAATGAACGGATGCTGCATCGCGCTCCGGGGCCGGCGCGTCAAGCGCTGGGGCTCGCCGGGCGTTCCCGCTTGGCCCGCAGTCTCGCGCGGTTCACGCCGTCGCGCTATGGTGAAACAACCTCCCGCAGGGCCAAGACACGCCTATGACGCGGCATTTCGATCTCGACGCGCTGGCGACCCTGGTCGCGGTCGCCGACACCGGCGGCTTCACCGCCGCGGCGCAGCGGCTGGGGCGCACCCAGTCCGCCGTCAGCGCCAAGATCGCGGGGCTGGAGACCGATCTCGGCCACCGGCTGATGGAGCGCGGGCGGGGCGGGGCGACGCCGACCGAGGCGGGCTCCGTGCTGCTCGGCTACGCCCGCCGCCTGCTGCAGGTGGAGGACGAGGCCCGGCTCGCGCTCGGCGGCCAGAGCCTGCAGGGCCGGGTGCGGCTCGGCATCCCGGACGATTATGTGGAGCCGTTCAGCTCGCTGCTGCTCGGCCGTTTCGTGAGCGCCCACCCCATGGTGCAGCTCGAAGTGCGCTGCGACATCAGCGTGCGGCTGGAGCGGGAGCTCGCCCACGCCGCGATCGACGTGGCGGTGGTGACCCGCGATCCCGACAAGCCGGCAGGCGAACTGCTGCGCTACGAGCCGCTGGTGTGGTGCGCGCCGCGCGACCAGCGGCCGGAGCTGCTGGACCCGCTGCCGCTCGCCATGTTCAGCGAGGGCTGCCGCTTCCGCAACGTCATCCTGAGCGGGCTGGAAAGCTCCGGCCGGGCCTGGCGGATCGCCTACGCCTCCTCGAGCCTTCAGGGCGTGCTGTCGGCGGTGTCGGCGGGATTCGCGGTGGCCTGCGTGGCGGAAAGCTCCGTGCCCGCCGGCTGGCGACGGCTGGGGCCCGAGGACGGGCTGCCCGCCCTGCCCCCGGCGGAGATCGGCCTGATCGTGCGGCCGGACGCGGGCGTCGCCTCCCGCAGCCTCGCCGCCGCCATCCGCGGCGCGCTGTCCCGCATCGACCGCGCCGCATGAGCCGGGACGACCTGCGGATCGGTTTCGACTGGGGCGGCACCAAGATCGAGGCCATCGCGCTCGACGGCGCGGGCGCCACGCTGATGCGCGAGCGGGTCTCGACCCCGCGCGGCGACTACGACGGCTGCCTGCGCAGCGCAGCCGGGCTGGCGGAGCGTTTCGAACAGGCGATCGGGCGGCGGGGGACGGTCGGCTTCGGCGTGCCGGGCTCGCCCTCGCCCCGCACCGGGCTGATGCGCAACGCCAACTCCACCTGGATGAACGGCCGCCCGCTGCAGCGGGATCTGGAGCAGGCGCTGGGCCGCCCGGTGCGGATCGAGAACGACGCCAACTGCTTCGCGGTGTCGGAGGCGGTGGACGGCGCGGCGGCGGGCGCGGGGATGGCCTTCGCCGTCATCCTCGGCACCGGCTGCGGGGCGGGGATCGCCATCGGCGGGCGTCCCTGGCGCGGGCGGAACGGCGTGGCCGGCGAGTTCGGCCACACCCCCCTGCCGTGGAGCGACAGGCCCGGCGAAAGTCCCGCGCCGGCGTGTTGGTGCGGCCGCAAGGGCTGTCTGGAGACCTATCTGTCCGGTCCCGGCTTCGCCCGCGCCCATGCGCTCTCCGCCGGCGCGCCGCTGACCGCCGAGGCGATAATCGCCGCAGCCCGCGCCGGCGAGACGGAGGCGCTCCGCTCGCTCGACGCCTATGTGGACCGGCTAGGCCGGGCGCTGGCGATGGTGGTGGACGTGCTGGACCCCGACGTCATCGTGCTGGGCGGCGGCATGTCCAATGTGGACGAGCTTTACGACCGGCTGCCGGCCGCCATCGCGCCGCATGTGTTCGGCGACGGCTTCGATACGCCGGTGCGCCGCGCGGCCCACGGGGATTCCTCCGGCGTGCGCGGCGCCGCCTGGCTCTGGAAGGATGACGAGGCCGCGGCGGCGTCAGTGTGACAGCAGCCGCGCCACATCGATCAGATTGACCACCAGCCACATCCCGGCCGCCCAGGACACCACCATGCCGGCCGGAACGCTGTAGTCTCGCCACTCTTTCACACGATCGAATCGATGAGCGCGGTCGGTCATGCCCCATCCCTATCCTTGGCCGGCCCGAATGCCTGACGAACGCCGCGCGGGCGTCACGGTTCCGGCGCCGCGCCGCCCTTTTTCCAATGAGGCCGTCGCCTGTGTCTCCTGAACCCTCAGCCCTGTTTCTCGGCGTCGACGGCGGCGGCACCCGCTGCCGCGCGCGCCTCGCCGACGCGCAGGGCCGGCCGCTGGGCGAAGGCGTCTCCGGCCCCGCCAACGCCCGGCGCGGCGCCGGCGCGGCCATATCCGCCTGCGTGGAGGCCGCGCGGGCGGCGCTGGCGAACGCCGGCCTCGACCAGGACGCGTTCGGGCGGGTCCATGCGGGGCTCGGCCTCGCGGGCGTGTGCCAGAGCGCGGGCCGGGAGGCGGCGCTGGCGGAGCCTCACCCCTTCGCGAGCCGGGCGCTGACCACGGATTTCGCCATCGCCTGCCTTGGCGCCCATGGCGGCGGCGACGGCGGCGTGGTGATCGTCGGCACCGGCAGCGTGGCTTACGCCCGCACCGGCGACCATGAGATCCGCATCGGCGGCTGGGGCTTCGAGGCGAGCGACGACGGCGGCGGCGCGCCGCTCGGGCGCGAGGCGCTGCGCCACGCCTTGCGCGCCGCCGACGGGCTGGAGCCGTTCGGCCCGCTGGCGCGCGACACGCTGGAGGCGGTCGGCGGCGATCCGGAGGCCGCGGTCGCCTGGGTCGGCGCGGCCGGCCCAGCCGAGTTCGGAACGCTCGCGCCAAAGGTGGTGGCGCATGCGGACGCCGACCCCGCCGCCGCCGCGCTGCTGGACGAAGCCGCGGCCCGCGTCTCCGCGCTTGCGCTGAGGCTCGCAGGCTGGGGCGCGGAACGGGTGGCGCTCGCGGGCGGGCTCGCCGGCGTCTACGCCCCGCGCCTGTCCCGCGACGCGCAGGCCGTGCTGGCGACGCCCTTGGGCGATCCGCTCGACGGCGCCGTCGCCCTCGCGCTGCGGAGCGCGCGCCCATGACGCTGGACGCCCTGATCCCCGAGCGGCTGTTCGACGGCGAAACCCTGCGCAGCGGCGTCGCCGCGCTGATCGCCGACGGCGCCGTCGTCGACGTGATCCCGGCCGGCGCCCTGCCGTCGGAGGCGGTCGCGACGCCCCTGCCCGGCCTGCTGGCGCCCGGCTTCGTGGACGTGCAGGTCAACGGCGGCGGCGGCGCGCTGCTGAACGCGACGCCGACGCCCCAGGCCGTCGCCACCATCGCCCGCGCCCATCGCAGGTTCGGAACCACCGGCCTGCTGCCGACCGTGATCACCGACCGGCCGGACGTCACCCGCGCCGCGGTGGAGGCGGTGCGGGCCGCGATCGCGGAGGGCGCGCCCGGCGTGCTCGGCGTGCATGTGGAGGGGCCGTTCATCAATCCGGCCCGCAAGGGCGTGCACGATCCCGCCTTCATGCGCGCGCCCGACGCGGACGACCTGGCGCTGCTGACCGGCCCCGGCCTTGGCGCGGTGCTGGTGACGCTCGCGCCCGAAGCCGTGCCGGACGCGGCGATCGCGCGGCTGGTCGCAGCCGGCGTGCGCGTCGCCGCCGGCCACACCGAGGCGAGCGCCGCGCGGCTTGCGGAGGCGCGGGCGCTCGGCCTCAGCGGCTACACCCATCTCTTCAACGCCATGCCGCCGCTGCAGGGCCGCGCGCCGGGTCCGGTCGGCGCCGCGCTCTCCGAACGGGAGACGTTCTGCGGCCTGATCGCGGACCTGCACCACGTGGCGCCCGAGAGCCTGAAGGCGGCGATCCTCGCCAAGGGCCGCGACCGGGCGGCGCTGGTCACCGACGCCATGTCGACCGTCGGGACCGACCTCGACGGCTTCACGCTGCAGGGCCGCCGCATCTTGCGCGGCGGCGGGCGGCTGACCACGGAGGACGGCGTGCTGGCGGGCTCGGACCTCGACATGGCGACGGCGGTGCGCAACGCCGTCCGCGCGCTCGGGGTCCCGCTGGAGGACGCGCTGGTCATGGCCTCGCTGACGCCCGCGCGCTGGCTCGGCCTCGACCACCGCATCGGCCGGATCGCGCCGGGTTATAGGGCCGACCTCGTGCTGCTGGACGGCGGCCTCGAGGCGCGCGCCACCTGGATCGGCGGCGCGCGCGAGAATTCGTGACCGCCACGAGCGCTTGGCCGCCGTCGCCTCCGCTCCATGTCGTGTCCTCATGGGGACACGATCGCGGGAGGGGGATGTGAGCGGATCGTTCGGGGACGGCGGCGACGGACCGGCGCCGCCGCGTCGGATCGGCGGGCTCGGCCGCTATCTGATGATGCCGCTGCGCTCGCTGCTGTCCCGGGCGGAAGACCCCGAGGTCGCCCGCGCCCGCGCCATGACCGACGCCGAGCTCGCGGACGCCCTCGTCACCGAAATCCACGCCGCCCAGAACGCCGATGACGAGGTCTGGGTCGAAGGCCTGCCGCTGGTGGCCGAAGCCGCGCGGCGCCTGCGGGAGCGATGACGCCCGGAGGCCGTCAGGCCGCGCGGGGCGCCTCGATCGCCTTGCGCTCGAACGCCCTGCGCGCCTCGGCGCGCATGGCGTCGGTCTGAAACCGGCGCAGCATCGCCCGGAGCGGCCCCGCGTCCACGCCGCCGTCGCAGGCGGTGAGCGCGCGTTCCACCCTCCGGCGCGACAGCTCGGCCGAGGCCCCGGCGCCTTCGGGGCGGCCGAACTCGCGCTCCGCCGACAGCGCGGCCCGGAAGGCGGGCAGCGCGGCGGCGGGGAAGCCCGCCTGGGCATAGACCGCCTCGAAGCCGCGGCCGTCGAAGTCGCGGACGAAACCGGCGACCCGCTGGGCCGGCTGGCCCGACAGCACCGACAGCGCCGCCTCGAACAGGCCGGAGTCGCCGCACAGCAGCGCGCGCAGGGCGAGGCTCGGCGCAAATTCGCCCCGCGCCACCAGATGCTCCACGAAGCCCCGGAGATTGGGCGCCCCCTGGGCGGCGATGGCGACGGCGCCGCGCTCGCAGGCCTCGTCGGAGGCGCGACGGGCGCGGTCCGGGGCCAGCCAGCCCCGGTCGGAGACGAAGACCTCCAGCGAGCGGGCCACCGCCCGCATCAGCATGTGGCGGATCTCCGGCCCCACGTCGTCGCGGGCCACGAGCCGCTCGCGCACCTCGGCGTCCGCGCCGTGGCGCTGGGCGATGCGGGCGGCGCTCGCGGCCGTCAGGACCGCGCCGGCGTTGGCGAGCAGCGCCGCGCAGGCGCCGGCGCAACCGATTTCCGCCACAGCGGCGGCGAGCGGCGCGGACACCGCGCGGCGACGGGCGACGGCGATCTGGGCGCGGTCGCCCCCGAGCGCCACCATGTCCACCAGCTCCATGTCGGACAGCAGCGGCGAGCGCGCCAGCACCGGCTCGGCCACGTCCGGCGCGTCATGGGCGAGCGTCAGGATGAGGGAGGGCGAGGCCGCGCCGCAGGAGGCGAGCGCGTCCGCGATGGCGCAGCGCACGGGGAGATGAGGATCGTCGAGGCTGCGGATCAGCGCGCCTTCGATCTCCGCGCGCAGGGCGGCGTCCAGATCGCCATGGCGGTAGGTGCGCGCCAGCGCCCCGGCGGCTTCGGCCCTGAGCGCCGCGGGCGCGCTCTCGACCCATTCGAAATAGCGTTCGACGATCATGAGCGGCCTCCCGTGCGGCGCGTGGCCATGGCCGTGGCCGGATCGGCCTTGCGGAACGTCGTGAGATCGAGCGGCGCGCCCGCGGCCGCAGCCGGAATCGCCGTTTTGGCGGCGCGACGGCGCACGGGCGCCGTCGTCTGGGCGTGCGCGGCCGCGGCCGAAGGCTCCGCGGCGTAGGCCTGCGCGGTCACAGGCGTCGTCACGGCGACGACGCCCGCCGGCGCCGCCACCCGGCGCAGCGGATGCGCGTCCTCGCCCGAGGCCGCGAAGGACGACCACGCCTGCGAGACATAGGACGACACCGGCGTGCGGCGCCCGGTCTTGAACAGCGAATGGAAGGCGCGGCCGTCGTCCTCGACGCCGCCGTTGTAGGCGAGCGGGGCGTCGTCCGCCGCGGCCTCCTGCAGCGCGAGGGCGGCCGGCGCCTTCATCTGCGCCGCCGTCGCGCCGCCGCCAGCGGTGAGCCGCGCGTAGACCTCGCCGAGGCTGCGCGGCTGGCCGCGCTCATAGAAGATCGCGCGGTTGGCGGAGGCCTGCGCCGGGAAGGCGGCGGCGGCGGAGGCGTTGGGTGTGGCCTCCGCGCGCTGGACCAGATCGACCGCGCCGCGGGCGCCGAGAAAGTGCGCGGCGTAAAGCTCGCCCTCGGTGGGCGCGCGGCCGAGCGCGCCCTGCAGCGTCGCCGCGTTGCGGCGGGTGAAGGCGCCCGCGAGAAGGGCGGAGGCGGCGGGATCGTCGCGCAGCGCCAGAATCTGCGCCTTGCGGGCGGGATCCGCCACGTCGTAGCGGCCGGAGGCGGAGCGGGTCACGTCCGCCGCCTCGGCGGCGAGGCCGAGCTGGGGCCCGTCCTCCTTCAGCACCTGCAGCCAGGTCTGGTCGATGAACTGGAACAGCCCGCGCGCGGACGAGGTGGGCGCCTTGGCGGAGGGGTTGAGCGACGACTCCCGCTGGGCCGTCCGCATCAGATAGTCGAACCCCGCGCCGGTGGCGTCGGCCGCGGACTTCAGAGCGGCGGTGACGCGGCCTGCGGCGTCAGCGGGAGACAGTAGCTGCATGGGCGTGGCGCGGGTCCCGAACGGCGCCGGTCCGGCGCCTGTGACCATCCTGCCGCCGTTATGGTAAATCCCCCGTTAACCATGGCGGAAACGCCGCTGGCGTCCCGGCGATGGCCGTTCGATTTCGAGGAGATTGGACGTGAAAGCCCTGCTCTCCGCTCAGACCCTGCCGACCGACGACCTGACCAGCCGCTCCCACGGCGTCGCCGGCTGGATCGCGAATCCCTCCGCGCTCGGCGCGCCATGGCCGTCGGGCGCTCCGCCGCTCTATCTGACGGTGGACGATCTCGACGCGAAGGGCGTCGACGACGCGCTGGCCCGGGCCGCCCGCCACGGCGCCGCGGGCGTGCTTCTGCGCCGCCTTCGCGCCTCCGCCGACATCGAACGGCTCGCGGCGCGGCTCGCCGTGGCCGAGGCCCGGGCGGGGAGCGCGGACGGGGCGCTCGCGATCGTCGCCCTGGTCGCAGGCGCAGCCGGTCTGCTCGCCCTGCCCGCCCTCGCCGGCCGGCGCCCGCGGCTCGCCGCGCTCGGCTGGGACGCGGCGGCGCTCGCCGCCGATCTCGGCGCGGCCGAGGCGCGCGACCCGTGCGGCGGCTGGATCGAGCCGCTGCGCCACGCCCGGTCGCAGGTGCTGTTCGCGGCCGCCGCCCTCGACGTGCCGGCGATCGACGCGCCGGCGGACCTGGACGACGAGGCCTTCGCCGCCGAGGCGGCGCTCGGCCTGCGGCACGGCTTCCGCGCCAAAATCGCGCTCAGCCCGCGTCAGGCGGAGATCCTCGCCGCGCTGTGAAGCCTCGCGCTCACGCCGTCGGCCGCCGGAGGGCGAACACCTCCGTCACCGCCGCGTAGTCCTGATAGCCGCAGCGGGCGAGCGGCTGAGCCTTGGTGAGATCGAACAGCCCGTCGGTCAGGCAGGCCTCGTCGATGTGGACCGCCACCACCTGACCGATCACCAGCCAGCGGTTCAGCGCGGCGCCGGTCATGTCCGCAAGTTCGGTGATGCTGACGACCTTGCACTCCAGCGCCGCAGGCGCCGTCGCCACCCGCGGCGCGCGCACGTGGCGGCAGGGGGCCATGGCGAGACCCGCCAGCTCGAACTCGTTCACGCCCTCGGCCACCGGCGCGGAGCTGGCGTTCATGGCGTCCTTCAGGGCGAGGCTCGCGAAGTTGCACACGAACTCCCGCGTCGCCTCCGCATTGGCCGCCGAATGCTTCCAGCCTTCGGAGGAGAACATCAGCATGGGCGGCGACCCCGCCACGCCGTTGAAGAAGCTGTAGGGGGCGAGGTTGGGCCGCCCGCCTGCGTCAACGGTGGAGATCCAGCCGATGGGACGCGGGGCGAGGATCGCCTTGAACGGATCGTGCGGCAGCCCGTGGCCGTCGGCGACGTCGTAAGAGTAGGTCATGAGCGCGGGGCTCCCTTGAATGAAGGCGCGCGCCCGGTCACGACTCGGCCGCGACGTCCCCGGGCCGCCAGTCCGTCATGCGCAGCGCGTTGCCGCCGAGCCGTGCGAAGGCGCGCTGGCGGCAGGAGAACACGATGATCTGCTGGTCCCGCGCCTGCCGGTGCAGGGCGTCGAACATGCGCTCGATGCGGTCGTCGTCGGAATAGACCAGCGCGTCGTCGAGGATGACCGGCGCCGGCCGGCCGTCGCGGGCCAGAAGCCGCGCGAAGGCGAGCCGGGTCAGCACCGAGAGCTGCTCCCGCATGCCGCCGCTCAGGCGCTCCACGTCCTCCTCCAGCCCGTTGCGCCGCAGCGTCTGGGGCAGCAGCGTCCTGTCGTCGAAGGCGATGGAGGCGTCGTCGAACAAAAGGCCCAGCAGCGGCTTCAGCTCCGCCATCACCGGCTTGAGGTAAAGCTCGCGCGCCTCGGCGCGGGCGGCGGCGAGCGCGGCCTCCAGCCGCTGCAGCGCCCTCGCCTCCCGGGCGAAATCCTCCGCCCGCCGCGCCGCAGCGGCGTGGGCTTCCTGCGCCTCGCGCCAGGCCTCCTCCACCGCGTCGTCGGCCGACGCCCGGATGCGGCCGTTCAGCTCGGCGATCGCCTGCCGCAGCCGCTCCGCTTCCCTCGCCGCCGTCTCCTCCACCGAACGCGCGCGCCGGAGCGCGGCCTCCACGGTCTCGATGTCGGCGGCGGCGGCCCGCAGCTCCTCGACGCGGGCGAGGGCCTGCGCGAAGGCGGCGTCGCAGGCGTCGCGCGCGTTCGTCAGCGTCGCGGCGCGGGCGGCGCGCTCGGGCTCCGGCCCGAGAACCGCGTCGAGCTGCGTCCGCTCCGCGGCGAGCGCCGCGAGCGAGCGCTCGGCGGCGAAAACCTGCTCGTCGGCGCGACGCTGGGCCGGCTCCGCCTCGCGCAGCGCCTGAAGCGCGGCGGCTCGGGCCTGTTCGGCTGCCTCGAGCGCGGAACGCAGCGCGGCCGCGTCGCCGGCGTCCCCGTCGGGCGCCTGCGCCGCCTGCCGGAGCGCGGCGGCCTGCTCCCGCAGCTTCGGCAGACCGTCCGGCGCGAGCGCCGCCAGCCGGCCGCGAGCCTCCCGCAGCTCCGCCTCCGCCTGCTGCGCCCGGACGCGCCGGGCCTGCGCGCCGGCGAAATCCGCCACGCCAAGCGACGCCAGCAGCGCGCGCCGACGATCGAGGGTCCTGGCCAGCCGGCTGTCATCGGCAGCGGGGCGGTTCGAGCGCAGGGCGATGACGCCGAGGCCCGGCGCAACCAGCTCGGCGGCGCCGTCATAGCCGCGCTCCTCGCCGTCCGCGAGCGGCGCCCCGTTCAGGACGAGACGCCCGGCGGCGCCCGCCTCATACGCGATCGTCACGGTCGGCCGCGCGGCGTCCGCCGCGGCGCGCAGGGCCGCGATCTCCACCTCCAGCGCCTGCAGTTCGTCCAGCGCGGCCGGCGGCGTCGCGTGAAGCGCAAGCGCGGCCTCCGCGGCCTCCGCCGCGAGCCGGGCCGCCTCCGCGTCCTGCAGCCGCCTTTCAATCTCGGTCAGCCGTTGCGACGCCTCCTGCGCCCGGACCGCCGCCTCGGCGCGGTCAAGACGCGTCCGCCCGGCCTGCGCCTCCGCGTCGGCCGCGTCGAAGCCCGCCCGCGCCGCCTGAACGGCCGCCAGAACGTCGGCGCGCTGAGCCTCCGCCGCGCTTCGCTTGAAAGCCGCCTCCTCCACCCGCGGCGAAAGCTCATCCATTTTCTCAAAGGCGTCGTGGAAGACCTTGAATGCGCTCGCCGCCGCGCCCTTGCGCTCCTGCGCCAGCCGCAGCTCGGCCTCCGCCGCCTTCAGGCGCTCGGTCTGGGCGCGAGCGGCCTCGAACGCGGCCTCGGCGCGCTGCACCGCCTGACGACGCTCCTGCCGGTCCTCGGTCCGCTCCAGCTCGTCCAGCCGGCGCGACTGCGCGGCGCGTTCGTCCAGCGCCGCGCGCAGCGACGTCACGTCGGCGCCGAGCCGTTCCACCTCCGCCGCCAGCCGGTCCCGCGCCTCGATCGCCGCAGCGTAGCGGCCGCCGGTCCTGGGCCGCCCGGTGGGCGTGACGAGTTCGGCCAGAGCGTCCTGGGTCGCCGCCAGGATCGCGGCCATGCGTCGGCCGCCGGTGACGGCCTCCACCTCCCCCTGCACGGACTCCAGCAGACTGGCGCGCACCTGCCGCTCGCTTTCGTCCTCGGACTTGCTGCGGCGCTCGATGCCCGTCACGCCCTGCCGCACCCAGAGCAGACCAGCCGGTCCCGCGGAGCCGCCGCGCACCAGCGCCGCGATGACGTTCTCCGCCTCGTCCGCCTGCGCCACCAGCCGGCCGGTGGCGAGGTCCGTCACCCGCGCGGAGCGGCCGGCGTAGTAGCGCTTGGCCAGGCGGAAGCGCCCCTCGCCGGTGACGATGTCCGCCTCGATCATGGGGCTGCCCCCGCTGTAGGGCCGGAGCGCCCGCACATCGCCGGAGGTGCCGGAATGGGGCAGGAAGAACAGCGCGTGCAGCGCCTCGAAGCTGGTGGACTTGCCGGCCTCGTTGACGTCGCAGAGCACGTTGACGCCGTCGCCGATGCCCTCGATGGCGACGCCGCGATCGGCGAAGCGCTTCACGTTGTAGAGCCGCAGCGCCTCGATCTTCATGGCGCGACCATCTGGGCGTAAGCGAACAGCCGGGCGAGCGCCGCCCGCGCCACCTCCCGCTCCGCCGCCGAGAGCGCGGCGTCGGCGGATTCGGCGAGCAGGGCCTGCGCCGCCTCCCGCAGGGCGCCCGCCCGGTCGATCCGGTCCAGATCCTCGGCCTCGCAGGTGGTGGCGAGCTGGCTGTCGTCGAGCTCCAGATAAGCGAAGTCCGGGGCCGCGGCCTCCACGGCGTGGGCCAGCGCCGCACGCCCCGCCAGACGGGTGAGCCCGGTGACGCCGACGCGGGCGAGCGTCCGCCGTCGCCGCGCGGGCTCCGGCAGCGCCGCCGCCAGCGCCGCCTCCGGGTCGTCGGCCTCGAACAGATGCAGGGGCAACGTGCGCCAGAGAAAGGCGCCGGTCTCGAGCCGCGCGACCTCGGGTTCGGACGTGGGGCCCGCAAGCCCGACCAGCAGCGCCTCGCCGGGGCGGTCATGCTTGAACCGGTCGGGCTCCGGCGAACCGCTGTAGCGGGTCCGGGGGCCGATCTCCATCGGCCCGTGCCAGTCGCCGAGCGCCAGATAGGCGAGCCCCGCCCGCCGCGCCCGGTCGGGCGCGATCACGTCTGCGGCGGTCTGCTCTTCCGAAAAGCCCTGGATCGGCCCATGGGCGAGACCGATGCGGATGACGCCCTCAGCCGTCGCTTCGCCGTCCATCCACTCGGTCAGGTCGCGGCCGGGCCGGCGCGTGGTGCAGGGCGCGGGCAGCAGGACGACGTTGTCGGCGAGCGGGATCGGACGCGGTTCGCGCGCGAGGATCACGTTGTCCGGCGCTTCGGCGCCGAGCGCGGTCCACAGCGGGGCCGCCTGCAGCGAATCGTGGTTGCCGGGCAGCAGCACCCAGCGGATCGGCGCATGATCGCGCATTTCAGCCAGCGCCTGCCGTCGCACGTCAGGCGCGGGCGTCTCGGCGTCGAAGGTGTCGCCGGCGAGCAGGATCGTGTCAGCTCCCTGCTCGCGCGCGTGCTGGGCCAGCCGGCCGATCGCGCCGTGGCGCGCCTCGCGCAGACGGCCCGGAAGATCGCCGGAAAAGCCGCCGAAGCGCTTGCCGAGATGCAGGTCGCTGGAGTGGATGAAGCGGAACATCGCGGCTGGCCCCGGGCGGATCGCATCCGCCAAACGCGCCGCGACAAGGGCGGCCGGCGAAGACGCCGAATCCTGTCGATCGTGACGGGCTGGTGGGCGGTGACGGGCTCGAACCGCCGACCCTCTCGGTGTAAGCGAGATGCTCTACCAACTGAGCTAACCGCCCAGCCGTCGCACGGTCCGGCGCGCGTGCGCGCCGTGTCCCGAACGGTCGACGGGCGGGGGCGCGGAAGCGCCGCCCGCCGTCGCGTCCGATCAGGCGTTGACCGCGTCCTTCAGGGCCTGGCCGGCCTTGAACTTCGGGGTGTTGGATTCCGGAATCTTGATGGTTTCGCCGGTGCGCAGGTTGCGGCCCACGCCCGCGGCGCGCTTCACCACCGCGAAGGTGCCGAAACCGACGAGACGGACCTCGTCGCCCTTCTTGAGCGCCGCGATGATGGCGTCGAAGGTGGCGTCCACGGCCTTGGCGGCGTCCAGCTTGGTCAGACCGGAGGTCTCGGCGACCTCAGCGATCAGATCGGACTTGTTCATCGTTCCCTCCATGCTGAGGGGAATCGCGCGAAACGCGCGCCCCTGAACGAGCCCGGCACATTTTCGCGAAACGTCACGAAGAGCAAGACGCTGTCCGCCGTTTTCGTTCATTTTGTACGGATTCCAGCCTGTACTGCGACGTTTCACGCCGCTCGGACCAGAACGGAGCCCTGAAACGACGAAGGCCGGCGGCTTCTCCTCAAAGCCGCCGGCCCATCTCGTTCAGTGGGCGCGCAGGCCCGCGCCCTCGTCCTCGGTCGCCGCGGCGGGAGGCGGCGTGCGCTCCTCCTCCCAGGCGATCGGCTCGGGCTTGCGGGTCAGCGCCCGGCTCAGCACCTCGTCCACCACGCGCACCGGCACGATCTCAAGCCCGTTCTTCACGCTGTCCGGGATGTCCGCCAGATCCTTGGCGTTCTCCTCCGGGATCAGCACGGTCTTGATGCCGCCGCGCAGCGCCGCGAGCAGCTTCTCCTTCAGGCCGCCGATCGGCAGCACCCGGCCGCGCAGCGTGACCTCGCCGGTCATGGCGATGTCCTTGCGGACGGGGATGCCGGTCACCACCGAGACGATGGCCGTGACCATGGCGATGCCGGCGGACGGGCCGTCCTTCGGCGTCGCGCCCTCGGGCACGTGGACGTGGATGTCGCGCCGGTCGAACAGCGGCGGCTCCACCCCGAAGTCCACGGCGCGGGAGCGGACATAGGACGCCGCCGCCGAGATGGACTCCTTCATCACGTCCTTCAGGTTGCCGGTCACCGTCATGCGGCCCTTGCCGGGCATCATGACGCCTTCGATCGTCAGCAGCTCGCCGCCGACCTCGGTCCAGGCCAGACCGGTCACCACGCCGACCTGATCCTCCAGCTCCGCCTCGCCGTAGCGGTAGCGCGGCACGCCGAGATAGTCGGCCAGGTTCGCGGCCGTGACCACAACCTCGGTCTTGGCCTTGTCCAGCACCAGCACCTTGACCGCCTTGCGGGCGAGGTTCGCCAGCTCGCGCTCCAGGTTGCGGACGCCCGCCTCCCGCGTGTAGCGCCGGATCACCTCCAGCAGCGCGTCGGGCTCGATCGTCAGCTCCCTGGTCGCCAGACCATGCTTGCCGTAGATCTCGGGCAGAAGGTGGCGGCGGGCGATCTCGACCTTCTCCTCCTCCGTGTAGCCGGCGATGCGGATCACCTCCATGCGGTCCATCAGGGCCGGTGGGATGTTCAGCGTGTTCGCCGTCGTCACGAACATCACGTTGGACAGGTCGTAGTCGACCTCAAGGTAATGGTCGTTGAAGGTGGAGTTCTGCTCGGGGTCCAGCACCTCGAGCAGGGCGGAGGCGGGATCGCCGCGGAAGTCCATGCCCATCTTGTCGATCTCGTCGAGCAGGAAGAGCGGGTTGGTCTTCTTCGCCTTCTTCATGGACTGGATGACCTTGCCGGGCATCGAGCCGATGTAGGTGCGGCGATGGCCGCGGATCTCGGCCTCGTCCCGCACGCCGCCCAGCGACATGCGCACATATTCGCGGCCCGTGGCCTTGGCGATCGAGCGGGCGAGCGAGGTCTTGCCCACGCCGGGAGGACCGACGAGGCACAGGATCGGGCCGGTGAGCTTGTTCGCGCGGCTCTGCACCGCGAGGTACTCCACGATCCGCTCCTTGACCTTCTCAAGGCCGAAGTGCTCGGATTCCAGCAGCGCCTCGGCCTGGGCCAGATCCTTCTTGACCTTGCTGCGCACGCCCCACGGGATCGACAGCAGCCAGTCCAGATAGTTCCGGACCACCGTCGCCTCCGCCGACATGGGGCTCATCTGGCGCAGCTTCTTGAACTCGGCGTCGGCCTTGTCGCGGGCCTCCTTCGACAGCTTGGTGCGCGCGATGCGCTCTTCGAGCTCCGCCAGATCGTCCCGGCCGTCGTCGTCGCCGAGCTCCTTCTGGATCGCCTTCATCTGCTCGTTCAGGTAGTACTCGCGCTGGGTCTTCTCCATCTGGCGCTTGACGCGCGTGCGGATGCGCTTCTCCACCTGAAGCACCGAGACCTCGCTCTCCATCAGGGCGAGCACCTTCTCCAGCCGCTCGAACACGTTGGCGAGTTCGAGCACCGACTGCTTCTCGGGGATCTTGACCGCAAGATGGGAGGCGACCGTGTCGGCGAGCTTCGACGGCTCCTCGATCTGGCTGACGGCGCTCACCACCTCGGGCGAGACCTTCTTGTTCAGCTTCACGTAGTTCTCGAAGTCGGAGATGACGGAGCGCGACAGCGCGTCCACCTCCACCTGCTTCTCGATCACGTCCTCCAGCGGCTCCACCTCGGCCTCGAAGAACTCGGCCCGGTCGGTGTAGCCCTTGACGCGCGCGCGGCCCTGGCCCTCGACCAGCACCTTCACGGTGCCGTCCGGCAGCTTGAGAAGCTGAAGCACGGTGGCGAGCGTGCCGACGTCGTAGATGCCGTCGGCCGTCGGCTCGTCGTCGGTGGCGTTCTTCTGGGTGGCGAGCAGGATGGGGCGGTCCTGCTTCATCACCTCTTCAAGCGCGCGGATGGAGCGCTCGCGCCCGACGAACAGCGGCACGATCATGTGCGGGAAGACCACGATGTCGCGCAGCGGCAGCACCGGATGAACGTCGACGCCGGGGGCGTCGGGCGCAGGCGATTGCGAAGTGGTCATGTTCGGATCCTTGTCACCAGCCCCGACGCACGCCCCAAAAGGGGCGAAGTCTGGCCTCGATTCGGCGCGGCCGTCGCTTGCGAGCCTAAGGCCTCGCGGGGCGGCCGCCCAAGAGGGAGCTTACGCGGCGAACAGCGCCGCGCTCGCGTTTCATGACGATTAGGTGGCCATGCGCCCGAGGGGTGTCAATGGTCCGTTCCACGGCGGGACGGCGGCGATGCGGCGGCGCAAACAAAAACGCCCGCGGCCGGGGCCGCGGGCATCGGGATCGTTAAGGCGTTCACGCCGAAAGATCAGGCGCTGGCGGGGGCCGCCTCGCCCGCCCGGTCGGCGTAGATGTAGAGCGGACGGCCCTTGCCGTCGGCCACCTCGCCGGAGATGACCACCTGCTCCACGCCCTCAAGGCCCGGCAGGTCGAACATGGTGTCGAGCAGGATCTGCTCCATGATCGACCTGAGGCCGCGGGCGCCGGTCTTGCGCTCGATCGCCTTGCGGGCGATGGCGGTGAGCGCCTCCTCGGCGAAGGACAGCTCCACGTTCTCCATCTCGAACAGGCGCTGGTACTGCTTCACGAGCGCGTTCTTCGGCTCGGTGAGGATGGTCTTCAGCGCCTCCTCGTCCAGATCCTCCAGCGTCGCCAGCACCGGCAGACGGCCGACGAACTCCGGGATCAGGCCGAAGCGCAGCAGGTCCTCGGGCTCCACATGGCGGAAGATCTCGCCGGTGCGGCGGTCGTCCGGCGCCTTGACCTTGGCGCCGAAGCCGATGGAGGTGCCCTGCCCCTTGGACGAGATGATCTTGTCGAGGCCGGCGAAGGCGCCGCCGCAGATGAACAGGATGTTGGTCGTGTCCACCTGCAGGAACTCCTGCTGCGGATGCTTGCGCCCGCCCTGCGGCGGCACGGAGGCCACGGTGCCCTCCATGATCTTCAGCAGCGCCTGCTGCACGCCCTCGCCCGACACGTCGCGGGTGATCGACGGGTTGTCGGACTTGCGGCTGATCTTGTCGATCTCGTCGATGTAGACGATGCCGCGCTGGGCGCGCTCGACGTTGTAGTCGGCGGCCTGAAGCAGCTTCAGGATGATGTTCTCCACGTCCTCGCCCACGTAACCGGCTTCGGTCAGCGTGGTGGCGTCGGCCATGGTGAAGGGCACGTCGAGGATGCGAGCGAGCGTCTGCGCCAGCAGGGTCTTGCCGCAGCCGGTCGGCCCGATCAGCAGGATGTTGGACTTCGCCAGCTCCACGTCGTTGTGCTTGGTGGCGTGGTTCAGACGCTTGTAATGGTTGTGAACCGCGACCGACAGCACCTTCTTCGCGTGGTCCTGCCCGATGACGTAGTCGTCGAGGACCTTGCGGATCTCCTTCGGCGTGGGGATTCCGTCGCGGGACTTCACCAGCGAGGATTTGTTCTCCTCCCGGATGATGTCCATGCAGAGTTCGACGCACTCGTCGCAGATGAACACGGTCGGACCCGCGATCAGCTTGCGCACCTCGTGCTGGCTCTTGCCGCAGAAGGAGCAGTAGAGGGTGTTCTTGGCGTCTCCGCCGCCGACCTTGCTCATCATATCACCCCTTTCGGGTCGAAGCCGACGGCCCGTGCCCCGCCGCTTCATCCAGATGTCATATGCCGATTGAGAGCTTAATCAATCGGCGCCGTCACATGGGGACGGCGCGGCTGCGACGCAACGCCGCCGGACATGATACGCGGATGGGCGCGCGCGGCAACAGCCGCGCGCAGCGCGTAAGACAGGCCGGCGACAGCTTGCGCTCACGCGCTCGCGGTGTCGGAGTCGCCTTCGCCCGGACGGCGCTCGACCACCTGGTCGATCAGGCCGAAGTCCCGGGCCTGATCGGCGGTGAGCATGGTGTCGCGGTCGAGCGTGCGCTCGATCTCCTCGTAGGAGCGGCCGGTGTGCTTCACGTAGATCTCGTTCAGCCGGCGCTTGATGCGCACGATGTCCTCGGCGTGGCGCTCGATATCCGAGGCCTGGCCCTGGAAGCCGCCGGAGGGCTGGTGCACGAGGATGCGCGCGTTCGGCAGCGCGGCGCGCAGGCCCTTCTCGCCGGCCATGAGGATGAACGAGCCCATGGAGGCCGCCTGCCCCATGCACAGCGTCGCCACCGCCGGCCGGATGTACTGCATGGTGTCGTAGATCGCGAGGCCGGAGGTAACCACGCCTCCCGGCGAGTTGATGTAGAGCGCGATCTCCTTCTTCGGATTCTCCGCTTCAAGGAACAGCAGCTGGGCGCAGATCACCGCCGCCATGTCGTCGTTGAACGGTCCGGAGAGGAAAATGATTCGCTCCTTCAGCAGGCGCGAATAGATGTCGAACGAACGCTCGCCCCGATTGGTCTGCTCGATCACCATGGGGATCAGGAAGTTGGTGGTCAGGTCCTGAAAGTCGCGCATCGTCGAATCTCGTCCTCAAGATGGCTGCGCCGCGCCGCCGGAATCCGGCGACGCGGCGCGCTTGGCTCGCGGCAATGGACGCCCCTGAGGGCGCGACGTCAAGCGGAGGGCTCGGCGTCCGTGTTCGTCTCGGTCTGCGCGGCGGCCTTGGCCGCGGCGCGCTTCTCGCGGCGCTGGGCCGCCTTGCGGTCCTCGGCCGACCGGCCGCCGTTGGCGTCCGCCTCATCGGCGTCCGGATCGGCCATCAGCTCCTCCTTGGAGACCTGACGCTCGGTCACGGTCGCCTGACCGAGGATCTGGTCGACGACCTTGTCCTCGAAGATCGGCGCGCGCAGTTCGGCCAGCGCCTCGGGGCTCTGGCGGTAGAAGTCCCACACCTGCCGCTCCTGGCCGGGGAACTGCCGGGCGCGCTCGATCAGGGCGCGGGTCACCTCGTCGTCGGTGACCTTGACCTCATGCTTCTCGCCGATCTCGGCCAGCACGAGGCCGAGACGCACGCGGCGCTCGGAGATCTTGCGGTACTCGGCCCGGGCGTCGTCCTCGGTGGTGTCCTCGTCCGCGAAGCTGCGCCCGTTGCGCTCCAGGTCGGCCACGACCTGACGCCACACGTTGTCGAACTCCTGCTCGACCAGGGTCGGGGGCAGATCGAAGTCGTACTGGGCGTCGAGGGCGTCCAGCAGCTCGCGCTTCACCTTCTGGCGGGAGAACTGGGCGTACTGGCTGGCGATCTGCTCGCGGATCGTGGCCTTCAGCGCCGCCAGATCGTCGAGGCCGAGGCTCTTGGCCAGCTCGTCGTCGATCTTGATCTCGCCCGGGGCCTCGACCGCGGTGACGGTCACGTCGAAGGTCGCGGCCTTGCCGGCGAGGTGGTCCGCGCCGTAGTCCGCGGGGAAGGTCACGTTGAGGACGCGCTGCTCGCCCGCCGTGGCGCCGACGAGCTGCTCCTCGAAGCCGGGGATGAAGCGGCCGGCGCCGATCTCGATCTGCTGGCCTTCGGCCGAACCGCCGTCGAAGGGCTCGCCGTCGATCTTGCCCACGAAGTCGATGGTCAGGCGGTCGCCGTTCGCGGCGCCCTCGCCCTCGGCCTTGGCGGCGTAGGCCGCGTTCTGCTTGGCGACGCGCTCCACGGCCTCGTCCACCTCGGAATCCGCGACCTCGGCGACGAGCTTATCGAGCTTCAGCTCGGCGACGTCCTTGAGTTCGATCGTCGGCAGCACCTCGAGCTCGACCGTCACGGAGAGGTCGGACGCCCCGGAGATCACGCCCTCGACCTCTTCCTGCGACTGCGGCAGGGTGATCTTCGGCTGCATGGCGAGCTTGAGGCCGTTGTCGTCGACGATCTTCTTGTTCGCCTCGGCGACGGTCTGCTCCACGACCTCGGCCATGACCGACTTGCCGTAGAGCTTCTTCAGATGCGCCACCGGCACCTTGCCCTTGCGGAAGCCGTTGATGTTGACGCGGTCCTTCAGCGTCGCGAGACGCTCGTTCAGACGGGCGTCGAGGTCCTGCGCGGGCACGACGACCTTGAACTCGCGCTTGAGGCCCTCATCGAGGGTTTGCGTCACCTGCATGGGCGTCGGTCTCTTCGAATCTTCCGCCGCGGCGCTGCGCTTGGCCCGGATGTGGGAGCGCGCGCCCGCGGCGCCTGGTGTCACGAATGGCGGCGGGCGATCGAGCCGACGCTGTGGTGCGGGCGGAGGGGCTCGAACCCCCACGGCTTGCGCCACGGGAACCTAAATCCCGCGTGTCTACCAGTTCCACCACGCCCGCGCCGGGCCTGTCGCGCCTCAGGCGCCGAAACATGGCGCGCGAGGCGGCGCCTCTATATCACGGACGCCACGGAGCGCAGCAAAAAATTCATGAATCCTTCGGCGCCCCGAGAAGGCGCGCAAGCACAGCCGGCGCGACGTGCGGAAGATCGTCCGCGATCAGCCCCGGCCCGAAGCCCGCCGCCGCCTCGCCATGGATCCAGACCGCGGCCGCCGCCGCCTCGAAGGCCGGCATGCCCTGGGCCAGCAGCCCGGCGCAGAAGCCCGCCAGCACATCGCCCGCGCCGGCGGTGGCGAGCGTCGGCGGGGCGTTGTCGGCGATGGCTGCCCGGCCGTCGGGCGCGGCCACCACCGTGTCGGCGCCCTTCAGCGCCACCACCGCGCCCGTGCGAGACGCCGCCGCCCGCGCCCGGTCAAGCTTGGAGCCGTCCGTCAGGTCCGGGAACAGCCGGGCGAACTCGCCCTCGTGGGGCGTGAGGACCACCGGACGGGCGGGCGCGCGCCGGATCGCCGCCGCAAGCTCGTCCGGGCGCCCCGCGAAGGCGGTGAACACATCCGCGTCCAGCACCGCGGATTCGGCGCCGTCGAGCGCGGCGCGCGCCGCCGCCTCCACGCCGGGTCCCGCGCCGGGGCCGACCACGGCGGAGGCGAAGCGGCGGGCGCCGAACAGTTTCTCCAGCCCATCCGCGTCCACCGCCTCCGCCAGCATGATGGCGCTCACATGCGCGGCGTGGACGCGAAGCGCCGCGGGCGCTCCCGCGATCGTCACCGCCCCCGCGCCGACCCGCGCGGCGGCGAAGGCCGAAAGCCGGGCCGCGCCGGTCATGAACTCCGGCCCGCTCCAGACCAGCGCATGGCCGCGGCGGTATTTGTGGCCGTCCGTCGCCGGCCGCGGCAGCGCGCCGGACCACAGCGCGGGCCGGTTGCGGAAGGTCGCGACGCCGAGCGACGGCACGACCGCCTCCGGCGTCCCGATGTCCGCGACGGTAAGCGCGCCGCAGAGCGTGCGCCCCGGCAGGAGGACATGGCCGGGCTTCGGCCGCACGAAGGTGACGGTGGCGGCCGCCCGGACGACCGGCCCCCGCCCCAGCGGAGCGCCGAGATCGCCATGGAGGCCGCTCGGCACGTCGACGGCGAGAATTGGCGTCCGGGACGCGTTCGCGCGCTCCGCCGCGTCCGCCGCCGCGCCCTCCAGCGGGCGGGAGAGGCCTGCGCCGAACAGCGCGTCGACGATGACGTCCGCCGCGCCGAAATCCGCGTCCGCGATCGGCGTGACGGCTCCCGACCAGCGCGAGGCCATGAACGCGGCGTCGCCCGACAGACGCTCCGGCGGAACCAGCGCCGCGACCGTGACCGCAAGGCCCCGCTCCGCCAGCCGGCGTGCGGCCACATAGCCGTCGCCGCCATTGGCGCCGGGCCCGGCCAGCACCAGGATCCGGCGCGCGGCGGGCCACAGCTCCCGCGCCCGACGCGCCACGGCTGCGCCCGCAGCCTCCATCAGCGCCGCGCCCGAGACGCCCGCCGCTACGGCGCGGCGATCCGCCTCCGTCATCTCGGCGCAGGCCAGAAGCTCCAGACTCATGACCACGCGCTCAGGGCGCGAAAATCTTGCCCCTCCTCTGCGGAAAAGCCGCCCTGCTCAATTCTCGCGCTGCAACGCCGCATATGACGGCGCAGTGACGCATATTTTTTAGTCGTTATGCACATTTTATAGACATTAACATCGTGGGAAATCGCTCCAGAACAAAGACGCGTCCTGCGGCCCGCTAGACCCTACGCGCGTTTCGGACGGGTAGGAATGTTGGCACGCTTGGTGCTTAGATGGCACCGTTCCCTGCCTGCGACGGCACGGGCGCGCGCCGAGCGCGACACGGAGGAGCTCCCGGAAGTGAAGAAGATCGAAGCGATCATTAAGCCGTTTAAGCTTGACGAGGTGAAGGAGGCCCTTCAGGACGTCGGCGTTCAGGGCATCACCGTGACCGAGGCGAAGGGCTTCGGCCGTCAGAAGGGGCACACGGAACTCTATCGCGGCGCGGAATACGTCGTCGATTTCCTGCCGAAGGTGAAGATCGAGGTGGTGATCGGCGACGAGGTCGTGGAGCGCGCGGTCGAGGCGATCCGCAAGGCCGCCGCGACCGGACGCATCGGCGACGGCAAGATTTTCGTATCGCCTGTCGAGGAAGCGATCCGCATCCGCACCGGCGAAAGCGGCCTCGACGCGATCTGAGCCGCTCCGGCGGAGCCCAGGGACGCATAAAAACAATCCTGAACAAGGACAAGGATAGAATAGCGATGAATACGGCTCAGGACGTTCTCGCGTTCATTAAAGAGAACGACGTCAAGTATGTCGATCTCCGATTCACCGACCCCAATGGCAAGTGGCAGCATGTCACGTTCGACATTTCCATGGTCGACGAGGACTTCTTCGCGGAAGGCCAGATGTTCGACGGCTCGTCGATCGCGGGCTGGAAGGCCATCAACGAGTCCGACATGCTGCTGATGCCGGACGTGGCCACCGCCTGCCTCGATCCGTTCTTCGCCGCCACCACCCTGTCCGTGGTCTGCGACGTGCTCGAGCCCACCACCGGCGAGCCCTATGAGCGCGACCCGCGCGGCACGGTGAAGAAGGCCGAGGTCTACCTGCAGTCGCTCGGCATCGGCGACACCGTCTATGTGGGACCCGAGGCCGAGTTCTTCGTGTTCGACGACGTGCGCTTCTCGGCCACGCCCTACAACACCGGCTTCCGGCTCGACTCCGTCGAGCTTCCGACCAATTCGGACACCGAGTACGAGACCGGCAACCTCGGCCACCGCGTGCGCACCAAGGGCGGCTACTTCCCCGTGCCGCCGGTGGACAGCGAGCAGGACATGCGCGGCGAGATGCTGGCGGCCATGGCGGCCATGGGCGCCACGGTGGAGAAGCACCACCACGAGGTGGCCTCGGCCCAGCATGAACTCGGCCTGAAGTTCGAGAAGATCGTCCGCATCGCCGATCATCTGCAGGTCTACAAGTACTGCATCCACCAGGTGGCGCATTCCTACGGCAAGACCGCGACCTTCATGCCGAAGCCGGTCTACGGCGACAACGGCTCGGGCATGCACGTCCACCAGTCGATCTGGAAGGACGGCAAGCCGGTGTTCGCGGGCGACAAGTACGCCGGCCTCAGCCAGGAGTGCCTGTGGTACATCGGCGGCATCATCAAGCACGCCAAGGCGCTGAACGCCTTCACCAACCCGTCCACCAACAGCTACAAGCGGCTGGTGCCGGGCTTCGAGGCGCCGGTGCTGCTGGCCTACTCCGCCCGCAACCGTTCCGCCTCCTGCCGCATTCCGTGGACCAATTCGCCGAAGGCCAAGCGCGTCGAGGTCCGCTTCCCCGATCCGACCGCGAACCCCTACCTCGCCTTCGCCGCGCTGCTGATGGCCGGCCTCGACGGCATCGTGAACAAGATCGATCCGGGCCCGGCCATGGACAAGGATCTTTACGACCTGCCGCCGAAGGAGCTGCGCAAGATCCCGACCGTCTCGGCCTCGCTGCGCGAAGCGCTGCAGAACCTCGACAAGGACCGCGAGTTCCTGAAGAAGGGCGGCGTGTTCACCGACGACCAGATCGACAGCTTCATCGAGCTGAAGATGAAGGAGGTCATCCGCTTCGAGCACACGCCGCACCCGGTCGAGTTCGACATGTACTATTCGGTCTGAACGGACCGGCTCTCGATCCGAGAATCCAGGGGGCGCCTTCGGGCGCCCCCTTTTTCGTTCGTCGGCGACGCGCACGAAAGGCGTTCGAAACCGTGGACGCCCTGATCCGCCCCGCGCGGGCGGCCGACGCGCGCGAACGTCCTCACGCTCGCGAACGGATCGACTGGACTGGAGCTCAAGCCCTCGTCCGTCGCGGGCATGATCCGCGCCTATCCCTGCGTCTGGGCGGCGCTGGAGGGCGATCGCCTCACGGGATTTCCATGATCGACCACGAGGCGGGCTCGCTGTTCGCGGCCTTCGTCCTTCCGACGCATGAAGGGCGGGGACCGGGCGGGTGACGCGGGCGGCCGGGTTCCATCATGCCCCGGCAGGACCTATGGCCGCGACGTCGACGCGCACGACGTCAGGCTCGTGAACCGCCGTCCCGCCGAACAGGGCTGACGCTCCGGCCGGCAGGCCCTCACGCGGCGCGGCCTCGCCAACGCCGAATGAAAACGGAAAAGGCCCCCGCCCGGAACGGACGGAGGCCCTGTCGGCCGTCGCCCGCGCGAGCGGGCGTAAGGCGGAGCGATCAGGCCGCGGCGGCGGCCTTCTCGGTCGGCACTTCGGAGATGGTCTTCAGCACCTGGGACGCGATGGCGTAGGGGTCGCCCTGGGAGTTCGGGCGGCGGTCCTCAAGGTAGCCCTTGTAGTCGTTCTTGACGAAGGAGTGCGGCACGCGGATCGACGCGCCGCGGTCGGCGACGCCGTAGGAGAACTTGTTCCACGGCGCGGTCTCATGCTTGCCGGTGAGGCGCATGTGGTTGTCCGGGCCGTAGACGGCGATGTGGTCGTCGAGGTTCTTGTCGAACTGCGCCATCAGCGCCTCGAAATACTCCTTGCCGCCCACTTCGCGCATGAACTTGGTCGAGAAGTTGCAGTGCATGCCCGAACCGTTCCAGTCGGTGTCGCCGAGCGGCTTGCAGTGGAACTCGATGTCCACGCCGTACTTCTCGGTCAGACGGAGCAGCAGGTAGCGCGCCATCCACACCTCGTCGGCGGCTTTCTTGGAGCCCTTGCCGAAGATCTGGAACTCCCACTGGCCCTTCGCGACTTCCGCGTTGATGCCCTCGTGGTTGATGCCGGCCTCGAGGCAGAGATCGAGATGCTCCTCGACGATCTCGCGGGCGACGTCGCCGACGTTCTTGAAGCCGACGCCGGTGTAGTACGGGCCCTGCGGCGCCGGATAGCCGTGCTCGGGGAAGCCGAGCGGACGGCCATCCTTGTAGAAGAAATACTCCTGCTCGAAACCGAACCAGGCGCCGTCATCGTCCAGAATGGTCGCGCGGGCGTTGGTGGAATGCGGGGTGACGCCGTCCGGCATCATCACTTCGCACATGACCAGCGCGCCATTGGTGCGGGCGGGGTCCGGATAGACCGCGACGGGCTTCAGCACGCAGTCGGAGCTGCGGCCCTCGGCCTGCATGGTGGAGGAGCCGTCGAAGCCCCACAGGGGCAGCTGCTCGAGCGTGGGGAAGGACTCGAACTCCTTGATCTGCGTCTTGCCACGCAGATTCGGAACCGGGGTGTAACCATCCAACCAGATGTACTCGAGCTTGTACTTCGTCATTTCCAAATCCCTCGACGGTGATCAGGCCGTGCGCGCGGAGCGCGGATCATCCGCAGCCGACGGCGAGCCCCCCCGCTGCGTTCGCCAGTCCTTAAGCATCTCCCGTGCCAACTTCAGATCGACCTGGTCGAAGACCCGCCGCCGGGCGTCGGCCGCAGCCGGGAACTGCCTGATCGGCCGCGAAAATTCGCGGCCTTTCACGGCCCGCCGAAGCTGAGCCTCCCCTCAAGGATCGCTCGACGAGGCGGCCTGCGCGCCCGCCCGATTTGAAAAACCGAACCGCCATGACCATTTTATAGGCATGACGCCGCGTTCACCGAAGGCATGCAGCACTGACCTAAGTTGGCGTCAAATGACGCAAACTATTCGGTGCTGAAATTTTACTCTCCCACTGGACGAAGCATGCATTCAATGTACATAAATCAGGCATCACCTGTTCGGGTGATGTCATCGGGCCGCGCGAAGGCGCAGCTCAGGCTTGGAGACATGAACGATGAGACATGCAGAACATCAACAAACGGCGCAGGTCTTGGCTTTTCCTGCCGGCGGACGCGCTGGCATGGGCAGATTTAATGCACAGCCTCGGATTCAGGCGCCGGAGCCTCCGCGGGTGGAATGCGGCTCCTGGTACCATCAGGCGGCGCTGGACGAGAGCCGTCGGGGCGCGAGCAAGTGACGCCAGCGCCCTGCGACGCAGACCCGGATCAAAAGGGCCAAAGCCTCCGCTTTGGCCCTTTTGCTTTGTGACGCGGCGCCCCGGCGGCCTGTCGCGGCGAACGGCGCGCCATCGCCGCGCAGCCTGCGCGTCATCCGCCCAATCTTTCGACTACATCTGAAGATGATCTGGTTGATTTCGTAAGAATGACGCTGTTGCGCCGAACTCTTCAGACTAGCGGCTAAATAACGCGATCACGCCGTGTTCACAAATGCGTCACATACTGCATAATCAATAACTTATCGCAATATGACATTACAAAACATACATAATAATATTATTTTGTGAAAATATTCTAACAAGAACTTGAGCATCAGAACCGTTCAAACCTGTTCGACTTGCTTTATGTCGCCGCCCATGGCGCTGCGGCGTCGCCCTCCTGACATGGCGGGCGTCGCGTCCGTCGCGCGCCAAACAACATATGGGAGAAACGCATGAGCAAGGGTCTTATGACCAAGGCCGCTCTGGCCGCCATCATGCTGGCGACCGGCGGCATGGCCGCTCACGCCGAGATAACCTTCAACAACGCCATCACCGGCGAAGTGCTGAACCTCGAGGACGCCGGCGACGAGGGCAAGGACACCGAAGCGTTCAAGAAATTTCTGCAGACCGGCGTGAACCCCTACAACGAGGACAAGAACTGTCTGGCCAAAGGCCAGGAGCTCTACCTCGCCATGTGTTCCGGCTGTCACGGCCAGAAGGCCGAAGGCAAGCTCGGGCCGGGCCTCAACGACAGCTACTGGACCTATCCCCAGGGCGCGACGGACAAGGGCTTCTTCGAGATCATCTTCGGCGGCGCCACCGGCCAGATGGGCCCGATGTACGGCGCGCTCAACGTGGACGAGATGCTGCTCGCCATGGCCTGGGTCCGCCACCTCTACAAGGACGACCCGGCGGACGCCGGCGAGTGGCTGACGGACGACCTGAAGGGCAAGTTCAAGGTCTACGACGCCAAGGCCGAGGTTCCGAAGCCCGGCGCGGACGCGCCCGAAAACTGCAAGCCCAGCGAGTAATCTCGCTCAGGCTTTCCGGCATGGAGCGCCTGGCGCCGCGCTCCATGCCTTCGGGCGGCGACCGATCAGCCGACCGCCCGCCTCGAGCGCGCCACAGCGCGCTGCAGCGCCTCCACCCCGTTCATGAACAGGCCCCTTCCGGGCTTCTCGATCCAGGCGTAGGTCGCCATGGAGACGAGCAACGTCGCCACGACGACCGCAACGCCGGTGACCAGCCGGCCACTGAGCGTCGCCGAAAAACCGGACCAGTTGGCGAACTTGAACAGGGTCATGATGACCAGTCCGTGGGTCATGTAGATCGAATAGGACAGGTCCCCGAGCCAGATCAGCGTCGGGCGGCGCAGCAACCCCGGCGCGCTCCAGGTGGCGCGCGCGGCGAGGCCCACCACCAGCACCAGCATCGGCGGCCACAGCGCGTCGTAGGGCGCGTTCAGAGCCACGAGCGCGCAGCAGACGGCGATCGGCCCCGCGAGGGTCAGGGCGTAGACCGGCCGCGTCATGGCGCTCAGCGCCGGCACGTCGTCGAAGATGCGCCGCAGCAGGATGCCGGCGAAGAAGGACGGCACGAGGCGCGCCGCGCCGCCGTCGAAGGTGAGCGAGACGAGGTTCTCGTCGAGAAACGCGTGGGAGGCGAAGGACGCGACGGCGAACAGCGCCAGCGACACCACGATGCGCGTCGCGGTGCCGCGCACCCGGTCGGCCGCCAGAAAATAGAGCGGGATCATCATATAGGCGATCCACTCGGCGCTGACCGACCAGGACGGCCAGTTCCACACCAGCCCGTCCGTCAGCCAGACCGAGTGCAGCAGACCATTGGTCAGCAGGAAGTTGCCGAAGGTGTGCGGCACGTCCAGATCGCGACCGATCATCCGGGCGCCGAGCAGCAGGCCGGCGGCGCCGAGCGTGGTGGCGAGATGCAGCGGCCACAGCCGCGCGAGGCGGCGGATCAGGAACGGCGCGTAGCGGAACCGGCCCTCCTTCCAGGCCGGATCGTACATGTGGGCCAGCACGAAACCGCTGAGGATGAAGAACAGATCGACGACGATGCGGCTGTATTCGATCGCGTGAGGATAGGCGTGCGGCAGCACCATCACCGTGGTGTGAGCGAACAGGATCCACAGCGCGGCGAGCCCGCGCACGGACACCAGCTCCGGCAACAGCATGCCGGACGTGAACGCCTTGTGTGTGTTCGGCTCCATGATGCGCCCCTCCCGCTCCCCCAAGCGGGCGGCATACTAGCGGCGCAATCCTTTATCCTTTGCGCAAAGCGCGCGCCTGGCGCGTCGTCACATAGTCGTCATCGCATCGACGATCGCCTCTTGACGATCCATCCCAAGGCGAGCAGACTTCAATCGTCAACAACGGGCATGGAGGTTTAAGAAAATGACTCCGCCGAAGCGTGTAGACACACCACACTGAAGCGCATCCGGAGCGCTTTTGCGTGGAGACAAAGACAATTTATCTGATTTGACGGCGCATGCGATTTCGTAGCGCATCAAGACCATCTGCAGATCGGAGCAGACTGTCTTGATGCGATCGGGAAGACGATACGCCGATGAAGAGCAGATCGAAAGCTCGACAGGTTCTACGCAGCCGATCGCCCTGATGGGCCGGCCCTCACACCTATGAACCTGCGTGTTCGACACGAAACGCCTCCCCGGCTCACACCGGTGGAGGCGTTTCCCGTTTTTGGGCGCGCGGCGCCGACCCCTGCCTTGGAGATCCAGCGCGCGCGGGAGGAGCGCTGCGCACGCCTGCGCCGATGTGATAACCGGGCGCGGGGCCTCGGGGCTTTCGATCTCAGCCACGCCATGCGCCGGAAGTCATGGCCGCCCGATCATCTCCCGACGGCAGAGCGGGCCTACAGGAAAAAGGGGATCTCGTGAAAGCGCTGTCAATCGTCGCTCCGGGCGGGAGCTGGATCGCGTCGGGCCTGAAAACGCTGGAGGTGCGGCGCTGGAAGCCCGAACTGCATCCCGATGAGGACGTGCTTATCGTCGAGAACAAGGTGTTCCTCCGGCAGGACGGCGACGAAGACGACGCGGGGCGCGTCGTCGCGCTTGCGCGGGTCGCGGTCGTTCGTCCGTTCATGCCGGAAGACATGGCCGCCGCCTGCGCCAGCTCTTTCGAGGACGGATGGCTCTCATGGGAGCTCACCCACGTCCGCCCCGTCACCTCCGCCATCGCCGTCAAAGCGGCGCGCGGCATCTACGAGCTGGCCCCTCCGACGGACATCCGGCCGCGAAGCTGAGCGCCGCCGCCCAAAGGCCGCGCTCAGGCTGTGGAGCCCCCCTGCCGGCGACCGCAACGACGCGCGAGGCCTCGCTAAAGTCCTGAGTTCGATCGCTCCCGAAGCCCCGCGCCCAAGGCCCCCCATCTCCACAAGCTGCGCGGCTGGCGGAAGGAGCGCCTGGACGCGAAGCGGAGGCGGGGCGAAGCGCTGGAAACACGCCAAACGGGGTTAACCGCAGACACGCAAGATGCCCGATGACCAAGCACGGGCATGACGGCTTGGTTCAAATTCCAAACCGGTTCTGAGAGCCGAAAGGCCTGACGCCTCGCGCCCGCCGCTTGACGCCGGACGCTGACAGCGTCGCCTTCGCGTGGAAATGGAACGGCGCGTCACAGGCCGGTCCGGCATGGATGGCGCCCATGACGCGGCGGCGCGCCGAGCGATGTCGCTTGTTATCCAGGAGCGCCCGAGGGCGCGGACGCAGCGCTGCGGACATCAGGGCCAGATCGCTTCCAAGGGGTCGCCGCACACCGGTCCACGATCTGAAGATCAGATCGAGCACTCGTGCGGTCGACCGTTCTTTCGGCCGAGGGCGAGACCCGGATCGCCGCATCCCGACGACCTTACGTTTTGCAGCCGCACGACAGCGTTCCCGCGCGGCAGGCGCAACCACACGCCGCCCTGTCGCTGCCCCGCGGCCCGCAGCGACAGAGCGTCTCCTGACGGTTTTCGCGGAGACGGTTTCGCCGCGCCTGTCCATCTCTTTCCGGGCAGAGGATGGCGCCGCGTCGTCGGCCGGCCGAGAGTTTGAAGAGCTGCAGCCCTTCCGATGCGCATGACGGCCCAGACGACGCCGCGCGGGGCGCCTTGAGCGCGGCGATCAGCGGCCCCTCGACGCGGCGGCGCCGGAGCCGCGGGCCTTGTCTGACGCTCTCGCAGGGCGTCAGCCACCTTCGCCAAGCCAAGGCTTGAAAGCGCCGAAGCTCCCATGCCCGCGGTTCAAGCGCGGACATGGGCCGGCGTTCAGACGGCGCGCCCGCCCCGCTCAGGTCTTCACGAGCGGCGGCGTCTTCGGCGCCGCCCGGCGGCGCTTCGGCTCGGGCTTGTCCGCCTTGGCTGCTTTGTCGGCCTTGGCGGCGCGGGCCACGGGCTCGGGCTTCGGCGTCACCGGACCGTCGGGATAGGTGAAGCCAAGGCTGGTCGCGCCGTCGGCCGCCTTCTCCACCACCACGCGCACCGCGCCGCCGCCCATCAGCTTGCCGAACAGCACCTCTTCGGCGAGCGGCGTCTTGATGGTCTCCTGGATCAGCCGGGCCAGCGGCCGGGCGCCCATGAGCGGATCGTAGCCGCGCTCCGCCAGCCAGTCGCGCGCCTCGTCCGACAGCTCGATGGTGATGTTGCGGTCGGCGAGCTGCGCCTCGAGCTGCAGCACGAACTTCTCCACCACCTGCCGCACCACCTCGATCGGCAGGTTGCCGAAGGCGATGATGGAGTCGAGCCGGTTGCGGAACTCCGGCGCGAACAGGCGGTTGATCGCCTCCGTGTCCTCGCCCGAGCGCTTGGTGCGGCCGAAGCCGATCGGCTCTTTGGCCAGGTCGGAGGCGCCCGCGTTGGTGGTCATGATCAGGATGACGTTGCGGAAATCCACCTGCTTGCCGTTGTGGTCGGTCAGCTTCCCGTGGTCCATCACCTGCAGCAGGATGTTGAACAGGTCCGGGTGCGCCTTCTCGATCTCGTCCAGCAGCAGCACGCAATGGGGCGTCTGGTCGACGCCGTCGGTCAGCAGGCCGCCCTGGTCGAAGCCCACATAGCCGGGGGGCGCGCCGATGAGCCGGCTCACGGTGTGGCGCTCCATGTATTCCGACATGTCGAAGCGCAGCAGCCGCACGCCCAGCAGCGAGGCGAGCTGCTTCGCCACCTCGGTCTTGCCGACGCCGGTGGGACCCGAGAACAGGTAGCAGCCGATGGGCTTCTCCGGATCGCGCAGGCCCGCGCGGGCGAGCTTGATGGTGGAGGACAGCGCGTCGATCGCCGCGTCCTGCCCGTAGACCACCCGCTTCAGGCTGGTGGTCAGACCCCGCAGCACCTCGGCGTCGTCCTTCGACACCGATTTCGGCGGGATGCGGGCCATGGTGGCGATGGTGGCCTCGATCTCCTTCACGCCGATGGTCTTGCGGCGCTTGGCCTCGGGCAGCACCACCTGGCTCGCGCCGGTCTCGTCGATGACGTCGATCGCCTTGTCCGGCAGCTTGCGGTCGCCGATGTAGCGCGCCGACAGCTCCACCGCGGCCTTGATCGCCTCGTTGGTGTAGCGGACCTGGTGGAAGCTCTCGTAATAGGGCTTCAGACCCTTGAGGATCTCGATGGAATCCGGGATCGAGGGCTCCGCTACGTCGATCTTCTGGAACCGGCGCACCAGCGCGCGGTCCTTCTCGAAGTACTGGCGGTACTCCTTGTAGGTGGTCGAGCCGACGCAGCGCAGCGCGCCGGCGGCCAGCGCCGGCTTCAGCAGGTTGGAGGCGTCCATGGCGCCGCCGGAGGTCGCGCCCGCGCCGATGACGGTGTGGATCTCGTCGATGAACAGGATCGCGCCGGGCGTGGCCTCCAGCTCCTTGACCACCTGCTTCAGCCGCTCCTCGAAATCGCCGCGGTAGCGGGTGCCCGCCAGCAGCGAACCCATGTCGAGCGAGAACACGATGGAGTCCTCGAGCACCTCAGGCACCTCGCCGCGCACGATGCGCAGCGCAAGGCCCTCGGCGATGGCCGTCTTGCCCACGCCGGGGTCGCCCACCAGCAGCGGGTTGTTCTTGGTGCGGCGGCACAGGATCTGGATGGTGCGCGCCACCTCCTGATCGCGGCCGATCAGCGGGTCGACCTTGCCTTCCCTCGCCTTCTTGTTGAGGTTGACGCAGTAAGCCTCGAGCGCATCGGCCTTTTTCTTCGGCGCGCCGGTCTCGTCGGCGCTGGCCGCGGCCTCGTCCTCGGCGCCGCGCACCGGGCGCGCTTCGCTCATGCCGGGCCGCTTGGCGATGCCGTGGCTGATGTAGTTGACCGCGTCGTAGCGCGTCATGTCCTGCTCCTGCAGGAAGAACGCGGCGTGGCTTTCGCGCTCGGCGAAGATCGCCACCAGCACGTTCGCGCCCGTCACCTCCTCGCGGCCGGACGAAGTCACATGGATCACCGCGCGCTGGATGACGCGCTGGAAACCGGCCGTCGGCTTGGAATCCTCGCTGGTCTCGCCCACCAGATTGTCGAGCTCGGTGTCCACATACTCGACGAGGTTGCGGCGCAGGATTTCGAGATCGACGTTGCACGCCTTCATCACGGCGGCGGCGTCCTGATCGTCGATCAGGGACAGAAGCAGGTGCTCCAGCGTCGCGTATTCGTGCCGGCGCTCGTTGGCGAACGCGAGCGCGCGGTGGAGGGACTGTTCAAGGCTGCGCGAAAACGACGGCAACGGATCACCTCACTTCTTTTCCATGACGCATTGCAACGGATGCTGGTGCTTGCGCGCAAAATCCATCACCTGCGTGACCTTGGTCTCAGCCACCTCGTAAGTATAAATCCCGCATTCCCCCGCGCCGTGATTGTGGACGTGCAACATGATCATCGTCGCCGCTTCACGGTCCTTCTGGAAAAACTGCTCGAGCACATGAACGACGAACTCCATGGGAGTGTAATCATCGTTCAGTATGAGAACACGGTAGAGGCTCGGCCGCTTCACCTTGGGGCGCGTGCGCGTGACCACCGCCGTTCCGGGGCCGCCGTCGTCCCGACGAGGACCCGCCGTGGCCGGGCGGATGGAAGCCGCAAGCGCCGCGTCGCGGCCGCCGATTGAAAACGCGCCGTCCTTCATAGTTCCCGGTCGGTCCTCCTGACCCGGATCATTCCCTCGACTGGCGGCGCCTTCTGCGGCGCACGCGAGCCGCTTCGCACGATCCTAGCCCCGGTTTTCCGGGGGCGCCAGAGCGCCACGACCGTCCGCAGTCACAGGTAAGCGCTTGGCGTGATAAAAAAAGGCCGTCGGACCACATGGCGTCACGAGCGGAAAAACCGGCCCGAAACACGAAAAAGGGCCCGTCCGGCGACGCGCGCCGAAACGGACCCTTGAGAGCTCATCGCGGCGCCGCACACCGGCGCCGGCAGAAAATTTCGGAATTACTTGGCCTTGGCGAGAGCGGTCTCGATCGGCTTGTAGCTTTCCTTGGCCAGATCCGCGTAGAGTTCGCCGATCTTGGTCGCCTTGGCCACATAGGCCTCATAGGCCGACTTGGCGTAGGCCGACTGCACTTCGAGCGCCTTGTCGAGGGTCTTCACGCCGAACAGCTTCTCGAGATGGGCCGCGCCATCCTCGAAGGACTTCTTCGAGTAGTCGGCGACTTCCACGGCGATGGCCTGGAAACCCTTGCTCACGGCGCCGAAGCTCTTGAGGGCGAGATCGACGTTTTCCTTGCTGAGCTTCTGCACGTCTTCGAAATTCGCGGTCGTCATACTGAATCTCCTGCTTGCGCTGGCTCGTGGTCCGCACGCCCGAGAACCCGTAAGGCCGGCGTGCGCCGTCGAGGTCGGTGTGATCGACGGCGGGACAGGACGCCTTTTGCGCCCCGCCGATGGTGATATATGCACTGCAACATGGGAGTCAACGAACATTTTGCAGCGCACAAAACGCGCGCTTAACCGCTCCGTAACCGCGTCTCCGTAGCGTCGTTGACAGCCTCGCACGAACCAGCGGGGCGCAGCGTCCTGTTCGGGAATCGTCTCGGCCGCGCCTCACCCGCGCCGCTTGAGAAGCCTCCGGGGCTGAACGCTGCGATGGCGAACGACGTTCGGCCAAGGCCGGACCGAGCAGGCGGGACAGGCGTTATGATTTCGTGTGGCGTATCGAAGCGAGGCGGCCGTCTCCTCTCCACCCTTCTTTCTGCGACCGTGGCTCTGGGCGCCCTCGGCGCCGGGATCGGCGACGCCGAGGCCCGCGCCAAGAAAAAGGTCCGCTCCAAGCGGCCGGCGATCGCCGCCATGGCGGCCCCCGCCTCCATCAGCGCCAGTTCGGCCTACGCCGCCATCGTGGTGGACGCCAAGACCGGCCGCACGCTGTTCGAGCGCAACGCCGACGCCCAGCGCTTCCCAGCGTCCGTGACCAAGGTCATGACGCTGTATCTCGCCTTCGAGGACCTTGAACGCCGCCGCATCGGCCTCGACACCCGCTTCACCATGAGCGCGCGCTGCTCGGCCATGCCGCCGTCGAAGCTCGGCATGCGCGCCGGCCAGACCATCCGCGTGGACGACGCCATCCGCGCCCTCGTGACCAAGTCCGCCAACGACGTCGCCTGCGCCGTGGCCGAGAATCTGGAAGGCTCCGAGAGCGCCTTCGCGGAGCGCATGACGCGCAAGGCGCGCGCGCTCGGCATGAACGGCACTGTGTACCGCAACGCGTCCGGCCTGCCGAACCCGTCCCACGTCACCACCGCGCGCGACCTGATCGTGCTGGGCCGCGCCGTCCAGGACCGGTTCCCGCGCTATTACGGCTATTTCAGCACCCGCGTGTTCAACTTCGCCGGCCGCGCGATGCCCAACCACAACCGCCTGCTCGGCCGGGTCGAGGGCGTGGACGGCATCAAGACCGGCTACACCAACGCCTCGGGCTTCAACCTGCTGACCTCGGTGAAGAGCAACGGCCGCAGCGTGGTGGCGGTGGTCATGGGCGGGCGCAGCGGCGCCTCCCGCGACGCCCACATGCGCGAGCTGATCGCGCTCAACCTGCCGAAGGCCTCGCCCGGCTCGCGCGTCGCGCCGCTGGTGGCGGAAGCCGCCGAGCGCGTCCCCGTGCTCCGCGCCCGCCCGGCCGTGGTCGCCGCCGCGCCCATGCCCACCCCGGTGGAGGAGCGGGCCGCGCTCGCCGCCCCGGCTCCGATCCCGACCCCCGCGCCGCAGCTGGTCGCCGAACCGGTCCGCCCCGTGGCGGCGCCGGCCGCCGTCGCCCGGGTCGCCGCGGTCACGCCCACGCCGGCTCCGGCGCCGCGCGTGATCGAAGAGGACGCCGAGCCCGTGGTCGCCTCGTCCGTCGGCGCCACCCGCACGCCGCAGCCCATGCGCTGGGTGGTCGGCGCGCCGTCCACCACCGGCAGCGTGGCGGCCGAGCGCGCGGCGCCCGCCCAGGCGCTGGCCTACGCCGAGCCGGAGGCGGTTCCGACGCCGGTCCGCTCCGCACGCTCCGGCGCCCGCCGGGCCGACATCGAGGGCGCGCCCAAGGTCGCGCCGGTCTCCGAACCGCAGATCGAACGCAAGGGCTGGCAGATCCAGATCGGCGCCACCACCGAAGCCGACAAGGCGAAGGCCCTGCTCTCCGACGCCAAGTCGAAGGCCGGGCGCGCGCTCGCCGCGGCCGAGCCCTACACCGAAGTCTTCGCCAAGGGCGACACCACCTTCTACCGCGCCCGCTTCGCCGGCCTGAACGAGAAGACCGCGGACGCCGCCTGCAAGGCCCTCAAGCGCAGCGCCATGAGCTGCTTCGCGATCAAGAACTGAGACGGGGCGGGAGGTCAGCGATGGCTCGTCCGCGTGAGCAGATCCCTGGCGGCGTTGACGCGCGCCGCCAGGGCCGCCGTCCCCCCCTGGTCGGGATGGACTTTCTTCATCAGCGCCCGATGCGCACGGACGATCTCTTCCGCCGAGGCGCCCGGCTGCAGGCCAAGGATCTGATACGCCTCCTCCTGCGTCATTACGGCCGCTCCGCCGAAGCCCCCGCCTCCGCCCCGTCGGCCGCGCCGCGGGTCGTCATCCGCCTCGACGTCTGGACCCCGGCCGGACGCCGCGCCGCCGCCGTCACCTGCGGACCGCGCTGAACCGCTCCGGCGGGACACGGCCCCGGCCCCCATGCCCATGGCTCCGAGGCCCATCAGCACGAGGCCCGGCGTCATTTTTCCCGTCAGGGTCATGATCAGCCCGAGCCCCCAGGCCGCCCACGCCGCGAAGCGCAGCGTCCGCGCCGCCTGGGACGGCCGGGCCGAAACCAGAATCCGCCCCAGCGCGATCGCTCCTGCGAGCGCCATGGCGCCGAACACCAGCCAAATCATCACAGACGCAATCTCCGGGCGCCGCGGGCGCGGCGTGGCGTCCGCGTTCCTATCCTGATAAGCCGCCACCGCCAAAGCGGAGCTTCACCCCGCCAGCCCCGGAGCCGCCCATGTCCGCCCCCGCCGTCGTCGCCACCGTCGCCGACCTGCGCGCCCGCGTCGCCCTGTGGCGCGCGGCCGGCGAACGGGTCGCGCTCGTGCCCACCATGGGCGCGCTGCATCCGGGCCACCTGTCGCTGGTGGAGCAGGCGGGCAGGGCCGCGGACCGGGTGGTGGTCTCGATCTTCGTGAACCCGACCCAGTTCGCCCCCACCGAAGACCTCGCCACCTACCCGCGCGATCTCGACGGCGATCTCGCCAAGCTCGCCACGGTCGCGACCGATCTGGTGTTCGCCCCGACGCCGCAGGAGATGTACCCGGCGGGCGCTTCCACCGTGGTGACCGTGGGAGGCCCTTCCGCGGGCCTTGAGAGCGACGCCCGGCCGCATTTCTTCGCAGGCGTGGCCACCGTGGTCTCCAAGCTGCTGATCCAGGCCGCGCCGGACGTTGCGGTGTTCGGCGAGAAGGATTTCCAGCAGCTCGCGGTGATCCGGCGCCTGGTCGCGGACCTTCATCTGCCGGTGGAGATCCTGTCCGGCGCCACGCTGCGGGAGGCCGACGGCCTCGCCATGTCCTCGCGCAACGTCTACCTGACGGCCGCCAACCGGGAACGCGCCCCGGCGCTGCACCGCGCCATCCAGCGCGCGGCCGCGCGCATCGGGAACGGAGAGGATGCGAAAGCCGCGCTGAGGGACGCCCGCGACGCGATCGCCGCCGCCGGCTTCGCCATCGACTATGTGGAGCATCGCGACGCAGCCACCCTTGGAGCTCCCGAGGACAATCGTCCGGGCCGCATTCTGGCGGCCGCCCGCATCTCCGGCGTGCGCCTCATCGACAACGTTCCGGCGCCGCCGAAAGGACAAAATCCTTAAGTCCAATGGAACATCAGGCAGCGGCGAAGGTTATCCTGTCACATCACGAACGCCGCTCCGCAAGGAAGACGCGCATGGTTTCGACTGCGCTTGCCGACGCCGCCCCCTCCCCGGGCCTCTCCTCCACCGTTCGCAGCCTCGGCCGTCGGCGCAAGCCCGTGTCGGCCCGCCGCGCCCCTCCGATCGTGATCGAGGCGCGGGACGCCATCGCCATGAAGCGGCGCGGCGAAGCGGTGTTCATCGACCTGCGGGACTGGCAGACGCTCGACCGCACCGGCTGGATCAGCGAGTCGCTGCACTGCCCGCCCGGCGAATTCGCCGCGATCATCGATCCCTCGAGCCCGCTGCACAGCCGACTGTTCGAACCCGGGCAGACGATGGTGTTCTACGGCGGCCCGAAGAGCGGACCTCTGGGCGCGGCCCGCAAGGCCCGGTCGCTCGGGCTGAAGGCGCTTGTGCTGCGCGGCGGCTTTCGCGGCTGGCGGGACGCGGGCGGCAAGATCGCCGGACATCCCGACAGCGCCATGCCCGTGCTGAGATCGTCGTTCCGGCAGGCCTACCGCTTCACCATGGCCGGCCTGCGCAAGCGCATCGCGCGACTGAAGCGCGCCTTCGCCGGTTAAGCCCCCGCCGCATATCTGGATGAACCAGAAGGGCGCGACCGTGGTCGCGCCCTTCTCCATTCCGGCTCAGGCCGCCGACGAGCGGCGCGCGGCGTCCACGCTCCACGGGCCGGGGCCGGCGAAGAAGATGTAGAGGAACACGAAGCTGAACAGGATCGCCAGTTCGCCCTTGTTCACGATCGGGTAGAAGCTCGACCCCGCGTGGGCGAGGAAATAGGCGACCGCCATCTGGCCCGAGAGGATGAACGCCACGGGCCGCGTGAAGGCGCCGACCGCCAGCAGGACGCCGCCGACCAGCTCCAGCACGCCCGCCGTCAGTGACAGCGGCGCGAGCGTCCCCCCATACGGAACCGGGAAGTTCAGCAGTTTCACCGTGCCATGCTGAATGAACAGCAATGCGGACATGATGCGAAGCACGCTGAGAACGCGCGGGGACCAGGCGGCCAGTGCGGCGGTGTTCATTTTTATCCCTCCAGCGGTTTGAACGTCCCGTCAAAGTCGTTTTATGTGGTGCCTGCAGCCTATGGCGAGCGGTGCCCTCGCC
The DNA here is from genome assembly GCF_027922305.1 of Methylopila jiangsuensis. GTDB lineage: Bacteria > Pseudomonadota > Alphaproteobacteria > Rhizobiales > Methylopilaceae > Methylopila > Methylopila jiangsuensis. Next base: position 375,965 of record NZ_BSFK01000005.1, on the reverse strand, counting down.
GTTTTGCACAGTCGCATGCTGTTCTGACGCCGCAAACACGACTTCGTGCGCGATTGCCCGTTCGTCCGCCTTGTCCGTGACGCCTCGCCACCGCCGCCGGAGCAGGCTTTCGCAGCTTCGCTCTGATCGCCTTTGGAGATGTCCCATGAGCCGTCGCCCCCAGGACCCCCGCGCCGCCGCGGAAGCGGTGTTCCGCAGCCGTCCCCCCGCCGCCCCAACGGCGCCGTCCGCTCCCGCCGCGGCGCCTGGCGCGCGCGAGCAGGTGACCTTGAGAATCGACGTCGCCACGCTCGAGCATTTCCAGAACGGCGGCCGCGGGTGGCAGGACCGCATCAACGACGCGCTGCGCGAGCACGTCCGCGCCGAAGGCGGACTCTCCGGTGAACCGAAAGCGATCCCGGCCGACCGGCTGTCCAGCGAGAACGACGACGGCGCGGGGTGACGCCCAAGGCCGAAACGTCCATTGTCCGAGACTCTTGACGCCTCCCCGCGTCATGATCGAGATGGCGTGCGGAAGAGGCCGCCCGCGGATCACCCGCACGGCCCGTCCCGGGGGAGCGCAGACGTGACAGCGGGCGACGACAGAATCCACACCTACACCGTCTCGTCGCTCGGCGTGCTGTGGAAGCTGCTGCTGACGCCGACCGAATACATCGTCCGGCTGTTCGACGACGCCACAACGGCCCAGCGTCTCGATCCGGGGCAGGCCTTTCAGGAAATGGACCGGTTCCAGCGCTTCTACGAACGGGCCATCGAAGCGGGCGTCGACGCCGGCTGGGGAATCCGTTTCGAGACCGCCCCGCGCGTGCTGGTCGTTCCCGAAAACGGCGACATCAGGCTCGCGCTGGTGTGGAAAGCGGACGGCGGAACGCTGCACGTCGCCTCGCAGTCCAGCCTGAAGCTCACGGAGGCGAAGGCCGCCCGCACGGCCTGACCGGCGCCGAAAAGCGCCGGCCTGCGGGCCTTAAGCGCGCGGTGGGCCGCGCGTCGTCCCGCGCCGCTCAAAGGCGGCGTCCGCGCTCACACCACGACGAAATCCGCATGGGTGAGCGCGACGCCGGAGCCGAGCGTGGCGAAGCGGATCTGGTCCACGCCGCCGACGCCGTCCTCGTCGAAGAACAGCGCGCCCGAGCGTGAGTCGAAGATGATGCGGTCGAGCCCGTCCGTCGCCGCTGCGCCGCGCACGAAGGCGCTCGCGGCGAGGGCTCCCAGCGACAGTCCCGTGAACACCGCGTCGTCGAGCTGGATCGCGTCGTTCGGCGCGTAGAAGTCCGTGATCCGGTCAACGTTGGATGCCCCGAGGGCGGTCGAGAACGCGAACACGTCCTGCCCCCGCCCGCCGGTGAGGATGTCGGCCCCGGCCTTGCCGTCCAGCACATTGGCGGCGTCGTTGCCGACAAGGGTGTTCGCTCCCGCGTTGCCCGTTCCGTCGATGGCCGAGGTTCCGCGCAGGCGCAGCGTCTCCACATTGGCCGACAGGGTGAAGGACACGAAGCTCGCCACCGTGTCCGCGCCGCCGTTCGCAGCCTCCGTGACGCGGTCGCCCGCATGGTCGACCACATAGGTGTCGTTCCCGCCGAAGCCGCGCAGGTCGTCCGCCCCGCCGCCGCCGTCGAGCCAGTTGCCGGCGTCGTTGCCGAAGATGATGTTCTTGGTCTCGTTGCCGAACGCCTTCAGCGCCGCCGTCCCCATCATCCTGAGGTTTTCGACGTTCGCGGCCAAGGTCACGTTCGCCCAGGCCTCCACGCGGTCCACGCCGCCGCTGGCCGCCTCGGTGATGCGGTCGCCCGCATTGTCGATCACGTAGGTGTCGTTCCCGCCGAAGCCGCGCAGGTCGTCCGCCCCGCCGCCGCCGTCCAGCACATTGCCGGCCTCATTGCCGAAGATGATGTTCTTGGCCCCGTTGCCGACCGCCTTCAGCGCCGCCGTCCCCATCATCCGCAGGTTCTCGACGTTGGCGGACAGCGTCACGTCCGCCCAGGCCTCGACCCGGTCGACGCCGGCGCCGGCCGCCTCGACGATCACGTCGCCGAGATCGTCCACCACGTAAGAATCGTTCCCGGCGCCGCCGGTCAGCGTGTCGGCGCCGGCGCCGCCGTCGAGGCGGTTCGCCAGCGCGTTGCCGGTGAGTGCGTTGGCGAGGGCGTTGCCGGTTCCGTCGGCGGCCGCGCCCAGAAGAACGAGCGCCTCCACATTGGCCGCCAGGGTGTGGTTGATCGTGGCGCGCACGGTGTCCCAACCGGCGGCCTCCGCCTCGACCACCACGTCGCCGGCGTCGTCGACCCCGTAGGCGTCGTCGCCCCGGCCGCCCGCGAGCGTGTCCGCGCCCGCGCCGCCGTCCAGAAGGTTGTCGCCCGCCCCGCCCGTCAGCGCGTTCGCCAGCGCGTTGCCGATGAGATCGAACGCCGTCGACAGGCCGATCTGGCCGTTCTCGATCCCGGCGCCGAGCGTGTAGGAGGTCAGCGCGATGGCGCCGGGCGTCCCCTTCGACGGCGCGCTGATCAGCACCGTGTCCGTTCCGCCGGAGCCGCGGCTCGTCTCGTCCACCGTGTCGAACACCGCGACCGGCCGGCCCTTCGGACCGGGAACGAACGTGGTGTCCGCCAGCACATATGTGTCATCGCCGGCGCCGCCGGCGAGCGTGTCCAGGCCGAGACCGCCGAACAACGTGTCGGCGCCCGCGCCGCCGCTCAGCGTGTTGGCGCCGGCGTTGCCGATGAGACGATTGTCCAACTCGTTGCCGGCGAGATTGCCGTTGGAGGAGCCGGTGAGCTCGCCGTTCTCGAAATTGGCGCGCAGGGTGTAGCCGCCGCCGTTCGGCAGCGCGACCCGCACCGTGTCCACGCCCGCATCCGCGTCCTCGCTGATGGCGTCGTGGTAGGCATAGGTGACGCCGTTCAGCGTCAGACGGGTGAAGTCCGACAGGATGTAGGTGTCGTCGCCGAGCCCGCCCTGCAGCGTGTCGGCCCCCAGACCGCCGTTCAGGACGTCGTCGCCGGCGCCGCCGACCAGAGTGTTGTCCGCGCCGTTGCCGGTGAGCGCGTTCGAAAGATCGTTGCCGGTGAGATTGAACGCCTGCGTCCCCTCGACGACGCCGTTCTCCACATTGGCGCCGAGCGTGTAGCCGGTGAGCTGCTCGCCCGCGTAGCGGATGCGGACCGTGTCGGTTCCGCCGTCCACATCCTCGGTCACGCTGTCGTAGCGCCAGAACCGGATGTTGAACTGCCCCAGGCGGGTGGTGACGAGGTTGTAGTCGTTGAGGATGTAGGTGTCGTCGCCAGCGCCGCCGATCAGCTCGTCCACGCCGGCGCCGCCGTCCAGACGGTCCGCGCCGGCCATGCCCGACAGGGTGTTGGCCGCGGCGTTGCCGGCGAGGCTGTTGGACAGCTCGTTGCCGGCCAGCGAAAAGTCGCCCTCGCCCACCACCACGCCCGCCTCGATGTTGGCGGCCAGCGTGTATCCCGTTCCGAACAGGTCGCTGGTGCGCTGCACATGAACGGTGTCGTAGCCGCCGCCTGCGGCCTCCTGCACCGCGTCGTAGCTCATGATGAAGAAACCGGCGGCGGTGGGACGCCCGGCCATGGTGAACAGTTCGTAGGTGTCGTTGCCCGCGCCGCCGATCAGCGTGTCGTAACCGCCGCCGCCGTTCAGCAGATCGTCGCCGGCGGAGCCTGTGATGGTGTTGGCGAGCTGGTTGCCGAAACCGGCCCGCGCGCCGCCGAAGAGCTTCAGGTTCTCCACATTGGCGTTGAGCGTGTAGTTGACCCAGGCTTCGACCGTGTCGGTTCCCGCGTCCGCCGCTTCGCTGACGATGTCGTAGACGTTGTCCACCACATAGGTGTCGCCGCCCAGGCCGCCGGCCATGTAGTCGTCGCCGGCGCCGCCATCGAGCCGGTTCGCGAAAGCGTTGCCGTAAAGCGATTGCGCCCCCGCCCCCGCGGAGCCGCTGAGCGCGAAGCCGGACAGCCGCAGCTCTTCCAGATTGGCGCCGAGCGTCCAGTTGATGCTGGCGACAACGGTGTCGTAGCCCCCGCCGGGATTCTCGGCGATGAAGTCGTTGTCGCTCACGTAATAGGTGTCGTCGCCCAGCCCGCCATAGAGCGAATCCTGGCCGGCCTCGCCGCGCAGGACGTCGTTTCCGGCCTCGCCGTACAGCGTGTCGCCGCCGTCGCCGCCATAGAGCGCGTCGTTGTCGTCGCCGCCATAGAGCCAGTCGCCCGCGCCGCCGCCCTCGAGCCGGTCATCGCCGCTTAGACCGCGCAGGATGTCGAAGCCGCCGTTGCCGACCAGCCGGTTCGCGATCTGGTTGCCGGTGATCTGGTCGGCGCCGGAGCCGCCGATCGCGTTCTCGATCAGCGAGCGGGCGTCGCCGTTGAACAGCTTGGCGTTGGCGATGCTGCCCTGCGCGAAATAGTCGACGGTGTTGTTTGAAGCGTCTCTGTACTGGCCGAGATAGGCCCGCTGTCCGTCCGCGGGCGTCGACCATTGGCCGGCGCCCAGATTTGCGACGATGTTGGACGTGTAGTTCGAGAAATCATAAGTGTCGACGCCGCCGCCGTCCCAGATGGTTCGGAAGATGGCGTTGGTGTTCGGCGCGCCCTGCCCCACGCCGTTGACGAACATCTCGCCCGTCGAGGCGCTGAAGCTGTAGGTGGTGTTTCCGCTGTTGGCTCCGTAGTCCGCGCCGTACATGTACTGCAGCGCCGCGATGTCGTTCATCATCAGCGACTGCGGCAGCTCATAGTTCGAGCGCACGTCTCCGGTGAGCGGGCTGGCGGCGTAGGTCATGATCGACCACTCCTGCCCGTTCTCGTTTGACGGCAGCGCCGGGAACGTCACGCCATGGCCGGTCTGGGTGGCGTGGCCGTGCTTCAGGCCGAAGTTGTGGCCGATCTCATGGGCGATCCCGGCCGCGAAGCCGAAGGTTCCGATGGTCGGCGTGTTGTAGCTGCTCGTGTTGTACCAGGAATCCCCGCGCTGGTAGTCGTTGCCCCAGGTGGGGTCCGGCGGATTGGCCTCGGCGGAATCGTTGGAGCCGCCGGGGCGGTGCAGCCGGTCATCCAGGTTGCCGTAGTTGATGGTCGTCGCCATGGCGAAGCGGAAATCCGCCGAGCCGCCGTCCGTGACGAACTGCACGGTGAGCCCCGTCACCGCCGCGACCTGGTTCATCACATAGTGGACGGCGGTCTGCTGAGCGGAGGTGAACGCCTGAAAGCCGTTGATCGCCTCGTAGCCGGCGTAGTCGTCGGCGCTGTCCGGAAACCCGTAGGTGACGTTCGTGCCGTCGAGACGGTAGCCCCACAGGACGCCGTCGATGGACGCATCGCCCGACTTGTTCACTTCGGCCATGGCTTCCCCCTGATTTGCCCCACCATGGAGCATACCAAAAAGAGCCACAAGAGCGGTTGCCGGACTTTGGAGCCGAACTTTGGTTGCAACCAGAGTCCGTCGCCTCGCTCCTGGCCATAGGGACCAGACGGCGTTGGCCGAGCGCGAAACCGACGCGGACAGGTGGATGAGCGGAACGGTTCGTGCGCGCTTTGAGGGAGCGCCTCGTGATCGCCGGCGCGCGAGATCGCACCTCCGGATCCGCGCGGTCGCTTTCCCCTGAGCTTTCGCCCGAGCCGACCTTGCGTCAGGCCTTCGGGGCCGTGTCGAACAGGTTGCCGGCCACCGAGCGCACCGTGGGCGGGGCGCGCTCGATGAAGGGCAGCGGGCGGCACACCGCCATGGCCGCAAGGCCCACCCGGGCGGTGAGCAGACCGTTCAACACCCCTTCGCCCAGCCGCGCCGACAGCCGGGCGGCGAGGCCGTGGCCCACCACCTGCTCCAGCAACCCGTCGCCGACGCCCATGCCGCCGGTGACGGCGAGATGGGCGGCCACATGCTTGGCGAGCTTGAGAAAGCCGAGCGCGCCCGGCCTGCCGCCATAGATCGTCCCGATCCGGCGGATCAGGCGCACGGCCTCGATCAGCACCACGCCCACGTCGATCAGCGCCCGCGGCGACACGGCGGTGACCACGGACACCCGCTTGGCCGCGCCGGCGATGGCGCGGGTGGCCTCGGCGTCGAGCGCGGTCATGAGTTCGCGCTCGGCGATGCGCAGCCGGTCGGAACCGTCCACGATCTCGTCCCGGTGGGCGGCGATGGCGGCGCGGGCGCGCGCCGTCTCCGGCCGGCCGGAATAGAGCGCGACCACGTCGTCCACCACCTTGCGGGCGGCCGCGGCGTCGTCGCTCACATGGGCGGCGCCGGCCGCGGCGCGCAGGTCCTCGATCCGCGCCAGCCGCATCAGCGCCGCGCCCTCGCGCGCGACGATGGCGAGGCCCGCCACGACCGCCAGCGCGGCGAGACCGAACGCGAACCAGCCGAGCAGATCGGAGCGGGCGAACAGATCCTCCACCACCCGCGTCGCCCACAGACCCAGCGCCAGGCTGGCGAGCGCGCCCAGCGCGCCCCAAAACAGGGCGCCCAGCGACGGCAGCTTCCGTTTCGGCCGCGGCGCCGGCTCGACCGCCGCCGGCTCGCCGGCCTCGAAGGCGTCCGGCTGGGAAGTCAGCACCACCCCGCCGCGCGCGGTCGCCACCGTCTCGTCCGGCGCGGCCATGACCACGGAAGGGTCGTTGAGGCGGAACGCCGCCGGACGGCGCGAAGGTTTGGGAGCATCGTCGGTCATGCGCGTGCGGCCTCTCAGATCAGCGCGTCGCCGATCAGGAATTCCATCGTCCGGTCGAGGCGGATGTGCGGCAGGTGGACCACGCCGCGCTCCGGCGCCAGCCGGGGCGGCCGGAACTTGATGAAGCGCAGGTCGCCGCCGTCCTCGCTCTGGGCGCGGCCGCGATAGCCGTCGGCGCGCAGCGCCACCTCCGGGTCCGCCGGCAGGTCGCCGGGGAACACCGCGATCTCCTCCTCGCCGTCGAAGATCTGGCCGTTCGAGCTTTCGCCCTTCTCCGGCACGCCGACGATCACCGGAAGCTCCTCCCGGCCCTGCCGCGCCGAGGCCTCGCGGGTGGCGCGCACCGCGGCAAGCGCCACCACGTCCACCGCCGCGCCGCCGAACTCGGCGCGCTCGATGGCCCGGCCCACGAGCCGGCGCAGGATGGCCTCCAGCCGGTCGTGGCTGGTGTGGTGCAGATGGTCGGCCTTGGTGGCGGCGAACAGCAGCCGGTCCACCTTGGGGCGGAACAGGCTGGTGATCCACGAGTTGCGGCCGTGCCGGAAGGCCGAGAGCACGTCGGTGAGCGCGGTCTCCAGATCGGCCACCGCCTCGGGCCCGGCGTTCAGCGCGGCGAGCGCGTCCACCAGCACGATCTGGCGGTCGAGCCGGGCGAAATGGTCCCGGAAGAACGGCTTCACCACATGGGCGAGATAGCTCTCGTAGCGCCGCTCCATCATGGCCCAGAGCGAGCCTGCGGGCGCATCGCCCTCGGCCGGAACGTCGAGCGGCGCGAAGGTCAGCGCCGGGCTGCCGTCGAGGTCGCCCGGCATCAGGAACCGGCCCGGCGGCAAAGTGGACAGCGCCACCCGCTCGGAGCGGCCCGCGATCAGATAGGCCCGGAACAGCTCGGCCGCCGTGCGGGCGGCCATCTCGTCCTCCGGCGCCGACGGATCGAGGGTGGCGAGATGGGCGCGCCACGCGGCGGCGATCGGCGCGCGGGTGCGCCCTTCGGAGGCGGCGAGAGTCTTGCGGGACCAGGTGCGGAAGTCCTGCGACAGCAGCGCCAGGTCCAGCAGCCATTCGCCGGGATAGTCCACGATGTCGAGCGTCAGCCGGCGCCCGGGCTTCTGGCGGCTGAGGAAGCCGGAGCGGCTCTCGAAATCCACCACCACCCGCAGTTCGGAGATGCGGCGGGTGCCTTCCGGCCAGCGGCGATCCGGCCCGGTCAGCGCCGCGAGATGGCTTTCCACCTCGAAGCGCGGCACGGCGTCGTCCGGTTGCGGCGCAAGCGCGGCGGACGCGATCCGACCCTCCGCATAGGCGCGGAAGGCCGGCAGCCGGCCGCCCCTGGTCAGAGCCTGCACCAGCGCGGTGAGAAACACGGTCTTGCCCGCGCGCGACAAGCCGGTGACGCCGAGCCGGAGCGTGGGATCCAGCGTCCCGGCGGCGGCGTCCATCAGGCTGCGCGCGGCGATCCGCGCCTCATGCGCCAGGCTTTCGAACATCATTCCTCGCCGAGGCCGAGCATTTTCGGCGTGATGAAGCGGTCGAGCCGCGCGGTTCCGGGGCCAAGCTCGCTCCAGCCGTCGAACGGCGTGTCGAGCACCGCGATCGCCGCCGTCGGGAACTTGGCGGACAGGGCGCGGCGCGCCTCGGGATCGCCGGAGCCGGCGAGGCGCTCGGTGAGATCTCCGAGCCCCGGATTGTGGCCGACGAGCATCAGCGTCTGGACCTCCGGCGACGTGCGGCGGACCGTCTCCAGCAGCGTCTCGTCCGACGCCTCGTAGATCTCGTCCAGGAATTCGGCGGTCGGCGCGGGGGTGAAGGCGGCCTTGGCGAGGCTCCAGGTGCGCACGGTGCGCAAGGCGGTCGAGCACAGCACGAGGTCCGGCCGGAAGCCGCGCCCCGCGAGCCAGGCCCCCATCGGGCCTGCGACACGCCGGCCCCGCGGCGCCAGGCCGCGCTCATGGTCGGTCGCGGCTTCGCCGGTCCAGTCGGATTTGGCGTGCCGGAAGAGAATCAGGCGTCGCATTTCGCTCCTTGAAGGGCGTTGGGCCGCCGCGCGGAGCGGCGAGCCGGGAAGTGGGATGTGGATCAGGATTTCTCAACCCTGTTTCTTCACCGCTCGGAAACCCTCTCGGGCTTTCCATCGTGGAAGGCGCGGTGAACGGCGGATGAACGGCCCGTTCGGATCGAGTTCAACGCGACCGAGCCACCTTCCAGATCGTGGCCCAGATGCCACGCCGACGAAGAAGCTTTGGTGAACGCCGTTTCGAGCCGTTTCCGCCCCAGTTTGGTCATGGACGGCCATCAGTAACGACAGGGCCGTTCCGCGGCGTATTTCGCGGACGTGGAGTGAAGTCATCGTGAGCATCATGGAACAATATGAACAACGTGCGGGCGCGTCGCTCGCTGAGGCGATCGACGTCGCCCATCTCGCCCGCCAGACCCTCGGCGACCGGACGCTTGAGCGCGAGGTGCTGGAGCTGTTTCGTCGGCAGGCCCGCATCCTTCTCTTCCGCTTCGAGGCGCTGACCAACCCGGTCGAGCGCGCCGAGGTGGCGCACACGCTGAAGGGCTCGGCCCGCGGCGTCGGCGCCAACCGCGTGGCCTTCGCGGCCGAGGAGCTCGAGCGCGCCGCCAACGCCGGCGAGCCCACCGGCAAGGCGCTGGCCGAGGTCGCCGAGGCGATCGCGGAATGCGCGTCCGCCATCGAGCTGCGCTTCGGTTTCGACCGCTGACCCTTCGCGCCGCGCGCCTCGCCGTCCTGCCCGCGTTCCCCCGCTGCGGCTCAGGGGCGCTGGCGCGCTTTCGCGAAACGTTCTAAGAGCCCGTCCGAGACGGGAGCGGCCCGCGTCAAGCGGCATCCGCTCCCCCGCAGGAAGGACGGGTGAGTCATGGCCAGCATCACCTTCATCGACCAGTCCGGCGCGGAGCGGGTCGTCGAAGCCCGGGACGGCCAGACCGTGATGGAAGCGGCCGTCATCAACGACGTGCCCGGCATCGACGCGGATTGCGGCGGCGCCTGCGCCTGCGCCACCTGCCATGTCTACGTTGACGACGCCTGGCGCGAAGCCGTCGGAGCTCCCTCCCCCATGGAGGAGGACATGCTGGACTTCGCCTTCGACGTCCGGCCCAGCAGCCGCCTTTCCTGCCAGATCAAGATGTCTTCGGCCCTTGACGGCCTGCGGGTGACGACGCCCGAACGGCAGGGCTGACGCCGGACGGCCGGCCGCGCCTCACGCCGCCCATCTTTGGCGCGGTAGCGCGCACATTTTTTTTGCGGCGTCTGTTTACGCGCCGTTCAGCGCGCGGGCCCATATCTTCCCTTCGACCGTTGGATAAGCCTTTCGGATGATTCTGTTCCGCGTGTGCGGCGCAGCAATCCGCGTGACAAGGGTTGCGCATCCGACGTAAGACCTGAATGCACGCTTGCGTTGTGCTTCTGGCAAGCTCGTCATGTGGAACAGCGGTGGCATGAAGATCGTCCTCGTTGACCCCAGCCGGCTTATTCTGAAAGTGACCTCGGGATATCTCGCGGAGACGGGATATCAGGTCTCCCCGTTCACGGACGCCACGGACGCGCTCGCCCATCTCAAGGATGATCCGGACGTGGAGGTGCTTGTCACGGGCCTTGAGCCGCATGGCATGAGCGGGCTCGACCTGTGCCGGCTCGCCCGCGAGCTCGCAGGCGCGCGGCGCGCCCTGCATGTGGTCGTGATGTCCTCCACCTCCGAAAGCCGCCGCATCGCCGAAGCCCTCGACGCCGGCGCCGACGACTTCATGAGCAAGCCGCCGCAGCCGGAGGAGTTTCTGGCGCGCCTGCGCGTCGCGGCCCGCGCCACCGCAGCGCAACGTGACCTTCTACGGCTCGCCACCACCGACAGCCTCACCGGTCTTCTGAACCGCCGGGCGTTCTTCGAGACGGTGGACGAGATGCCGGAGAGCTCCGTCTGCCTCGCGATGTTCGACATCGACCGCTTCAAGCAGATCAACGACAGTTTCGGCCACGCCGCCGGGGATCAGGTCATCGCCGCGGTGGCGGGAGAAGCCGGGCTTTCGGACGGAGTCGCCGGCCGGCTCGGCGGCGAGGAATTCGCCCTTCTGATCCCGCAGGCGCGTCTCGTCGACGCCATCGACCTGTGTGAGGATCTGAGGATGCGCATCGCAGCGCTCTCCTTCGCCGAGATTCACGAGAACCTGCGGGCGACCTGCAGTTTCGGCGTGGTCGCCCGTGGCGAGAACGAGGATGTGGGCGCCGCCCTGCAGCGCGCCGACATCGCGCTTTACGCGGCGAAAAGCTCGGGCCGCAATCGGGTGGTCGCCGCCACCGCCCCGGACGAGCGGCGCACCATCGTCATGGACCGGGCGCGGAAGCCGCTCTCCGACGAGAGCGACGCGCTTCGGGACCGGCCCCGCGTCCGCGAGGCCTGACGCTCGCAGTTCCCCTGATCCTCTTCATGGTGAACAAGGCGTTAACGACGTTTGCCAATCGTCGGATTCCGCTGTTCTCTAGTCGCCTCAGGGCCGGTAGCATCTGAAGCGTCGAAAACCGCGTCTGCGATCGTGTGATCGCGGGGCGGTCACGGCGCGCCAGTAGCCGCTGGCGCAGCGGCTTCCCCGAAGCCGCGCCGCCCAAATCCGGGCTCCGCCGCGTATTGGCGGGACCGGACCAAAGCGACCGATGTGTATGAGTGTACGGACGCGAGGCTAGAGACGATGGCGAATCCGCAATCTGCCAAGGACCCCGCCGAAGCGGCCCTTTCCGCCATCGAACAGGCGCTCAATCTGGTGGCGCCCGACGCCAAGGCGACGGTGGAGACCCCGAAGTCCGCCGAGCCTGCCGCGCCGGCGAGCGGAGCCGCTGGACCCGAGACGCCGCCTCCGCCCTCTTCCGCCACGCCCGAGCGCCGACCGGGCCGCGCCGCCCGCCGCGCGCCGGCCGCCAACGACGACGGCCGTTCCTTCGCCCACATCGTCTATGCGCTGCAGCGCAAGCCTTCCGGCCTCCCGTTCCTGCTGGCCGCCGCGGCCTCCTTCGTCTGGGCCGCGCTCGGCGCCGCCTATGCGGTGCAGGTGATCGGCGTCGGCTCCGGCGCGGTCGACCTCACAGCCGCCGGAACGCAGGCTCATCTCGCCGCGCTGGTGGTCGGCGTGTTCACGCCCATCGCCTTCTTCTTCATGATGGCGACCCTGTCCTGGCGCGCCCAGGAGATGCGCCTCGTCGCCCGCTCCATGACGGAGGTGGCGCTGCGCCTCACCGAACCGGAAGCCATTTCGACCGAGGCCGTCACCTCGCTCGGCCAGGCCGTGCGCCGCGAGGTCGCCGCCATGGGCGACGGCGTCGAACGCGCCGTGAGCCGCGCGGGCGATCTCGAATCGCTGGTGCGCGGCGAGGTGACGTCGCTGGAGCGCGCCTTCCACGACAACGAGGTGCGCATCCGCACCCTGATCGGCGAGCTGCAGAGCCAGCGCGACGCCATCGAGGGCAACGCCGAGCGCCTGCGCGGCGCGATCGCCGACGCGCACCAGTCGCTCGACCGCGACCTCACCGCCGCCTCCGCGCTGCTGGCGGCGAACGTGGCCGAGACCGGCTCGCGCCTCTCCGAGCAGCTCGACGCCCGCGGCTTCGAGATCACGTCCTCCATCGCCCAGGCCGGCGAAAGCGTGCTGTCCGCCGTCAACGCCCGCGGCGGCGATCTGGTGAGCCAGCTCACCGCCGCCGGCGCGGACATCACGCGGGCCATTGAGGACGGCGCCGGCCGCTTCGCCTCCGAACTCGCTGAAAAGAGCGACGCCGCCCGCGCCACGCTGAACGACGCCGGCGACCTGCTGTTCCGCACGCTGGACGAGCGCGCGATCCTCGTCGTCGACCGCCTGACCGCCTCAGGCGTGGAGCTGGACGAGCGGCTGGCCCGCGTCAGCGAGCAGGTCTCGACCGCGCTGGAGACCCGCGGCGAAGCGGTCGCGGCGGAGATCGAGCGCTCCGGCGCCGCCACCCTGGACGCGGTCGACCGGCGCTCCGCCGACATCGTCACCCGTCTGGAGACCTCGGGCGCCGACGTCGCCCGCGCCTTCGGCGAACGGGCGGACGGCGTGCTCGGCGCGCTGAGCGCCGCCGCCAGCGACTTCGACCGCGGCTTCGGCGACCGGGCGAAGGACACCCTGGATCTGATCACGGGCCGCTCGGGCGAAACCCTCGCCGCGCTGCAGGCGACGGGCGACGCCATCACGTTCGCGCTGGACGACAAGGCGCAGGCGATCGCCTCCCGCCTTTCGGAGCTGTCGTCGCGGGTCGCCGACGACCTGTCCGCCCGCGGGACGGAGGCGACCGACGCCCTGCGGAACGCTGGCGAGAGCGCGACCGAAACCTTCCTGTCGCGCGCGGACGACGTCATCCGCGCCGTCTCCGAGCGCGTGGGCGAGACCGCCGACACGCTCCGTCTCGTCGGCTCGGACCTCGACCGGAGCCTGTCCTCCCGGACCGCGGAGATCACGGACGGCGTCCGCGCCGCCGGCGACGATCTGCTGGAGCGCCTCGCCCGCCATCAGGACAGCGTCGCCTCGCGCCTCGACGAGACCGGGAGCACGCTGGTGGAGGCCGTGTCTTCGCGGGTGGGCGACATCGCCGACCGCGTCGCGGACTCGGCCGCGCGCATGCACGAGGCCGTCACCGTCCACGGCGTCGATCTGGAGCGCCGCTTCGCCGAGGACGGCGAGCGGCTGGCGAGCCTGCTCGAAAGCCACGGCGACGAGATCTCCACCCGCATCGTCGCCGCCAGCGACCGCGTCCACGACGCGATCGTGGTGCGCAGCGGCGACGTGGAGCGCGATTTCGAGGCCGCGGGCGAGCGCATCGTCGGCGCGATTGAGGCCCGATCCGCCGCCGCCCGCGAAACGCTGGAGACCGCCTCCGTCACCATCGCCGACGTGCTGGTCGAGCGCGGCGGCGCGCTGGTGAGCCAGCTCGGCGACGTGGCCGAACGCATTCACGAGGTGGTCGTGGCCCGCGGCGGCGAGCTGGAGACCCGGCTTTCCGGCGTCGGCGACCGCCTGGGCGGCGCCATCGACGAGCGCGCCAAGGCGGCGGAAGCCGCGTTCGACGCCTCCGCCGGACGCATCTCCGCCGGCGTCGAGCAGAAGCTCACGGCGTTCGAGACGCGCCTGTCCGGCGTGCGGGCGTCCGTCGCCGAGACCCTGTCCGAGCAGGGCGGCGCCCTCGCCGCCAACATCGCCGACGCCGCGGAGCGCCTGCACCAGATCGTCGCGGTGCGCGGCGCGGAGCTGCAGCGCCGCTTCGAGACCTCCGGTCAGGCGCTGGATTCCAGCCTCGAAGCGCGCGCCGCGGATGTGGCCGGTCAGCTCGACGGCGTGGTGGAGCGCCTGTCCTCGCAGATCGACCTGCGCCTCCGGGCGTTCGAGACCCAGCTCGCCGACGCCGGCGGCTCGGTCAGCGACGTCATCGCCGAGCGCGGCGGCGCCCTCGTCGACACCTTGGGAGAGACCACCGGCCGGCTGCACGAGATCGTGGTGGTGCAGGGCGCGGATCTGGAGCAGCGGCTCGTCGAGGCCGGCGCCGCGCTCAGCGCGCGCCTGGACGAACGCGCCAGCGCCACCGAGACCCGAATCGACGCCGCGGCGGTCCGCATGTCGGACAACGTCGAGGCCAGGCTGTCCGCCTTCGAAACGCAGCTTGGCGGCGTAAGCGCCTCGGTCGCCGGAGTGCTGACCGATCGCGGCGGCGAGCTCACCGCCGCCGTCACCGAGGCCGCTGGCCGCATTCATGAGGCGGTGGTGCTGCGCGGCGGAGAGCTGCGCGACCGTCTGGAGCAGGCGGAGACGCGGCTGGCGGAGACCATCGCCGACCGCGCCGGGGCCGCGGAGACGGCGCTGGACGCCGCCAGCGAACGGCTGGGCTCCGAGCTCGACCGCCGCATCGCCGCGCTCGGCCTGCGTCTGGACGACGCCGGCGCCGGCGTCGCGGACCGCCTCACGGGCGAGGTGGAGAAGGCCGAGCGCATGCTCGCCGACGCCGCCGGCCTGGTGGCCTCGCGGCTCGACGACGGCGCGACCGCCGCGAAGGACACGCTCGGCGCGATCATCGCCGAGTTCGGCGCGACGCTCGACGCCCGCGTCGCGGACGTGCGCGACCAGCTCCAGCGGTCCGGCGGCGACATCGGCCAGTCCATCGTGCAGCGCGGCGAGAAGCTCGCCGAAGCGCTGGCCCTCACCGCCCGCCAGCTCGGCGAAGAGATCTCCGCCCGCGGCGGCGACGTGAACGAGGCGCTCGCCCGCCAGCTCGCGGCCGTGGAGCGCGCCTTCGGCGAGGACGCCAGCGGCGTCGTCGCCCGGCTGTCGGAGGCCGGCGGCCGCTTCGCCGGCGAGATCGGCGACCGCGTCGGCGAGGTGGAGCAGGCCCTGCGCGATCAGGGCGGCGAGATCGCCAACCGCATCGGCGAGCGGGTCGCCGCGCTGGAGGAGGCGCTCGGCGCCCGCGTCGGCGCGCTGGACGGCCGGCTGGAGGCCTTCGACGGCGCCGTGGCCGAGCGGCTCGCCGGCTTCGTGGAGCGCATCGACACCCTCGACGGCGCCTCGCGCCAGCATGTGCGCGCGCTCGACAAGCGCATCGAGCGGCTGGATCAGACGCTCGAGAGCCGCGCCACGCAGTTCGACGACAAGGTGGCCGGCCTCGAGACCGTGATCGGTGACCGGCTCGGCGCCCTCGACGGCCAGATCCTGCGCTTCGACGACCTGCTCGCCGAGCGCGTCGGCGCGCTCGACGGCAAGGTGGACGCCATCGACCGGGTGATCGGCGAGCGGATCGACGTGTTCGACGACCGCGTCGGCGCGCTCGACGCCACGCTCGACAGGCGCTTCGGCGCCATGACCGAGCGCGTGGGCGCGCTCGACGAGACGCTCGCGGAGCGCGTCGGAGGCTTCAAAGCCGCGGCCGAAGGGGTGAGCGAGGCGCTGGCGGCCAACGCCCAGACCTTCGACGAGCGCGCCACTGCGCTCGCCCGCACGGTCGCGGGCCGGCTCGCCAACTTCGGCGCCAAGGCCGCCGATCTGGAGAAGGTTCTCGCCGAGCGGATGGACGGCTTCACGGCCCGCGCCGGCGAGCTCGACACGGCGGTCGCCGAGCGGCTCGGCGGCTTCGACCAGCAGTTCGGCGGACGTCTGAGCGCGCTGGCCGAAACGCTCGAAAGCCGCATCGCCCGCGTGGACGACGGCCTCGACGCCCGCACCCGCGCGCTCAACGAAACGCTGGCCACCCGCACGCTGGAGCTTGCCCGCACGCTGGGCGAAGGCTCCACGGCCGTCACCAGCGCTCTCGCCGACCGCGCCGCGACCTTCGCGACCGAACTCGCCGACAAGACCGAAGGCCTCGTCGCCACCTTCGAGGAGAAGGCCGCGGCCGTGTCCGCCACGCTTGGCGAAAAGGCGCAGGAGACCGCCGGCGCGCTGGACGCGCGCATCGGCCGGTTCGAGCGCACCATCTCCGGCCGCATCGACGCCGCCTCGGGCGCCCTGCAGAGCCGCGCCGAAGCCCTCGCCGACCTCATCGGCGGCAAGGCCGACGGGGTGGCGGCGACGCTCGCCGAGACCACGGAGCGTCTTCAGTCCGATCTTGCCCGGCTGGGCGACGAGGCCGGCGAGCGCATCGCCGGCCGTCTCGCGGAGGTGGCGTCCGCGCTTGAGGCGACCGAGGCGCGGCTGCAGAGCCGCGGCGACGGCCTCACGGCGAGCCTCGCGGACAAGGCCGACAGCGTCGTCACGGCGCTGGCGGACGCCACCGCCCGCATCTCGGGCGATCTCGGCCGCTTGGGCGACGAGACCGGCGAGCGCATCGCCGGCCGGCTCGCGGATGTTGTGTCCGCGCTCGAGGCGACCGAAGCCCGGCTGCAGAGCCGCGGCGACGGGCTCACGGCGAGCATCGCGGACAAGGCCGATGGCGTCGTCACGGCGCTGGCGGACGCAACGGCCCGCATCTCGGGCGATCTCGGCCGCATGGCGGATGACGCCGGCGACCGCATCGCCGGCCGCATGGCCGATGTGGCGAACGCGCTCGAGGCCGCGGAAGCCCGGCTGCAGAGCCGCGGCGACGGGCTGGCCGAAACGATCTCCGCCGCGTCCGACGGCCTCGCTCTGACGCTGGCGGACGCGGCCGGCCGCATCGAGACCGATCTCGGCCGTCTGGCGGACGACGCCGCCAACCGGATCGCCGGCCGCATGTCGGACATCACCACCGTGCTGAAGGCCGCCGAGACGGACCTGAAGCAGCATGGCGACGGTCTGGCGCATCGCATCGCCGGCGGCGCGGAGACGGTCGCGGCCGCCATGTCCCAGGCCTCGAACCGCGTCGAGAACGATCTCGCGCGCTTTGCGGACGACGTGGCGGGCCGCCTTGAGGGCCGCATGGCCGAAATCGCCGACACGATCGACCGCGGCGGCGCCTCGGTCTCCGACGTCATCGCGCGGCAGGGCGTCGCCCTCACCCGCGAACTGGCGACGGTCGCCGACGCCATGGCCGAGGAGTTCGACGGCCGTCTCGCCGGCGTGTCGGACACGCTGGGCGGCCGCGCCGCGGAGCTGCGCGAGGCGCTCGACGCGCTGAACGGCGACCTGCTGCGCACCTTCGAGACCAAGGGCGCGGAGACGATCGCGGGCCTCAGCGGCGTCGCGGACCGGCTGCGGCTCACCTCGCATCGCCTGGGCGAGAGCTTCACCGTGGAGACGGCCAAGAGCGTCGAGACGCTGGACGAGGCGGCCAAGCGGCTGCAGGCGGCCATGTCCGACGCCAGCGCCACGCTGTCGGCCACCTTCGCCCGCGAAAGCCGCCGGGCCATGAGCGGCCTCACCCAGACCCACGCCGCCATCAGCACGGAGCTGACCGAGGCGCTGACCCGTCTCGGCGACTCCAACGCCGCGCTGCAGGCGGTGCTGAACGACGCCGGCGCCCGGCTTGGGCTGGTGGAAAGCGATCTCGGCGCCCGCGTGTCCGCCTTCGAGGACATGATGGCCGACATCGCCGAGGCCTCGACCCGCGCCGGAGACACGGTGGGCGCGCAGACCAGCGCGCTGCGCGACCTGTCCACCACCGTGCTGGCCAAGGTGACCGAGGTCTCGCGCCAGCTCGACCGCCAGACGCTCTCCATCGCGGATGTGGCCGACGCGCTCGACGGCACCCAGAGCCGACTCGCCTCCGAGCTGGAGGAGCGGCGCTCGGCGCTGGAGATCCTGTCCGCGGGCCTCTCCACCAAGGCGGAGGACCTGTCCCGCACGCTCGCCGGCTACGCCGCCTCCATCGACGAACATCTCGGCCGCTCCGAGCAGCGCGCCCGCCGGGTCGCCGAAGGGCTTGCGGCGCAGGTGGGCGCCACCGCGCAGTCGATCTCCGAGGAGTTCGAGAAGGTGCGGACCCTCGGCGAGACCGAGCGGGAGAAGACCGCCGCGGCGCTCAAGGCCGCCAACGAGGAGGCCGGCCGCGACATCGCCCGCATGCTGGGCGACGCCAGCGCCCGCTTCTCCGACGTGACGCGCGAGATGCGCGGCATGACCAAGACGATCGAGGCGGAGCTCGCCGCCACCCGCGACCAGCTGCGCCGCGGCCTGTTCGACATGCCCAAGGAGGCGGAGGAGAACGCAGCCGAGCTGCGCCGCGTGGTGGCGGACCAGATCAAGGCACTGACGGCGCTCGGCGAGATCGCCGCGCGCCACGGCGCCGCGCTGGACGTGGCCGAGCCCGGCCGCGTCCTCCCGAGTCAGCAGGCCCAGGCGGCGGTCGCCCGCCCCGCGGCGCCCCGGCCGGCCGCTCCGGCGCCCCGGCTGACGGCGCCGCAGCCGCCCGCCCCTGCCCCTGACGACAAGGACGATGGCGGCAGCTGGATTTCCGGCCTGCTCGCCCGCGCCTCCCGCGACGACGAGCCCAAGGCGGCGCCGGCCCGCAAGCCGACGCCCGCGCCCCAGCAGCGCCCGCCCCATCACGCGATCGAGTCGCTCGACAGCCTGTCGGTGGACATCGCGCGCATGATCGACCATCAGGCGGTCGCGGAGCTGTGGGACCGCTACCGCCGGGGCGAGCGCAACGTCTTCACCCGGCGGCTCTACACCCTGCAGGGCCAGCAGACCTTCGAGGAAATCCGCCGCAAGTACGGCTCGGAGCCCGAGTTCCGGGCGACCGTGGACCGCTACGTGGCGGAGTTCGAGCGCCTGCTCGCCGAGATCGCCGATGACGACGCCGACGGCCGCATCACCGACGGCTACCTGACCTCGGAGACCGGCAAGGTCTACACCATGCTCTCCCACGCGGCCGGCAAGTTCGACCCGCGCTGAGCCGGGGCGTCGGTGGAGCCTGAGCGGATGCTCAGGCTCCACCGACCGCTCTCTTCGTCATGCCCGCGCGTTCGCGCGGGTATCCACGACTTGCCCCCGGGCGACGCTCAAGCGCGCGAAGTCGTGGATGCCCGAGACAAGCTCGGGCATGACGGCAGGGTCGGGGGCTGGCGGCGAGCGAGCCTGCGGACGGCTTCGGCCACGCGCTTTAAGACAAAGGCCCCGGAGCGTGCTGCTCCGGGGCCTTCGTCGTTGTCGGATCTGCGCTGACGCGTGGCTTACCCGGCCGGGCGGCGACCCCGCTCCCAGGCCGCGAGCGTCACCTCTGCGGCGCGCTCCGACGGCGTCACGCCGTCGGGCAGGCGCATGACGGCGTCGAGCCGGGCGAGCGCCGCACGCTGCGCCGCGCGCTCCGGGCTGGCGTGAAGCAGCGGCGCAAGCTCCGCCGTCAGACGTTCCGGCGTGGCGTCGCGGTGGACGCATTCGGGGATGGCGCGCTCGCCGAGGATCAGGTTGGGCAGCAGGATGAACGGCGCCTCGATGCGGATGAACGGCTCCAGCAGCGGCGCGAACCATTCGAGCCGGTAGGCCGCCGCGGTCGGCACGCCCGCGAGCGCGAGCTCCAGCGTCACGGTGCCGGACGCCGCGAGCGCCGCCTGCCCCGCCCGGAACGCCGCCAGCTTCTCCGCCTCGCCCAGCACGATCCGCGGCGGCGCCGGCCAGTCGGCGGCCATGCGGCGGATGTCGTCCGCGAGCCGCTCCGTGGTCGGCAGCGTGACCTCGAACCTGTGGCCGGCCGCCGCCAGCCGGCGCAGCGTTTCGCCGAAGAGCGGCATGTGCCGGTGCGCGACCCCGGCCCGGCTGCCCGGCAGAACCAGCAGACGCGCCGGCCCCTGCCCGATCTCCGCCCGCTCTCCGGGCGCGGGACGCAGCTCGTGAAGGCGCTCGATCAGCGGATGGCCCACATAGGCGCAGGGCGGACCGCCGAGCCGCTCATGGGCGGCGGGCTCGAACGGCAGCAGCGCGAGCACCTGGTCCACGTAAGCGCGCATCGCCCTGGCCCGGCCGGGCCGCCAGGCCCAGACGGAAGGCGAGACGTAA
The DNA here is from genome assembly GCF_027922305.1 of Methylopila jiangsuensis. Taxonomy (GTDB): domain Bacteria; phylum Pseudomonadota; class Alphaproteobacteria; order Rhizobiales; family Methylopilaceae; genus Methylopila; species Methylopila jiangsuensis. The sequence continues at coordinate 355,873 of NZ_BSFK01000005.1, read as the reverse complement.
TCGACGATCGGCACGTCCGGCCGGGCCGCGCGCAGGCGCCGCGCCACCCGGTGGGTGAAATCGGGGCTGTCGACGATGACGAGCAGGTCCGGCGGGTCGGCGATCAGGCTGTCCGCCGTCTCGCGGATGCGCCGCAGCAGCGTGGGCAGCCGGGCGATGACGGGGCCGACGCCCATCACCGCCACGTCCTCCATGGGAAACAGCGTCTCGACGCCCGCCGCCAGCATGCGGGGGCCGGCTACGCCCCGGAACCGGACGCCCTCGCCCAGCCGGCGCCGCAGCGCCTGCGCCAGTTCCGCCCCGAGCGCGTCGCCCGAGCGCTCGCCCGCGACGATGGCGATGCGGCGGGGCGACGGCCCGCTCATGAGGCCCCGTAGGCGCCTTGCGGGATGCCCGCGAGGAACAGGCCGCCCTCGTCCGCCATGGCGATGACCCGCGCCTGCTCCGCGATCAGCACGCCGCCCGCGGCGACCGCGATCCCCGCAAGCCCGGCCTGGATCGCCAGTTCGACGGTGCGGGGGCCGATCGCCGGCAGGTCGATGCGCAGATCCTGGCCGGGCTTCGGCAGCTTGACCAGCACGCCGCCGCGGCCGTCGCGGCGCAGACGGCGCTTCTGCACCATGCGCGTCACCCGGCGCAGCATGCCGTCGGTGCCTTCCGCCGCCTCGATCGCCACCACGCGCGAGCCGAGCGCCACCGCCGCCTGACCCACGTCGAACGGCCCGAGCGCCGCCAGCACGCTCATGGCGGCCGACACCGCCTCGGCGCTGGCGCCGTCCGCCTCATGGGCGCCGAAGATGCCCTCCGGCGCCAGAAGCCCCGGCGCCGCCTCGCGCACCCCGATCACCCGGTAGCCGCGACTTTCCACGAACGTCACCAGCCCGCGCAGCAGCGCGTCGTCGCCGCCGGACAGCAGCCGCTTCAGCTCCGGCATGGCGATCAGCCCGGTCATGTCCAGGCCGAGATCCTTGATCGACGGCCGCTGAACCCCGCCGAGCAGGGTGATCTCGCGGGCGCCGGCGCCGTCCAGCGCCTTGAACAGCTTTCCCACCTCGCCGAGCCGCACCCAGACGTGCGGGAAGCGCTCGATCTCAGGGTCCGCAGCCCCGCGAAGGCCCACAAGGAACACCTCCCGGCCATCCGCCAGCGCGGCCTCCGCGGCTTCGATCGGCAGGCGGCCGGAACCGCAGATGAGCCCAACCGGAGCGCTCACCCGCGCGATCCCGGTTCCCCGGCGCGCGGGGTGCAGACGGCGCGATCCCCGCCCGCCCGGAGGAACGCCACCACCTCATCCACCAGCGGCGATCCGCCATGGGCGGTCGCGGCGGCGTCCACCCGATCCTTCAGCGTGCCAGCGCCTTCGCCGAACAGATCGCGGAAGGCGTGGCGCAGGGCGTGGATCGCCTCGCGCTCAAAACCGCGGCGGCGCAGGCCGACGATGTTGAGGCCGGCGAGCGACGCGCGGTCGCCCATGGCGAGGCCATAGGGGATCAGATCGTTCTCGAGGCCCGTGAGCCCGCCCACGAAGGCGTGCGCGCCGATGCGCACGAACTGGTGCGCGGCGGAGCCGCCGCCCATGATGACGAAGTCGCCGATGGTGACGTGCCCCGCCACCATGACGTTGTTCACCAGAATGACGTCATGGCCGATGCGGCAGTCATGGGCCACGTGGGAGCCCGCCAGCAGCGCGCAGCGATCGCCGATCTCGGTGACGAGGCCGCCGCCCTCGGTGCCGGGATTGACGGTCACGTTCTCCCGGATCAGCGCGTTGCGGCCGATCACGAGCCGGCTTTTCTCGCCCTTGAACTTCAGGTCCTGAGGCTGGTGGCCGATGGAGGCGAAGGGGAAGATCTGCGCGTTCTCGCCGATGGAGGTGCGCCCCTCCACCACCACATGGCTCTTCAGCGACGAGCCCGCGCCGATCTCGACCTCGGGACCGATCACGCAGAACGGACCGACGACGACGCCGTCGCCAAGGCGCGCGCCATCCGCGACGACCGCGGAAGGGTGGATGTCCGGCATGAAGGCTCCCGCTTTCGCGTCAGTCGTTGTTGTGGACCAGCATGGCGGAGACTTCCGCCTCGCAGACCAGCACGCCGTCCACCTTGGCCTCGCCGCGGAACCACCACATGTTGGCGCGCTTCTTGATCTGGGTCATGTGGAACTTCACCACGTCGCCGGGCACGACCGGCTTGCGGAACTTGGCCTTGTCGATGGTCATGAAATAGACGATCCGCGGCGCGCTCGGGGCGGTGCGGGCCGCCACGCACATGGCGCCTGCGGTCTGGGCCATGCCCTCGATCAGCAGCACGCCCGGCATCACCGGCTGGCCCGGGAAATGGCCCTGGAAGTGCGGCTCGTTGAAGGTGACGTTCTTGACGCCGATGCCGGACCGGTCGCCGTCGATCTCCACGATCCGGTCCACCAGCAGGAACGGATAGCGGTGCGGCAGATAGGCCATGATAGTCTGGATGTCGGCGGCGCCCAGCGTCTTGGGCCCTTCCGGAGCGGTGGTTTCGACCTCGGTCATGATGCTGAACCTTCCGACGCGTCGGACGCCGGCCGCGACCGCTTCTCCGACGCCAAACGCTTCAATGTGGTCATCTCGCGGAACCAGTCCCGAACCGGCTTCGCGGGCGTGCCGCCCCAGCGGGCGCCCGGGGGAACGTCTTCGCGCACGTTGCTGGAGCCCGCGATCTGCGCCCCCATGCCGATGCGCACATGGCCGACGACGCCCACATGGCCGCCGAGAACCACGAAATCCTCCAGCGTGGTGCTGCCGGATATGCCGACCTGGGCCACGATCACGCAATGCCGGCCGACCACCACGTTGTGGGCGATCTGCACCAGATTGTCGATCTTGGTTCCCTCGCCGATCACCGTGTCGCGGTTCGCGCCGCGGTCGATGGTGGTGTTGGCGCCGATCTCCACGTCGTCCTGAACGATGACGCGGCCGATCTGCGGCACCTTCAGATGTCCGCCCGGACCCATGGCGAAGCCGAAGCCGTCCTGCCCGATGCGCGCGCCCTGATGGATGATGACCCGGTCGCCCAGCAGCGCGTGGACCACGGTCGCGCCCGGCCCGAGCGTGCTGTCGCGGCCGATGCGCACGTCCGGCCCGACGACCGCGTTGGCGCAGATCACCGCGCCGCGGCCGATCTCCGCCCGCGGGCCGATGACCGCGCCCGGATCGACCGTGACGTCGGCCTCGAGCCGCGCTTGCGGATGCACCACCGCGCCCGGCGCGACGCCGGGGCCGAACACAGGCTGAGGCCGGGACGCCGCCGGATAGAGCGCGGCCGCCACGCGCGCGAACGCCCGGTAGGGCTCCGGCGAGACCAGCGTCACCAGACCGGGCGGCGCCCTGTCCAGAAACTTCGGCGCCAGCAGGCAGGCGCCGGCGCGGCTGGCGGCGAGGCCCGCCGCGTAGGCCGGATTGTCGAGGAAGGTCAGGTCCGCCGGTCCCGCCCGATCGATCGGCCCGATTCCGGAGATCGACACCGCCTCGCCGTCGCCCTCGCGCACGGCGGCGCCGGTGATCGCGAGCAGGCGCTCAAGGGTGAGCGGTTCGGGTCTGGCGAAGAAGCGCGGTTCGATCATGGGGCTCGCAAAGGAAGGCCGCAGACGCGAACGGGCGGCGGATGATGGTCCGCCGCCCGTTTAGAAGATTTTCCGTCCCGTCGGAAGCGGCGATTAGAAGCGCGTGCCGCCCGAGAAGCGGAAGAACTGGGTCTCGTCGTACTTCGCCTTGCTCAGCACATGGGCGAAGTCGAAGCGGATCGGGCCGAGCGGCGAGGTCCAGAGAATCGAGCCGCCCACCGAGGACCTGAGCTTCTTATCTTTGGTGTAGTCGACGTCGACGCCATCGAACCGCTTGATGCCTTCGTAACCGAACACCGTGCCGGCGTCCGCGAACACGGCGCCCTTCAAGCCCAGTTCCTTGGGCAGGCCGTAGATCGGGAACTGCACCTCGGCGGAAGCGCCGAAGTAGGTTGTGCCGCCAAGCGGATCCTCACTCGGGCTGTCCATGTCGCGGGGACCGAAGCCCTGCGGCTCGAAGCCGCGAACGATGTCCGGGCCGCCGGAGAAGTGGTCGAGCACCCGCAGCTTGTCGTCGCCCCAGGCGGCGATGTGGCCGCCCTGGACGCGGGCGATGCCGACCACGTCATCCCAGAACACCGGGTGGTAGTAGCGGGCGTCGAAGGTGCCGCGCACGAACTGGGTATCGCCGCCGAGGCCGGCCACGTCGCCCTTGAGTTCGGCGTAGAGACCTTCACGCGGATCGCGCGGATTGTCGACCGTGTTGTAGATCAGCGACAGACCGCCGAGCGAGGTCACGGTCTTGCCTTCCGCCTCCAGAAGCGCGACCGAGGCGCGGTCGTCATTCAGGACGCCGGCGGGGAAGTTCAGGTCTTCACCCGGACGCTTTCCCTCCTCCCAGAGGTTGTACTTGTTCGGAACCCTCAGGTCCTGCTGGTACAGCTGATAGCGCGTGCCGATCGAAATCTCTTCCGTGATCGGCAGGCCGAAACGCAGGCCGCCGCCATAGGTGTTGATGCGGTAGGACGAATACTCGGTCTCGTCCCGCTCCTTGGCGTAGAGGTCGATGCCGGCGGAGACGCGCGAACCGAGGAAATACGGCTCGGTGAACGAGAAGTCGAAGCCCTGCACCCGCTGGCCGAGCTGGGCCGCGACGCGCGCGTACTGGCCGCGGCCGAGGAAGTTGCGCTCGCCGAGCGCCACTTCGCCGATCACGCCGTCGGAGGTGGAGTAGCCGCCGGCCACGGAGAACTCGCCGGTGGGCTGGTCTTCCACGTCCACGTTCACGATCACCCGGTCGGGCGAGGAGCCCGGCTCGGTGGAGATGCGCACGTTCTTGAAGAAGCCCAGCGCCTTCAGGCGCCGCTCGGCGCGGTCGATGAAGATCTGGTTGTAGGCGTCGCCTTCGCCGAGGTCGAACTCGCGGCGGATGACGTAGTCGCGGGTGCGGGTGTTGCCGCGCACGTTGATGCGCTCGACGTACACCCGCGCGCCTTCCTCGACCACATAGGTGAGGTTGATGGTGCGGCTCTCGAAGTTGCGGTCGCCGCGCGGGCGAACCTGCGCGAAGGCGTAGCCGCGGGACGCGAGCTCAAGCGAAATCTGCTCGACCGACTTGTCCACGTCCTTGGCGGCGTAGACCGCCCCGGTGGAGGACTCCACCTTGCGCTGCAGCGTGGAGGCGTCGATCTCCGGAACGCTCGATTCCACGTTCACCGCCCCGAAGCGGTACTGCTGGCCTTCTTCGACCACGATGCTGAGCGTGAAGGCGTTCTTGTCGCGGTCCAGATTGGCGTTGGCCGAGACCACGCGGAAATCGGCGTAGCCGTTGTTGAGGTAGAAGCGACGGATAAGCTCCAGGTCCGCGTTGACGCGGTCCGGGTCGTAGACGTCGGACGACTTCAGCCAGCTCAGCCAGTTCGACTCGGTGGTCGTCATCTGGTCGCGCAGGGTGCCGTCGGAAAAGGCGTTGTTGCCCTCGAAGTTGATCGAGGAAATCTGGGTCTTGCCGCCTTCCTTGATCTCGAACACCAGATCGACGCGGCCGCTGGGCTGCGCGATGGTCTTTGCCTCGACGGACGCCTCGTAGCGGCCGGAGCGGCGGTAGATCTCGGAGATGCGCTGGCTGTCCGCCTGCACGATGGCCGGATTGAACGGCCCGCGCGGCTTGGACTGGACTTCGGCGGCGAGCACCGCGTCCTTGACCTTGGAGTTGCCCTCGAAGGCGACCCGGTTGATGACCTGGTTCTCGCTGACCGTCACCACGATGCCGCCGCCGGCGCGGGAGACGCGCACGTCGGAGAACAGGCCCGAGGCGTAGAGGCCTCGGATGCCTTCGTCGATGCGGGCCTGATCCAGAGGACCGCCGCTGAAGTAGGAGCGAACCGTTTCGGCGTCGACGCGCTGATTGCCGCGCACCGTGATGCCGCTGGCGCGCTGGGCGTGAGCCTCGGTCACCCCGGCGACCCAGAACCCCGCCCCGGCGACCACGGCGCCGACAGCGACCGAAGACGCGACGGCGAGGCGCCCGACAACTCGAACCATACGCTTCATGGGTTGACGGACCCTCATACCGTTAAGCGGACGGTCGCATCCGCTCAGAACCCCCGGATTCTGCGGTGCGACGCCGATCGCTTCTATCGAACTTTTACGCACGTGCAAACTCGCTACTCGACACAAGACCCACGTTTCGACGCCGCAGTGGCTGCGCAGACACGCTTACCCCGCCCTTATCCTAGCGAGGAAAGATGAACGATGTCATTCCATGTGGCGAAGATCATCAACATCAAAACCAGCGCCAGCCCGACCCGCATGCCGTACTCCTGCGCCCTCGGCCCGAGGGGCCGGCCGCGCACGGCCTCCAGCGCGTAGAACAGCAGGTGGCCGCCGTCGAGCATGGGCACCGGCATCAGGTTCAGCAGGCCGATCGAGACCGACAGGATCGCTGCGAGATTGATGAGGGCCACAAAGCCGAGCGAGGCCACGTCGCCGGAGGTCTTGGCGATGCGGATCGGCCCGCCGAGCTGGTCGGCGGATTCGCGGCCCGTGATCATGCGGCCGAGATAGGAGCCGGTGCTCGCCACCACGAACCACGTCTCCTTCGCGCCCTCCGCGATCGCCTCCAGCGGCCCGAAGGTCTGGTAGCGCACGTCGCCGGGCGTTGTGGAGCGGCTGATTCCGAGCAGGCCGATGCGGTGCTTGTTGCCGAAACCGTCGGTCATCTCCTGCAGCCGCGGCGTGGCGGTCAGGTCCCGCCGCTCGGCGCCGCGCTCGACCGTGATCACGAGGGCGCGCTCGGGGCTCGAAGACACGATGCGCTGCATGGCGTTGAACGACGAGATCGCCCCGCCGTCGATCGCCACCACCCGGTCGCCGGGGACGAATCCGGCCTCCGCCGCGGCGCTGCCGGGCTGCACCTGGTCGACGATGGCGTCGGTGACGGGGCGGCCCACCGTCATGAACACGGTCGCGAAGATGGCGATCGCGAGCAGGAAGTTGGCGAACGGCCCAGCCGCCACGATGGCGGCGCGGTTCTTCAGCGGCGCGTAGAAGAAGCTGCCCTCGCGCTCCCGCGGGCTCATGCGCTCCAGCGCGTCGGAGTCCGGAGTGCTGGCCGCGTCCTCGTCGCCGTAGAAGCGCACGTAGCCGCCGAGCGGAATCGCCGCCACGCGCCAGCGGGTGCCGTGGCGGTCGTTGAAGCCGAACAGCTCCGGCCCGAATCCGATCGAGAAGGCGAGCACCCGCACGCCCGACCAGCGGGCCACCAGGAAGTGGCCGAGCTCGTGGACGAACACCACCAGCGTCAGCACGAACAGAAACGGAATCAGATAGCCGAGCGTGGCGTAACCGGCGCCGAGCATCTCGTTCAGGAAGGTCATGGACAGGCCTCGTCCGCGCCGGCGCGACGGCGCGGGCGCTCCAACGTCTTTTAGTGCGCCCGAACCGCATCCCGTGGCAAGCGCCGCGCGGTGAGCGCCCGGGCGCTGGCGTCGAGCGCGATCGCCGCCTCGACGCTGTCCGGCGCGCGGGTGAGGCCATGGCGCGGGGCGTCCTCCAGCGCGCCCTCGACCAGGCGCGGGATGTCGCCGAAGCCGATCGCGCGGGCGAGGAAGGCGGCGACCGCCACCTCGTTGGCGGCGTTCAACACCGCGGGCGCCGCGCCGCCGGCGGCCAGCGCCTGCATGCAGAGCTTCAGCCCCGGAAAGCGCGTGAGGTCCGGCGCCTCGAAGGTCATGGCGCCGAGCTTCGCCAGATCAAGCCGCGCCGCCGGCGTCGTAAGCCGGTCGGGCCAGCCGAGCGTGTGGGCGATGGGCACCCGCATGTCCGGCGCCGCCAGGCCCGCGGTGACGGCGCCGTCCCGGAAGGTCACCAGCCCGTGGATCGCCGACTGGGGATGGACCACCACGTCGAGCCGATCGCCGTCGACGCCAAAAAGGTGATGAGCCTCAATCAGTTCGAGGCCTTTGTTCATCAGGGTCGCGGAATCGATCGTGATCTTCGCGCCCATGGTCCAGGTGGGATGGCGCAGTGCGTCCTCGGGCGTCGCCGCGGCGATGCGGGCCGCGTCCCACTGGCGGAACGGGCCGCCCGAGGCCGTCAGCGTCATGCGCTCCACGTCGTCCACGCTCTGGCCGCCCAGCGCCTGCAGCAGGGCGTTGTGCTCGCTGTCCACCGGCAGCAGCGTGGCGCCGGCGCGGGCGACTTCGGCCATGAAGGCCTCGCCGGCGCAGACCAGGCACTCCTTGGTGGCGAGCGCCACCGCCCCGCCCCGCCGCACCGCGGCGATGGTGGGGGCGAGGCCGGCCGCGCCCGAGATCGCGGCCATGGTCCAGTCCACCGGGACCGCGGCCGCGTCCAGCGCGGCGAGAGCGCCGGCTGCGGCCTCGATTCCCGAACCGTCGAGCGCGGCCTTCAGCGCCGGCCCGGCGCGCTCGTCCGCCAGCACGGCCCGGCGCGCGCCGACCCGGCGGGCGACGGCGGCTAGACCCGCCGCGTCCGAACGGGCGACCACGGCCTGAACCGAGAACAGGTCGAGGTTGCGTTCCAGCAGGTCGATGGTGGCGAGGCCGACCGATCCGGTGGCGCCGAGCACGGTGACGCTGCGTTTGGCGGTCACCATCGCAGCAGCCCCTGCGCCGCCCCGTCCCAGCCGCCGCGCGACAGCCCGATCAGCGCGGCCACCGTGGCGGCGACGAGAAAACCGTCCAGACGGTCCATGGCGCCGCCATGGCCGGGGATGAGATGACCCGAATCCTTCGCGCCATAGCGGCGCTTGGCGCCGGATTCGAACAGGTCGCCCAGGATGACGGCGACCGCCGCCGCCAGCCCCACCAGCGCCACGGGCGCGAGATGGCCGACGCCTCCGGCGGCGGCGACCGCGACGCCGGCCGCGGGCCCCAGAATCGCGCCGCCCAGCGCGCCGGACCACGTCTTCTTCGGCGACAGCCGGGGCGCGAGCTTGGGGCCGCCGAACGTGCGGCCCGAGGCGTAGGCCGCGATGTCGGTTCCCCACACCACCGCGAACAGCCAGAGCAGGGCGAGCATCCCGTCCTGCGGATCGGTCCGCAGCAGGAGCGGGCCGAGAAACACCGCCGCGCCATAGAGCACGCCGAATCCGGCGCCCCAGGCCGGCCGCGCAAGCGCCCCCGCCCCGACGGCGCCCAGCGCGAGCGCCGCGAGCCAGAGCAGGCCGCCGAGGCCCCAGCCGACCGAGGCGCCGTACAGCGCCCCGATCACGCCGAGCGCCACCGCGACCGCGCCGGCCGCGCGCCGTCGCGCCGCAGGATCAGGCGTCGCGAGCCACGCCCATTCCGCGCCGACCGCGCAGCCGGCGGCGATCCAGAACAGGCCGAACAGCGGCCCGCCCAGCCAGGCGACGCCGAGCGCGAGCGCGGCCATCACCACGCCGGACAGCACCCGCAGCGTGAGCTCCGAAGGGCGTTTGTCGCCGGAGGAGGATGAGATCATGCGCCAGCCCGCTCCCCGCGCCCGCCGAAGCGGCGCTGGCGGGCCTGGAAGCTCTCCAGCGCGCCCTCGAACGCCGCGCGGTCGAAGTCCGGCCAGTGGATCGGCAGGAACACGTATTCGGCGTAGGCCGACTGCCAGAGCAGGAAATTGGAGATGCGCTGCTCGCCGCTGGTGCGGATCACCAGATCCGGGTCCGGCAGGTCCGGCGCGTGCAGGCGGCGGGCGACGGCCTCCACGTCCACGGCCTCGGGGTCGAGCCGTCCCGCGGCGACGTCGCGCGCGATGGCGCGGGCGGCGGCGGCGATCTCCTGCCGTCCGCCGTAGTTGAACGCCACGACCAGAGTCAGCGCCGTGTTGGCGCGGGTGGTGGACTCCGCCTCCTCCAGCAGCGCCGCGATGTCGGCGGGCAGCCCCGCCCGCTCGCCGATGACCCGCACGCGCACGCCGGCCTTGCGCAGCTCGGCGAGGTCGCGGCGCACGAACAGGCGCAGCAGGTTCATCAGGTCGCTGACCTCGTCCTGAGGCCGCGACCAGTTCTCGGAGGAGAAGCTGTAGACGGTGAGGTAGCGCACGCCCAGATCGCCGGCGGCGCGTATGGCGCGGCGCAGCGCCTCGACGCCCCGCCGGTGCCCCTCCGCGCGGGGCAGGCCGCGCTGGGCGGCCCAGCGGCCGTTGCCGTCCATGATGACGGCCACATGGGCGGGCGGCTGGACCGCTCCAGCGCCTTGGTCGACCGCCCGTCCCGGCGCGTCAGTGGACATCATGGCGGTCCGCACGTGTTGGAGGGGCCGAAGAGGCCGGCGGCGGCGTCAGACCTGAAGGATGTCCTTTTCCTTCGCGGCGACGGCCTGATCGACCTCCGCGATGGCGGCGTCGGTGGCCTTCTGGACCTGATCGGCGAACCGGGACTGATCGTCCTCGCTGATGTCGCCGTCCTTCTCCGCCTTCTTCAGCGTGTCGAGGCCGTCGCGGCGCACATGGCGCACGGCGACGCGGGCGCTTTCGGCGTATTTGTGGGCGACCTTCACCAGCTCCTTGCGCCGGTCGGCGTTCAGCTCCGGCAGCGGGATGCGCAGAAGCTGGCCCTCGGTGATCGGATTGAGGCCGAGATTGGCCTCGCGGATCGCCTTTTCAACCGGGCCAACCATGGAGCGGTCCCACACCTGCACGTTCAGCATGCGCGCCTCGGGCACGCTCACCGTCGCCACCTGGTTGAGGGGCATCTCCGCGCCGTAGGCCGACACCGTGACCGGATCGAGCAGGCTGGCGGAGGCGCGGCCGGTGCGCAGGCCCGCGAGGTCGGTCTTGAGCGAATTGACCGCGCCCTGCATGCGGCGCTTGACGTCGTCGAGATCGAAGGGTCCGGACATGGGGTTGGGCTCCTGACGTTCGGGCGGTTCGTCCGCCTCTCAGCTCGCGACGGTGGTGGCGCGTCCGCCTCCGCACACGACCGCGGGGATCGAGCCCGGCTCGTGAATGGAGAAGACGATTACCGGAAGCGCGTTCTCGCGCGCAAGCGCGAAGGCCGCGGCGTCCATGACCTTGAGGTCCCGCTGCAGCACCTCGTCATGGGTCAGCCGATCGAGGCGGGTGGCGGTGGGGTCCTTCTTGGGGTCGGCGGTGTAGATGCCGTCCACCTGGGTCGCCTTCAGCAGCGCCTCGCAGCCGGTTTCGACCGCGCGCAGGGCGGCGGCCGTGTCGGTGGTGAAAAAGGGGTTGCCGGTGCCGGCCGCGAACAGCACCACGCGCTGGCGGTCGAGATGGGCGAGCGCGCGGGGCCGCGTGTAGGTCTCGCACACCGCCGGCATGTCGAGCGCGGACAGAACCCGCGCCTGCGTGCCCCGGCGCATGATGGCGGCGGAGAGCGCGAGCGCGTTCATCACCGTCGCCAGCATGCCCATGTAGTCGCCCGTGGCGCGGTCCACCCCCTGCGAGGAGACCTGGACGCCACGGAAGATGTTGCCGCCGCCCACGACGACGCCGACCTCGACGCCGAGGGCCTGCGTCGCGGCGATGTCCGCCGCGATCGCTTCGACGGTCGGCTGGTGCAGGCCGAAGCCCTGCGGGCCCATCAGGGCCTCGCCCGAGACCTTGACCAGCACCCGCTTGTAGATGGGCTGCGCCTGCTCCGTCATCGGGGCTCTCGCTCCCGCGGACGTCAGCGCGTGCCGGCCGCCGCGGCCACTTCGGCCGCGAAGTCGCTCTCTTCCTTCTCGACGCCTTCGCCGAGCGCGAGACGCACGAAGCCCGTCAGCTTGATCGGCGCGCCGACCTCGGCCTCGGCGGCCTTGATGGCCTGGGCCACGGTCTTGGAGCCGTCATGGATGAACGGCTGCTCCACAAGGGTCGCTTCCTTGAAGAAGGTCTTGATGCCGCTCTCGACGATCTTCTCGATCACGTTCTCGGGCTTGCCGCTCTCGCGAGCCTTGGAGGCCAGCACGCCCTTCTCGCGCTCGACGATCGCGGGATCGATGGAGGACGAGTCGAGGCCCTGCGGGTTGGTTGCGGCCACATGCATGGCGACCTGACGGCCGAGCGCCGAGAGCGCCTCCGCCTTGCCCTCGGACTCGAGGCCGACCAGCACGGCGATCTTGCCGAGGTTCGGGGCGACCTGGCCGTGGACGTAGGAGCCGATGACGCCCTGCGACACCGACAGCGCGGCGGCGCGACGCAGCGTCATGTTCTCGCCGATCTTGCCGATGGTGGCCTGGACCTTCTCGGCGACCGTGCCGCCGCCCGGATAGGCGGCCGCCTCGATCGCGGCGGTCTCGGCGCCGGCGGTCAGGGCGACGGTGGCGATGGACGACACCATGTCCTGGAATTCGGGGTTGCGGGCCACGAAGTCGGTCTCGGAGTTCACCTCGACCGCGACGCCCTTGGCGCCGTCCACGGCGAGGGCGACCAGCCCCTCGGCGGCCACGCGGCCGGCCTTCTTGGCGGCCTTGGCGAGGCCCTTCTTGCGCAGCCAGTCGACCGCCGCCTCGATGTCGCCGTCCACTTCGGCGAGGGCGTTCTTGCAGTCCATCATGCCGGCGCCGGTCTTCTCGCGAAGCTCCTTCACCATTGCAGCGGTGATGTTGGCCATGTCGTCCTCTGAAACAGGCGCCGCCCGTTGGACGGGCGGCGATAAAATGTCCTCAAAACGGCGACGCGCGGACGACGGGTGACCGCCGCCCCGCGCCGCCGTCGACGGCGTCAGTCGAAGCTCAGGCCGCGAGGCCGGCGAGCAGCTCGCGCGCCTGGGCGATCCAGCCCTCGCGCTCGAAGCGGCCGTTGAGCTTGAGGTCGGCGTCGGCCTTGGCGACGTCCGCCGGGGTCATCGCCGCGATCTGCCAGTAGTGGTAGACGCCGTACTCGTTGAGCTTCTGCTCGAGCTGCGGGCCGACGCCCGACAGCTTGGCGAGATCGTCCGGCGCGCCGCGCGGCGCGGCCAGCAGCTCGAACGCCTCGAGCCCGCTCTCCTCGCCCTCGACCGCGGCCGGAGCCGGCACGTCGTCGATCACCGGATCGATCTGCTCGCCGAGATCGACGCCCAGGTCGCCCTGGCCGCGGCCGATGCCGTCGAGCGCGGCGCGGGCGATCAGGTCGCCGTAGAGCGCGAGCGCGCGGCCGGCGTCGTCGTTGCCCGGGATCGGATAGGTGATGCCCTCGGGGTCGGAGTTGGTGTCAAGGATGGCGGCCACCGGGATGCCGAGGCGGCGAGCCTCCTGCACGGCGATCTGCTCCTTGTTGGTGTCGATCACGAAGATCAGGTTGGGCAGGCCGCCCATGTCCTTGATGCCGCCGAGCGTCTTCTCGAGCTTGTCGCGCTCGCGGGACAGCGTCAGGCGCTCCTTCTTGGTGAAGCCCTGGGCTTCGCCGGACAGCATCTCTTCGAGCTTGCGCAGGCGCTGGATCGAACCGGAGATGGTCTTCCAGTTGGTCAGCATGCCGCCGAGCCAGCGGGCGTTGACGAAGTACTGGGCCGAACGGCGGGCGGAATCGGCCACCACTTCGGCGGCCTGGCGCTTGGTGCCCACGATCAGCACGCGGCCGCCGCCGGCGACCACGTCCGACACCGCCTGGAGAGCGCGGGCGAGCAGCGGCACGGTCTGGGCGAGGTCGATGATGTGGATGTTGTTGCGCGCGCCGAAGATGTAGGGCGCCATCTTCGGATTCCAGCGGTGCGCCTGATGGCCGAAGTGAACGCCGGCCTCGAGCAGCTGGCGCATGGTGAAATCGGGCAGAGCCATTAGAGTCGTCTTTCGTTCCGGTTGCCTCCGCGGGAGCCCGCCGGAGCTCGAACCGTTCGAGCCCGGCGCCGGAGCGGCTTGGATATCGCCGCCTGATGCCCGCGTGTGGGATGGCGCGGCTTATAGGCGGAAATCCGCGCCGAAGGCAAGACGATCCGGGCGTTTGCGGCCGGCGCGATTGCGCCCCGAGGCCGTGCGTGAGAAGAAGCGCCCTCTCTCCCAAGACATGAGCCGGACCGTCCATGCGCCCTCCCCGCCCGCCGAAGCCGTCCGACCGTTCCGGCGACGCGCCCTGGAGCGCCCGCGACGGCGGCAAGGGCCGCGCCTGGCGCGCCCGCGACGGCGGGGCCAAGTCGGGGGCGAAGCCCGGCCCCCGCGCCTTCCCGCGCGATCATGACGGCCCGGTGACGCTTTACGGCTTTCACAGCGTGGTGGAGGCGCTGTCCAACCCGAAGCGCAAGATCCTCAAGCTGATGGCGACCGAGAACGCGCTGGCGCGGCTCGCCGAGGCGGGCGTCCCCACCCGCGTCGAGCCCGAGGTGGTGCGTCCCGGCGCCATCGACCGGCTGCTGACGGCGGACGCGGTGCATCAGGGCCTCTATCTCGAGGCCGAAGCGCTGAAGATCCCGACGCTGAAGACGATTCCCGAAGATTCGCTGGTGCTGGTGCTCGACCAGATCACCGACCCGCACAATGTGGGCGCGATCGTGCGCACCGCCGCCGCCTTCGCGGTGGACGCCATCGTGACCACCGCGCGGCACAGCCCGGAGGCGACCGGCGTGCTGGCGAAAAGCGCCAGCGGCGGGCTGGAGCATGTGCCGCTGGTGCTGGTGCAGAATCTGGCCCGCGCGCTGGACGACCTCGGCGAGCGCGGCTTCCGCCGGATCGGGCTCGACTCGGAGGGGCCGGAGACGCTGGACGACACCCCGCTCGGGCAGGGCGGCGTGGCTCTGGTGCTGGGCGCCGAAGGCAAGGGCCTGCGCCAGCTCACCCGTCAGACCTGCGACGCCCTCGCCCGGCTCGACATGCCCGGCGCGATCAAGAGCCTGAACGTCTCCAACGCCGCCGCCATCGCCCTGCACTGCGTGCGGCGGGAGAAGCCGGTCAGCGCCGCGGCCCAAGCTGGTTGATGCGGCTGCCGGCGTCGCTGCGCACCGCCGGCGTCGAGACCGAGGGGGCCGGCCGGCGCAGGTCCCGGTTCACCCTGCCGAAAATGTCGTCCGTGTCGGGCCGTCCGGGCACGTTGAGCCGGCGCCCCCGCGTGTCGTAACGCGGCGGCGGCGGCGCGCGCCGGGCGGCCGGCGCCGTCATGCGAACCTCCGGCGTCCGCCGCGTGCGGCGCCACTCGCGGTCCGGTTTACCCGCCGGGCGCGTCACCGCGTTGGGCGCGGCCTCATAAGGCTCCGGGATGATCGACGGCGGCCGTTCGCCCGCCGCCGCTCCTTGAGCCGCGGCCAAGGTGAGGCCCGCGGCGCACAGGGCCGTGAATAAAAACTTAAAGAGCACTTCAAGAAGCCTTTTGTCGGTCGACGAGACGTTCCGCCATCTTGTATCTATGGGCTGCGGTCCCATGCGCCACCCCCCGGCGGCTTCGTCCGGGTGGCGCGCAAGACCCGTCCACTTGGGGAGACGCGTCCGGTTCGCAGGCCGGACGGCAATGGGAGAGACCACGCGGCGGCGCGCGCCGCGTCCTTAACGGCCCACGGCCGTCTTCATGAAAAAACGACGCCGCGACCTGCGGCTCATAAACGATAACGGGCGCGAGGCCAGCGCCCGACCAGCGAGGTGAACGCCAATGTCTGTCGCAAGCACGGCAATTGACGATCGAAAAAGGCCGATGACCCGCGAGGAGAAGAAAGTCATTCTCGCGTCGTCGCTCGGCACGGTTTTCGAGTGGTACGACTTCTATCTTTACGGCTCGCTCGCCGCCATCATCGGCGCGCAGTTCTTCAACGTTCTCGGCGCCGACGGCAAGCCGCTCTACGATGAAGCCACGCGCAACATCTTCGCGCTGCTCGCCTTCGCCGCCGGCTTCATCGTCCGTCCCTTCGGCGCGCTGGTGTTCGGCCGGATCGGCGACCTCGTCGGCCGCAAGTACACCTTCCTCGTCACCATCCTGCTGATGGGCGTGTCCACCTTCATCGTGGGCATCCTTCCGGGCGCGGCGGCGATCGGCATCGCGGCGCCGATCATCCTGATCGTGCTGCGCCTGCTGCAGGGCCTCGCGCTCGGCGGCGAATACGGCGGCGCGGCGACCTATGTGGCCGAGCACGCCCCGAACGGCCGGCGCGGCTTCTACACCTCGTGGATCCAGACCACCGCGACGCTCGGCCTGTTCCTGTCGCTGATCGTCATCCTGACCGTGCGCACCGTCATCGGCGAGGACGCGTTCAAGGAGTGGGGCTGGCGCATTCCGTTCCTGGTCTCGATCCTGCTGCTCGGCATCTCGGTCTGGATCCGCATGCAGCTTCAGGAATCGCCCGCCTTCAAGAAGATGAAGGAAGAAGGCACCGGCTCGAAGGCGCCGCTGTCGGAGTCCTTCGGCCAGTGGAAGAACGCCAAGATCGCCCTGATCGCGCTGCTCGGCCTCACCGCCGGCCAGGGCGTGGTGTGGTACACGGGCCAGTTCTACGCGCTGTTCTTCCTGCAATCGATCCTGAAGGTCGACGGCTACACCGCCAATCTGCTGATCGCCTGGTCGCTGCTGTTCGGCACCGGCTTCTTCGTGTTCTTCGGCGTCCTGTCCGACAAGATCGGCCGCAAGCCCATCATTCTCGGAGGCTGCCTGATCGCGGCGGTCAGCTACTTCACGCTGTTCCAGCAGATCACCACGCTCGCCAACCCGGCGCTTGAAAAGGCGATCGAGTCCGTCAAGGTCGAGGTCGTGGCCGATCCGGCCGAATGCGGCAGCCTGTTCAACCCGGTCGGCACCCGCAAATACACCGCGAACTGCGACGTGGCCCGCGACTTCCTGTCGAAGTCCTCGGTCCGATACGAAACCGTTCCGGCGCCCGCCGGCGCGCAGACGGAAATCCGGGTCAACGGCCAGGCGATCCCCTACGTCGCAGGCCCGGCCGCGGTTGAGACCAACAAGGCCGTCACCGCGGCGCTGCAGGGCGCGGGCTACCCGAAGGCCGGCGACCCGAGCATCGTGAAGATGGCGCATCCGTTCGACATCTTCCGCGCCCAGACCGCCGGCATCATCGGCGTGCTGTTCGTGCTGGTGCTGTTCGTGACCATGGTCTACGGCCCGATCGCGGCGGCGCTGGTGGAGCTGTTCCCGACCCGCATCCGCTACTCGTCCATGTCGCTGCCCTACCACATCGGCAACGGCTGGTTCGGCGGCCTGCTGCCGGCCACCGCCTTCGCCATGGTGGCCGCGACCGGCGACATCTACTACGGCCTCTGGTACCCGATCGTCATCGCCGTCATGACCTTCGTCATCGGCCTGCTGTTCGTGCCCGAGACCAAGGATCGCGACATCGAGACCTACGAGCACGCCTGATCCTTTCAGGCGCGCCCTAAAACGGCGTCAGGCGGCCCCGCGGGAGCGATCCCGCGGGGCCGCTCTGCGTTCAGAGGGGCGAAACGAACGGGCGCGCGCCAGCCCTCATACGGCTCGACGACGCCGCGACGGGAACGGCTCGGGAGAGATCAGCGCCCTTCCCTCCTTCTCCTGCCCTCGTCCTCCTGCCCTCGTCCCCGCGGCCTTCGGGCCGGGAGAAGGGACGACGCGCGCGGACCTGAAAGAAGCGCCGCCTCCCCGCCACGCGCCGTCGTGCGCGGCGCAGGACGGCGCGTGGCGGCTCAAGGCCGCCTCAGGCGCAGCGCCTCACACCACCATCTGGTTGCCGAGCTCCACCACGCGGCCCGCGGGGATGCGGAAGTACTCGGTGGCGTCGTAGGACTGGCGCACCAGCGCGATGAAGACGTGGTCCTGCCACAGCGGCATGCCGACGCTGGCGGAGGCGCGGAACGAGCGCCGGCCCACGAAGAACGAGGTCTTCATCATGTCGAACGGCAGGCCGTGGGCCTTGGCCTGCGCCAGCGCGCGCGGGAGGTTCGGATCCTCCATGAAGCCGTAGCGCACGATGAGGGTCGAGAACTCGTCCGAGACCTTGTGGAACTCCACCCGGTCCTGCTCGTCCACCAGCGGCTGGCGTTCGGTGCGCACGCTCAGGATGACGTTGCGCTCGTGCAGCACCTTGTTGTGCTTCAGGTTGTGCAGCAGCGCCGGCGGCGCGATCTCCGGCGAGGAGGTGAGGTACATCGCCGTGCCCTTCACCCGGGTCGCCGAGCTGGTGCTCATGGACTTGGCGAATTCGAGGATCGGGATGCTCTCGCGCTGGATGCGGCCCTCCACGAAGCGCACGCCGCGGATCCAGGTCCACATCAGCACCACGATGGCGGCGCCCAGGATCAGCGGGATGTAGCCGCCGTCCGGCAGCTTCAGCATGTTGGCGCTGAGGAAGGCCACGTCGACGATGAAGAACGGCGTCATGCAGGCGACGGCCAGCGCCCAGCCGAAGCCCCAGGTGCGGGCGATCACCACCACCGCGAGCATGGTGGTGACGATCATGGTGCCGGTGACCGCGATGCCGTAGGCGGCGGCGAGCGCGCTCGAGCTCTGGAAGATCACGACCAGCGCCAGCACGCCGGCCAGCATCAGCCAGTTGACCTTGGGCATGTAGATCTGCCCGGCCTCGGTCTGGGAGGTGTGCTGCACCTCCAGATGCGGCAGCAGGCCGAGCTGCATCGCCTGACGGGTGAGCGAATAGGCGCCGGAGATCACCGCCTGGCTCGCCACCACGGTCGCCAGACAGGCGAGGAGGGCCAGCGGCAGCCGGAACCACTCCGGCGCGGTGAGGAAGAACAGGTCCTTGATCGCCTCGGGATGGGAGATCGCCAGACCGCCCTGCCCCAGATAGTTGATGACCAGCGCCGGCAGCACCAGCCCGAGCCAGGCGGTGCGGATGGGGCCGCGGCCGAAATGGCCCATGTCGGCGTAGAGCGCTTCCGCCCCGGTGACCGCGAGGAAAGTGCCGCCGAGAACCACGAAGGCGAGGAAGCCGTGCTCCAGCAGGAACAGCACGGCTTCGACCGGGTTCAGCGCGTGAAGCACCATGGGCGCGTCGAAGATGTGGATGAAGCCGAGCACCGCCAGCACCAGGAACCACACCACCGTGATCGGCCCGAACAGCGCGGCCACCTTCCCCGTGCCCGAGGACTGGGCGACGTAGAGCGCCACGATGATGGCGAGGGTGATCGGCAGCACGTAGGGCTGGAACACGGGCGTCGCGACCTTGAGGCCCTCCACCGCCGACAGCACCGAGATCGCGGGCGTCAGGATGGCGTCGCCGTAGAACAGCGCCGCGCCGACGATGCCGAGCCCGAGCAGAACCGTGCTGTTGCGGCCGAGCGCGTTCTGCGCCAGCGCCATCAGCGACAGCGTGCCGCCCTCGCCGTGGTTGTCGGCGCGCAGCAGGATGAAGACGTATTTGAACGTCACCACCACGATCAGCGCCCAGATCAGCAGCGAGACGATGCCCACCACCTCGTGCGGGCTCGGCGTGTGGCCGAGATGGAGCAGCGTCTCGCGCATGGCGTAGAGCGGGCTGGTCCCGATGTCGCCATAAACGACGCCGACGCTGCCGACGGTCAGCGTCCAGAAGCGGCGGCGGCCGCCGTGGTCGTGGGCGGCTTCGGCGGCGGTTGCGCCGTGGGTGCCGGAGGCGCCTGCGGAGGAGGACGCAGGCGCGCCGTCGGCGCGGGAGCTGTCGGTCATGGGAAGCCTTGGGGCCGCGTTGCTCTCAAAGACGGCGGGGAGCGGAACGATACTCCGGGCGCCGTTCAGGCGCTATCTGTCCCCCGTCATGGCCGGGGCAACGGGGCGCTCACATATCCCAGCAGCCAATAGGTCACAAGGCCGACCCATTCGCGGACCGCGATGTCGACGCGGCGCAGGCCGGCGCTGACCGAGCCGAACGGCCGGAAGGCGTCCTCGTAACCGCGCGTGCGGTAGTCCACCGGCCAGGCCTCCACCGGGAAATCAGCGGCCCGGAAGCAGCCGATGGCGCGGGGCATGTGATAGGCGGACGTCACCAGCAGCCAGCGCTCGCCGGCCTTCGGCTCCGCGGCCTCCCTGGACAGCCGCGCGTTCTCCACCGTGTTGCGCGAGGCGCCCTCGAGGACGATGCGCTCGCGCGCCACGCCGAAGCTTTCGAACACCCGCAGCGCCAGATCGGCTTCGGTGGCGCCGTCGAACAGCAGCGTTCCGGAGCCGCCGCTGAACAGGATGCGCGCCTCCGGCCAGCGCCGCGCCAGCTCCGCCACGGCGGTCAGCCGCTCGGCGGCCTCGGTCAGCGCGACGTCGCGTCGCGCCCCCGCCACCACCGTGTCGAACGAACCGCCCAGCACCACGATCCCCGCCGGCTCCGGTCCGCTCTCCGAGGCCCGGGGAAACCGCTCCTCCAGCGGCAGCAGCAGCAGGGAGCCGAGCGGCGACAGCCCGCCGAGCGCGAGGCCGAGGATCGCCACCGCCATCACCGGCGCGCCGGCCCGAAAGCCCAGCGCCGCCAGCAGCGCTCCGCCGAGCCCCAGCAGCGACAAAGCGTTTGACGGCAGGGTGACGAAGCCGAGAATCTTGGACAGGGCGAAAAACATTAAGCGTCTCTGCAAAAGGCTTCACGCGATCGTCAGAACCCGTGGACGCCATGCGGTTTGTTTACGGCGGTTATGACAGATTGCCGGGCGAACGGAGCCGGAAAAGCTCGCCCAGGGACATGAACGCATGCGGACGCTGGCCTCTCAGCTCTCAGACCGCGAGAACAACCTGTCCGCCGTCCGCATCGTGGCGGCGGCGCTGGTCATGCTGTCGCATTCCTGGCTCGCCACGGTGCCCGGCATCCAGACGCGCGACTTCTTCCACATCTTCGGCTTCTCGCTCGGCCATCACGGCGTCCACGTCTTCTTCATCCTGTCGGGCCTGCTGCTGACCTGGAGCATGCTGCGCAAGCCGGACCCGCTGCGCTCCATGGTGGCGCGCGTGGTGCGCTACTTTCCGGCGATCATCGTCTCCTGCCTGATCATGACGCTCGTGGTGGGCGCGCTGGTCACGCGCCTGCCGGCGTCCGGCTATTACGGCTCGGGGCAGACGTGGGGCTTCCTGGCCTCGGTCATCGGCCTCGCCAACGTGAACGCCACCCTTCCGGGCGTGTACGAGAACAACGTCTATCCGGGCATTCTCTACGTGCCGCTCTGGACGCTGCACTACGAGCTCGCCTTCAGCCTGACGCTGTCCATTCTGGTGGCGACCGGCGCCATCCTGCGCAAGGGGCTGGTGCTGGCCGGCCTCGCCGTGACGCTCGCGATCTACACCGCGTGGTTCTGGGACGGCGAATCCCACGCCAATCTCGGCTCCGTGCATCATCTGGTCCGGCTCGGCACGGCGTTCGGCGTCGGCGTCGCCATGGCGGTGTTCGCGGACCGCATCCCGGTGTCGTGGAAGGGCTTCGCCATCCTGGCGCCGCTGTGCGCCGTCTTCGCCTATTCGCACTTCGCCGCGCTGGCGGGCATCATTCTGCTGTCCTACCTCATCCTGTGCGTGGGCTTCACCCGCAACGCCGTCGTGGGCTTTCTCGCCACCCTCGGCACCTGGTCCTACGGGCTTTACGTGTCGAGCTTCGTGATCGAGCAGACGGTGACCCACCTCGCGCCGCACTGGCCGAACTGGGCGATCTCCATCAGCTCCTTCGCCGTCGCCGTGACCGTCGGCGCCATCTCGTGGCGCTACGTGGAGAAGCCCTGCCTGCGCTACATCAACCCGATCACCGACCGGGTGCACGGCCTCGCCGCCCGTCTGGTCGGGGCCGAGCCGCCGGCGCCCCGCGGCCGCCGCGCCAAGGCGCCCGCGGCGCCCCGCGCGGCGGAGTGAGGGTTCGGGAGACTGTCTGGAAAGCGCCGAAGCGCGCGCTTTAAACCCCGTCATGCCTGCGCGATGCGCGGGCATCCACGATTTCTGCCGAGCAAAGGCTTCGACGCCCAAGTCGCGGATGCCCGATGACCAAGCTCGGGCATGACGATCTTTCAGCGGCCGGTGGCCGCGAACCGCCGGAAGCTCGCCGCGTCGCCCATGTAGACGTTGCGGTCCACATTGCCGGTGACGCCGCCGATGCGGCCGGTGGCGGTGTGCTGCCAGAACGAGAACCGGCGCGAGGCGTGGTACTTCAGGCTCGGATGGCCCGCGACGCTGCGCAGCCAGAAGTGATAGCCCGGAAACGCGCCCACCAGAATGTCGCGGTGGAAGTCCACGCTGGTGTAGATCGCCGGGCGCTTGCCGAAGTGCTTCTCAACCATGGACAGGAACACGCTCATCTCCCGCAGCACCTCCTCGCGCGGCGGGCGGCGCTTGCAGGACGGCGACAGGTGGTTCCACTCCATGTCGAGCACCGGCGGCAGCGCGCCCGGGTCGTTCGGCACGTTCTCGATGAACCAGCGCGCCTGCTCGGCGCCGGTGCGGCAGAAGTAATAGAAGTGGTAGGCGCCGCGGGCGACGCCGGCCGCGCGGGCGTTGGCCCAGTTCTCGGCGAAGCGGTCGTCCACCCGGTCGCCGCCCTCGGTCGCCTTGATGAAGGCGAAGGACACGCCCGAGGCGCGCACGCCGCTCCAGTCGATCGTTCCCTGATACTTCGCGACGTCGATGCCGTGGATCGGGTGATCCTCCGGCTCGGTGACGCGGCCGGTGAGCGCCGAGCCGATGCCCGTGGAGGGGTCGACCTCGGTGATCAGCGCCGTCCGCTCCACGTCGCCGCCGATGGACGAGCAGCCCGCGAGCAGCCCCGCGCCGGCCGCGATCGCAGCCGCGGCGCCCGCTCCGCGCAGAGCGCTCCGCCAAGTCATGCCCATGAGGGTCCCCCCTTACCGCCGCGCGGTCAGCTTACGCGCCGCGGCGCTCGCCGCCAAGACGCCCGTCACGGACCGACGCTGTCCCGGATCATCGCCACCACGGCCTCCGCGCCGCGGTCGGCGGGCGCGCCGCCGTCCAGCAGCAGGACGGCGAGAAGGCCCGAGAACACGAGGGCTCCCACAAGGCGCGTGGCCGCTGGCTCCTTCATGTCCGATCCCTCCGTGACGCAACCGATCAGGCGTCGAGAGAAGCGGAGAAACGTGGCGAAAGCGTTAAGCTTCCGCTCACCATGCCGGGAGCGTGGCTCCCCGCCCCGTCAGTGCAGGTTGAACCACCATGCGGCGAGGCCGAGGAAGGCGAAGAAGCCCACGGTGTCCGTCACCGTGGTCAGGAACACGCCCGAGGCGACGGCGGGGTCGGCCTTCAGCTTGTCCAGCGTCAGCGGGATCAGGATGCCGAACAGGCCGGCGCAGACGAGGTTGACCACCATCGCCGTGCCGATGATGACGCCGAGCTCCGGGTTCTCGAACCACGTCCCCGCGGTCAGGCCCACCAGCAGCGCCAGCGTCACGCCGTTGGCGAGGCCGACCAGCGCCTCGCGGCGCACCAGCCGGCGGGCGTTGTGGCCGCCGAGGTCGCGGGTGGCGAGCGCGCGCACCGCCACCGTCATGGTCTGGGTGCCGGCGTTGCCGCCCATGGAGGCCACGATCGGCATCAGCACCGCGAGCGCCACCATGTGCTCGATGGTGCCCTCGAACAGGCCGATGACGCTCGCGGAGAAGAACGCGGTGCAGAGGTTCACCAGCAGCCAGGGGATGCGGCTGCGGGCGGTGTAGAGCACCGTGTCCGAAATCTCCTCGTCGCCGGTGACGCCGCCGAGGGCGCGCAGGTCCTCGTCCGCCTCCTCCTCGATGACGTCGAGGATGTCGTCCACCATCAGCACGCCCACCAGCCGGTCGGCGTCGTCGACCACGGCGGCGGAGACGAGGTTGTAGCGCTCGAACAGCCGGGCCGCCTGCTCCTGGTCGTCGGTGGCGCGCACCGTGCGCGGCAGCTCCTCCAGAATGTCGCGCATCAGCGTGCTGCGGCGGGTGCGCAGCAGCCGGTCGAGCTTCACCGATCCCAGCAGCTTGAACGCCGGATCGATGACGAACACCTCGTAGAAGGTCTCCGGCAGGCCGGGCGTGTCGGCGATGTGGTCGATCACATGGCCCACCGTCCAGAACGGCGGCGTGGCCACGAAGGCCGTCTGCATGCGGCGACCGGCCGACTCTTCCGGAAAGTCGAGGCTGCGCGTCAGCGCCACCCGGTCCGGCGCCGGCAACTGGTCGAGAATCCGGGCGCGCTCGGCCTCGTCCAGATCCTCAAGGATGTAGACCGCGTCGTCGGAGTCGAGCTCACGCACGCCCTCGACGATCGTCGCCGACGGCAGTTCCTCCAGCAGCCGGACGCGGACGGTTTCGTCCACCTCCGTGAGCGCGGCGAAGTCGAACTCCTTGCCGAGCAGCTCGATCAGCTTCGGCCGGTCGTCCGGCTCGAGATTCTCGATCAGATCGCCGACGTCGGATTCGTGCAGGTCGCCGGCGAGCTCGCACACCCGCCCGCCGTCGTTGGCGGCGATGGCCTCCGCCACCGCCTCCACGAAGGCGTGAAACAGCCGGCCGTCCTCGTCCCGGATCGGGGCGGCGAGGTCGGCGCCCTGCGTCGCGTGGCGCGTCTCGGCGTCTGCGCTCATGGGGTCTCGGCGTTCTGGAGGAAGCGTCGGGCGGGGTGTAGGTCGCTCGCCGCGCTGCGGCAACCAGTTGCAGCGCGGCGCAATGATTTTCTGGAGGAGGTTAAAAACGACGAAGCCCCGGAAGCAGGCTTCCGGGGCTTCGTCGTTTTCGCACGAGGTCCATGCGAGAAGATCAGTTCAATGGTGCGGTCGAGAAGACTCGAACTTCCACGGGTTGCCCCACAGCGACCTCAACGCTGCGCGTCTACCAGTTCCGCCACGACCGCGACGGCGGTGCTGATACCAAATCGATGTGGGGTTCACAAGGGATTCGTCTTCTCTTTCGCCGGACGGTGGAAAACCCGGTTCAGGCGGCGACCGCCAGCGGGTCTGACGCAGCCGCTTTCTCCTGCGAAATCATGGATGTGATCTCCACGCCGATGCGGTCGCCGTTCACGAACACCACGCCATGGGCGATCGGATGGTCGTTGGCGAGAATCGTCACGCCGTCCCGTTCGCCGGCGGCGAGTTCGATCACCGCGCCGCGGCCCATGCGCAGCAGCTGGTGGATCGGCATCACCGCCGCGCCCAGCACGATGGACAGCTCAATCTTGACCTCGTCGATACGCGGCACGAAACGTCGTCTCCCGGCTGTCGCGGCGAAAGCCGCCCGTGACCGCCACTCGAACACGCTATGGTTAAGGGCCGGTTGACCGGCGGAAGGCGCGCTGATGAATGACCGTCCCCGCGCGGCGCTCGCCGCCCGCCTGCCCGCTCCCGCAGGCTCGGCTCCCGTGGACTGGCTCGTCTCCGACGTGGCGGTCCCCTACCCTGAAGCGGTCGCCGCCATGGAGGCCCGCGCCGCGGCCATCGCCGACGGCGCCGCGCCCGAACTGGTCTGGCTGCTGGAGCATCCGCCGCTCTACACCGCAGGCACCAGCGCCCGCGCGGAAGACCTCGTGGCGCCGGACCGTCTGCCGGTGTTCGCCACGGGGCGGGGCGGGCAATACACCTACCACGGCCCCGGCCAGCGCATCGCCTATGTGATGCTGGACCTGAAACGCCGCGGCCCGGACCTCCGGGCCTATGTGGCGGCGCTTGAAGAGTGGCTGATCGCGACGCTCGACCGGTTCAACGTCGCCGGCGAGCGGCGGGAGGACCGGGTCGGCGTCTGGGTGCGCCGGCCCGAGCGCGGCCTCGGCGCCGAGGACAAGATCGCCGCCATCGGCGTTCGGGTGAAGCGCTGGGTGACGCTGCACGGGATCAGCCTCAACGTGGAGCCGGACCTGTCGCACTACGGCGGCATCGTGCCCTGCGGCGTGCGCGGCCACGGCGTCACCAGCCTCGCCGATCTCGGCCGCGTGGTCGCCATGACGGACGTGGACATGGCCCTGCGCGACAGGTTCGAGGAGGTGTTCGGACCGACGGCGGGGGTGGAGTCGGAGCCGCCGCGTCCGATCTGAACCCTCGGCGTCCGCTCACGCCGTTTCGCCGATGACCACGCCCGCGCCCTCCGGAACGTCGGACGGGTCGATCTCCTTCACCGTCACGTTCTCCACCCTGGCGAGCGTCGGACCGGCGCGGCAGGCGGCCGCGAAGGCCTCGATGCGCTCCTTCGGTCCCGCAAGCAGGGCCTGCACCGAACCGTCCTTGCGGTTGCGCACAAGGCCCCGCAGCCCCTGCGACGTGGCGTTGGCCTGCGCCCAGGCGCGGTAGCCCACGCCCTGCACCCTGCCGGTGACGATGATCTCCACCGCGACGTCCGTCATCGAAACCCTCCCTGAGCCGCCGGGCCGCCCCGGGCGCCGGCCGCGAATCGCCGGAGCTCCGCCAGATAGGGCGCCGGCAGCCCCCATGCGACGGCCGCCGGGATCACCATCTCGCTCATGTAGCCCGCCACCGCGATCCCTGGCGCCACATGGCGGGAGACATAGACGATGGCGGCCTGCCCGCCCTCCGGGCCCGACACCCGCAGCCGCTCCCGGCGGTAGAGCCCCATGGCGACCCGCTCGAAGGCGTCGAGCGCGCGCAGGTCCGCCTCCGTCAGCCGCCACAGCACGCCATGTGTGACGGCGGCCGGCTCCCGCAGCACCGTGGCGTAACCGTCGCGGGAGATGGCGAAGCGCCAGCCTTTCAGGCGCGCAGGGCCTACCGGCTCCGCGGTCGGGCAACGGCGCGCCATGGAGCTGCGGCACATGTTGGCGCCATAGGCGAAGTAATGCGGCACGGCCGTTCGCTCCCGTCTCGCGCTGAGGCGCCCGCGCATCAACATGCGCGTGATCGCTTCGCGCAAGCCCAAACCGACATCGTTCCGCCTCAAACCGGTGGCTTCTCGAATCCATGGGCGAAAGCCTTGGGAACGGAGGGGACCGTCGCGTTTCGGCGGTAACGGGGTGGTGATGCTCCCGACGTCGTCCGTTTCCGCTTCGTTCAACGCCGCGAGGGTCGGGCTCAAGGTTCCTTAACCATGGCTGTGGCGCTCTCGCATGTGAGCTTCGCCCGTCTCCCCCTCTGAGACGCAGCGAAGGACGGTCTTGACGGCACTGGAGCGGACGGTCGTGACGGAACGGTCTTGGAATCTCGGCGTGTCGCGGCGCGGGGCGCTGCGGCTTGGCTTCGGCGCCGCGGCGGGCGCGCTGGCGACCAGCGCCTCCGCGCAGGAGATGATGCTGTCCTTCGACAGCCAGGCCGAATGGAAAGACCGCTTCGACGCCTCGTCCTCCGGCGTGACGCGCACCTCCGGCTCCCGCACCCCGACGCTCTCGGCCGAGACCGCCCAGCGCACCGAACTCGCGATCCAGGACTACAGCGCCATCGTCCAGCGCGGCGGCTGGAACCGGGTGCCGGCCGGCGAGCGGCTGAAGCTCGGCTCCCGCGGCGAGCGGGTGATCGCGCTGCGCCAGCGCCTCGCCGCCACCAACGACCTCGACCCGAACCTGCCCATGTCGCCGGTGTTCGACTCCTATGTGGAGGGCGCGGTGAAGCGCTTCCAGGCCCGGCACGGCCTGATCCCGGTCGGCGTGGTGGGCGACGACACCATGCAGTCGCTCAACATTCCCGCCGAGACCCGGCTGCGGCAGCTCGAGACCAACCTCGTGCGCATCCGCACCATGGCGAACGTGGCCGCCACCGGCCGCTACGTGCTGGTGAACATTCCCGCGGCCGAGATCGAGGCCGTGGACAACGGCCAGGTCCAGGCCCGCTACACCGCCGTCGTCGGCAAGGTGGACCGCGCCTCGCCGGTGCTCGACGCCAAGATCCAGCAGGTGAACTTCAACCCGTTCTGGACCGTGCCCGCCTCCATCATCCGGAAGGACCTCATTCCGATGATGCAGAAGGACCCGCAGTACCTGACGAAGAAGAACATCCGCATCATCACCCAGCAGGGCCAGGAGATCCCGCCCGAGGCCGTGAACTGGAACACCATGGAGGCGACGCAGTACATGTATCGCCAGGATCCCGGCGAGGACAACTCCATGGGCTCCGTGCGCATCAACATGCCGAACAAGGACGGCGTGTACATGCACGATACGCCGTCCAAGAACCTGTTCGGCGAGAACGCCCGCTTCCATTCCTCCGGCTGCGTCCGCGTCCAGAACGTGCGCGAGCTGGTGGGCTGGCTCGCCCAGAACCAGCCGGGCTGGGACCGCCGCGCCATCGACGCCGCGATCAAGTCCGGGCAGCGGGTGGACATCAACCTGCAGCCCTACGTGCAGGTCTACTGGCGCTACATCTCCGGCTGGGGCGGCGCGGACGGCGCGGTGCAGTTCCGCGAGGACATCTACGGCCTCGACGGCACCGGCGAGCTGGCGATGGCGCGCTGACGCCCGGAACGGCCCTCCCCCATGGCCGCGAAGGACGGCGAGCCCACAGGCGACGTGCTCTATGAGGTCGTGACCGTGGGCAACGCCATGCGCTGCGCCGCGATCCACGCCGACACCGGCGTGGAGGTGGTGGTGGTCGGCCCCGCCGGCGGCTCGGAGGTCGCGCTCAAGACGCTGGCCTTCCGCAAGCTGAAGGCGCGGCTGGCGCGGGAGTGAGCCGGCGCGCCCGGTCCTCTTTTCGCCTCACCTCTGTCGTGTAAAGTCGCGGCCCGCGCCGAGGCGCGCAGCCTGGCGATCGGCCCCTTGAAGGAGCGTCCATGAGCAAGTCCCCGTCCCGCCCGTCCGCCGTCGCGAGCCGGGCGCGCGGCGCCGCGGCCGTGGCGCTCGCGGCCGCTGTCGCCTTCTCGCCGCTCGCCCTCCCCGCCCCGGCGCTGGCCCGGCCGGCGCCCGAGAGCTTCGCGGATCTGGCGGAGGGCCTTCTCGACGCGGTGGTGAACATCTCCACCTCCCAGAACGCGCCTGCGGCGGAGAAATCGGTGCCGAAGCCGAAGCTGCCCGAAGGGTCGCCGTTCGAGGAGTTCTTCGACGAGTTCTTCAACAAGGGCCCCGGCGCCCAGCAGCCCCGCGCCCGCAAGCAGAGCTCGCTCGGCTCCGGCTTCGTGGTCGATCCCGCCGGCATCGTGGTGACCAACAACCACGTCATCGACGGCGCGGACGAGATCACGGTCAACTTCAACGACGGCTCCAAGCTGGTGGCCGAACTGGTCGGCAAGGACGCGAAGACCGACCTCGCGGTGCTGCGCGTGAAGCCGCCCAAGCCGCTGAAGGCGGTGAAGTTCGGCGATTCCGACAAGCTCCGGGTGGGCGACTGGGTGCTCGCCATCGGCAACCCGTTCGGCCTCGGCGGCTCGGTCTCCGCCGGCATCGTCTCGGCGCGCAAGCGCAACATCAACTCCGGGCCTTACGACAACTTCATCCAGACCGACGCCGCCATCAACCGCGGCAATTCCGGCGGCCCGCTGTTCAACACCGACGGCGACGTGGTGGGCATCAACACCGCCATCATCTCGCCCTCGGGCGGCTCCATCGGCATCGGCTTCTCGGTGCCGGCCTCCACGGCCGGCCCGGTGGTGGAGCAGCTGCTGAAGTACGGCGAGACCCGGCGCGGCTGGATCGGCGTCCGCATCCAGGAGGTCACCGACGACATCGCCGACAGCCTGGGCGTGAAGGGCGCCAACAAGGGCGCGCTGATCGCCGGCGTCAACGACGACGGTCCGGCCGAGAAGGGCGGCGTTCAGGTGGGCGACGTGATCGTGGGCTTCGACGGCAAGCCGGTGAAGGACGTGCGCGAGCTGCCGCGCATCGTGGCCGACACGCCCATCGACCGGGAGGTCGAGGTCAAGGTGGTGCGCAAGGGCAAGGAGGAGACCTTGAAGCTCACCGTCGGCCGGCTGGAAGAGGCCGAAGCGCCGAAGACCGCCGCCGCCAAGGGCGACGACACGGCCGAGACCCCCAAGACCACCGAGGCGCTCGGCCTGACGCTCGCGCCCGTCACCGACGATCTGAAGGCCCAGTTCGGCCTGAAGCCGGACGCCAAGGGCGTGGTGATCACCGAGGTGAAGGAAGGCTCCAAGGCGGAGGAGAAGGGCATCCAGGCCGGCGACCTGCTGGTGGAGGTGGCGCAGGAGGCGATCTCCTCTCCCGCGGACGTGGCCCGCCGCATCGAGGCGCTGAAGAAGGACAACAAGAAGTCCGCGCTGCTGCTGCTCGCCAACAAGGCCGGCGACGTGCGCTTCGTGGCGGTCTCCATCGACTGAACGCCCGCCCGTGTCGGCGCGGCCCACATCGGGCCGCCCGCGACGGCGAGCGCCGGCCCTGAGGCCGGGGAGACCTGGAAACCGCGCGCGCCGTCGCTCTCGAACGCTCCCGGGTTCGCGCGTGAACGAGGGCGGCTCCTTCGCTCCTCCCCGGTCGCGTCGCGCGCAAATGGCGCGGCCGCGCACTCCCCGGTGGCGAAGCTCCGCGGAACGGCCTATGACGTTCCGCGCCGGGCCTGTAGCTCAACGGTTAGAGCCGACCGCTCATAACGGTTTGGTTGGGGGTTCGAATCCCTCCGGGCCCACCATTACAACTCAAGCGCTTGACTGCTTTTCTTCTTGGCTCGTCGCCTATGCGGGCAACGAAAAGGGCGACAAATCCCCCCCCTGCAGGGAGGCCGTGATGGCGAAGGCGCGCGAGCTTAAACGCCTCCGCCGCTCACTCCTCGCCGCGCTGATTTCCTTTTCAGCGGCGCCAAGATGTCTCTTCACAGAAGCGGACGTGGCCTCTTCGGCGACGGGTCAACGACGGCGCAGCCGGCCCGCATGACGATCGCCGGCTCATGGACCTTAAAAAGGGGCCGCCGCGAGCGATCGCGGCGGCCAGCGCTTCCGGTTGGCGATATTGCACTTCGATCGGGACGCGGCTTTGCGCCAAGGCGCGATGATGTCCTTGGGGAGAAGGGCAAGCTCCCGAACATGCGGCGGCTGTGTGCAGTTTCATTCTTCGGCTGACGCCGCTCCGACGGCTCCCGGAGGCCGCCGTAAGAGCGCCCAGGTTGATGCGCGACCAGACGCCGTTTGGGTGAGGCCCAGA
This sequence comes from Methylopila jiangsuensis, assembly GCF_027922305.1. Taxonomy (GTDB): domain Bacteria; phylum Pseudomonadota; class Alphaproteobacteria; order Rhizobiales; family Methylopilaceae; genus Methylopila; species Methylopila jiangsuensis. The sequence goes on along the minus strand of NZ_BSFK01000005.1, from coordinate 325,057 downwards.
CCGGAAACCGGAAGCGTCAGGCGTCCAGGGGCGGCGCGTCGACGACCGGCTCGGGGCCGGTGAAGGTGATCGGTCGGTTCGCTGCGCGATTGAGCGTCAGGCCGAACACGTCAAAACGGTTGTAGTACCCGACAAGGTCGTGAACGCGCTTCGGCTCCACCGCCAGGCTGGTGTCGATCTCAGCCGTCACCAGCCCCTCCGCCGTCGAGAGCACCTCGCTTACGACGTTGCCGGACGGATCAAGGATCAGCGACACCGACGGCGACGCCTCTTCAAGGGCCGCGAGAGCGTGCTTGCCCAGCGGTTCGAACGCCTTGCGCGTGGTTTCGTCGTAGAAACCGGACGAGACGATGTTGAACACCTTCGCCTCGAACGAATGCGCGCCGGCGCGGATTCGGATGGCCTGCTCGAGATCGTAGTTCGCGTTCGAGCCGAGCGGCTTGGTGGGGAACAGCGGCGGATAGGTGGAGATGTGCACCTGCTCGCCCTGGGCCATGAGGGAGAAGCGCGCGAGCGGATTGGTGTTTTCGCCGCAGATCAGCATCCCGATCCGGCCGAGCTCCGTCTCCGACACCCGCAGCCCGCCGCCGTCGCCATGCGCCCAGACCAGCTTCTCATAGAAGGTCGGCATCAGCTTGCGATGGTGGTTCAGGATCGAACCGTCCGGGCCGATCAGCACGTTCGCGTTCCACAGGCAGCCGACGCTCGTGGCGGTGCCTTCGGTGAAGCCGAGCGAGACGTAGAGGCCGTGGTCGCGGGTGGCGGCCCGGACCCTCGCCATCTCCGGGCCGTCGATCCGGATGGCCTGAGCGGCGAGCTGGCAGAAGAAGTCGTTGCTGTCGGTTGGCGCGACGACGCCCGACCAGAGCGGGAAGCCCGGAATGAAGCTCTCGGGAAAGGCCAGAAGAGCCACGCCGTCGCGCGCGGCCTCGGCGATCACGGAGCACGCCTTGTCGACGGTCTTCGCCGTGTCGTGGAAGACGGGCGCAAGGTGCGCGGCGGCCGCCTTGAACTTCGGATAGGATGTCATGTGCGCGCGAAACTCCCTGTTCTCCGCCAAGCTGCGCGCCGATGCTGACGGCGCTCCTGCGCGCAGGGAACGCGGAATTGCTGCAAAGGCGTGTGCGGCGATCCCCGGCGCGTCCCGCGCCCTCCCGCGACAGCCCGCCCCGCCGCGGCTATGATCGTTCCGGCGCCGCAGATTCCCGTGTCCGGACGGACGGAACCACAGCGTGTTCAACTGGAACGACCTCGTCTATTTTCTGGAGCTTGCCCGGCGCGGACGCCTCATGCCCGCCGCGCGCCGGCTGAAGGTGGACCACACCACGGTCAGCCGGCGGATTTTCGAGCTGGAGAAGAGCCTTTCGGTGAAGCTCTTCGACCGGAAGCCCGACGGCTTCCTGCTGACCGAAAAGGGCCACCAGCTGCTCGCCATCGCCGAGCGGATCGAGCAGGACACGCTCGCGATCCAGGAGTCGGTCAGCGCCGCCCCGAGCGCGCCGACGGGCCGGGTGCGGGTCGCGACGATGGAGGGGATCGGCGCCTTCTATCTCGCGGGGCGCTTCGCCCAGCTCGCCGTCGACGAACCCGGCCTCATGGTGGAGCTCGTCACCGAACGCCACCTCATCAACCTGACCAAGCGGGAGGCGGACGTGTCGGTCTCGTTCGTCCCGCTCGCCGGCCAGCGGCTTTCGGTGCGAAAGATCGGCGCGTTCCGGCTCGCGCTCTACGCCGCCCAAAGCTATCTCGATCGCCACGGAACGCCGGGCGGGCGGGCCGAGCTCGCCGATCACGCCTTCGTCGACTACGTCGAGGATCTCGTGTTCATCAGTCCGGTGCACTGGCTGAACGACGTGCTGGAGCCCACGAACGTGGTGTTCCGCTCCACCTCGCTTCACGGACAGCAGTGCGCGGTCGCCGCCGGAGCGGGCATCGCGCTGCTGCCGCTGTTCTCGGCGAAGACGAGGTCCGATCTCATTCCCCTGCTCCACGACGACGTCATCGTGATGCGCGACATCTACCTGAGCACCCATGAGGACCTGGAGTACACAGGTCGCGTTCGGGCCGTCACCAGGAAGATAACAAACATGTTCCGGGACGATCACCGCTATCTGACGGAATTTGACGCGCCGATCGGCAGCGGATCCAGCGGCGCCGGGATCTGATGCAGGCGCGCGATAAGCAATTCAGAGCCGACGTCCCTCGATATTCAGATGTTTATTCGAGATTTTCTCCAGTTTGAACGAGAGTTTTCCGATTTTCCTTCTCTGACGAGGAAGGAACCGGCGACGGCGCGGTCGAGGCTCGCAGAGGCGCATCGCAAGCCGATGCGTTCGCCTCGCGGTCGACGACTTCGCCGGGCCTGCAGACGTCGCAACGATCGCTCAGGGCCTGAATGAGGCCCATAGCCGGAACGTCCGATCGTCCCGAAAGCCGCCGCACGGCATGTGCGGCGGCTTTCGTCGTTCAGACCGGTCGTTCGCATGCGCAAAAATGCACAGCGGATTGACGTTTTGGCCTGTTGTGCCCGCCGATCTTTTCCGGTCCTCTGGTCAAACATGAGGCAGCAAATTTTATGCCCATAATTTAGGCTGAAACTGGTTAAAGTTAAGGCCAGACCCGAAAGGTGAAGTCGTCGTGTACGATCTGATCGGCGTTCTGCTGTTGAACGGCCTGGCATGGGGCTTGATCATCGCCCTGATCGCTCTCGGCCTTTCGATCATCTTCGGACTTCTCGACTTCATCAACATCGCTCATGGCGATCTGTTCATGATCGGCGCGGTCCTGGCGTGGACCACGGTCGACGTCACCGGCAACTTCTGGATCGCCTTCGTGCTGGTGCCGCTGATCGGCTTCGCGGCCGGCTGCCTGATCGAGCGCGGCGTCATGCGTCCGGTCGAGAACTCGCCGGCGCTGTCCATCGTCGCCTCCTTCGGCCTGTCCCTCATCCTGCAGGAGGGCGTCCGCGCCACCTTCGGCACCACGCCCAAGCGCCTGATGGACCCGCTCGGCGTGACGGTGGAGCTGTTCGGCTTCCAGTACGAGGCCTACCGGCTGCTGGCGGCGCTGATCGCGGCGCTCGCGATCGCCGGCTTCTTCCTGTTCCTGCGGCGCACCAAACTCGGCACCTGGATGCGCGCCGTGCGGCAGGATCGCGAGATGGCGATCGCCATGGGCGTGCCGGCCGACCGCATCTTCATGTTCACCTTCGGCATCGGCGCGGCGATGGCGATGCTCGGCGGCGTGGTGGCGGCGCCGATCACCTCGGTGGAGTTCCGGCTCGGCCTCGACGTGCTGCCGCTCTGCTTCATCGCCGTGATCATCGGCGGCCTCGGCAACCTGCCGGGCACGGCGGCCGCGGCCGTGCTGCTCGCCGTGATGGAGGGTCTGGTCTCCGCCTTCGCCGAGCCGACCACCGCCCGCATCGTCTCGCTCGTCGTGATGAGCGTGGTGCTGCTGGTGCGTCCGAACGGCCTGTTCGCTCCGGCCCGGCGCTGAGGACGGGGCGGGAGGATCGGCCATGACGGGCGGCTCCTTCTCCTCGACGCGCTGGGCGGTCGGCGGGCTGCTCGGCCTCTTCGCCGCGGTGATCGGCTACGGCGTCTGGCTCGAGGACTTCCAGCGCTCCTTCCTGGCCGAAATCCTGGTCTGGGGCGTGTTCGCGCTCTCGGTTTCGCTGGTGTTCGGCGTCGGCGGCATGCTGTCCTTCGCCCAGGCGCTCTACTTCGGCGCGGGCTGCTGGGGCTACAACGTCGCCGTCTTCGCCTACGGCCTCTCGGGCTGGGCGCCGGTCGTGGCCGGCGTCGGCGCAGCGCTCGCCTTCGCGATCCCCACCGGCTTCATCGCCACGCGGGTGCGCCAGCACCACACCCTGATCGTCACCATCATCCTGTCGGTGCTGGTGTCGACCATCCTCGCATCCGGCCACTGGCGCTGGATCGCCGGTCCCTACGTGACGCGCTCGCTGCCTGAGGCGCCCACGCTGCCGCTCGGCGCGCTCACCATCGACTACGCCGACGAGATGTCCGCGTTCCTCGCGACCGCGACCCTGGTGCTCGGCGCATGCCTGCTCGCCATGCTGCTGATCCGCTCGCCCTTCGGCCTCGCGCTCAAGGCCGTGCGCGAGAACGAGACCAAGGCCGCCATGCTCGGCTACGACGTGCGGCTGCTGCGCTGGCTGATGTTCGTGGCGGCCGCCGGCTTCGCAGGCTTCGCGGGCGTCCTCTATCTGATGCTGTCCCGCTACAGCAATCTCGAGTTCTTCGACTGGACCTACTCCGGCCGCGCCGTCGTCATGGCCGCGCTCGGCGGACTGGGCACGCTTATCGGCCCCTTCGTGGGCACGGCGGTCTATCTCACCGCGGCCGAGCACCTCTCCCGCTACTACGAGCACTTCATGATCCTCGTGGGGATCCTGCTGCTCGTCCTCGTCCGCTTCATGCCCGACGGGCTGTGGGGCGGCGCCATCCGCATCCTAAGCATCAGGTTCTCCCGATGAGTTCGGACGTCCTCTCACCCGGACGCCTGGCGATCTTCGCCGCCGTCCTTCTTTTGGTCGCCGCCGTGCCATGGTGGCTGCCGGCGCTGGTCGAGGACTACTGGGTCGACATCGCCGCCGAAATCCTGATCTGGAGCCTGTTCGCCGCAAGCGTGAACCTGCTCTACGGCTACGCGGGCCTGTTGTCCTTCGGTCAGGCGCTGTATTTCGGCGTCGGCGCCTATGGGGTCGCCTTCGGGCTGCAGCATTTCGGGCTCGGGTTCTGGGGCTCCATGGGGCTCGGCGTCACGGCCGCCACCGCCATGGCCGCGGTCGCCGGGATCTTCGCGGTCCGCCTCACCTGGCACTACTTCAGCATCATCACCATCGTCTTCGGGCTCATCCTATACCTCCTGACCGTCGGAGCGAAGGACCTGACCGGCGGCGACGACGGCCTGTCGCTGAGCCTGCCGCCGTTCTTCTCGCTCGGCGGCGTCGAGCTCGACCTGTTCGACCAGGCCACGCAGTATCTGTTCGTCCTGTTCTTCGTGGGCCTGTGCTACGGCGCGATGTGGGTCGTGCTGCGCAGCCCCTTCGGCTACGGCCTCAAGGCCGTGCGCGAGAACGCCCCGCGCGCCGGGCTCATCGGCCTCGACGCCTTCTGGCTGCGCTACGCCGCCTTCGTCATGGCCGGCTTCCTGGCGGGCATGGGCGGGGCACTGTTCGCCCTGTTCTCCCGCTACGCCTCCGCCCAGTACATGTACTGGACGGTCTCCGGCGAAGGCGTGATCTGGACCATCGTCGGCGGCGCCGGAACGCTGTTTGGCCCGCTGATCGGGACCGCCGCGCTGATCGTGCTGCGCGAGGAGATCTCCTCGATCTGGGAGCACTACCTGATGGTGCTCGGCGTGATCGTCATCCTGATGGTGACCTTCGCGCCCCGCGGCTTCGCCGGCCTCATCGAGGACGCCGTCCGCCGCCTCAAGCCCACCCCTTCCGCACCTCCGCGCAGCGAGTGAGGCCGATGACCAACGTCATGGAAATTCGCGGCCTGACCAAGAGCTTCGGCGGCCTCACCGCGGTCAACGGGGTCGACCTGACCCTTCCGGGCAAGGAGCTTCACGCCATCATCGGGCCGAACGGCGCCGGCAAGACCACATTCTTCAACCTGATCTCCGGCTTCCTGCGGGCGGACAAGGGAACCGTCCGCTTTCTCGGCGAGGACGTCACGGGCCTGCCGACGCACAAGATCAGCCGGCTCGGCGTCGCCCGCACGCTGCAGGTGAAGAGCGTGTTCAACGGCCTCTCGGTCCACGACAACGTCTGGATCGCCGCCCAGAGCCGGTCGCGCTTCCTGAACCCGTTCCGCCCGGCCCACAGCTACGCCGCGACGGCCAGGAAGGTGGACGAGGTGATGGAGCGCGCGGGCGTTGCCCGCCACCGCGACGACCTCGCCGGCAACCTCTCCTATGGCGACCAGGCGCTGCTCGAGATCGCCATCGCGCTGGCGACCGAGCCCAGGCTGCTGCTGCTCGACGAGCCGGTCGCGGGCATGAGCCCGGAGGAGACCGACCGCACGGTGGCGACCGTGCGCGAGCTCGCCAAGACCGTCGACGTGGTGCTGATCGAACACGACATGGAGGTCGTCTTCGACATCGCCGACACGATCACCGTGATGAACCAGGGAACCGTGCTCCGACAGGGCACGCCGGCCGAGATCGCGGCCGATCCCCGCGTGCAGGACGTCTATCTGGGCGTGCCGGAGGACGACGATGCTGAAGGTTGAAGACCTCCACGCCTACTACGGCAAGAGCCACGTCCTGCGGGGGGTGAACCTGCACGTGAAGCCCGGCGAGGCCGTCGGCCTGCTCGGCCGCAACGGCGTCGGCAAGACCACCACCATGAAGGCGATCATGCGCCTGATGCCCTCGGCGTCGGGCCACGTCACCTTCGACGGCGCGCCGCTCGACGGCGTGGACCCGTTCAGGGTGGCGCCTCTCGGGCTCGGCATCGTCCCGCAGGGCCGCCGGCTGTTCCCGAAGCTGACGGTCTACGAAAACCTCTGCCTCGGCCTCGCCAAGGACCCGCCGGCGGAGGGGCTGTCCGACATCTTCGCCCGCTTCCCGCGGCTGAAGGAGCGCCTGACCCAGCTCGCGGGGACGCTCTCCGGCGGCGAGCAGCAGCAGCTCGCGATCGCCCGCTGTCTGGTGATGAATCCCAAGATGATCCTGTTCGACGAACCGACCGAAGGCATCATGCCCAAGCTCGTCGCCCAGATCCGCCGCCAGATCAGGGAGATCAACAAGACCGGCATCTCCGTCCTTCTCGTGGAGCAGAACATCAAGACCGCCATCGAAATCTGCGACCGCATCTACATCATGGAGAAGGGCGAGATCTGCTTCGAGGGGCCGGCGGAGGCCCTGAAGAACGACCAGAACATCGTGCATCGCTATCTCGGCGTGGCCCTGCGCTGAGAGCGGAATCGGAACCGAAGGACCACACCCATGACCACGTCGCGTCGCAGTTTTCTGCAGCTCGCGCTCGCCGGCGGCGCGTCGCTGCCGACCCTCAATCTGATGAGCGGGATCGCGACCGCGGCCTCGTCGTCCGATCCCATCGTCATCGGCCATCAGGCGGACCTCACCGGCGGCATCTCCTCCTGGGGATACTGGCTCGACAAGTCGGCCAGGGCCGCGGTGGACCACATCAACGCCAACGGCGGCGTCGCCGGGCGTGAGATCAAGTACGTCGCCGAGGATTCCGAGAGCAACCCTCCGAGCGGCGCCCGGAAGTTCCGCTCGCTGGTCCAGCGCTCCAAGGCTGACTTCGTCATCGGCGCGGTGCATTCGGGCGTCAACCTCGCCACCTGCCCGATCGCGAAGGAGCTCAAGACGCTCTATATCCCGAACGGCATGGCGGAGGAGATGACCGGCTCCTCCGGCAACCGCTATGTGTTCCGCACGGGCTCCGACACCTACTCCCAGGCCGCAGCGGGCGCCAAGTGGGCCGCGGAGCAGCTCGGCAAGACCTGGACCTTCATCTTCGCCGACTACGGCTGGGGATGGAGCCACTTCAACGAGCACAAGAAGGTCCTGGAGAGCATCGGCGCGACGGTGAACCCGCCGATCGCCGTGCCGCTCGACGCCAAGGACATGCTGCCGTACCTCGCGAAGGTGCCGGAGAACACCGAGGTGCTCTACTCGCTGTTCTTCGGCTCGCAGTCGGTGGCGTTCTACACGCAGGCCAACTCCATGGGCGTGAACAAGCGCACGAAGCTCTATTCGGTGATCTGCGGCCACGAGGCGATCTCCCCGGCCGACCTCGGCGGCGCGTCCGAAGGCGCGCACCTGCTCGAATACCTCCCGCGCCAGCTCAAGCATCAGGACACGGAGTACAACCGGAAGATCCGGGAGCTGATGAAGGTGGACCCGGTGAACGGCCAGGAAGAAGGCTCCAACCGCATCATCGCCGGCAGCCATTACTGGGCGACGTGGGAGGCCGTGTTCTTCATCAAGGAGGCGGTCGAGAAGAGCGGCTGGCGAACCAAGAAGGACACGCCCGAGGTCATCAAGGCGCTCGAGGGCATGAGCGTCGAGGAATCGCTCGCGCATCCGCAGGGCGCCAAGACGATCCGCGCCGAGGATCACAAGGCGATCATCGACTTCAAGATGAGCAAGGTTCAGGACGGCAAGATCGAGATGCTGCACGCCATTCCGGCTAAGGACATCGTGCAGTTCTTCCCGCCAAGGGTCGACTTCACCAAGGAGAACGTCTGACCCTGCGCCGTCGCCGATGCCCCCGTCGGCGGCGGCGCTCCCCCTTTCCGTGCTTCCGGAGGACCGGTCATGCGGCATCTTGCGGCCGGAGCCGCCGTCGCCCTCGCGACGCTCGCGCTGCCGTTTCTGATCTACGGCGCTCTCGCCTTCAAGACGTTCGGCCTGTTCGCGCCCTCCGGCTACGCGCCCACGGAGGCGCTGGCCGGCGCCTATGACAGCGGCGGGCTCGCCGCGCTGTGGCGGGCGCCGGTGCTGAGCCTGAACGCCACGAGCGGCGAACTCATCGCCGCGATGTACGAGGTGACGGTGGGCTCGCTGGCGCTGGCGATCGCTCTCGGCGCCGCCTTCGCCGTCCACAGAAGCCGCCGGGCGATCTGCTCCCGCCCCGCAGCGGCGGGCGCGGGCGGCGGCGTGCTGGCCGCCGTGGTCGGCGCCCACACCGCCCTGCTCGGCTGCTGCGGCGGCGCAGGCGCCGGAGGCATCCTCTCGCTGGCCGGCGCCGGCGCCGCGGCGAGCGGCGCGGCGTCCTTCGGTCAGCCTGTCCAGATCCTCTGCATCGCGGCTCTCCTGCTGCATGGCGCGCCGAAGCCGAGCTTTTGGTCCGCCCGCCGGGGGCCGGGTCTCGCAGTCTGAGAACGGGTCCGTCGTTTTCCAATTCCCGTCGGAGACCGTGAACCACATCACAAAGCAGGCTCAGAAGACCCCAACCTTAATATTGTTTCGTCGTTTCAAACACTTGGATTGATCGCGTCGACGGCGCCTTTCCCGGATGGCGCGCGCTCTGCGCTGTGGACCGCGCCGCGGCGACCGGGCGCCGGGGCGGCGTTCACGGTAAGGTTGTCCGACCCTCCCCTGCCGGAGCCCCGCCCATGGCCCTCCATCTCCAGAAACTCTGCGTCGGCTGCGACTCGCTCGACGAGCTGCGCGGCTGGCAGGAGGAGCGCCTGGAGGGCAAGCGCCGGCGGGGCGAGGCGCCGGAGCACGTCCACGTCACCCGCGTGGCGCCGAAGCGGACGGCGGAGCTGCTGGACGGCGGCTCGCTCTACTGGGTGATCAAGGGCGCGATCCAGGCCCGGCAGCCGTTGCTCGATCTCCGGGTCCAGCGCGGCGACGACGGGATCGAACGCTGCGCCATCATTCTCGCCCCGGAGCTGATCCCAGTGCGGCCGCAGCCGCGGCGGCCGTTCCAGGGCTGGCGCTATCTTCCCGGCGCCGACGCGCCGCCCGACCTCGCGGACGACGCGCAGGCCGCGCCGGGCCTGCCTCAGGCTCTGGCGCAGGAGCTTCGGGCGCTCGGTCTGCTATAAGGGCGCCGCCGCCCGCAGACCGGACATCCGCCGATGAACTCGCTCTACGACCTCTCCAACCTGATCGCGATCGGCTACTTCCTGCTGGTCTGGTTCGGGCACTTCGCCTGGTCGGAGCACTCGCCCGCGAGCCTCAATTCGGTGATGGAGCTCCGGCGGCGCGACTGGATGCGGCGCATGGCGGCGCGGGAAAACCGCATGCCCGACGCCATCGCCATGCAGGGGCTCCAGAACGGCTCCGCCTTCTTCGCCTCCACCACGCTGATCGCCATCGGCGGCGCCTTCGCGGCGCTGGGCGCGAGCGGCGAGGCGATCGAGGTGTTCTCCTATCTGCCGCTCGGCATCGCCATGACCCGCGAGGTCTATGACGTGAAGGTGCTGGGGATGGCGGCGATCCTGGTCTACGCCTTCTTCAAGTTCGTGTGGTCCTACAGGCTGTTCAACTACGGCTCGATCCTCGTGGTCTGCACGCCGCCGCGGGAGGAAAAGGACCTGCCCGAGATGGCGGTGGCGATCGAACGCGCCGCGCGCATGAACATCGAGGCCGGCCGCCACTTCAACCGGGGCCTGCGCGGCGTGTTCTTCTCGCTCGCCTATCTCGGCTGGTTCGCCAGCCCCTGGGCGCTGATGGCGACCACCACCGTGGTCACCATCATCCTGCACCGCCGCCAGTTCGACTCGAAGCCGCTGGAGGCGGCGAGCTACGACGGCTGACCCTCGGCCGGCGCGCCGGCCTTCAGCAGCTTGTAGACCATGCTGTCCACCAGCGCCTGGAACGAGGCGTCGATGATGTTGGGCGAGACGCCCACCGTGGTCCAGCTTTCGCCGTCGGCGTCGGTGGACTCGATCAGCACCCGCGTCACCGCCTCGGTGCCGCCGTTCAGGATGCGCACCTTGTAGTCCGTGAGCTTCAGGTCCGCGATGTACGGCTGATAGCGCCCGAGGTCCTTCCGCAGGGCGAGATCGAGCGCGTTGACGGGGCCGATGCCCTCGGCCGCGCTCATCAGCGTGTCGCCGTCGACCCGGACCTTCGCCACCGCCTCCGACGCGGTGACCCGTTCGCCCAGCGAATTGTGGCGCCGCTCCACCATCACCCGGAAGCTCTCCACGGCGAAGAAGTCCGGCACGCGGCCCAGCGCCCGCTTGGCGAGCAGCGCGAACGAGGCCTCGGCGCCCTCGTAGGAATAACCCTGCGCCTCGCGCGCCTTCACCTCGGCGAGCAGGGCGTCCAGCCGTGGGTCGGCCTTGTCCGCCTCGACGCCGATGCGGGCGAGCTCCGCCAGCAGGTTGGACTTGCCGCCCTGGTCGGAGACCAGCAGCCGGCGCCGGTTGCCGACGGCGGCCGGGTCCACATGCTCGTAGGTGCGCGGGTCTTTCAGGATGGCGGAGGCGTGGATGCCGGCCTTGGTGGCGAAGGCGTTGGCGCCGACGTAAGGCGCGTAGCGGTTCGAGGGTCGGTTCAGCAGCTCGTCGAACGCCCGCGACAGCTGGGTCAGCGACGCCAGCCCCGCGTCGGTCACGCCGATCTCGAACCGCTCGGCGAGGTCCGGCTTCAGCTTCAGCGTCGGGATCAGCGTGGTGAGGTTGGCGTTGCCGCAGCGCTCGCCGAGCCCGTTCAGCGTGCCCTGAATCTGCCGGACGCCGGCGAGGACCGCCGCGAGCGAGTTCGCCACCGCAAGCCCCATGTCGTCATGGGCGTGGATGCCAAGATGGTCGCCGGGAACGGCGTGGGCCGCCTCCGCCACGATCTCCGTCACCTCATGCGGCAGCGTCCCGCCATTGGTGTCGCACAGCACCACCCAGCGCGCCCCCGCCTCGTAGGCCGCATGGGCGCAGGCGAGCGCGTAAGCCGGATTGGCCTTGAAGCCGTCGAAGAAATGCTCGCAGTCGATCATGGCCTCGCGGCCCGCGGCCACCGCCGCGCGCACGGTCTCGCGGATCTGCCGCAGGTTCTCGTCCAGCGACACGCCGAGCGCGTGGGTGACGTGGAAATCCCAGGTCTTGGCCACGAAGCAGCAGGCGTCGGCCTCGGCCGCCAGCACCCCGCGCAGGCCCGGATCGTTGTCCGCCGAGCGCCCGGCCCGCTTGGTCATGCCGAAGGCGGTGAAGCGCGCCCGCTCGGTGCGTTTCTCGGCGAAGAACTCGGTGTCGGTGGGATTGGCGCCCGGATAGCCGCCTTCCACATAGTCGACGCCCAGCCGGTCGAGCAGCCGCGCCACCACGATCTTGTCGTGCAGCGTGAAGTCGACGCCTGCGGTCTGCGCGCCGTCGCGCAGCGTGGTGTCGAACAGATGGACGCGCGCCCGGCTCATCTCACGACACGGCTTCCCAGCTGGTGCCCGACGGCCCGTCGCGCAGCGCGACGCCGGCGGCGAGCAGTTCGTCCCGGATGCGGTCCGCCTCGGCGAAGTCGCGCGCCTTGCGGGCGGCGAGCCGGGCGTCGATCAGGCGCTCGATCGCCTCCACCGGCAGCGCCGCCTGCGGCGCATGGGCGGCGCGCCAGTCCGCGAAGACCTCCGGCCGGAAGCCGAGGAAGCCCAGCGTGCCGGCCAAGGCCTTGCGGGCGCCTTCCGCGCGCAGCTTGTGGATCTCGGCGATCATGCGCGGGGTGTTCAGGTCGTCCGCCAGAGCCTCCAGCACCCCCGGCGCGGGCCGCGGCTCCGCCTCGGAGGCCGCCGCCTCGAACCAGCCGGCCAGCGTCTTCTCCGCCTCCTGCAGCCCCTTCAGCGTCCAGTTGATCGGCTGGCGGTAATGGGCGGCGAACATGGCGAGCCGCGCCACGTCGCCCGGCCAGTCGGCCAGCACCTCGCGGATGGTGACGAAGTTGCCGAGCGACTTCGACATCTTTTCCCCCTCCACCTGAAGGAAGCCGTTGTGCATCCACACATTGGCCATGCGCTCCTCGCCGAAGCAGCAGGTGGACTGGGCGATCTCGTTCTCATGGTGGGGAAACACCAGATCGATGCCGCCGCCGTGGATGTCGAACACCTCGCCCAGAATCGCCGCCGACATGGCCGAGCATTCGATGTGCCAGCCGGGGCGGCCGGCGCCCCAGGGGCTGTCCCAGGCGGGTTCGCCGTCCCTGGACGGCTTCCACAGCACGAAATCCATCGGGCCGCGCTTGTAGGGCGCGACCTCGACCCGCGCGCCCGCCTGCATCTCGTCCAGCGAGCGGCGCGCCAGACGGCCATAGGCCGGCATGGAGGCCACGTCGAACAGCACATGGCCTTCCGCCGCGTAGGCGTGGCCGCGCGCGATCAGGCGCTCGATCACCTTGATCATGTCGAGGTCGTCGCCGCCCCGGCAGATGAAGTCCGTGGCGCGCGGCTCCTCGGTGGGACGCAGCGTCCCAAGCTCCGCCACGTCCTCGTGGAAGCCGCGGGCGGTCTCTTCGGTGAGCTGGCGGATGGTGATTCCGCGCTCGGCGGCGCGGGCGTTGATCTTGTCGTCCACGTCCGTGAGGTTGCGGGCGTAGACCACATGCTCCGGGCCGTAGACGTGGCGCAGCAGCCGGAACAGCAGATCGAAGACGATGACGGGGCGCGCGTTGCCGATGTGCGCGCGGTCGTAGACCGTCGGCCCGCACACATACATGCGCACCCGGTCCGGATCGATCGGCGCGAACTCGTCCTTCGCGTGGGTCAGGGAATTGTAGAACCTGAGCGCGGTCACGCCCGTCTCCTCTGCCTTGGCGGGCCGGGACATCGCTCTTCTGTGGAACGATTTCTAGAAAAACAGCAGCCGTCCCGATCGCCGTGCAACAGCGGACAGGGGCGGCTGGACAACGATTTATGTGACGGCCCGCGCGGCGCGGGACAATGGGCAAGGGCGCTCCCGCCGTCAAGACGCGGCTCCTTCCGCGCCCGCGCGGCCTCGGCTTTCGGGCGATTATAAGACAATCGTGAGAATCTTGAACCGCATTACCAAGATTTAAGGCGCGGCGCGCTGGCGCCCCCTCACCCGAACCGCTATCTTCCATCGTGCGCCGAAGATGAACCCAACTTCGTCTTTGAGAGCGCAAGCATAGGAAACCCTCAGGAGGCTATCATGGCCATTTGGACCGCCCCGATCGTTGAAGAGACCCCCGTCGGCCTCGAAGTCACGTCCTACAGCCCGGCTGAGCTCTGAGCTGAGACGTGGTTAATCCGGGAACGATCGACGAAGCGTTAGGTTAAAGCCATGGCGTTGCGCACGGTCGTTCTCGGTTCCGCCGCCGGCGGCGGCTATCCCCAGTGGAATTGCCGCTGTTCGGTGTGCGCGCTGGCCTGGGAGGGCGACCCGCGGGTCAAACGGCGGACGCAGTCGTCCATCGCGGTCGAGACCGGCCAAGGTCTGTGGACCCTGTTCAACGCCTCCCCCGACCTGCGCTCCCAGATTCTCGCCACGCCGCAGATCCAGCCGACCGGCCTGCGCGAGACGCCGATCCGCTCCGTGGCGCTGACCAACGGCGACGTGGACCATGTGGACGGGCTGATCACCCTGCGCGAGCGCTCGCCGCTCACGCTGTACGGCACGCCGGAAATCCTCGGCATCGTCGACGCCAACCCGGTCTATGGCGTGCTCGCCAGGGACATGGTGGCGAAGTCCTCCGTCACGCTCGGCGCGCCGTTCGCCATCGACGAGGCGACGGTGGAGTTCTTCGGGGTGCCGGGCAAGGTGCCGCTCTATCTCGAGACCGAGAGCCTCGTGATCGGCGACGTGGGCGGCGAGACCGTCGGCGTCGACATCCGCCGGGGCGGATCGCGCCTCGTCTACATTCCCGGCTGCGCCGTGGTGAACGACGACGTGCTGGCCCGCGTGGACGGCGCCGACGCCCTGCTGTTCGACGGAACGGTGTTCGAGGACGACGAGATGCGCAAGGCCGGCGTCGGCGTGAAGACCGGCCGCCGCATGGGCCACGTCCCCATGTCGGGCGACGGCGGCTCTCTGGACGCATTCAAAGGTGTGAAGGTCGGTCGGAAGATCTATATTCACATCAACAACACCAATCCGGTCCTGATCTCCGGCTCGCCCGAGCGGCGCGCCGTCGAGGCGGCGGGATGGGAGGTTTCGGAGGACGGCATGGAGATCGCGCTGGGCGGCTCCACCGGACGCCGGATCGAAGCGGACCGCGGGTCAACCGCGGCCTGACACTCGCGGAGGACGTTTGCGCCATGCCTGCTGATCTTCTTTCGGCTTCGGAGCTTGAGGCGCGCCTGCGCGACGTGGGCGCGCGGCGGTATCACAGCCTGCATCCGTTCCAGATCCGCCTGCAGTCCGGCCAGTGCTCCCGCACCGAGGTCGAGGCCTGGGCGCTGAACCGCTATCTCTATCAGGCCTGCATTCCCCAGAAGGACGCGCACATTCTGGCGCGGATGGAGAACGCGGACGACCGCCGCGCCTGGCGCCAGCGCATCGTCGACCATGACGGCGAGCACGAGGGCGAGGGCGGCATCGCCAAGTGGCTGAAGCTGACCGACGATCTCGGCCTCGACCGCGCGACCGTGACCTCCGGCCGGCTGGCCCTGCCCGCCACCAAATTCGCGGTGACGTCCTATCTCTGCTTCGTGCGCGACCGGCCGCTGACGGAAGCCGTGGCGTCCTCGCTGACCGAGCTGTTCTCGCCGTCGGTGATCAAGGTCCGCTCCGAGGGCATGCTGGCGAACTACGACTACGTCACGCCCGAGACGCTGGCCTATTTCAACAAGCGCCCGGTGCAGGCCAAGCGCGACAGCGACTTCGCCCTCGCCTACGTGACCGAGCACGCGAAAACCCGCGCCGAGCAGGACGCGGTGATCGCGGCGCTGGAATTCAAGTGCTCCATGCTCTGGACCATGCTGGACGCGCTGGAGCACGGCTACATCTACGCCAAGCCGTGGCCGGACGCGTTCCACGCCGAGGACGGCGCGGCGAAACAGGCCGCCGAATGACCGAGGTGTCCTCGGACCATGTGCCGAAACTTCCGCGCGGCGTGCGTCTTCGCCGCGACGAGGTGCGCAACGAGTGGCTGCTGCTCGCTCCCGAGCGCGTGCTGAAGCCGAACCCGATCGCGGTCGCCGTGCTCGAACGCTGCGACGGCGTCCGCAGCGTGGCGCAGATCGTGGATGATCTCGCCACGGCCTACGCCGCCCCGGCGGAGCAGATCGAGGCCGACGTGAAGGTCATGCTGGCCGATCTCGCCGACAAGCGGGTGCTGGATCTGGGCTGAGCCGCGAGACGCGGCGTTCGGCCCCTGAAGACGCCGTAAAAGGCGCGGCCGAACCGGCGGAAAGGCATGGGCGTCGACCGGAAGCGGCGCTCGATGGCTTCCGCGCAAGGCCCGATGACGGGCCTGTCCTTACCGGACAGGCCCGAGGCGCGACCGGCGACAATCGCCGGCGCCGCCCAGGAGGAGGAACGCGAAATGAACGACATGACCGTTCCCAACGCCGCCACGGCCACCCGCGTGCCGCCGCCGGCGCCGCTCGGCATGCTGGCGGAGCTGACGCATCGCTGCCCCCTGTCCTGCCCCTATTGCTCGAACCCGGTCGATCTGGACAAGCGCTCCACCGAGCTCGACACCGAGACCTGGAAGCGCGTGTTCTCCGAAGCCGCCGCCATGGGCGTGCTGCACCTGCATCTGTCCGGCGGCGAGCCCACGGCCCGGAAGGACATCGTGGAGCTGACCGCGCACGCGGTGAAGGTCGGGCTCTACACCAACCTGATCACCTCCGGCATCGGCGTCACCCGCGAGAAGCTGCAGGAGCTGGCGGACGCCGGCCTCGACCACGTCCAGCTCTCGATCCAGGACGCGCTGCCCGACAACGCCGACCGCATCGCCGGCCTCAAGGGCGCGCACGAGAAGAAGCGCGTGCTCGCCGCCCATGTGCTGGACCTCGGCCTGCCGCTGACCATCAACGCCGTGATCCACCGCGCCAACATCGAGAACATCGAGGCGCTGGTGAACATGGCGCTGGAGTTCGGCGCCCGCCGGGTGGAGGTGGCCCACTCGCAATATTACGGCTGGGCGCTGGAAAACCGGAACATGCTCATGCCCACGCGCGAGCAGGTGATGAAAGCGGCCGAGACGGTGGAGCGCCTGCGCGAGCAGCTTCAGGGCAAGCTCGTCATCGACGCGGTGGTGCCGGACTATTACGCTCGCCGCCCGAAGCCCTGCGTCGGCGGCTGGGGCAAGCAGTCGCTCAACGTCACGCCCCAGGGCAAGGTGCTGCCCTGCCACGCGGCCGAGACCATCACGCATCTCCAGTTCGACTACGTCACCGAAAAGAGCCTGTCGGAGATCTGGACCAACGGCTCGGCCTTCGAGGCCTATCGCGGCACGAGCTGGATGAAGGAGCCCTGCACCTCCTGCCCGCGCAAGGAGATCGACTTCGGCGGCTGCCGTTGCCAGGCGCTCGCCATCACCGGCGATCCGGCCAACGCGGACCCGGCCTGCTCGCTGTCGCCGTTCCACGCCAAGATCACGTCGCTGGCGCTGAAGGCGGCGCAGTCCGGCCGCGACAAATACGTCTACCGCTCGTTCGGCGGCGTGGAAGGCCGGCCGAAGGTGCAGATCACGCGCTCCAACTCGGCGCCGAGCGCCGGCTGATCCGGCCGCGGCGCGCGGTCGCCCCGGCGGCGTCGCGAACGCCGCCGGCCGGCCCGTCCTCACGCTCGTCACAATCGCGGGCCTCTGTGCGGAACGACTCCAAAGCGGTATGGATCGGACGAGGCGGTGCGGCTTCTCCGACGAGTCGCCGGAAAGGATGCGCATGAGGTCGAGAATCGTAACGCTCGCGGCGGCGGCGCTGTCGCTTGTCCTGACGATCGGCGACGCGCGCGCGCAGCAGGGTTCCGACCAGTGCCTCCGCCTCGAGGCCCAGCTCGTCGCGCTCGACCGCGGCGGCGCGCGCCGCGTCGACCCGCGCCAGATCGAGCGCGACGCCAACCGGCAGGAGTACGAGCTCGGCCGCACCCGCGCCTACGCCCGTGGTCTTGGCTGCGGCCGCGGCTTCCTGTTCTCCTCGCCCCCGCCCGAATGCGGCGATCTCGAACGGCGCATGCGGCAGATGGAGGCCAATCTCGACCGGCTGCGCTCCCAGGCGGCGCAGGCCGCCCAGAGCGGCGGCGGCGATCCGCGCCGGCGCGAGCTGCTGTTCGCCCTCGCCCGCAACCAGTGCGGCCCGCAATACCGCCTCGTGGAGCGCCGCGTGGAGCGCCCGCAGCAGCAGGAGCGGCGCGGCTTCTTCTCCATGCTGTTCGGCGGCGGCCGCGACGACGCGCCGCCCCAGCAGGAGACCATCGTCGAGCCGGAGATGGACCCCCAGAGCACGCCGCGGGTCTCCACCTTCCGCACGGTGTGCGTGCGCGCCTGCGACGGCTTCTTCTTCCCGATCTCGTACCAGACCACCCGCAACGCCTTCCAGCGCGACGAGGCGATCTGCCAGGCCACCTGCCCCGGCTCCGAGGCGAAGCTCTACGCCTATCCCAACCCTGGCGGGCAGATGGAGCAGGCCGCGAGCGTGGACGGAGAGCCCTACGCCAAGCTCGAGAACGCCTTCCGCTACCGCAAGGAGTTCGTGGCCGGCTGCTCCTGCAAGCCGGAAGGCATGAGCTGGGCCGAGGCGCTGGCCGGCGTCGAGGACAAGACGGTCAAGAAGGGCGACATCGTCGTGGACGAGCAGAAGGCGCAGGAGATGTCCCGCGCTCCGGGCGCCGCCGGCGCCTCGAACCGCCCGTCGTCGGAAGCCCGCGCGCCCCGTCCGCAGCCGGCGGCCCGGCCCGCCGACAGCGAGCCCTTCGCCACCGGGACGCCCGCCCGCGCCCCCCGCGCCCGCGACGACGTCATCATCATGGACGACGGCCCGATCCCGCGCGGCGGCGACGTGCAGCGCCGGCCGCTCGACGGACCGGCGGTGGAGCGCGCGCCGGGCGCCCCGCCCGAGGACTGACCGCCCGTCCCCGCGCTTGACGCCGCCGCCCGCGTTGCGTTCAGTGCCGGCCCGGAGAGAGCCGACATGACCGCCGTCACACTGATCGACAACTACGACAGCTTCACCTGGAACGTGGTGCACGCCATCGGCGCGCTCGGCGCCGAGGTCACCGTGCGCCGCAACGACAAGGTGTCGGTGGACGAGGTGCTGGCGTCGAAACCCGACGCGATCGTGATCTCGCCCGGCCCCTGCACCCCGCACGAGGCCGGCATCTCCTGCGACCTGATCGCCCGCGCGGCGGAGACCACCCCGATTCTCGGCGTCTGCCTCGGCCATCAGGCCATCGGCGAAGTGTTCGGCGGCGTGGTGGAGCGGGCGCCGACGCCGGTTCACGGCAAGGTGGCCCGCATTCTCCACACCGGGCGCGGCCTGTTCCGGGGCGTCAACGGCCCGCTCAACGTCACCCGCTACCACTCGCTGGTGGTGCGGCGGCAGGGCCTGCCCGAGGCGCTGGAGGTGACGGCCGAGACCGAGGACGGCCTGATCATGGCGCTGTCGCACAGGACGCTGCCGGTCCACGGCGTGCAGTTCCATCCCGAAAGCATCGCCTCCGAGCAGGGCGCGACGCTGTTCGGCAACTTCCTCGACGCCGCCCGCGCCTGGAACGCCGCGCGCCCGGCGCCGGCCGCCCTCGCCGGCTGAGGGGAGCCCGGAACACCATGGAGAATTTCCGCGCCGTCATCGCGCATGTGGCGGAAGGCCGGCCGCTGTCGCGGACCGGAGCCGAGGCCGCGTTCGACCACATCATGTCCGGCGAGGCCACGCCGGCGCAGATCGGCGCCTTCCTGATGGCGTTGCGCCTGCGCGGCGAGACCGTGGACGAGATCGCCGGCGCGGTTTCGGTGATGCGCGCCAAGATGACGCCCGTGGCGGCGCCCGCGGACGCCGTCGACGTGGTCGGCACCGGCGGCGACGGCGCGGGCTCGGTCAACGTCTCCACCTGCGCCGCCTTCGTGGTCGCGGGCTGCGGCGTCACCGTCGCCAAGCACGGCAACCGGGCGCTGTCGTCCCGCTCCGGCTCCGCGGACGTGCTGAAGGCGCTGGGCGTGAACGTGGACGCCTCCCCCGCCCTCATCGCGCGCTGCATCGAGGAGGCCGGGCTCGGCTTCATGTTCGCGCCCAATCACCACTCCGCCATGCGCCATGTGGGCCCCGCCCGCACGGAGCTCGGGGTGCGCACCATCTTCAATCTGCTGGGGCCGCTGTCCAATCCGGCCGGCGTCCGCCGCCAGATGGTCGGCGTGTTCGCCCGCAAATGGGTGGAGCCGATCGCCCAGGCGCTGCGCGAGCTCGGCTCCGAACGGGCCTGGGTGGTCCACGGCTCCGACGGGCTGGACGAGATCACCACCTCGGGCGTCACTTATGTGGCGGAGCTGAAGGACGGCGAGGTGCGCGGCTTCTCCGTGTCGCCGGAGGACGCCGGCCTGCCCCGCCATGCGCCGGAAGCGCTGAAAGGCGGCGACGCCGAGGCCAACGCCGAGGCGCTGCGCGCGGTGCTGGACGGCGCGAAGGGCGCCTATCGCGACGTGGCGATCCTCAACGCCGCCGCCACGCTGATCGTGGCGGGCCGGGCGGAGACGCTGGCCCAGGGCGCCGAGCTCGCCGCCCACGCCATCGATTCCGGCGGGGCCTATTCGCGCCTCGACGCGCTGGTCCGGGTGTCGAACGGCGGCTGAAGCCTCAGCGCCGGCTCTCGAAGGCCAGCCGCACCGCGAGCGCGCCGAGCGCCAGCCCCATCAGCCAGCGCTGAATCTGCGCGAACAGCGGCCAGCGCTGGAACAGCGCCGCGACCGCGCCCGCGGTGAGAGCGATCGCGGCGTTGACCGCGACGCTGACCGCGATCTGCAGGCTCCCAAGCGCCAGCGTCTGCCCGAGCACGGAGCCCGCCGCGGGATCGACGAACTGCGGCAGCAGCGCGAGATAGAGCATGGCGATCTTGGGGTTGAGCAGGTTGGTCAGCAGCCCCATGGCGAACAGGCGGCCGGCGCTTTCCCGCGGCAGCGCCCGCACCTCGAACGGCGAGGCGCCGCCGGGCCTCAGCGCCCGCCAGGCGAGCCAGCCGAGATAGGCCGCGCCCGCCAATCTCAGCGCGTCATAAGCGTAAGGAACGGCGAGCAGCAGCGCCGTGACGCCGAAGGCGGCCGCCAGCATGTAGGCCACGAAGCCCAGCGCCACGCCGCCGAGCGAGACGAGGCCCGCGCCGGCGCCTTGCGAGATCGAGCGCGAGACCAGATAGATCATGTTCGGGCCGGGGGTCAGCACCATGCCGAGCGACAGCGCGGCGAAGGCGATCAGCGTGGCGGCGGTCGGCACGGGCGCTCTCCGGGACGGAACGGTTGCGGGCGCCGCGGGTTCGGCCCATAGATCGGACGCTCGGCGGTCCGACCGTACACGGACGCAACCGCCGCGCCCCGCCACAAGGCGTGAAGAAACGGATCAAAGGCCGTGATATGACGGACATCCTCGCCCGGATCGAAGCCTACAAGCGCCGCGAGATCGCGGAGGCCCGAGCCGCGCGGCCGCTGGTCGACGTGGTGCGCGCCGCCGAGCGCGCCTCCCCGCCACGCGGGTTCGAGGCCGCCATCCGCCGCCGCCTCACGGCCAGCGGCACGGCGCTGATCGCGGAGATCAAGAAGGCGAGCCCGTCCAAGGGCCTGATCCGGACCGATTTCGATCCGCCGGCGCTGGCCCGCGCCTACGCCGAGGGCGGCGCGACCTGCCTGTCCGTGCTCACCGACGGGCCCTCCTTCCAGGGCGCGCCGGACTATCTGGTGGCCGCGCGGGAGGCGGTGGACCTGCCGGTGATCCGCAAGGACTTCCTCTACGAGCCCTATCAGGTGGCGGAAGCGCGGGCGCTCGGCGCCGACTGCATCCTCGTCATCATGGCCGCCGTCACCGACGCCGAGGCGAAGAGCCTCGTCGGCGCCGCCCGCGATTTCGGCATGGACGCGCTGATCGAGGTGCACGACGGCGACGAGCTGGAGCGCGCCCTGCCGCTGAAAAGCGGGCTGATCGGCGTCAACAACCGCAACCTGCGCACCTTCGAGGTCTCGCTGGAGATGACCGAGCGCCTCGCGCACCGCATCCCCCGGGACCGGGTGCTGGTGGGCGAAAGCGGCGTCTTCACGTCGGACGACGTGGCGCGGCTGGCCTCCTGCGGCTGCCGCACGCTGCTGGTGGGCGAAAGCCTGATGCGGCAGGCGGACGTGGCCGCCGCCACCCGCGCGCTGCTTGCGCCGGCGCCGGCCGCCGCCTGACGCCTGCGGGGGCGCGATGACCGATCACGCGGGCAATCTTCAGAACGGCGCGGCGCGCTGGTTCGGCAAGGCCGTGGAGGCGCTCGACGAGAGCGAGGCCCGGGTCCTGCGCCACGCCAAGACGCGCCGGGTGCTGACGCGCGACCCGAACGAGGCGTTCGACGACGGCATGTCGTTCGGCGAGCGCCTCGCCGACAAGGTGGCGACCTTCGGCGGCTCGTGGACCTTCATCATCCTGTTCTGCGCGCTGCTCGTGCTCTGGACGGCCGCCAACGTCTGGCTGCTGACGCGGCCGTTCGATCCCTACCCGTTCATCTTCCTGAACCTGATGCTGTCCATGCTCGCGGCCCTGCAGGCGCCGGTGATCATGATGAGCCAGAACCGGCAGTCCGCGAAGGACCGCCACAACGCCCAGCTCGACTACGAGGTGAATCTCAAGGCCGAGATCGAGATCATGGCGCTGCACGAGAAACTGGACCGCCTGCGCGATGAGAACATCATGGCCCTGCTCGCCAAGCAGCAGGAGCAGATCACGCTGCTGACCGAGCTTGTCGCGCGCCGGCCGGACGACGGAGGCGCCGTTGGCGCCCGTTGAGGACAGCGCGGCGACGCCCGTGGACCAGCGCGCGGCCGCCATCGAGCCGGTGTTCCGCAACGGCACCATCACCGCCTTCGGCATCACGCTGTCGTTCTCGCTGGGCTTCCTGTCGCAATGGGCGTCGAGCGACGGCGTCTGGCGGCTCTACGACGGGCCGCCGGCCGCGCTCATCATCGTGGGCGCCGCGCTGCAGATCCGGGCGCTGGCGCTGCTGCTGCCGGTCGAAGGCCTGGCCCGGACCGTCTACGATCGCGCCACCCGGCTTTATCTCATCGGCCTGGGGCTCACCGGCGCCGGCGTGTTCGGCGCCGTGGTCGCGGATGTCGCCGCCGCCCTCTTCACCTGAACGCGCAAGGCCCCGATGCCCGACTCCACGTCCACGGCCGCCCTCACCCATCTCTCCGCCTCGGGCGAGGCCAACATGGTGGACGTGGGCGACAAGGACGCCACCCGCCGCGAAGCCGCCGCCGAAGGCCGGGTGATCATGGCCCCCGCCACGCTGGCCCTGATCCTCGCCGGGGACGCCAAGAAGGGCGACGTGCTGGGCACCGCGCGGCTCGC
This sequence comes from Methylopila jiangsuensis, assembly GCF_027922305.1. GTDB lineage: Bacteria > Pseudomonadota > Alphaproteobacteria > Rhizobiales > Methylopilaceae > Methylopila > Methylopila jiangsuensis. The sequence continues at coordinate 302,130 of NZ_BSFK01000005.1, read as the reverse complement.
CGGCATCATGGCGGCCAAGCGCACCCACGAGCTCATCCCGCTCTGCCACCAGCTTCTGCTGTCCAAGGTGACGGTGGAGCTCACGCCGGACGCCGCGCTGCCGGGCGTGACGGTGACGGCGACGGCCCGCACCACCGGCCCCACGGGCGTGGAGATGGAGGCGCTGACCGCCGTCGCCGTCGCCTGCCTCACCATCTACGACATGACAAAGGCCGCCGACCGCGGCATGCGCATCGAAGGCGTGCGGCTGGTGGCCAAGTCCGGCGGCCGTTCGGGCGACTTCCACGCGGAGAGCGAAGCGTGAGCGGGCTGCTGCCGGTCGCCGAGGCGCGGGCGCGCATCCTGGCGGGACTGGACGCCCTGCCGGCCGAGACGGTCCCTCTGTCGCAGGCGCTCGGCCGCACGCTCGCAGCCCCGCTCGACGCGCTCCGCACCCAGCCGCCCTGGGACTGCTCGGCCATGGACGGCTATGCGGTCCGCGCCGCCGATGCGACGGCGCCCGGCGCGCGGCTCACGGTGATCGGCGAAGCCGCCGCCGGCCGCGCCTTCGCGGGCGAGGTGGACGCCGGCCAGGCGGCGCGCATCTTCACCGGCGCACCCGTGCCCCGAGGCGCCGACGCGATCCTGCTGCAGGAGGACGTGGATCGGGACGGCGACCTCGTCGTCGCGCGGGAGGCCGCGCAGCTCGGCCGGCACATCCGCGCCGCCGGGCTCGACTTCCGTCACGGCGAGACGCTGCTGCCCGCGGGGCACAGGCTCGGCGCGCGGGATCTGGCGCTTGGCGCGGCGCTCGGCCACGCGGCGCTCACCGTCACACGACGCCCCCGCGTGGCCCTTCTCGCCACCGGCGACGAACTGGTCCCGCCCGGCGCGCCGGTCGGCCCCGACCAGATCGTCGCCTCCAACAGCTTCGCCATCGCCGGCGCGGTCCGCGCGGAAGGCGGCGAGGCGATCGACCTCGGCATCGCCCGCGACGACCGGGCGGACCTCGCCGCCGCTCTGGAGCGCGCCTTCGCCGCGAAGCCGGACATCCTGATCACGCTGGGCGGCGCCTCGGTCGGCGACCACGATCTGGTGCAGCCGACGCTGCTCGAGGCCGGCGTGACGTTCGACTTCTGGAAGATCGCCATGCGGCCGGGCAAGCCCATGATGGCCGGCCGGCGCGGCGCGACGCTCGTGCTGGGGCTGCCGGGCAATCCGGTGTCGTCAATCGTGTGCGCGCTGCTGTTCCTTGCGCCCGCGCTGCGAAAGCTGTCGGGCCGCGCGGAGGCGGCGCCGCGTCCCCGCCCCGCCCGTCTCGGCCGCGACATGCCCGCCAACGACCACCGCGAGGACTATATGCGCGCAGCCCTCCATGTGGGCGACGACGGCGTGACGGTGGCGACCGCCTTCCCGCGGCAGGACTCGTCCATGCTGCGGCCGCTGGCGGAGGCCGAAGGCCTGCTGATCCGCGCGCCCAACGCCCCGGCCGCCAGGGCGGGCGATCCCTGCCTCGTGCTGGAGCTGGCGCATCCGCTGTGAGCGGCGTGGACTAGTCCGCCACCTCGTCCGCCATCCTGGCCCCGCGCGCGCCCAGGGGCCGCGCCGCGCCGGCGGTGGTGTCGATCGCCGTCTGGTGCTCCAGTTCGGCGTTCAGCTCGCCGCCGAGCAGGATGACGATCACCGACATCCAGATCCAGGTCATGAAGCCGATGGCGGCGCCGAGCGAGCCGTAGGTCTCGTTGTAGGTGGCGAGGTTCTCCGCGTACCACGAGAACGCGATCGAGCCGCCGAGCCACAGCGCCGCCGCCAGCAGCGAGCCCGGAACCGCCCAGCGCCATTTGGGCCGGCGACGGCTCGGGCCGAAGCGGTAGAGCAGCGTCAGCGCCAGCATCACGCAGCCGAACAGCACCGGCCAGCGGCTGAGCTTCAGCAGCAGTTCGGCGCTGTGGCCGAGGCCGACGAACTCCAGCGCCACAGGCAGCACCACCACCGCGTTGAAGGCGACCAGCAGGAACAGGATGGCGCCGACGGTGAAGGCCAGCGAGCGCAGGTTCAGCGCGATGAAGGAGCGCTTCTCGCGCTCCTCGTAGACGACGTTCAGCGCGTCGAACAGCGCCTTCACCCCGGCGTTGGCGCTCCACAGCGCGGCGCCCAGACCGAAGGCGAAGGCGAAGCCCAGCGCCCCGTCGCTCTTGGTCACGATCCGCGCCACCTGCTCGCGCACGATGGCGAGGCCCGCCTGGGGCGCCACGTCGGAAAAGGCCGCCAGATGGCCGTCCAGCGTGGCGAGGTCGGCGGTCAGGCCGTAGATCGACACCAGCGCCACGATGGCGGGGAAGATCGCCAGCAGCGCGTAGAAGGTGACGCCGGCCGCCACCGCCAGCAGGCGGTCGTTGGCGATCTCGCCATAGACCCGGAGCGCGATGTCCTTCCAGCCGAGCGGCGGGATCTGGACCGGCGTGTCCGCCTCCCGCCCCCGCGCCCGCTCATCCGGCGTCTCAAGATCGCGCGCGGGCTTCGCCGCCGCCATCCAGCCATAGGCCAGCGCGCCGGCGGCCACGCCCGCCGCGCCCATCAGAACCGCGTCGCCGCCTGTCGTTCGTCGCTCCACGATGTCGCCCCCGCTCGTTGGTCGAAAACCCAACGCCCGCGCGGAAAAAGCGTTTCGTTCGGCGCAGATATTTTACAGAATGAACGTGCGGATGTGTCTTTGGACATACGTTGATGCGCGCCGCTCGCTTAGGTTCGCCGCCTTCAGGGGGGAGCCCATGCCGTTCCACATTCGCTGGACCGAGAACGACCAGCAGAAATCCGCGCACGAGCCGACCGCGCGCGAGGCGCTGAAGCGCGCCGTGGAGGCGGAGGCAGCAGGCCATAGCCACATCATGGTCACGCTGCCGAACGGCGCCGCCCTCACCTCGTTCGAGCTGCGCGCGCTGGCGGACATCGAAGACGAGTGAGCCGCCTCACGGCGAAAGCCCGGCGCGGATCGCTCCGCGGCGGGCGAAGGACGCCGACGGCGGGCGTCGCGTGAGAACAACACGACATCCGCGGTGTGAACGCCGTCATGCCCGCCGGGAACGCGCGGGCATGACGGCCGGCGCCGGCCTACTTCTGCGGCGGATTGAGGCGCAGGTGCAGTTCGCGAAGCTGCTTCGGCGTCGGCGCCGCGGGGGCGCCCATCAGCAGATCCTCGGCGCGCTGGTTCATGGGGAACAGCGAGATCTCGCGCAGGTTCTGCGCGCCGGTCAGCAGCATGACGATGCGGTCCACGCCCGCCGCCATGCCGCCATGGGGCGGCGCGCCGTACTGGAACGCGCGGTACATGCCGCCGAAGCGGTCGATCACGGTCTGCTCGTCATAGCCGGCGAGCTCGAAGGCCTTCACCATGGCCTCGGGCCGGTGGTTGCGGATGCCGCCGGACGCGATCTCGAAGCCGTTGCAGGCGATGTCGTACTGGAACGCCTTGATGGTGAGCGGGTCCTGCCCGGTCAGCGCGTCCATGCCGCCCTGGGGCATGGAGAACGGGTTGTGGGAGAAGTCGACCTTCTTCTCGTCCTCGTTCCACTCGTAGAACGGGAAGTCCACGATCCAGGCCAGCTCAAACCGGTCGTGGTCCACGAGCTTCAGCTCCTCGCCGGCCCGGGTGCGGGCGAGCCCCGCGAACTTCACGAACTTGGCCGGGTCGCCCGCCACGAAGAAGGCGGCGTCGCCCGCGCCGAGGCCGAGCTGCTGGCGGATGGCCTCGGTGCGCTCCGGGCCGATGTTGTTCGCGATCGGCCCGGCGCCCTCCCCGCCGTCGCGCCACATCACATAGCCGAGGCCCGGCTGGCCCTCGCTCTGGGCCCAGGAGTTCATGCGGTCGCAGAAGGCGCGGCTGCCGCCGGTGGGCGCGGGGACGGCCCAGACCTGGTTGCCGGGCGTCTCCAGAATGCGCGAGAACACCTTGAAGCCCGAGCCGCGGAAATGCTCGGACACGTCCTGCATGACGATCGGGTTGCGCAGGTCCGGCTTGTCGGTGCCGTATTTCCGCAGCGACTCCGCGTAGGGGATGCGCGGCCAGTTTTTGGTCACGGGCTTGCCGGCGGCGAAGTCCTCGAACACGCCGGTGATCACCGGCTCCATGGCGGCGAAAATGTCCTCCTGCTCCACGAAGCTCATCTCGAGGTCGAGCTGGTAGAACTCGCCCGGCAGCCGGTCGGCGCGGGGGTCCTCGTCGCGGAAGCAGGGCGCGATCTGGAAGTAGCGGTCGAAGCCGCTCATCATCAGCAGCTGCTTGTACTGCTGCGGCGCCTGCGGCAGGGCGTAGAACATGCCCGGATGGATGCGGCTCGGGACAAGGAAGTCGCGCGCGCCTTCGGGGCTCGACGCGGTGAGGATCGGCGTCTGGAACTCGAAGAAGCCGCCGGCCTTCATCTTGGCGCGCATGGCGTCGATGATGGCGCCGCGGGTCATGATGTTCCGGTGCAGCTTCTCCCGGCGCAGATCGAGGAAGCGATACTTCAGCCGCGTCTCCTCCGGGTACTCCTGATCGCCGAACACCGGCAGCGGCAGGTCCGCCGCCGGGCCCAGCACCTCGATCTCCCGGGCGTAGACCTCGACCTCGCCGGTGGGCAGCTCCGCGTTCTCGGTGCCGGCGGGGCGGGTGCGCACCAGACCGTCGATGCGGATCACCCATTCGGCGCGCACCGTCTCGGCCAGCGCGAAGGCGGGGCTGTCGGGGTCCGCCACCACCTGGGTCAGGCCGTAATGGTCGCGCAGGTCGATGAACAGCACGCCGCCATGGTCGCGCACGCGGTGAACCCAGCCGGAGAGGCGGATGGTCTCGCCCACATGCGCGGACCGGAGTTCGCCGCAGGTGTGGGAGCGGTAGCGGTGCATGGTCACGTCAGAGGTCCCGGATCGTTCGGCGCTGGCCGGAAAAGTCGCGGGACCACGGCATGGGGGCGGCGGCGCTGTCAAGTTTGCTGCAGCGGCTCATGACCGCGCGGCGACAGTTTTCACGCTCTCACCGCTTTTCGGACGGTCGAAGCCATGGCCGACGTGGACGAACCGCGCCGGCCATAGCGAGCCATAGGCCCAGAGATTGCGGTCCAGCAGCAACTCACGCTGACTGCAGGGCTGAAAGGCATATGCTTTCAGCTAGCAGGTGCGCTCCCACCTAACCGGCCCGGCAAAGGAGGTTTGGACGCTCCCTTGGGTGGTGAGTGATCGGTGTGGACCCGAACGCCTCAGAACGTGCGAACACGATACTGAACGCCAAAACTTTATCAACCCCCTCACGCTGACTATTTTTAATGGGAATGGGCTTGGCTGCCTTTTCTCTGCCCCTCGTGCTCACTGCCCTCGCCACCGTCAACCTTACACGGAGGTCGCGCCATCGCCGCCGCAGACTCGCGCGCCCGACTCCGCTATATGCGATGTCCAAGATGATGATCACGACCACCGACGACCTTCGCGCCGCCTGCGCGCGCTTCGCCCACGCCGACTTCGTCACCGTGGACACCGAGTTCCTGCGGGAGACCACCTTCTGGCCGAAGCTCTGCGTGGTGCAGATCGCCGACGCCGAGGGGCCGGTGGTGGTGGACGCGCTGGCGCCTGACATCGACCTCGCGCCCCTCTACGCGCTGATGGCCGATGAGACGGTGCTGAAGGTGTTCCACGCCGGGCGGCAGGACATCGAGATCTTCCACCATCTGGCGGGGCTGGTCCCGGCGCCGGTGTTCGACACCCAGGTGGCGGCCATGGTGCTCGGCTTCGGCGACTCCATCTCCTACGACCAGCTCGTGCAGCGCACGGCGGGGGTGACGCTCGACAAGTCGTCCCGCTTCACGGACTGGAGCCGTCGCCCGCTCTCGGACGAGCAGGTGGAGTACGCCATCGCGGACGTGACCCATCTGCGCACGGTCTACGCCAGGCTGTCGGCGGATCTCGCCAAGCGCGGCCGCGCCGACTGGCTGAGCGAGGAGATGGAGGTGCTCACCTCCCCCGCCACTTACGCCTCCGAGCCGGACGACGCCTGGCGGCGCTTCCGCTCCCGGGTGAAGAAGCCGCGCGATCTGGCCGTGCTGATGGAGGTGGCGGCCTGGCGCGAGCGCGAGGCGCAGGGGCGCGACGTGCCTCGCTCCCGCATCCTGAAGGACGACGCGCTGCTGGAGGTCGCGACCCGCGCGCCCAAGACCGTGGAGGCGCTGGGTTCGCTGCGCGCCTTCCCCCGGGGCTACGAGCGCTCGCGGGCGGGCCAGGAGATTCTCGAGGCGGTGGCGCTCGGGCTCGCGCGCGACCCCGCCGGCCTGCCGCCGCTGGAGCGCGAGCGCGGCGTCTCGCCCATGAGCGGCGCGACGGTGGAGCTTCTGAAGGTGCTGCTGCGGATGATCGCCGAGAAGCACGGCGTCGCCGCCAAGATCATCGCCAGCGTCGAGGATCTGGAGCGCATCGCCGGCGACGACGACGCGGAGGTGGCGGCGCTGAAAGGCTGGCGGCGGGAGCTGTTCGGCGAGAGCGCGCTCAAGCTGAAGGCCGGCACGCTGGCGCTGGCGCTGGAGCGCGGGCGGGTGGTGGCGCTGGAGCGCGACCCGTCCGAGGACGGCCCCCTGCCCGCCCCTCCGCCGCGACGCCGCCGCGGCGGCGGACGAGCGCCGGCTGCGGCGGACTGAGGCGACGGCGGGTCACACCGTCTCGAACGCGAACAGCGCGCCGAGCACCACGAGGCTGCACAGCCCTGTGAGAAAGAACACGTCGGCGACGCGCTCGCAGCGGCGGCTGGCGAGCGGGTTCGTGGGCGCCACGCGGATGGCCCAGTAGGACGTCAGCGCGCTGATCAGGAACAGCACGCCGATCAGCGCGCCGTATTCGTCGACCCGGCTCGCGCCGCTGTCGCGCTCGATGATCTTCACCAGACCCACAAGCGTGGTGCAGACGCCGATCATGGTGCCGGAGTTCGGCAGGATGTCGCGGGCGAGCGCAAGGGCTGCGAGCGCCTTCGCCTTGTCCTCCGGCGACGGGGGCGGCGCGCCGGTCAACGGGCCGCGCGATCAGACCGCGACCACCGCCGTCGGCCGGCCCACGAGCTTGCCGAGCCGGTTGAGGCGGTTGCGCAGCCGGTCGTTCTCCAGATCGCCGAGTTCGGCCGGCAGCTTGAGGGTCAGCACGTCGCGCTTCAGGGCGAGCGGGGTGCGCGGCAGGATGCCGGGCACCCCGGCCGAGACCACATAGGCCACCCGCATGGCGCCGCCGAGGGTGCGGGCGCGGTCGAGGATGCGGGTCGAGGCGATCTCCCGGATGCGCGGGCTCGCCTCGTCGTCCAGCAGGCCCATGTGACGGTAGAAGATGGCGAGCGACATGTAGGCCCGGCCGGGGTGGTCCACGCCGGCGAAGCTGCCATGGGCGATCATTTCCAGGCTCTGCTCCGCCCGGTAATCCGGATGGGCGCGCCAGCCGATGTCCGACAGCAGGCAGGCCGCATGGCGCCAGCGGCGCTCCTCCGGGGTCTCGTCGATGTCGAGGCTGCGGAACAGCCGGTCGGTCCACTCGATCAGGTCGTCGCCGTGGCGCGGCGCGCGGCTGCGCAGGTAGCCCAGATCGCGGGCGGCGGCGATCAGCGGGTCCTCCCGGCGCTGGTCCTCGTCCAGCAGTTCGTAGAGCAGGCCTTCGCGCACGCCGAGCGCGGACATCACCACCTCCTTCGGGCGGCCGATGCGCAGGATGTGCTCCAGCACCAGCGCGCCGTAGGCGAGCAGCGGGCGGCGCTCCGACGACACCACGCTGACGCCCGGCAGCGTCTCCGGGTCGATGCGGCGGCAGAGGCGGCAGAACTCCAGCGCCTCCTTGGCGGGTATGGTGTAGCCGTGCATGACGTGCAGCGGATAGCGCTTCTGCGCCATGTGCATGTGGGCGATGGCGCGCCAGGTGCCGCCCACGGCGTAGAAGGTGCGGTCCTTCAGGTTTTCGAGCTCGCCGGCCTTCTCCAGCGTCTCGCGCACGATGCGGTCGGCCTTCTTGATGGAGCGCTCGGACGCGTCCTGAAGCCGCAGGCCGCCCAGCGGGTAGGTGGAGCCCTTGCTCATGCGGGCCTTGACGATGTCGAGCAGCTCCAGGCTGCCGCCGCCCAGATCGCCCACCACGCCATTGGGCTTGAAGAAGCCGGAGACGACGCCGAGCGCCGACAGCCGCGCCTCGCGGGAGCCGGACAGAAGCTGCGCCTCGACGCCGGTGATGCGCTCCACCTCGTCGATGAAGGCGCGGCCGTTGTCGGCGTCGCGGGCGGCGGCGGTGGCCAGCACGAAGGTGCGGCCGACGCCCATGGCGCGGCTCAGCGTCGTGAACCGGCGCAGCGCCGCCAGCGCCTTGTCGATGTTGTCCTGGGACAGTTCGCCGGTGACGCCGACGGAGCGGCCGAGCGCGCACAGCTCCTTCTCGTTGAACAGGGCGGTCGGCGAGCGCGACAGCCCCTCGTAGACCACGAGACGGACGGAGTTGGAGCCGATGTCGAGGATCGCGACCGGCGCGCCATGGGCGAGCCGGCCGGGAGGCAGCGTGCGGCCGAGGGCGCCGGAGCGCGTCTCGGCCGCCTTGCGGGAGCCTTTCGCCGTCACGCGGCCCCGCCGCGCTTGGCGAGGCGCCGGGGCGAGGAGGTCTTCACGGACTTGCCGCGTCCGGACAGGCTGGGATTGGTCATGAAATACTGATGCGCGTTGAAGGGCTCTTCGCCCTCGGCCGGGACGATCCGGCGCGAGGTTCCGTCCGGCAGAACCGTCCAGCTCTGCTGGTTGTCCTTGAGGTTCGCGACCATGATCTGATCGAGCACCTGTTCGTGAACCGTCGGGTTGAGGATCGGCAGCATGGCCTCGACCCGGCGGTCCAGATTGCGCTGCATGAGATCGGCGGACGAAATGTACACATGGGCCTTCGGCGAGGGAAGGCCGTGGCCGTTGCCGAAAGCGTAGATGCGGCTGTGCTCCAGGAAGCGGCCGACGATGGACTTGACCCGGATGTTCTCCGACAGGCCCTCGACGCCCGGACGCAGCGAGCACATGCCGCGCACCACGCAGTCGATCTGAACGCCGGCCTGGCTGGCCTCGTAGAAGGCGTCGATGATCATCGGGTCGACGAGGCTGTTGCACTTCACCCAGATGGCGGCCGGACGGCCGTTGCGGGCGTGCTCGATCTCCTCGCCGATGTGCTGCAGCAGGCGCTTGCGCAGGGTGTGCGGCGAGGCCGCCATGCGCTCGAGCTCGGCCGGCTCGGCGTAGCCGGTGATGAAGTTGAACAGCCGGCCCACGTCGCGGCCGATCACCGGGTCCGCCGTGAAGAAGGACAGGTCGGTGTAGATCTTCGCGGTGATCGGATGGTAGTTGCCCGTGCCCACATGGCAGTAGGTGGTGAGGCCGCCGCCCTCGCGGCGCACCACCAGCGACAGCTTGGAGTGGGTCTTCAGCTCGATGAAGCCGAACACCACCTGCACGCCGGCGCGCTCCAGATCGCGCGACCAGCGGATGTTGGCCTCCTCGTCGAAGCGGGCCTTCAGCTCCACGAGCGCGGTGACGACCTTGCCGGCCTCCGCCGCCTCCGCCAGCGCCTTCACGATCGGGCTGTCGGAGGAGGTGCGGTAGAGCGTCTGCTTGATCGCCACCACGTTGGGGTCGCGCGCGGCCTGGTTCAGGAACTGAACCACCACGTCGAAGCTCTCATAGGGGTGGTGGACGACGATGTCCTTCTCCCGGATGGCGGCGAAGCAGTCGCCGGCGTGCTCGCGCACGCGCTCGGGGAAGCGGGGGTTGTAGGCCTTGAACTTGAGGTCCGGCCGGTCGACGGAGACGATCTGGCTGAGGTCGCCCAGCGCCAGCATGCCGTCCACCACGAACACCTCGTCGTCGGCCACGCCGAGCGCCGCCACCACGAAGGCGCGCAGCTCCGGCGGCATGACGTTCTCGATCTCGAGCCGGATGACCGAGCCCCGGCGGCGCTGCTTCAGCGCGCTCTCGAACAGGCGGACGAGGTCCTCCGCCTCCTCCTCCACTTCGAGGTCGCTGTCGCGGATGATGCGGAAACCGGCCTGGGCCTTGGCGTCGTAGCCCGGGAACAGACGGCCGATGAACAGGCCGATGACCTGCTCCAGGCTGATGAAGCGGATGACGCCCGGCTGGTCGCCCTCCGGCAGCCGGATGAAGCGTTCGATGCGGGCCGGCATGCGGATCAGCGCGTTCAGCGGACGTCCGTCCGACTGCCGCGCCAGCTGCAGCGCCAGCGTGAAGCCGAGGTTCGGGATGAACGGGAACGGATGCGCCGGATCGACCGCGAGCGGCGTCAGCACCGGGAACACGTAGTTGAGGAAATGCTCCTCCAGCCACACCCGGTCGGCGCGGGTCAGGCCGGCGCCGTCCACCAGCAGGATGTTCGCGCCCTGAAGCATCGCCTTCAGCTCCAGCCAGCGCACCTGCTGGTCGTGGGCGAGCGAGGACACCATCTCGCCGATCCTCGTGAGCTGCTCCGCCGGCGTCAGCCCGTCGGGGCTGAGCTCGGTCAGGCCGGAGCGGAGCTGGCCGCGCAGGCCCGCCACGCGCACCATGAAGAACTCGTCGAGATTGTTGGCGGAGATCGACAGGAAGCGGAGCTGCTCCAGCAGCGGATGGCTGAGGTTCGAGGCCTCCTCCAGCACGCGGCGGTTGAAGCCGATCCAGGAGACCTCCCGGTTCACGAAGCGGGCGGGGTCGCCCAGCCGGTCGGGCGCATGCGCCTCGGGCGCGGTTTCGAACTGCGCCTCGGCGATCGCCGCGCGCGGCGTAACGCTTGCGATTTCGGACATGCCGTCGTCCTTCTGAACCTGATCGACGCTCGCGTCGGACGGTTTCGTCGGCGCGGCGCGGCGCTGCATACGACGATTGTGTGACGGCTTCGCAACGGTCGGGTCAGTCATCGTCGCTCCTCAGGCGCCGCAGAACCTCTCCCGCCAAGCCTTTGCCCACGCCGCGCCCTCTGGCCAGCGATTCTCTATCAATTTCATCGACAATCGTCCGCGCCGCGCCGAGCGAACGATCGCAGTTGCGGCAGAGAAACTCGATCACCTCTTCGTCGACCCGGATCTGCCGGTCGTCGAACAGCTTCATCAGCACCGCGCGCATGGTCTCGTCGTCCGGCGCGTCCAGGCGGGCGACCGGCAGCGCCCGCAGCCGCGAGGCGAGATCCGGCAGCGTCGGCCACAGCAGCGTCGGCGTCGAGCGCGCCGTCAGCAGCAGGCGGGCGCGGCGCTCACGTGCCAGATTGAGCAGGTGGAACAGCGCGTTCTCATCCGCGCCCTCCCGGTCGACGTCGTCCAGCAGCAGGGCCGCGTCCTCGGGCGCGGCGCGCAGGCGCGCGATCGCGTCTTCGGCTGACGCCGCCTCGTCCGCGCCGGCGAGCGCGCGCCAGATGGCGGCGAGGTGGGACTTGCCGGCCCCGGCCTCGCCCACCAGCAGCAGAGAGCGGTCGGGCCAGTCGGGCCACGAGGTCGCCAGCGCATGGGCCGCGGCGTTCGAGGACGCGACCAGATAGTCCTCCGCGCCGAACCGGGGCTCATGCGGCAGCGCCAGGGGAATCTGGCGCGACGGCTCCCGGCTCATGCGCCCGCCTGCGGGTCCGGCGCGGGTCCGGCCTCGGGGGCGGTCAGCGCCGGCTGCGGCGGGGCGATGTCCTTGCGGAACAGGCTCGCGCCCTGGGGGCCGCCCGGAAGCACGTCCGGATGGCTGGCGTCTTCGCCGGTGTAGAACGGGCTTTCAAGATAGCGTCGGAGGCCGAAGCGCACCAGCACGCCGACCGCCGCCGCAAGCGGCACCGCCACCAGCAGGCCGACGAAGCCGAACAGGTAGCCGAACGCCACCAGCGCGAACATCAGCCACACCGGATGCAGGCCCACCGAGCGGCCGACCAGCCGCGGCTGCAGGAAGTTGCCCTCGACGAACTGGCCGAAGGCGAAGATGCCGAGCACCAGCGCCACCATGCCGTAATCCGGCCAGAACTGGACGATGGCCACCGCCAGCGACACCAGCAGGCCGGTGATGGAGCCGATGTAGGGGATGAAGCCGATGACGCCGGCGCCGAAGCCGATCAGCAGGCCGAAGTTCAGCCCGACCATGGTGAGGGCGATGGCGTAGAAGGTGCCGAGGATGACGCAGACCAGCGCCTGCCCGCGCACGAAGCCCGCCACGCCCTCGTCGATCTCCCGCGCCAGCTTCCGGATCGTGACCTTGTGGCGCAGCGGAACCCAGTCGTCGATGGTCGCGACCATGCGGTCCCAGTCGATCAGCATGTAGAAGGCGACCACCGGCGCCACCACCAGCAGGCTGATCACCGAGATCACCGCCTGTCCGCCGGTCCAGAGCGAGGCCAGGAAGCCGGACAGGTAATTCATGCCCTGGCTGACGATCTCGCCCAGCGACGACTTCACCTGCGTCAGCCCCTGCCCCAGCAGCCGATCGATCCAGGGCGCGTTCTGCGACGCGATCAGGTCCTGCAGCTTGGCGATGGTCTGAGGCAGGTTCTCCACGAACTTCGAGAGCTGCGCGCCCATCAGCGGCGCGATCAGCATGATCGCCAGCACGAAGATCAGCACCACCGAGATCAGGATCACCACCGTGGCCCACACGCGCGGCAGGCCGAGGCGCTCCAGCCGGTCGGCGATGGGATCCAGCAGGTAGGCGAGCGCCAGCCCCACCACGAAGGGCAGCAGGATGCCGGAGAACAGGAGGAGGAACAGCGCCAGCACGGCCGCGAAGCCGAGCCAGAACAGGATCTGCCGCTGCAGGGTCATGAGCGCCGATCTCGCTTAAAGCTACCAAGGGGGTCGTGATCGCCGTCAGCCGCCCGGACCGGAAAGCGGCGCGCCGCTGACGTGGCGCGCGAACGCGTGGACATATGCGGCCGCCGAAAGCAGCGTCAAGCCGCCGACCACATAGGCGCCGGCCCGCTCCACGCCGCCGAGATCGAGGCCGAATCCCGAAGCGCCGAGCACCGTTCCGGCGAAGACGATCTGCGCGGCGGTGTTGGCCTTGCTCACCTTCAGCGGCTCGATGGCGAGCGGACGCTCGATCACCCAGCACAGGATGACCGCGCCGACGATGACGATGTCCCGGAACACCACCGCGATGGCGAGGCCGCGGGGGATGTCGTCCCGGATCGCAAGCGTGACGAAGATCGCCACCAGCAGCGCCTTGTCCGCCAGCGGGTCGAGATAGGCCCCGAGTTCGGTGCGCTGGTCGAAGGCGCGGGCGATGGCGCCGTCGATCGCGTCGGTCAGCCCCGCGAGCGCGAACACCCAGAACGCCGCCAGCGGCTGGCCGGTCAGGATCAGCCACACCACCAGCGGCACGGCGAACAGCCGCGCGATCGTCAACAGGTTCGGCAGGTTCACGACGCCAAAACCCTCTCATGCGGGCGCATTGGCGCGCCCTCTCCGCACATAGGCGGCCCATGCGGCTGTGAAAAGCCGGACCTCCGGACCGGCGGCGCGCCTTGCGCGGTTGCGCGGGGTCGGGAGCCGGTCTAAGGGGTCGTCGGAACAGCTTGGGAGTTTAAGACGATCATGGCCGAGACGGACGCGGGCGGCGGCCTGACCTATGCCGAGGCGGGCGTCGACATCGACGCCGGCAACGCGCTCGTGGAGCGGCTGAAGGCCCTGGTGCGCGCCACCCGGCGCCCGGGCGCGGATGCGGAGATCGGCGGCTTCGGCGGCCTGTTCGACCTCAAGGCGGCGGGCTTCGTCGATCCGGTCCTGGTGGCCGCCAACGACGGCGTGGGCACCAAGCTCAAGATCGCCATCGAGACCGGGCTGCACGACACCATCGGCATCGATCTGGTCGCCATGTCGGTGAACGACGTGGTGGTGCAGGGCGCGGAGCCGCTGTTCTTCCTCGACTATTTCGCCTGCGGCAAGCTGTCCGGCGACACCGCCTACGAGGTGGTGAAGGGCATCGCCACCGGCTGCATGGAAGCGGGCTGCGCGCTGATCGGCGGCGAGACCGCCGAGATGCCGGGCATGTACGCCGACGGCGACTACGACCTCGCGGGCTTCGCGGTCGGCGCCGCCGAGCGCGGCAAGCTGCTGCCGCGCCGGGACGTGAAGGCCGGCGACGTGCTGTTCGGCCTCGCCTCCTCCGGGGTGCATTCCAACGGCTATTCGCTGGTGCGCCGCATCGTGGCGCGCTCGGGCGTGTCGCTGGAGGCTCCAGCCCCGTTCGAGCCGCAGAAGTCGCTCGGCCGGGCGCTGCTCGCCCCGACCCGCCTTTATGTGCGCCCGCTGATCGCGACCCTGAAGGCCGCCGACGGCGTCAAGGCGCTGGCCCACATCACCGGCGGCGGCCTGCCGGACAACCTGCCGCGGGTGCTGCCCGACGGCCTCGGCGCCCGCATCGACCTGTCCGCCATCGCCGTCCCGCCCGTGTTCCGCTGGCTGGCGCAGGCCGGCGGCGTGGCGGAGGCGGAGATGCTGCGCACCTTCAACTGCGGCGTCGGCATGGTGGTGGTGGCCGCCGCCGAGGCCGCCGACGCGATCGAGGCCTCGCTCAAGGCCGAAGGCGAGACGGTGGCGCGCATCGGCGTGATCGAGTCCATCACCGCCGCCGACGACCCGGTGCGCTTCGACGGCGCGCTGAAGCTCTCCGCATGAGCCGCGCCCGCGTCGCGGTCCTGGTGTCGGGCCGGGGCTCGAACATGGCGGCGCTGATCGACGCCGCCCGCGACCCCGCCTACCCCGCCGAGATCGTCGCCGTGCTGTCCAACCGGCCGGACGCCGGAGCGCTCGGGATCGCGGCGCGGGCGGGCATCGCCACGGCCGTGGTGGATCACAAGGCCTATCCCGACCGGGCGAGCTTCGACGCCGAGCTCGACCGCGTGGTGCGGGGCTTCGCGCCGGACGTGGTCTGCCTCGCCGGCTTCATGCGCATCCTCACCGACGGCTTCATCGAAGGCTGGGGCGCGAAGCTGATCAACATCCATCCGGCCCTGCTGCCCAGCTTCAAGGGGCTCGACACGCACGCCCGCGCGTTGGAGGCGGGCGTGCGGCTGCACGGCTGCACCGTGCACGTGGTGACGCCCGAGATGGATTCCGGCCCCGTCATCGCCCAGGCCGCCGTGCCGGTGCTGGACGGCGACGACGAGGCGGCGCTCGCCGCCCGCGTGCTCACGGCCGAACACAGGCTCTACCCGCACGCGCTGGCTCTGTGGGCGACGGGCGCGCTGCGGCTGGATGACGGCCGGGTGGTCGGCGCCGACGCCGCCCGCGCGCCCGAGGCGCTGATCTGGCCCTGAACGGCGGGCTGGACGCCGCGCCCGCGCCCGGCGATGCTCCCCGCCGCCCGACGCCCTGAAGACCGCGTTCATGACCCTCGCCCCCGCCGCCGACAGCCGCGACGACCCGCCCTCCGCGATCGCGGAGCTGGTGACGGCCGCGCGCGCGGCGCAAGGGCTGGTCGCCCACTGGCCGCAGGATCGGATCGACGTGGCGGTGGCCGCCGTCGGCTGGCGGCTTTCCGAGCCCGAAACCGCCCGCCGCCTCACCGAGCAGGCCTGCGCCGAGACCGGCTTCGGAGCGGCCGAGGATTCCCGCGCCCAGCTCCTGCGCCGCGTCCACGGCGTGCTGAACGACCTGCACGGCGTCACCACGCTCGGCCTGTTCGACGCCGACCCCGCCCGGGGCTTGCGCCGCTACGCCAAGCCCATCGGCGTGATCGGCGTGGTGACGCCGGCGACCGCGCCCATATCGGCCATCGCCGTCAACGCCCTGAACGCCGTCAAGACCCGCAACGCCGCGATCTTCTGCCCCAACCCCGGCGTGCGCGCCGCGGCCCGCGCCGCGGTCGAGGTCGTCCGCGCGGCGCTGACCGAGGCCGGCGCGCCGGCGGACCTCGTGCAGATCGTGGCCGAGCCGGACCGTTTTCAGGTGCGGGAGCTGGCCGAGGCGGTCGATCTGGTGATCGCCACCGGCGGCGTCGACACGGTGCGCCGCGCCGCCTCCGCCGGCCGCCCGGCCTACGCCGCCGGCCCCGGCAACGCGGTGATCGTGATCGACGAGACCGCCGACCTCGACCGCGCGGCGGACGCGATCATGGCCGGCAAGACCTTCGACAACGGCACCTCCTGCTCGGCCGAAAGCTGCCTCGTGGTGGAGGCCTCGGTGGAGCCGGCGTTCCGGGCGGCCATGGAAGCGCGCGGCGCGCATGTCTGCGACGCCGCCGAGGGTCTGCGGCTGCGCCGCGCGGTGTGGCCGGACGGGCGTCTGGCGCGGGCGGCGGTGGGCCGTCCGGCCGCGCGCATCGCCGCGCTCGCCCGCATCCGCGCACCGAAGACGACCCGCGCGCTGGCCGCCGCCCTCGCCGAGCCGCTGGAGAACGATCCGCTCTGCGGCGAGAAGCTGTCGCCGGTGCTGGGCCTGATCGCCTATTCCGGCTTTGATCAGGCGGTGGCGCTCACGCGCCGGCTGACCGCCATCTCCGGCCCCGGACACAGCTGCGGCGTCCACACCGCGCGGCCCGAGCGGGCGGAGCAGCTGGCGGAGGCGGTGGAGGTGAGCCGCGTCATGGTCAACCAGTCCACCGGCTTCGGCAACAGCGGCGACGCCGGCAACGGCATGCCCTTCACCACCACCATCGCCTGCGGCTCGTGGGGGCGCGGCGCCACCAACGAAAACGTCCACTGGCGGCATTTCCTCAATTACACATGGGTGTCGGAGCCGGTCGCCCGCCCGTGGCTTTCCATGGACGACCTGACGGCGCCCTATCGGACCGCCCATCCCGCCCCCGACGCCTGACCGTCCGACCGAGGCCGCATGGGTTCCTCGTCCTCCTGGCCGCCCGCGCTGACCGTCGATGGCGGGCCGCTCTACCAGCAGATCGTCGCCGCGCTCGAAGCCGCCGCGCGGGAGGGGCGCTTGCGGGAAGGCGACCGCCTGCCGCCGCAGCGGACGCTGGCGGCGACGCTCGGGGTCGACCTCACCACCGTCACCCGCGCCTATGCGGAGGCGCGCCGGCGGGGCCTGATCGACGCCGTGACCGGGCGCGGCTCCTTCATCGCGCCCCGGCCGGAGCCGGCGGGACCGGCGCTTGATCTCAGCATGAACATTCCGCCCGCGCCGCGCGGGGTGCGGCTCGGGGAGCTGATCGCCCGCGGCGTGGCGGAGATCGCCGCCCGGACCGACATGGACGCGCTGATGTCCTATCATCCGGGAGCGGGCGCCTCCGCCGACCGGGCGGCCGCGGCGGCATGGCTGCGGCCCGCCTTCGGCGACAACCTCGACCCCGACCGCATCCTGATCGCGGCGGGCGCCCAGAGCGCCATGGCCGCCATCGCCGCCCATCTCGCCGGCCCCGGCGGGACCATCGCCTGCGAACCGCTGGTCTATCCGGGCCTGCTGGCTCTCGCGCAGGCGCTGCGGCTCACATGCGCGCCCGTGGCCGCGGACGGCGACGGCATGCGCCCCGACGCGCTCGACGCCCTGTGCCGGGCGCGCAGGCCCGGCCTGATCTATCTCAACCCGACGATTGCGAACCCGACCACCGTCACCATGAGCGCGGAGCGCCGCCGGGCGCTGCTCGAGGTCGCCGCGCGCCACGACGCGCCGATCCTCGAGGACGACCCTTATGCGCCGCTGGCCCGGGACGCGCCGCCGCCGCTCGCGGCCGGGCGGAGCGCCGCGCGGGTGTGGCACGTTCACACCCTGTCCAAGAGCCTGACGCCGGGCCTGCGGCTCGCCTATGTGGCGGCGCCCTCCCCGGACGACCGCGCGCGGCTGACGCCGGCCCTGCGGGCGCTCAGCCTGATGCCCGCGCCGCTCAGCGCCGCCCTGCTCGCCAACTGGATCCGGAACGGCGTCGCCCACGACCTTCTCGACGGCGTGCGGGCGGAGGCCCTGCAGCGGCAGGCGCTCGCCCGCGCGCTTCTTCCGGGCGCCCGCGCGCATCCGAACGGGCTGCATCTCTGGCTGCCGATGCCGGACGGGCTGGACGCCCGCCGGCTCGCGGAACGCGCGCTGTCGCAGGGGCTCGCGGTGACGCCGGCCGGCGCCTTCTCGCCGGGAGAGACAAAGGTGAACGCCGTGCGCGTGGCGCTGGGCGCGGTGCCCGAACGGGCGCGGCTGGAGGAGGCGCTGCGCCGGCTGGCGGGGCTGATCGAGACCTCGCCCCCGCGCTGACGGCGGCCTGCCCTCAGCCCGCCCGCGGATTGGCCGCGATCAGCGCCTCGCACAGCTCGCGCAGCGCGCCCTTGCCGCCTTCGGCGGCGAGCACGAGCTGCGCTGCGTCCTTGGCCTCGGGCCGGGCGTCGGCGGGCGCGACCGCGAAGCCGACCGCGCGCATGCACTCCAGATCGTTCACGTCGTTGCCGATGTAGACCGTCTCCGCGCGGGTGACGCCGTGCTGGGCGAGCCAGCGGTCCAGCTCCGGCAGCTTGTCGTCGATGCCCTGCCGCACCTCGATGTCCAGCTTGCGGCCGCGGGCGGAGACCACCGGGTTCGGCTCCTTGGACAGGATCAGCGGACGGATGCCGGTGAGCTTTCGCAGCCGGCCGAGGCCCATGCCGTCGGAGCGGCTCGCCATCACCGCCTCGCGGCCGTCCTGGTCGACCCAGACCCGGTCGTCGGTGAACACGCCGTCGAAGTCCATCACCAGCGCCCTGATCCCGGACGGGACGCGCGGCGCGGCCGCGCCCTCGCGCTTGGCGAGGATGGCCTCGATCACCTTGAAATCGGCCTCGCTGTCGATCTCCACCGGCGGGGTGTCCACCTCGATCAGGGCGGTGCGGCCGCAGAAGCGATGCCCGGCGGCGCGGAACGCCTTCACGTCCATGGCGTAGACCGCGCCGGTCTCGAGATACTGCGGCTCAAGCTCCTGCCGGCGCTTGCGGGGCTGCGTGTGGTCGTGGTTGACGCCCTGCGCCGAGCCGTCCGCCGCCCGCGACCACAAGAACCCGTGGTTGGGCGAGGCGGTGAAGGCCGCGACCGTCCCGTCGCGCCCGATGGCGGCGACCGCCCGCTCGATTTCGTCCGATGTGGTGAAGGGCGAGGTGCATTGCAGGAACACCAGCACGTCCGCCGGCTCTCCCCTCGCCTCAAGCACGTCGAGCGCGTGGATCAGGGCCGATTCCGACGACGCCTTGTCGCCGGAGATGTCCGCCGGACGGTCGATGACGCCGGCGCCGGCCGCGCGGGCCACGGACGCGATCTCGGCGTCGTCGGTGGAGACATAGACCGCGTCCACGCCCTTGGCGCCCAGCGCCGCGGCCACCGTGCGCGCCACCAGCGGCACGCCGCCGAGCGGCCTGACATTCTTGCGCGGCACGCCTTTCGACCCGCCACGCGCCGGAATCACCGCGACGCAACCCACGATTCGTCTCTCCCCCGGTTCAAAAATCTCGCTCGTCCGCGCGGATAGACCGGCTTGAGTCCACGCGCAAACGAAACGTGGCCGGCTTTCAGGGCCGGCCACGTCCTCTATCGGATCGGTCGTCAGACGCGGATCAGGAGACCGCGCGCAGCGACGGCTGCCACTTGAGCTTCTTGCGCTGCACGTCCTCGACGTCGAGCACGTCCTTGGACTTGAAGGTCAGGGCCTTCTCGACGTTGTGCAGGTCGCGCACCAGACGGCGCATGCCGTCCGGCTCCAGCGAGGCGGCGTGGTCGGTGCCCTTCCAGGTGCGGTCGAGCGTGAAGTGACGCTCGATCCACTCGGCGCCGAGCGCCAGGCCGGCGATGTCTGCGGCGATGCCGAGGTGATGGCCCGAGAAGCCGATCTTCTTGACCCGGTCCTCGAACTTCTCGCGCAGGCGGGTGATCTCGCGCAGGCAGAGGTCCTCGAACGCCACCGGGTAGCCGGAGGTGCAGGAGTAGACCACGAGGTCCTTGGCGCGGCCGCGCTCCTCGTAGAACGTGATCAGCGTGTCGATCTCGTCCTTGGTGGTCATGCCGGTGGAGACGTGGATCTCGCCGGCGTAGTTCTCGGCCAACCAGCCCTGCAGCTCGAAGTTGGAGTTGGTGGCGGACGGGATCTTGATCAGGTCCGGCTTGAGGCTGGTGATCTCCTTGGCGGAGGTCATGTCCCACACCGAGGTGGCGTAGCCGATGCCCTGGCTCTCGCAGAACTCCTTGAGCTCGGCATGCTGCTCGACGGTGAACTCCAGCGCCTCGCGGTGCTCGCCGTACGTCGCGCCGTAGGAGTTGGCGGGAACCGGATGGGGCGCGCTGAACTGCGCGGGCGACAGCAGCTCGCGGTTGTTGCGCTTCTGGAACTTGGCGTAATCGGCCTTGCAGACATGGGCCGCGACGGAGACCAGCTCCTTCGCGATGTCCATCTTGCCCATGTGATTGCAGCCGATTTCGGCGATGACTTTAACCATGTGAACGTCTCCCAACCTAAACGAACAGATCGATACGGATCGAAAACTTCGGCGGCCCGAGCCCCCCGCCCGGACCATCCCAAATCAGTTTGTCGCCCTCACGCGGAAGGCGGAGCCTCCGGGGCCCGGCCATAATCGTCCTCGAGGCGCTCGATGTCATCCTCGTCCAGCGGATCGCCCCGCTGCACTTCGATGAACACGAGATCGACCGCGCCGCCGTTCTCCACGCGATGCACGCAATGGAGAGGAAGGTGGACGGCCACCCCGCGCGAGACGGGGATGCGTTCGTCGTCGCGGGTCACCACACCCTCGCCTGCGACGACAATCCAATGCTCTTCACGAAACTGGTGACGCTGCAGAGACAACCGCGCGCCCGGCGAGACGACAATACGCTTGACCACGTAGTCGTCTCCCCCCGCGACAACCTCCCAGGTCCCCCAGGGCCGGGTGTCGCGCTCGCCGACGGCGTAACGATTAGCCATGCTCTCTCCTGATTGTGCGACGCACCATAGATCGGCGGCGTCGGAAAGAAAAGACGGTATCCAGATATTACCCTCGAGGCGTGAACCGGCGCACCTGCCTCAAGCGCTTCGCCATGGCCGCGACCAATCCCGCGCCAAGCTTGGGTTTTTCGATCAGATGCGGCGCATGCAGGGCGATGGGACCGGCGCGGCCCAGCGCGAAGGCCAGCCAGTCGGGCGATCCGTAGGCTGGAACCAGCGATCGCAGCGGCAGCGCCGCGCCCAACCCGTCCTGGCCCTGAAGCAGGCCGACGCACCGGCTCAGCAGCGCTTCGGCGTCCGGGCTCGCGCCGGAGCGCGCCGCGAGCCAGTCGCGATCCACGGTCTCGGGCATGTGCGGCGTCAGCGACGCCATGGGCGCAAGACAGCCCGAACCCACGAAGAAACCGGTGCCGAGCGCTTCCGAGACGCCGAAATCCGAGATGATCCGGGTCGGCACGCCGCGCGCCATGGCCTCGATCGCGACGGTGGAGCTCACCGTCACAGCCAGCGAGGCGCGCTCCAGCAGCTCGCTCGCCGGCTCGTGGGTGAAGGTCAGATTGTCCGGCCGCCCGCCCCGCGCGAACACCTCGCGCGCAAGGTCCTCGAGGTGAAAGCGCGCGTTGTGATGGGCGGTCTCGTCACGGGCGTGACGCAGCTTGATGGCGATGTCCGCGTCCGGGAACCGGCGCGCCAGCGCGGTCAGTTCGCCGAGGATGTGCAGCCGCTGCATGCGCCGCGCCGGGATCACCGGCTGCTCGAAGAACACCACGCTCGGCCGCCCCTGGGGCGCAGGGCGCGGCGCATGGTCGAGCCCGAGCAGGCCGGTGACGATGCCGTTGGTGTCGTCTACGCCGATCTCTGCGGCCGCGGCCTGATACAGCGCAAGGTCGCTCTCGGTGTTGAAGCAGACCAGGTCGGCCGGCGCCCGGCTCATGAAGCCGGCGAGATGATCCGCCAGCACCACGCCCGGCGAAGCCACGGCGACGATGGGGCGGGAGGGCTCGCGGCTCAGATCGGCCGCGGCGAGCGCGAGAAACAGTTCGCGGGCGCGGCCGCCGTCCACCACCGCGATCACCACATGGGCGTCGCGGAACAGGCGCTCGTTCACCAGCCGCTGGGCGGCGACGATCGGCACCGTCTCGTGAACGCCGCCGGCGCGCAGCTGGCGCAGCGACAGCTGCCCGGCCGAGGCGGCGAGCGCCGCGAGCTTCAGGCTGGCGCCTTCGGCCTCAAACCTGCGGCCGATCATCGCCGCCGTCTTCACAAATGAATCGTAGGTTCCGATCGCCAGCACCCGGCGGCCGGCGAAGCGTCCTTCCGAGGCGTCAGTCAGTGGCGTCGCTGGCGAAGACGTCATAAGGCGGCGGGCGCTTCCGAGGGTGATTCCGCGTCAGGACATACGACGTGAATCCTTGGGTTGAAAGCGTCATGCGCCCGAACAACGGCGAGGATGTGATCTCTCTGCCGGCGCAGGTATCCTTGCGGAAGCCCAAAACGGTAGATCGGTAGCGCCGGATCTATGGCCGCCAGCGTGTCCGCCGCGGACGAGGCGATCACCGCCACCGCCGCGGGACGCCGCTCCGCCTCCAGATACGCGAGCTCGATGGGAAGCGCCGCCGGCTCGAAGGCTAAGCCGGCTTCCGCGGCCAGCCGCGACGCCCGGTCCGGGTTCTCGCCCCGGTGCGGGCGGTAGACGATCGGGCCGGTCAGCCCTTCGCGCCGAAGAGCCGCCACGCCGTCGCGCACCAGAGCGACGTGACGGTCCGGATCGGCGATCCGCGCCTCCACATGGTTTGCGCCGAGCAGCCAGACGGTCTCGCCCCGCCCCGCTCGCCGCTCGGAGCGGAAACTCTCGAAGGCGTGTGGCTCAACGCGGTCGTCAGGCCGGATGACGCTGTCCAGCAGGCGGCCATAGATCGTGAAGAACGTCACCTGCGGCGGCTCGAACCGGGGCGGATCGCCGAGCATGGCGCGGGCGAGGCCCGTGCGGAACCACCCGTCGGTGAAGCGCCTGGGGTCCGGCGTCGGCAGTCCCGCGCGCCACCGCGCCGCCTGCGGCGTGATGGAGCCGTCGTCCAGCAGCGTGAGCCGGACACGGGGAACACGCTCGGTCAGCGTGCGCTGGGACAGGTTGCGGTAGTCCCCGAAGGCGAGTTCGCCATAGGCCTCGCCGCCAAGCGACGCCGCGAGCCGTCGCAACGCGCTCCTGTGCAGGGCGTCCGCCGCGTCCCGCATCAGGCGCGGGGCGTAAGGCGCGGGACGGGGACGGCCGGACACGCGCAGCACCCGCCGCCACAGACCGGGCCGCCGCGCCAGCAGCGCCTCAACCGCGCCGCCGCCGCCCGCCCGGTCGCCGAGCAGGACGAGGTCGGCCTCTCCGCCCGACCGGCGCGCGCGCCACTCCATCGCGTTCATGAGCTGGAGCGGCGACGACGCCACCGCGAGACTGAGACCGGCCGTCATGCGGACATCAGCCGGCGAGCCGTGCGCCGCCGCCCGCGACGACGTCATCCCAGAGCTCCTCCAGCCCGCGGGCCAGAGGCTCCGGCGCGAACGCCGCGGCGCGCTCGCGCCCCGCCGCGCCAAGGCGGACCCTGAGCGCCGGATCGCGCGCCAGCGCCGTCAGCGCGGACACGAAGGCCTCGCCGTCGTCCGGCGGCGCCAGAAGGCCGGTCTCGCCATGGACGATGGTCTCGGCGTGGCCGCCGACCGCATAGGCCACGACCGGACGGCCATGGGCGCCCGCCTCCAGCGCCACGCGCCCGAACGGCTCGGGCCAGGCGGTGGGAAGCGCGACCACATGGCAATCCGCGAAAAGCCGTTCGAGGGCCTCCCCCTCGGCCCGTCCGTGCATCTGCACGCTCGCCTGAAGGCCCAGCTGTCCGATGCCGTCTTCGATCGACCGGCGGCACGAGCCTTCGCCCACGATGTGCAGCCGCGCCTCGGGCACCGCCTCCAGCACCTGCGGCCACAGGTCGAGCAGGCGGCGCTGGCCCTTCTTCGGGGTGAGGGTCCCCACCGTCAGCACGTCGAAGCCCGACGCCGGCTCGGGCGTCTCGGAGCCCGGCGCGATGGGGGTGAGCGGCAGCCGGCGCACCTTCGCCGGGGGCAGAAGCTCCCGCGCCAGCCGCTCCAGATGGGCGCTCGCCACCAGCGTCAGCGCCGCGCGCCCGAGCCGGTCGCGGCGGAAGGCCAGCGCCTCGTCGGCGAAGCGCGCGGCGAGCGTCTCCGCCCAGCTCTGCGGGGCGTCGGCCGGCTCCAGATGCTGGTCGAAGCGCGGCGTTGAGAAGCGGTGGTCGCGGATCACCGCCACGATGGGAAGGCCCGCCGGCGCCGCGCCGGCCGCCACCTCGATCGCGCGGGCGTTGTCGGCGTGGATCAGCTCCGGCCGCACCTGCGCGATGATGCGGACGAGCGCCTGTTCATGGCCGCCGCCGGGCGTGGTGCGGTGAGTCATGGCGACGCCGCCCGGCGGGCGCGCCAGATAGCGCGCCGCGAAGGCCTCCGCCCGTTCGGGCGGCGCCTCCGCCAGTTCGGCCGCGGCCTGCCGGGCGAACGCCAGCCACTTCAGGCCGAAGGGCCGCCGCTTCAGGCGGTTCACCTCGGCCTGGGTCAGGCGGTGCAGCGGCCAGGCGGCGAACGCCGGCAGGACGAGCGCGTCCACGCCCTCCACCTTGCGCCGCAAAGGCGCCGACGCCCCCTTCTCGAAGGTCACCACCATGGCCTGATCGCGCAGCCGAGGCTCCCGCAGCAGCAGGTGCAGGCTCCGCTCCGCGCCGCCGCCCTCGTCGGGCGGGTAGCGATCGGACACCACCAGCACGCGACGCCTCGGCAGACCGGCGAGCAGCCGATCGAACTCATCCGCCATACGGGCGGCCTTTCTTACGGGACGTCACGGGGCGACGACCTCGAATCTGTCCACGTCCACCAGACCGAAATCCGTGATCTTCAGATGGGGAATGACGGCGAGCGGCAGGAACGCCACCTGCAGGAACGGCTCCGCCAGCCCGCAGCCGAGATCGCGCGCCGCGGCGCGCAGCGCCAGCAGCTTTTCGCGCACCGCCTCGTGGCGTTCAAGGCTCATGAGGCCCGCGAGCGGCGCGGCGAGTTCGGCCCGCGGCTCTCCGCCGGCCGCCACCACGAAGCCGCCGCCGAGCGCGATCACCCGGTTGACGGCGACCGCCATGTCCTGCGGGTCGACGCCCACCACGCAGATGTTGTGGCTGTCATGCCCGACAGACGAGGCGATGGCGCCTTGCGTCAGGGTGAAGCCCTTCACGAAGCCGCGGCCGATGTTGCGGTTGACGCCGTGCCGGGCGACCACCGCCACCGGCAGCGCGTCCTGGCGCGTGTCGGCGGCGAGCTCCCCGTCGCGGGCGGAAAGCTCCAGCTCCAGCCGCTCGGTCACGATCTTGTCCGGGATCACGCCGATCACGGGCTGGCGGCCCGAGCGGCCGCGCGGCTTGAGATCGGCGGCGGTGACGGCTTGCGCCTTCATGCTGTCGAGCCCGACCGGCGCCGGTCCATTCCGGCCGGCGAACAGCGCGTCGCGCACCACCCGGCCGCCAGCGATCACCGTCTCCACGCGGCAGCCCTCATAATCGGACAGCAGCGCCAGATCGGCGCGCTTGCCCGGCGCGACGAGGCCCCGGTCGCGCAGGCCGAAGGCGTTGGCGGCGGACCAGCTCGCCGAGCGGTAAACATGGGCCGCCGGCGCGCCCTGGGCTATGGCCCAGCGGATCATGTGGTCGAGATGGCCTTCGGCCGCGATCTCCACCGGATTGCGATCGTCGGTGCACAGCGCCACGAAGGCCGAGGTCTCGGGTGTGATCAGCGGCCACAGCGCGCGCAGGTCCTTGGCGATGGAGCTCTCGCGGATCAGCACCGTCATGCCCTTGCGCAGCTTCTCGAGCGCTTCCTCATAGGTCGTGGATTCGTGGTCGGTGCGGATGCCGGCGGCGAGGTAGCCGTTCAGGTCAAGCCCGCGCACCAGCGGCGCGTGGCCGTCAATGTGCGCGCCCTGGAACGCCGCCAGCTTGGCCATGCAGCCGGGATCGCCGTTCAGAACGCCGGGAAAGTTCATGAACTCCGCAAGGCCCAGAGCCTTCGGCCGCCCGACGAACGGCAGCAGGTCCTCCGCCTCCAGCCTCGCGCCGGAGGTTTCCAGCGGCGAGGCCGGCACGCAGGAGGACAGGTTGACCCAGATGTCCATCACCGCGGCCTCCGCCGCGCGCAGCGCGTAGTCGATTCCGTCCGTCCCCAGCACGTTGGCGATCTCGTGCGGGTCCCAGATGGCGGTGGTCACGCCATGGGGCAGCACGCAGCGCTCGAACTCGGCCGGGGTCAGCAGCGAGGATTCGATGTGGACGTGGGCGTCGATGAAGCCGGGAACCACGGTGAGGCCGCGGCCGTCGACGATCTCGGCGCCGTCATAGGATTCGAACACGCCGACGATCATGTCGCCCGCGATCGCCACGTCGCCCTCGTGCAGCGTCGCGGTGGCGACGTCCAGAATCCGGGCGCCCTTGATCACCAGATCCGCCGGCTCGCGACCGCGCCCCTGGGCGATGCGCCGCGCGAGCGCCTCGGGCGTGATGCTCTGCCGGTCCCACATGACGACTCCTGCCTCGCGGAGCCGTGATCTTGGCCGCGCCGCCCCTCACGCTCAAGCCCAACCTAGCGAAGCCGCCGTGGCCGGGCCAGCGCGCCGGTTGTTTTTAGCGCGCGCCCACCACCTGAACAGGCGCCCCGCTGGCCACCATCGTCGCAGCCGTAACGGAGGCGCAGACGTTGGGCGCGGCGAAGGAGGTGGCGTCGTTCACCGCGAGCTGGCCGGGCCGCCCGTCGCCCAGAGGATCGAAGGCGAGCCGGCCGCGCCCGTCGACGGAGAAGATCATATCGGACGGGTAATGCATGTAGGCGCCCTGCTGCAGCGAACGCCGCACATGGCCGGAGGTGGCGGGGTAGCCGTAGAACGCCAGCAGGTCCGCGGTGCGGTACAGGCCCTCCTGCAGGAATTTGCGCGCGAAGCCCAGGCGTACGCGGCGGCCGGCCTCCGGCGGCAGCGCGGCGAGGACGTCCGGCGTCGCGATCGCCGCCTCGGCGGGCAGACGGCCCACATAACGGTCGATCAGCGCCCTCTCCTCGGTGAAGGCGGAGCCGCGGAACACCAGCTCCCGGCCGCGGTTGAGGCTCACGCCGCCCTCGGTCTCCGTCACCACGAACTGGCCCGGCGTCCACACGGACACCATGTCGGGCATGCTGGTGTATTCGGCCCGCCGGCCGTCCGCGCCCAGCGCCCCGATGGCGTAGACGCCCTCGTTCAGCGCCAGCATGTTCACCAGCCGGTCCGGCGCCGTGTTGCCGGCGGCCACGAACACCGGCACGCCCCGCGCCCGGAGCGACGCCATGGCGTCGCGCACGATGCGGTAAGGGTTCTCGCCGCCGGCGATCTCCACCAGCGCGTCGAGCGCCCGCGCCTTGCGCCGCGCCAGATCGCGCGGGCTGATGCGCTCGGCCGCCGGAAGCTGGCCGTTGACGTCGTCGAGGTCCACCGGCAGCACGATGGAGCTGATCACCGCCGCGGGCCGCTCCAGCCGCCCGGCCTCGATGTCGGCCACCAGCCGCGCCATGTCGCGGGCGAGCGTGACGGCGTTGAACACCGGGTCGATCTGGTAGGCCATGACGCGGCCGTGGGTGCGGCCGGCGATGGCGGCCACCAGATCGCCATGCCCGACGCGCGCCGCCTCCGGATGATCGGGATCGGTGAGGTCGTCGTCCAGATTGGCGGGGCGGTAATAGCGGAAGGTGTCGAGCACCACGAAAGGCGCCGACGAGGCGCAGGCGCCCGCCACCGCGGCCTCCGCCTCCATGCTCGCGAACTGGCGGGGATCGGCGAGCGACCCCGCCCCCCAGCGCGGGGCCATATCCGGGCCATATCCGTCCGCGGCGGACGCGGGGCCCGGGGCCATGCCGCCCTCCCCGCCCTGAAACACCAGAGCGCACGCCAGAACGGCGAGCGTCGAAAGCAGCTTTCCGATCCCGGAGCCGTTCGCCATAGGTCCCGCCTGACTCCTCCTTGCGGGCCGAGGCCCCGGTGGACAGGTGCGGGCGATGAGCCCGCGCGAGAGCGGCTCGAGACGACTGCGACGTTCGAGCCGGAGCAGAACGCTTGAGGACGCCAAAACAGCGACGCCCTACGCAACAATCTTTCTAGGTTCACATAATATGCTTATTGTGCATAGCAATAAATAAGGGTGCAATGCACCAATTTGTCCAACCGTCATATATTTCGGATGGACGACGCTCCCGGGACACACCCCGGACGCCTGCGACCCGTTGACACGCCGTCTCTGGCATCCCATCGTCCACGCTCTCCGAGGGGCGCCCTGCCGGGCTGAGACGGCGCGATCGCCGGACCCTTTGAACCTGATCCGGGTCGTGCCGGCGAAGGAACGGGGCGAATGACCTTTGGCTGAGGCCCGCCCCTTCGCGCCGACCTTTGTTGCGTGGAAAGGAGCCCGCCCATGCGCGTGACCGTGCTGGGAGCCGGCGTGGCCGGCCTGACCGCGGCGCTGGAGCTGGCGCGGCGCGGCGCGGCGGTGACGGTGCTGGAGCGTGGCGACCGGCTCGGGGCGCTGGCCTGCTCCTGGTCCGCCGGCGGCATGCTGGCGCCCTGGTGCGAGCGCGAAAGCGCGGACGAGGCCGTGGTCCGCGGCGGCGAGACGGCGCTCCGCTGGTGGCCGGAGGCGGTCGACGGCGTCACCCGGGCCGGCACGCTGGTGGTGGCGCCCGCCCGGGACCACGCGGAGCTCGCCCGCTTCGCCCGCCGCACGCGGGAGTTCGAGACCGTGGACGGCGACGCCATCGCGGCGCTGGAGCCGGACCTCGCCGGCCGCTTCCGCTCCGGCCTGTTCTTCCCTCGCGAGGCCCATCTCGATCCCCGCGCGGCGCTGGCCGGCCTCGCCGCCCGCCTGATCGCGCTGGGCGGCGAGCTGCGCTACGGCGTCGAGGCCTCGCCGGAGGAGGCGGACGGCGACGCGGTGGTGGACGCCCGAGGATTCGCCGCCCGGGCGGCGTTCGACGACCTGCGCGGCGTGCGCGGCGAGATGCTGGTGGTGCGCACCGGCGAGATCGCCTTCGCCCGTCCCGTGCGGCTGCTGCACCCGCGCATTCCGTTCTATGTGGTGCCGCGCGGCGACGGCGTGTTCATGCTGGGCGCCACCATGATCGAGAGCGCCGAACGGCGCGGGCCGGTGGTGCGCTCGGTGGCCGACCTGCTCAACGCCGCCTTCGCGCTGCATCCGGCCTTCGGCGAGGCGGAGATCCTGGAGACCCGCGCCGACGTGCGCCCGGCGTTCCCCGACAACCTTCCGCGCGTTGAAAGCCGCGGACGCGTCACTTACGTCAACGGCCTCTATCGCCACGGTTTCCTGCTGTCGCCCGCCTGCGCGCGGGCGGTGGCGGACGCCGTGCTCGGACACGAAGGGAGCGGCCATGAAGCTGATCGTGAACGGCGACGCGCATGATCTCGCGGCCTCCGATCTCGCGCAGGCGCTCGAGGTTCTGGACTATGGCGACGCCGTGGTGGCGACCGCGCTGAACGGCGCCTTCGTGCCCGCCCGCGCCCGCGCCGCGACCGCGCTCAACGACGGCGATCGGATCGAGATCGTCGCGCCCCGGCAGGGAGGATGACATGCTGAATTTCTATGGCGTGGAGCTTGGCTCGCGCCTGCTGCTCGGCACCGCGCAATACCCCTCGCCCGCGGTGCTGGCGGACGCCGCCCGCGCGTCGGGGACCGACATCCTCACCGTGTCGCTGCGGCGGGAGTCCGGACGGCTGCGGGAGGGCCAGGACTTCTGGGGCCTGATCGCCGATCTCGACGTGAAGGTGCTGCCCAACACCGCCGGCTGCCATTCCGTGAAGGAGGCCGTGACCACGGCCGAAATGGCGCGCGAGGTGTTCGGCACCTCCTGGATCAAGCTGGAGGTGATCGGCGACGCCGACACCTTGCAGCCGGACGTGTTCGGGCTGGTGGAGGCCGCCCGCATCCTGTGCGCCGACGGGTTCGAGGTGTTCCCCTACACCACCGAGGACCTGGTGGTGGCCGAACGGCTGCTGGAGGCCGGCTGCAGGGTGCTGATGCCCTGGGGCGCGCCGATCGGGACCGGGCTCGGGCTCAACAACATCTATGGCCTGCGCTCGCTCCGGGCCCATTTCCCGGAGACTCCCCTCGTGGTCGACGCCGGCATCGGCAAGCCGAGCCACGCCGCGGCGGCCATGGAGCTCGGCTATGACGCCGTGCTGCTGAACACGGCGGTGGCGAAGGCCGGCGATCCGGTCGCCATGGCCTCCGCCTTCGCCCGCGCCATCGAGGCCGGGCGCGCCGCCTATCTCGCCGATCCGATCGAGCCGCGGGACATGGCCGCGCCCTCCACGCCGGTGTTCGGCCGGGCGAGCCTCGCATGAGCGCGCGGCTCGATCCGTTCTACCCCGTCGTCGACAGCGCCGACTGGGTGGCCCGGCTGACCGCCGTGGGCGCCCGTCTGATCCAGTTGCGCGTCAAGGACCGGCCGCGCGGCGAAATCTATGGCGAGGTGCGGCGTTCGCTCGGGCTCTGCGCCGCCGCCGGCGCCACCCTGGTGGTGAACGACTACTGGGACATCGCCATCGACGAGGGCGCAGGCTTCCTCCATCTCGGACAGGAGGACCTGGACGCCGCCGACCTGAAGGCGATCCGCGCCGCCGGGATCCGGCTCGGCGTCTCCACCCACACGCCGGAGGAGCTCGACCGGGCGCTGTCCGTGGATCCGCACCATGTGGCTCTTGGTCCGATCTGGCCGACGATCCTGAAGCAGATGCCGTTTCCGCCGCAGGGCCTCGAGCGGATCGGCGAGTGGAAGCGCCGGATCGGGGACCGGCCGCTGGTGGCGATCGGCGGGCTGACGCCGGAGCGCGCCGCGCAGTGCCTTGGCGCCGGCGCCGACGTGGTCGCGGTCGTGAACGACGTGCTCGGGAACGCCGATCCGGAGGTGCGGGCGCTGGAGTGGCTGTCCATCACCCGTGAAACCACGGCATGACGACGCCATGCAGACGCCGTTGAGCCGGCTCGTAAACTGTTTTTAACGCATGGGCTGTTTATGTAACGGTAGAAGTCGCCTCAAGGAGACCGCGCGATGTTGCTTTTGACGGATGAGTCCGAAAGGGGTCGCCGTCTTGCCAAACAGCTAGGGGTGACGCATTCGCTGTGGCGGCTCAGGTCGGGGCCTCTGCCGCAGGAAGCCAGCGCCCCCCAGGCCGTTTTCACCGACGTCGCCTTCGACAACGAGGCCGCGGTTCACTGGCTGCGGCGGACGCTGCAGGCGCTGAAGCGGAACGACATTCCGGTGGTGTGCCTGCTGCGCAGCGAGGATCGCCGGGAGGAAGTGCAGGCCTACGCGCTCGGCGCGACGTCCGTGCTTCCCGCTGACGCCAGCGACGAGGACATCCTCAAGGCCATCGACGCGCTCAAGCGGCGGGCGGACATCGATCTGGCCGTCGAACCGGTTCGCGCCCGGATCGTGCAGGCGAGCTCCAGCTTCGACCACATCATGACGGCGGGACGGGCTGGCGACGCTCCCTGCTCACAGACCCTATCGGACCACGCCAATGGGGTGCTCGCCGCGGTGCGTCAGGATGGCGTAAAGGCGTGGCTCCACGCCTTGCGCTCCTACAACGACGTCACCTACCAGCATTGCCTCACCGTGACGGGCCTCGCCGCCGCCTTCGCGAGCCGTCTCGGCTTCGGCGCGCGCGACCGGCTGCGCCTGACGCGCGCCGCCGCGCTGCACGACATTGGCAAGGCCCGAATCCCGCTCGCCATTCTCGACAAGCCGGGAGCGTTGACGCCGGCGGAATGGGCGGTCATGCGCTCGCACCCGTTGATCGGCTATGACCTGCTCGCGAGCCGCGACGGCTTCTGCGCCGAAGAGCTCGCGGTGGTCCGCAGCCATCACGAGATGCTCGACGGCTCGGGCTATCCGGACGGGCTGAGCGGCCGGGAGATCGGCGATCTGGTGCGCCTGCTGACCATCTGCGACATCTACGCGGCGCTGATCACGCCTAGGCCCTACAAGGACGGCATGCCGGCCGCGGACGCCTATGACATCATGGTGCGCATGGGTGGGAAACTTGACGGCGACATGCTGGCCGAGTTCCGCCACATCCGCGACGATCTGGCGTTCGACGTGACGGGCTGAGAGACCGGCGCGGCGGGGACACCACCGGGCGCCAGAGGGATGCGGCCTCCCTCTCGC
Organism: Methylopila jiangsuensis; assembly: GCF_027922305.1. Taxonomy (GTDB): domain Bacteria; phylum Pseudomonadota; class Alphaproteobacteria; order Rhizobiales; family Methylopilaceae; genus Methylopila; species Methylopila jiangsuensis. The sequence goes on along the minus strand of NZ_BSFK01000005.1, from coordinate 269,995 downwards.
CGGCGCCGGTCAGTCTGGCGCGAAAACGCGCGCGGGTCAGCCCGCGCCGTCGTCATTCTCGGCATTCAGGTCGTCCGGCGCGATGGCCCCCGAGCCGAGCTCGGGCCGCCCCTGGGTCGGACTGCCGCCGGCGCCGGTCCCGGCTTCGTCGGCGGCGTCCGGCGCCTCGTCCTCGGGCTTTGTCCTGGGCGTGTCGACTCCGGCCATGCGGGTCTCCCGTTGCGATGTCCTTGAGACGGAGAAGCGCGCGAGGGCCGGCCCTGGTTCCCCTCAGTGCAGAATCTGGCTCAGGAACAGCTTCGTGCGCTCGTGCTGCGGGTTGGCGAAGAAGGCGTTCGGCTCGTTCATCTCCACGATCTGGCCCGCGTCCATGAAGATGACGCGGTTCGCCACCTGCCGCGCGAAGCCCATTTCATGGGTGACGCACAGCATGGTCATGCCGTCGTTGGCGAGGCCCACCATGGTGTCCAGCACCTCCTTCACCATCTCGGGGTCGAGCGCGGAGGTGGGCTCGTCGAACAGCATGATCTTGGGCTTCATGCACAGGGCGCGGGCGATGGCGACGCGCTGCTGCTGGCCGCCGGACAGCTGGCCCGGATATTTCTTCGCCTGGTCCGGGATGCGCACCCGCTTCAGGTAGTGCATCGCCAGTTCCTCGGCGTCCTTCTTGGGCATCTTGCGCACCCAGATCGGTGCCAGCGTGCAGTTCTCCAGGATCGTCAGGTGCGGGAACAGGTTGAAGTGCTGGAAGCACATGCCCACGTCGCGGCGGATCTCGTCGATCTTTTTCAGGTCGTTGGTGAGTTCCGTGCCCTCCACGATGATCTGGCCCTTCTGGAACTCCTCCAGCCGGTTGATGCAGCGGATCATGGTGGACTTGCCCGAGCCCGACGGGCCGCAGATGACGATGCGCTCGCCGCGCCTCACACGCAGGTTGATGTCCTTGAGCACGTTGAACTCGCCGTACCATTTGGACATGCCGATGATCTCGACGGCGGTCTCGTTGGAGATCCTGACCTGATCGGCCTTCGCCAGATCCTCGGCGTCGACGACGGATTCCGCCATGGGTCTCGATCCTTCCGAAAGTCAGCGTTTGTGACCGGTGTCCAGCCGCTCTTCGACGAAGCGCGAGTAGCGGGACATGCCGTAGCAGAAGATGAAATAGACCACGCCCGCGAAGGCGAAGCCGGTGTAGACGGTGACGGGCGTCGCCCAGTTCGGGTCCGCGAAGCCGGCGCGGATGATGCCGAGGAAATCGAAGATCGAGACGATCGCCACCAGCGTCGTGTCCTTGAACAGGCCGATGAAGGTGTTGACGATGCCGGGGATCACCAGCTTCAGCGCCTGCGGCAGCACGATCAGCAGCATCATCGGCCAGTAGCGCAGACCGAGCGCCTGCGCGCCCTCGTACTGGCCCTTGGGTATCGCCTGCAGGCCGCCGCGCACCACCTCGGCCATGTAAGCCGCGGAGAACAGCGCGACCCCCACCAGCGCCCGCAGCAGGCCGTCGATGGTCCAGCCCGAGGGCAGGAACAGCGGCAGCATGTAGGTGGCGAAGAACAGCACCGTGATCAGCGGCACGCCGCGCCAGAACTCGATGAAGGCGATCGACAGGAAGCGGATCAGCGGCAGCTTCGACCGCCGCCCGAGCGCCAGCAGCACGCCGAGCGGCAGCGACGCGACGATGCCGGTGGTCGCCACCACCAGCGTCACCAGCAGCCCGCCCCAGGCCCGCGTCTCCACGGGGCGCAGGCCGAACAGGCCGCCGCGGAGCATCACGAAGGCGAAGATCGGAAACGCGACGAAGAACAGCAGCGCGTTCAGCTTCTTGTGCGGCGCGGAGGGAATGAGCAGCGGCGCGATCAGCGCGACCGCCACAAAGAACACGGCGGCGGGGCGCCAGTGCTGGTCGGCCGGATAGAAGCCGTAGAGCAGCTGCCCAAAGCGCGCGGTGATGAAGGGCCAGCACGCCCCCGTGCCCGGAGCGACGCAGGCCTCGCGGTTCGCGCCGGTCCACACCGCGCGCAGCGCCATGAAATCCACCAGGACCCAGGCCACATAGGCCGCGCCCGCGGCGCAGACCAGCGTCAGCAGCGTGTTGAACGGGCCAGAGAACAGGTTGGCCCGCGCCCAGCCGGAAAAGCCGGCGACGGCGGCTGGCGGCGGCTCGGGCGCCAGCATCGCGGCGCGGACGAAGGGGCGGTCGGCGGGAATGAACGTCGCGTCGGTCATGGCCGGCCCCTCACCGCTCCACCAGCGCGACGCGCCGGTTGTACCAGTTCATGAAGGCGGAGGTGACGAGGCTGATGATCAGGTAGCAGCCCATGGTGATGGCGATGATCTCGATCGCCTGGCCGGTCTGGTTCAGCGTCGTGCCGGCGAACACCTGCACCAGTTCGGGGTAGCCGATGAAGGCGGCGAGCGAGGAGTTCTTGGTCAGATTGAGGTACTGGCTGGTCAGCGGCGGCACCATCACCCGCAGCGCCTGCGGGATGATGACGAGCCGCGTGGCGAGGCCGGGCTTCAGCCCGAGCGAGGCGGCCGCCTCCGACTGGCCGCGGCTCACCGCCTTGATGCCGGCGCGCACGATCTCGGCGATGAAGCCGCCGGTGTAGATGGACAGCGCGATGGTGAGAGCCGCGAACTCCGGCAGCAGCCGCGCGCCGCCCGCAAAGTTGAAGCCCTTCAGCGCCGGCTCCTCGACCGTGACGGGGAAACCCGCCGCCGCCAGCGCAAGGAACGGCAGGCCGATCAGCAGCGCAAGCGAGGTCCAGAGCACGGGAAACGGCTGGCCGGTGCGCATCTGCCGGGCGGTGGCCCACTTCTTCAGGATCGCCACGCCGACGATGGCGACGATCAGCGCCACGAGCCCGACGCCGCTGCCCTCGCCGAAGATCAGCTTCGGAATGTAGACGCCGCGGTTGTTGATGTAGATTTCGCCGAAGATCGAATAGCTCTGCCTCGCGGGCGGCATGGCCGCCAGCACCGCCAGATACCAGAACAGCACATGGAACAGCAGCGGCAGGTTTCGGGTCACCTCCACATAGGCGGTGCACACCTGCCGCACCATCCAGTTCTTGGACAGCCGGCCGATGCCGACCAGAAAGCCGAAGATGGTGGCGAAGACGATGCCGACCACCGCGACAGCCAAGGTGTTCAGCAGGCCGACCAGCAGCGCGCGGGCGTAGGTCGAGGTCTCGCTGTACTCCACCAGCGTCTGGTTGATGCCGAACCCGGCGGTCTGGCTCAGGAAACCGAAGCCGGAGGCGATGCGCTGGCTCGCCAGGTTGTCCTGCGCGTTCCAGACCATGACGCCGACCAGCAGCGCCGCCAGTCCGCCGATGGCGCCCTGTGCGATCCAGCCGCGCGTCTTCTCGTTGGACCAGATCGACCCGGACGCCTTGACCGGCGTTCCGGCCGGAGGTCCGTCATGCGTGATCGCCATGCGCCGCCGCTCCCCAGGCCGTCATCGAGAACCGCGCGGGCGACGCCGCCGCCCGCGCGTCATGCCGTTCAGCGTCAGCGGATCGGCGGGCCGTACTGCAGGCCGCCCTTGGTCCAGAGGGCGTTCTTGCCGCGCTCGATCTGCAGCGGCGAGCCCGCGCCCACGTTGCGGTCGAAGGCCTCGCCGTAATTGCCCACCTTGGACACGATGCGGGCGACCCAGTCCTTGGTCAGGCCAAGCTGCTCGCCGAAATTGCCCTCGACGCCCAGCATGCGGCGGATGTCAGGGTTCGGCGAGTTCAGCATCTCCTGCACGTTCTTGGAGGTGACGCCGGCCTCCTCCGCGTTCAGCATGGCGTAGTGCACCCATTTCACCACGTCGAACCACTGGTCGTCGCCCTGGCGGACGGCTGTCGCGAGCGGCTCCTTGGAGATCAGCTCCGGCAGGACGATGTGGTCGTCCTTGTTGGCGAGCTTGAGGCGCAGGGCGTAGAGCTGCGACTGGTCGGAGGTGAACACCTCGCAGCGGCCGGACTCATAGGCCTTCAGCGTCTCTTCCTGGCCTTGGAACGCCACCACCTCGTACTGCAGGTTGTTGGTGCGGAAAAAGTCGGCGACGTTCAGTTCGGTGGTGGTGCCGGACTGGGTGCAGACCGAGGCGCCGTTAAGCTCCATGGCGGACTTCACCCCGAGCTCCTTGCGCACGAGGAAGCCCTGGCCGTCGTAATAGTTGGTGGCGGTGAAGTTGAGGCCCTGGGTGGCGTCGCGGGACGAGGTCCAGGTGGAGTTGCGCGACAGCACGTCTATTTCGCCGGACTGGAGCGCGGTGAAGCGGTCCTTGGCGGTCAGCGGCGTGAAGCGCACCTTCGCAGGGTCGTCGAAGATCGCCGCGGCGACGGCGCGGCAGAGGTCCACGTCGAGCCCCGTCCACTCGCCTTTCTCATCGGGGTTGGAGAAGCCCGGAAGGCCGGTGCTGACGCCGCACTGCACGAAGCCCTTCTGTTTCACCTGGTCCAGGGTCGCCGCCTGCGCGGCGCCGGACGCGAAGACCGCCGAAGCGCCGAGCGCCAGAGCGGTAAGGAACTGTTTCATGGAAGATGCTCGCCTTGGTTCGCCATGGGGCCGTCCGTCCAACATCCGTCCGAACCGGCTTTTTCGGTCCGTTGGTCGCGGCAGCGGCGCCTCGGGCACATAGAGCGCCGCCTCCCGCCTTCATCCCGATGTTCGCCCAAGAAACATGCGGTCTGCGAGCCCAATTTCGCGCCAGTTGCAAAAAACGGTCAAGGCTTGACGATCCCGGCGGCGACGCAGCATGAACGGTGATCCTGCATCGAATTGTGAGGCGGCAGCCCAATGACGCGCCACGGCGACACGCCCTTCGGGCCGCTGACTTCGCTTGTCCACGCCGGCCGCGACCCCGCCGCGCAGCACGGCTTCGTGAACCCGCCGATCGTGCGCGGCTCCACCGTGCTGTCGCCCACCGTCGCCGATCTGGAGGGCCACACCGGCCGTTACACGTACGGCCGCCGCGGCTCGCCGACGGTGGACGCCCTGACCGACGCCCTCAACGAGATCGAGGGCGGCGCCCATGTGGCGCTGGTTCCCTCCGGCCTCAACGCCGTGACCACGGCCCTGCTGGCCGTGCTCGGCGCCGGCGACCACCTGCTGATGGTGGACACGGTCTATCAGCCGACCCGGCACTTCTGCGACACGTTCCTGAAGCGCATGGGCGTCGCGACCAGCTACTACGACCCCCATGTGGGCGCCGACATCTCCGATCTGATGCGGCCTGAGACCAAAGCCGTGTTCGTTGAGAGCCCCGGCTCGCTCACCTTCGAGGTGCAGGACGTGCCCGCCATCGCGGGCGCGGTCCACGCCCGCGGCGCGGCGGTGATCATGGACAACACCTGGGCGACGCCGCTGCTGTTCCGCGCCCACGACCACGGCGTCGACCTGTCGCTCACCGCCGGCACCAAGTATCTCGGCGGCCACGCCGACCTGCTTCTGGGCACGATCTCCGCCAACGCGGCTTACGCGGGCGCGCTGAAACACGCCCACGGCGCGCTCGGCCTCTGCGTCGGGCCGGAGGACGTGTTCCTGGCGTTGCGCGGGCTCAGGACGCTCGGCGTCCGACTCGCCCATCATCAGGCGGCGGGACTTCGGGTGGCGCGCTGGCTCGCCTCCCGACCGGAGGTGGCGCGGGTGATGCACCCGGCGCTGGAGACCGATCCCGGCCACGAGCTGTGGAAGCGCGACTTCCAGGGCGCGAGCGGACTGTTCGCCATCGAACTCACGCCCGGCCCCAAGGCGGCCGTCGCCGCCTTCCTCGACGGGCTGAAGCTGTTCGGCCTCGGCTACTCCTGGGGCGGGTTCGAGAGCCTCGCCATCCCGTTCGAGGCCGGACCGATCCGCACCGCCACCCGCTGGAGCCCGCTCGGCCCCACGATCCGCATCCACATCGGGCTGGAGGAGGTCGAGGACCTGATCGCCGATCTGGACGCCGGCCTCGCCCGCTACGCCGCGGCGCGCTGACCGCCCCTTCTCTCCGCCTGTTCCGGACCCGACCGCCATGACCGCCTACGCCGCGCTCAGCGCCCATTTCAGCCGCCTGTCGGCGCTCTCCAACGCCATCGGGACCCTGCACTGGGACCACGCGGCGGTGATGCCCAAGGGCGCGGCCGAGAAGCGCGGCGAGAGCCTCGCGCTGCTGAACGTGCTGCGCCACGACATGCTGACCGACGCCCGCGTGGGCGACTGGCTGGACGCGGCGGACGCCGACAACGGGCTCGGGGCGTGGGAGCGGGCCAACCTGCGCGAGATCCGCCGCGTCTACACGGTGGAGACCGCGATCCCGGCCGATCTGGTGGCCGCCTCCACCCGGGCGACCTCCGCCTGCGAGATGGCGTGGCGCGACGCCCGCGCGGCGTCCGATTTCAAGGGCCTGCTGCCGCGCCTTCAGGAGGTGCTGGAGCTTCAGCGCGAGATCGGCCGCGCCAAGGGCGAAAAGCTGGGCTTGAGCCCCTACGACGCGCTGCTGAACGACTACGAGCCCGGCGGACGCTCCGCGGCGATCGACGCGCTGTTCGACGATCTGGCCGATTTCCTGCCGGGCTTCACGGAGGAGGCCATGGCGGCGCAGGCGCGGCGCCCCGCGCTTCCCGCGCTCGAAGGCCCGTTCCCGGTGGAGACCCAGAAGGCGCTCGGCCTGAAGATGATGGCGGCGCTCGGCTTCGACTTCGACCGCGGCCGGCTCGACGTCTCCACCCATCCGTTCTGCGGCGGGTCGGACGACGACGTGCGCATCACCACCCGCTACGACGAGGCGGACTTCACCAGCTCGCTGATGGGCGTGCTGCATGAGACCGGCCATGCGCTCTACGAGCAGGGCCGCCCGCGCGCCTTCATGGGCCAACCGGTGGGCGAGGCCCGCGGCATGAGCGTGCATGAGAGCCAGTCGCTGCTGATCGAGATGCAGGCCTGCCGCAGCCGCGAGTTCCTGGCCTACGCCGCGCCGGTGATGCGCGAAGCCTTCGGCGGCGCCGGCCCCGCCTGGGAGGCGGACTCCATGTGGCGGCGCTACACCCGGGTCGCGCCCGGCTTCATCCGGGTGGACGCGGACGAGGTCACCTATCCCGCCCACGTCATCCTGCGCTACCGGCTGGAGAAGGCGCTGATCGCCGACGCCATGCCGCTCGCCGAACTGCCCGCCGCCTGGGCCGAGGGCATGCAGGCGCTGCTCGGGATCACGCCTCCGGACGATCGTCGCGGCTGTCTGCAGGACGTGCACTGGCCGAGCGGCGGCTGGGGCTACTTCCCCACCTACACGCTCGGCGCCATGACCGCGGCGCAGCTGTTCGACGCCGCGGTCCGCGCCGACGCCGACATCCCGGCCGGGATCGCCCGCGGCGACTTCCAGCCGCTGCTGGGCTGGCTGCGCGCCAACGTGCACGGCAAGGGCTCGCGACTCTCCACCGACGAGCTGCTGACGGAAGCCACCGGCCGCCCGCTGGACGCCGCCGTGTTCAAGACGCATCTGGCCCGACGCTACCTTGACAAGGCGTAACGCCAAACCATCCCACTAAAAACCTCAAAAACTCACGTATTTTCTGGACAGGAATATTTGTTGACATGATTTACAGCCCTGGGCGCCCTTTTGTTGGGCGCCCAGGGCTGCCTGCGCTGGATCGTCAACGAAAAACCACAGAGTCTCCAACGTTCCCGCAAACTGGCCCGCATCGTGCTTCTCACGTTTCCGTGTCGGCCCATCGGCCGAGGAAGCGGGAGAACGAGATGCTTCGTAACGTGACGCGCGTGCTTTCGGCCGGGCTGATCGCCTCCGCCATCGGGTTCGGCGCCGCGCCGGCGATGGCCGCGCCGGAGTCGAAGGACCCGATCAAGGTCACCCTGCACGACTGGACCGGCCAGCTCATCACCGCCCGCCTCATGGGCGAGACCCTGAAGAAGGCCGGCTACAACGTCGAATACGTCCAGGCCGACTATCTGGCCCAGTTCGCCGGCATGAAGACCGGCGACCTGCACGTCGCCATGGAGGTCTGGGCCACCACCGCCAAGGAGGCCATGGACGCCGCCATCGCCGAGGGCGGCGTGGAGAATGTGGGCGAGACCGGCATGCAGGCGATCGAGGACTGGTGGTTCCCCGACTACATGAAGGAGAAGTGCCCGGGCCTGCCCGACTGGCAGGCGCTGAAGGCCTGCGCCGAAGCCTTCTCCGTGCCCGAGACCGCCCCCAAGGGCCGCTATCTCGGCGGCCCCGTGACCTGGGGCGGCTACGACGAGGAGCGCGTGCAGGCGCTCGGCCTCGACTTCGAGGTGGTGCACGCCGGCACCGACGCCGCCATGTTCGCGGAGCTGCAGAGCGCCTACGAGCGCAAGGCGCCGATCATCCTGTGGATCTACGCGCCGCACTGGGCGCCCATCAAGTACAAGGGCGAGTGGGTCAAGTTCCCGCCCTACGAGAAGGCCTGTTACGAAGACCCGGCCTGGGGCGTGAACAAGGAGGCGAAGTACGACTGCGCCAAGCCCCGCGGCCCGATCTACAAGGCCGCCTGGACGGGCGTGAAGGACAAGTGGCCCGGCGCCTACAAGGCCATCAAGGCCTACACGTTCACCAACGACGAGATCGGCGCGCTGGCCGCCAAGGTCGACCTCGACGGCAAGAAGGTCGAGGACGTGGTGGACGAGTGGATGGCGGCCAACGAGAGCCGCTGGAAGGGCTGGCTCGGCCAGTGAGCCGCGCGCGCTGACCGCTGAGCGAAACCCCGCCGCCGGCCTTTTCCACAAGGTCCGGCGGCGTCCTGCGCCTTACTCCTTCGCCGGAACATCGCCATGAGTCATCCGATCCTCGCCTGCCGCGACGTGTGCAAGCTCTATGGGCCGAGGGCGGAGCGCTTCGTGCGCGACGGCAAGCTCGCGGCCGAGCCCTCAGCGCTGGCGGAGGCCGGCGTCACCGCCGCGACCCTGAACGTGAGCCTGGAGATCGAGCGCGGCGAGACCTTCGTCATCATGGGCCTGTCCGGCTCGGGCAAGTCCACGCTGGTGCGCATCCTGTCCGGCCTGACGCCGCCGACCGCCGGCGTGGTGCTGTTCGAGGACCGTGATCTCGCCTCCATGAGCGAGCACGAGCTGATCCAGATCCGCCGCCACCAGATGGGCATGGTGTTCCAGCATTTCGCGCTGCTGCCGCATCTGACCGTGCTCGGCAACGTGGCGTTTCCGCTTGAAATCCAGGGCCGCCCAAGGACCGAGCGCGAGGCGCGGGCGCGGGAGATGATCACGCTGGTGGGGCTCGACGGCCGCGAGGGCCGGTTCCCACGCGAACTCTCCGGCGGCCAGCAGCAGCGCGTCGGCATCGCCCGCTCGCTCGCGGCGGGGCCGGACCTCTGGTTCCTGGACGAGCCGTTCTCGGCGCTCGACCCGCTGATCCGCCGCGAGATGCAGGACGAGGTGCTGCGGCTGCAGGGCCTGCTCAAGAAGACCATCGTCTTCATCACCCACGACTTCGACGAGGCCACCCGCATCGCCGACCGCATCGTCATCATGAAGGACGGCCGGGTGGAGCAGGTGGGCAGCGCCGAGGAGCTGGTGCTGAAGCCCGCGACCGACTACGTGCGCGCCTTCACCCGGGACGCGCCCCGCGCCAAGATCCTGACCGCCCGCGCGGTGCTGGCGCCGGCGCCGCCCGGCGGCGACTTCGCGGGCGAGGTGGCGGCGACGGCGCGCATCGCCAGCTTCGCCCGCGACGTGGAGCGCGCGACCAAGCCCTTCGCGGTGACGGAAGGCGGCAAGCTCCTCGGCGTGGTGGACCGCCTCGCCATGATCGACGTGCTGGTCGGCCACGCGGACCGCGCCGCATGAGCGTCGCGGACGCCCGCCCGGCGGCGCCCGCCGCGATGCCGAAACTTGCGCCCGGAAAGCTGCTCTGGCCGCTGGTGGCGCTCGTGACCGTGGCGCTGGTGATGGCGCCCGCGGGCGCCCTGCCCGCCTGGGCCGTGAAGCTGCCGGCCGCCTGGCAGCTCGGCCTCGCGCCGCAGATCTCCGCCTTCATGAAATGGCTGATGGAGAGCGCCACCTTCGGCCTCTTCAGCGTGCGCGAATTCACCCGCGCCATCGCCTGGACGCTGGACCTGCCCCTGTCCGCCGCCAAGGCGGTGCTCTCCACCGGCCTCGTGATCGGTCAGGGGTCGGACGCGGTGAAGCTGGCGCCGCCGATCCCGTGGTTCGCCATGGTCGCGCTCGGGATCGCGGCGGGCTACGCCGTCAGCGGCGTCCGCCTCGCGGTGCTGATGGGCCTCGGCCTGCTCTATCTCGCGGTGTTCGGCCAGTGGGCCGGCGCCATGGTGACGCTCGCCTCGGTGCTGGTGTCGAGCCTGCTCGGCGCCTTCGGCGGCCTGCTGCTCGGCCTCGCCTGCGTGCGCTGGCGCGCCGTCGAACGGGCGGTCGGGCCGCTGCTCGATCTGGCCCAGACCATGCCGGTGTTCGCCTATCTGCTGCCGATGCTGATCCTGTTCGGCTTCGGGCCGGTCTCGGCCATGGTCGCCACCATCATCTACGCCATGCCGCCCATGGTGCGCGTCACCATCCTCGCCATCCGCGCCGTGCCTGAGGACGTGCGCTCGCTCGCCGTGATGACCGGCTGCACCCGGCGCCAGACCACCTGGAAGATGCTGGTGCCCACCGCCCTGCCCGCGCTGATGGTGGGCGTGAACCAGGTCATCATGCTCTCGCTGAACGTGGTGATCATCGCCTCCATGATCGGCGCCGGCGGCCTCGGCTTCGACGTGCTGACCGCGCTTCGCCGCAACGACATCGGCGCGGGGCTGGAGGCCGGCCTCGCCATCACCGTGCTCGCCATCCTGCTCGACCGGTTCGCGCAGGGGCTCGCCCATGGCGCCGAGCGCGGCGCGGCGGGCCGCTCGGGACGCCGCCTCGCGCTCTGGGCGGCGCTGGCGGGCGTGGCGGCGCTGTGGCTGGCGGCGGCGCTCTGGCCGTCGCTCGCCACCTATCCGGAGGCCTGGCGGCTCTCCACCGCGCCGTGGTGGAACGAGCTGGTGCGCTGGATCAACCTCACCTTCTACAGCCAGCTCGAAGCGGTGAAGGTGTTCTTCCTGCTGAACATCCTGGTGCCGGTGAAACGCTTCATGCTTGCCTTGCCCTGGCCGTGGGTGGCGGCGGTGGTGACGCTGGCGGGCTTCCGGCTCGGCGGCCTCCGGCTCGCCGCCGTCACCGGGCTCATGACGCTGTTCATCGCGCTGTCGGGCCTGTGGCCGGCCGCCATGGTGACGGTCTACCTCTGCGGCGTCGGCGTGGCGCTCGCCATGCTGATCGGCGTGCCGATCGGCCTGCTCGCGGCCGCCAATCCCACCGCGCGCAAGATCACCGACGTGGCGGTGGACACGCTGCAGACCCTGCCGTCCTTCGTCTACCTCATCCCGTTCGTGATGCTGTTCAAGGTGGGCGACTTCACCGCGCTGATCGCGATCGTGCTCTACGCCGTCGCCCCGGCGATCCGCTACACCGCCCATGGCGTGTCGCAGATCCATCCCGCGCTGATCGAGGCCGGCGTCATGAACGGCTGCACCCGGCTGCAGAGTCTCCTGCGCATCCGCCTGCCGCTGGCGACGCCCGAAATCCTGCTCGGGCTGAACCAGACGCTGATGCTGGCGCTGTCCATGCTGGTGATCACCGCGCTGGTCGGCACCCGCGATCTCGGACAGGAGGTCTATTCGGCGCTCGCCCAGGCCAATGTGGGCAAGGGGCTGGTGGCGGGCCTGTGCGTGGCCTTCATCGGCATCATCGCCGACCGGCTGCTCTCCGCCGCCTCGGGCCGCCTGCGCCAAAGGCTCGGGCTCGGCTGAGGCGGGTCGCGCTCAACGGCGGGACTTCACGCCGCCGTGAGCTGGGGAACGATCGCACCGGCCAATCGTTAACGCTCCATAATAACGAAATTATGGGAGCGATCATGAAACGCCTCGCCGTGTTGTCCCTGTCCGCCGCGCTGGCTCTGGCGCCTGTCGCCGGCTTCGCGCAGTCCTCGCAGGCCACGCCGTCCACTACGGACAAGCCCGCCGAGCCCGGCAAGATGTCGCCCGGCACGACGGGCGCCATGGACAAGGCGGTCGGCGGCGGCGCCACCAGCGCCGAAGACGTGAAGCGCCAGAACGAGGGCCACGCGCCCGCGGCGGAGGGCGGCCACAAGACCCACGAGAGCCCGACGCCGGACGTCACCAAGCCGTCGCCCGGCACCGTCGGCGGCGCGCCGGGCGCGATCCCGCCCAAGCCGCAGTAACAATCCCGCTGCGCAGGCTCATCATCGACGAAGGCCGTCCCGTAGGGCGGCCTTCGTTTCGTTCAGGCGTCGGGCGTTCGGACCTGCGGCGGCGCCTCGGTTTTGCGGCCCCAGAACGGATCGGCCTTCATCAGCGCCGAGAAGTTCCTGGCGGCGGCCGACAGCAGCTTGGCGGCCCGCGCCTGCCCCTCGCCCGCGATGACGCCGGCCGCGAAGGCCTGATCGGCGTCGCCCGCCTTGACCGCACCATGGGCGAGCTTGCGGGTGAGGTCGCGCGCTGTGGCGATGTCGTTCAGGAGGCCCAGATCCTCCTGCAGCTCAGCCAGGCCGGAGCTGAAGGCGGCGTAGCGCTTTCGCGCCCCGCCTTCCACGAACACATGCTCGAAGAAGTCGGTGGCGTAGCGCAGCTTCTTCGCTTCGATCCGCACCTGATGGCGATCATAAGGGCTAAGCGTTTCAAGCTCTTTGCCGGCTTTCTTCACCTTCTTCCGCCGCTTGGTCAGCACCTCGGCGGCGAAGCTGGCGATCGGCGCCGCGCGGAGCTCCGCGGTCTCCGGCGCGGAGCGCCAGGCGCCGAGCGCCAGCCATTCCACCAGATCGAGCATCAGCTCGCGGGAGCGCGGCGACTGCAGCGCCTTGGCGGCTGCGGCGTAGGCCGCGTCCCGGTCCTTGGCCAGCCGCGCGCCCAGCGCCGCGAGCCCGGCGTCCACCGCCAGCGCGTCCGGATCGGCGAAATGCCGCTCGATGAACACGTCGAGGTCCCGGGCGTCGCCGAGCGCGCCGGCGAGCCATTTGAGCCCGTCCTTCAGCGCCAGGCTGCGCTCATCCGCGACCGCGGCGCCGAACACCGAGAAGGCGGAGCGCATGCGCCGCAGCGCCACGCGCGCCTGATGGGTCGCCTTCGCGTCCGGCCCGTTGAGCAGCACGTTCTCGTTCAGGCGGTACTGGCGCAGGCAGTCGCCGACGGCGGCGAGAAACGCATCCTCCACCGTCATGTCCGGCTTGATCGGCGACGTTCCGGCCTTCACCGGAACGCCGAGCGAGCCCCCCAGCGCCGCATAGCCGCGCTCGGATTTGGCGAGCGCGCTGACCCGGATCGGCGCCAGACCGAACAGCTCGCGCGCCAGGCCGAACAGCTCCTCCGAGCCGCCCGACAGCAGCTCCAGCTCCAGCTCGCAGAACGGATGGCTGGCCTCGCCCGCCTCGATCACAGCCTCGTCGAGCGCGATCTCGGCGGCGAACTCGCCGCGGCGGACGTCGTAGACCGTGCGCTTCGCCGCCACGGTGAACGCCGGCTGCAGCAGAGGCGCGCTGCCGTCCTCCCGCCCGAGGATGGAGCCGAGCAGCGCCTGCTCCTCGATGGTCAGCGCCAGTTCCGGCCCGCGGGAGCGCCGCTCCCACTCCGCCCGGTCGAACAGGCCGACGCCGCCGCTGGAGCGCTTGATGGTCTGGATGTAGGCGCGCCCTTTGCGCCTTATGCGCAGCGAGACGCCGTGGCGGGCGAGCACCTGGTCGGCGGTGTCGAAATAGACGCTGATCAGCCGCGTGGCGACGCCGCGCTTGGCCGCCCCTTCCGTCTTGCGCAGCGCGCTCCCGATGCGGTTGAGGGCCGAGGCGTGGGCTTCGAATTTCAGTTCGCGTTCGCGCCCGTCGAGCGGGCCGGCGTCGGGCTGCGGATCAGCGGCGGCGTCCATAGAATGGGGAAAACCTTGTCGTTGCACAGGGCGCGGACGCTATCATCCGAAATTGTCACATACGACCGTTCGACGACAGTCCTGAGCGTTTCGACAGAAATTTGTCACCTGAAACGCAGAAGGCGCGTCCCTCACGGAACGCGCCTTCTGAAATCTGGAGGCCCAGCCTGGACTTGAACCAGGATAGGGGAGCGTTCCCACCCCCCGGGTAGCCATTCCCCCACCGGGCCATGACTTAGGATCACCCGTCATCATGGCAATTTCAAGCAAATCCGAGAGCAGTTCTTGCAAGATCGTTAACGAGCACCGGCGTTACCGATAACTGGCGCTACGCCTCCGCTTCGCCCGCCGGCTCCTCGCCGTCCTCGTCTTCGGCGATGTGCTCCACCGAGACCACCCGTTCGCCGTGGCCGGTCTTGAACACGATCACGCCCTGCGTGGAGCGCCCCGCGAGCCGGATGTCCTCCACCGGCACCCGGATGGTCTGGCCGCCGTTGGTGATCAGCATGATCTGGTCGTTGTCCTGCACCGGGAACGAGGCGGCGAGCGGCCCGTTACGGTCGTTCGTCACCATGGCGACGATGCCCTTGCCGCCGCGCCCCGTGACCCGGTACTCGAACGACGAGGTGCGCTTGCCGTAGCCGTTCTCGGACAGCGTCAGAATGAACTGCTCCGAGGCGCCCATGGCGCTGTAGGTGTCCTGGCCGAGTTCGATGTCGTCGACCTGATCCTCGACCTCCGCCGCCTGCTCCTCGGCGCCGGCCTCGCCCTGCCCGCGCCGGACCGCGTTGGCGCGGCGCAGATAGGCGAGGCGCTCCGCGGGCGTCGCCTCGAAATGGTTAAGGATCGAGAGCGAGATCACCCGGTCGCCCTCCGCCAGCGCGACGCCGCGCACGCCGACGGAGTCACGCCCCTTGAACACGCGCACGTCGGTGACGGGGAAGCGGATGCACTGGCCGCGACAGGTGGTCAGCAGCACGTCGTCGTCTTCCGAGCAGGTCTGCACGTCCACGATCGCCTCGCCCTCGTCGAGCTTCATGGCGATCTTGCCGGCGCGGTTCACGTTGACGAAGTCGCTGAGCTTGTTCCGGCGCACCGTGCCGCCGGAGGTGGCGAACATGACGTCGAGCCGCGCCCAGTCGGCTTCGGTCTCGGGCAGCGGCATGATGGTGGTGATGCGCTCGCCCGGCTCCAGCGGCAGCATGTTCACCAGCGCCTTGCCGCGGGCCTGCGGCGCCGCCAGCGGCAACCGCCACACCTTTTCCTTGTAGACCTGGCCGCGGGAGGAGAAGAACAGCACCGGCGTGTGGGTGTTGGCCACGAACAGGCGGCTGACGAAGTCCTCTTCGCGGAAGGACATGCCGGACCGTCCCTTGCCGCCGCGCTTCTGCGAGCGATAGGTCATCAGCGGCACGCGCTTGACGTAGCCCGCATGGGACACGGTGACGACCATGTCCTCGCGCTGGATCAGATCCTCGTCCTCGAAATCCGCGTCGGAATCGAGAATTTCGGTGCGGCGCGGCGTGCCGAACTCGGCCTTGGCCGCCAGCAGCTCCTCGCGCACGATCGTCTGCACCCGCTCGCGGGAGCGCAGGATGTCCAGATAGTCGGCGATTTCGACGGCGAGCTTGTCCAGCTCCTCCGCGATCTCGTCCCGGCCGAGCGCCGTGAGGCGGGCGAGGCGCAGCTCGAGGATCGCCTTCGCCTGCTCGAACGACAGCCGGTAGGTGCCGTCGGCGCTCAGCCGGTGGCGGGGATCGTCGATCAGCTCGATCAGCGGCGCCACGTCCACGGCCGGCCAGTCGCGCGCCATCAGGCGGTCGCGGGCGGTGGTCGGGTCCGGGGCGGTGCGGATGGTGTGGATCACCTCGTCGATGTTCGCCACCGCGATGGCGAGGCCCACCAACACATGCGCCCGGTCGCGCGCCTTGTTGAGCCGGAACTTGGTGCGGCGGCTCACCACCTCCTCGCGGAAGGCGATGAAGGCCGTCAGCACGTCCTTCAGGTTCATCAGCTCCGGCTTGCCGCCGTTCAGCGCCACCATGTTGACGCCGAAGGTGGTCTGCAGCGCCGAGAAGCGGAACAGCTGGTTCAGCACCACGTCGGCCACGGCGTCGCGCTTCAGCTCGATCACCACGCGCATGCCCTGGCGGTCGCTCTCGTCGCGCAGGTCCGAAATGCCCTCGACGCGTTTCTCGCGCACCAGCTCCGCGATCTTCTCGACCAGCGTCGCCTTGTTCACCTGATAGGGCAGCTCGGAGACGATCAGCGCCTCGCGATCCTTGCGGATCTCCTCCACGTCCACCTTGGCGCGCATCACCACCGAGCCGCGCCCGCCCGCATAGGCCGAGCGGATGCCGCCGCGGCCGAGGATGCGGCCGGCGGTGGGGAAGTCCGGCCCCGGCACGATGGCGAGCAGCGCCTCGAGGTCGAGCTCCGGCTCGGCGATCAGCGCCACGCAGGCGTCCACCACCTCGGCGAGATTGTGCGGCGGGATGTTGGTGGCCATGCCCACCGCGATGCCGCCGGCGCCGTTGACCAGCAGGTTGGGGAACTTGGCGGGCAGGACCGTCGGCTCCCGCTCGGAGCCGTCGTAGTTGTCCTGGAAGTCGACCGTGTCCTCGTCGATGTCGCCGAGCAGCGCCATCGCGGGCTTGGCCAGCCGGATCTCGGTGTAGCGCATGGCCGCGGGCGGGTCGCCGTCCACCGAGCCGAAGTTGCCCTGGCCGTCGGCCAGCGGCAGGCGCATGGAGAACTCCTGCGCCATGCGCACCAGCGCGTCGTAGATCGACTGGTCGCCGTGCGGATGGTACTTACCGATCACGTCGCCGACCACGCGGGCGGACTTGCGGTAGGGCCGATCCGGGTAATAGCCGTTCTCGTTCATGGAGAACAGGATGCGGCGATGTACCGGCTTCAGGCCGTCGCGCACGTCGGGCAGCGCGCGCGCCACGATCACGCTCATGGCGTAATCGAGATAGGAGCGGCGCATCTCGTCGGCGATGGAGATCGGCTTGATGTCGGACGGACCGCCGGACGTCGGATCGGTGGGATCGGCCAAGAGGCTTCAGCTTTCGGTCATTTCAAACGGGTCGCGCAAACTAGACG
The DNA here is from genome assembly GCF_027922305.1 of Methylopila jiangsuensis. Lineage (GTDB taxonomy): Bacteria > Pseudomonadota > Alphaproteobacteria > Rhizobiales > Methylopilaceae > Methylopila > Methylopila jiangsuensis. The sequence continues at coordinate 252,943 of NZ_BSFK01000005.1, read as the reverse complement.
ATTCCGAACCGGAAAGCCAATTTGGCCGCCCCGGCCTGTGCAAAAGAAAAGCCATTCCTCTCAATGAGATAGAGGCGCGTCTCCGCGCATGGAGCGAAGGCTCGCGGGCGCCTGCGCCCGCCGCGGTGAATTCGGCGGCGCCCGGATTGCCCGGCGGCCGTCCCGCGACTACGGTCCGGCGATGATCGACACCCTTTCGCCTTCTCCCGTCCATGTGGTCGGCGGCGGCCTCGCCGGCTCCGAGGCCGCGTGGCAGCTCGCCGAATCCGGCGTTCCCGTCGTGCTGCACGAGATGCGGCCCCAGCGCCGCACCGACGCGCACCAGACCGACGGCCTCGCCGAACTGGTCTGCTCCAACTCCTTCCGCTCCGACGACGCGGAGCAGAACGCCGTCGGCCTGCTGCACCAGGAGATGCGGACGCTGGGCTCGCTGATCCTGCGCGCGGCGGACGGGGCGCAGGTGCCCGCCGGCGGCGCGCTGGCGGTGGACCGGGACGCCTTCTCCGCCGCCGTCACCGCGGCGCTGGAGGCGCATCCGAACATCACGATCGAGCGCGGCGAGGTCGCGGGCCTGCCGCCGGCCGACTGGGACAGCGTGATCGTCGCCACCGGGCCCCTCACCTCGCCTTCGCTTGCGGAAGCCGTGCGCGGGCTGACCGGCGAGGGCGAACTCGCCTTCTTCGACGCCATCGCCCCGATCGTCCATGCGGACTCGATCGACATGGGCGTCGCCTGGCGGCAGTCCCGCTACGACAAGGTCGGCCCCGGCGGCACCGGCGCGGACTACGTGAACTGCCCGCTCAGCCGCGAGCAGTACGAGGCCTTCGTGGGCGGCCTTGTCGCCGGCGACCAGGTGTCGTTCAAGGACTGGGAGGCCTCGACACCCTATTTCGACGGCTGCCTGCCCGTGGAGATCATGGCGGAGCGCGGATCCGAGACGCTGCGCCACGGGCCCATGAAGCCCATGGGCCTCACCAACGCCCACAACCCCACCGTGAAGCCCTACGCCGTGGTCCAGCTCCGCCAGGACAACGCGCTCGGCACGCTCTACAACATGGTCGGCTTCCAGACGAAGCTGCGCCATGCGGAGCAGGTGCGGCTGTTCCGCACCATTCCGGGGCTGGAGAACGCCGAATTCGCCAGGCTGGGCGGCCTGCACCGCAACACCTACCTGAACAGCCCGAAGCTGCTGGACGGCGCCCTGCGCCTGAAGGCCCAGCCGCGGCTGCGCTTCGCCGGCCAGATCACCGGCTGCGAAGGCTATGTGGAGAGCGCGGCGGTGGGCCTGCTGGCGGGCCGCTTCGCCGCCGGCGAGCGGCTCGGCCGCACGTTCATAAGTCCGCCCGCCACCACGGCGCTCGGCGCCCTGCTCCGCCACATCACCGGCGGCCATCTCAGCGTCGAGGGCGAAGGGCCGAAGAGCTACCAGCCCATGAACGTGAACTTCGGCCTGTTCCCGCCGGTGGAGGGCGCGCTGCGCCTGCCCGACGGCTCGCGCCCGCGCGGCGCCCAGAAGGCCGTGGCCAAGAAACGCATGCTGACCGACCGGGCCCGCGCCGATCTGGCCGTCTGGCTGTCGGGCGAAGCCCCTTCGGCGGAGGCCGCGGAATGAGCGAGACCATCGAAGACCTGCTGTTCCGCCTCGCCGCCGAACGCGGACCGGGCAAGACGCTCGACCCGTCGGAGGTCGCGAAGGCGGCCGCCGAGCAGCGCGGCGAAGAGGACTGGCACAAACGCCTGACCGACGTGCGCGCCGCCGCCGTGCGCCTCGCCCGGCGCGGGAGGCTCGCGGTCTACCGCAAGGGCAAGCCGGCCGATCCCGAGACCTTCAAGGGCGTCTACCGCATCGGCCTCCCGCCGGCGGACGGCGCCGCCATGGACGACGCCGAGAGCGACGAAGCGGTCGGACCGGGCGCTTCCCCCTCGCAGATCTGAGCCGGACACGAGGCTCGCGCGGCTTCAAGGCAGGCGCTCCTCATCCCGCGCGTTTTTCGGGCGGGATAATCGGCCCGCGTGGTCGCGGCTTCCAGACCTCGGCCCGTTTAAGAGCGCGCTATCCCCGGTCGCGCATGATGCGCGCCTTGTCCCGGTTCCAGGTGCGCTCCCTGTCGGCCTCGCGCTTGTCGTGCAGCTTCTTGCCGCGCGCGAGCGCGATCTCCACCTTCGCCCGGCCCTGCTCGTTGAAATAGATCTTCAGCGGCACCACCGTCATGCCCTCGCGGGTCACGGCGCCGGTGAGCTTGTTGATCTGGCTCTTGTGCAGCAGCAGCTTCCGGGGCCGGCGCGTCTCATGGTTGAAACGGTTCGCCTGCAGATATTCCGGGATATAGGCGTTGTAGAGGAACAGCTCGCCGTTGTACTCGCCCGCGTAAGACTCGCCGATGGTCGCCTTGCCCTGACGCAGCGACTTCACCTCCGTGCCGGCGAGCGCGATCCCGGCTTCGATCGTTTCGCCGATCTCGAAGTTGTGGCGCGCCTTGCGGTTGTCCGCGACGATCTTGAAGCGAGGGTTGGGGTTCTTGGCGTTCATGGCGAGCTTAAGATGATCACGCGTCTCCGCCGATCAAGCCCGCATGGGCGAGCGCGGCGCGGACCACGCCGCGGGTGGCGTCGGCCACGGGCACCATCGGCAGGCGCATGGCCTCGCCGCAGCGGCCGAGCAGGGCGAGGCCGACCTTCACCGGGCCGGGGCTCGTCTCGCAGAACAGGCCGGTGTGCAGCGGGGCGAGCTTGTCCTGATAGGCGCGGGCGGTGGCGTAGTCTCCCGCGAGGCACGCCTCCTGGAAGGCGGCGCAATCGGCCGGGGCGACGTTCGCCGTCACCGAGATGCAGCCGTGGCCGCCATGGGCCATGAAGCCGAGCGCGGTGATGTCCTCGCCGGAGAACTGCAGGAAGTCCGGCCCCATCTTGGCGCGCTGCTGGGTGACGCGGCCGACGTTGGCCGTGGCGTCCTTCACGCCGACGATGTTCTCCAGTTCATAGAGCCGGGCCATGGTGTCGACGGTCATGTCCACCACCGAGCGGCCGGGGATGTTGTAGATCAGGATCGGCAGCCCCACCGCCTCGGCGATGGCGCGGAAGTGGGCGTAAAGCCCTTCCTGGGTCGGCTTGTTGTAATAGGGCGTGACCACGAGCAGGCCGTCCGCGCCCACCTTCTCCGCGTGACGGGCGAGCGCCACCGCTTCCGCCGTGGAGTTGGAGCCGGCGCCGGCGATCACGGGCACGCGGCCGCGGGCCTCCTGCACGCACCACTCCACCACCCTGTTGTGCTCGTCATGGGTCAGCGTCGGGCTCTCGCCGGTGGTGCCCACCGGCACGAGGCCGTGGGTGCCTTCGGCGATCTGCCAGTCGACCAGCGCGCGGAACGCGCCTTCGTCCAGCCCGCCGTCGGCGGTCATGGGGGTGACGAGCGCGGGGATGGAGCCCCGGAACAGGGTGTGAGCGGCCATTTCGACGTCGGCTCCCGATGCGGAGATCGTGCCCGCCAGAGCGGGAGCGAGACGGCGGACCGCCGCTCGCGGGATTGGAACAGGGCGCTCTTGATAAACGGGCGCGAGCCTCACGAAAAGCCCGCGCGAACGTGTTCTTCTGGAGAAGCTCGAAACAGTGGCGCGGCGGGCTCGGTTAGCGTTTCGTAAAGCCGACACGGCGAAACTGAGGCGATCGCCCAACGCCGCTTCCGGTTCCGGAAGCCTTCCAGCCGAAGTCGAAAGCCAGATGCAAGCGTTCAGCGTCCTTCTTCGCGGCGTCGCCGCCGCAAGCCTCATGATCGCCTCGGGCGGCGCGCTCGCCGAAGACGCGGGCGAAACCGCCGCGCAGGAGCTGGTGGTCGCCTACGATCCGCCGACCACGGGCGCGATCTCGCCCGCCTCCCGGATCGCGCCCTCCCCGAGCATCCAGTCGAGCGACGTCGCCGCGGTGAAGGCCGCCGTCTCCGCCTTCCAGCGCGGCGATCTCGGCGGCGCCATGGCCGCCCGCGCCAGCCTGCGCGATCCCGGCGCGCTCGCGCTGATCGACTGGCTGTCGGTGCGCTACGCCTCCCGCCAGATCGGCTTCGCCAAGCTCGACGGGTTCCTGCGCGCCCACCGCGACTGGCCGACCCGCGACATGGTGCGCCGCCGCGCTGAAGAGGCGCTGTGGCTGGAGAACGTGGACCCCGCCACGGTGCGCGGCTTCTTCGCCGCCAACGGCAAGCCGAAGCGCGCCGAGGGCAAGCTCGCGCTCGGCCGCGCGCTGATGGCGGCCGGCCAGCGCGACGCCGGCGCCGCCCTGATCCGCGACGCCTGGCGCAACAGCGATCTCGACATGACGGTGGAGCAGCAGGCGCTGTCCCGCGTCGGCGGCGTGCTCACGAGCGCCGACCACCGCGCCCGCGCCGAGCGCCAGTTCCTCAACGACAACATCGACGCCGGCCAGCGGGCGGCGACCAAAGCCGGCGGCAGCTACGCTCTTGTGGGCCGCGCCATCACCGCGGTCGGGCGCAAGGCGCCCAACGCCGCGCAGGCGCTCGCCGCCGTGCCGGCGGGGCTCCGGTCCGACCCCGGCTATCTCTACGCCGTCGCCAAGTTCAACCGCCGCCAGGACAAGCCGCGCGAGGCCGCCGCGGCGCTGGCCAAGGCGTCGGCGGGCGACATCGCCGATCCGGACGCCTGGTCGGTGGAGCGGCGCGTCATCGCCCGCGACCTGCTCGATCTGGGCGACGCCAGGGGCGCCTACGCCGTCATCCGCCGCACCGAGGCCAAATCCGCCACCGACCGGATCGAATCCGAGATGCTGGCCGGCTTCATCGCGCTCCGGGCGCTGGGCGACGGCCGCAGCGCGCTCCGGCACTTCACCAATGTGCAGACCCAGGCGACCGTGCCGGGCACGCTGTCCCGCGCGCTCTACTGGCAGGGCCGGGCGCTGGAGCAGCTCGGGGATTCCTCCGGCGCCCAGGCCGCCTACAGCCGCGCCGCCCGCCATGTGACGAGCTACTACGGGCAGGTGGCCCGCGCGCGGCTGAAGCTGCCGGACATGCCGATCCGCCCCCTGCCCCAGCCGAGCTCCGCGGACCGCGCCGCCTTCGCCTCCCGCGCCTCCGTGCGCGCCATCGACCTGCTCTATCGCGTGGGCGAAAAGGAGCTGGCGCTGCAGCTCGCCGCCGGCCTCGCCGACGACCTGCGCAGCGCGGGCGAGCTGTCCCTGCTCGGCGGCCTGACCCAGCGCAACAAGGACCCCCGCGCCACGCTGGTGGTGGGCAAGGCGGGCCTGAACAATGGCTATCCGGTGGACGCCCTCGCCTATCCCACCGGCGGCATCCCCTCGTTCAAGCCGGTCGGCCCGGCGATCGAGACGCCGGTGGTGCACGCCATCGCCCGGCAGGAGAGCGCCTTCAACCCGCAGGCGGTGAGCCACGCCAACGCCCGCGGCCTGCTGCAGCTGCTGCCGACCACGGCCGCCCGCACCGCGAAGAACGCCGGCGTGTCGTTCGACGCGAAGCGCCTGACCAGCGACCCCGCCTTCAACGCCCAGCTCGGCGCGGCGCATCTCGGCGAGCTGGCCCGCGACTTCAACGGCTCCTACATCATGGTGTTCGCCGCCTACAACGCCGGCTCCAGCCGCGTGGTGCAGTGGGTGCAGCGCTATGGCGACCCGCGCAAGGACGCCGACCCGGTGGACTGGGTGGAGCGCATTCCCTTCACCGAAACCCGCAACTACGTTCAGCGGGTGATGGAGAACACGCAGGTCTACCGCACCCGCCTCAGCGGCCGCAGCACCGCCCTGCTGATCGAGCGCGACATGGTGCGCGGGCCCCAATAGGACACGCCGCCATGAGCCCGCCCGCGATTGTGGATCATAGGATCGCGGTCGCGGACGGGCTCGCGCTGCACGCCCGCGACTGGCGTCCGGAACGCCCGTCCGGCGCGGCGGCGCTGTGCCTGCCCGGCCTGTCCCGGCCGCTCGACGATTTCACGGAACTGGCTGAGTTTCTCGCCTCGCCCCAAGGCGGAAACCGGCGCGTGATCGCGCTCTCCGCCCGCGGCCGCGGCGCCTCCGACCGCGACCCCGATCCGAAGCGCTACGACGTGGCGGTGGAGACCGGCGACGTTTTCGCCACGCTCGCAGCCCTCGATCTCACCCGCGTCGCGGTGGTCGGAACCTCGCGCGGCGGGCTTCAGGCCATGATGCTGGCCGCGATGAAACCGGATGCGCTCGCGGCCGTGGTGCTGAACGACGTGGGCCCGGTGGTGGAGGCGGCGGGCCTTGCGCGGATCCGCGACTACCTCTCCGCCGACGTCGCGCCGCCGACGAACTGGGCCGATGCGGCGGAGCGCGTCGCGGCGCTCATGGGGCCGGGCTTCCCGGCGCTGGGGCAGGCCGATTTCGAGCGCGTGGCGCGGCGCACATGGCGCGAGACGCCGGACGGCCTGCGACCGCAGAGCGACCCGGCGCTGGTCGCGACCTTCGCCGCGCTCGACCTCACGAAACCCATGCCGGCGCTGTGGCCGCTGTTCGACGCGCTGGCGAAGACGCCGCTGATGACGGTGCGCGGCGCGACCTCCGACATCCTGAGCCGGGACACGTTCGCCGCCATGCGGGCGCGGCGGCCGGACATGACGGCGTTCGAAACCCCGGGGCAGGGCCACGCGCCCCAGCTTGCGGACCGCCCGACGCTGGAGGCGATCCGCCGCTTCCTGGATCAGGCCGGCGCCTGATCCGTCACATCCTGTCTTGAAGCTGTCGAAGCCCCTGGGTCATGACCGCGCGGTCATCCGCGATTTGACGCAGAGAGAGCGCGGAGACGCCGGAAATCGGGGCTGCCCGAGGCAAGCTCGGGCATGACGGTTCTCGCAAGCCGTCAGAACGTCACCTGGGTGCGCAGGCCGAGCACCGTGGCGTCCTTGATGCGGCGGTCGCCGCGGCGCGGGTCCGGATCGCCGCCGCCCGGCCGCACGATGTATTGCGCGAACGGCTGCACCTTGAGCCAGCCCGCCACCGCCGCCTGATAGGACGCCTCGATGGCGATCTCCGACGAGCGCGTCGGGGTCGGACTTCCGAGCCGAACGGCGTCGCGGTCCGCCTCTCGCGCCCGGTCGCTGATGTGGGCGTAGGCCACGGCGACGCCGAACAGGTCGTCCGGCCGGCTCTCGAACGGCGCCTTCACGTTGAATCCGGCGTCGAAGTAATAGTCGATCAGGTTGCGGTTCGACTGCGGCGCCACGACCGCGCGGGCGAACAGCGACAGGCTGCGCGCGCCCTCCCCGCCTTCCTTCCACACCGTCTGGTCAATCAGGCCGTAGAGCGCGTAGGAGCCGTCATGGGAGCGCGGGTCGTTCGCGCCGGGATCGGACAGCGGCAGGCCGTTCCTGGCGAAGCGCAGGTCGTCGAAATCGTTGGAGTTGTACCAGCCGCCAACCTTGATCACGCCCGGCAGGCCGAACGCCGCCTCGGTGGAGTAGGCCGCTTCGGCGATGGCGAACACGCCCCGGTCCAGCGTGAAGGTGACGCCGCCGTTGTTCTTGCCGTCGTCGTCCAGAGGATCGCCGCTGTAGACGCCGGCCTGCACCGACCACTGGTCGTTGATCGTGTAGGCGGCGTGGACGCCCAGCGCCGGCACCGGATAGGCCGGTCCGCCGCCCGGAAGATCGACTCCGTTCAGGCCCGGCCAGCCGAAGGCGGAGTTCACGAACAGGCCGGCGGCGTCGCTGGTGACGAAATCCGCGTCGGCCGCGATCTGGCCGATCTTGAAGGCGAACCGGCCGTCCATCAGCGTCTGCTTGAAATAGACCTCGCCGAGACGGGTGAGGTTGTCGGCCTCGATCCCCGACACCGCCAGCAGGTTGCCGACCCGGTAGGTGGACAGGCCGTGGCCGGTGATGACGTAGCCGCCGGCGTGGATTTCGCCGCCGGTCCAGCCGGCGATCTTCTCGAGGTCGAAGATCAGCGAGGCCTGGAACAGGCCGGTGAAGCCGCCGCCCCGGCTCAGGCCGCCCGACACGTTGCGGGTGGCGTCGCCGGTGAAGCTCGCCTCAAGCGTCACGCCGGCGTCCTCCAGGCGCGTGCGCGCCCCGCCCCAGTCGCCAGTCAGCCGCTCGCGCGCGGCGAGATCCGCCCAGAAACCGCCCGGTTCGCCGCCGCCGGACACATCCGCGGCGTGACCGGGCGAGAAGCACGCGGCGCAGCCCAGAGCTGCGGCCGCGCAGGACAGCGTCAAGGCGGCGCGAACGACGTTCAGTCGGCTCATTTCCATAATCCCCGATCACGGCCCTGACGCGAAGGCGCCGGCCGCACCGCTCGCGCTGGCGAACCGCCCCACGCTCACGAATGTGTGAAGCAGAGTCGCGAAAAACGTATCCGAACACAAGACGGAAGATGGGCTGCGACAGCGTTTCGCAATCGCCGCGCCAAGTCCGTAAGGCTCCGCGGCGCTCAAATCCGATTTTACAATTGGACTAAACTTAATTTTGCTTGGACGCATCCAGCGATGCGCGCAGGCCCGCGCCGACGCGGAGCAAACGAAAACGGCCCCGGCGAAACCGCCGGGGCCGTCCGTCACGTTTCCGAGGAAACGTTGAGATCAGAAGTCGCGCTGGATGCGGAAGCGACCGGTGAAGGCGTCGTCCTTCTTGGGCTTCTGGCGGCCAGTGGCGCTGGAGACGTCGACGTTGTTGCCGTAATCGGTGTTCGCGTAGACGACTTCGAGACCGATGTCGAGCTTCTTGACCGGCGACCAGATGATGTTGCCGCCCACGGTGAAGGCGTCCCAATCACGGCTGGAGTTGAAGCGGCCGTCGTAGTCGACGTTGATGTAGGAGCCCTGCAGAGCCGAACGCCACTTGGGCGACCAATAGTGCAGCAGGCCGAGGTTGAAGGCGGACGCCTTCGACACTTCGATCTTGCCGTTGACGACGTTGAAGTCGTTGCGCTGGTTCAGCTCGTAGATGCGGCCGGTGCCGCCGATGCCGAAGTTCTGGTCGGTGAGGCCCACGTAGGACAGGCCGCCCTCGGCGTAAGCCGCGCTACCCCACACGTAGTCGCCCTTGGCGATCGAGTCGAGGTTGATCTTGGCGCCGCCGAGCACGCCCCAGCCGAGCTCGTCGTCCACGCCGCCGCCGAAGCGGTCTTCGTTGGCGGAGAGCTGGCGCAGGAAGCCGGAGAGCTGAACCTCACCCCAACCCTGCTTCACGCGCAGGTTGGCGACCAGGTCGGGCAGCTCGTTCTTGCCGTAGAAGTTCGGGCTGTTGGTGTTGATGTTGCCGAGGGCCGGATCGAGGTTGAGGGCGTCGTTCGCGGTGCGGCGACGCTGGGTGCTGTCTTCCAGCGCGATGCTGGCGGAGAAGCCCTTCACCGGCTCCAGCGTGTAGGCGACCAGCGGCAGGGTGCGGTCGGACACGAAGGGGTTGTAGAAGGTGGCGTAGGGCTTGAAGTCCCAGAAGGAGTCCGTGACACCGGCGGTCAGGCCGGCGAACTGGATGAACGCCTTGTCGAACAGCTGGTCGTCGCCCGTGGCGTCGGGGTTGGTGGAGGCGAAGCCGCCCGAGCCGCCCGACTCACGCTGGAACTGCAGGCGGATGTAGGTGCGCAGGGTGCCGTACTCGGTCTCGGTGCGCGCATCGAACCACAGACGGGCGCGGGTGCGGGTGCCGAACGAGTTGTTGTCGTCCTTGAAGCGATCGCCGTCGGTGCCGTCGAAGGACTCGGCCACCGACGCTTCGAAGCGGACGAAGCCGCCGATGTTCAGGCAGGTGTCCGAACCCGGAATGTAGAAGAAGCCGGCGCCGTAAGCGTCGCAGACCTTCACGTATTCGACGGGTTCAGCGCCCGGAAGATCGGCCGCCTGCGCGCCGGTCATTCCGATGAAGGCGGCGGCGGAGCCGAGCGCCAGGCTCTTGACCAATTTCATAACGTTTCTCCAACCCCAAAAGTTAAACTTCAGAACAACTGCGCCGACCGGCGCGGTCTGGTTCGAAGCGCTCGCCTGATCGGCGAGACGAAGCATCAAGGCGCCCCCTCGATGTCGCAGTTCGACCATATTCGCGGCGAAACGGCGCGCAAGCGTGAACGCGTTTGTGACGGTTCCGAGAGCGGCCTTTGGGTCCCGCTGTGGCATCCAGAGCACAAATTACAGGCGCGCAGCGGCCAAAGGCGCGCCTGCGGCCGGACGACTCCTCTCAAATTTTAGAGATTTAGTGATGTTTACGAATCGAACGGCGCGTCAGCCGCGCTGCAGGCGATGCGATTCCGCATAGGCGCCGCCCCGCGCCAGCAGGCCGAGATGGTCGCCCTGCTCCGCGATCCGGCCGCGCTCCACCACGCAGATCAGGTCCGCGGCCACCACCGTCGCCAGTCTGTGGGCGATGATCAGCGTGGTCCGGCCCTTGCGCATGGCGAGGATGTTGGCCTGCACCCGCGCCTCGATGGCGCCGTCCAGCGCCGAGGTGGCCTCGTCCAGCATCAGGATCGGCGCGTCGCGCAGCAGCGCGCGCGCGATGGCGACCCGCTGGCGCTGGCCGCCGGACAGCCGCGAGCCGCGCGGACCGACGCGGAAGCCGTAGCCGCCGTCCAGGCCGAGGATGAAGTCCTCCGCCGCGGCGGCGCGGGCGGCGGCGGCCACCTGCGCGTCGGTGACGTCAGGCCGGCCGTAGGCGATGTTCGCCCGCACGCTGGCGTCGAACAGCAGCACGTCCTGACTCACCAGCGCGATCGAGTCGCGCAGGCTCGCAAGCGTCACGCCCGCGATGTCCTGACCGCCGATCACCACCCGCCCCTGGGACGGTTCGTAGAGCCGCGCCACCAGATTCAGGATGGTGGTCTTGCCCGAACCGGAGGGGCCGACGAAGGCGACCGAGGCACCAGCGGGAATCGCCACGTCGAAGCCGTCGAGCACCGGCGCGCCCTCGTCCTGATAGGCGAAGGCCACGTTCTCGAACCTTATGTCGCCGGCGGGATCGGCGAGCGGGCGGGCCTCGGGCGCGTCGACGATATGGGCGCGGCGATCGAGGATTTCATAGATGCGGGCGATGGATACGCCGCAGATCTGAAGCTGCGCGTTCACCTGCAGCAGCCGGCGCAGCGGCTCGTAGAGCAGCATCAGCGAGGTGACGAAGGCCATAAGCTCGCCGGCGTCGCTCTCGCCCGAAATCACCTGCGACCCGCCCACCGTCAGCACCGCCACCAGCGCGATCGCGGTCACCATGTCGACGATGGGGGACATGACGGCCCGGGTGCGGGCCACCTTCATGGCCACCCGGCGCCGGCCGATGATGACCTCGCTCAGGCGCTTGCGCTCGAACCGCTCCAGATTCTCCGCCTTCACGCCGCGGATGCCGTGCAGCCCCTCCTCGAACGCCTGCAGGATCTCGCCGCCGAGCGACTGCCCGCGCCGGGTCAGCGCCCTGAGCTTGCGGTTGGCGAGCACCACCGGCACCGCGATCAGCGGCGCGCCGGCCAGCGCCAGCGCGAACCATTGCGGGCTCGCCCACAGCACATAGGCCACGAGGCCGATGAAGGTGACGACGTCGCGCCCGAGCGTGATGACAATGTTGGTGGTGGTGCTGTTCAGCACGTTCACGTCGTCGGTGGCGCGGGCGATGATCTGGCCGACGGAGTTCTTCTGGAAGAAGGCGAGGTCGAGCCCGAGCAGGTGGTCGGCGATGCGGTTCTGCAGCGCCGTCGTCACCTTGTTGGAGACCCGCGACAGCATGAACTGCTGCAGATAGCCAGCCCCCGCCCGCGCGGTGAACAGGACGAGCACCACGGCCACGATCCCGTGCAGGGCGTCGCCGTCGCGCCGCACCAGGATGTCGTTGACCAGCGACTTGAACAGCCAGGGCAGCGCCACCACGCTCGCGGCGAACACGGTCATGGCGAGCACGGCCACCAGCAGGTCGAGCGCGTGCGGGCGGATGAACTCGGCCGCGAACCGCCGGAGCCGGGACATGCGCTTCCGCAGCGGCTCGTCCAGCCGCATGTCGCGGCGCGGCGTCTCGCTGATGCGGTCCGGGTCCGCCGGCCGCGCGGTCGTTTCGCTCTGGGCCATCATGGGGTCCGGCTGCGGGATAAGGCGCTTCAAGGCTCGAGGTCAGCCTGTAGCCGGGGCGCCGCAGGCTCGCAAGGCCGCCGCTCGCCGCGGCGTCACTCGGCGGGCGCCGGCAGCGCGGCGGTCGCGGGCGTCTCCGCCGCCGCGCGTCGGCTTCCGAGCCAAGTGTAGGCGACCGGGGCCACGAACAGCGTCAGCAGCGTGCCGAAGCTCATGCCGCCCACGATCACCCAGCCGATCTGCTGGCGGCTTTCCGCCCCCGCGCCGCTCGCGAGCGCCAGCGGCAGCGCGCCCAGCACCATGGCGCCGGTGGTCATCAGGATCGGGCGCAGGCGCAGGGTCGCGGCTTCCAGCACGGCGGCGCGGGACGCCCGGCCCTGGTCCTGAAGCTGGTTCGCGAACTCCACGATCAGGATGCCGTGCTTGGTGATGAGGCCGACCAGGGTGACGAGGCCGATCTGGGAATAGACGTTGAGCGAGCCGCCGGTCAGCCATAGCGCGCCCAGCGCGCCGGTCATGGAGAGCGGCACGGTGAACAGGATGATGAGCGGGTCGGTGAAGCTCTCGAACTGGGCGGCGAGCACCAGATAGATGAACAGGATCGCCAGCGCGAAGATCAGCCCCACGCTCTGGTTGGAGGCGAGATACTCCCGGCTCTGGCCGTTGACGTCGGTCTGGACGCCCTGGGGCAGCGTCTCCGCCGCGACGCCGTTGAGATAGGCGAGCGCCTCGCCCATGGCGTAGCCCGGCGCGAGGTTCATCTCGATGGTGGCGGAGCGCAGCTGGTTGAACCGCCGCAGCTCCCGCGGCGCGACCGAATCCGTCACCGTCGCGACGTTGGAGAGCTGCACCATCGGCCCCGGCGCGCCGTCGCGGGAGGGCGCGCGCACATAGATGGTGGACAGCGTCTCCGGGGTGGCGCGGTCGGGAATCGCGAGCTGGACGATGACGTCGTACTGCTCGCCGTCGCGCTCGAAGCGCGTCACCTGCCGGCCGCCGAGCAGGGTCTCCAGCGTGCGGCCCACCATGGCCACGTCGAGCCCGAGATCGGCGATCTTGCGCCGGTCCAGCGTCACGGTGAGCTCCGGCGCGTTCAGCTCCAGATCGCTGTCGATGTTGACGAGGCTGGGGTTCTCGGAGATGCGCGCCACGAAGTCCTGCGCCAGCCGGTTCAGCTCCTCGTAGGAGCCCGAGGTCTGCAGCACGTACTGCACCGGGCGCGAGGCGCCGCGCTGGCCGAGCGCCGGCGGGTTGGTGGTGAACAGCATCAGGCCCGGAATCTCGCGCAGCCGTCTGGCGAGGTCGGCCATGATCTGCTGCTGGGAGCGGTCGCGCTCGGCCCAGTCCTTCAGCGGCGCCCGGCCGAGCACGTTGGTGATCAGCGGCTGGCCGATGATGGTGAGATAGCCGTCCACCTCCGGATAGCTCCTGAGGATGTCCTCGAGCTGCATCGTGTAGCGGGTGCTGTAAGCGATGGTGGAGCCTTCCGGCGCGACGCCGCGGATCTGCAGCACGCCCCGGTCCTCCACCGGCGACAGTTCGGACGGCAGCTGCGCCACCAGCAGGCCGGACAGGCCCGCCACGGCAAGCGCCAGCGCCGCCACCGCGACCCGGCCCTTGAGCGCGACCGACAGCGCCGCCCGATAGCCCCGCTCCAGCGCCCGGAGCCAGCCCTCCACCAGCCGGTAGAGCCGGCCGGGATCGGGCTGATGGCGCAGCATGCGCGAACACATCATGGGCGTCAGCGTCAGCGCCACGAAGCCGGAGACGATGACCGCGCCGGCGAGCGTCAGCGCGAATTCAGTGAACAGCCGGCCCGTCCGCCCCGGCGAGAACGCCACCGGCGCATAGACCGCCGCCAGCGTGATCGTCATGGCGATGACCGCGAAGCCGATCTCGCGCGAGCCCCGGATCGCCGCCTCCATGGGCGGCATGCCCTCCTCCACATGGCGGTAGATGTTCTCCAGCACCACGATGGCGTCGTCGACCACGAGGCCGATGGCGAGCACCAGCGCCAGCAGCGTCAGCGTGTTCACCGTGAAGCCGAAGGCCAGCATCATGGCGAAGGTGGCGATCAGCGACACCGGGATCGTGACCACCGGGATCAGCGAGGCCCTGAGCGAGCGCAGGAAGAACAGGATGGTCAGCACCACCAGCGCGATCGCCTCGAGGATGGTGTGCCACACCGCCTCGATCGAGCGGTCGATGAACACCGCCTGATCGTAGTTGATGAGGCCGGTGACGCCCGGCGGCAGGGTGCGCTGGATGTCCGGCAACGCGGCGCGCACCGCCTGCGACACCTCCAGCGGGTTCGCGGTGGCCTGCTTGACGACGCCGATCGCGACCGCGGGCCCGGCGTCGTAGCGCGACTGCTTGCGCTCGTCCGCCGCGCCGAGCTCCACCCGGGCCACGTCGCGCATGCGCACCTGCGCCCCGTCCGCCACCTTCACGACGATGTCGCCGAACTCCTCCGGCGTGGTGAGCCCGGTGCGGGACAGCACGGAGAACTCCCGGTCGGCGCTTTCGATGCGGCCGGACGGAATCTCCACGTTCTGCTGGGAGAGCGCGGTCTCTACGTCCTGCACGGTGAGGCCGTAGGCCGCGAGCCGGGTGCGGTCCACATAGATGCGCATGGCGTAGCGCCGCTCGCCGAAGATCTGCACGTCGGCGACGCCGCGCAGCACCTTGAGCTGGTCCAGCACGTGCCGGCTCACATGGTCCGTCAGGTCGAGCTGGCTCATGCCGTCCGAGCGGAACGCCATGTAGAGCACCGGCTGGGCGTCCGCCTCCACCTTGGCGATCACCGGCTCGTCGATCTCGTCCGGGAGGCGGGAGCGCACCCGCGAGACGCGGTCGCGCACGTCGTTGGCGGCCACGTCCGGGTCCACGTCCAGGTCGAAGCGCACGGTGATGCGGCTCGATTCCTGCCGGCTCTGGGATTCGATGGTGTCGATGCCCTCGATGCCGGAGATGGAATCCTCCAGCACCTGCGTCACCTGGCTCTCGATGATGCGGGCCGCGGCGCCGGGATAGGTGGTGGTGACCGAGACGGTGGGCTCGTCCACGTTGGGATACTCGCGCACCGTCAGGCGCTGGTAGGAGACGAGGCCGATCAGCACCAGCGCGAGGCTAAGCACCGTGGCGAAGACGGGCCGGCGGATGCAGGTCTCGGCGATCTTCACGGCGCGATCCGCGCCGCGCCCGGCGTCGCCACCGCCGCCTGACGCGCGGCCTCCACCACCTCCACCGCCGCGCCGTCGCGCAGGAACTGGTGGCCGGCGACCACCACCACGTCACGGGGCGAGAGGCCGGACACGATCTCCACCTCTCCGGCCCTGCGCGCGCCGAGCCGCACCGGCGTCTCCACCGCCTTGCCGTTCACGACCCGGTAGACGAAGCTTTCGGCGCCGCGGGGGTTGAGCGCGCTTTCGGGCGCGAGCACCACGTCGTGGCGCTCCTCGGCCTGCACCTCCACCCGCGCGAACAGGCCGGGGCGCAGCAGCCCCTCCGCATTGTCCAGCCGGGCGCGCACCCGCAGCGCGCGGCCATTGACGTCCACCTGCGGGTCGATGGCGTAGATGCGGCTGGTAAACGCCCGCTCCGGATAGGCGTCCACCGTCACCTTCGCCTCCAGTCCGGGCCGCACCTCCGCGAGGCGCGCCTCCGGCACGCGGAAATCCACCTTCAGCGTGGCGACGTTCTCAAGATTCACGATCGACTGGCCGGCCTGCACATAGGCGCCGACGGAGGCGAGCCGGAAGCCCACCACGCCGTCGAACGGCGCGCGGATCTCGGTCTTGCCGAGGCGCACTTTCGCAAGCTCCACCGCCGCCTGCGCCGTGGCCCGGTCGGCCACCGCCTGATCCCGCGCGGTGTCGGTGGCGTAGCCGGAGCGGGACAGGGTCGAGGCCCGCTTCAGATTGGCCTCCGCCAGCGTCAGCCGCGCCTCCAGGTCCTTCAATTCCGCGAGCAGCAGCGAATCGTCCAGCTTCAGCACCGGATCGCCGGCGCGGACGCGATCGCCTTCCCTGAAACGGATCGCCACCAGACGGCCGGGCTGCTCGGCGGCGATCTGGACCGATTCCTCCGACACCAGCGAGCCCACGGTCGCGAAGCGGCTCGCCACGCTCTCGGCCCGCGCCTGCGCGGTCTCCACCGGGACGGGACGGGCGGACGCGCGTTGCGGCTTCGGCGCGGGCCGGGCGGCGGCGCCTCCGGCGGGCTTCGCCGCGCCGAGGCTCTCCGCGGCCGTGTCGAAGGCGCGCTGGGCGGGCGCGGGCAACAGCGCGTTCATGCCGGCGTAAGCGCCGGCGGCGACCACGGTCAGGGCTGCGACAGCGATGATCGAGGCGCGCATCCGCCCTCCCATGCGACAAATTAGACGACGCCCACGGCCTGCGCCACAGACTGACGGCTCCGCTCCTGAAACGGACGAGACGCCGCCGCTCTGCGCCTCTTCACGCGATCGGGAACGGCGTTTCCCCGCCTTGACCTGCCGGAGGCGCCCGCCCAACGTGGCGCCGCACGCCTGACCGCAACAGCCGGACCTTACTCCCATGCCTGCGAGCGCCGCCCCTGCGCCGACCAACAATCTCGACGCTTTCTGGATGCCGTTCACGCCGAACCGGCAGTACAAGGCGGCGCCGCGCATGCTCGTCAGCGCCAAGGACATGCACTACCGCGCCGCCGACGGCCACGAGGTGCTCGACGGCGCAGCCGGCCTGTGGTGCGTCAACGCCGGCCACGGCCGCGAGAAGATCGTCGAGGCGGTGCAGCGGCAGGTCGCCGAACTGGACTTCGCCCCCGCGTTCAACATGGGCCACCCGAAAGCCTTTGAATTCGCAAGCCGCCTCAGCGCGCTGGCGCCCAGGGGCCTCGACCATGTGTTCTTCGCCAATTCCGGCTCGGAATCGGTCGACACCGCTCTGAAGATCGCCCTCGCCTACCACCGCGCCCGGGGCGACGCCGGCCGCACCCGGCTGATCGGACGCGAGCGCGCCTACCACGGCGTCGGCTTCGGCGGCCTTTCGGTTGGCGGCATGGTGGCGAACCGCAAGGCCTTCGGCCTCGGCCTGAACGGCGTCGACCACCTGCGCCATACCCACGACCCGGCCCGCAACGCCTTTTCCCGCGGCCTGCCCGAGCACGGCGCGGAGCTCGCCGACGATCTGGAGCGGCTCGTGGCGCTGCACGACGCCTCCACCATCGCCGCGGTGATCGTGGAGCCGGTGTCCGGCTCCACCGGCGTGCTGCCGCCGCCGAAGGGCTATCTGGAGCGGCTGCGCGCCATCTGCGACCGCCACGGCATCCTGCTGATCTTCGACGAGGTGATCACCGGCTTCGGCCGGCTGGGCGCGGCCTTCGCCTCGGAGCTGTTCGGGGTGACGCCCGACATCATGACCACCGCCAAGGCCATCACCAACGGCGTGGTGCCCATGGGCGCGGCGTTCGCGTCCTCGAAGATCTACGACGCCTTCATGACCGGCCCGGAGCACGTGATCGAGCTGTTCCACGGCTACACCTATTCCGGCCATCCCATGGCCTGCGCCGCCGGCCTCGCCACCCTCGACATCTACCAAGAGGAGGGCCTGTTCGAGCGCGCCGCCGTCATGGGCGCACGCCTCGCCGACGGCCTTCACGCGCTGAAGGGCCTGCCGCACGTCATCGACATCCGCACCGTCGGCCTCGTAGGCGCGGTGGAGCTTGAGCCGATCGACGGCGCGCCCTCGAGGCGGGCCTACGCCGCCTTCGCCAGAGCCTTCGACGACGGGCTTCTGCTGCGCACCACCGGCGACACCATCGCGCTGTCGCCGCCGCTGATCATCTCGGAGGCGCAGGTGGACGAGCTGGTGGGCAAGCTCGCGGACGTGCTGAAAGCGATCGACTGACGCCATGGCCACGCCCCCAAAACCGCCGGCGCCCGACGCCGACCGGCCGATCAGCCGCGCCGCCTTCTTCGGCTGGGGCCTCGGCTTCATCAGCCTGATCGCGCTCTCCGTGGTGGGCCTCGGCCACAGCCCGCAGATCCGCGGCGCCGCCAACCTGCAGTACTGGGTGGTGGTGGCGCTGGTGGGGGCGGCGGTCGCCGCCGCCACCTGGGCGCTGGCCCGGGCGGAGGCCGCCAGCCGCGCCGGCGACGCGGCGCGCAGGCTCGGCGTCGGGCTCGGCGCGCTCGGGCTCGGGCTGTTCCTGTGGGAAGCGGTGGCGATCGGCCGCGGCCTTTCGCCCTCCCCGGTGGGAATCGCCACGCGTCTTCTCGGCTATTGAGCCGCCATGTTCGACCAAGGCGCCCGCCACACGTCGTTGTGAGCCGGCGCCGCGTCTGCTAAGCCTCGGGGCGTTCGCTTCGGCTCCTTCGGGACCAGAGGGAATCCGGTGGGGGATGCGCTCGCATCCCGAGTCCGGAGCTGCCCCCGCAACTGTGAGCGGAGAGCGGCGCGCCAGTTCCGCCACTGGACCCCGTGTCCGGGAAGGCCGGCGCGTCGCCGCGACCCGCAAGCCAGGAGACCTGCCGCGGCGCCCACGCCAACGCCCTCGGTGGGAGGGCACGAAAAGGCCCGTCATGTCGCACGCCGATCTCCGTCCGTCCGCCGCTTCCGCCGCGCTTAACCCCTCGCGCGCGTTCCCGATCGTCGCCGCCTTCCTGTTCGGCGTCGTGATCATCGGCGGCGTCGGCTTCACCCAGATGGCCGTGGCGCACAACGCGGCGCACGACCACCGGCACTCGATCGGCTTCCCCTGCCACTAAGGCCGGAGCCGACATCGTGAACCTTTTCCGCACCATCGTTCTGGTGGCGGCGCTGGTGGGGCTCGGCTCCGGCCTGGTGCTGACCATCGTCCAGCATTTCAGCGTCCAGCCGCTGATCGTGCAGGCCGAAGTCTTCGAGTCCCAGAGGACCGAGGCCGAGGCGCCCAAGCCGCATGACCATGAGGCCGCCGGCGAACACGACCATCTCGCCGCCGCCAAGGCCGATCTCGCCGCGCAGGAGGCCCATGAGGCCGCCCACGCCCATGACGCCGACGCCTGGGAGCCCGCCGACGGCGTGGAGCGCTTCGGCTGGACCGTCGTCGCCAACGTGCTGAGCGCGGTCGGCTTCGCGCTGCTGCTCGTGTCCGCGAGCGAGCTCAAGGGCGGGCTGACCTCCTGGCGCGAGGGCCTGTTGTGGGGCCTCGCCGGCTTCGCCGCCTTCACGCTCGCGCCCTCCGTGGGCCTGCCGCCCGAGGCGCCCGGCGTCACCGGCGCCGCGCTGGAGGCCCGGCAGATCTGGTGGATCGGCACGGTCGCCGCCACTGCGCTTGGGCTGGCGCTGATCGCCTTCGGCCGCTCGCCCGTGCTCGCGATCCTCGCCGTGGCGCTGATCGCCGCCCCCCACGTCATCGGCGCGCCCCACGCCGCGGAGGCCCCGGCCATCCCGCGCAAGCTGGAGCACGACTTCGTGGTCGCGGTGATCGTGACCGGCTTCGTGTTCTGGGCAGCGCTCGGGGCGCTCGCCGGCGCGCTGCGCCCGCGTTTCGGCGGGGCGTGACCGGCCGGCTGTCGCTCGTCCTCGGCGGCGCGCGCTCGGGCAAGAGCCGCTTCGCCGAGGGTCTCGCCGCGTCTCACGGCCTCGACCTCGTCTATGTGGCGACGGCCGAGGCCTACGACGACGAGATGCGCGACCGCATCGCCCGCCACCGGGCCGACCGCGCCGACCGAAACTGGCGCACCGTGGACGCGCCGCTGGCGCTCGCCGACGCTCTTGCGGCGGAGGCCGCGCCGGGCCGCGCGGTGCTGGTGGACTGCCTCACGCTCTGGCTCAGCAACGTGATGCTGGCCGATCTTGACGTGGAGCGTGAAGCCGACCGACTGCTCGCGGCGCTCGCCGCGGCGCGGGGTCCGGTCGTTCTGGTCTCCAACGAAGTGGGCTACGGCGTCGTGCCCGACAACGCGCTGGCCCGCGCGTTCCGCGATCATCAGGGCCGGCTGAACCAGCGCGTGGCGGCGGTCTCGGACCGCGTGACGCTGGTGGCGGCCGGCCTGCCTCTCGATCTCAAGCTCCCGAAGGAGCCCGCATGACCGCCCCCCACAAGATCCCCGCCACCGTCGTCACCGGCTTCCTCGGCGCCGGCAAGACCACGCTGATCCGTCACCTGCTTCAGAACGCCGGCGGCCGGAAGATCGCGCTGATCGTCAACGAGTTCGGCGACGTGGGCATCGACGGCGAGGTGCTGAAGGCCTGCGGCAGCGAGGCCTGCCGCGAGGAGGACATCGTCGAGCTCGCCAACGGCTGCATCTGCTGCACCGTCGCCGACGACTTCATCCCCACCATGGAGAAGATCCTTGCCCGGGCGGAGGCGCCGGACCACATCGTGATCGAGACCTCGGGCCTCGCGCTGCCCCAGCCGCTGGTGCGCGCCTTCCGCTGGCCGGAGATCGCGACCCGCGTGACGGTGGACGGCGTCGTCACCGTAGTGGACGGCCCCGCGGTGCGCGACGGCCGCTTCGCCCATGACGAAGCGGCGGTGGCCGCCCAGCGCGCCGCCGATCCCAACCTCGACCACGAGGACCCGATCGAGGAGCTGTTCGAGGATCAGCTCCGCGCCGCGGACCTGATCCTGATCCACAAGGCCGACCAGCTTGCGGCCGGCGAGGCGGACGCCGTGAAGGCGCAGGTGCTGGAGCACGCGAGCGAGGGCGTGCGGGTGGTCTCCGCCGCGAACGGCGACATCTCCGCCGACGTGCTGCTCGGCATCGCCTCCGGCGTCGAGGACAAGATCGACGGCCGCCCCACCACCCACGAGATGGAGGGCGAGGTCCAGCACGACCACGACGACTTCGTGAGCTTCATCGCCGAGACGCCCGAGGCCGCCGACGCCGCCGAGCTGGAGGCGCGGGTGCGCAAGGTGCTCGACGCCCACGACGTGCTGCGCCTGAAGGGCTTCGCGCCCGTGGCGGACAAGGCGGCGCGGCTGGTGGTGCAGGCGGTCGGGACCCGCGTGGACGCCTATTTCGACCGTCCGTGGAAGGACGGCGAAGCCCGCCGCGGCCGTCTGGTGGTGATCGCCGAAAAGGGCGTGGACGAGGCCGCGATCAAGGCCGCGCTCAAGGGCTGAGGCGGACCATCGCCGTCATGCGCGGCGCATGCCGGGCATGACGGAGTGAGAGGCGGCTACCCGGTTCAAGACCAAGGACGCTCGAACGCATGCATCTTCTGAAGGCGCAGGGACAGCCGATCGGCGACGGGACGGAGGCGGTCGATCTCGACCTGTCGCCGGCCGACGTGGTGATCGTCTCCGCCGCCGACACGGAGATCGCGGGCCTCGCCCGGGCGCATGCGGCGCTGGACGCGGGCGCGCCGACGCTCCGGCTCGCGAGCCTGCTGAAGCTGCGCCACAACATGTCGGTGGACCTGTTTCTGGAGAAGACGGTCGCCCGCTCGAAGCTGGTGGCGCTGCGGCTGCTGGGCGGCGCGGCCTACTGGCCCTACGGCGTCGAGGAGGCGGTCCGCATCGCGAAGCGCCACGGCGTGAAGCTCGCGGTCATGCCCGGCTGCCACAACGCCGATCCGGAGCTGATCGCCCGCTCCACGGTGCCGCCGGCCGAGGCGGAGACGCTGTGGCGGCTGCTTTCGGAAGGCGGGCCGGACAACCTCGCCGCCGCGCTCCGGACCTGCGCGCGCTGGCTCGAGGGCGCGCCCGCCGACGCCGCCCCCATCCCGACGCCGCCGGCCGGGCTCTATTATCCGGGCCTGACGGCGCCGGACCTCGACGCCGTCCGCGCCCGCTGGCCGGACGGCGCGGCCGCGGCCCCGATCGTGTTCTACCGGGCGCAGTTTCAGGCGGGCGACGTCGCGGCCATCGACGCGCTCGTCGACGCGCTCGCTCAACGCGGGCTCGGGCCCCTGCCGATCTTCGTCTCGTCGCTGAAGGAGGCCGCGGCCGCGGACTTCGTGCGCCAGACCTTCGCGGCGGCGCGCCCCGCCGTGGTGCTGAACGCCACCGCCTTCGCGGTCTCGAAACCCGGCGCGGCCTGGGCGGGCTCGCCGCTCGATTCCGCCGATGCTCCGGTGTTGCAGGTGGCGCTCGCCGGCATGGACCGGGCGACGTGGGAGGCCTCGCCCCGGGGCCTCGGCGCCCGCGACCTCGCCATGACGGTGGCGCTGCCGGAGATCGACGGCCGCATCTTCACCCGCGCCATCGGCTTCAAGACCGCCGGCCGGTTCGACCCCGCCACCGAAACCGAGATCGTCGCCTTCGAGGCGGCGGAGGACCGCGTCGCCTTCGTAGCCGATCTCGCCGCCAACTGGGCCGCCTTGCGGGCGACGCCGCGGGAGAAGCGCAAGGTGGCGCTGATCCTCGCCAACTACCCGACCGGAACCGCCCGGCTCGCCAACGGCGTCGGCCTGGACACGCCCGAAAGCGCCGCCGTCCTGCTCGGCGCGCTCAGGGACGCGGGCTACAGGACGGACAGCGCGCCGGACAGCGGCGCAGAGGTGGTGGCCGAGATGACGGCGGCGCTGACCTCGCCGACCGCGCCGGACGGCGCCGCCGCTCACCTCCCCCTCGCCGACTACGCCGCCTTTCTCGCCGCCCTGCCCGCCGCCGTGCGGGAGAAGATCGTCGCCCGCTGGGGCGCGCCCGAGGCCGATCCCGGCTTCGACGCGCGGGCCGGCGGCTTCCGGCTGGCGGCGCGGGCTTACGGAAACGTCGTTCTCGGCGTGCAGCCGTCGCGCGGCTTCGATCTCGACCCCAAGGCCGCCCATCACGATCCCGACCTGCCGCCGCCCCACGGCCATCTCGCCTTCTACGTCTGGCTCAGGAAGGCGTTCGGCGTTCAGGCGGTCGTGCATGTGGGCAAGCACGGCAATCTGGAGTGGCTGCCGGGCAAGGCGCTGGCGCTGTCGGCGGAATGCGGGCCGGAGGTGGCGCTCGGCCCCCTGCCCCATGTCTACCCCTTCATCGTCAACGACCCCGGCGAGGGCGCCGCGGCCAAACGCCGGGCCTCGGCGGTCATCGTCGACCATCTGACGCCGCCGCTGGCGCGCGCGGAGGGAACCGCCGCGCTGCGCGAGGTGGAGACGCTGGTGGACGAATACGCCGAAGCGCAGGGGCTCGACCCGCGCCGGGCGGCGACGCTGGGCAAGGAGATCCTCGCCCGCGCCGCGAGCCTCGGTCTCGACCGCGACTGTGGCTTCTCCATCGCCGACGATCCCGACGACGCCCTGACCAAGCTCGACGCCTTCCTGTGCGAGGTGAAGGAGCTGCAGGTGCGCAACGGCCTGCATGTGTTCGGCCGCTCGCCCGTGGGCGCGAAGCGGGCGGAGCTGCTGGCGGCGCTGGTGCGGAGCCCCCGCGGGCCGCGCCCCGAGGACGCCTCGCTGACGCGGGCGCTCGCCGCCGACCTGAACCTCGACGGCTTCGACCCGCTCAACGCCGACCTCGCCGCCCGCTGGGACGGCCCGCGCCCGGCCGCGCTGGCGGAGGTCTCCGCCGATCCGTGGCGCACGGCCGGCGACACGCTGGAGCGGCTGGAGCTTCTGGCGCTCCGGCTGGTGCAGGCGGCGGCGGAGACGCTTCAACCGTCATGCCCGGCGAAGCCGGGCATCCACGATTTCCTTGCGCGGTCGCCTTCGCCGGCCGAAGTCGTGGATGCCCGAGACAGGCTCGGGCATGACGGCGTAGGTCTGAGCGCATACCCCGCCGCCTCCGCCGTGCTGCGGGAGCTGCGCGAGGTGGTGGCCCCGCGGGTGGACGCCTCGGGCGCCGCCGAGATCGACGGGTTCCTGCGGGCGCTGGACGGCCGCTTCGTGGCGCCCGGTCCCTCCGGCGCGCCCACCCGCGCCCGGCTCGACGCCCTGCCCACGGGGCGGAACTTCTTCGCGCTTGATCCCCGCTCCGCCCCCACCGAAGCCGCGTGGCGGCTCGGGCGCGCCGCCGCGGACACGCTGTGCCGCCGGCACTATCAGGACCACGGCGAATGGCCGAAGCGGCTGGCGCTCTCCGCCTGGGGGACCGCCAACATGCGCACCGGCGGCGACGACATCGCCCAGGCTCTGGCCCTGCTCGGCGTCGCGCCGCAATGGGAGGCGGGCTCGTCGCGGGTGGTTGGCCTCGTCCCGCTGACGCTCGCCGAACTGAAGCGCCCGCGGGTGGACGTGCTGTTCCGCATCTCGGGCTTCTTCCGCGACGCCTTCCCGTTCCAGATCGACCTGATCGACGAGGCGGTGCGGCTCGTGGGCGCGCTGCCCGAGGACGACGAGTCGAACCCCGTCGCCGCCCGGCTGAAGGCGGAGGCGGAAGCCGGCCGCGCCGGCCACAGCGTGTTCGGCGCGCGGCCCGGCGCCTATGGGACGGGGCTTGCGCCGCTGCTGGATCAGGGCGCGTGGGAGACCCGCGACGATCTCGGCCGCGCCTACCTCGCCGCCAGCGGCTTCGCCTACGCGCAAGGGGTGGAAGGCGCGCCGGACCGGGCCGCGCTGGAGGCCATGGCCCGGAACGTGGACGGCGTGGTGCAGACCCAGGACGCCCGCGAGTTCGACCTGCTGGACTCGGACGACGTGCACGAGTTCGCCGGCGGCCTATCCGCCGCCATCGAGGCGCTGCGGGGCTCGGCGCCCGCGCTCTATCATCTCGACACCTCGCGCATGGAGACGCCGGTCGTCCGCACGCTCAAGGACGAGATCGCGCTGGTCATGCGCGCCCGCGCCACGAACCCCAAATGGATCGCCGCCATGCGGGAGCACGGCCACAAGGGCGC
Source organism: Methylopila jiangsuensis (assembly GCF_027922305.1). Taxonomy (GTDB): domain Bacteria; phylum Pseudomonadota; class Alphaproteobacteria; order Rhizobiales; family Methylopilaceae; genus Methylopila; species Methylopila jiangsuensis. Next base: position 228,188 of record NZ_BSFK01000005.1, on the reverse strand, counting down.
GGCGGAGATGCTGGCGACGGTGACCAACCTCGCCGGCTTCGCCGCCACCACGGACGCTGTGGGCAGCCACCAGTTCGACGCGCTCTACGACGCCTATCTCGGCGACGAGGCCACCCGCGGCTTCATCGCGGAGGCGAACCCCGCGGCGCTCGCGGCCATGGCCCGCGCCTTCCTCGACGCCGAACGCCGCGGCTTCTGGCGGCCGACGCGCAACAGCGCCCGCGGCGAGCTGGAGTCGCTGGCGGACGCCCCGGCGCACCTCTCCCCGGCGGGGAGAGGTCGGCCCGAAGGGCCGGGTGAGGGGGAGCCGCCTCACCCGGAAACCGCCCATCCCCCTCACCCGCTCGGCTTCGCCTCGCGACCTCTCCCCGCCGGGGAGAGGTAAGGACAAGGACCGATCCCATGACCGAAGACGCCGCCCGCTACGCGGAGAAGATGAAGAAGCGCAAGGAGCATCAGGACAAGATCGTCGCCGAGCGGCAGGTGGAGAAGGGCCTGCTGATCGTCCACACCGGCAAGGGCAAGGGCAAGTCCACCGCCGCCTTCGGCATGGCCATGCGCGCCATCGCCCATGGGCAGAAGGTGGGCGTGGTGCAGTTCATCAAGGGCCCGTGGGAGAGCGGCGAGCGCGACCTGCTGCGGACGTTCCCGGATCAGGTGGAGGTCCACGCCATGGGCGAGGGCTTCACCTGGGAGACCCAGGACCGGGAGCGCGACATCCGCGCCGCGCGCGAGGCGTGGGAGATGTCCAAGCGCTTCATCGCCGATCCCGCGATCAGGCTGGTGATCCTGGACGAACTGAACATCGTGCTGCGCTACGACTATCTCGACCTCGCGGAGGTGCTGTCCGTCCTCGCCGCCCGGCCGGAAGGGACCCACGTGGTCGTCACCGGCCGCAACGCCAAGGACGAACTGATCGAGCAGGCCGACCTCGTCACCGAGATGACGCAGGTGAAGCACCCGTTCCGCGACGGCGTGAAGGCGCAGGCGGGCATCGAGTTCTGAAAGCCGCCGTCATGCCTTCGACCCCCGCCGTCATGTTCCAGGGCACCGGCTCCAACGTCGGCAAGTCGCTGATCGTGGCGGGCCTGTGCCGGCTGTTCGCGCGGCGGGGGCTGAAGGTCGCGCCGTTCAAGCCGCAGAACATGTCGAACAACGCCGCCGTCACCGCCGACGGCGGCGAGATCGGCCGGGCGCAGGCGCTGCAGGCCCGCGCCTGCGGGATCGAGCCCTCCGTCCACATGAACCCGGTGCTGCTGAAGCCCGAGAGCGAGACCGGCTCGCAGGTGGTGGTGCAGGGCAAGCGGCTCGGCTCCTATCGCGGCCGGGCCTACTGGGACCTGAAGCCGGACCTGATGCCGGCGGTGCTCGACAGCTTCGCGCGGGTGTCGGAGGGGGCCGATCTGGTGCTGGTGGAGGGCGCCGGCAGCGCGGCGGAGGCGAACCTGCGCGCCGGCGACATCGCCAACATGGGCTTCGCCGCCGCGGCCGACGTGCCCGTGGCGCTGATCGGCGACATCGACCGCGGCGGCGTGATCGCCACGCTCGTGGGCACGCAGGCGCTGCTGTCGGACGATGACAACCGCCTGATCAAAGCCTTTCTTATCAACCGCTTCCGGGGTGATCCTCGCCTGTTCAATGAAGGGATGCGCATCATCTCGGAGCGCACCGGCTGGCCCTCGCTCGGGATCGCGCCCTGGTTCGCGGATGCGGGCCGGCTGCCGGCGGAGGACTCCGAAGATCTCGCCTCCCGCGCCGGGCGGCGCGACGGCGTCGTCCGGATCGCGGTTCCCGTGCTGCCGCGCATCGCCAATTTCGACGACCTCGATCCGCTCCGGCTCGAACCTTCCGTGGCGCTCACGCTGCTGGAACATGGCGCGCCGCTGCCGCCGGAAACCGATCTGGTGCTGATCCCCGGCTCCAAGGCCACCATCGCGGACCTCGCCGCCCTGCGGGCCTTCGGCTGGGACGCGGACATCCGCGCCCATGCGCGCCGCGGCGGGCGGGTGCTGGGCCTCTGCGGCGGCTACCAGATGCTCGGCCGCGTCATCGCCGACCCGGACGGGGTGGAAGGCCCGCCCGCGCGGGTGGAGGGCCTCGGGCTGCTGGACGTGGAGACCACGCTCGGCGCCCACAAGCGCCTCGCCCGCGTCGCCGGGCGGCACCGGGCGAGCGGCGAGACGGTGGAGGCCTACGAGATCCACATGGGCCGCACCGAGGGGCCGGACACGGCCCGGGCGCCGTTCGACGTGGAGGGGCTGCCCGAAGGCGCCGCCTCGCCGGACGGGCGGGTGACGGGGGCCTATCTCCACGGCGTGTTCGCGGCGGACGGCTTCCGCCGGGCCTATCTCGCGGGCTTCGGCGTCACGGACGCGGGCTTCCGCTACGAGGCGACGGTGGACGCCACGCTGGACGCGCTCGCCGACCATCTGGCCGCCCATCTCGACGTGGAGCGCCTGCTGGCGATCGCCCGCACCGGGGTCTGAAGGACGAGGCTCAGGCCGAGACCAGCAGCCAGACCGCCGCCACCGCCACTGCGCCCAGCAGACACGCGGCGCGGAACAGGGCGAGCGCGCGGGAGATGTCCTCCATCCGCGCCGGCCCGCCGCCCGCGTTCATGTAGGGATCGTCCACCTTCACGCCGGCATAGACGCGGGGTCCCGCCAGCGCGAGGCCGAGCGCGCCGCCCATGGCCGCCTCCGGCCAGCCGGCGTTGGGCGAGGCGTGACGGGGCGCGTCCCGCAGCATGGCCCGCCACGCCTCCCGCCACGGCCGCCCCGTGAGCAGCGCGGCCAGCACGATCAGCGCGCCAGACAGCCGCGCAGGGGCGAGGTTCACCCAGTCGTCGAAGCGGGCGGAGGCCCAGCCGAAGGCGCGATGCCGCTCGGAATTGTGGCCGATCATGCTGTCGGCGGTGTTGATGGCCTTGTAGGCGATCAGGCCCGGCAGGCCGAGCGCCACGCCCCAGACCATGGGGGCGATCACGCCGTCGGCGAAGTTCTCGGCGCAGGATTCGATCGCCGCGCGGGCGACGCCGGCCTCGTCCAGCCGCTTCGGGTCGCGCCCCACGATCATGGACACCGCGGTCCGGGCCGCCTCGAGCCCGCCCGCGCGCCACGCCTTCAGCACGGCCGACACATGGCGGTGCAGGCTGTTCTGGGCCAGGAAGACGCTGGCGATCGCGCCCTCGATCAGCACGCCATAGGGCAGGCCCCGCAGCGACCAGCTGATGGCGACGCCCACCGCGAAGGCCGAAACCACCAGCGCGACCAGCGTCCACACGCCCCGGCGCCGGCGCACGGCCTCGTCCAGCTCCAGCCGGTTGAAGCGCGCGTCGGCCCAGCCGATGGCGCGGCCGATGAGCGCCACCGGATGGGCGAAGCGGCGCCACACCGCGTCGGGGTCGCCCACCACGGCGTCGATGAGCAGGGCGATCAGGATGACCGCGGCGTTGTGGGCGAGATCCATGGCCCGTCAGACGGCGGCGCGCAGCGCGGTCGCGAAGCGTTCGTAGGCCTCGTCGCCGCCGGGCAGGCCGAAGCGCAGCTCGTCCGCCCGCTCGTCAAAGCGGCGGGTCCACACGCCGGCGCGGGCCAGCGCCGCATGGATTTCGGGCGCGCGCGCGTGGCGGGCGGTGCGGAACAGGTCGGTGCCGCCGATGATGGTGAAGCCGCACGCGCCGAGCAGGTCGTCGAGCCGCATGGCCTCCACCGACAGGCGCAGCCGCATGCTGGAGATCCACGCCTCGTCGCCAAGCGCCGCGGCGCCCGCCTCCAGCGCCGGGCCGGACACCGGCCAGGGCCCGAGCTCGGCGGCGAGCTCGGTCACCATCTCCTCGTCGCCGGCGGCGAAGCCGAGCCGCACGCCCGGCAGGCCGAAGAACTTGCCGAAGGAACGCAGCACGATCGCCTTGCGGCCGTTCAGCCGGCCCCCGAAGCTCACGTCCGGGTTGGCGTCCGCGAAAGCCTCGTCGATCACCAGCAGCCCGTCGCGCGCCGCGAGTTCGTCGGCGACCTTGGCCAGCGCCTTGGGCGAGGCGATGCGGCCGGTGGGGTTGTTGGGGTTCACCACCACCACCACGTCCGGCTGGCCGATCTCGCCCAGCGTCTTGGCCTCGCGCACCTCGTGGCCGGCCCGCGCCCACTGGAAGGCGTGCTCGCCATAGGTCGGGCCGAGCACCACCACGGTCTTGCGGAACCGGAGGTACGGCAGAAGCTGGATCATGGCCTGGGAGCCGGGCCCGGCGCAGACCGGCGTGTCGTCGGCCCAGCCATAGGCCTTGCGGGCGGCGGCGAGCAGCCGGTCCAGCGCCGCCTTCTGGGGCAGGCGCGTCAGGCTTTCGGATGAAAACGGCGGGAGCTGGTATGCGTAGGGGTTGACGCCGGTGGAGAGGTCGAGCCAGCCCTTCGGCGGAACGCCGAACGCCGCGCCCGCCTCCGCGAGATCGCCCCCATGCCGCATGCCGTCTGTCTCCCCTTCAGCGCTCACACTTTGGGCAGAATCCGGCCAAGGTCAAATCGGTCCGGCGCCTGCGGTTCGCGGTCCCTGACGGCGCGCGGAGCGCCGGCGGCGTGAGCGGGAAAGCCGTCACCGTCACGGTCTGCCGCACCTGCCGGCCCGAGGGCGCGCCGCGCGAAGGCGAGCCGGAGGGCGCCCGCCTCGCCCGCGCCGCGGCGCAGGCGCTCGCGGGCGAAGACGCCGAGGTGAACGCCATCGCCTGCCTGTCGGCCTGCGCGCGCGGCTGCGCGGCGACGGTCGCGGCGGATGGCAAGTTCGCCTATGTCATCGGCGGCCTGACGGCGGATGACGCGGCGGACCTCGCCGCCTTCGCCCGCGCCCATGCGGAAAGCGCCGACGGCGTGCCACCCTGGCGGGCCCGCCCGGAAAAGGTGCGCAAGAACACCGTGGCGCGCCTGCCGCCGCCGGGCCGCGCCCACGCGCTGGTGGAGCCGCCCCCGCCCGAGGAGGCCTGACGCCGCCGTTCAGCCGCCGTCGATGACGTGCAGGAACGAGCCGGACACCGTTCCCTGAACCAGCCCGCGGGTTCCGCCGCCGTCGAGCGCGAACAGCGGCGCGCCCTCCTCCGACAGCGTGGCGGCGTAGTGGAACTCGTGGGCGCGGTAGTGGGCGCCCTTTGGGCCGAGCGGTCCCGGCGCCGCGAGCCGCGCATGGGCGTAGCCGAGATGCAGACGGCGGGCGGCGAAGGAGGTTTCGAGCCTGAGCAGGCCCAGCATGGCGTGGCGGACGCCGTCGGCGTCCACCAGCCCGTCGCCCAGCGTCATGTAGCCGCCGCACTCGCCATAGACCACGGCGCCGCGCTCCACCGCGTCGCGCATGCCTCGCGCGAAGCGGGAGGCGGAGGCGAGCCGGCCGGCGTGAAGCTCCGGATAGCCGCCGGGCAGATAGACCGCGTCAGCGCTCTCGTCCGGCACTTGGTCGGCGAGCGGCGAGAACGGGACGATCTCCGCGCCCGCCTCCCGCCAGGCAAGCAGGAGATGCGGATAGGCGAAGCGGAACGCCACGTCGTCCGCCACCGCGATGCGGGAGCCGAGCGGCGGCGCGACCGGGGGCGTGGCGCGGGTCCCTCCCCAGGCGATCGGGCGGGCGAGCGCCTTCAGCGCCGCAAGGTCGATATGGTCGGCGGCCGCCCGGGCCGCCGTGGCGATGAAGCTTTCCAGATCGCCATGCTCCTCCGCCTGCACGAGACCGAGATGGCGCGACGGCGTTTTCAGCTCCGCACGGCGCGGCAGCGCGCCGAGCACCGGCACGCCAGCCTCCGCGCAGCCGTCGCGGGCGAGCTGTTCGTGGCGCGGGCTCGCGACCCGGTTCAGGATCACGCCCGCCACCTCCACATCGGGATCGCGGCGGCGGAAGCCGTCGGCGAGCGCGCCGACCGACTGCGCCATGCCGCCCACATCCACCACCAGAACCACCGGAACCCCGAGCGTCTTCGCCACCTCGCCGGCGCCGCCATGGCCTTCGACGCCGGGCTCGGCCGCATGATCGAACAGGCCCATGACGCCCTCGACCACCATCAGCTCCGCGCCCGTGGAGGCCTCGGCCGCGAGCGAAAGCAGCCGCTCCCGGCGCATGGCCCAGCCATCGAGGTTGAAGCAGGGGCGGCCGCTGGCGGCGGCGTGGAAGCGGGGATCGATGTAGTCCGGCCCGATCTTGGCGGAGGCGACGGCGAGCCCGGCGTCGCGGAAGGCGCGCAGCAGGCCGAGCGTCACCGTGGTCTTGCCCTGCCCGCTCGCGGGCGCGGCGACGACGAAGGCGGGCGTCATGCGGACGCCGCGCCGGAGAAGCCCGCCGCCTCCAGCACCGGCGCCAGCGCCACCACGCCGCCGACCACGATCAGGACCGGCGGCTCCAGCGCCTCCACGTCGGCGCGCAGCGCCAGCCGGCCGAGCGTGGTGCGCACGACCCTCTGCCGCGGCGTGGTCGCCTGCGACACGATCGCGGCCGGCTCGTCCGCCGGGCGCCCCGCCGCCATCAGCTTCGCCGCGATCACCTCCATCAGGCGGAAGCCCATATAGATGACGAGCACGGGCGAGGCCGCCGACAGCGCCGCCCAGTCGAGCCGCGCCGACAGCGCGCCGGAGGCGTCGTGGGCGGTGAGGAAGGTGACGGACTGGTTCACGTCGCGATGGGTGACGGGGATGCCCGCCGCGGCGAGCCCGCCGATGCCGGCGGTGATTCCCGGCGCGACCCGGAACGGCACGCCGGCGGCCGCCAGCCCCTGCGCCTCCTCCGCGCCGCGCCCGAACACGTAAGGGTCGCCGCCCTTCAGCCGCAGCACGCGCTTGCCCGCCCGCGCCGCCGCGATCAGCCGCGCGGTGATCTCGGACTGCTTGGGCGAAGGGCACCCCGCCCGTTTGCCCACGAACGCCCGCTCCGCCTCGGGCCGCGCCAGATCCAGCACGTCCTCGTTGACGAGCGCGTCGTAGAAGACGACATCGGCCTGCGCGAGGCCCCACACGGTCTGCAGCGTGAGCAGGCCGAGGTCTCCGGGCCCTGCGCCCGCCAGCCAGACGGTTCCGGGCGTGAACGCCGGCATCATCCGGGACAGGGCCGGAGACAGGCCCACGGGGGCGAGGGAGGACGAGGCGTGATCGGGCATGAGCGACATCGCGCGGACCATGGCGCGTCGCACGGCGCCGCACAATCCCGTGACGGCTCGTCGCTTCGGATAAGCCCCATGGACCGCAGACCATGACCGGCGCCGCCCCGTCCGCGCTGGTGCTGGGCGGCTCGTCGGAGGGCTTCGCGGTCGCCGCGCGGCTCCATGCGCTCGGCTTCGACGTGGTCACCTCCTTCGCCGGGCGCACCGAACGGCGGCGGACGCCTGAGGGCCGGACGCGCGTCGGCGGCTTCGGCGGCGTGGAGGGCCTCGCCGCCTATCTCATGACGGAGCGGCCGCTCTGCGTGATCGACGCCACCCACCCCTTCGCCGCCCGCATGAAGGCCAACGCGGCTGAGGCCTGCCGACGGACGGGGACGCCGCTGACCCACGTGGAGCGCCCCGCCTGGACGCCCCGGCCGGGCGACGACTGGCGCCCCGCCGCCGACGTGGCTGAGGCCGCGGCCCTCATCCCGGCGACGGACGGCCCCTGCCTCGTCACCGTGGGCCGGCAGGAGCTGGCGCCGTTCGCGACCCGCACGGACGTGGCTCTGCTGCTGCGCATGATCGACCCGCTGGAGGCGCCCTTCCCCCACCCGCGCGCGACCATCGTGCTGGACCGCGGCCCCTTCGGCCTCGACGCCGAGCGCCGGCTGTTCGACGCCCATGGCGTCGCCTCGGTGGTGGCGAAGAACAGCGGCGGCGACGCGGCGCGGGCGAAACTCGACGCGGCGCGGGAACGGGGCCTCCCCGTGGTGATGATCGGGCGTCCGCCCCGTCCTGCAGGCCAAACCGTCCCGACGCCGGACGCCGCCGCGGCGTGGGCCGCGCGCCTCGTCGCCGAACGCGGCGCTCGCCTTCGCGGCCCCGGCGCCCCATAGCAGGCGCTGCGATCCCCAATCCCGAGACGCCCGCGCATGTCCCTCCCCGCCGGTTCCCAGCCCTGGCTCAGCGTGATCGGCGTGACCGAGGACGGCGCGCTCGGGCCTCAGGCGCTCGACGCGCTCGCGGGCGCCGCCCATGTGGTCGGCGGCGCGCGGCATCTGGCGCTGGCCGAAAACGTGATTCCGCCAAGCGCCGAACGCCACGCCTGGCCCTCCCCCATGCTGCCCTTCGTCGACGTGGTGCTGGGCTGGCGCGGCGCGCCGACCGTGGTTCTCGCCAGCGGCGACCCCCTGCTCTACGGCGTCGGCGCCACCTTCCGCGCCCGGCTGCCCGCGGAGGAGATGCGCGTGCTCCCCGCCGTCTCCGCCTTCCAGCTCGCCTGCGCCGCCATGCTGTGGCCCATGGCCGACACGACCCTGATCACCGCCTGCGGCCGGCCGGTGGAGAGCCTTGCGGCCGAACTGTTCGACGGCGCGCGGGTCGTCCTGTTCTCCGCCGACGGCGCCACCCCCGCCGCCGCCGCCCGCCTGCTGGCGGCGCACGGCTTCGGCGGCAGCCGCGTGACCGTGCTGGAGCGGCTCGGCGGCGCGGACGCGGCGGCGCACGTCGCCACCGCCGACGCCCTCGGCGACCGCCGCTTCGACGCGCTCAACACGGTGGCGATCGAACTCGTCGCCGGGCCTGACGCGCGGATTCTGTCCCGCATTCCCGGCCTGCCGGACGACGCGTTCCAGAACGACGGCCAGATCACCCGGCGGGAGATCCGCGCGCTCACCCTCGCCCGGCTTGCGCCGACCCCCGGCGCGCTGCTGTGGGACGTGGGCGCAGGCTCCGGCTCGATCGGGATCGAGTGGATGCGCGCCGCCCCGCGCGCCCGCGCCATCGGGCTCGAGCCCCGCGCCGACCGGGCGGCCCGCGCCCGCCTGAACGCCGCGCGGCTCGGGACGCCGGGCCTGCGGATCGTGGAGGCGTCCGCGCCCGCCGGCTTCGAGGGCCTGCCGGCGCCGGACGCGGTGTTCCTCGGCGGCGGCGCCACGGCGGAGGGCGCGATGGAGCAGGCCTTCGCGGCGCTGAAGCCCGGCGGCCGGCTGGTAGCCAACGCCGTGACGCTGGAGACCGAGGCCCGCATCACCGCCTTCTGGCGGCTCCATGGCGGCGACCTGACCCGGCTGCAGATCGCCAACGCCGATCCGGTCGGCCGCATGACCGGCTGGCGTCCCGCCATGCCCGTCACCCAATACGCGCTGGAGAAGCCGCGATGACGGTGCATTTCATCGGCGCCGGGCCGGGCGACCCGGACCTGATCACCGTGCGCGGCCGCGACCTGATCGCCCGCTGCCCGGTCTGCCTCTACGCCGGCTCGCTGGTGCCGAAGGCGGTGGTGGCCTATGCGCCCGAGGGCGCGCGGGTGATCGACACGGCTTCGCTCAATCTCGATCAGATCGTCGCCGAGATGGAGGCGGCCCATGCGGCCGGGCTCGACGTGGCGCGGGTGCATTCGGGCGACCCCTCGATCTACGGCGCCACCGCCGAGCAGTTCGCGGCGCTGGAGGCCCGGGGCATCCCGTTCGAGATCACGCCCGGCGTGCCGGCCTTCGCCGCCGCAGCCGCGCGGCTGAAGGTGGAGCTGACCGTGCCGGACGTGGCCCAGACCGTCGTGCTGTCCCGCCTGTCGGGCCGCGCCTCCGCCATGCCGCCCGCCGAGACGCTGGAGGCGGTCGCGGCCTCGCGCGGGACGCTGGCGCTGCATCTCGCCGCGAAGCAGCTTCCCCGCATCGTGGCGGAACTCACGCCGCTCTACGGCGCGGACTGCCCCGTGGCGGTGGTGGCCCGCGCCACCTGGCCGGACGAGGTCATCGTGCGCGGCGCGCTTGGGGACATCGTGGAGCGGGCGGCCCCCTTCGGCGTGGAGCGCACGGCGCTGGTCATGGTCGGCCCCGCGCTTGCGGGCTGCGGCGCCACGACCAGCGCGCTCTACGCCGCAGATCACGTCCGCCACCTGAAACCCGGCGAGCGGTAGCCTTTCCAACGTTCGGCGATGCGCGTTTCTACGGATTGACCGGGGAGAGGTTCGGAAACGCTAATCCCGCCGTCGGGCGACGTCGCCCGTCGGGGGATATGCAATGGCTTATTTTTACGGTCAGATCGGCGTCAAGAACACCTTCACGGGCGGTCTCGAGAACGACTACGCCTATGGACAGGACCTCGCCGACACCTACTCGGGCGGCTTCGGCGCGGACACGCTGACGGGCGAAGGCGGCGCCGACATCCTCAAGGGCGACAAGGGCAACGACACCCTGAGCGGCGGCGCCGGGAACGACTATCTCGACGGCGGTTCGGGCAATGACACCCTCACCGGCGGCGCCGGGGCCGACAAGATCTTCGGCGGCACGGGCGACGACGTCGTCAACGTCGGCGGCGTCTCCGACATGATCGGCGACGTGGTGGACGGCGGCGTGCTGAACGGCGTGGACCGCACCGGCGTCGACACCCTGATCGCCGACTTCACCGGCCGCACCGCCGCCCTCGCCTTCACCGGCGCCGACCCGACCGTGAAGACCGCCATCAAGGGCGCGTTCACCTACAGCGGGTTCGAGAAATTCACCATCACGGGCGGCTCCGGCGCCGACAAGATCACCGGCGCCCTGCTCGAAGACACCCTCCGCGGCGGCGGCGGCGCCGACCAGCTGTTCGGCAAGGAAAGCAACGACATCCTTTATGGCGACGCCGGGTTGGACAAGCTCTACGGCGGGGTGGGCAGCGACCTGATCTACGGCGGAACCGAGAACGATTTGCTCTATGGCGGCGACGGCAACGACACCCTCAACGGCGACGCGGGCCTGGACAAGCTCTACGGCGAGAAGGGCGCGGACACGCTGAACGGCGGCGAAGGCGCGGACACGCTCGACGGCGGCGCGGACAACGACCTGGTCGGCGGCGGGGCCGGGATCGACATCGTCAAGGGCGGCGCCGGCGACGACCGCATCAGCGGCGGCGACGTGTTCTACGGCTACGGCTACGACACCGGCCTCGACAAGGACAATCTGGACGGCGGCGCCGGCGACGACATCGTCACCGTGGGGCGCAACGACATCGCGGCCGGCGGAACCGGCGTCGACACCGCGCAGCTGAACTTCGAGCTGTCCGCCGTCGGCGAGGTCCTCGCCTTCTCGTCCAAGGCCATCACGCTCAAGGCCGGGGCCAAGATCAGCGGCTTCGAGGTGCTCGACTTCCGCGGCGGAACGGGCGCCGACAGGGTGGCGGCCGGCGCGCTGGGCGACACGCTGAACGGCGGCGGCGGAAACGACAGCCTCAAGGGCATGGGCGGCGCCGACGTGCTCACCGGCGGCCTCGGCGACGATCTGCTTTACGGCGGCGACGGCATCGACGTGCTCTACGACGACGACGGCAAGGACACGCTGGACGGCGGCGCCGGCGACGATGCGTTCTACCTGATCAGCAACTGGAACGTCGCGCCCCAGGCGGACACGTATATCGGCGGCCTTGGCGTCGATAAGGCGTTCATCAACGGCTCCGTATCGGCGGTTCTCGATCTGGCGGACGCCAAGAAGAACGATGGCATTCTGCTCGGCGACAAGTTTTCGGGCATCGAGCAGTTCACGCTCACCTATGTGGACGACGAAGCCTATGGCGACGCCTCCGCCAACTTCTTCTTCGGCGCCGACGGCGACGACATCCTGGACGGCCGCGCCGGCGCCGACCTGCTTCAGGGCGGCGCCGGCGCCGACGTGCTGACGGGCGGGACCGGGGCGGACGTGTTCGACTACACCGAATACGCCTTCCAGCAGTGGCGCGGCGACGTCATCACCGACTTCTCGACCGCGCAGGGCGACAAGATTTCGCTCGGCTACTGGTTCGGCGCGAAGAGCGCGACCTCCTTCACCTTGGGGAAAGAGGCGACCACGGCCAAGGTGTCGCTGTTCTTCGACGCCGACACCCACAGGCTCTGGTACGATCAGGACGGCACTGGCACGCAGTACAGCAAGATGCTGTTCGCGACGCTCGAGGACGTGACGACGCTGTCGATCAACGACTTCCTGTTCACCGTCGCCTGACCACGGCTCGACGGCCGGACATCCGCTCCGCCGTTCGCGCCAAGCTGACGGCTCCCTGACACGCTGCGTCAGGGAGCCGTCTGTGCGTCTGCGCCATAGATCGCGTCATCCCGAAACCACAGGAGACGCCCATGCGCATCGCCCCGAACGCCCTTCTCGCCGCCGCTTTCGTCCTCGTCGCCGGCGCCGCCCAAGCCGACTCGGTCGGACCGGACTGGATCACCATGGAGCAGGCCGCAAAGAAGGCGCGCGACGCCGGTTACACCGCGATCTTCAAGATCGAGGCCGACGACGGCCATTGGGAGGTCACGGGCCTGCGCGACGGCCGTCGCGTGGAGGCGGACATTCATCCGACCACCGGCGCTCTGTCCAACGAGCGGCCTGACGACTGACGCGGGACCCCTGCGAGGGTCACACGCCGGGATAGGTTCTCGGCGTGTAGACCCAGACCCGCCCGTCGCCGCGGGTGAAAGCGCGGGTCTGGGACGAGCCGACGATCACCAGCGCGCGCATGTCGACCAGCTCCGGGTCGAGTTCGCCCAGCGTGGTGATGATGGTCTCCTCCCCGGCCCGCCCGACGCTGCGGGCGAGCGCCACCACGGTGTCGGGCGCGCGCACGCTGCGCAGGATCTCCAGCGCCTCGCCGATGCGCTCGCGCCGCAGCTTGGAGGCCGGATTGTAGAGCGCGAGCGCGAAATCCACCTCCGCCGCCGCCTTCAGCCGGGCCGCGATCACAGGCCACGGCTTGAGGTAGTGCGACAGCGACATCACCGCGAAATCATGGCCGAGCGGGGCGCCGAGCCGCGCCGCCGCCGCCTGCATGGCGGACAGGCCCGGCAGCACCTCCACCGCGACCCCCGGCCAGCGCGCCGGATCGGCGTCGAGCGCCTCCATCACCGCCGCCGCCATGCCGAACACGCCCGCGTCGCCCGAGGACAGCACGGCCACGTTCCGCCCCTGCGCGGCGAGGCTGAGCGCGGCCTGCGCCCGCTCCAGCTCCACCCGGTTGTCCGAGCCGTGGCGGCGCTGGCCCGGCCGCTCCGGCGCCATGGCGAGATAGGGCTCGTAACCCACCAGATCGGTGGCGCGGTCGAGCGCGGCGGCCGCCTCCGGCGTGCGCCAGCCGTCGAGCCCCGGCCCGAGGCCGATCACCGTCACATGGCCGAGCGGACGCCCCACCTCGCCCGCCGCGGCGGGCGCCGGGCGGCGATGCACCCGAAGGCCCGGCGCGCGGTGGATCACGTCGCGATCGTCGAGCCGGCCTTCAATGATGCGCAGTTCGACGCCGCGGGCGGCGAGCGCGTCGGTCAGCCCGTGCTGCACCGGGGCGCCCTCGGGCGCGGTGGCGTAGGCGAGCGTCTCGGCGGCGAGGCCAAGCCCCTCCATCGCCCGGTCGAAGGCGTGCAGGGCGGCGAGCGCCGGGCGTTCGAACTCGGCCACGATCACCTGAGGGTGATACAGCAGCCCGCCCGCAGGCGGCGGCCCCGCCTCCGGCGCGACCCGAAGCACGATCCCGCCGTCCTCCGCCCACGGCAGGTCGGAGTCCCGCAGCCAGGGCGCGTCGCCCTCGACGCGGGCTTTCGCCCCGGCGAGCAGGTCCGAGGTGACGCGCTTGGCGTCGTCGGGGTTGGCGAGCCGCCAGCCGGGCGGCGGCGCCTCCAGCACCAGCCCGAAACGGCGGGCTCCGGCCCCGGTGATGGCCGCCTGTCCGCCGAGCGACGCGGCGACGCGGCGCGACAGAGCGTCCGCGCCGGTCAGGCCGCCGATCAGCGGGACCACCACCGCGCCATCGTCGGAGACCGCCAGCACCGGCGGCTCGGCGCGCTTGTCCGACAGCAGCGGCGCCACCAGCCGGATCAGGATGCCCGCGGCGCAGACGCCGAAGATCGGGCGGCCCGCGCGGAACGCCTCCGCCACCGCGGCGGCGGCGTCATCGAACGCGCCGTCCAGCCCCGTCACCCGCCCTTCGAGCCCGCAGGTCTCGCCGTCCACCGCGAGGGCCACCCGGCGCGCGGTCGCGGCGCCGGACACGTTGAAGGCGAAGACGATGGGCCGCGTCACGGAATCTCCCGTCCGGGAACGACGATGATGGAGAAGTAAGGCACGGTCGCCGGGTCCACGTCGACCGCACGAAGGGTGCGCTGCCGGTCCTGGCTGGCCCGCTCCACATAGAACGCGCGCTCCAGAACGCCGGCGGCGGCGAGCGCGTCGCGCACCTTGGCGAAGGTGCGCCCGAGCTTCATCACCACCGCGGCGTCCGCGGCCGCGAGCCGGCGCGTCAGCTCCTCCGCCGGCAGGATGCCGGGGATCACCGTCACCGTGTCGCGCCGGAGAACCAGCGGCACGCCGAGCGCGGCCGGGGCCGCCATCACCGAGGAGACGCCCGGCGTCACCGTGGTGTCGTAGCGGTCCTTGAGGCGGGAGTGCCAGTAGATGAACGAGCCGTAGAAGAACGGATCGCCCTCGCACAGCACGCAGACGTTGCGACCCTGATCCAGATGCGCCGCGATCTCCTCGGCGCTGGAATCGTAGAAGGCGCGCATCACCTGCGGGTAGGACGGCAGGTCCGCTTCGGGGCTGGCGGTGACCGGATAGACCAGCGGCAGCAGCTCCTGATCGGCGCGCAGATGCGGCCGGGCGGCGGAGAGCGCCACGCCGTTGCCAGCCCTGGCCGCCGGATAGGCGACCACGTCCGCCTCCTGGATCAGGCGCAGCGCCTTCAGCGTCAGCAGCTCCGGATCGCCCGGACCGACGCCCACGCCGGAGAGTTTGCCCGGCGTCATTCCTTGGGGTCCGCGGCGGCGTTGAGGGCGGCGACCGCCATGGCGCTGCCGCCGCGCCGGCCGAGCAGCGTGAGGAACGGGACGCCGCGGGGATCGCGCGCCAGCTCGTCCTTGGATTCGGCGGCCCCGATGAAGCCCACGGGCAGGCCGAAGATCGCGGCCGGCTTCGGCCAGCCGGCGTCCAGCCGCTCCAGCAGATGGAACAGCGTGGTCGGCGCGTTGCCGACCGCCACCACCGCGCCTTCGAGCCGCTCGCGCCACAGCTCCACTGCGGCGGCGGAGCGGGTGGTCCCGAGCTCCCGCGCCAAGTCCGGCGTGCGCGGATCGTCCAGCAGGCACAGCACCTCGTTGCCGGCCGGCAGGCGCGAGCGGGTGACGCCGGAGGCGACCATCTTGGCGTCGCACAGGATCGGCGCGCCCGCCCGCAGCGCGCCGCGGGCCGCGGCCACCACGTCGTCGCTGTAGCGCAGGTCGGCGGGCAGGTCCGTCATGCCGCAGGCGTGGATCATCCGCACGCAGACGCCCGCCACGTCGTCCGGCAGGCCCTCAAGCGCCGCCTCCGCCCGAATGGTCGCGAACGAGCGGCGGTAGATCTCCGCTCCGTCCTTCACATAGTCCATCAAAACCCGCCCAAACATCTCGCGACAGCCTTGTGACGGGGCGGGCTGCGGCTGGCAAGGCGATCTTTCGAGGAACTCCACTTAAGAGGCGCCGGGCATGGCCGACAGCAGGCTAAGGACGGCGGCGGGGTCGTCTCCGGCGCACCGCCCGAGCGCGCCGCCCGGCCGGCGGGGGGCGGCGTGAGCGTGCAACGCATAGCCGTCCCGGTCGCCGGCGCCGAGCAGCAGAAGATCGGCCGGCGCGGCCCCCGCGCAGCCCTTTGGGCAGGCGGAGATGTGCAGGCTGCGGGGCGTTTCGGGCGCAAGCTCCGGCCGGCGCGCGGCTTCCGCCAGCACGGCGAGCGCCAGCGCCTTGGCGGGCTCGCGGGCGCGGACGCAGGCCGGCGCGCCGGCGCAGGCCCGCACCCGAAGCCTGGCGGCGAGGTCCGGCGGCAGGAAGCCCACGCCTTGCGCCCGTTCGAGCGCGTCCGTGGCCCGAGCCTCGTCGAGATGGGGAATCACGATCGCCGACCACGGCGCGAGCCGCAGTTCGCCCTCGCCCTGCTCCGCCGCCTCCGCCGCGAAGCGCAGCATGGCGGCGGCCAACCGGCCCACAGGGACCGGGAGGATGGACGAGAACCGGCCGTCCGCCTGCGTCATGAGCCCGAAGACCGGACGCAGCGCCGCGGGCCATGGCGCGTCCGCAGGCGCGGCCGGCTGGCCGAGCCCCGCCTCCGCCAGCGCGCGGCGGAGGGCGGCGGCGTCGAGATCGCGGGCGCGGGCGTCCGGCCCGGCCTGCGCGGCGCGCTTCGCCAGCAGGACGCCTGCGGACGCGCCCTCCTCCGGCGCCACGCTGACGCCGAGCGGGACGCCGGCGAGCGCCAGACGCAGCCGCCCATCCATTGCAAGCAGCGCCACGTCGGACGCCACCGCCGCGACGCCGGAGGCGCCGCCGCCATCCAGCGCGAAGGCGAACTTCGGCGACAGCTCGCCGATCCAGTCCTGCGCGGTCAGCGCCCGGTCGAGGGCGGCGGCGACCGGCGTCAGGTCGGCGCTTTCGGTCGGGTCGAGCCCCGCCAGCGGGTCGAGCAGCACGTTGCGCCGCCGGTCCGCCGGGCCTTCCGCGTAGAGCCCGATCCGCCCCAGCGCCGAGGCCAGCGCAGGGCCGGCGTCGCGCTGAAGCCCGCGGATCTGAAGGTTGGCGCGGTTTGTGAGGTCGAGCGCGCCGGAGCCCAGCGTCTCCGCCAGCTCCGCCACGCTGCGGGCCTGATCGGCGCGCAGCCGCCCGCCGGGCGCGCGCAGCCGCGCCAGCCCGCCATCGGCCATTTCCGCGAGATGGGCGACGCCCGGACACTCCGCCATCGCTTGGTCGTCGCGCGCCGGCGGGCGAAACGCAAGCCTTCCGCCTCGCGGGACTGCGCGCGCTGGATCCCCGGCGGGTGCAAAGCGTTCAGACCGTCATGCCCGCGCGTGGTCCTCGGGCCTCCCCGAGTTGAACGTTCAACCTTTCGCTCGGCGAAAAGTCGTGGATATCCGGCTGCGCCGGGCATGACGCGCAAAACCGCTCCCGCGCAGACAACTTCCGTACGGAGTTTTAGCGTCTGCGAGGTCGTTCCTACTCAACCGAGTCGCGCCATGCCGGATCCCCGTGAGTCCTTCGACGTGTCCCCCGAAGCCGCCCGCGCCATGGCCGCGCTGTCGGGCGTCACGCTCGGCGACGGGGAGGCCCGCCGCGCGGCGCTTGCGGCCGTAAGCGCCGCGGTCGGAACCGCGGCCCTGCGCGATGGCCTGACGCTGGACGACGCGGCGGCGGGGTTCGACGTGCTGCGGGCGGCCTTGGGCGGATCGGAGCGATGACCGATCCCGCCTGGCTCACCTTGCGGGAGGCCGCGGCCGCCGTCCGCGACCGCCGCCTGTCCTCCCGGGAGCTGACCGAAGCCGTGCTCGCCCGCGCGCGCCGGCTGAACCCGCGGCTCAACGCCGTGATCAGCTTCGACGACGAGGACGCGCTCGCCGCCGCGGACCGCGCCGACGCCACGGCGCCGTCCGGGCCGCTGCACGGCGTGCCGCTGGCCCACAAGGACATGTTCCACCGCGCGGGCAAGGTCGTCACCTGCGGCTCGGCGCTGCGGCGCGGGTTCCGTCCGCCCGACGCCGCCCATGTGCTCGACCGGCTCGCGGGCGCCGGGGCGTTCCCGTGGGGCGCGCTGCACATGGTGGAGTTCGCCTTCGGCGTCACCGGGCACAACGCCGCCTTCGGCCCGGCGCGCAACCCGCACGATCCGTCCCGCATCACCGGGGGGTCGTCGTCGGGCTCGGGCGCGGCGGTGGCGGCGGGCCTCAGCTTCGCCTCGCTCGGCTCCGACACCGGCGGCTCGGTGCGGCTGCCGTCGCATTTCTGCGGCGTGACCGGACTGAAGACCAGCTTCGGCCTCGTCAGCCGCGCCGGCGCCATGCCGCTGTCCGCGAGCCTCGACACCATCGGCGCGCTCGCCCGCGACGCCGCGGACCTGCGCCTGCTGCTGCCGCTGATCGCGGGCGCCGACCCGCGCGATCCCGCGACGGGAGCGCCGTGGCGGAAAGACGCGCGCGCCGCGAAGGAGATGACGATCGGCGTGGCCGACGCCTTCTATGTCGAGGACCTGCACCCCGCCGTCGCCCGCGCCTGCGACGCGGCGATCGAGACCTTCCGGGCGCTCGGCGTGCGGGTGCGAACGGTTCGCCTGCCGGACCAGCGCGCCTTCAGCGCCGCGGCGGTGACGATCCTCGGCTCGGAGGCCGCAGCGCTCCACCGCAACGGCCTGCGCGACCACGCCGACCTCTACGGCCCCCAGACGCGCGCCCGCCTTCTGAACGGCTTCGCCTATCCCGCCGCGCTCTACGTCGACGCCCTGCGCGCCCGGGGACCAGGCCTTGCGGCCCAGATCGAGGCCATGGACGCCTGCGACGCGATTCTGGCCCCGACGGCGCCTTTCCCGGCGCCCGCTATCGCCGAGACCGACGTCGCGACCGGCGCCGAAGCGCTGATCGCGGACGTGTCCCGCTTCATGCGGCCCGTGAACTATCTCGGCCTGCCGGCGCTGGCCCTGCCCGCCGGGGCGTCCGACGCGGGCCTTCCTGTCGGCGTCCAGCTCATGGGCCGTCCCGGTCGGGACGACGCGCTGCTCACGCTCGGCGAGGCCTTTCAGGCGGCGACGGATCATCATCTCCGCCGACCACGAGACCCGACATAAGTCCTAAATCGTCGGGAACCGAAGGGGGCCGACGACGTTGTACGGCCCGAGGACGGAGATTTCCGCCGTCCGCCCCAAAGGCTTCAAGAGGTGCATGACATGGTCGACAGGAGAGCAAGCTCGCTCGCGCATGACGCCGGCGATCAGATCGCCGCGCTGCGCGACACCATCGCCGATCTCAGCGATCGCGTGTCGTCGCTCGCGGCCGACCGCGCCCGCAGCGCCCGCAAGAGCGCGCGCGCCGCGGCGAAGTCGCTGAGCTCCAGCTCCAACACGCTGTACGACGACGGCGTCGAGGCGCTGCACGACGCGGCCGACACCGCGGTCTATTACGGCCGTCGCGCCGGCCGCGTGGTGCAGAGCAATCCGGGCCTGTCGCTCGCCGGCCTCGCGCTCGGCATCGGCGTGGTCGCGGCGCTGGTCTATGCGTCCCAGCGCGAGGAAGACCGCCGCTGGTACGAGCGCGGCGGCCGCCGCGGCGGCTGGTTCTGAAGAACCTGATCGACCACACCGCCAATCCGGGGGCGGCGCTTCGGCGCCGCCCCTTTTTCTTTGGCCGCTGCACGGAATGAAAAAAGGCGCGGTCCCGGAGGACCGCGCCTTGACGTTCGCGACGTATGCGGCGCCGGGCGGCTCAGCTCTCGTCGCGCAGCGTGCCCTCGGCGGTGCGGTGACGGCGGCGCTTCAGCGTGTAGGCGATCGAGAGCACGACCACCGCGCCGACGGCGGCGGCGGTGTAGTGCAGCCACTTCACGGCGGTCAGGCCGCCCGCATGTTCCGGATCGGGCAGCACGTAGCCGGCGTTCAGACCGTGCAGCCAGTTGATGACCACCGGATCGCCGAGGATCATCTCGCCCGCGATCCAGCCGAGCAGCGCGGCGCCCAGCCACACCAGGAAGGGGAACTTCTGCAGGATGGCGCTGAGCAGCGTGGAGCCGGCGATGATCAGCGGAATGGTCAGCAGCAGCCCGAAGATGAACAGCTCCGGATGGCCCTTGGCGGCGGCGGCGATGGCGACCACGTTGTCGAGGCTCATCACCGCGTCGGCGATGGCGATGGTGCGCACCGCGCCCCAGAGATTGTCGCTCGCCTGAACGTCCGCGTGATCCTCGTGCTCGTCGGTGGCGAGCTTGACCGCGATCCAGACCAGCAGCAGGCCGCCGGCGATCTTCAGGAACGGCACGCCCAGCAGGAAGGTGACGAAGAAGGCGAAGATGATGCGCAGGCACACCGCCGCGCCCGCGCCGAGCAGAATGCCCATCTTGCGCTGGTTGGCCGGCAGCTTGCGGCAGGCGAGCGCGATGACGACCGCGTTGTCGCCGGACAGCAGCAGATCGATCCAGATGATCTGAAGCAGGGAGATCCAGAAGGTCGGCTGGTCGAACGCGAAGTTGAATTCCATCCGTCATCTCCCCGGCGGCCGGTCGGCGCGCGGCCGCAGGCTCGTGAACGTCGTTTGGTCGTGAGTAGGCCCGCGCCGGTGGGCGCGGGCCTACTCAACTATCGTATATGTGATCGCGAAGCGATCAGAGATCACGTCGCCGCGATCCGCCCGCCGTCGTCAGCCGACGATCTCTTCGTCCTTGAAGAAGTAGGCGATCTCCTGCGCGGCGGTCTCGGGCGCGTCGGAGCCATGCACCGAGTTGGCCTCGATCGACTCGGCGAGGTCCTTGCGGATGGTGCCTTCGGCGGCGTTGGCCGGGTTGGTGGCGCCCATGACCTCACGGTACGTGGCGACGGCGTTCTCGCCCTCGAGCACCTGCACCACCACCGGGCCGGAGATCATGAAAGCGACCAGATCGTTGAAGAACGGGCGCTCCTTGTGGACGGCGTAGAAGCCCTCGGCCTGCTCCTTGGTCAGGTGCAGGCGCTTCTGGGCGACGACGCGAAGGCCGGCGGCCTCGATGTAGGACAGCACCTTGCCGGTGATGTTGCGGCGGGTCGCGTCCGGCTTGATGATGGAGAAGGTGCGCTCGAGAGCCATGGGTCTAGCCTTGTGGTCGGATAGGGAGCGGCCCCGTCCGGGCGCGAAACGCCCGCATGAGCCCGCGGAACGGCTGAAAACGCGCGGCTTATAACGTGGCGGCCGCCGGGGCGGAAGGGCGCGCGGCGGGGTTTTGGCCGCCTCCGCGCATGAGACGGATGGTTTCCGCCAGCGCCCGGAACCCGTCCTTCGCCGGCGAGGTGCGGCGATAGGCCAGCGCGAGCGTGCGGGCCGGCTCTGGCCGCTCGAACCTGAGCAGGGTCACGCGCGGATCGCCCTGCGCCTCGGACTCCACGAACAGCTGGGGCAGCAGCGTGATGCCCTGCCCGTTCGCCACCAGCTGCATCAGCGTGGTCAGGCTGGTGGCGCCGAAGCTTTTCAGCCGTCGCGGGTCGATGGTGCGGCAGACGGTGAGCGCCTGGTCGCGGAAGCAGTGGCCGTCCTCCAGCAGCAGCAGTTCGGAATCGTCCAGCACGTCGGCGCTGGCGCTCGCCCGCCCCGCGAGCGGGCCGTCGGACGGCACCGCCAGCAAAAAGGCGTCGTCGAACAGGATCTCGGCCTCGATCTCGGGATGGTCCACCGGCAGGCTCATCACCACCGCGTCGAGGTCGCCGGCGACCAGCTCCCGCAGCAGCGCCGCGGTCTGGGTCTCCCGCAGGGAGAGCTGCACCGCCGCATGCCGCTCGCGGATGGCGGGCAGCAGGCGCGGCAGCAGATAGGGCGCGATCGACGGGATGACGCCGAGCCGCACCGGCCCGCTCAGGGAGGCCCCGCCGAGCCGCGCCCGCGCCTCCAGATCGCGCACCGCGGCGAGGATGGCCCCCGCGCGCTCGGCCACATCCTGCCCGAGCTCGGTGAGCTTCACCCCCTCCCGCGCCCGTTCCACCAGAGGCGCGCCAAGCGCCGTCTCCAGCTCGCGGATCTGCATGGAGAGCGCCGGCTGGGTGACGGCGCAGGCTTCCGCCGCCCGGCCGAAATGCCGGAGCCGGGCGAGCTGCTCGAAATAGCGAAGCTGGCGGAGCGTGAGCATGACGATCAGATAATCTTATCTTAGAACCGATGCAAACTGATTTGCCCTGATGGCGGCGCCGCCCCATCCTTGCCCCCATCGACATCGCCCCACCGCCGGGACGGCGCCGCCCCGCGCCGTCCGCTCAAGAGGGCGTGAGATCAAGGAGGCTTCCATGACCGATCGGATGACGACCTCGGCCGGCGCGCCGATCCCCGACAACCAGAACTCGGAGACCGCCGGTCCCCGCGGTCCGGTTCTGCTGCAGGACTACCAGCTGATCGAGAAGCTCGCGCACCAGAACCGCGAGCGCATCCCCGAGCGCGTGGTCCACGCCAAGGGCTGGGGCGCGCATGGCGTGCTGAAGATCACCGGCGACATCTCCAGATACACCAAGGCCAAGGCGCTGCAGCCGGGCGCGGAGACGCCGATGCTGGCGCGCTTCTCCACCGTCGCCGGCGAGCTGGGCGCGGCCGACGCCGAGCGCGACGTGCGCGGCTTCGCGCTGAAGTTCTACACGCCCGAGGGCAACTGGGACCTCGTGGGCAACAACACCCCGGTGTTCTTCGTCCGTGACCCGCTGAAGTTCCCGGACTTCATCCACACCCAGAAGCGCCACCCCAAGACCAACATGCGCTCCCCCACCGCCATGTGGGACTTCTGGTCGCTGTCGCCGGAGAGCCTGCATCAGGTCACCATCTTGATGTCGGACCGCGGCATCCCGGTCGACCCGACCCACATGAACGGCTACGGCTCCCACACCTATTCGTTCTGGAACGACGCCGGCGAGCGCTACTGGGTGAAGTTCCACTTCAAGACCGAGCAGGGCCACCGGCACTTCACCAACGAGGAGGCCGACCAGGTCATCGGCAAGACCCGCGAGAGCTATCAGGAAGCGCTCTACGGCAAGATCGACCGCGGCGAATTCCCCCGCTGGAAGGTTCAGGTGCAGATCATGCCCGAACTCGATGCGGAGAAGACCTCGTACAATCCGTTCGACCTCACCAAGGTGTGGCCGCATGGCGAGTATCCGCCGATCGACATCGGCGTGCTGGAGCTGAACCGGAACCCGGAGAACTACTTCGCCGAGATCGAGAACGCCGCGTTCTCGCCCTCCAACATCGTGCCGGGCATCGGCTTCTCGCCCGACAAGATGCTGCAGGCGCGCATCTTCTCCTACGCCGACGCCCACCGGCACCGGCTCGGCACCCATTACGAGACCATTCCGGTGAACCAGCCCAAGTGCCCGGTGCATCACTACCACCGGGACGGGCAGATGAACGTGTTCGGCGGCGTTAAAACCGGCAATCCGGACGCGTATTACGAGCCGAACTCGTTCAATGGCCCCAAGGAGGACAAGTCCGCGCAGGAGCCGCCGCTGCGCCTCTCGGGCGACGCCACGCGCTACAACCACCGCGACGGCAACGACGACTACGGGCAGGTGACGGCGCTGTTCAACCTGTTCGACGACGGCCAGAAGAACCGGCTGTTCGCCAACCTCGCCGCCGCCATGTCCGGCATCCCGGAGGAGATCGCCGAGCGCCAGCTCGCCCATTTCAAGCGGGTGCACCCGGACTACGAGGCCGGCGTCCGCAAGGCCCGCGCCACGCTCACCGGCCGCGAGCCGGCGATCTCGGTGACGCCGAACACCCCGCAGGAGGCGGCGGAGTAATCCGCCGCGCCTTCACGCGGACGATTCGACGGCGGGCCGCTCAGGCCCGCCGTTTTTGTTTCGGGCGCTCCGTCGCTTCGACATCTCCGTCATGCCCGCCGCAGGCGGATATCCACGACTGGAACATGCAAGCGCGTACGACGCCCGAAGTCGTGGATGCCCGAGACAAGCTCGGGCATGACGTCGTCTGTGGGCGCGTGTTGGAGCCGTCAGCCCTTCGTCGCGGACAGCGTCTCGCCGTAGCGCTCCTCCAGCCGCTCGAACCACGCGGCGAGTTTCTCTTCGCCATCGAGATAATCCACGGCGCCGATCACCCGCGCCCACTGGAACAGGCCGGCGATCTGGAAGTCGACGAACAGCGGCGCCTCGCCGCCAAGGAACGGCTGGCCCCGCAGCGCGATCTTCAGCGGGGTCATGGCCTCGCGCGCGGCGGCGATCTTCGCCTCCGGGTCGGCGGCCACCTGCTCCAGCGGCTCGCGGAACATGCGCTCCCGCGAGGCGCGGAAGTAGGCCTTGTTCTCGTCGTCCAGCGCGTCGTGGATGGCGACGACCATGGCGCGCGACATCTTGCCCAGCAGATAGGCGGTCAGCGCCGCGCCGAGCCCTTGCGTCAGCGCAAGCCCGCCCTCGCCCGCGAACAGCGGGTTCTCGGGCCGAAGCTGTTCGAGACGGCGGGCGATGGCGAGCGAGTCGCCGATCGTCTCGCCCTCGATCTCCAGCACCGGCACGGTCTTGAAGCCGCCCCCCGCGATGGTCGGAATGTCGGTGAAACGGGCCGCCGTGGTGGCGAAGGCGACGCCCTTATGCGCCAGCGCCAGCTTGACGGCCCAGCAGTAAGGGCTGATGCGTCGGCCGTCGGCCAGCGCAAGATCGTAGAGATGGGCGGTCACGGGCGTTTCCTCTCGGTTGTTTTTCTGAGATCGCGACGCGCCGAAACTGGCATGCCAGACGTGACGACGCGAGGAGGAAAGCATGATCGACCACTGGCGAACCTTCGCCGCCTACAACGCCTGGGCCAACCGGCGGCTCTACGGCGCGGTGGCGGCGCTTCCGCCCCAAGACTTCGCCCGCGACGGCGGCGCGTTCTTCCGCTCGCTGCGCGGCACGCTCAACCATCTGGTGGTGACGGACGCGATCTGGCTGGACCGGCTCCGGGGCGGCTTCACCCCGCCCCACCAGCTCGACGACGTTCCCTACCCCGAGTTCGCGCCGCTTGAAGAGGCGCGCGCGGCGCTGGACGCGGCGCTCTCCGCCTTTGTGGCCGCGCTGACGCCGGCCGATCTCGACCGCGAACTCAGCTTCCGCCGACAGGCCTCGCCTGAGCCCATCCGCCAAAGGCTCGGATCGGCGCTGGCGCATCTGTTCAACCACCAGACCCATCACCGCGGCCAGGCGCATGCGCTTCTGACGCAGTTCGGCGGCCCGGAGGCCGGACCGCCGCTCGATCTGCTGCTGTATCTGAGGGAGACGGGCGCGGCCTGACGCGCCGCGCCCCGCTGGGCCTCAGTCGATCTGCGCGCCGGAATCGGCGACGATCGGGGCCCATTTGGCGAGCTCGGCCTTCACCAGATCGGCCAGCACCTGCGGGTCGGAGCCCACGATCTCGGCGCTGAAATCGGTCAGCTTCGCCTTCACGCCCTCGTCCTGCAGCGCCTTGACGGCGGCGGCGTTCAGCTTCTCGATCGCCTCCGGCGGCGTGCCGGCGGGAGCGAACAGCGCGTTCCAGGAGTAGGTGTCGTAGCCCGGCAGCGTCTCGCCGATGGCGGGCAGGTCCGGGAAGGTGGCGGTGCGCTTGGCGGTGGTGACGCCAAGCGCCCGCAGGCGGCCCGTCTTGATGTGCTCGGTGGAGGACGGCATGTTGTCGAACTGCATCGGCACCTGGCCGGCGATCACGTCCACCAGCGCCGGACCCGACCCCTTGTAGGGGATATGGACGATGTCGACGCCCGCGAGCTTCTTGAACAGCTCGCCGGAGAGATGCAGCGGCGAGCCGTTGCCCGACGAGGCGTAGGCGTATTTGCCGGGCTCGGCCTTGGCGAGGTCGATCAGCTCCTGCACCGTCTTGGCCGGGAACTTGGGGTTCACCGTCAGCACGTTCGGCACGTTCACCAGCAGCGAGATCGGCGCGAAGTCCTTTACCGCGTCGTAGCTGATCTTCTTGTAGAGCGCCGGGTTGAGGGCGTGGGTCGCCACCGTGCCCATGAGGATGGTGTAGCCGTCGGGGTCGGCCTTGGCGACCACGCCCGCGCCCAGGTTGCCGCCGGCGCCGCCGCGGTTGTCCACGATCACCTGCTGGCCGAGGACCTCGCCCATCTTGGCGGCCACGAGGCGGGCCACCAGGTCGGTGGAGCCGCCGGGCGCGAAGGGCACGATCAGCGTGACGACGCGGGCGGGATACCCTTGAGCGAGCGCCGGCTTCGGAAAGGCGCCGAGAGCGGCGGCCGCGGCGCCTGCGCCGGCGAGCGCGCCGAACCCACGGCGGGTGATGGGGAGATCGTTCGACATCGACGGTTCCTTCCTGTCTCGGACGCTTGGGGCCTGCTCATCCGCCCGGCGCGCCTCTCTGGCGAAACTGTGGCACGCCACGGACGCGGGGTCGATACGGGATGCGTGTCCCGCCTGCCGGAATCAGAACATGGATCGCGGCAGGAACTCCGCGCCGCGCTCGGACAGGAAGGCGTTCATGGCGGCGGCCGGCGGCGTCAGGCGCTTGCCCGCGCGGCGCACCACGTACCACTGCCGCATGATCGGCAGGCCGACCACGTCGAGCTGCGCCAGCCGCCCCTGCGCCACCTCGGCCGCGACCGTGTGCGCCGAGATGAAGGCGAGCCCGAGCCCCGCGATCACCGCCTGCTTGATGGTCTCGTTGGAGCCGATCTCCATGCCGGCCTTGGGGCGCACGCCCTCCTCGCCGAACAGGCGCTCCATCAGCCCGCGGGTGCCGGAGCCCTGCTCGCGCATCAGGAAGGTGTGGCCCGTCAGCGCCTGGGGCGGCAGCGGCCCCCGGCCCGCCAGCGGATGGTCCGGCGGCGCGATCACCACATGGGGGTGATCGCCGATCACCACCTGCTCGGTCTCCAGATCCTCCGGCGGGCGGCCCATGATGGCCACGTCCACCGCGTCGGAGCGCAGCAGGGCGATCACCTCGGCGCGGTTGCCGATGGTGAGGCTCACGTCGACGTTGGGATGGGCGCGCGCGAACACGCCGAGCGCCATGGGCGCGAAATACTTCGCGGTGGAGATGATGGCGACCGCCACCCGGCCGCCGTCGAGGCCCTTCATGGCTTCCAGCGCCGCCACGCAGTCCCGGAGCGCCGCCTCGATGCGGGCGGCGGCCACCGCCACCTCGCGGCCGGCGTCGGTGGGGCGGAACTTCTCGCCGGTGCGGTCGAGCAGCGGCAGACCGAGCGCCGCCTCCAGAAGCTGCACCTGCATGGTGACGGCCGGCGGCGTCACCGACAGCCGGCGCGCGGCCGCGCTGACCGAGCCGGTGTCGGCCACCTCCGCCAGGGCGCGAAGCTGCTTCAGGGTCAGGGAGCGGATCAGGCTTTCAGACATGCTGAAATCGACATTTAGGTTATTCGGGAAAGCTGAGCAATGACATATGACATGCGCGGAGACAGGATGGCGGCCGCTTGACGCCGCCACGGGCGGCGCCGCACGAGAAGCGACGGGCGCGGACGCCCGAAGGCTGACGGCTTCAAGACCGTCGCCGCCAGATCAGGGGAAGACGCCGGTGCCCGACAACACGACCCTCGACGCCTATCTCGCCTCCTGGGCCGGCGAAGACGCCCTGCGCGGCGACGTCGCCCGCGTCATCACGCTGATGGTCGAGGCCGGCGTCGTCATCGCCGACATCGTCGGGCGCGGCGCGCTGGAGGAGGCGATGGGCGCCCAGACCGACGCCACCAACGCCGGCGGCGACGCCCAGAAGGCGCTGGACGTGCGCACCCACGACATCGTGGTCGATCTGCTGAAGGATTCGCCCGTGGCCCGCGTGGGCTCCGAGGAGGCCAAGGAAGAGGTGGTGTTCGACGACGCCCGCCCGCTCGTGGTCGCCATGGACCCGCTGGACGGCTCGTCCAACATCGAGACCAACGTCTCCATCGGCACGCTGTTCGGCGTGCTGCCGAACGACGGCGCGACCTCCTTCGTCCAGCCTGGCCGCAACCAGCTCGCGGCGGGCTTCATCGTCTACGGCCCGGCCACCGCGCTGGTGCTCACCGTCGGGGCCGGAACCCACGTCTTCATGCTGGACCGGGCGTCGGGCGCCTTCGTCCGCACCCATGCGGACGTGCAGATTCCCGCGCAGACCAAGGAATACGCCGTCAACGCCTCGAACCAGCGCCACTGGGACGACGCCATGCAGGCCTATGTGGGCGACTGCCTCGCCGGCGCCGAAGGCCCGCGCGAGAAGAACTTCAACATGCGCTGGGTCGGCTCGCTGGTGGCGGACGTGTTCCGCATCCTCGTCCGCGGCGGCGTCTATCTCTATCCGGGCGACGCGCGCCAGGGCTACGCCTCGGGCCGACTGCGGCTGACCTACGAATGCAACCCCATCGCCTTCGTGTGCGAGCAGGCGGGCGGCGCGGCCACCGACGGCGTGCGCCCGATTCTCGACATCGAGCCCAAGTCGCTGCACGTGCGCTCGCCGCTGGTCTGCGGCTCCAAGGACGAGGTGGAGCGCATCGCGCAGTACTACGCCGAGCCCCCCACCCGCTCGCCGCTGTTCGCCAAGCGCGGCCTGTTCCTGGCCTGACGGCGGCGGATACGCTCGTTCATGTCCGCTCGCCATCCCATCATCTCGGTCACGGGATCGTCCGGCGCGGGCACGACCTCCGTGCGCGCGACCTTCGAACAGATCTTCCGGCGCGAACGCATCACGCCGGCCTACGTCCAGGGCGACGCCTTCCACCGCTACGACCGCGCCGAGATGAAGCGGCGCGTGCGGGAGGCCGCCAAGCGCGGCGACCATCATTTCAGCCACTTCGGCCTCGAAGCCAACATGCTGGATGAGCTGGAGGCCGTGCTGGCCCGCTACGGCGAGCGCGGCGAGGGCCGCACGCGCTACTACGTCCACGACGCCGGCGAGGCGGAGCGCTTCGGCGCGCCGGTGGGCTCCTTCACGCCGTGGGAGGAGCTGCCGGCGCCTACCGACCTTCTGCTTTACGAGGGCCTGCACGGCGCGGTGATCGCGGACGGCGTCGACACCGCCCGCTTCGCGGATCTCAAGATCGGCGTGGTGCCGGTGCTGAACCTCGAATGGATCCAGAAGATCCACCGGGACAGCGGCCAGCGCGGCTATTCCAAGGACGA
Source organism: Methylopila jiangsuensis (assembly GCF_027922305.1). GTDB lineage: Bacteria > Pseudomonadota > Alphaproteobacteria > Rhizobiales > Methylopilaceae > Methylopila > Methylopila jiangsuensis. The sequence goes on along the minus strand of NZ_BSFK01000005.1, from coordinate 199,511 downwards.
CGTCACCCAGACGATCCTGCGGCGCATGCCGGACTACATCAACTACATCTGCCCGCAGTTCAGCGCGACCGACATCAACTTCCAGCGCATCCCGACGGTGGACACCTCGAACCCGTTCATCGCCCGGGCGATCCCCACCGCCGACGAATCCATGGTGGTGATCCGCTTCCGCAAGCCGCGCGGCATCGACTTCCCCTACCTGCTGTCCATGGTGCCGAACAGCTTCATGTCCCGGGCGAACTCCATCGTCATCCCCGGCGGCAAGCTCGACCTCGCCATGCAGCTCATCCTGACGCCGATGATCATGGCGCTGATGGACAAGCGGAAACGGGCGCTGGCGGCGGTGTGACGCGCCGCCTCACCCGTCGCGGTCGAACACGCGCGCGCCCGCCACGTAGGTGGCGCGCACCATCCGGTCGTCGGCGAGCGTCATGAGCGCGAACAGCAGCTCCTCGACGCTGTCGCACCACGACGTCCGGAAGCCGAGCAGCGGCGTGGCGGCGAGGTCGAGCACGCACAGGTCGGCCTCATAGCCCACGGCGATGCGGCCGATGCGGTCGTCGAGGCCGAGCGCCCGCGCGCCGCCGAGCGTGGCGAGATGAAACGCCTGCGCGGCGTCGAGCCGCCGGCCGCCAAGCGCCGAGACCTTGCAGGCGTCGCCCATGGACCGGAACGGCGACAGGCTGGTCCCCGCGCCCACGTCGCTGCCGAGGCCGACCCGCACCGGCCGCCGCGGGTCCACCGCCTCGAACAGGCGGAACAGGCCGCTGCCGAGGAACAGGTTCGAGCTCGGGCAATGGACCAGCGCGGCGTCGCAGGCGTGGCAGCGGGCGAAGGCGCTCTCGTCCAGATGGATGGCGTGGCCGAACAGCGAGCGCGGCCCGGCGAGGCCGTGACGGGCGTAGACGTCCAGATAGTCCGCCCGCGCCGGGAACAGCTCCCGCACCCAGGCGACCTCGGCCTCGCTCTCCGCCAGATGGGTCTGGAGATGGACGCCGGGGTTCTCGGCCAGCAGCGCGCCGGCGGCGTCGAGCTGCGCCTCGGTGCAGGAGGGCGCGAAGCGCGGCGTGACCGCGTAGCCGAGCCGGCCGCGACCGTGCCAGCGGGCGATCAGCGCCCGGCTTTCCGCGTAGCCCCGCTCGGCGGTGTCGAGCAGAGCCTCCGGCGCGTGCCGGTCCATCATCACCTTGCCGGCGATCATGCGCGCGCCGAAGCGCTCGGCCTCGGCGAAGATCGCGTCCACGGAATGGGCGTGGACGGTGCCGTAGACCGCCGCCGTGGTGGTTCCGGCCGCGAACAGCGCCCGCAGGAACAGCGCCGCCACCGTCTCCGCATGGGCGCGGTCGGCGAACATCAGCTCGGTCGGGAAGGTGTAGCGCTCCAGCCAGCCCAGCAGGTCGGCGCCGAAAGCGCCGATCATCTGGGTCTGCGGGTAATGCACATGGGCGTCGATGAAGCCCGGCGTGATCAATGCGTTCTCGAACCGCTGCGGCTCGACGCCGGCGGGAAGCCGGTCCTTCGTCGCGGCGTAATCCCCGAAAACCGTGATCGTCCCGTCCTCGATCACGATCAGCGCGTCGTCGTGATGCTCCAGACAGGCGGCGGAGGGGCGAAGAAACGGATCGTCCCGCAGCGACACGGTCGCGCCGCGCAGGGCGGCGACGCGGCCGCTCACTCGCCCTGCTCCGCGGCGACCAGCGCGGCGTGCACCCGGTCGGGCGTGAACGGGGTGGCGTCGAGCCGCAACCCGACGGCGTCGCGCACGGCGTTGGCGAGCGCCGCCGCCACGGGGTTGAACGGGCTCTCGCTCATGGATTTCGCGCCCATGGGGCCGGTTGCGTCATAGGTGTCGGCGAACAGGACTTCGGTGCGGGGCAGATCGGCCACCGCCGGGATGTGATAGTCGCGGAAGCTCGCGGTCTCCACCGCGCCGTCGGGGCCGATGCGGAAATCCTCGTAGAGCGCCGCGCCGATCGCCTGCGCCACGCCGCCCTCCACCTGCCCCCGGCACTGGCGCGGGTTGAGCACCCGGCCGGCGTCCGCCGCATGGACGCTCGCCAGAATGCGGATCTCCCCGGTCTCCGGCCGCACCGCCACCCGGAAGCCCTGCACGTTGAAGGCGATGGAGCGCGGGCTGCCCTCCGCCCGGCCGCGCGCGGCGAGCGGGGCGCCCCGCTGCTCCGCCTCCGTCGCCAGCGCGGCGATGTCCTGCGCCGAGACGCCGGCTTCATCCGCGAGGCGCTCAAGCTCCGTTTTCAGAGCCCGCGCGGCCCGCTCCACCGCGAGCCCCGTGACCACAAGGCCGGTGCTGCCGTAGACGCCGGTGTCTTCGCCGACCAGATCGGTGTCGCCGTGGCGGAGCGCGATCCGTTCCGCCGGCAGGCCCAGAACCTCCGCCGCGATCTGCGCCAGCGCCACGGTGGAGCCGGAGCCGAATTCGGCCGACCCCACCCGCAGCTCCACCCGCCCGTCCGGCAGCAGGCGGAGCGCCGCGTCCGACACATGGCCCCGCGGCGGGATGGTGTCGATCATGGCGAGCGCCATGCCCTCCCCCACCCGCCAGCCGGGCGGGGCGTCATGCCTGTCCCGGCCGCGGGCCAGCGCCTGCTCCGCCAGATCGAGGCACTGGTCGGCGCCGTAGCTGCCGAAGGTCACGTCATGCTCCCGCGCCTCATGGGCGACCATGGCGTCGCCGGGCCGGATGACGTTGCGCCGCCTGAGCTCGAACGGATCGATCCCGAGCCGCCGCGCCAGCTCGTCCATGGCGCTTTCGATGGCGAAGATGGTCTGGCTCAGGCCATAGCCTCGAAAGGCGCCGGCGGGCATCGTGTGCGTGTGCACGCTGATCGCGTCCACCGCCTTGTTGGGGCAGCGGTAGACGATCATGGATTCGTTGCAGCCGTGGCGCAGCACGCCGATGGCGTGGTTGCCATAGGCGCCGGTGTCGGCCACCACCTTGAGCGCCATCGCGGTCAGCGTCCCGTCCGCCCTGGCGCCGAGCGTCGCCGTGACCGTCATGGCGTGGCGGGTGAAGCTCGCGGTGAACTGCTCGGCGCGGGTGAGCTGCAGCTTCACCGGACGGCCGGTGCGCAGCACCGCCAGCGCCACCAGATCCTCCACCAGCATCTCCTGCTTGCCGCCGAAGCCGCCGCCGACCCGGCCGCACAGCACCCGCACCTTTTCCCGAGGCAGATCGAACAGCGCCGCCAGCGCGTCCCGGGTCAGGAACGGCGTCTGGGTGCTGGAGCGCAGCGTCAGGCGGCCGTCGCCGTCCAGCCAGCCGAGCGCGCCGTGGGTCTCCAGATGGGCGTGCTGCGCCCGGTGGGAGCGGCAGGTCTGCGTCACCGCCACATCGGCCTCCGCCAGCCCGGCGGCGACGTCGCCACAGACGCCGGAAAAGGCGTCCGCCACGTTGGCCCGCCCGCCCGGCGGCGTCGGCTGGACCGGCGGCGCGCCCTCGGCGAGCGCCGCCTCCACGGTGAGCGCCGATGGCGACGGTTCATACTGCACGATGAGCGCGCGCAGGCCCGCCTCCGCCGCCGCCTCGCTCTCCGCCACCACCGCCGCCACGCGCTGGCCCACGAAGCGCATCACGTCGTCCAGCACACGCATGTCGGCCGCGTCGTCGCCGGCATGGTGGTGGCGGGCGGTGGAGAAGCGGGCGACGGGCGCGTCGAGATGGGTCAGCACCGCCGCCACGCCGGGCGTGGCCCGCGCCGCCCCCGCGTCGATGCGCAGCACCCGCGCATGGGCGTGGGGCGAGCGCAGCACCTTCATGTGCAGCAGTCCTTCGATCGCCACGTCGAAGGTGAAGGGCTCGGTCCCGCGCACGAGGCGGCCGGAGAGCGGCGCCGGCGCCGCGTCGGGCGGAACCGCGCCGCCGAGGGCGTCGAGGATCGGGCCATAACCGGTGCAGCGGCAGAGGCTGCCCTTCAGCGCCTGGGCGAGATCGCGCATCTGGCCCTGATCGAGCGCCGCGGCGGTCATCGCCATGCCGGGCGCGCAGTAGCCGCACTGGAACGGCTGCGCCGCGTCGAGCGCCGCCCGGATCGGATGATCGCCGAGCCCCTCCGCCGTGACCACACGGCGCCCCGCCGCGCGGAAGGCGGGCGTGATGCAGCTGTTCACGGCCTCGCCGTCCAGATGCACGGTGCAGGCGCCGCAGTCGCCGGCGTCGCAGCCGGTCTTGACCGCGAAGCGGCCGATGTCCCGCAGGAAGCTGCGCAGGCACTGGCCCGGCCGCGGCGAACGCGCCACGACCTCGCCGTCCACCATCATCATGCGGCGGCCCCGAAGCCGGCGCGAATCTCCTCCGCCAGCAGCAGCGTCATGTGGCGCCGCCACGCGGGCGCGCCATGCACGTCCCCGTGCCAGCCGACCGCTTCCGCCGCGCCCTCCAGCGCCTCGCGCAGGTCGAGGGCTGCGGGGACACGCGCGAAATCCAGCCGCAGCGGCCGGGGCGTGGCGGCGGCGACGGTGAGCGCGAACGCGCCGGAGGTCTCGTCCAGCGTTCCGATCAGCAGCGCGGCGGACCGGCCGAGCGGGCTGAGCGAAGCCCGGCGCAGCGCGGCCCGGCGCTTCAGCGCCTGAACGGGAAACCGGATCTCCCGCAGCGCCTCGCCTTCGGACAGCGCCGTCCGTCTGGGGCCGAGGATGAAGGCGCGGGCCGGAATGGTCCGCTCCGCGCCGTCCGGCGCCCAGACGCGGCAGTCGCCGTCCAGCGCCGCCGCCAGCGCCGCCATGGGGGCGGCGGGAAGCGCGAGACAGAGGTTGCCGCCGACCGTCGCCTGCGCCCACACCTTGAACGAGCCCACAAGCGCCGCCCGGCAGGGTGCGATGACGCTCATGGCGCGCCAGTCGGCCGGGGCCTCGATCCGGTCAAGCTCCGCCAGCGTGCAGGTGGCGGACAGGATGAGCCCCTCCGGCGTCACGGCGAAGGGGGGCCAGCGCAGGGCCGCGAGGTCCACCAGCCGCCGCAGCTCCGGCTGGGGCTCGGAGAACAGCCATGTCCCCCCGGCGAGAAAGGCGTCGCCCGCGCGCCACGGCGGCAGCTCCGCCCGGACGGAGGGCGCGATCACCTGCTCGACGGCATTGAGGTCCATGAGGCATTCCCGCGTCAGACCCGCCGACTATGGCGGCTCGCGCCCGATGTGCAAAGATCGGGCGCGCCCGTTTCGTGGGCGGCGTCGCGGAGAGCGCCCCATGGTCCTGATCAGCAACCGCTACGGCAAGGCGCGGGTGCGCGTGCTGCGCCTGACCCGCGACGGCGACCGGCACGAGCCGCGGGAGCTGGAGATCGACGTGGCGCTGGAGGGCGATTTCGCCGCCGCCTATGTGGCCGCCGACAACCGGACCAGCGTCGCCACCGACACCATGAAGAACCTGATCCACGTGATGGCGCGGGAGCGGCCGGAGGCCGGGACGGAAGCCTTCCTCACCGCGCTGGCCGACCGGTTCCTCGCCGCCTACCCGCAAGCCGAAACGGTGGCCTTCGAGGCGCGGGAAACCCGATGGGTCCGCATGGCCTTCGACGGCGCCGAGCACGGCCACGCCTTCACGCAGGACGGGAACGGCCACGGCGTGGCGAGCCTCAAGGCCACGCGGGAGGGCGCGACGCTGTGGTCCGGCGTGGAGGGCGTGGCGATCCTGAAGACCACCCAGTCCGGCTGGGCGGACTTCTTCCGCGACGCCTACACCACGCTGGCGCCGACGACCGACCGGCTGCTCGCCACCCGCCTCGACGCCCGCTGGCGCTGGACGGCGACGCCCGAACGGCCGGAGGCGACGAACGCCGCGATTCTCGAGGCGCTGCTGCGCGTCTTCGCCACCACCTACAGCGTCAGCGTGCAGGACAGCCTTTACCGCATGGGCGAGGCCGCCCTCGCCGCCGCCCCCGGGATCGACCGGCTGCGCCTCGCCTGCCCCAACAAACATTACATCCCGCTCGATCTCTCCCGCTTCGGGCTCGCCCATGGCGACGTGGCGTTCCTGCCCACCGACGAGCCCCACGGCCAGATCGAATGCGTCGTGGGCCGGGAGGCCTGAGCCGCGCATGAGGCTTGATGAACCGGAGGCCGCCGTCATGACCGTGTCGCTGGACGATCTCAACGCGCTCGACGCCGAAGGCGTCGTGGCGGCGCTCGACGGCGTCTACGAGCACGCGCCCTGGGTGGCGTGGGAGGCGGCCGCGCGGCGGCCCTTCGCCACCGTGGCCGCGCTGTTCGCGGCGCTGGAGGCGGCGGTGCTGGGCGCCCATGAGGAGACCCGGCGGCGGCTGCTGATCAACCACCCCCCGCTCGGGCGGCGCAAGGGCGGCTCCGTCCCGGTCGCGGAGGCCTCGGCGTCCGAGCACGCCGGCGCGGGGCTCGACGACCTCGAGGCGCAGGAGTTCGACCGCTACGCCGCCCTGAACGCGGCCTATCAGTCCCGGTTCGGCTTTCCCTTCGTGCTGTGCATCCGCCGCCACGGCAAGGCGTCGATCCTGCGCCAGTTCGAGCGCCGGCTGGACGGCGCCCCGGCGGAGGAGCTTGCGACAGGGATCGCCGAGGTCAACCGCATCGCGGCGCTGAGGCTCGCCGAGCGGATGACGGGTCCTGGGCCCCTCGCCCGCCATGGGCGGCTGTCGACCCATGTGCTCGACACGGCGGCCGGGCGCCCTGCGGCGGGGGTGCGGATCGAACTGATGGAGCTCGGCGCCGGCGCGCCGCGGCTTATAGCGGACGCCGTCACCAACGCCGATGGGCGCGTGGAGGGCGGGCTGATCGCGGGACGTCCGGTCCCGATCGCCACCTATGAGCTGCTGTTCCATGTGGGCGCGCATTTCCGCGCCTCGGGCGACGGCGGGGGCGACCCCGCCTTTCTGGACGTGATTCCGGTGCGTTTCGGCGTGTCGGAGCCCGAAGGCACCTATCACGTCCCGCTCACCGTCTCCCCCTTCGCCTACGCCACCTATCGCGGAAGTTGAAAAACTCTGCGGGCGCAATGGACGGCGATCCGCCGGCTCACGGTTATGTGATGCACCCGTGACAGGCGCAGGAATGAGCATTCAGCGCATCAGATGTGCATTTACTCTGATCAAAATGCGTTCATGTGCGCATTGATCGGGCTCAAATTCGATTGACCAGAATTTTTGTTTCTCCTATGGAAACATCAACGCGCGCCGACAAGGCGACGCCCGCGTCCAAGAACGCGATCTGTTGGAGGAACGACCCATGGCTGCGATGGCGCCGACCGACGGCGAAACGATTTCGCTCGCCCCCATGACCGGCGAGAGCGTCGCCGACTGCGTGATCTTTCCGAAGGAGCAGTCCCGGACGGTGCGCGCCGCCGTGCTCGCGGCCGCCGGCGCGCTCGGCGTCGCGGCGCCGCTGGTCGCCGCCCCGTCCGTGTCCGTCCCGGCCATGGCCTCGGCCGTGCTGGTCGGCATGGCGTTCGCGGGCGGTCTGCTGTCCACATGGTCGCCCTGCGGCTACTCCAGCCTGTGCCTGCTGCGCCCCCATGGCCGCTACTCCGCCCGGTCGCTCGCCGGCTTCACGCCCGCCTTCGCGCTGCACGGCCTCGGCTACGCGCTGGGCGCCGCCATCCTCGGCGGAGCTCTGGGCTTCGCGGGCTCGCTGATCGGCTTCTCTGGCGCGACCGTCTGGGCGCTGGTCGGCCTCGGCGTCGCCGGGCTGATCTACGGCGCGCACCAGCTCGGCTTCCTGCGCGTGCCCTACCCCCAGCGCCGGGCGCAGGTGCCCCATGACGCGCGCCAGCGCTTTCCCATGTGGTTCATCGGCGGGCTCTACGGCCTGTCGCTCGGCCTCAACTACCTCACCTATGTCCAGACGCCGATCCTCTACCTCGTCACCGCCGCGGCCGCTCTGAGCGGCGAGGCGACGCTGGCGATCGCCCTGTTCGCCGTGTTCAACGCCGGCCGCTTCCTGCCCATGGCGGTGAACTACCTGCCGGTGAGCGACATCGCGGTCCAGAACTGGCTCGCCCGTCGCCAGGAAAGCGCCGCCATGGTCGACGGCGCCCTGCTGGTCGCCGGCGGCGCCGCGCTCCTGACCCTCGCCGCGCTGTAACCCGGCCCGGCGGGCGCAACTCCCCGCCTCTTTCCTTTTCCGTTCCCGGTTCGCCTCGCCTCAAGGAGGAAATGATGACGCACGCCCATACGCCTGCGCGGCCGATGCTCCGCATGAGCGCCGCCCTGCTCGGCTCCGCCGCCTTCGCCGCCCTGCTCGCCGCAGGCCCCGCGGCCGCCGCCGAAACCCACGGCCAGGCCGGCGCCAAGGCCGCCGCCGCCCATCTCGCCGCCGGCAAGGAGGACGACCCGGTCGTCCTGGAGGCGCCGGCGATCAATCCCCGCCGCGTCTATGTGAACGACCCCGCGCATTTCGCGTCGCTGACCCAGCAGTACGTCATCGACGGCGACACGGCGCGCGTGGTCGGCATGACCGACAGCGGCTTCCTGCCCAATCCGGTGGTGGCGAGCGACGGCTCGTTCTTCGGCCAGGTCAGCACCACCTTCGAGCGCATCTCGCGGGGCAAGCGCACCGACTACATCGAGATCTTCGACCCGAAGACCTACAAGCCCACCGCCGACATCGAGCTGCCGAACGCGCCGCGCTTCCTCGTGGGCACCTATCCGTGGATGACGGCGCTCACCCCCAACAACAAGACGCTGCTGTTCTATCAGTTCTCCCCGTCGCCGGCGGTGGGCGTGGTGGACCTCGCGTCCAAGAAGTTCAGCCGCACCATCTCCGTGCCGGACTGCTACCACGTGTTCCCGGTCACCGATCAGACCTTCTTCATGCACTGCCGCGACGGCAGCCTGCTGAAGGTCGCCATGGGCGCGGACGGCAAGGACGAGACCGCCAAGACCGAGGTGTTCCGCAAGGAGAACGAGTACCTCATCAACCATCCGGCCTATTCGCCCAAGAACGGCCGTCTGGTGTGGCCGACCTACACCGGCAAGATCTTCCAGGCGGACCTGTCCTCGGGCGAGGCCAAGTTCCTGCCCGCCATCGAGGCCTTCACCGATGAGGAGAAGAAGGCCGGCTGGGCGCCCGGAGGCTGGCAGCAGGTGGCCTATCACCGCGGCAGCGACCGCATCTTCCTGCTCGGCGACCAGCGCGCCCAGTGGAAGCACAAGGCCCCGAGCCGCTTCGTGTTCGTGATCGACGCCAAGACCGGCAAGCGGGTCAAGAAGATCGAGTTCGGCCGCGACATCGACTCCGTCGGCGTGAGCCAGGACGCCAAGCCGCAGCTCTACGCGCTCTCGACCGGCGAAAAGACGCTGTTCATCTACGATCCGGAGACCGGCAAGGAGACCGCCGCGGTCAACCAGCTCGGCCACGGCCCGCAGGTGATCACCACCGCGGACATGTGATCGCCATGTCCCTGATCGCCGAGCCGCTCGTCACGACCTTTCTCCGGTCGTTCCTGATCCTGCTCTTCGCCGGCGCGGCGCTCTCCAAGCTGCGCCGCACGGAAGAGTTCTTCGGGGTGGTCCGCAATTTCCGGATCCTGCCCGAGCGGCTCGCCCGTCCCGTCGCCGCCGCGCTGCCCTTCGTGGAGCTCGCGACGGCGGCAGGCCTCGCGGTTCCGGCGGTTGCTCCCTACGCCGCCGGAACCGCGAGCGGCCTGCTGATCGTGTTCGGCCTCGCCATCGGGGCGAACGTGGTCCGCGGGCGCACGGCGATCGACTGCGGCTGCTTCCGCGACGGCCTGAAGCAGCCGCTGAGCTGGCGGCTGGTGGGGCGGAACGCGGTCCTCGCGCTCGCGGCGGGCGGCCTCGCCGCCGCGCTGCCGCTGGCCCGGCCGGCGGCGCCGGTCGAACTCGCCGTCGGCGTCGCCGCCGCCGGCCTCGCGATGCTCCTTTACTTCAGCGCCTCGCTGCTCGGCGGCCTCTCCGCCGGCGCGCGCCGCGCCCCCTCCCTCACCTCGAAAGGATGAAGGCGATGACGACGCAGTTTCTTATCGCATCGAACGTCCTGCTCTGGCTGGCTTTCATCGGCGTCGCCGTCGTCATGCTCGGGCTTCTCCGCCAGATCGGCCTGCTGCACGAACGCTCCTCGCCCATGGGCGCCATGATCACCGATCACGGCCCGGACATCGGCGACGCGGCGCCGACCTTCGACCTGCCCGACCACAAGGGCGCCGGCGTCCGCATCGGCGGCGCGAGCGCCACCAAGCGCCCCACCCTGCTGATGTTCACCGCGCCCACCTGCCCGGTCTGCGACAAGCTGTTCCCGATCATCAAGTCGATCGCAAAGGCCGAGAAGGTGGCGGTGGTCATGATCAGCGACGGCCAGCCGGACGAGCACCAGCGCTTCCTAGAGAAGCACGACCTCGGCGACATCCGCTACGTGGTCTCGGCCGAGGTCGGCATGGCCTTCCAGGTGGGCAAGATCCCCTACGGCGTTCTGCTCGACGCGGACGGCGTGATCCGCGCCAAGGGCCTCACCAACACCCGCGAGCATCTCGAGAGCCTGCTCGAGGCCGACAAGAGCGGCTTCGCCTCGATCCAGCAGTTCATGACCGCCCGGAAGCACGCCCACGGCGCCCACGCGGCCTGACCCGGCCGGCCTTCCACGGCTCACATCCAACAAAACCCAACGGAAGATGGGGGAAACAATGCTCGGAAAATCCCAGTTCGACGACCTGTTCGAAACGCTCACCCGCAAGGTCGCGGGCCGCACCAGCCGCCGCGGCTTCATCGGCCGCGTCGGAACCGCGGTGGCGGGCGCAGCCCTGGTGCCGCTGCTCCCGGTGGACCGCCGCGGCCGCGTCAGCCGCGCCAACGCCGCCGAAAGCGCGGGCGACCCGCGCGGCAAGTGGGTCCCGCAGGACAACGACATCCAGGCCTGCGACTACTGGCGGCACTGCTCCATCGACGGCAACATCTGCGACTGCTCCGGCGGCTCGCTCACCAGCTGCCCGCCCGGCACCAAGCTCGCGTCGAGCTCCTGGGTCGCGAGCTGCTACAACCCCACCGACAAGCAGACCTACCTGATCTCCTACCGCGACTGCTGCGGCCAGAACGTGTCGGGCCGCTGCGCCTGCCTGAACACCGAAGGCGAGCTGCCGGTGTACCGGCCGGAGTTCGGCAACGACATCATCTGGTGCTTCGGCGCCGAAGACGACGCCATGACCTACCACTGCACGATCTCCCCGATTGTCGGCAAGGCGAGCTGATCGCCTTTCCGGCCCGCGGCCTCACGCGCCGCGGGCCACCCGGCGACGCCCCCTCTCATCCCGGAGTGACACCCATGCGTTCCCTCATCCTCGCGGCCGCCCTCGCCGTCGCCCCAGTCGGCGCCGCGCTCGCCGCCGACCCGATCGAAGTCGTCTCGGAGGCGCCCTCGGGCGGCGCCGAGGTCAAGATCGCCAAGATGAAGTTCCAGACCCCCGAAGTGAAGGTCAAGGCCGGCGAGACCGTGACCTGGACCAACACCGAGGCGCTGCCGCACAACGTCCACTTCAAGCCGGGCGCCGGTCTGGAGAAGGACCTCGAAGGCCCGATGCTGCGCGCGAACCAGACCTTCACGGTCAAGTTCAACACGGCCGGAACCTACAACTACATCTGCACCCCGCATCCGTTCATGACCGGCAAGGTCGTCGTCGAGTGACGCGCGCCTGACGGACCGGAGGACTTCGCCATGTGGATTCCCTACGATCTGATGGGGGCGCTCAAGCCCGAGACGCCCGCCCCGTCCGTCGCGGCGTCGAAGGCGGACCGCACGGCCCGCGACATTGTCGTCGGCTTCTTCGTGCGCAATCCCGTCACCCAGACCTGGGAGATCGACGTCCGGGCCGAAGCGGTGAACCGGGTCTACTTCCGGGACGTGCAGGGCATGAAGGCGGAGATCGCCTTCTACGGCGACGAATCCGGCAAGCTGAACGAGATCATCTACCGGGTGCAGGGCGGCGATCCCTTCGCCGCCCTCGCCGCCTGCCGGCGGGACGTGGACGAGCGGCTCGCCCGCTGGGCGCTGGAGCTCGGCCGGGGCATGGCGCTCGCCGGCTGGCGCGTGGCGGACCCCCGCCACGGCGCCCGGTGGCGCTGCACCCCGTTCCGGCCAAGCGCGCTCGACATCGACCTCGACGCCGTGGAGCACGTGGCCGACGACCTGAAGCCGCTCATCCGCATCTACCAGCGCGCCCGCAACGCCTCGGACTCCGCCTGGCGGCTGCTCAACGCCAACGCCGTGCTGCGGCCCTGGCGCGAGGGCCGCGCGCCGTTCCCGCCCATGGCGGCGCGGAACGGCCGGGCGATCACCTTCGACATGCTGGTGCATTCCGGCGCCGCCGCCTGCTGCGCCGGGCTGAGGGACCGGCCGCTGGCCGAGTTCGTCGACATGGCGCGGGAGATGGGCGACCGGATCGCCTCCGCGCTGGAGCGGCCGGACGCGAGCGACGTCGACGACGAGGAGGCCCGCGCCCGGCTCGCGCCGATCGCCAGCCTCGCCGATCTCGCCGCGCGCGAGGTGCTGCTCGCCGAGATCGCCCGCCGGCAGGGCGAGGCCCTGGCGCTCGCCTCCTGACGGCGCGCGCGTGAGACGCACAGAAAGCGAGTTGGGAATCTGATGTTGGGACACCGCGTTCTGGCCGTCTGGAGCGTCCTCGTCTGCGCCGCAGCCTATGCGGTCACGACGGGCGTCGGCGCCGCGCCGGAGCCGGCCGGGCAGGCCGCGCCCGCCGACCTCGCGGCGCTGAAGGCCAAGTTCCGGCGCCCGGACGCGACGCCGTTTCCGAAGGCCAATCCCCATTCCCCGGAGAAGGAGGCGCTCGGCAAGGCGCTGTTCTTCGATCCGCGCCTGTCGCGCTCGGGCAGCGTCTCCTGCGGGACCTGCCACAACCCGAGTCTCGGCTGGACCGACGGCCTGCCCAGGGCGGTGGGCTTCGGCATGGCGACGCTGCATCGGCGCACGCCGCCGGTGCGCAACCTCGCCTGGGGCGCCGCCTTCCAGTGGGACGGCCGCGCCGACAGCCTGGAGGCGCAGGCGCGCATGCCGATCACCGCGCCCGACGAGATGAACATGACCATGGATCTCGTGGTTGAGCGCCTGAAGGCGGTCGCGGGCTATGGGCCGCTGTTCGCGGGGGCGTTCGGCGGCGACGATCCGATCAGCGCCCGCAACGTCACCGCGGCGCTCGCCACCTACCAGCGCACGCTGGTCTCGGGCGAGGCGCCGTTCGACCGCTGGATCGCAGGCGACGAGACCGCCATCGCGCCCGACGCCAAGAGCGGCTTCGCGCTGTTCAACGGCAAGGCCGGCTGCGCCGCCTGCCATTCGGGCTGGCGCTTCACCGACGACAGCTTCCACGACATCGGCCTGACGGCGAGCGACGACCGCGGACGCGGCAAGTTCGCGCCGCCGAGCGTGGTCGCCATGCAGAACGCCTTCAAGACGCCGTCGCTGCGCGACCTGCGCATGCAGGGCCCCTACATGCATGACGGCCAGATCGGCAGCCTCGCCGACGTCGTCGAGCACTACGCCAAGGGCGGAGAAAAGCGGCCGAGCCTGTCGTTCGAGATGAAGCCGCTCGATCTCAGCGAGGCCGAACGCCGCCAGCTCATCGCCTTCCTCGAAACCCTGAAGGCGGAGGCGGCCCCGGTCGCCCTGCCGCAGCTTCCCTGACGAGACCCCGCCTCATGGCCCCCATCCTGCTCCGCAGCGCGCTTCTGGCCTGCCTCATCGCCGTCGCGGCGCCCGCCGCGGCCGAGGAGTTTGAGATCCCGATCCACCACACCGAGGTGCTGGACACCGGCGTGAAGCCGAAGCTCGGCGACACGCTGGCCTTCGTGAACCACGCCGACATCGCCCACAATCTCTACCTCACCTACGAGGACGGCACGGTCGAGACGCTGGACACCCAGCCGCCCCGCACAACCAAGCGCACCACGCTGAAGCACGCCGGCCATGTGATCGTGCGCTGCTGGATCCACCCCATCATCCGCATGGAGTTCGACGTGGCGGCGAACTGAGGGCGAAGGAGACCTCCATGGCCGACAGCAAGGCGCCGTCGCGCCGCGACATGCTCACCGGCGCCGCCAAGGCGGCCGGCGTGGCGTGCCTCGCCGGCCTCGCGCTGACGGCCTACGTGGAATCCGCCCGGGACGCGGAGGCGAAGGCGCTGCGCCCGCCCGGCGCGCGGCCGGAGAGCGAGTTCCTCGCGGCCTGCGTGCGCTGCGGCCTGTGCGTGCGGGCCTGCCCGTTCGACACGCTGCGGCTCGCCGAACTCGGCGATCCGGCGGCGCTCGGCACGCCGTTCTTCATCGCGCGCGAGACGCCCTGCTACATGTGCAAGGACGCGCCCTGCGCCAAAGCCTGCCCCACCGGCGCGCTGGACCGCGACCTGCCCAGCATCCGCAAGGCGGACATGGGGGTGGCGGTGCTCGTCGGGCAGGAGACCTGCCTCAACTACAAAGGCATGACCTGCAGCATCTGCCACCGGGTCTGCCCCATCTCCGACGAGGCGATCACCCTTGAATGGCAGACGCATCGGGGCCGGCGGATGCTGATCCCCGTGGTCCACTCCAAGACCTGCACCGGCTGCGGCACCTGCGAGAAACACTGCGTGGTGGACCGGGCGGCGATCCGCGTCCTGCCGCGTGAGCTCGGCCTCGGCGGCCGGGGCCGAAACCCCGCCGGGCGGCCGGCATGAAGGGCTTTTCCTTCACCGCGTCCGCGCGGGCCGAGGGCGTGGCGGCCAAGGGCTGGCTCCGGGGCCACAAGTGGTGGCTGCTGCGCCGGGCGACCCAGATCGCAGCGCTCGGCGTGTTCATGGCCGGCCCGCTGGCCGGCCTGTGGATCGTGCGCGGCAATTTCGCCTCGAGCGAGCTGCTGGGCGTCGTGCCGCTCGCCGATCCGTTCATGTTCGCGCAGTCCGTGGTGGCGGGAACCGCGCCCATCGGGGTGGCCATGCTCGGCGCGGGGCTGATCGCGCTGTTCTACGCGCTGGTGGGCGGCCGGGCCTATTGCGGCTGGATCTGTCCGGTCAACATCGTGACCGACGCGGCGCACTGGCTGCGGGAGAAGCTCGGCATCACCCGCGACCGAAAGCTCGACCGCCGCACGCGGCACTGGGTGCTCGCCGGCGCGCTGCTCGCCTCGCTCGCCACCGGGACCATCGCCTGGGAGTTCGTGAACCCGGTCAGCGTGCTCCAGCGCGGGCTGATCTTCGGCCTCGGCGCCGGCTGGACCATCGTCGCGGCGGTGTTCCTGCTCGACCTGCTGATCACCCGCCGGGGCTGGTGCGGCCATCTCTGCCCGGTCGGCGCCTTCTACGGCCTCATCGGCAGGGCGAGCGTCACGCGCGTCGCGGCCGAACGGCGCGGCGACTGCACCAATTGCGGCGCCTGCTTCAACGTCTGCACCGAGCCGCACGTCATCACCCCCGCCCTCAAGGGCAAGGGCTCGACGCTGATCCTGTCCGGCGACTGCGTGAACTGCGGAAGCTGCATCGACGCCTGCCCGGTGGACGTGTTCGAGATGACGTCGCGGCTGCGCCGGGAGGCGCGTTAAGACCCGCTCATGCGGACGCCGGATTTGACACCCGGCGCGCCGCTGCGCTTCAAGACCGCACGATCCCGTTCGCGGCGGCGCAGAGCCGGCGCGACCCGCACGCCCGAAGGCCCGCCATGCTCGACAAGACCTACGCCCCCGCCGACATCGAAGCCCGCATCGGCGCGCGCTGGGAGGAGGTGGACGCCTTCCGCGCCGGCGCCGGCGCGGAACCGGGCGCGGAACCCTACTGCATCGTCATCCCGCCGCCCAACGTCACCGGCTCGCTGCACATCGGCCACGCGCTCAACAACACGCTGCAGGACGTGCTGGCCCGTTTCGAGCGCATGCGCGGCAAGGACGTGCTGTGGCAGCCGGGCATGGACCACGCAGGCATCGCCACCCAGATGGTCGTCGAGCGCCAGCTCGCGCAGCGGGGCGAGCCCGGCCGCCGCGACATGGGCCGCGAGAAGTTCGTCGAGCGCGTGTGGGAGTGGAAGGCCGAGTCCGGCGGCATGATCTTCAAGCAGCTGAAGCGCCTCGGCGCCTCCTGCGACTGGTCACGCGAGCGCTTCACCATGGACGAGGGCCTGTCCCGCGCCGTGGTCCGGCTGTTCGTGCGCCTGCACAAGGACGGCCTGATCTACCGCGACAAGCGCCTCGTGAACTGGGACCCGAAGCTGCTCACCGCCATCTCGGACATCGAGGTGCAGTCGGTGGAGGTGAAGGGCCATCTCTGGCACCTGCGCTACCCGGTCGAGGGCTCGGACGAGTCCATCGTCGTCGCCACCACGCGGCCCGAGACCATGCTGGGCGACGCGGCGGTGGCCGTGCACCCGGACGACGAGCGCTACACCCATCTCATCGGCAAGCATGTGCTGCTGCCGCTGGTCGGCCGCCGCATCCCGATCGTCGCCGACAGCTATTCGGACCCGGAGAAGGGCACCGGCGCGGTCAAGATCACGCCCGCGCACGACTTCAACGACTTCGAGGTCGGCAAGCGCCACGGGCTGAAGCTCATCAACATCCTCACCCCGGACGGCGCGGTGACGCTCGCCGGCAACGAGGACTTCCTCGACGGCTCCGCGCCCGACGCCGAGACGCTGGCGCTCGACGGGCTCGACCGCGCCGAGGCCCGCAAGCGCGTCGTCGCGCTGCTGGAGGAGCGCGGCCTGCTGGTGGAGATCGAGCCGCACGTCCATCAGGTGCCGCACGGCGACCGCTCCGGCGTGGTGATCGAGCCCTATCTCACCGACCAGTGGTACGTGGACGCCGCGAAGCTCGCGGTGGAGGCTATGGCCGCCGTGCGCGACGGCCGCACCCGCTTCATCCCGGAGAACTGGTCCAAGACCTATTTCGAGTGGATGGAGAACATCCAGCCCTGGTGCGTTTCGCGCCAGCTCTGGTGGGGCCACCGCATCCCGGCCTGGTTCGGGCCGGACGGCGCGATCTTCGTGGAGGAGACCGAAGCGGAGGCGCTCGCCGCCGCCGAAGCGCGCTACGGCGCCCCTACCCCGCTGACCCGCGACGAGGACGTGCTCGACACCTGGTTCTCCTCGGCGCTCTGGCCGTTCTCCACCATGGGCTGGCCGGACGAGACCCCGGAGCTCGCGAAATACTACCCCAACGCCGCGCTGGTGACGGGCTTCGACATCATCTTCTTCTGGGTCGCCCGCATGATGATGATGGGCCTCTATGTGATGAAGGAGGTGCCGTTCCGCGACGTGTACATCCACGCCCTCGTCCGCGACGAGAAGGGCGCCAAGATGTCCAAGTCCAAGGGCAACGTCATCGACCCGATCGAGCTGGTGGACGCCTACGGCGCCGACGCGCTGCGCTTCACCCTCGCCGCCATGGCGGCGCAGGGGCGCGACATCAAGCTGGCGCGCGCCCGCGTCGAGGGCTACCGCAACTTCGCGACCAAGCTCTGGAACGCCTCGCGCTTCGCGGAGATGAACGGCTGCGCGCCCGCCGCCGGCTTCGATCCGGCGACGGTGAAGGCGACGCTCAACCGCTGGATCCTCGGCGAGGCTGAGAAGGCGACGGCGGAGGTCACCTCGGCGCTCGAGGCCTACCGCTTCGACGCGGCGGCCGCGGCCGTCTACCGCTTCGTCTGGAACGTGGTCTGCGACTGGTATCTGGAGCTCGCCAAGCCCGTGCTGCAGGGCGAGGACCAGGGCCCGGACGCCGCGGAGACCCGCGCCGCGGTCGCCTATGTGCTCGATCTGTCGGTCACGCTGCTGCACCCGTTCATGCCGTTCGTCACCGAGGAGCTGTGGGCGTCCCGCGCCGGCGCCGCCGGCCGGGCCAACGTGCTGGCGCTCACCCGCTGGCCGTCGCTCAAGGGGCTCGGCGACGCCGGCTCCGAGGCCGAAATCGGCTGGCTGGTGGAGCTCGTCACCGAGTTGCGCTCGGCCCGCGCCGAAATGGGCGTGCCGGTCTCCGCCGCGCTGCCGCTGGTGCTGGTCGAGGCCGACGCGGCGCTGAAGGCCCGCGCCGAACGCGCGGCCCCGACGCTCTCCCGCATCGCCCGCGTGTCCGGCGTCTCCTTCGCGGAGGCCGCGCCCAAGGGCGCGATCCAGCTTCTGGTGCGCGGCCAGATCGTGGCCGTGCCGCTGGAGGGCGTGGTCGACATCGCAGTCGAAAAGGACCGCCTCGCCAAGGAGCGCGCCAAGGCCGAGGGCGAGATCAAGCGCATCGACGGCAAGCTCGCCAATGAGAGCTTCGTCGCCCGCGCGCCCGAGGAGGTGGTGGAGGGCGAGCGCGAGAAGCGCGCCGACTACGCCGCCCGGCTCGCCAAGATCGAGGCCGCGCTGCGCCAGCTCGGCGGATCGTGACCGG
Organism: Methylopila jiangsuensis; assembly: GCF_027922305.1. Classification (GTDB taxonomy): domain Bacteria; phylum Pseudomonadota; class Alphaproteobacteria; order Rhizobiales; family Methylopilaceae; genus Methylopila; species Methylopila jiangsuensis. The sequence continues at coordinate 181,176 of NZ_BSFK01000005.1, read as the reverse complement.
CGGCGGCGTCTGTTGCGCCGCCGCATCCGCCCTATGTCCCGCCGGGGCGAACTTTCAATGAGGCGAACACCATGCTGACCCGTCGCGACGCCGTCGTTCTGCTCGGCGCGGGAGCCGGCGCGCTCGCAAGCGCCAGCGTCTCCGCGCAGACCCCGCCGCCAGCGCCCAGCGACGCGCCGCGCGTCTTCGACCATGGGGTGGTGATCGAGCGCGCCCGTCGGCTCGCGGCCGAGCCCTTCGTCGAGCCGAAGGCGGAGCTGCCGCAGGCGCTGAAGGACATGGGCTTCGACGCCTACCGCGACGTGCGCTTCAAGCGCGACCGGGCCTACTTCGCCAAGGGCGGCAGCGGCTTCAGCATGGAGCTGTTCCACCTCGGCTTCCTCTACCAGCAGCCGGTGGTGGTGAATCTGGTGCGCGAGGGCGTGCCGGCGCCGATCCCCTACGATTCCGGCCTGTTCGACTTCGGCGGCAACAAGGCCCCAGGCCGGCTGCCCATCGACCTCGGCTTCGCCGGCTTCCGGCTGCATTACCCGCTGAACAAGCCCACCGTGTCGGACGAGCTGGCGGTGTTCCTCGGCGCGAGCTATTTCCGCTTCCTCGGCGCCGGCCAGCATTACGGCATCTCCGCCCGCGGCGTCGCCGTCGGCACCGGCGAGCAGCAGCCCGAGGAGTTTCCGTTCTTCCGGGAGTTCTGGGTCGAGGAGCCCGGCGCCGCGGCGACCGGGATCGTCGTCCACGCGCTTCTGGACGGGCCGTCGCTCACCGGCGCCTACCGCATGGTGATCACGCCCGGCGAGGAGACCACCGTCGACGTGGGCTCAACGCTGTTCCCGCGCGTCAGCATCCCGAAGCTCGGCGTGGCGGCGCTCACCTCCATGTTCCAGTACGGCGAGAACGACCGCCGCCAGTATCGCGGCTTCCGGCCGGAGGTGCACGATTCCGACGGCCTGCTGGTCCACGGCGCCGACGACCAGTGGCTCTGGCGGCCGCTGATCAATCCGCGAAAGCTGGAGAAGACCCTGTTTCCCCAAGGCCATGCCCGCGGCTTCGGCCTGCTCCAACGCGACCGGCTGTTCGAGCATTATCAGGACCTTGAGGTGCGCTACGACCTGCGCCCGAGCTACTGGATCGCGCCGCAGGGCGACTGGGGGCCGGGCCGGGTGGAGCTGGTGGAGATCCCCACCGACCACGAGACCTTCGACAACGTCGTCGCCTACTGGGTGCCGGACGCCGCCGCGGAGCCCGGCGCCACCCTGCGCTTCTCGTACCAGATCCGTTCGCTGAAGCTCGCCGAGCGGCTGTCGCCGGAGGGGCGCGCGCTGCACACCTTCGTCACCGATCCCCGCGCCTCCGGCGATCCTTCCGCCGCGCCCGAGAACGTGCGCCGCTTCATCGTGGACTTCGCCGGCGGCGACCTAGCCTACTGGCTGGACGACCCGCGGAAGGTGGTGACGGAAACCAGCGCCAGCACCGGCAAGATCAACGCCGCTTTCGTGGTGCCGAACCCGGAAATCAACGGCTTCCGCCTGTTCCTCGACCACGAGATCGAGCAGCCGGGCGAGGAGGCCGTGGTGCGCGCGGTGCTCAAGGCGGGCGCGAAGACGCTGACCGAGACCTGGCTTTTCCCCTGGCGCCGCGCCGGGTGAGCCCGGTTTTCTGAATGTGGCATGAACGACACAGACCCCGCGCCCTGCGGGGACCGCCATGCGGGAGGGACAGATTCGCCGCCGTCTCGCCACAAAGCGCCATCACCCCTAAGCCTAACCTGCTGAAGTCACTGCGTATCTTGGTTAATGCCGATCCGGGGGGATCGGGGCGTTCCGTCAGCGGGTCGCGAGTGGTCTGAAACCGTCGGCGCCGATCGTGGCGCCCGGGCCGGATCCCGCCACAGGAACGTCGGCCGGACGCCTCAATGGGGCCGTCAGGCCAGCGCATAAGCGGGACCATGGACGCGAGAGCACTCGACATTGGGGGACGGATGAGCCGGTCTGCGGCTCCCGTTTCGCCGCGTCCGTTCCGGCTGTCGCCCGGCAGCTCCTTCCGGAACGCCGTCCGCGTATCCCACGCCCTGTTCGCCGCCACGCTCGCCCTCACCTGCGCCTGCGGCGCGGCCCGCGCCTTCGAGGGCGCCGGAAGCGCCTCCAAATCCGAGCCCTCGCCGTTCGAGCAGTTCCAGACCGGCGCCCGCGCCTACATCGCCGGCGACAAGGCGAGCGCCCTCACCTCGCTGATCGACGCCGCCAAGCGCGGCCACGCCATGGCGCAATGGAAGCTCGGCCGCATGTACGCCGAGGGCGACGGCGTCGACCGGGATCAGGTCAAGGCCTTCGATTATTTCAGCCAGATCGCCAACGCCCACGCCGACGACGCGCCGGACACGGTGCAGGCCCGCTTCGTGGCCAACGCCTTCGTGGCGCTCGGCAACTACTATCTCGACGGCATCCCGGACAGCCCGATCGGCCCGGACGCCACCCGCGCCCGCGAGATGTTCTCCTACGCCGCCTCCTATTTCGGCGACCCGGACGCCCAGTACAATCTGGCCCGCATGTATCTCGACGGCCAGAGCGTGAAGAAGGACGTGCGGCAGGCGGCCCGCTGGCTCGGCCTCGCCGCCAACAAGGGCCAGCGCGAGGCCCAGGCCGTGCTCGGCCACATGCTGTTCAACGGCGCCGAGGTGCCGCGTCAGGCGGCCCGCGGCCTCATGTGGCTGACCCTCGCCCGCGAAGCCGCCAGCGACGCCGACGCCTGGATCGTCCAGCTCTACGACGAGGCCATGACCAAGGCCTCCTCGGACGAACGCGCCGCCGCCGCCAATTTCGTCACCGCCTGGAGCAGCGACCGCGGCTGACGCGGCGACGCGCGCCCCTCTCCAAGCTCGCTGCACGGCCTTCCGTCCCCGGCGGGCTGCGCGGGTGTGCTGATGGCGGCTCCCTACCGGGCGCACGCGGCGCCGAGTGAACCGCGCGGGCTTTGCCAGAAGCTGTCACGTTTGGCTGGACCGGAAGATGTCGCAAAGACCTGGGACGAGCTGGGCGAGCTTGGCCTTGGTGAACTCGGGAGACATGCGGGCTTTCGCGAAAAGGCGTTGCGATCCAGCCTATAGTCCAAGCCCGGACTTCGGCTTCTGCCGATCGCGGACGAGAAGGCTCCCACCAAGTCGGATCGCTGAGGCGCCGATCTGAGATCGCGTGGCGCCGCCCTTCGGAGGAGAAACACGCCTCAGCGTTCGAAGAGACATTTCATGCGCGCCCCTCCCGCTGCGACCGCCGGATGGCGGCCGACTGAGACGATCAGCCGAACTGCGAGGGACGCCACGAAATTGGCCGATATATTTCAGTTATTTATGCAAGATTTTGGCTGGGGCGGGAGGATTCGAACCTCCGCATGGGGGAATCAAAATCCCCTGCCTTACCGCTTGGCGACGCCCCATCGCGCGTCCGTTGCGACGCGAGCGGGATGGATAGCCGGAAGCGCGGTCCCGGCGCAACGGCTTCGCGCGAAAGTCTTGCGCGCGCCCCCGCATCCGCTTTCATCGGGCGTGTCGGTCCGGCGCGAACTGCGGTAGGGAGCGGTCCGACGCCCGTCATCGCGGGCGAGCGCCCGCCGCCGGAACGAGCGGGGCCTTCGGCGCGCTTCGGCCGCGAAGGCCACGGGCGGCCTCCGTCACGAAACGGCGTCCGGGGAGCAGGATCATGAGCGACGACCTCACCTTCGACCGCAGCCGCGACGCCGAGCCGGGCGTCGCCGTCGAGGTCATCCCCGGCGTGCGGCGCGTGCTCGCGCCCAATCCCTCGCCCTTCACCTTCACCGGCACCAACAGCTACGTCGTCGGGCGCGGGCGGGTGGCGATCGTGGATCCGGGGCCGCGTTCGGAGGCGCACCTCGCGGCGCTGCTCGCGGCCGTGACGGGCGAGACGGTGGAGGCCATCGTCGTCACCCACAGCCATCTCGACCATGTGGGCGGGCTCGCCGCGCTGAAGGCCGCCACCGGCGCGCCGGTCTACGGCGCCGGGCCGCACCGGCCGTTCCGGGCGCTTGAGGAGGGCGAAGGCGCGCTGCTCGACGCCTCCTCCGACGCCGCCTACCGGCCGGACGTGGAGCTCGCCGACGGGCAGGCGGTGGAGGGCGACGGCTGGGCGCTGGTCGCGGTGGCGACGCCGGGCCACACCGCCAACCATCTCGCCTTCGCGCTGCCGGGCGCGGGCGCGCTGCTCTCGGGCGATCACGTCATGGCGTGGTCGACCTCGATCGTGGCGCCGCCGGACGGGGCGATGGCGCCCTACATGGCCTCGCTGCGCGGGCTGATGGCGCGGGAGGAGGAGATCTATCTCCCCGGTCACGGTCCCAGGCTCGATCAGGCCCGCACCTTCGTGCGCCATCTGATCGGCCACCGGCTGATGCGGGAGACCGCGATCCTCGCCCGGCTGAAGGAGGGCGAGCGCCGGGCGGCGCAGCTTGTGGCCGAACTCTACCGCGGGCTCGATCCGGGCCTGTCGGGGGCGGCGGCCCTGTCGGTGTTCGCCCATCTCGAGGATCTGGTGGCGCGGGGCCTCGCGGAGACCGACGGCGCGCCGCGGCTTAACGGCGTCTATCGGCTCGCCTGAAAACGGCGAGGCCGGCGCCGCTTGCGCGGGCCGGCCTCTGGCGCTGTCCGGTCGGGGACGGGGTGGGGACGGGTGACCGGACCGCGTGTTCCAAATCTCAGGCGATCAGGGCGCGGTGGCGACGCCCACCGGGCCGATGCCGTCGCCGAGCAGGACCCACTGGTTGGCGTCGGCCTGGGACTGGCGCTTCACGAAGGTGTAGCCGGTGTCGGCCCAGGGCTTCACGTCCTCGGCCTGGTTGTCGAGGGCGTAGTCGCCGCGGTCGGTGACGACGGTGAGCACGGCGTGGCCGTCGCCCTTCAGGTCGCGCACCACGGTGATCAGCAGCGCCTGGCGCGGCCAGCCGGCCTCGATCAGCGCCCGGCGCTTCAGCAGCACGTAATCCTCGCAGTCGCCCTTGCCCTCGGTCGGGTAGGTCCACAGCTCCTCGACGCCGTAGAGCTCCATGTCGGTCACGGGCGCGATCTCGGCGTTGACGGCGCGATTGACCCGGTCGAGCTCGGCGAGCTTGGCGGCGCTCAGCTTCACGCGGACCGGCTTGGCGGGCTTCACGGCGCAGTCGCTGGCGAAGGCCTTGCAGAACTGCAGCCAGCCCATGGGCGGCTTGGCCCCGCCGATCACCTCCATGGTGGTGGACTGCGCCACCTTGACGGTCTGGGAGGCCGCCGGCGTCAGGGTGAATCCGCCGGTCATCAGTCCAAACAGAATATAAACGGCGCTTTTCTTGAAAAGGTTAGTCATTGGTGTCTCCCGTCCTGTCCCGGGAAAGACCATCTCACATGGGATTTGAATTCCATCTAAATGGAGATGGGCAGTTTTATATTCGATGTTTGCTTTTCATAAATGAAATAGAGACGAGTTATTTACAGATATGGGGGTGAATTCGTTTACCACGACAGTTTCGCGCAAGAAATGCAGGCGATCATTTGGTTGGCCATGTGTTAACGCGCGGGCGTCAAAACGGGGGGCGATTTAGAGACGGTTCACCCTGTGACAGGTTTTCCGCGCGGGCCGCATGAAAAAGGCCCGCCGCCCTTACGGGCAGGCGGGCCTTCGGCCGCGGTTCAGCTTTGGCGCGAACGTGGGGTCAGGCGGGATCGAACCGCAGCAGGCGCAGCGCGTTCGCGGTCACCAGCACGGTGGCGCCGGTGTCGGCGAGGATCGCCATCCACAGCGGCGCCCAGCCGACGAGCGTCGCGGCCAGGAACACGGCCTTCAGGCCGAGCGCCAGCGCCACGTTGACGTGGATGTTGGAGAGCGTCGCCCGGGACAGCGTCACCAGGTCGGCCACGCCCGACACCCGGTTCGAGAGCAGGGCGGCGTCCGCGGTCTCCAGCGCCACGTCGGTTCCGCCCCCCATGGCGACGCCCACCGAGGCCGCGGCCAGCGCGGGCGCGTCGTTCACGCCGTCGCCCACCATGGCCACGGGGCCGTCGCGGCCGAGCTCCGCGATCGCCGCCAGCTTGGCGTCGGGCAGGAGCTCGGCCCTGTGCTCCACGCCCAGTTCGCCCGCGATGGCGGCGGCGGCGCGGGCGTTGTCGCCGGTCAGCATGATGGCGCGCAGGCCGAGCGCCTTCAGCCGCGCCAGCGCCGCGGCGGCGTCCGGACGCAGCGTGTCCTGCATGGCCACCAGCCCGATCAGCCGCTCGCCCTCGCTCACCGCCACCACGGTCTTGCCTTCGGACTCGAGCGTGGCGACCCGTTCTGCGGCGGAGGCGGAAAGAAGGCCCTTCTCCGCCGCCTGCCGTGGCGAGCCCACGGTGACGAAGCCGGACATCAGCCTGGCCGTCACGCCCTTCCCCGGAGCGGCCGAGCCGCCGAAGGCGTTGGGCACGGCGAGGCCCCGCGCCTGCGCCGCATCCAGGATCGCGGCCCCGAGCGGATGGCTGGAGCCGCGCTCCACCGCCGCCGCCTTGGCGAGCGCCTCGTCCTCCCCGCCGTCGATCGCCACAACGTCCACGACCCGGGGGCGACCTTCCGTCAGCGTGCCGGTCTTGTCGAAGGCGACAGCGGTCACATGGCCGAGCGTCTCCAGCGCGGCCCCGCCCTTGATGAGCAGGCCGCGACGCGCGCCGCCGGCCAGCGCCGAGGCGATGGCGGCGGGCGTGGAGATCACCAGCGCGCAGGGGCAGGCGACCAGCAGCACCGCGAGGCCGCGATAGATCCAGGTGCGCCAGTCGCCGTCCGCGAGCAGCGGCGGCAGCACGATCACCAGCAGCGCCAGAACCATGGCGGCGGGCGTGTACCAGCGGCTGAAACGCTCGATGAAGCGGGCGGTGGGGGCCTTGGTCGCCTGCGCTTCCTCCACCATGGCGACGATGCGGGCGATGGTGTTGTCCGAGGCGGCCTTGGTGATGGCGACGCGCAGCTCGCCGTCGCCGTTGACGCTGCCCGCATAGACCGTCGCGCCGGGCGCCTTGGGCACGGGACGGGACTCGCCGGTGATCGGCGCCTCGTTCATGTCCGAGACGCCGTCCTGCACCACGCCGTCGGAGGGGGCGCGGTCGCCGGGGCGCACCAGCACGAGATCGCCCGCCACGAGGTCGGACGCCGGCACGGTCTCGATGGCCTCGCCCCGGATGCGGCGCGCGGAGTTGGGCATCAGCGCCACCAGCGCCTTCACGCCCGCCCGCGCCCGGCTGGCGGCCACCCCCTCCAGGAGCTCGCCGACGGCGAACAGGAACACCACCACCGCGGCTTCGGGAGCCTCGCCGATGGCGATCGCGCCCAGCGCCGCCACCGCCATCAGCGTCTCGATGCTGAACGGCGTGCCGTTGAGCGCGCCGGCCGCCGCCCGCCGGACCACGGGCGCGAGCGCCACCAGAGCCGCGGCCGCGTAGGGCCAGGCGGCCCAGTGCGGCTCCGCCAGCGACACGCCCCAGGCGAGCGCGAGCAGGGCGCCGGAGACGATGGCGTTCACGCCCTTCGGCGTGCGCCACCACGGCCGGTCGTCCGGTCCGCCATGGTCGTGCCCGTGATCGTGGGCATGGCCGTCGCGGCCGTGGCCTTCGCCGCCGTCGAGCGCCCGGAAGCCGAGCGCGTTCACCTTGGACCGGATGGTCTCCCGGCTGGTGCGGTCCTCGTCCACGGCGATCGCCATGGAGGCGGCGGTGACGCTGACCTCGACCTCGGACACGCCCGGCAGGCGCCGCATGGCGGTCTCGATCTTCGCGGCGCAGGACCCGCAGTCCATGCCCTCGATGCGGAACTTCAGCGCGCTGGGGTCAGCCATCTCGTCACCTCGACACTTCCGACGTGACGCACCATATGGACCCTGTAGCCGCTACAGGGTCAAGCCATGTCAGACGTTCTTTCCATCGGTGAGCTGGGCCGCGCCGCAGGGGCCAAGGTGGAGACCGTGCGCTATTACGAGCGCATCGGCCTGCTGGCGCCGCCGCGCCGCACCGCCGGCAACTACCGCGCCTACGACCGCAGTCATCTGAACCGGCTGAGCTTCATCCGCCGCTCGCGCGATCTGGGCTTCTCGCTCGATCAGGTGCGGGCGCTGCTCGACCTCGCCGACCAGCGGGACCGGCCCTGCGCGGCGGTGGACGAGATCGCGCGCGCCCATCTCGCCGAGGTGGAGCGCAAGATCGCCGACCTCACCGCGCTGCGCGACGAACTCGAGGGCATGGTGCACCAATGCCGCCACGGCGCGGTGCGCGATTGCGGGATCATCGAGGCGCTGTCGCCGGAGAGCGGGCGGCAAGCCCCCCTGCCCCACGGCGCGTGACGGACCGCGCCGTCGCGAAAGACGTCGCCGAATGGCTGTCCCGCGTCTCATGGAGGTCGCCGCCGCGCACATGGAGCCAGAACGCCCCGCACGGCCCTGTCCGGCCGCGCCCGGCAAGGAAGGACGGCGCGTCCTGAAGGCGCGCCGTCCGAAGATCCTTACTCGGCCGCCACCACGTGGCGACGGCCGCGGGCGACGCGCTCCTTCTTGAGGCGTTCGGCCACCAGGAAGGCGAGCTCGATCGCCTGCTCCGCGTTGAGGCGCGGGTCGCAGAAGGTGTGGTAGCGGTCCCGCAGATCCGCGTCCGAGATGGCGCGGGCGCCGCCCGTGCATTCGGTCACGTTCTTGCCGGTCATCTCCACATGGATGCCGCCGGCGTGGGTGCCTTCGGCCGAATGCACGTCGAAGAAGCCGCGCACCTCCTGCAGGATGCGGTCGAACGGCCGGGTCTTGTAGCCCGACGCCGACTTGATGGTGTTGCCGTGCATGGGATCGCACGACCACACCACGTTGCGCCCTTCCGTCTTGGTGGCGCGCACCAGACCCGGCAGGTGGTCGCCCACCTTGTCGGCGCCGAAGCGGGCGATCAGGGTCAGCCGGCCCGGCTCGTTGTCCGGGTCCAGCGCCTCGATCAGGCGCATCAGCTCGTCCGGCTTCAGCGACGGGCCGCACTTCAGGCCGATCGGGTTCTTCACGCCGCGGAAGTACTCGATGTGGGCGTGGTCGAGCTGGCGGGTGCGGTCGCCGATCCAGATCATGTGGCCGGAGGTCGCGTACCAGTCGCCGGTGGTGGAGTCGACGCGGGTCAGCGCCTGCTCGTAGCCCAGCAGCAGCGCCTCATGGCTGGTGAAGAACTCGGTGGTCCGCAGCTCCGGGTTCGCCTCCGGGTCGATGCCGCAGGCGCGCATGAAGTCGAGCGCCTCGGCGATGCGGTCGGCGATCTCCTGGTAGCGGCCGGACTGCGGGCTCTCCTTCACGAAGCCGAGCATCCACTGATGCACGAAATCGAGATTGGCGTAACCGCCGTTCGCGAAGGCGCGCAGCAGGTTGAGCGTGGCGGCCGACTGGCGGTAAGCCTCCAGCAGGCGGCGCGGATCGGGGATGCGCGACTCCGGCGTGGCGTCGGCGCCGTTGATGATGTCGCCGCGGTAGATCGGCAGCTCCACGCCGTCCACGGTCTCGGTCGGGGCCGAGCGCGGCTTGGCGAACTGGCCCGCGATGCGGCCCACCTTCACCACCGGCGAGGAGGCGGCGTAGGTCAGCACCACCGCCATCTGCAGGAAGACGCGGAAGAAGTCGCGGATGTTGTCGGCGGAATGCTCCGCGAAGGCCTCGGCGCAGTCGCCGCCCTGCAGCAGGAAGGCGTCTCCCGCCGCGACCTGGGCCAGCTTCTTCTTCAGCTTGCGCGCCTCGCCCGCAAAAACGAGCGGCGGAAAGCTGGCGAGCTGGGCCTCGGCGGCCTGCAACGCGGCCGTGTCCGGATAGACCGGCGACTGGACGATCGGCTTGTTGCGCCAGCTGGACGGGCTCCAACGCTCGGACATCATGCTCTCCAAGGTCTTCAAGCGACCATACGGGGACGAAAACGTCGTCCGCGCGTCATATGGCCGCTTGTGGGCCGCGCTTCTAGCACCTGTCGACGCAAAGCGCCATTGCGCGACAGATCACGCCCCTTGCCTAGAAAGAACGATCCTGGAGCCCGGTCAGCCGATCTTTTTCAATCCTGCGCCGTAGCGGCGGCCGTTGGCCACATAGCGGCCGGCGGTGCCGAGCAGGCGGATCTCCCACTCGCCGCCCAGCTCCCGCACCACCTTGGCGGGCGAGCCGACGATCATGGAGAAATCCGGGAACTCCTTGCCCTCGGTCACCAGCGCGTTGGCGCCCACGAGGCAGGACTTCCCGATCTTCGCGCCGTTGAGGATGGTCGCGCCCATGCCGATGAGGCTGCCGGCGCCGATCGTGCAGCCGTGCACCACGGCGTTGTGGCCGAGCGTCACGTCCTCGCCCAGCGTCAGCGGAAAGCCGGGGTCGGTGTGGAGGATGCAGCCGTCCTGCACGTTGGAGCGCGCGCCGATGACGATGCGCTCGTTGTCGCCGCGCAGAACCGCGCCGAACCAGACGCTGGCGTCCTCCTCCAGCACCACGTCGCCGATCACGTCCGCGCTGTCGGCCACCCAGAAGCGTCCGTTGGCGGGGGTCTGCGGCCGAACGCCGTCGAGTTCGTAAAGCGCCATGGATGAGGTGTCCTTGCCTGTTCGAGCGGAGCGCCGGGCGTCAGACGCCGAGCGCCTGCAGCGCCGCGGACCCTAGCGCAAGGCTCCACAGGCCCGCCAGCACCGTGCCGGCCGCGACGCCCAGAACCGTGGATCGGCGCTCCCGGCGCAGCGCCGCCAGATTGCGCGCCATCATGTAGGGCGCGGCGATGGTGACCAGCGGCACCGCGACCACGGCCAGCACGTCCGGCGCGCGCAGCAGGCGAAAGCTGGCGCGCCGCGCGGTGGCCGCCTCGAAGGCGGAGGCGGCGAGCCCTGAAAGGGCGAAACCAAAGGCCAGCGTCAGCGCGCTGGCGAGGACGGGCGACATGGGCTCCTCCTTGCCGCGGTGGATCAGACGCCCTTCCGCAGCAAGGCCCATGCCGTCCCGATCCGGGACGTTCAGTCGAGATCGGTCTCGAGGATCGCCATCTGGAAGTTGTAGGACAGATCGCCGTCCTCGTCGTCGCGGAACAGCACGCCCACGAACTCGTCGCCCAGATAGACCTCGGCGCTGTCGTCCTTGCGCGGACGCTTGGTCACCCGGATGGTCTGGTTCTGGAACAGCTTGCGCATGTAGCTCTGCACGCGCTCGAGTTCGAGCTTGTCCACGGTCGTCTCCCGGAGAGGTCTGGATGAGGGGCCGGCGGCCGAAGCGGCGGCCGATGTCGGACGCCGGAAGTGCCACGGCGCGGCGGCCGTGGCAAGCCGCTCTCACCAGCGGCCGTAGGGCCCGTACGGCCCCCAATAGGGCCGGTCCAGATCGTCGAGACGGCGGCTGCGCTCGCGCTTGCGCTCCACGTCCAGCGTCATGCGGCAGTTGGCGAAGGCCTCGGTGCCCGGCCGCATGCCGTATTCGCGGCACTGGGCGATGTCCATCGCCCGCTGCTCCGCGGGATCGATAGCGCAACCCGCGAGCGTGAGGCCCGCGAGGACGAGAAAAAGATGGGTGCGCGACATGACGCTATGCCTTCATGGCCGACGCGGGGGACGCGTTCAGATGCCGGCGTCGTAAAAAATCTGGTCCATGCTGCGGGACGGCTCCGCGCAGGGCGAGGCGCCGACCACGCGGGCCGGCACGCCGGCGACGGTGAGGTTGGGGGCCACGTCGTGCAGCACCACCGAGCCCGCCGCAACCCGCGAGCAATGGCCGATCTCGATGTTGCCGAGGATCTTGGCGCCCGCGCCGATCAGCACGCCGTGGCGGATCTTCGGGTGGCGGTCCTCGTTGCTCTTGCCGGTGCCGCCCAGCGTCACGCCGTGCAGGATCGAGACGTTGTCCTCGATCACCGCGGTCTCGCCGATCACCACGCCGGTGGCGTGGTCGAAGAACAGGCCGCGGCCGATGCGGGTCGCGGGATGGATGTCCACCTGGAACACCGAGGACGACAGGCTCTGCAGGTAGAGCGCGAAGTCCCGGCGGCCCGTGGTCCACAGCCAGTGCGCCAGACGGTGGGTCTGGATGGCGTGGAAACCCTTGAAGTGCAGCAGCGGCTCCAGCGCCCGGTTGCAGGCGGGATCACGGTCCACCACCGCCGAAATATCGGCCCGGAGCGAAGGGGGAATCTCGGCGTCGGCCGCCGCCATCTCCTCGAAGGTCTGGCGGATCAGGTCGCCCGGAACCTCGTCGCGGTCGAGTCGCGCGCCGAGACGATGCGCCACGGCGCTTTCCAGACTGTCCTGATTGAGGATGGTGGCGAGCATGAAGCCCGCCATCTCCGGCTCGCGGCGCACGACCTCGTCGGCCTCGGCGCGAATCCGCGCCCAGGTGGGGTCCAGCGTCATCAGGTTGTGGCTTTCGGCGCGCGCCAGTTTGGCCATCTCGTTGTGCTCCCGGACCATAAGGTCCCCCGCTCCATACCACAGATGGGGCGCCGCGCAGGCGATCAAAGTCGCATGGCTGCAATAATCGGCGCCGCAGGATTACCGAAGCGCGGCGCCGCTCACGGCCGCCGTTCGAGGAAGCTCAGCACCCCGGCCTTGTAGACCTTGTCGCCGACCGCGCGGTTGTGGTCGCGGCGCGGGATGAGCAGCAGCTCCGCGCCGGGGATCAGGTCCGCGAGCGCCTGCGGATCGCCCGCCACCTCGTCCTCGGTCCCGACCGCGACCAGCGTCGGGGTCGTGATGGTCCCGAGCTTTTCCGGATCCACCAGCGTGCGCTGCATGCGCATGCAGGCGGAAAGGGCCCGGCGGTCGGCCCCGGTCGCTTCGGCGAAGCGGCGGAACATCTTGGCCGTGGGGTTGGCGATGTCGTCCACGCTGTCGGCCACCAGCCCTTCGGCGATGTCGTCGGCGGAGGGCGCGCCGCGCAGCAGACCGTCGCCCATGCCGCCGAGGATGGCGCTGCGCAGCCGCCCGCGGGACTCGATCGCGAGCAGCGCCGCGACGCGCGCGCCCATGGAGTAGCCCATGACGTCGGCGCGGGCGATGTTCAGGTGGTCCAGCAGCCGGACGGCGTCCCGAGCCATCAGGTCGGAGCCGTAGAACGCCGGATCGTAAAGCTTTTCGCTCGCCCCATGGCCGCGGTTGTCGATGGCGACCACCCGCCGCCCGTCGGCCTGCAGCACGTCGAACCAGCCCGGCCCGACCCAGTTCACGTCGAGATTGGAGGCGAAGCCGTGGATCAGCAGGATCGGATCGCCGTCGCCCTCGTCGCGATAGGCGAGCGTCAGGCCGTCGGAGTCGAAGGTCGGCATAGGGCGGCTGAACTCCCGCTTCTTACGTTTTCCCGCGACGGTTCTAGCCGCCTTGAGGCTTATACGAAAGCCGAACCTGCTTGTGGGGCGGCCGCGAAGGACTTAAGCCTTGGCGCACATCCTCGAAGCGCCGGGAGAACGCGCCATGGCCGACCACGGAACGCCGCATTTCGCCAACGACACGGGCGTGAGCGTGATCCACATCGGCGCGCGGGAGTTCCAGTGCATCGGCGCCAAGCCGCCGTTCGACCACCCCCACGTCTATCTGGACATGGGCTCGGACGACGAGATCATCTGCCCCTACTGCTCAACCCACTACAAGTTCCGGGCGAGCCTGCACGCGGACGCGTCCGATCCGGCCGGCTGCCTGTGGCGCGGACCGGCGGCGGCCTGAGACGGCGCGACGCCCCATGGCCGCGCCCGTCCTGATCGCCGGCGCAGGGATCGGCGGCCTGACGCTCGCCCTCGCCCTTGCCCGGCGCGGCGTGGCCTGCGAAATCTTTGAACGCGCCGCGATCCTGTCGGAGGTCGGGGCCGGGGTGCAGCTCGCGCCCAACGCCAGCCGGATTCTGGACGGGCTCGGCCTGGGCCCCGCGCTCGACGCCGCGGCGAGCCGCCCGGAGGGCGTGCGCATCGTGGCCGCCGAAAGCGGCCGCCTGCTGCGGCGGCTGCCGCTGGGCGAAACGGCCGAACGGCGCTGGGGCGCGCCCTACCGGGTCATCCACCGGGCCGATCTGCACGCCGTTCTGTCCAAGGCCGTGGCCGCGGAGGCCGGCGCCGCGCTTCACCTCGGCGGCGCCGTGACCGCGGCGGAGACGCTGGGGGGCGGCGCGGCGTTCACGGTCACGCGCGAGGGCGCGGCCGGGCGCCGGGAGGGCCGCTTCGGCGTCGGCGCGGACGGGCTGCGCTCGGCGGTGCGCGGCGCGCTGAAACTGTCGGCCGCCGTGCGCGAAACCGGGCTCGTCGCCTACCGCGCCGTGGTCCCGGCGGAGCGGCTGCCGGGCGCCTTCCCGCTCGATCATGTCAGCGTCTGGCTCGCGCCCGGCGCCCATCTGGTGCTCTATCCCGTGCGCGGCGGCCGCGAGGCCAATGTGGTGCTGATCGGAGCCCTCGGGAGCATGACGCCGGTCGAGCGCGTGGCGCGCTGGGCCGATCCCGCCCGGACGCTGGCGGCGGGCGCCGGACCATGGACCGAATGGCCGCTGTTCGACCGTCCCGCCGCCCCGCGGCTTCGGCGCGGCGCATTGGCCCTGCTGGGCGACGCGGCCCACGCCACCCTGCCCTCGCTCGGCCAGGGCGCGGCCTTCGCGATCGAGGACGCCGCCACCCTCGCCCGCCTGATCGCGGACGGCGGCCCCGACCCGCTCGGAGCCTATGAGAAGGCGCGGCTGATGCGGGTCGGGCGCCTGCCCGAAGCCTCCCGGCGGCAGGCGCGCATCGACCATCTCGGCGGCCTCGCCGCGACGGCGCGCAATCTGGCGCTCGCCGCCGCCCCAACGTCGGCGCTGCTCGGGGGACTGGACTGGCTCTACGGCTGGCGCGACGCGGCCTGAGCGCCGTTGCGCACGCCCGAAGCCTGCGTCAGCGCGGGCAGCGCAGCAGGCGCTCCTCGCGCTGGATGTCGCGCACCCGCGCCCGCTCCCGGTCGGACAGCGGCACGTCCTCCAGACGGTCGTACTGGCAGCCGGCGTTGCCGAAGGCGCGGATGGCGCGGTCGGTCTTGAAGCAGTAGCCGGCACGGGCGTAGACGGCGTTGCGCTCGCCCCAGAGCTCCGCGCAGGCCGATTGCGCCGCCGCCGGCGCGGCGAGAACAAGACTGGCGACACCCACAAGCAGAATGCGGCGCATGGCGACGTTTCCCCCCTTACGTTTTCGGGCAGCATAGCACGGCGCGCCGGCCTCGCATTCCGCCGCCCCCGGCTCCATATTGGCCCCATGCCCAAATCCCCCCGCCGCACCTCCCCCGGATTCTCGGAGCAGCCTCAGGCGGCCTTCGACGCCGGAACGCCCGTGGACCTGGGCGCCGTCTCCGACGACGCTGCGCTGCTGCGCGCGCTCGGGCGGGGAACCGACGCGGCGGAGGCCGCGCGGCTGGAGGTGGCGGAACAGGCGACCCGCAAGGCGGCGAGCGAAGCGGCCGTCGCCGACGCGGCGGAGCCGAAAGCGCCCGCCCGCGCCCGGGCCGCGCCTGAAAAGGGCAAGCGCAAGCAGAAGCGCGACGCGGTTCCCGCCGCCGTCCCCGATCCGCAGAAGGCGCCGCGCGGCTTCGGCGCCGTGCCGGAGACCGATCTGGCCGCCCTGCCCGCCGGCTTCGACGCCACCGCCTCGGTGTCCGCCACGGTGAAGGCGCTGGAGGATCTCATCCAGCACGGTCGGCCCGAACTGCAGGGCAAGCCGTGGGTTCCGCACCGCCCGCCCCGGCCGGAGAAGCTGGAGAGCGGCCAGACCTTCAAGCTGTCCTCGCCGTACGAGCCCAAGGGCGACCAGCCCACCGCCATCGCGGAGCTGGTGGACGGAATCCGCCGCGAGGAGCGCGACCAGGTGCTGCTGGGCGTCACCGGCTCGGGCAAGACCTTCACCATGGCGCAGGTGATCCAGCAGACCCAGCGCCCGGCGCTGATCCTCGCGCCCAACAAGACGCTGGCGGCCCAGCTCTACGGCGAGTTCAAGTCGTTCTTCCCCGAGAACGCCGTCGAATATTTCGTGTCCTATTACGACTACTACCAGCCGGAAGCCTATGTTCCGCGCTCGGACACCTATATCGAGAAGGAATCGTCCATCAACGAGCAGATCGATCGCATGCGCCACTCGGCCACGCGCTCGCTGCTGGAGCGGGACGACGTCATCATCGTGGCCTCCGTGTCCTGCATCTACGGCATCGGCTCGGTGGAGACCTACACCTCCATGACCTTCACGCTGCGGGTGGGCGAAAGCGTGCCCCAGCGCCAGCTCATGGCAGATCTGGTGGCGCTGCAGTACAAGCGCGCCGACGTGAACTTCACCCGCGGCACGTTCCGGGTGCGCGGCGACACCATCGAGGTGTTTCCGGCCCATTACGAGGACCGCGCCTGGCGCATCGGCCTGTTCGGCGACGAGATCGAGTCCATTCAGGAGTTCGACCCGCTCACGGGCGCGAAGATCCAGGAGATGGCGGCGGTCAAGGTCTACGCCAACTCCCACTACGTGACGCCGCGGCCCACCCTCAACCAGGCCATCAAGGGCATCAAGGACGAGCTGAAGGCGCGCCTCACCGAGCTCACGAAGATGGGCCGCCTGCTGGAGGCCCAGCGGCTGGAGCAGCGCACCCAGTTCGATCTGGAGATGATGGAGGCCACCGGCTCCTGCGCCGGCATCGAGAACTATTCGCGCTGGCTCACCGGCCGCAAGCCGGGCGAGCCGCCGCCCACGCTGTTCGAGTATCTGCCCGATAACGCGCTCGTCTTCACCGACGAAAGCCATGTCACCATTCCGCAGATCGGCGGCATGTACCGCGGCGACTTCCGGCGGAAGGCGACGCTGGCCGAATACGGCTTCCGCCTGCCGAGCTGCATGGACAACCGTCCCATGCGGTTCGAGGAATGGGACGCCATGCGCCCGCAGACGGTGCATGTCTCCGCCACGCCCGGCGGCTGGGAGATGGAGCAGACCGGCGGCGTGTTCTCGGAGCAGGTCATCCGCCCCACCGGCCTCGTGGACCCGGAGATCGACGTGCGGCCCGCGCGCTCCCAGGTGGACGACCTGCTGGGCGAGGTGAAGGAAGTGGCCGCCAAGGGCTACCGCTCGCTGATCACCGTGCTCACCAAGCGCATGGCCGAGGATCTGACCGAATATCTGCACGAGCACGGCGTGCGGGTGCGCTACATGCACTCCGACATCGACACGCTGGAGCGGATCGAGATCATCCGCGACCTGCGCCTCGGCGCTTTCGACGCGCTGGTGGGCATCAACCTGCTGCGCGAGGGCCTCGACATTCCCGAATGCGCGCTGGTGGCGATCCTCGACGCGGACAAGGAGGGCTTCCTGCGCTCCGAGACCTCGCTGATCCAGACCATCGGCCGCGCCGCCCGCAACGTGGACGGCAAGGTCATCCTCTACGCCGACCACGAGACCGGCTCCATGGCCCGCGCCATGGCGGAGACCGCGCGCCGGCGCGAGAAGCAGCTCGCCTACAACGCCGAGCACGGCATCACGCCCGAAAGCGTGAAGCGCGAGATCGGCGACATCCTGAACTCGGTCTACGAGCGGGACCGCGTCACCGTGGACAAGGGCTTCGCCGAGGACGCGCCCAAGGCCGGACACAACCTCAAGGCCACGCTCGCGGATCTGGAGCAGCGCATGCGCAAGGCCGCCGGCGATCTGGAGTTCGAGACCGCCGCCCGGCTGCGCGACGAGATCAAGCGCCTGCAGGCCACCGAGCTCGCCATTTCCGACGACCCGCTCGCCCGGCAGTCGGACGTGGAGCGCTCGGCCGGCGGCTACGCCGGCGACCGCCGCTACGGCCGCTCCGCCAACGAGCCGCCGCGCACGCGCGCGGCCAAGCCGAGCCTCGACGATATGGGCCCCGGCACGGACCGCGCCACGCCGCTCGGCAACGGCGATCTGATCCGGCGGGAAAAGCCCGACATGATGACGGCCAACTTCAAAGCCGGCGGCCGGCGGAGCGGACCCAAGCGGAGGTGAGCGCGGGAGCCGGCCACAGGCGGCCGGCGTCCAAGGCTTCGCGGCAGGCGGAGCCGGAGCGGCTCCCGGCGTACGTCAGTCCACCCAATCGACCTTGGGGGCGTCGTCGCCGGGGCGCACCAGCCGGGCCTCGGCGGCCTTGTGATAATACTGGCTCGCCACAAGCCACCCTTTCAGCGGCCGGAGCGGCGGCAGCAGCGTCACCAGCATGATCGGCAGGGTGGTGAACAGATGCGCCCAGTAGGGCGCCTGATGGGCCGCCTCCAGCCACACCGCGAAGAAGGCCGACGGCAGGCAGGCGAAGGTCATGGCGAAGAAGGCCGGGCCGTCCGCGGGATCGGCGTAGGAGTAGTCGAGCCCGCAGACCTCGCAGTTCGGCCGCAACTTCAGGAAGCCCTGGAACATGTGGCCCTCGCCGCAGCGCGGGCACAGGCCGCGGACGCCGACGCGGTAAGGGTTCTGGCGGGGATAGACGGTGTCGGACATATCGCGGTCGTCCCTTCTTCCGGCCCCGGCGAAACGCCAGGCGACCGGAAGCTAGGAATGGCTGCATACAATGTCAATATTGTATGTCCTCACGATGCCGGCAGTCGTCTCAGCTGCTCGGAAAGGCCTCGGACTTGAAGGCCACCGGCTTCTGGGCCGGGCTTGTCCTGCGGCCGGGCTTCGACGGAGCCGGCGCGGCTGAGGGCGCCGCCGGCTCGAGCGTGATCGCCACGGGGTTCGGGTAATGCTCCAGCGTCGCGCCGGTCGCGGCGTCCACGCCCATGCCCACCACGCCGCCCAGCAGCACGTTGCCTGCGAAGCCCGCGGCGCCGGAGCCGGCGAGCCTCGTCTTCACCGGAACGGAGGCCTCGCGGTAGCCCGGCAGGGTCGCGGTCACGATGAACTCGTCCTTGCGGCCGACCGAGAAGGTGCAGGGGCTCTGGCACGCATGGTTGAGCGAGGTGCGGACCGACGCGCCCGGCGGCGTGGTGGTGACGGTGAGCTGGTTCGTTGCGCCACGGGTGATCGAGGCGCAGGCGCCCAGCGGAAGCACGAGAGCCGCGACGAGAATGATGCGCATGGACGAATCGCCTTCTGAACCGCCTCCATGGCGGAGCGGCCACCCGTAGAAGTTGCGCCGGACGATTCAAATACGTGAAAGCCCTGATGCGCGGGGGAAAACGCGCCGGAAACGAACCGGGCGGCGCGCCATGTCATCCCCCTTCATCGACGCCCCCGCGGCGGCGCGCGGGATGCGAAGATGCGCGGACATCGACCGCGGAAGGGCGCGAACGCCGGCCGGCCCGGCTTTTACGCCGCGTCGCCCGCGCCGCCGAGCCGCACCAGCAGCACCTCCGGCGGCACGCCGAAGCGGATGGGCAGGCCGCTCATGCCGAAACCGCCCGAGACCAGCATGTGGCGGCCCTTCTCCACCACGTGGCCGTAACGGAAGCGGTCGCGATAGGCGGAGGGAATGAAGGGGTTGGTCCAGCCGGGTATATACACCTGCCCGCCATGGGTGTGGCCGGCGAAGGTGAGCGACACCCGTTCCGGCACGTCCACGAAGATGTCCGGCTCGTGGACCAGCAGCAGCGCGGGATCGTCGGTGGAGAGCTTCGACAGCGTGCCCGGCAGGTCGTCCTCGCCGCGGAAATGGCCGGGCTTGATCCAGTGGGCGATCTGGTCGCCAAGCCCCGCCACCCAGAAGCGGCGGCCGTTGACGCTCAGAAGCTCAGCCTCGTTCTCCATCACGCGGATGCGCGCGCCGTCGAGCGCCCGGCGGATGCTGCGGGCGTTGTTCCACCAGTCGTGGTTGCCGAGCACGGTGAACAGGCCGAGCGGCGCGGCGAGGTCCGCATAGGCCGCCGCCCACTCCTCCGGCGGCACCCGGCCGGTGACGAAGCGGTGGGTCGATTCATGGTCGCCCAGGTGGAAGATGATGTCCGGCTTCAGCGCGTTCACCGTCTCCACGATCCGCTTCACCCGGCTCATGGGCACATAGGGCTCGCACACATGCACGTCCGAGATCACCGCCGCTGTGAGCCGGAAATCCGCCGGCCAGCGCGGCGGCGTCAGCGCGTATTCGGTGACGTTGAGCATCATGGTGGGCTCGATCAGCCCGGCGTAGGCGCCGCCGCCGGTCGCGAGCAGGAAGCCGGCGCCGGCGGAGCCGATGAGCGCGCGGCGGGAGATCAACGGCATGGGCGGCGGGTCCGGCGGCTGACAGCGAAGGCGGTCGTAACACGAAACGACGGCCGCGCGGGGAAGCGCGACCGTCGCAAGGCCTTAAGCTCGGGATGCGTCGCAATTGGGGCTTCAGGTGAGCAGCAGCAGCGACCGCCCCTGAACCTCCAGCGGCTCGGCGCCGCCCGGCGCCTCGCGGGCGTTCTCGTCCGCCGGGCGCTCGGTGTCGAGCGTCACGGTCCAGGGCTTGCCGCCCTCGCGCTCCGGCAGCACGAAAGGCACAGGCCCGTCGTGGCTGTTGAAGATCAGGATCGCCTCCTCGCCGTCCGCGGTGGTGAGATGCAGGCCGATGCAGTCGGCGCCCTCGTCGGCCCACTGCTCCGGCGTCTGCTCGCCGCCGACCGGGTTGATCCAGGCGACGCCCATGCCGTCACGGAAGCTCGCCCGGCGCAGGATCGGCTTTTCGGCCCGCAGCTTCAGCAGCCGCTTGGTGAAGTCGAGCAGGATCTGGTCCTGATCGTCCAGCTCCCAATGCACCCAGGAGATTTCGCTGTCCTGGCAGTAGCCGTTGTTGTTGCCCCCTTGCGTGCGGCCGAACTCGTCGCCGGCCAGGATCATGGGCGTGCCGTGGGACAGCAGCAGCGTCGCCATCAGGTTGCGCTTCTGGCGCTCGCGCACGGCGGTCACGCCCTCGTCGTCGGTCTCGCCCTCGACGCCGTAGTTGAAGCTGCGGTTGTCGGAATGGCCGTCCTTGTTGTCCTCGCCGTTGGCCTCGTTGTGCTTCTCGTTGTAGGAGACGAGATCGTTCAGCGTGAAGCCGTCATGGGCGGTGATGAAGTTGACGCCAGCCCACGGCCGGCGGCCGCGCTGGTCGTAGACGTCGCCCGACCCGGTGACGCGGGCGGCGAAATCGCCGAGATGCCCGGCGCCCTGCTTCCAGTAGTCGCGCACCTGGTCGCGATACTTGTCGTTCCACTCCGCCCAGCCGGGCGGGAAGCCGCCGACCTGGTAGCCGCCGGGGCCGATGTCCCACGGCTCGCCCACCAGCTTGACCCCGCGCAGCACCGGGTCCTGGCCCACCGCGTCGAAGAAGCCGCCGCGCTGGTCGAAGCCCTCCGGCTCGCGGCCGAGAATGGTGCCGAGGTCGAAGCGGAAGCCGTCCACATGGCATTCCTCGACCCAGTAGCGCAGCGAATCCGTCACCATCTGCAGCACGCGCGGATGGCTGGTGTTCACCGTGTTCCCGGTGCCGGTGTCGTTGATGTAGTAGCGGTGGTTGTCCGGCAGGGTGCGATAGTAGGACAGGTTGTCGATGCCCTTGAAGCTGAGCGTCGAGCCCAGCTCGTTGCCTTCCGCCGTGTGGTTGTAGACCACGTCGAGGATGACCTCGAGGCCGGCGTCGTGGAAGGCGCGCACCATGTGCTTGAAGCTGGCGAGCCCGGCCTTGCCCATGTAGCGGCCCATGGGCGCGAAGAAGCCGAGCGTGTTGTAGCCCCAGAAGTTCTTGAGGTCCTTGGCGAGCAGGTAGTCGTCGTCCAGGAAGTAATGGATCGGCAGCAGCTCCACCGAGGTGACGCCCAGCGCCTTGATGTGGGCGATCACGTCCTTCTGCGTCAGTCCGTCGAAGGTGCCGCGGACGTCTTCGGGAACCGCCGGGTGCAGCATGGTGTAGCCGCGCACATGGGTCTCGTAGAACACCGTGCGGTCCCACGACACGTTGGGCTTCTGGTCGCCGGACCAGTCGAAGCCGGAATCCACCACCTCGCATTTCGGCATGAACGGGGCGCTGTCCAGTTCGCTGAAGGACAGGTCCTTGTCGTCGGACTCGAGATCGTAGCCGAACACCGCCGGATTCCAGTCCACCGCGCCCAGGATCGAGCGGGCGTAGGGATCGACGAGCAGCTTGTTCGGGTTGAAGCGGTGCCCCTCCTCCGGCCGGTAGGGGCCATGGACGCGGTAGCCGTAGCGCTGGCCCGGCTTCAGGCCGGGCACATAGCCGTGCCACACCTCGTCGGTGTATTCGGGCAGGTCGATGCGCTCGACCTCGTTGTTTCCCTCGTCGAACAGGCAGAGCTGCACCCGGTCGGCGTAAGCCGAGAACAGGGCGAAGTTGACGCCGTCGCCGTCCGGCGTCGCGCCAAGGATGGTCGGCCGCCCCGCTTCGATCCGACGGCCGCTCTTGATGTCGCTCATGAGATCGCTCGCCTCGCCCGTGTTCGGCGGGCGACGCG
The DNA here is from genome assembly GCF_027922305.1 of Methylopila jiangsuensis. Classification (GTDB taxonomy): domain Bacteria; phylum Pseudomonadota; class Alphaproteobacteria; order Rhizobiales; family Methylopilaceae; genus Methylopila; species Methylopila jiangsuensis. The sequence goes on along the minus strand of NZ_BSFK01000005.1, from coordinate 158,811 downwards.
TCGCCCGCTCCTGTCCCGTCACGGGGACAACAACGGCTGCGACGCGCGCGCGTTCCGGATGGTCACATGTTCATTTCGCGATCGCGAAAGAACCACGCCTCCGTCAGGCCGGCGACCTGGCCTTCTTTTTCTTGGGCTTCGGGGCCGGTTGGGGCGTCGCTTCCGCGGCGGCTTTGGCCTGCTCGGCCGCAAGCCTGGCGCGTTTGCGCGCGCGGCTCGCCTCCTTTCGCGCCCGCTCCGCCTCCTCGTCGGACGCGGCCGCCGGCGCCGCCGCGGCGTAGCGCCGCTGCGCCTCCTCCCAGTGCCGCTCGTCCTCGCCATGGGGACGGCCGGCCTCTTCCCAGATTCTGTAGGCGAGATCGCGGATGTGAACGTCCCGGTCGCTCATGCAACGCCTCCCTAATCGCGGGGGTTCGGGGTTGTCGGACGGCGGCGCCGACCGACCTATGCTCACCAATGCGGGGCGTCGCCTGCGCGACGCGCCGTCCTTTCCAAGCCACCAAAACGCCCGCCGAGGAGAGAGACGCATGACCATCCCCTCCCCCGACGCCGTCAAGGCCGCCGACAGCCCGCGCATCGCCATCGAGGCGGTGAGCCCGAGCGTGGATGGCGGCCGCTTTCCTGTGAAGACGGTAGTGGGCCGCAGGGTGGTCGTCGAGGCCGATGTGTTCGCCGACGGCCACGAGGTCCTGGGCGCCTCCGTGCTGTGGCGGCCGCTTGGCGGCGCTTGGCGGCGCGAGCCGCTGGCGGAGCTCGTCAACGACCGCTGGCGGGGCGGCTTCACCCCGGAGACCGTGGGCGCGCACGAGTTCGTGGTGGAGGCGTGGTGGGACGATTTCGGCACCTTCCGCCGGGACCTGACCAAGAAGCGCGAGGCGGGGCTCGACGTGCGGCTGGAGACCGAGGAGGGCCTGACGCTGCTGGAGCAGATCGCGGCCTCCGCGCCCGCAAGCGTCGCGCGGGCGCTGACCGACATCGTGCTGCGGCTGCGGGCGGAACCGGACGTGGGCGCGCGGGTGGCGGAGCTGCTGGCGCCCGAGACCCGCGCCGCCGTGGACGCCGCCGAGCACCGGGCCTTCGCCACCCGCACATGGCCCTACGGCGTCACCGTCGACCGCGTGCAGGCGGAGTTCGCAAGCTGGTACGAGCTGTTTCCGCGCTCGGAAAGCGGCGATCCCACCCGCCACGGCACGTTCCGGGACGTGATCCGCCGCCTGCCCATGATCCGCGACATGGGCTTCGACGTGCTCTATTTCCCGCCGATCCACCCGATCGGGGCGGCCAACCGCAAGGGCCGCAACAACACGCTCACCCCCGGCCCGGACGACGTGGGCTCGCCTTACGCCATCGGCTCGGCGGACGGCGGCCATGACGCGCTGCACCCGGAGCTGGGGACGCTGGAGGACTTCCGCGCCCTTGTCGCCGCCGCCAAGGAGCATGGGCTGGAGCTGGCGCTCGATTTCGCCATCCAGTGCTCGCCGGACCACCCGTGGCTGAAGGACCATCCGGGCTGGTTCAAGTGGCGGCCCGACGGCTCCATGAAATACGCCGAGAACCCGCCCAAGAAGTACCAGGACATCGTCAATGTGGACTTCTACGGCCCGGACGCGGTTCCCGGGCTGTGGGAGGCGCTGCGGGACGTGGTGCTGTTCTGGGCGTCGGAGGGCGTGACCACGTTCCGCGTCGACAACCCCCACACCAAGCCGCTGCCGTTCTGGGAGTGGATGATCGCGGAGGTGAAGGCGAAGCACCCCGGCGCCATCTTCCTGTCGGAGGCCTTCACCCGGCCCAAGGTGATGTATCGACTGGCGAAGGTGGGCTACGGCCAGTCCTACACCTACTTCACCTGGCGCAACCACAAGTCCGAGATCGCCGATTATCTGACGGAGCTGACGACCACCGCGCCGAAGAACTTCTTCCGGCCGCACTTCTTCGTCAACACGCCGGACATCAACCCGTATTTCCTGCAGACTTCGGGGCGCGCCGGCTTTCTGATCCGCGCGGCGCTCGCCACAACGCTGTCGGGCCTGTGGGGCATGTACAACGGCTTCGAGCTGTGCGAGAGCGCCGCCCTGCCCGGCAAGGAAGAGTATCTCGACAGCGAGAAGTACGAGATCCGCATCCGCAACTGGGCGCAGCCGGGCAACATCATTCCGGAGATCACGCGGCTGAACCGCATCCGGAAGGAGAACCCCGCGCTCCAGACCCATCTGGGCGTCCGTTTCTACAACGCCTTCGACGACCACGTTCTCTATTACGGCAAGCCGCGTTTCGCCGAAGACGGCTCCGGCCGGATCGAGGACATGGCGCTCGTCTTCGTCAATCTCGATCCGCACGCCGTGAAGGACGCTCTTTACGAGGTCCCGCTGTGGGAGTTCGGGCTCGGCGACCATGAGACGATCGCGGTCGAGGACCTCATGCGCGGCAACCGATTCACGCTCACCGGCAAGACCCAGTGGATCCATCTCGATCCGAACGACCTGCCGTTCCACGTGTGGCGTCTGACCAGAGTCTCGGGAGAAGCCTGATGAACGCTCCTTCGCCCAACATCGACACCGCCGCGCCGGCCGGGACCGTGGTGTCCCGCGACGGCGTCGATCCGCAGTGGTACAAGGACGCCATCATCTACCAGTTGCACGTGAAGTCGTTCGCGGACTCCAACGGCGACGGCATCGGCGACTTCGGCGGCCTGCTGTCCAAGCTCGACTACATTTCCGATCTCGGCGTCACCGTCGTCTGGCTGCTGCCGTTCTACCCGAGCCCCCGGCTCGACGACGGCTACGACATCGCCGAATACAAGGACGTCTCGCCAGACTACGGCACGCTCGAGGACGTGCGCCGCTTCATCGAGGAGGCGCACAAGCGCGGCCTCAAGGTGGTGTCGGAGCTGGTCATCAACCACACCTCCGACCAGCACCCGTGGTTCCAGCGCGCCCGCAACGCGCCCAAGGGCTCGCCGGAGCGGAACTTCTACGTCTGGTCGGACGACGACACGCTCTATTCCGGCACGCGCATCATCTTCCTCGACACCGAGCGCTCCAACTGGACCTGGGATCCGGTGGCCGGCCAGTACTTCTGGCACCGGTTCTACAGCCACCAGCCGGACCTGAACTTCGACAACCCGGAAGTCCTGCGGGAAGTCTTCGACGTGATGAAGTTCTGGCTTGATCTCGGCATCGACGGGCTGCGGCTCGACGCGGTGCCCTATCTGATCGAGCGCGACGGCACCTCGAACGAGAACCTGCCCGAGACCCACGGCATCCTGCGCGAGATCCGCGCCGAGATGGACCGCACCTATCCCGACCGCTTCCTGCTGGCCGAGGCCAACATGTGGCCGGAGGACACCAAGGACTATTTCGGCGAGGGCGACGAATGCCACATGGCGTTCCACTTCCCCTTGATGCCGCGCATGTACATGGCGATCGCCAAGGAGGACCGCTTCCCGATCACCGACATCATGCGGCAGACGCCGGCCATCCCGGACAACTGCCAGTGGGCGATTTTCCTGCGCAACCATGACGAGCTGACGCTCGAGATGGTGACCGACAAGGAGCGCGACTACCTGTGGTCCACCTACGCCGCCGACCGGCGGGCGCGCATCAATCTCGGCATCCGCCGCCGGCTCGCGCCGCTGATGGAGCGCGACCGTCGCCGGGTGGAGCTGATGAACTCGCTGCTGCTCTCCATGCCCGGCACGCCGGTGATCTATTACGGCGACGAGATCGGCATGGGCGACAACATCCATCTGGGCGACCGGGACGGCGTGCGCACGCCGATGCAGTGGTCCATCGACCGCAACGGCGGCTTCTCCCGCGCGGATTTCGCCTCGCTGGTGCTGCCGCCGATCATGGACCCGCTCTACGGTTACTTCGCCGTCAACGTGGAGTCGCAGGCCCGCGACCCGCATTCGCTGCTGAACTGGACCCGGCGCATGCTGGCGACCCGGCGGCAGCACCCGGCCTTCGGCCGCGGGACCATCCGCTTCCTGTTCCCGCAGAACCGGCGCGTGCTGGCCTATCTGCGCGAGCATGACGGCGAGACCATCCTGTGCGTCGCCAACATGGGCCGCAGCCCGCAGGCGGTGGAGCTTGACCTGTCCGAGTTCGAGGGCCGCGTGCCGGTGGAGATGACTGCGGGCTCGGTGTTCCCGCCCATCGGCCAGCTCACCTATCTGCTGACGCTCTCGCCTTACGGCTTCTACTGGTTCACGCTCACCGCCGCCCAGGCCGCCCCCGCCTGGCACACGCCAGCGCCGGAGCCCCTGCCCGACTACGAGACGCTGGTGCTGCGCGCGGGCGTGGACGACGCCATGCAGACGGAGGCGCGCAAGACGCTGGAGACGGCGGTGCTGCCGGCCTATCTCGCCAAGCGCCGCTGGTTCTCAGGAAAAGACCAGAAGCAGATCCTGCCGCGCATCAAGGCGCTGAGCCGCCTCACCGCGCAGGGGCAGGACATCGGCCTGATCGAGGTCGAGGTCACGGGCGGGGCCGAACCCACCCGCTGGCTGCTGCCGCTGGCGGTTGTGGCGGAGGACGAGACCCTGTCCGCGCTGCCGAGCCGGCTGGCGCTCGCCCGGGTGCGCAAGGGCCGCGAGGTGCATCTGCTCACCGACGCCTTCGCGCTGCCGAGCTTCGCCTTCGCCATCGCCAATGCGCTGAAGGAGAGCAGGCGCATCGAGACCGCGAGCGGCGAGATCCGGTTCGAGCCCGCGGAGGGCGTGGAGATCCCCACCCTGCCGGACGACGCCGAAATCCTCTGGCTGTCGGCGGAGCAGTCCAACTCGTCGCTGATCGCCGGCGATCTGATGATGATCAAGGTGCTGCGCAAGATCGCGCCGGGGCGCCACCCTGAAGCCGAAATGGGCCGCCACCTGACCGCGCAAGGCTACGCCAACGCGGCGCCGTTCCTCGGCGAGATGGCGCGCGTGACGCCCGAGGGCGAGCGGGCGACGCTCGCCATCATCCAGGGCTACGTGCGCAACCAGGGCGACGCCTGGACCTGGACGCTGGACCATCTCTCCCGCGCGCTGGACGACTTCGGCGGACAGGGCGGCGGCGCCATGAGCGACGACCACCGCTTCCAGGAGTTCTCCACCTTCGCCGCGACGCTGGGCGCCCGGCTGGGCGAGCTGCACGCCGTGCTGGCCCGGCCGTCCGACGATCCGGCCTTCGCGCCGGCAAAGGCCTCCACCGCCGACGTGGAGGGCTGGAAGGCGCGCGCCGTTTCGCTGCTCGACGGCGCGATCCATGCCCTCGACGCCCGGACTGAATGGGCCGCCGAGGCCGACGCCGCCCGCGCCCGCGCCGTCACCTCCCGGCGGGAGGCGATCGTGGCGGCCATCGGCCGGCTGGCGGAGACCGGCGTCGGCTCCACCGTCAGCCGCATCCACGGCGACCTGCATCTCGGCCAGATCCTGGTCGCGGGCGACGACGTTGTGTTCATCGACTTCGAGGGCGAGCCCGCCCGGCCGCTGGAGGAGCGGCGCGCCAAGGCGAGCCCGCTCCGGGACGTGGCGGGCGTTCTGCGCTCGTTCGACTACGCCGCGGCCATGGTGGGGCGGAACGTTCAGGCTTCCGCCCACGTCACCGGCGACCGCCGCGACGACTTCGTGGAGCGCTTCCGCTCCGACGCGGCCGAAAGCTTCCTCACCGCCTATCGTCAGGCGCTGGCGGCCTCCGGCGGCGCGCTGTCGGCGGACCTGCTCGACATGTTCCTGATCGAGAAGGCGGCCTATGAAATCGGCTACGAGGCCGCGAATCGTCCCACCTGGATCGACGTGCCGCTCGGCGGCCTCGCCGCCGTCGTCGAGCGCCTCGCGCCCGAAGGAGACCCGTCATGACGCTCGCCTCCACCACGCTCGACCGCGCCTCGCTTGACGCTCTCGCCCATGGAACCCACGGCGACCCCTTCGCCGTGCTGGGACGCCACGACGACGGCTCCTCGCCGGTGATCCGGGCCGTGCTGCCGGGCGCGGAGCATGTGGAGGCAGTCGACCGCGCGACGGGCGCCGTGGTCGCGACGCTTCAGGAGATCGACGGAACCGGGGTGTTCGAGGGCGAAGCCCGCGGCGTCGATCCGTATCGCCTTCGCATCACATGGCCCGGCGGCGTGACGCAGGAAACCGAAGACCCCTATTCCTTCGGCCTGCTGCTGGGCGACCTCGACCTGCATCTCTTCGGCGAATCCCGCCATTTCGAGCTCGCCTCCGCGCTCGGCGCCAATGTGGCGACCGTGGACGGCGTGACCGGCGTGCGCTTCGCGGTCTGGGCGCCCAACGCCCGCCGCGTGGCGGTGATCGGCGACTTCAACGCCTGGGACTCCCGCCGTCACCCCATGCGCCAGCGCCTGCCGTCCGGGGTGTGGGAGCTGTTCGTGCCCCGCATCGGGCCGGGCGAGCGCTACAAGTTCGCGCTGATCGGTCCGGACGGCGCACGCCTGCCGGACAAGGCCGACCCGGTGGGCCGCGCCTTCGAGCTCGCGCCCGCCACCGGCTCGGTGGTGGCCTCGCCCGAGCCCTACGCCTGGACCGACGACAGCTGGATGGACTCCCGCGCCGCGGCGCAGTCGCCAGACAAGCCGCTCACCTTCTACGAGGTCCATCTGGGCTCGTGGAGGACGCCGGACGGCCGCGCGGTGGACTGGGCCTACGCCGCCGAGACGCTGATCCCTTACGTCAAGGATCTGGGCTTCACCCATCTGGAGCTGCTGCCGATCACCGAGCACCCGTTCGGCGGCTCGTGGGGCTACCAGCCGCTCGGCCTGTTCGCGCCCACCGCCCGCTACGGCGCGCCGGAGGATTTCGCCCGCTTCGTGGACGCGGCCCACGCCGCCGGGATCGGCGTGGTGCTGGACTGGGTGCCGGCCCATTTCCCCACCGACCCCCACGGCCTCTACCGCTTCGACGGCACCGCGCTCTACGAGCACGCCGACCCGCGCGAAGGCTTCCACATCGACTGGAACACGGCGATCTACAATTTCGGCCGGCGGGAGGTGCAGAACTTCCTGATCGCCAGCGCGCTGCACTGGCTGGAGACCTTCCACGTGGACGGCCTGCGCGTCGACGCGGTGGCGTCCATGCTCTACCGCGACTACTCCCGCAAGGCGGACGAGTGGGTGCCGAACCAGTACGGCGGCCGCGAAAATCTGGAGGCGGTGCAGTTCCTGCAGCACCTGAACGCCGTGGTGCGCGAGCGCGCGCCCGGCGCCATCATGGTGGCGGAGGAATCCACCGCCTGGCCCGGCGTGACGAAGTCCACCGAAGAGGGCGGCCTCGGCTTCCACTACAAGTGGAACATGGGCTGGATGCACGACACGCTGCATTACGTGGAGCAGAATCCGATCTACCGTCAGTACAACCATGACGGGATCACCTTCGGTCTGGTCTACGCCTTCTCCGAGAAGTTCGTGCTGCCGCTGAGCCATGACGAGGTGGTGCACGGCAAGGGCTCGCTCATCGGCAAGATGCCGGGCGACCAGTGGCAGAAGCTCGCCAACCTGCGCGCGCTCTACGGGCTGATGTGGACCCATCCGGGAAAGAAGCTGCTGTTCATGGGCGGCGAGGTGGCGCAGGGCGCCGAGTGGAACCACGACGGGCAGGTGGACTGGCGCGCGCTGGACGATCCCGGCCACGCGGGCGTGCAGCGCCTGATCCGCGACCTCAACCGCGCCTACGCCGCGCAACCCGCGCTGCACCGGCTCGACAGCGCGCCGGAAGGCTTCCGCTGGATCGTGGGCGACGACCGGGCGAATTCGGTGTTCGCTTTTCTCAGGCTCGCCGACGGCGAGGCGCCCATCCTCGTGGTCGCCAACATGACGCCGGTGCCGCGGCACGGATATCGCATCGGCGCGCCCGTGGGCGGCGAATGGAGCGAGATCGTGAACACGGATTCCAGTCTCTATGGCGGCTCGAACGTCGGAAACGGCGGGGCCGTGCGCGCCGTCGAAGCGCCGAGCCACGGCGAACCTTTCGCTCTGGAGCTCACGCTGCCGCCGCTCGGAGTGATCGCGCTGCGGCCGAACGGCTAAGCCTGAGGCGCCGGGCGGAGGTCCGGCGCCTTCTCCTTCCACATACACGGGCCTGATCCGTCGGGGGACGGCCGGCCCGTCAGAGCCGCACACCGGGGAACCGACCTTCATGCCGACCACGCTCGAACCCGGCTCGCCCTACCCGCTTGGCGCCGCCTGGGACGGCCTCGGAGTGAACTTCGCGGTGTTCTCCGCCCACGCGGAGCGCATCGACCTCTGCCTGTTCGATCCCTCCGGCCGGCGGGAGATCGCCCGCGTGCCGCTGCCCGAGCAGACGGACGAAGTGTTTCACGGCTATCTCGCCGGCGCCCGGGCGGGGCTGCTCTACGGCTTCCGCGCCTATGGCCCCTACGACCCCCAGCACGGCCACCGCTTCAACCCCAACAAGCTGCTGCTCGACCCCTACGCCCGCCAGATATGGGGCGACGTGCGCTGGTCGGACGCGCTCTACGGCTACCGGCTGCATTCCGCCCGCGGCGACCTGTCCTACGACCGCCGCGACAGCGCGCCGGGCATGCCCAAGGCGGTGGTGGTGGACGGCGCGTTCAACTGGGGCGACGACCGGCCGCCCAACACGCCCTGGTCCGAGACCGTGATCTACGAGGCGCATCTGCGCGGCCTGACCATGCAGCGCGAGGACGTGCTGCCCCACGAGCGCGGCACTTTCGCGGCGCTGGCGAGCCCGCCCATGATCGCCCACTACCGCAAGCTCGGGGTCACCGCGGTGGAGCTGCTCCCGATCCACGCCTTCGTGCAGGACCGGGTGCTGGTGGAGAAGGGCCTGCGCAACTACTGGGGCTACAACACGCTCGGCTTCTTCGCCCCCGAACAGCGCTACCTCTCCGACGGCTCGCTGAACGAGATCAAGGTGGCGATCCGGCGGCTGCACGCGGCCGGGATCGAGGTCATCCTCGACGTGGTCTACAACCACACCGCGGAGGGCAGCGAGGAAGGCCCCACCTTCTCGCTGCGGGGCCTCGACAATCTCAGCTACTACCGGCTGATCCAGAACGACCTGCGCCGCTGCGTCAACGACACCGGCACCGGAAACACCGTCAATCTCAGCCACCCCCGCGTGCTGCAGATGGTGATGGATTCCTTACGCTACTGGGTCGAGCACTTCCATGTGGACGGCTTCCGCTTCGACCTCGGCGTGACCCTCGGCCGCGAGGACCACGGCTTCGATCCGGGCTCGGGCTTCTTCGACGCGGTGCGTCAGGACCCGGTGCTGCAGCGGGTGAAGCTGATCTCGGAGCCGTGGGACATCGGCCCCGGCGGCTACCAGCTCGGCCAGCATCCGCCCGGCTTCGCGGAGTGGAACGACCGCGCCCGCGACAGCTTCCGCCGCTTCTGGCGCGGCGACGGCGGCCAGCGGCCGGAGCTCGCCGCGAGGCTCGCGGGCTCGTCCGACCTGTTCGACCACCGCTCCCGCAAGCCCTGGGCCTCCATCAACTTCGTGGCGAGCCACGACGGCTTCACGCTCGCCGACGCCACCGCCTACGAGCAGAAGCACAACCACGCCAACGGCGAGGACAACCGCGACGGCCACGGCGAGAACTGCTCGTCCAACTGGGGCGTGGAAGGCCCGACCGACGATCCCGCCATTCTGGAGACGCGCGGCCGGGTGGCGCGGGCGCTGCTCGCGACCCTGATGTTCGCGCAAGGGACCCCCATGCTGCTGGCCGGCGACGAGTTCGGCCGCACCCAGCAAGGCAACAACAACGCCTACGCCCAGGACAACGCCATCTCCTGGGTGGACTGGTCGCGCGCCGAGACGCCCGAAGGGCGGGCGCTGACCGATTTCGTCGCCCGGCTGATCGGCTTGCGCGCCGAACTGCCGGTGCTGCGCGCCAAGCATTTCCTGCACGGGCGGGAGGAGATCGCCCCCGGCGTGCTCGACATCGCCTGGTTCGGCGAGGACGGCCAGCCTCTGAGCGCGGCGGCGTGGAACGACGGCGGCGAACGGACGTTGACGTTGCGGCGCGCCTACCGGCGCGACGACGGCGCGGCCCCCATCCTGATCTTCATGCTGAACCCGACCGCGGACGACCGCGTTTTCACCCTGCCGGCCCCCTGCCCCACGGCCGACGTGCTGCTGGACACCGCGCGCCCCACCGCGCCGCGACGTTCGTTCCACGGCGGCGTGGTGACGGTGCAGGCTCAAAGCGCCGTTCTGGCGCTCAGCTTGCTGCCCGCCGCCGCCGTGCGCCGCACGCCGAAACCCGTCGACGATCCGATCGGAGAATGAGCTTTTGACGGCAGCTTTCGCGCGCAACCTGACGTTCGGCGCCCAGTTTGCTCCCGAGGCGACCCGTTTCCGCTTCTGGGCCCCGGCCCAGAACGGCGTGAAGCTGGAGGTGCGGGGCGAACCGCCGACGGAGATGATCCGGAGCGAGGACGGCTGGTTCGAAGAGACGCGAAACGTCCCCGCCGGCGCGCGCTACCGCTTCGTGCTCGACGACGGGCTTGCCGTTCCCGACCCCGCCTCCCGGCTCCAGGACGGCGACGTCCACGGCTGGAGCGTGGTGGTGGACCCAAACGCCTATGCCTGGGAGACGCCCGACTGGCGCGGCCGCCCCTGGGCGCAGGCGGTGATCTACGAGCTGCACGCGGGCTGCTTCGGCGGCTTCGACGGCGTGGCCGAGGCGCTGCCGCGGCTGAAGGCGTTAGGGATCACAGCCGTGCAACTCATGCCCATCGCGGATTTTCCCGGCGTCCGCAACTGGGGCTATGACGGCGTGCTGCCCTACGCGCCCGACGCGGCCTATGGCGCGCCGGACCAGCTCAAGCGGCTGGTGGACAAGGCCCATGCGCTTGGGCTGATGATGTTCCTCGACGTGGTCTACAACCACTTCGGACCCGACGGGAACTACATCCCCGCCGCAAACCCCGTCTTCTTCCGGGACGACCTGCAGACGCCATGGGGCGGCGCCATCGACTTCCGACTGCCGGAGGTGCGCCGCTACTTCACCGAGAACACGCTGTTCTGGCTGATGGAATACCGCTTCGACGGACTGCGGCTCGACGCGGTGCACGCCATCTCCGAACAGGACTGGATCGACGAAATGGCGGAGGCGGTGCGCGCGACCGTCGAGCCCGGCCGGCATGTGCATCTGGTGCTGGAGAACGAGCACAACCAGCAGTCCCATCTCGCGGGCGAGGTGGACGCCCAGTGGAACGACGACTTCCACCACGTCGTCCATGCGGCCCTGACCGGCGAACGGGAAGGCTATTACGCCGACTACGCCGAGGACGTGGGAGCCAAGCTCGCCCGCGCGCTGTCCGAGGGCTTCGTCTATCAGGGCGAGCCCTCGCCTCATCTGGACGGACGCCGCCGCGGCACGCCGAGCGGCCATCTGCCGCCCACCGCCTTCATCAGCTTCCTGCAGAACCACGACCAGATCGGCAACCGCGCCTTCGGCGACCGGCTGAACGCGCTCGCGGCGCCTGAAGCGGTGGAGGCCGCCACCGCCGCGCTGCTGCTGATCCCGCAGATACCCATGCTGTTCATGGGCGAGGAGACGGCGAGCGAGACGCCGTTCCTGTTCTTCACCGACCACGAGCCCGACCTCGCGGAGGCGGTGCGCAAGGGCCGCCGCAAGGAGTTCGCCAAGTTCGCCGCCTTCGCCGGCGCCGAGATCCCGGACCCGAACGCGGTCGAGACCTTCGAGCGCTCGATCCCGAAGCCTCACCCGGAGCGGGCGGAGGCGCGCGCCGCGCTGATCGCCCGGCTGCTGGCTCTGCGCGCCGCCGAGATCGCGCCCCGCATCCCCGGCGCCGTGAGCGAAGGCGCGGAGGCGGTCGGCCCCGCCGCCGCAGTCGCCCGCTGGCGGCTCGGCGACGGCGCGCGGCTCACCCTCGCGCTCAATCTCGTGAACGAGCCGGCGTCGCTCGCCCCCGTCGCGGGGCCGATTCTATTTGAAACCGCGCCCGGCGCGGCCGACGCTTTGCGAGCCGGGACCCTGCCCGGCCGGACCACGATCGCCCTGCTGGAGCGCGCCTGAGTTGAACCACGACGACGCCGTCATCGCCCTCGCCCGCCGCGCGGGGCTGTCGCCGGAATGGCGCGACCAGTGGGGCCGCACCCACGCGGTCGAAGCGGACACGCTGCGGCGCATCCTCCGGGCGCTCGGCCTCGGCTGCGACAGCCCCGCGGAGGCGGCGGACGCCCATGACCGCGTGACCGCGCAGGAGACGGCGCCGACGCCCTTCGTCACGGCGTCGGTGGGCGAAGCCTTCACCTTGCGCGCCCCCGCAGGGCTGGCCCGGCTGCGGCGCGAGGACGGCGCCGCCTTCGACGTCACGCTGGACGAGGCCGGCCCCGAGCTCGCCCGCATGCGCGCCATTCTGGAGCCCGGCTATCACCTGCTGGAGACGGCGGGGGCTGAGATCGTGGTCGCGGTCGCCCCCCGCTCCGGGATCAGCATCGGCGACGTGGCGGGCGGCTCGCGGCTCTGGGGCCTCGCGGCCCAGGTCTACGGCCTCACCCGCACGGGCGACGGCGGCGTCGGCGATTTCGGCGGCGTCGCGACGCTCGCGAACGCCGCCGGCCGGGCGGGCGCCGACGCGCTGGCGCTGTCGCCGCTCCATGCGGGCTTCACCGCCGATCCGCATCATTTCGGGCCCTATTCGCCCTCGAGCCGCCTGTTCCTCAACCCGCTGCACGCCGACCCGGATTTCGTGTTCGGCGAGGAGCGGACGGCCGCCGCCGCCGAGGCCGCAGGCGTCGCCACGGCCCGCGCGCTGCACGAGCGGGCGGCGCTGATCGACTGGCCGGAGGCCGCCGCCGCCAAGCTCGCCACCTTCCGCGCGCTTTACGATGGCTTCCGCGCCTTCGATCTCGCGGAGCCCTCCGGGCGGCTCGCGCTCGATTTCGCCGCCTTCCGCGCCGAGGGCGGCGCGCTGCTGGAGGATCACGCCCGGTTCGAGGCCCTGCACGGCGCCCGCTTCGGCGCCGACGCCTTCCAGTGGAACTGGCGCGACTGGCCGACGCCGCTGCGCGATCCGAACAGCCCCGAAGTATCCGCCTTCGCCGCCGAACACGCGGACGAGGTCGCGTTCCACATTTTCCTGCAGTGGCTGGCGGCGCGCTCCTTCGCGGCGGCGCAAGGCGCCGCCAGGGACGCCGGCATGGCGATCGGCCTGATCTCGGACCTCGCGGTCGGCATGGACCCAGGCGGCAGCCACGCCTGGGCCCGACAGCAGGACGTGCTGGTCGGCCTCTCGGTCGGCTGCCCGCCGGACCTGTTCAACGCCGACGGCCAGTCCTGGGGCCTCGCCACCTTCTCGCCCATGGCGCTGAAGGCGCGCGGCTTCGCGCCCTATCTCGCCACGCTGCGCGCCTCCATGCGCTACGCCGGCGGCGTGCGCATCGACCACGCCATGGGGCTGACGCGGCTGTGGCTCTCGCCCGAGGGCGAGACCGCGGCTCACGGCGCCTATCTCGCTTACCCGGCCGACGACATGATGCGGCTGCTGGCGCTGGAGTCGTTCCGCAACAGCGCCGTGGTGGTGGGCGAGGACCTGGGCACGGTGCCGGAAGGCTTCCGGGAGCGGCTCGCGGCCGCGGGCGTCGCCGGCATGCGCATCCTGCGCTTCGAGCGCGACGCCGGCCGCTTCTATCCCCCGAGCTACTACCCCGCCGACGCCCTCGCCATGACCTCCACCCACGACCTGCCCACCACCGCCGGCTGGTGGCGCGGCTTGGACATCGACCTGCGGGGCGAAGCTTTCGGCGCGCCCGTGGGCGATGAAGCCGAGCGCGAGCGGCTGGAGCGCGCCGACGACCGGGAGCGGCTGTGGGCCGCCTTCGTGGAGGCGGGCGTTGCGGAGGGCCCCTCGCCCGCTCCCGACGACGCCGACCCGGCGGTGGACGCCGCCGTGCGCTTCCTGGCCGCGACGCCGTCGAAACTGGCGCTGCTGCCGCTCGAGGACGCGCTCGGGCAGTTCGAGCAGCCCAACCTGCCCGGCACCACCACCGAGCCCCCCAACTGGCGAAGACGCCTGACTGAACCCGCGCCCGACGCCTTGGCCAAACCCGCCCCCGCGGCTCGCCTCGACGCGCTCAACCGGAGACGCAGCCCTTGACCGACGCCCCGACGCCCGCCAGCCCCCCGCGGGCGACGATGCGCCTGCAGTTCCACAAGGACTTCCCCTTCGCCGACGCCCTGCCGCTGGTCGGCTATCTGAAACGGCTCGGGATCAGCCACCTCTACGCCTCGCCGATCCTGACCGCCCGCGCCGGCTCCATGCACGGCTACGACGTGGTGGACCCCACCGCCGTCAATCCCGAACTCGGCGGCGAGGACGGCCTCAGGGCGCTGGTGGCGGCGCTGCGGGCCGAAGGGCTCGGCCTGATCGTCGACATCGTGCCGAACCACATGGCGGTCGGCGCCGACAACGCCTGGTGGCAGGACATGCTGGCCCACGGCCGCGGCAGCCGCTTCGCCCATTTCTTCGACATCGACTGGGAGCCCGCCGATCCGGCGCTCAAGGACAAGATCCTGCTCCCCACCCTGGGCGAGACCTATGGCGAGGCGCTGCGCCGCGGCGCGCTTCAGATTACCCGCGACGGCAAGCGCGGCGCCCTCACCCTGCGCTACCACGACAACCTGTTCCCCTTGCGCCCCGAAGACCGCTACGAGATCGAGAGCCTCGGCCTCGAGGCCTACGACCCGTCCACGGACGAGGGCCGCGAGCGGCTGCACGCGCTTCTGGAGCGGCAGAACTGGCGGCTCGCCCACTGGATGGTGGCCGGCGACGAGATCAACTGGCGCCGCTTCTTCGACGTGAACGAGCTGGCCGGCCTGCGCATGGCCGACCCCGCCGTGTTCGAGGCCACCCACGAGCTGCTGCTGAAGCTCTACGCCGAGGGCCTCATCGACGGCTTTCGCATCGACCATGTGGACGGGCTGATGGACCCCGGCGGCTACTGCCGGCGGCTGCGGGAGCATCTGGACGCCGCCCAGAGCGAGCGCCCCGGCGCTTTGAAGGACCAGCGCGCCTACCTGGTGGTGGAGAAGATCCTCGGCCCCGGCGAGGAGCTGTCGCCCGACTGGGGCGCCGACGGCGCCAGCGGCTACGACTTCATGGACGACGTCAGCGCGCTTCTGCACGACCCCGCCGGCGAGGCGCCGCTGGGCGGCTTCTGGGCCGAACTCAGCGGCCGGCCGGAGGACTTCCACGCCGAGGAGGAGATCGCCCGCCGCGAAATCCTCGACCGCTCCTTCTCCGCCCAGCTCGATCAGGCGGCGCAGGCGCTGCATCAGGTGGCGCGGCTCGACTATGACACCCGCGACACCTCACGCGCCGCCATCCGGCGGGCGCTGGTGGAGCTTCTGGCGCATTTCCCGGCCTACCGCACCTACGCCAGCGCGGCGGAAGGCCGGGGCGAGGCCGACACGGCCCTGTTCGGCCGGGCCCTGGCCAAGGCGCGGGAGAGCATCCTTCCCGCCGATGTGGCGGTGCTGGACCTGCTCGACGGCTGGCTGGGCGGCGACGCCGACGCGCCCGAGAGCGAGCGCCTGCTGCGCGACAAGGCCATCCGCCGCTTCCAGCAGCTGTCCGCCCCCGTGGCGGCCAAGGCGGTGGAGGACACCGCCTTCTACCGCCACGGCAAGCTGACCTCGCGCACAGACGTGGGCTTCGACGTCGCGACCTTCTCCATGGAGGTGGCGACGTTCCACGCCCGGACCGCGGCGCGGGGCGCGGCGTTTCCCGCCGCCATGCTCACCACCTCGACCCACGACCACAAGCGCGGCGAGGACGTGCGCGCCCGTCTCGCGGTCCTGAGCGAAATCCCCGAGGCGTGGAGGTCGGCCGTCGCCCGATGGCGGGAGCTGGCCGCGCCGTTGCGCGGGGAGGCCGCGCCGTCCCCCGGCGACGAGGCCATCCTTCACCAGACGCTGGTGGGCGCTTGGCCGCACGATCTGTCGCCCGACGACGCGGCGGCCTGCGCGACCTACGCCGAGCGTCTCGCCGGCTGGCAGGAGAAGGCGCTGCGCGAGGCCAAGCTCGCCACCGACTGGAGCGCGCCGAACGAGGCCTACGAGACCGCCGCGCGCGCTCTGCTGGACGGCATCCTCACCGGCCCGGACGCGACGCTCCGGCGGGAGATCGCCGGCTTCGCGGAGCGGATCGGCCCGGCGGGCGCCGCCAACGGCCTGCTGCAGATGCTGCTGAAGCTCACCGTTCCGGGCGTGCCGGACACCTATCAGGGCACGGAGTTCTGGGACCTGACGCTGGTGGACCCCGACAACCGCCGCCCGGTGGACTACCCGGCCCGCGAGGCCGCGCTGTCCCGCGCGGAGACCGTGGCGGAGGCCGCACTCCATTGGCGCGACGGCGCGGTGAAGCAGGCGCTGGCCGCCGCGGCGCTGGCCGCCCGCGCGGAAAAGCCCGGTCTGTTCGCGCTGGGCGCCTACACGCCCCTCGCCGTGGAGGGGCCGCTGGCCGGCGACGTCATCGCCTTCGCGCGTGAGCATGACGGCGCCGCGGCGGTGGTCGTGGGCCTGCGCTGCGTCGCCGGGCGGCTCGAATCCGCGCCGGCCCTGACCCTCGATAGGGCCGCGCTTGCGGGCACGATTGTTGCCGTTCCGCCGCATCTCGCCGGGAAGAGCTGGCGAAACCGCATGACAGGCGCGCAGACGACGCTTGCCGAGAAAACCCAACTGGCTGATCTTCTTGAGCTTTCGGTCGCGCTGCTCACCGCCTTCGACTGAGGTCGCGCTCCGTTAGACGTATGTTAAATCCAGATCCGCGTGGTTCAATCGAATCGCGCGTCGTTGGAGGCGCTTGCGGCCGGGGGGCGCGCAGGGGCTTCCGTGGATCTGCACGGGCGGGACCGATCGCCCTGACGAGCCGCGATGCGCGACCGACGATCTCGGGGTTTAGGCGCATGACCGGAAAGCTCGCTCTCTCCCTCTCCGAACAGGAGGCGGAGCTTCTGACCCAGGCGCTCGACGTCTATGCGGCCACGCTGATGTGCGCGCCGCTCGGCCTCGGGCTCGACCTGATCGTGACCGTGCGCGGTTTGCGCGAGCGGGTGGAGACTTCGGTCGACCGCCATCAGGCCGCGCAGGACGCCGGCCTCGCGCAGGGCGGCAACGTGGTGGCCTTCGCCCGCGGGGCGTGATCCGTCCCCCCTCCCACAACGGCGTCAGGCTCCCGCCGGGACGCCGGCGGTCAAGCCTCGCGCCGCCGCAAGCGCGCGCCGTCACGCCCGTTCGCCGGCGCTGCGCCGCGGCCCGCGTGTCGCAGCGCGCGAACGCCTGCGGCCGCACGAAACTGCATGTTGCATCGTGGTGAGGGAATGGCGCGCTCTACGGGAGTCGAACCCGTCTTTTCAGCGTGAAAGGCTGACGTCCTAACCGATAGACGAAGAGCGCGTTGCGGGGCGGACGTATAGGGGGGTTCGCCCCTCGCCGCAAGCGGGAAAGACAGCGTTATCCCCCGCCGAACAGGCGCATCACCGGGCCTGCGAACAGCTCGAAGCCTTTCACCACCACCGTGGACAGCGCGCCGAGGATGGCGAAGCTCGCCACCGTCGCCAGCCAGCCGACGGCGATCGCCACGCCGTCGCGCTCGATTACGCCAAGCGCGAAGGCGGAGATGGCGATGGCGGGCGGCATGTTGCCGAACGGAATCGGCAGGATGAGGATGATCGACAGCACGAAGCAGGCGAGGCCGGTGAGCCGGTCGGCGACGAAGGTCGTCATGACCTCGGCCCGCGGCTTCAGCAGCCGCTCCAGCCTCTGCACCCACGGCTCGATCTTGCTCGCCAGCGCCTGAAAATCCTCCCGCTTCAGGGAGCGTTCGGTGATGAAGCGCGGCAGCCACAGCCGCTTGCTGCCGATCATCAGCTGAAGCGCGATGAACACCAGCGGCGCGCCGAGCACCGCCGATGTTCCAGGCGGCATGGGCAGCGCGTTCGGCAGCGCGAACAGCAGCAGCAGCGCCCCGAAGGCGCGATCGCCGAAGGCGTCCAGAATGGCCGCGATGCTGATGCGCGGGCGATCGCTGGTGGCGAGTTCGCGCAGCACCTGGGAGAAGCCGCGCTTGTGCTCGGCGGCGTCGTCCGGAACGGCGGCGGGGGGCGTGGCGAAGTCGGTCACGAAGCTCCGGTCGGCGGAAGTGTGCGCGTCGCTGTTGCGGTCATGGCTCACGGAACGGCACAAACGTGAAGATCAGGTGGCGGCGACATGCCGGAAACGTGTCTCACGTGGATTTCGGCGGGTTTTTCATCGCCCTACCTCACCAGATCGCGATCTGGGACGCCAGACCTTTGAGCACGGACATCAGGCCTCCGCCGGCGCGGCGTCGATCACCCTGAGGCTGACGCGCTCCTGCCCGCCCCAGCGGTCGACGCCCAGGCTGCCCGCCACATGCACCCGAGCGCCGCGCGACGCGATCAGGCCGCGGCCGAGATCGCTGTCCGCCGCCCGGAACGCGACGCCGCTCACGCTGGCGCCGTCGCCCGCCCGGAGACGCAGCCGCAGGTGCCCCTGCCCCACCACGTCGGCGGAGGACAGCGTGTGCGCCGCCAGCGCCAGCACCGGCTCCGGCGCGCCGGAGCCGAACGGGCCCGCCCGCTCCAGATCCCGCGCCAGATCGAGGGTGGCCGCCGCCGCGGTGAGCGCGGCGTCGATCTTCAGGGACTGATCGGCGCGGGCCCTGGCCACGGCGGCCCCAAGCGCCTCCTCCAGATAGGCCCGGAACGCCCCCAGCGCCTCCTTGCGCACGGTGACGCCCGCCGCCATGGCGTGGCCCCCGCCCTTCGCCAGCAGCCCCTCGGCGACGGCTCCGCGCACCGCGGCGCCAAGATCGACGCCCGGAATGGAGCGTCCGGAGCCGGTCCCCGTTCCGTCGGGCTGGAAGGCGACGGCGAAGGCCGGGCGGCGGAAGCGCTCTTTCAGCCGGGCCGCCACCAGCCCCACCACGCCCGGATGCCAGCCCTCGCCGGAGACCACGGCGACGGACGCGCCCTCCCCGTCCAAGCCGAGCGCGGCGTAGGCCTCCGCCTCGGCTTCGGCCAGCGTGGCGCGCTCGATCGCCTGCCGCTCGCCGTTCAGCCGGTCGAGCTCGGCCGCGATCCGCCCGGCTTCGGGCTCATCCCCGGTCAGCATCAGCCGGCAGCCGAGCCCGGCGTCGCCGATGCGGCCGCCCGCGTTGATGCGCGGGCCCAGCAGGAAGCCGAGGTGGTAGGGCGTGGGCGGGCCGTCGAGCCGCGCCGCATCCATCAGCGCCCGCAGGCCGGGGCGGCGCCGGCGGCGCAGCACCTCAAGCCCCTCCCGCACGAACAGGCGGTTGATCCCGGTGAGCGGCACCACGTCCGCGACCGTTCCCAGCGCCACCAGATCGAGCGCGCGCTTCAGATTGGGCGCGGTCGTGACGCCGCGCCGGCGCAGCTCCTGCCGGGTCGCGATCAGCGTCAGGAAGGCGACGCCGCAGGCGGCGAGATGGCCGAGCCCGGACAGGTCGTCCTGCCGGTTGGGATTGACCAGCGCATTGGCGGGCGGCAGCTCCGCGCCCATCTGGTGATGGTCGATCACCACCACGTCGAGCCCGCGGGCGCGGGCGTGGGCCAGCGGCTCGAAGCTGGTGGCGCCGCAGTCGGCGGTGATCAGCAGCGTGGCGCCGGCGTCCGCAAGGCCGTCGATGGCGGCCACGTTCGGGCCGTAGCCCTCGAAGATGCGATCCGGGATGTGCACCTGCACGTCACAGCCGGCGCTGGTGAGGAACTCCGCCAGCAGCGCGGAGGAGGTCGCGCCGTCCACGTCGTAATCGCCGAAGATCGCGACCTTCTCTCCCCGCGCGCAGGCGTCCGCAAGCCGGGCTGCGGCCTCGGGCATGGCGGTCAGCACGTTCGGATCGGGCAGCAGATCGAATGTGGGGTTGAGATGTCTCTCGACCGCTTCGCTCGCGACCCCGCGCCCCGCGAGCACCCGGGCGAGGAACGGGCTCAGCCCGTGATGACGGACGATCTCGTCGGCCACGGCGCGGCCACGCACGTCGAGGCGGTCGCGCCAGACGCGGCCGCCGAACGAGGCCGCGACCCCGAGGAACGCATCCGCCGCGGGACGGCGCAGCTCACTCGAGATGGAACTTCTCCGTCTGGGCGTGTTCGGCGCGGATGCGTCGCGTGGTGCCGGTGGAGGAGCGCATCACCAGCGTCTCCGTCACCACGCCGCGCCGGCCGAACCGGACGCCGGACAGCAGGCCGCCGTCCGTGACGCCGGTGGCGGCGAACAGCACGTCGCCGCGGACCATCTCGCCTAGGTCGTAGACCTTGCCGAAGTCGGTGATGCCGGCCTCCGCCGCCTTGCGCCGGGCGTCGGGCTGGTCGAGCAGGAGGCGCGCCTGCATCTGGCCGCCGGTGCAGTGCAGGGCCGCCGCCGCCAGCACGCCCTCGGGCGCGCCGCCGACGCCGAGATAGATGTCGATGCCGGTCTCGTCGGGATCGGTGGTGTGGATCACCCCGGCGAGGTCGCCGTCGGTGATCAGGCGGATGGCGGCGCCGGCCGCGCGCACCGCCTCGATCAGCCGGCCATGGCGCGGGCGGTCGAGAATGCAGGCGGTGAGTTCGGAGACCGCGACGCCCTTCGCGGCGGCGAGGCCCGCCAGGTTCTCCGCCGGGCTGCGGTCGAGCGCCACCACGCCGGCGGGATAGCCCGGCCCGACCGCGATCTTCTCCATGTAGACGTCCGGGGCCTTCAGCAGCGTGCCGCCTTCGGCGAGCGCCACCACGGAGATGGCGTTGGCCTGCGCCTTGGCGCAGAGCGTGGCGCCCTCCAGCGGATCGAGCGCGATGTCGACCCGCGGCCCCTGCCTCGTGCCCACCTCCTCGCCGATGAACAGCATGGGCGCGCCGATGCGGTCGCCCTCGCCGATGACGATGGTGCCGCGGATCGGCAGCCGGTCCAGCTCCCGGCGCATGGCGGCCACCGCCGCCTCGTCCGCCTCGCGCTCGTCCCCCCGGCCGCGCAGCAGGGCCGCGGCCACCGCCGCCCGCTCGGTCACGCGGACGATCTCGATGGTGAGCGCGCGGTCGATCACCTCCACCGCGTCGATCGGAGCCGGGCGCTCCTCCACGTGCCTCTCGGCGTTCGCCGTCTTCTTGGCCACGTCACGTCCCTCGACGAGAGCCCCGCCGCGCGGGGCGCCGGGGCGAACCCGCGCCGGGCGCGACGCGACCGGCTCAACGGGCAGGCGGAGCCGCAGGACGCGGCGGGATACGCATGCGGCGCGGCGCTGAACGCCGCGGTTACTGCTTACCGCTTCTCGATGCGAATCACCTGCGGCGCGCCGTCGATATGCCCGTCCGCCTCGATGGCGTCCAGAGCGCCCCGCAGCGCGGATTCGGAGGTGGCGTAGGTGATCAGCACCACGGAGACCGCGTCGGCCGCCGTGTCGTCGTCCTTGCCGTGCTGCATGATGCTTTTGAGCGAGATGCCCTGCTCGGCCATGCGGGTGGCGATGGCGGCCGCCGCCCCCGGACGGTCCAGCACCGACAGGCGGATGTAGTAGCCGCCTTCATGCCGGGCCATGGGCGCCCGCGACGGCGCGGCGAGCGTCGCGGCGGGCACGCCGAAGACGGGACCGCCGACGCCGCGGGCGATGTCCACGATGTCCGCGATCACGGCGGAGGCGGTGGCGTCGCCGCCCGCGCCCGCGCCCGACAGCACCAGCGCGCCGACCGCGTCGCCGTCGATCTCCACCGCGTTGGTGACGCCGCCGACCCGGGCGACGGCGGAATCCATCGGCAGCATGGAGGGATGCACCCGCTGCTCCACGCCGGCTTCCGTGCGGGTGGCGACGCCGAGCAGCTTCACCCTGTAGCCGAGCTCTTCGGCCATCTGCAGGTCGAGCGGCGTGATGGAGGCGATGCCCTCCACATAGATGCCGTCCGGGTCCGGCTGCACGCCGAAGGCGAGCGTCGCCAGCAGCGCCAGCTTGTGGGCGGTGTCGAAGCCGCCGATGTCGAAGGTGGGATCGGCCTCGGCGTAGCCGAGCTTCTGGGCGTCGGCCAGACACTCGGCGAAGCCGATCTTCTCCTTCTCCATCCGGGTCAGGATGTAGTTGCAGGTGCCGTTCAGGATGCCGAACACCCGGCCCATGCGGTTGGCGGCCATGCCTTCCCGCAGCGTCTTCACGATCGGCACGCCGCCGGCGACCGCGGCCTCGAAGCCGACCGCCACGCCCTTCGCCTCCGCGGCCTGCGCGATGGCGAGGCCGTGATGGGCGAGCAGCGCCTTGTTGGCGGTGACGACCGGACGGCCGAACTCGATCGCGGTCTCGACGCAAGCTTTGGCCGCGCCTTCGGCGCCGCCGATCAGCTCCACCACGAGGTCCACGTCGGCGGAGCGGGCCATCTGGCTCGCGTCCATGTGCCAGGCGGCGCCGGACAGATCGAGCCCGCGGTCGCGGCCCTTGTCGCGCGCGGAGACGGCGGTGACGACGATGGGCCGGCCGGCGCGCGCCTCCAGCTCTGCGGCGCGGGCGCCGAGAATGCGAACGACGGCCGAGCCGACCGTGCCGAGGCCGGCGACGCCGACCTTCAGAGGTTCCGCCATGAGATCAGGTCCGAATGCGGCAGCGAGAGGAACCGCGGCCGCTGATGGAATCCCCCGTCAGCGGGCCGCGGCGAGCGGGACGACGTTGTGCAACGTCTCGTCCGCCGTTTCAAGGAAGCGGCGCACCGAGCGGGCCGCCTGACGGATGCGGTGCTCGTTCTCCACCAGCGCGATGCGGACATATTCGTCGCCGTGCTCGCCGAAGCCGATGCCCGGCGCCACCGCCACATGGGCCTTCTCCACCAGCAGCTTGGAGAACTCCAGGCTGCCCAGCGAACGGAACTTCTCCGGGATCGGGGCCCAGGCGAACATGGAGGCCTTCGGCGACGGCACGGGGAAACCGGCGCGGCCGAACGAATCCACGAGGATGTCCCGGCGCTTCCGGTAGATCTCCCGCATCTCGACGATGCAGTCCTCCGGGCCGTTCAGCGCCGCGGAGGCCGCCACCTGGATCGGGGTGTAGGCGCCGTAGTCGAGATAGGACTTCACCCGGGCGAGCGCCGCCAGCAGCCGCTCGTTGCCGACCGCGAAGCCCACGCGCCAGCCCGGCATGGAGAAGGTCTTCGACAGCGAGGTGAACTCCACCGCCACGTCGAAGGCGCCGGGCGCCTCGAGGATCGAGGGCGGCGGGTTGTTCTCGTCAAAGTAGATCTCGGAGTAGGCGAGGTCGGACAGCACGAACAGGTCGTGCTGCTTCGCGAAGCGCACCACGTCCTTGTAGAACTCGATGTCCGCCACTTCCGCGGTCGGGTTCGACGGGAAGCAGGTGACGACCGCGATCGGCTTCGGGATCGAGTGCATCACCGCGCGCTCAAGCGCGTGGAAGAATTCCGGCCCGGTGGTCGCCGGCACGTTGCGGATCACGCCGCCCGCCATCAGGAAGCCGAAAGCGTGGATCGGGTAGCTCGGATTGGGCGCCAGCACCACGTCGCCGGGCGCGGTGATGGCCTGCGCCATGTTGGCGAAGCCTTCCTTGGAGCCGAGCGTCGCCACCACCTGGGTGTCGGGATCGAGCTTCACGCCGAAGCGGCGGGCGTAATAGGCCGCCTGGGCCCGGCGCAGGCCCGGAATGCCCTTGGAGGTCGAGTAGCGATTCGTGCGCGGCTTGGTGACGGCCTCGATCAGCTTCTCGTTGATGTGGTCGGGCGTCGGCAGGTCGGGGTTGCCCATGCCGAGGTCGATGATGTCGGCCCCGGCCTTCCGTGCGGCGGCCTTCACACGGTTCACCTGTTCGAACACGTAGGGAGGAAGACGGCGGACGGAATGGAATTCGGACATGGGACGACGCCACGGGGCTGCCCCGCGCACCAGCGCGCGAGGAAACCCGTGGGATACCGTAACGCCGGGTCCCGATCAAACTTCGGCCCCGCAGGGCTGGCGCCCGACTCATGCGCAATTGGTCGGACGCGCGGCCCCGCCTAGCGAACTTTGCGCGCCAGCAGGTCCGCCTCCAGCCGCTTCTGCTCTTCGGGCGTGCGCAGGCGGCCGGGCCGCGACGGCGGCGTGACGCCGACCGCCGGATAGGCGAGGTGTTCCGGCGCGGGCGGCAGACCCTTCGTGCCGCGGAACCGCTCGAGCCCCTGACCGCCGCAGCCGGCGAGCGCGGTCCCCGCGACGACGAGGACGAAGGCGGAGACGATCCGTGACGCGCTCATGGGACGGCTCTCGAAGGCGGGGCTTGAAGGCGCGGACGCGCCTTTTTGCGAGGTGTGGTCGACAACGACGCGCGTGACGCGCCGCGCCGCTTGCGCCTATTGTCATGGGAAGCCGCTAAGACGCAACCCGGAGCCTGCGAGAACAAGCGGGCCGGGACATCAGGGAGGTACGCATCATGGCCCGCAACGCCGCGGAACGCTCGGCGACGGACCGCATGCCCGCCCAGCCCCGTCCCCATGACGCCCATCCGGAAAGCAAGGCGGAGGCGAAGCCCGCTCTGCGCCCGGTCGAGGTCGCGGCGGAGGCCCCGGCCCCGGCTGAGGACGCTCCCAAACCGCCCTCCCGGAAACCGGCGCGGGCCAAGCGCGCCGCGGCGACGGCCGCGCCCAGAACGCCCCGAGCCCCCCGCCGCCCCGCCACGGGCGCCAAAACGGAGACCGCCCCTCCGCCGAAGGCCGAGCCGGCCGCGGAGCGCCCCCGCGCCGAGGCCCCGCCCTCCCCCGAGGAAGACAGCGCGACGACCCGCGAGGCTCCGTTCGGCGCCGCCAATGTGGAGGCTTTCGCCGCCAACATGGCGCGGCTCTATGAGGAGGGCGGCAAGGCGCTGAGCGCTTACCTCCGGCCGCGTGAAAGCGGCGAGCGGCCCTATGGCGCGACGAACGAGATCGTGGACGTGGTCAAGACCCTCGGCCAGGTGGCGGAGCGCTGGATGTCCGACCCCGCCCGCACGGTGGAGGCGCAGACGGCCTTCACCGGCGGCTTCCTGGACCTGTGGACCAACGCGCTGCGCCGGTTCTCCGGCGAAGACGCGCCGCCCACGGCCGCGCCAGACCCGAAGGACGGCCGCTTCAAGGACCCGGAATGGACGGAGAACCCGTTCTTCGACTTCCTGAAGCAGGCCTATCTGCACACCTCCCGCTGGGCGGAGCGGATGGTGGACGAGGCGCAGGATCTCGATCCGCACACGCGGCACAAGGCCGGCTTCTACGTGCGGCAGATCTCGAACGCGGTGTCGCCGTCGAACTTCGTGCCCACCAACCCGGAGCTGATCCGCGAGACGCTGGCGCAGAAGGGCGAGAACCTCGTGCGCGGCATGCGCATGCTGACCGAGGACATCGCCGCCGGCCGGGGCGACCTGCGCATCCGCCAGACCATGCCGGGCAACTTTGAAGTGGGAAAGAACCTCGCCACCACCCCCGGCAAGGTCATCTTCCGCAACGAGCTGATGGAGCTGATCCAGTACGCGCCCTCCACCCCGAAGGTGCGGGCGCGGCCGATCCTGATCGTGCCGCCGTGGATCAACAAGTTCTACATCCTCGACCTGACGCCCGAGAAGAGCTTCATCAAGTGGTGCGTGGACCAGGGGCTGACGGTGTTCTGCCTGTCCTGGGTCAATCCGGACGCCCGCCACGCCCGCATGGGCTTCGACGACTACATGCGCGACGGCGTGCTGAAGGCGGTGGAGGTGGCGACCGCCGCGAGCGGCGAGGACAGCGTGGACGCCATCGGCTACTGCGTCGGCGGCACGCTGCTGGCGGTTACGCTCGCCTATCTGGCGGCGGTCGGCGACGCCCGCATCGCCAGCGCCACCTTCTTCACCACCCAGGTGGACTTCAGCCAGGCCGGCGACCTGCAGGTGTTCGTGGACGAGGCGCAGATCGCCGCGGTGGAGGCCAGGATGGCCCAGCGCGGCTATCTGGAGGGGGCCAGCATGGCCAACGCCTTCAACATGCTGCGCCCGAACGACCTGATCTGGCCCTATGTGGTCAACAACTACCTCAAGGGCCAGGCGCCGTTCCCGTTCGACCTTCTGTTCTGGAACTCGGACGCCACCCGCATGCCGGCGGCGAACCACTCGTTCTACCTGCGCGGCTGCTACCTCAACAACGACCTCGCCGGCGGCCGCATGAACGTGGGCGGCAAGACGCTCGACCTGTCGAAGGTCACGGCGCCGATCTACAACCTCGCCACCCGCGAAGACCACATCGCGCCGGCGAAATCCGCCTTCCTGGGGGCCACGCTGTTCGGCGGGCCGGTGCGTTTCGTGCTGGCGGGCTCCGGGCACATCGCGGGCGTCGTGAACCATCCGGCGAAGAACAAGTACCAGCACTGGGTCGGCGGCGCGCCCGCGGGCGATCTGGACGACTGGCTGGCCAAGGCGGAGGAGCGCAAGGGTTCGTGGTGGCCGGACTGGCGCGGCTGGCTCGCGGACATGGACGCTCGCGAAGCGGAGGCCCGCATTCCCGGCGAGGGAGGCTTCCCCGCGATCGAGGACGCGCCGGGCTCCTATGTGAAAATGCGGGTGTGACGCCGGCCGCGCATCCGGAGCCACGCCACACCCGCAGTGGATGTCGTCGCCGTGGTCACATGGGCGGTTCGACCATCGGCGGCTCCTGAGGCCGCAGCGGCTCGTCAATCGACGGGTCGGTCGCCGGATCGTCCGTCACGTCCGGCTCCTCCACCGGGGTAGGGTCCGGCGGGAGCGGCGGCTCGCCGGGCATGGGCGGGTTTGGAACGTTCGGTCCGTCAGTCATGGGCGTCTCCCTTCAAACGATTTTTGCTTTGTGGGAGAACGGCCTAGGCCGCCGCGTGGTTCCGAGGAAAGCGTTCGGACGGCGCTTTAGCGTGGCGGGCCGATGGAGAGCTGAAGCTAACAGTGTGCATCGTCTTGTGGGCTCACGACCCTGACCCGCGCCAGGAGGCACGCTGAGATCGTCCTCGGCGCCTTATCCGGAAAACGCCCTATCGCCGTCATGCCCGAGCTTGTCTCGGGCATCCACGACTTCCGCGCTGAAGCGCCCAGCGCCGATACATCCCATCCGCGTCCGACATCGACACGATGGCGACCCACCTTACCGTGAAATCCGCGCCGCGCCGTCAAACCCCGTTGTGAACCGCCCGTATCAACCCCTTCCGCGCGGTCCGCTTTCCTCCGTCCCGCGCCTCACTCCGCCGGCGCGGGCGCGGGGCGCGCGGCGGCCGTCACCGGCGCGCCCATGCGCCGGGCTTTCCGCGCCATACGGCGGGAACGGCGCGCGGTGGAGCGCTCCTTCTCCTCCCGGCGCGCCACATGCGGCAGGATGAGATGCTTGGTGAGCACCAGCGCGATCACCAGCAGCGGGGCGGCGAGGAACGCGCCCACCGGCCCCCACAGCCACAGCCAGAACGCCAAAGCCGCGAGCACCAGCAGCGGGTTGATGGTGAAGCGGCGGCCGAGGATCATCGGGGTCAGGATGTTGCCCTCGATGAAGGTCAGAGCCACGAAGGCGAGCGGCGGCGCGGCGATGGCGAGCGCGGTCTTGAAGGTGACGAGGCTGACGCCGACCAGGATGAGCGTCAGCGCCGCCGGCCCGAGGAACGGCGCATAGTTCAGCGCGAAGGCCAGCGCGCCCCACAGCGCCGGACTCGGCATGCCGATCATCCACATGGCGAGCGCCGTCGCGAGCCCGAGCGCGATGTTGATGACGGTGATCGTGACCAGATAGTCCGACACCCGCGCCTCCACGTCCCGCATGATGCGGCCGGCGGTGAGCTGGGCGCGGCGGCCGAGGCACATGCTGAGCAGGCCGGTGCGGATGGAGCTGCGGGTGGCGAGGTAGAAGAACAGCGTGCAGGCGAACAGCGCCGCCTGGCCGATGACCGCCGGGGCGCTGAGCGCCGCGCTCGACAGCAGGCCCGCGCCCTGCAGCACCACCTTGGGCGCGCTGTCGTCGCCCATGCTGGTGACGCGCTCGAGCGATTCCGACACCTGCTTGATCTGAAGGAAGGTGGAGCGCATCTCCACCACGCGCTTCTGCAGCGCGGTCCACAGCTCCGGCGCCCGGTCGATCCAGCTCTGCAGCGGCATGGAGAAGGCGTAGGCCGCGAGATAGATCAGCCCGAACAGCGCGAGCACCACCAGCAGCGCGCTCGCGGTCGACGACAGGCCGCGCTTTTCCAGCCGCCCGATGCCGGGCCCGAGCAGCAGCCCGACGATGATGGCGAGCGTCATGGGCACGAGAATCTCCGCCGCGAGCTTCAGCGCGGCGGAGAGCACGATGACGAACAGCCCGATGCAGGCGACCTTGGCCCCCGCGTCGAGCATCGACGAGATGGGCGCGCGGGCGGGCCGGGCCGCGATAAGCGGCTTCTGCCCGGCCGTGATGTCGAGCGGCCCGCCCTCGTCGACGAGGCTCACGTGAGCGAGACCTTCCCGTTGTCGCCGAGGTCCGGGCGCTCATGCTTGATCCGCGCCTTTGCGATCTCGAACGCCACCGCCACGGGGTTGGACTTGCCGTCCCAGTATTCCGCCGACTGGGGCCGCACTGTGAGCAGCCGCAGGTTGGGGTCGCCCGGCCCGTCCGGGAACCAGGTCTTGGCCATCTCGCTCCAGTGGCGCTCGATCTCGGCGCGGTCCGCCGTCACCGTGGCCTCGCCGGACAGCGAGACGTAGGCGTTCGCGTTCGGCTTGGAGAAGGCGAGGCACACCTCCGGATCGGCGGCGATCTCGTCGTCCTTGTGCGCGCGGGCGTCGGTGAAGAAGGCGATCGCGCCCTCCTCCCGGTCCGCCATGGCGTGCATGGGCCGGGCCCGCAGGGCGCCCCCGTCCTTCGACGTCAGCATGCAGACGCCGATGTCGTCGACGAGGTCCCACACGCGGGCGGCGTCGCGGTCGGTCATTGGGGGGTCTCCTTCCGAAGGGCCGCGCCGGTCCGTGAGCCGGCGTCGTTTTTCGTCAGGAGAACAACCGTCGGG
The DNA here is from genome assembly GCF_027922305.1 of Methylopila jiangsuensis. Lineage (GTDB taxonomy): Bacteria > Pseudomonadota > Alphaproteobacteria > Rhizobiales > Methylopilaceae > Methylopila > Methylopila jiangsuensis. Next base: position 129,826 of record NZ_BSFK01000005.1, on the reverse strand, counting down.
GCGTCGCGGTTCCTTGAGCGGATGATCACCGACGCGAAATCGCGCCGCGAGCCTCCGCCGCCGCTCAGTCCTCCCGGAACGAACGGCGGAAGGAGTGCACCACCGGGTCGATCAGATAGTCCATCGCCACCCGCTTGCGGGCCTCCACATAGGCCTCGACCGGGGTGCCGGGCTTCATGTCGGAGGGCGAGGCGAAGCTCGCGAACTCGGCCCGGTCCACCGCGATCTTGGCGGTGTAGTAGGTTTCGCGGGTCTGCTGGTCGGTGATGATGTCGGCGGAGATGGTGATGACCCGGCCGTCGATCATGGGCATGTCGCGCTGGGCGAAGGTGAGGAACGACACCCGCGCCTTCTGGCCGATGGCGATGTTGCGGATGTCGTGGGCGGCGAGGCGGCCCTCGATCACCAGATCGCCTTCGGTCGGCACGATCTCCAGGATCTCGTCGCCGGGGCGCACCACGCCGCCGACGGTCTTCTGCTTCAGGTTCAGCACGTAGCCGGTTTCGGGCGCCAGAACCTGGGTGCGGCTCAGCACGTCCTCGCTGGCGGCGAGCCGGGCGTGAAGCGCCGAAATCTCCGAGCGGGCCTTGGCGAGCTCGGTGGAAGTGTCGTTCAGGTAGCTGGTGACGGCGTTGCGGAGCGCGATGCGCTTCTCGGCGCTCTCGATCTCCGCCCGGCGGATGTCCGCCTGCAGGGCGGCGATGTCGGTGTCGAGCTCGGAGCGGCGGCGCTGCAGGTCGAGCAGCAGCGGCTTGCGGGCGAGGCCCTTGTCCATCAGCCCCTGCGTGTCCTCGATCTGCACGTCGATCAGGTCGCGCTGGGCCTCGGAGCCGCCGATGCGGGCGCGGTTGGCGTCCACCTGCGCGCCGAGGCGCTTGATCTGCGTCTCCAGCAGCTCCTGCCGCTCCTGCTGGTCGCGCCGGGTGGTCTCGAACAGCGCCCGCTGGCCGGCGACGAAATCCGGGAACGTCGGGTCGTCCTTCGCCACCGCCTCCGCCGCGGCGAAGTCGATATCGTCCTTGTCCGTGAGCTGGGCGGACAGCCGCGCCGCCTCCGCCAGCCGGCGGGACAGGGTGTTGCGCTGCTGGCCGTAAATGGCCTGCGCCTGGGTGCGCTCCAGCGTCATCAGCGGCTGGCCGCGCTGCACCAGATCGCCGTCCTTGACGAGGATCTCGCGCACGATGCCGCCTTCGAGGTGCTGCACGATCTTGCGGCTGCCTTCCGGGCCCACCACGCCGCGCACCGCCGCGCCGCCCGCGAGCGGCGCCGTCATGGCCCAGACCGTGAAGCCGCCCATGAAGCCAAAGATCACCACGCCGCCGGCCAGCGTCACCCCCTTGAGGCGGCTCGACAGCGTCAGGCCGCGGGGGCGCTGGGGAATCGGGTTCTCGTCGCTCGCGCTCATCGCGCCCCTCCCGGAACGGTGCGGACGTCGGCGGGCACCGGCGCCACCAGCTCGCGCAGGATCTCGGTCGGCGGGCCCATGCGCGTGAGCTGCCCCGCCGTCATGACGCCGACCCGGTCGCAGAGCTGCGCCAGCGCCGGCTTGTGGGTGACGAGCACCACCGTGACGCCCCGCTCCTTCAGCGCCGCGAGCGCGCCCACCAGCGCCCTTTCGCCCTCGCCGTCGAGGGCGGAGTTCGGCTCGTCCAGCACCACGAGGCGGGTGTCGCCATAGACCGCGCGGGCGAGCGCGATGCGCTGCCGCTGGCCGCCGGACAGCATGGCGCCGCCGTTCACGAGCACCGTGTCGTAGCCCTGCGGCAGGCTGAGAACGAGATCGTGGCAGCCCACGAGCTTCGCGGCCTCCACCACCTTGGCGTCGTCGGGCGCGTCGAAGCGGGCGATGACGTCGCGCACCCGTCCGGTGAACAGCTCCGTGCCCTGCGCCAGATAGCCGACGTAGCGACGGCGCTGGTCGTCGCGCCACAGCATCACGTCGCCGCCGTCGAGCCGCACCGCGCCGCGGTTCGGCGCGCGCGAGCCGACGATGACCCGGCAGAGCGTGCTCTTGCCGGAGCCCGACGGCCCGATCAGCGCGAGGCTCGAACCCGGCGCCACGCCGAAGCTCACGCCGGCGAGGATCGGCCGCTCGCCGCCCGGCGTCATCAGCGTCACGCCCTCGACGGTGAGCTTGCCCGCCGGCGCCGGCAGGGCGATCGGGTCCTCCACCAGCACGCGGGAGGCCTCCAGCAGCTTGGTGATGCGGCCCCAGGCGGAGCGGCTCTGCTGCAGGCCGCGCCAGGCGGCGATAGCCTGATCCAGCGGCGCCAGCGCCCGCGACAGCAGGATCGAGCTCGCGATCATGCCGCCGGGCGTGATGTGGCCCTCGAGCGAGAGCGCGGCGCCCAGAGCCAGCGTGCAGATCTGCGCTACCACGCGCAGGAACTTGCCGGCGCCGATCATCACCGTGCCGCGGTCGGTCGCCTCGCCGAGCAGCGCGGTGGAGCGGGCGTTGGCCTGGCTGGCGCGGTCGGCGAGCGGCCGGCTCAGCCCCATGGCGGCGACGCTGTCCACGTTGCGCGCGGCCTCCGCCAGCACCCGCTGCGCCTCCTGATGGCCCTGCGCCACCTTCTCCGCGGCCGGCCGCGTCATGCGGTCGTTCACCAGCGCCAGCGCGATGATCAGGATGGAGAACACGAGGCCGAGCAGGCCGAGATAGGGATGGATGATGGCGCAGCAGATCAGGAACAGCGGCATCCACGGCGTGTCGCACAGCGACGGCAGCGTGGGGCCGGACAGGAAGCTGCGCACGGTGCGCAGGTCGTTGAAGGGGGTGCCCTCGCCGGCGCCGCTCGCCTTCACCAGCCCCTGCTCCGCGCCCATGGCGGCGGCGAACACCGGCTCGAACAGCGTGTCCTCGATCCATTCGCCGATGCGGGCCAGCGCCCGCAGGCGGATCGCCTCCAGCGCGGCGTAGACCGCGACCGCGGCCGCGGCCATCAGGGTGATGTAGATCAGCGTCTCGATCACGGCGCTGCGCAGCACGCGGTCATAGACCTGCATCATATAGACGGAGGGCACCAGCAGCAGCAGGTTGATGGCGATGGAGAACACCGCCAGCAGCCAGAAGGCCGGCTTGATCTCCTTGCGCACGCGCTCCAGCGCCTTGGCGCCGGAGCTGAGCTTGGACGTCGGCTGCGACATTGGTCCCCCATCCGCATGGCCGGTGGTAATCGAGCGCCACCGTCAGGCGCATCTGCTCTTAAAGCGTCGGCCCCAGCGTCCACAAGTCAGGAGTAACCTGCAGTTCCCTGAGGAACACCGCCGCATGCGGTCCAGACAAGTCCAACCGCATATCCGTAAACGACCGGCACCGCGCAACCCGAACCTTCGGCCGCGGCGCGGTCAGCGGTCGCCCGCCTCCCAACCCGCGGTGGTCTCCGCCGCATAGTCGGCGAAGCGCCCCGCGGCGATGGCGGCGCGCGCGCCCTCCATAAGCCGCTGATAGTAGTCCAGATTGGCCCAGGTCAGCAGCATCATGCCAAGGATTTCGCCGCTCTTCACCAGATGATGCAGATAGGCGCGGGAGTAGTCCCGCGCCGCCGGGCACGGGCTCTCCGGGTCCAGAGGCCGGGGATCGTCCGCGTGGCGGGCGTTCTTCAGGTTGAGTTTGCCGAAGCGGGTGAAGGCCTGTCCGTGGCGGCCGGCGCGGGTCGGCATCACGCAGTCGAACATGTCGACGCCGCGGGCGACCGACTTCAGCAGGTCGTCCGGCGAGCCCACGCCCATGAGGTAGCGCGGTCGGCCCGCCGGCAGCTCCGGCGTGGTCTCCTCCAGCATGGCGAGCATGACGTGCTGGGGCTCGCCCACCGCCAGCCCGCCGATGGCGTAGCCGTCGAAGCCGATGTCCACCAGCGCCCGGGCCGAAGCCTTGCGCAAGTCGGGCGCGTCGCCGCCCTGCACGATGCCGAACAGCGCCCGCCCCTGCGGCGTCCCGAACGCGGCCTTGGAGCGCTCGGCCCAGGCGAGCGACAGCCGCATGGCGCGCTCCACCTCGGCGGGCGGCGCGGGCAGGCGCACGCATTCGTCGAACTGCATGGTGACGTCGGCGCCGAGCAGGCGCTGGATCTCCACCGAGCGCTCCGGGGTCAGCCGGTGGGTGGAGCCGTCGATGTGGGATTTGAAGGTCACGCCGTCCTTGTCGAGCTTGCGCAGGCTCGACAGCGACATGACCTGGAAGCCGCCGGAATCGGTGAGGATGGGATGCGGCCAGTTCATGAAGCGGTGCAGGCCGCCCAGCTCCGCCACCCGCTCCGCGCCGGGGCGCAGCATGAGGTGGTAGACGTTGCCGAGCACCACGTCGGCGCCGGTCTCGCGCACCTGGCCGGCGTACATGGCCTTCACGGTCGCCGCCGTGCCCACCGGCATGAAGGCGGGGGTGCGGATTTCGCCGCGCGGGAAGACCAGCGCGCCCGTGCGCGCCGCCCCGTCGGTCGCCGCGATGCGGAACGGAATCTCGCTCATGGGCGCGGGGCTTTCGGCAGGAACAGGCAGGCGTCGCCGTAGGAGTAAAAGCGGTAGCCCCCGGCGACGGCGTGGGCGTAGGCGCGGCGGACCACGTCGAGGCCGGCGAAGGCGGACACCAGCATCATCAGCGTGGAGCGGGGCAGATGGAAGTTGGTCAGCAGCGCATCCACCGCCCGGAACCGGAAGCCCGGCGTGATGAAGATGTCGGTCTCGCCGGCGAAGGCCGCAAGCCGCCCGTCGGGGCCGACCGCGCTTTCCAGCAGCCGGCAGGAGGTGGTGCCGACCGCCACCAGCCGGCCGCCGGCGTCCCGCGCGGCGTTCAGCGCCTCGGCCGTCGCGGCGTCCAGCGTCCCGCTCTCGAAATGCATGCGGTGGTCGTCGGTGTCCTCCGCCTTCACCGGCAGGAAGGTGCCGGCGCCCACATGCAGGATCGTCTCGTGGCGGCTCACCCCGCGGGCGGCGATCGCCTCCACCAGCCGGGGCGTGAAATGCAGGCCCGCGGTCGGGGCCGCCACCGCGCCCGCCTCGCGGGCGAACAGGGTCTGGTAGTCGTCGGCGTCGCGGGCGTCGACGCCGCGCTTGGCGCCGATGTAGGGCGGCAGCGGCAGTTCCCCGAGCGCGGCGATGGCGGCGTCGAGGTCGGGCCCGGCGCGATCGAAGGCGAGCGTGACCTCGCCGCCGTCGCCCCGCGCCTCCACGGTCGCGGACAGCGGCGCGGCGCCCTCGCCGATCTCCACCCGCTCGCCAAGGCCGAGCTTCTTCGCCGGCCGGGCGAAAGCCTTCCAGCGCGCCCCGTCGAGCCGCTGGTGCAGCAGGATCTCCACCTTCGCAACCGTCCCGCCGCGCCGGCGCAGCGCCCGGAGACGGGCGGGGATGACGCGGGTTGCGTTCACCGCCAGGGCGTCGCCGGGCGCGAGCAGGTCCGGCAGATCGGACACCAGCCGGTCCTCGAGCTCGGTCTCCGCGCCCGGCCGCACCACCAGCAGGCGCGCGCTGTCCCGCGGGCTCGCGGGCCGCAGGGCGATCCGGTCCTCGGGCAGGTCGAAGTCGAACAGGGAGACGTCCAAGGACGGAAGGTCCTTCGTGTCGGGCGCTGAAAGCAGGATCGCCGGGCGAGGCCCGGCGATCGGTTCGGTCAGGAACGCGCCGGGGCTGGCCGGGAGCCCTCGCTCGCCGTCATGCCCGAGCTCGTCTCGGGCATCCACGACTTGAACGCACGCCGCATAGCTCCGCGAAAGTCGTGGATACCCGCGCAAACGCGCGGGCATGACGGGAGTGTTTTAATCGCGCGCCTCTCCGTCGAACGTCGCGTCAGGCGACGTCGGCGGCGACCTTGACGCTGACGATCTTGTCCGGGTTCGAGACCGGCTCGCCGCGCTTGATCTTGTCCACGTTCTCCATGCCCTCGGTCACGGCGCCCCAGACGGAGTACTGGCCGTCGAGCCACGGGGCTTCGGTGAAGCAGATGAAGAACTGGCTGTCGGCCGAGTTCGGGTCCATGGCGCGGGCGGCGGAGACGGTGCCGCGCACATGCTTCTCCTTGGAGAACTCCGCCTTCAGCTTCTGGCCCGAGCCGCCGCGGCCGGTGCCTTCCGGGCAGCCGGTCTGGGCCATGAAGCCGTCGATGACGCGGTGGAACGGCACGCCGTCGTAGAAGCCCTGCCGCGCCAGCTCCTTCACGCGCGCCACATGGGTCGGCGCGAGGTCGGGGCGCAGAGCCACGACGACGCGCCCCTGGGTGGTCTCGATGACGAGCGTGTTCTCGGGATCGCTCATGGTCTTCAGTCTCCGTGAAACGGGAAATCGGTTGTCGGGGGGATATGAGGCGTCAGCGCGCGCCCTGGACGCGCATGGTGGTGACCTTGTCGGGGTTCGGCGCCATGCCGCCCGGACCGACGCCCTTGGCGAGCTTGTCGACGTTCTCCATGCCGGACGTCACCTCGCCCACGATGGTGTACTGGCCGTCGAGCCAGGGCGCGGGCGCGTAGGAGATGAAAAACTGGCTGTTGGCGCTGTCGGGCGAGCCCGCGCGGGCCATGCCCACCGCGCCGCGCTTGAAGCTCTCCTTGGAGAACTCCGCCGGCAGGTCGGGATACTTGGAGCCGCCGGTCCCGGTGCCGGTGGGATCGCCGGTCTGGGCCATGAAGCCCGCGATCACCCGGTGGAACAGCACGCCGTCATAGAACTTCTCGTTCGTGAGCCTGACGATGCGCTCCACATGCTTCGGCGCGAGGTCCGGCCGCAGACGGATGGCGACCGGGCCCTTGGTGGTCTCCAGCACCACGGTCGGGGCCGAGGCCGGCGCGGTCTGGGCGACGGCGGGGCCGCCGAAGCCGAGCGCGACGGCGAAAGCGAGCGGAAGCTTCATGGCGAAAAGCCCTCGGTGAGCGGGAAGAGGCCGCCGCGCCACGGCGGATCAGCCCTTGAAACGCTGGGCCAGCCGCTCGGCGACCAGCGGCGGGACAAAGGACGACACGTCGCCGCCCATGGCCGCGATCTGGCGCACGAGCGTGGCGGTGAGATGGCGGACGCCGGGGCTCGCGGGCAGGAACACGGTCTGCACGCCCGGCGCGAGTTCGCCGTTCATGCCGGCCATCTGCATCTCGTAGTCGAAGTCCGTGGCGTCGCGCAGGCCGCGGATCAGCAGCGTGGCGCCGGCGGCCTGCGCGGCCTCCACCACCAGCCCGTCGAAGGTCACGGCCTCGAAGCTCGCGCCCTTCGCCTGAGCCAGCGGCTGGCACAGGGCGTCGAGCAGCTTAAGCCGCTCGTCCGCGGAGAACACCGGCGTCTTGCCAGGATGGACGCCGACGCCGACCACCAGACGGTCCGCGAGGCCGCAGGCGCGCGCGACCACGTCCAGATGCCCGTTGGTCACGGGGTCGAAGGAGCCGGCGTAGAAGGCGGTGCGTGCCATGGCGCTCAGTTCGTTGCGGCGCTCGTGTTCTCGCGCAGCCGCCCCGAAGGGGCCGCGGCGGGCCGTGCTTAACCCGCCTCGGCGCCCCCCCGCAACCCCGGCGGATGGGTGAACGATCAATGAACGCCCGCGCCAGCGACCGTTCAGCCCCGCCCGCCGATGCTGCGGGCACAGGCATCGACGACAGGTGGAGGACGCGCCCATGCCCGAGACATCGTTCGATCACGCCCGCGTGGCGACGGCCCTGACGGCGTCGCTCGTCGCGATCTTCGCGCTCATCGCCCTGGCTGCGCTCGCGCCCACGGGCCGATGGACCTCTCCGCCGCCGGCGTTCGACGCGCCGGCCTCCGTTTCCCTCGCGCGTTAAGCCCCCGCCGCGAAACGGCGTCGGGGCGGGTTCCCGCCCCTCTCCGCCCCGGCACGCACGAGGACGCCCGGCCGCTGGGGGCGCGGCCGGGCGACGTTTTCGTCCGCAATGGACACGAAAAAGGCCCGGCGTCGGGACGCCGGGCCTTTTCCTTGATCCGATGGGTCCGCGCTTACTCGACCACCTCGACCACGCGGCGGTCGCCGTCGACGATGTAGCGCTTCTCGTTCACCACCGTGTAGCGGTAGTCGCTGTCGGGCACCTCGTAGACCTCCACCGCCTCCGGCAGCGGTTCGCCCACCACGACCTCACCCTCGTAGGCGACGGACGGGCGCTCTTCCTTCACCACATAGGTCTTCACCTCGCGCGGCGGCGCGACGATGGTGCCGACGACCGCGCCGGCGACGCCGCCGACCGCGGCCCCCACCGGCCCGCCGATCACCGCGCCTGTGGCTGCCCCGCCGGCCGCCCCCGAGACCGTGCCTTCCTGAGCCAGCGCCACGGACGGCGCCGCGACGCCGAGAACAAGCGCAAGTACAGCGACATGGTTTCGCATGAAAGACGTCTCCTGTTTTCTCCCTCGGGGATGGAAACGCCGTCTACGCCGACCGGTTCCGGGCCGGATGTGTTTTTTGACATGCCCTCATCTGGCGTCAGGCGCCGTGACGGAGCGCGAAACCTTGCGCCTGCGCGGCGACCGCGCCCAGCCGCGCCAGCGCCTCCAGCGTCGCGGCGATGCGCGGCGCGGCGCGGCGGCCGTCCCGGAAACGGCCGGCGAGCGCCGCCGCGTCGATGGGGCCGGCCTCGCCCACCAGCGCCAGCAGCACCGCGGCGGTCTGGGCCACCGGCTCCCGCGGGAAGGCGGGGCGGGCGTCGGCGATCTCGGGCGCAGGCGCGGCCGCGGCCACATAGGCGAAGGGGCGCTCGGCCGGCGGCGCGAAACGGCGCGCCTGATGGTCCGGCCGCAGCCAGCGGATCAGCCCCCGCGCCTCCTCCGCGCGACGCTCCTGATTGAGGGCCGCGAGCCGCGCCACCGCCTCGTCCGCGGCCATGTCCGCCGGCCAGCCGTAAGCGGCGGCGACGGCGCGATCGAGCCGGTCGTGCAGATCCTGCAGCAGCAGCACCAGCCCGTCGTCGAAGACGCGCCGCTCGTCGGGCGTCAGATCGTTCGGCCGCGCGCCGGCCCGCAGCCGCTCCAGCACGTTGTAGACGCCGGTCATGGTCAGGCGCGGGCGCGCGCCGAGCACGCGCTTGCGGCAACCGTCGATCTCCTCCGCGATCGCCCCGATCAGCGCCTGCTGGCCGGAGGTGGCGACAGGAAACGGGAACGGATCGAAGCAGCGGGATTTGGAGTAGCGCGGATCGTTGCCGACGCCCTGACGCCCTCCCGCCGCCAGAGCCCACAGAACGTGGATTCGCGACGACAGCACGCCGAGATGGAAGGCGCAGTCGCTGGCGACCGCCACCAGCATGTTGTCCGGCAGCACGCCGGCGTCGAGAAACTGGAACACCCGGTGCTTGGCCGTCTCGGTGGTGGCGATGAAGCGGGGGAGGCCTTCGAGAGCTTCGCGCAGATCCGGCCGCGTCTTGCCGAACAGCCACCAGGCCTGAAGGTAACTCTCCGCGTCCTTGGTGGGCGAGCGGGCGACCTGCGCCGCCCGCGCCTCCCGCACGGTCATGGCGAGGTGCTGGTAAATCTCGGGACACCGGCGGCGCACGTCGTCTTCGGACAGGCCGAACAGGTCGATGGCGAACAGGCCTCGCGGCCGCTGGGTGAGGTCCCGGCCGTTCCGGTACGGCCGGATGCGCTGAACGAGGTCCTCGTCGGTCTCCCGGCCCAATCGTTCGGCGGTTTCGGCGTCGATCAGAAAGCCCGAGCCATGCAGCTTCACGCCGGGGCAGCACAGTCCGTCATTGGCGCGGAGAGCGGCGGCCTTGGTCACGTCCGCCCCCACCGTCAGGTCGGCGTTGATGCGCCCGACGCGCTCCGCCAGTTCGATCACCGGCGCGTCGGCGTCGAGCGCGTCTTCCCTGACGACCCTGCGCAGAACGCCGTCCCGGACGCCGGCCTCCGCCACCGTCATGGCGATGCGCACCGCGGCGCTGTCCGGCGCGGCTTTGGTCCAGGGGTGATCGGGAATCGCCATCACCAGCGAGACCGGCGTCTCCGCCGCCATGTGGCGCTGGAGCGTGCGGCGCTGGAACACCTGGGAGATGGAGTTGGTGGTGACGAAGCCGAAGCGGCGCAGCGCGGTTCCCCCGGCGGTCAGAAGCTCCGCCGCCCGGTCCCACCAGTACATGACGAAATCGGCGCTCTCGTTCATGTGCGGATGCGCCGCCCACAGGGCCTCCGCATAGGACCGTCCCAGCCGCTCGCGCAGGTCCTTACCGCCGATGAAGGGCGGGTTGCCGACGATGAACTCCGCCTCCGGCCAGTCCGGCCGGCGCGGCGTCTCCCCTTCCGCCAGCACCGCGTCGCCAACCCTGATGTTGCCGAAGGCGCGCAGGATCGGCTCGCCCGGCGCCCCGCCGCGGGTGCGGGCGCGCCACTGCAGATAGCCGATCCACAGCACGAGCTCGGCGATGGAGGCCGCGCGCGGGTTCTTCTCCAGCCCGAGCAGCTGCCGCAGGTCGACGGTGTGGCCTTCGAGGCCGGACAGGCCCTCCTGGCCGCCGAGATCGACCAGCGCCTCCAGAACCTCGCCCTCGAGGCGCTTCATCAGCTCCAGCGTCACGTAAAGGAAGTTTCCGGTGCCGCAGGCGGGGTCCAGCACGCGGACGGCGCAGAGCCTGCGGTGGAACGCCGCCACCACGCTCCGCGCCTGCACGCCCTTGCCTTCGCCGCGCAGCCGCTCCGCCGCGCCCAGCGCCGCGGCCCAGTCGGCCCGCAACGGCTCGATCACGGTAGCCAGCACCAGCCGCTCCACATAGGCGCGGGGCGTGTAATGGGCGCCGAGGCTGCGGCGCTCCGCCGGGTCCAGCGCCTTCTCCAGCAGCGCGCCGAAGATCGCCGGCTCCACGTCGCGCCAGTCGAAGGCGGCGGCGGCGCGCAGTTCGGCGATGTGGCCGGCGTCGAGCGGCAGCACGGCGGAGTCCTTGAAGAACGAGCCGTTGAAGCGCAGCACCCGCTGTTTGAACGCATAGGCGAACTCGCCTTCGTCCATGGCCCGCCAGAGCTGGCCGACCATGGGTTCGAACTCGTCCGGCCTCGCCTCGCATTCCGCCAGCAGCGCGGAGAAGGCGCCGGCGGGGATCAGCTCCACGCTCTGGGCGAACATGGTGAACAGCATGCGCATCAGGAACTGGGCCACATCGGCGGCCTCATGCCCCTGCGCTTCCAGCCGGCGCGAGACCGCCGCCAGCCGCTCGGCGATGGCGCGGGTGACGCGGGCGGAGCGGCGCGACGGGTCGAGCGACCACGGATCGGACCACGCCCGCGCCAGCCGGTCGCGGATCTCCGGCCGGCGCAGATCCTCCAGATAGATGCGGAAGCCCTGCCGGTCGGGGAACTGGTCGTAGGCTTTGCCGTCGCGGCGGAAGTTGGCGTAAAGCTCCAGACAGTGGCCCACGTCGCAGACGATGACGAAGGGCGGCGGCTCGTGGCCGTCCGGCAGCCAGCGCACGTAATGCTCGGCCTGGTTGCGCGCGTTCATCATCAGCACGTCCCAGGCCTTGTCGGCCCCGCGCCGTCCCGGCGTGGCGGGCGCCGGGTCGCGCTCCTCCGCCATGGCCTTGGGCCGGCCGGGCCAGCGCGACTGCTTGGCCTCCAGCACGAAGCAGCCCCGGCGGTAGAGGTCGATGCGGCGGTGGGAGACGGAGCCGTCGCGCAGGGTCTCCCGCACCACGCGCTCGAACACGTAGTCGTTGACCGCTTCTGCGGCGGAGGCGGGTTCCGGCCGGGGCGCGCCGAGGGCGTCGGCGAGTTCGGTGAGGAACAGCGCGTAGTTCGCCCGCTCCTGCCCGCCGACGCGGCCCTGCCAGCGGGCGATGAACGCCTCGATCGCCTCATCCGCCATGACCGCCCCGACGCGCGCGAAAGACACACGCGATGCGTGCACAGACGGATACGATTCTCAATCTAAAAGTGCATAAACGTTAAAATGCGATCAACGCGGGAGACCCGCGCCCATCGGCGGGTTTGACTTCCCCGCGCCCCTCGGGCGGTAACAGGGCCCAGAGTTCAAGCGGGAGGCGGCGCATGGCGGGCGCGTTGGACGGCGTTCTGGTGGTGGCGATGGAGCAGGCGGTGGCGGCCCCGGTCGCCACGTCCCGGCTCGCCGACGCCGGCGCCCGGGTCATCAAACTGGAGCGCTACGGCGGCGACTTCGCCCGCGGCTACGACGACTGCGTGTTCGGCCAGTCCACCTATTTCGTCTGGGCGAACCGGGGCAAGGAAAGCTGCCAGGTTGACCTGAAGACCCCGGCCGATCTGGCGCTGGTGAAGGCGATGATCGCCCGCGCGGACGTGTTCATCCAGAATTTCGCCCCCGGCGCCATGGCGCGGCTGGGACTCGGCGCGGACGAGCTCCGGGCGCGCCATCCGCGCCTGATCTGCTGCGACATCTCCGGCTACGCCGCAGGCGCGCCCGATTACGACCGCAAGGCCTACGACCTGCTGATCCAGACCGAGACCGGCCTGTCCGCCATCACCGGCGGGGCGGAGAGCGGGCCGGCGCGGGTCGGCGTCTCGGTCTGCGACATCGCCACCGGACACGCCGCCCACGCCGCCATCCTCGAGGCGCTGATCGCCCGCGGCCGCTCCGGCGAGGGCCGCCACATCGCGCTGTCGTTGTTCGACACGCTCGCGGACTTCATGAACGTGCCCTACCTCACCCGCCGCTACGGCGGGCGCGATCCGGCGCGGCTCGGCCTCGCCCATCCCTCGATCGCCCCTTACGGCGCCTTCCGCATGACCGACGGCGAAGTGGTGATCGCGATCCAGAGCGATCCCGAATGGCGCACCTTCTGCGCCGAGGTGCTGGACGCGGCCGAAGCGGGCCATGATCCCCGCTTCGCCACCAACGTGGACCGGGTGCGGAACCGCGCCGCCTGCGACGCGCTGGTGCAGGCCGCCGTGGGCCGCTTCCGCGTGGCCGAGCTGACGGACGCGCTCGACCGCCACCGCATCGCCTATGGCCGCATCTCTTCGCTCGCCGATCTCGTCGCCCACCGCAGCGCCACCGCCCTGCCCGTGGAGACGCCGAACGGCGTGGCGGAGGTGCTGGCCCCGCCGGCGGTGGTGGACGGCGCGCGGCCGAAGCTCCGGCCCGTGCCCGCCGTCGGCCAGCACGACGCGGCGCTCAGGGCGGAGTTCCAGCCCACGCTTCAGGACGCCTGAGCGTGACCGCCGCCGCGGCGCTCGGGGACCAGACGATCATCCGCGAGGACGACTTCATCCAGAGCGTCGCCGACGCGCTGCAGTTCGTCTCGCATGTTCACCCGGCGGATTTCGTGCGCCATCTGGCGGCGGCCCATGCGCGCGAAGAGAGCGCGGCGGCGAAGGACGCCATGGCGCAGATCCTCGTCAATTCGCGTCTGGCGCTGATCGGTCGCCGGCCCATGTGCCAGGACACCGGCGTCGCGGCGGTGTTCCTGAAGGTGGGCGTCAACGTGCGCTTCGCCACCTCCCGGGGGATCGAGGAGCTGGTGAACGAGGCGGTGCGCCTCGCCTATCTCGACGAGGCCAACCCGTTGCGCGCCACCATGGTGGGCGATCCGCTGTTCGAGCGCCGCAACACCGGCGACAACGCCCCGGCCATGGTGCATGTGGATCTGGTCGCCGGCGACCGGGTGGAGGCCATCGTCGCCGCCAAGGGCGGCGGCTCGGAGAACAAGGCCCGCTTCGCCCAGCTCAACCCGTCCGCCCCGGTCGAGGACTGGATCGTGGAGACCCTCGCGACCCTCGGCGCCGGCTGGTGCCCGCCGGGGCTGATCGGGATCGGCGTCGGCGGCAGCGCCGACAAGGCCATGCTGCTGGCGAAGGAGGCGCTGTTCGAGCCGATCGACATGCTGGACCTGATCCGGCGCGGCCCGGCCACGAAGCTCGAGGAGATGCGGCTCAGGCTCTACGAGCGCATCAACGCGCTGGGCCTCGGCGCACAGGGGCTCGGCGGCCTCACCACCGTGCTCGACGTGAAGATCAGGACCTTCCCGACCCACGCCGCCTCGAAGCCGGTGGCGCTGATGCCCCAATGCGCCGCCAACCGCTATGTGCGCTTCGCCCTCGACGGCTCCGGCCCCGCGACCTTCGCCGTTCCTTCCGCGGACGACTGGCCGGAGATCGTGCGGGAGCGCACCGCGGACGCCGCACGGCCGGTGGACCTCGACCGGCTGACCCGGGACGAGGTTCGATCGTGGCGCGCGGGCGACCGGCTGCTGCTGTCGGGCCGGCTGCTCACGGGGCGCGACGCCGCCCACACGCGCATGGCGGAGATGATCGCCCGCGGCGAAAGCCTGCCCGTCGCCCTCGACGGCCGCGTGATCTATTACGTCGGCCCCGTGAAGGCGGTGGGGGCCGAGGCGGTCGGCCCCGCCGGCCCCACCACCGCCACCCGCATGGACGGCTTCACCGACCTGCTGCTGGAGCGGACCGGCCTCCTCGCCATGATCGGCAAGGCCGAGCGGGGCCCCGGCGCGGTGGAGGCCATCCGCCGCCACGGCGCGGCCTCGCTGATCGCGGTCGGCGGCGCCGCGATTCTGGTGGCGCAGGCGGTGCGCGCCTCCCGCGTGCTGGCCTTCGCGGACCTCGGCATGGAGGCGATCCACGAGTTCGAGGTGGAGGAGATGCCGGTCACGGTGGCGGTGGACTCCACCGGCGCCTCGATCCATGTGATCGGTCCTGATCTCTGGCGAAAGACCTGACGCTATGACCGACGCCGCCTTCGACCCGCTCCGCCACGGCTGGGAGCTGTTCCCGGACGGGGGCTTCATCGATCTCGTGGGGCCGATCTATGTGCGCCGGCGCGAAAACGGGCTGCGCGCCTTCGGCTTCATCGCCGAGCAGAAGCACGCCAACCTGATCGGCGTGGTGCATGGCGGCATGCTGATGACGCTCGCCGACCGGGCGCTCGGCGTCGCGGCCTGGGACGCGGCGGACGGGCGGCCCAGCGTCACCATCCAGTTCGACATGCAGTTCGTCTCCGCCGCCCAGATGGGCGAGTTCGTGGAGGTGGACCCGCAGGTGTTCCGCCTCACCTCGTCGCTGGTGTTCATGAAGGGCGTGCTGCGGGTGGGCGAACGGGAGATCGCGGGCGGCTCCGGGGTCTGGAAAATCCTGAAACGCTGACGCGCCACTGGTAATCCAGTAAGCGACTCAATATTCAACGGAGTGTTGAATCAGGATGCGAGGTCCGCTGGCCCTCGGGCGGCGGTCGGGACAAAGCGATGCTGACGAAAAAGGCGAAATACGGCCTGAAGGCGATGGTCGACCTGGCGCGGCTGGAGCCGGGCCGCTCCACCTTCGTGGCCGAGGTCGCCGAGCGCAACGCCATCCCGAAGAAGTTCCTCGACGCCATCCTCGGCGAGCTGCGCAACGCCGGCATGCTCTCCAGCAAGAAGGGCAAGGCCGGCGGCTACCAACTGGCGAAATCGCCCGACGACATCATGGTCGGCTCCATCGTGCGCGCGCTCGACGGCCCGCTGGCGCCCATCAACTGCGCCAGCCGCTCGGCCTATGTGCCCTGCGACGACTGCGAGGACGTGGAGACCTGCCGCATCCGGCTGATGATGCTGGACGTGCGCGACGCCATCTCCGACGTGCTGGACAAGCGCACATTGGCCGAACTGCGCGACATGGGCGACGGCGCCATGCAGGCCTTCGTCTACCAGATCTGAAAGCCTGCCTGGACCTCGCCGCCGCGCCATCCAAACAGGATTTCAGTCCTCCGGCGCGTCGACGATCGGGTCGTACTGGCTGGCGTCGAAGCCGAGCAGGTTCCACGACTGCGCCATGTGCGGCGGCAGCGGGGCGGAGACGTCGAGCACCTTGCCGCTCGGCAGCGGAATCACGAGGCGGCGCGCCAGCAGGTGCAGCCTGTTCTGCAGCCCGCCCGGCAGCTCCCAGTTCTCCACGTTGAAGTATTTCGGGTCGCCCACGATCGGGTGGCCGATGTGGGCGCAATGGGCGCGCAGCTGGTGGGTGCGGCCGGTGACGGGCTTCAGCGACAGCCAGCTGAGCTTCGGCCCGGCGTTGTCCACCACGGCGTAATAGGTCAGCGCGTGGCTGGCGCCCCGGTCGCCGTGCTCGGCCACCTGCATCAGCTCGCCCTCGGGCCCGTCGCCCTCGCCCTTGGCGAGATAGGTGGAGATGCGGCCCTGCCGGGTGCGCGGCACGCCGGGAACCAGCGCCCAGTAGACCTTGCGGGTGGTGCGCGACCGGAAGGCGCGCGCCAGCTCCGCGGCGGCGAGCCGGGTCTTGGCCGTCACCAGCACGCCGGCGGTGTCCTTGTCGATGCGGTGGACGAGGCGCGGCTTCTGGCCCGAACGGTCCGTGAGCGCCGCCAGCATGCCGTCCACATGGCGGGTGGTGCCGGAGCCGCCCTGCACCGCGAGGCCGTGGGGCTTGTTCAGCACCAGCACGTCCTTGTCCTCGTAGATCGCGATGCCCTTCAGGAACTCCGCGTCCTTGGAGAGCGCGGGGGCGCGGACCAGCGCGGGCTTGGCGACCTCCTCGCCGTCGCCGTCCTCGTCCTTCAGCGGCGGCACGCGCACCACCATGCCGACGGAGAGCCGGGTCGCGGTCTTGGCGCGGGCGCCGTCCACGCGGATCTGGCCGGTGCGGCACAGCTTCTGCAGATGGCCGAAGGCGAGCGCCGGAAACCGCTCCTTGAACCAGCGGTCGAGCCGCAGGCCCTCCTCCGCCTCGCGCACCGGGATCGACTGCACGCCGGCGGCCTTGCCCGGCAGCGCGGGCAGCGCCTTCGGCGTCTCCCGGACCGGCTCGGCCGCGGGCGCGTCCGCGCGGGTCTTGGGAGAGGGCGAGCCGGGTTTGCGGAACGCGGCCTCCGCGGCGGCCTTCATGGCGCTGCGGGTGGCGCGCGGCGCGGCGCCCCGGCGCGGGCCGGCGGCGGACTTCCCCGCGACGGGTTTGCCGGGCGCGGACTTGCCGGAAACGGACTTGCCGGAAACGGACTTGGGACCACGGGGCGGGCGTGGCGGCATGGGCGCGGACTTTCCGAGAGAACTCTGGCTTAAACCCTTCGCTTACCCCAGAGCGCGCGCCAGCGCGAGGCCCGCGGCCACCGCGCCGATGGAAAGCCCGACGGATGCGGCCACATAGACCGCCGCCAGACCGCCTTCGCCCCGCTCCCACAGCGTCATCGCGTCGAGGCTGAAGGCGGAGAAGGTGGTGAATCCGCCGAGCACGCCGGTCATCAGGAACAGCCGCAGGTTCTGCGACGCGCCGGTCTTCAGCGCGAACAGGCCCGCGAGCAGCCCCATGGCGAGGCCGCCGGCCACGTTCACCGTCAGCGTGCCGAAGGGAAAGCCGGAGCCGAACAGACGCGCCGACGCCACGTTGACGCCGTGCCGGGCGACCGAGCCCAGCGCGCCGCCGAACGCCACCAGCAGCCAGGGCGCCACGGTCAGCGCTCGCCCCGGAACACGATCGGGAACTTGCCGGGCTCGCCCACGCCGTCGCACTCCTCCTTGGCGCGGAACTCCACCATGCGGAAGGCGGCGCCGCCCCACTCCCAGGTTCCCACCACGCCGCAGTCGCCGGCCGCGCGGCCCTTCTCGAAGGCGGTGAGCTGCTTCCTGTCGGGATCGTAGGCCACGTTGGTCAGCGTATCGACCCCGGTCCAGCCGATCGACTCCAGGAAGGTGGCGAACAGCAGGGTCTCGAACCGGTCCGCCGCCTTGGACGGGTCCTCGATGAACAGCGCGAACTCCACATTGTAGCCGCCCGACGAGCAGACGATGGACCACAGCGTGCGCCCGTCGCCGAGATCGGCGGCGAAGGATTCGTCGGCAAGAAAGGACGGATCGTCCTCGTTGCGGTCCCAGACCGGGCAGTCCCGGTCCATCATCACGGTGCGCAGCCGCTGCGGGATCGCCTCGCGCCCCACGTCCCGCACCTTGCCCGACAGGGCGGCCGGCGTGCCGCCGCCCACCAGCGCCACCAGCGCCTCCGGCTTGTCCACCCGCCCCTGCGCCCGGTCGATCTCCGCGAAGGCGGCCTGCAGGCCCGGCAGCGCCAGCTCGGCGCCGACGCTCCCGTCCGCCTCCCCCAGGATCTCCACCGTCAGCACCTTGCCGCGCCGCAGGAACGGCAGCAGGCGCCGCGCCGCGCCCTCCGACAGCCGCACCTCCGTCACCGCGGGGTCGTTCTCCGCCGGGGTGACCGTCACGTCCGCTCCGGGGGCCAGCCGCACCGGCGTGCCGCCGTCCACCGCGAGCGCGAGTCGCGCGCGGGCGAGCGGAGACGCCGGCCTGCGGACCGAAAACGCCAGCATGGGCTGCGCCTCCTTCGCGCCGCCGCGCGTCACGGCGGCGGACAGCGCCTCCGCGCCCGCGGCCGGCGCGTCCTGCGAGGCCGCCCGGCAGTCCGGCGGCGTCGCGACCGCCTTGGCGTGGGGCTTCGGATCGCTTTTCGCCACGTCCACGCAGGAGACGGTCCAGCCGTCGAACCGGGGCCCGGCCTGCGCCGGCGCCGTCCAGACCCCGGCGCCGAACGCCAAGAGGGCCATCGTCATCGCGCGCATGTTCCGCACTCCCCAACTCCATCCGCGTCCCAAGTAACGCGCTCCGCGCCCGGTTTCGAGCGGTCGTCCCCTTGCGCGCGGCGTCGCGGCCCCGCCCTGCTCACGATCATGTGAGCAGGGGAATCGGGAACGCCGCGCAGGTCCCGACCGCTTGAACCGTGGAAGGGCCGAGGAGCTCATCCGGCGCGCCCGGCGCGTCGCAAGAACAAGGAGCATGCTTATGCGCAAGATGATCGCCATCGCGCTCGCCGGCGCCATTGGCGTCACCGGCGTCTTCGCCGGCGCCGCGCCGGCTTCCGCGCAGCCGCGCGAACCCGTCCGTTCCCTCGACCAGGTGCGCGGCGAGGCGATGCAGGCGCTCGCCACCGGCGACGTGCAGACCGTGCGCGATCGCCGCTGGCGCGGCGGGCGGCATTACCGTGGCGGCCGCCACTACCGCGGAAACCGCTATTACAACGGCCGGCGTCACTACCGCGGCGGACATTATCGCCATCGCGACCGCTATTACGGCCGCCGCTACTACCGCCACCGGGACCGCGGAAACTACGCCGCAGCCGCCATCGCGGGGGTCGCCGCCGGCGCCCTGATCGCCGGTGCGGCCAACAGCCGCAGCTATTCGCGCAGAGACTCCTACTGCGCGCAGCGTTTTCGCTCCTACAATCCCCGCACTGGGACCTACACCGCTTACGATGGGCGTCAGGTCGCATGCCCATGAGTTGATGCGTCGGCCCTCTTGGCCTGACGTTTCTCCGCCCCCGGCGCGCGCCCCGCGCCGGGGGTTTTCTTTTGGCCGGAACGCTTCCGTCCGGCGGGCGTTTTCCTCGTGAACGAACAACGAACGGAAACGCCCATGACGCACGACTCGTCCGCCAGCACGCCCCAGAGCCGCACCGACCAGCGCCGCGCCGCCGACCCGGACGCCCCGGGGCCTCAGGCCCACGAGATCGAGGCCAATCCGAAGACCGCGCCGGACCCCGCAAGCAACGCCGAGAAGGACCCGAGCGACTGGGTCTCCGGCGACGAACCGATGACGGGCGCGCAGGCGTCCTATCTCAAGACGCTGTCGGAGGAAGCGGGAACCGAGGCCTACCGCTCCGATCTCACCAAGGCCGAGGCCTCGCTGCTGATCGACGAGCTGAAGGACGCCCGGCAGAACAAGCGCTGACGCGCCGCTCAATACACGCGGCCGCCGGGCGGAACGGCGCGCTCCGGCGTCAGCAGGATCACCTCGCCTTCGGCGTCCGGCGCGCCGAGGGTGAGAACCTCGGACAGGAACTTGCCGATCTGGCGCGGCGGAAAGTTCACCACCGCAAGCACGTGGCGGCCCACGAGTTCGTCGGCCGCGTAGCGCTTCGTGATCTGCGCGGAGGAGCGCTTCACCCCGATCTCCGGCCCGAAGTCGATCCTGAGCTTGTAGGCGGGCTTGCGCGCCTCCGGGAACGGCGCCGCCTCCACCACCACCCCCACGCGGATGTCGAGCTTCTCGAAGTCCGCGATCGTGGCGAGCGACGGAAGCGCTTCGGCGTCGGCCTCGGCGGTCATGCGGCGCTCGCGGCGTCGTCGGGCGCGGCTTCCGCATCCCGCGTCCGGCGCGAACGGCGGCCGCCCAGCGCCCGGTCGACCACGGCCCGGAACGGCGCCGTCAGCCGGAAGGCGTCGTCGGCGCGGCGCGCCCAGCGCTCGGCCTTGCGCAGCTCCTCGTCCAGCGCCTTCATGGTGCGGGCGAGGCTGTCGTCCTCGTCGTCCAGGAAAGCGTCGAACACCCGCGCGTTGACCAGCACCAGCGCCTGGGCGCGGGCGGTCCCGAGCGGACCGGACTCCTGCACCCCGGCCGCCGCCAGCATCCACTGCATGGACGAGACCGCGACCTGATTCATGGCCGCGGCGCCGAGCGGATCGACGCTCAGGCCGCGCCGCACGGCGCGCAGCGCCGGGCGATAGGGCGCGAGCGCCTCGAACCGGCGCATCAGCACGTCGAACAGGCGCTCCCGCGCCGGCTCGTCCGCCATGTCCCGGCTGTCGTGGGCCAGCACCTCCAGGTCGATCCGCCGCACGAAGCCGGCGAGAATCGCGCCCTTGGACGGGAAGGCGGCGCGCAGCTCCGCCAGCGACACGCCGGCCCGCCCCGCGATCTCGAACAGGCCGATCTCGCCCCAGGCCTTACCGGCCAGCAGGTCCATGAGCGCCGTTTCGATCGCCTGTTTCGGGTCGGCCTTCGCGGCGGCTGGCTCGGCCGGCGCAGGGGCCGGCGCGTTGGGATCGGGCTGCGCGGCGGAGGACGGACGGCGGGCCATGGCGTGTCTCCCTCGGGATGTGGCGCGCCGCGTTCCGGCGCTTCGATGCTTAAACTGGCGGCCGAAGCCGACCGTTCCAAGGCGCCCGCGCCGTCAGAGCCCCAGAACGCGGCCCGCAACCGCGTCGAGCCGGGCCAGCAGCGCCGGATCGCGATGCTCCGGCGCGGTGACGAGGGCGAACTCCAGCGCCCGATCCGAGCCCACCGGACAGGCCTCGTGCTCCTCGGGGAAATCGGCGGCGAGCCGGGCGATCAGCCGGGCGGCCTTGTCCCCGTTCTCGCGCATCACGCTAAGGATGTCGGCCACGTCCACCCCGGCCTCGTGCGGCCGCCAGGCGTCGTAATCCGTGACCATGCCGACGGTGGCGTAGGCGATCTCCGCCTCGCGGGCGAGCTTGGCCTCGGGCATGTTGGTCATGCCGACGATGGCGGCGCCCATGGCCTTGTAGGCGACCGATTCGGCGCGGGTGGAGAACTGCGGCCCCTCCATGCAGACGTAGGCCCCGCCGACCACATGGGGCACGTCCTCCGCCGCCGCCGCGCGGGCGACCCGCGCCACCAGATTGGGCGCGACGGGATCGGAGAAGGCCACATGCGCCACGCAGCCCGCGCCGAAGAAGCTGGAGGCGCGGCGGAAGGTGCGGTCGATGAACTGGTCCGCAAGCACGAAGGTCCCCGGCGGCAGGTCCTCGCGGTAAGAGCCGCAGGCCGAGAGCGACACCAGATCGGTGACGCCCGCGCGCTTCAGCGCGTCGATGTTGGCGCGGTAGTCGATGTCGGACGGCGACAGCCGGTGCCCGGCGCCGTGGCGGGGCAGGAACACGATGGTCGTCGCCCCGATGCGCCCGCGCCGGAGCGGCGCGGAGGGTTCGCCCCAGGGGCTCCGGACCTCGAGGGTCTCCACCTCCGCCAGACCCGGCAGATCGTAGATTCCCGAGCCGCCGATCACCCCAAGCACCGCCTTCGCCATCGCCCGTCCCCGTTCACGACGACGGCGGACCACGAGGGGTCCGCCGTTTCCGCGCCGAACTTATCGGCCGGCGCGCGCCGAAGCGAGGGTGCGGATGCGTTCAGGATTTGGGGAAGCCTTCGTCATGCCCGCGAAGACGCGGGCACGACGGCGCTCAGATCGAATATGCAGACTTACCGGACGGGTTCTCAGAGTCCGTTTGAAAATGGCTCAAGCGAGCAATTCAAGCCCACGTCATGCCCGCGCGAAGCGCGGGCATCCACGACTTTGGCGGTGTCAAAAGCTTGAACGTCCAAGTCGTGGATGCCCGAGACTAGCTCGGGCATGACGGAAAACTTGAGTTCTTGTCCGCTCGCTCAGTGGACGGCCGACCACACCCGGCGCTTGGTGAAATAGAGCAGCGCGCCGAAGATCAGCAGGAAGATCAGCACCACCATGCCGGTGCCCTTGCGGGCGGCCATGTGCGGCTCCGCCGCCCACATCATGAAGGCCGCGATGTCCTTGCCGTACTGGTCCACCGTGGCCGGCGTCCCGTCGGTGTACTCCACCTGCCCGTCCTGGATCGGCTGCGCCATGGCGATCCAGTGGCCGGGAAAATAGGTGTTGTAGTGCAGGCCCGGACGCGGCGGCTTCTCGCCGTGCTTCGGTTCCGCGTAGCCGGTCAGCAGGGCGTGGATGTAGTCCGGCCCCTGCTCCTGATACTGGGTCACGATGTCGAACAGGAAGGTGGGGAAGCCGCGCTCGTAGGTGCGCGCCTTGGCCAGCAGCGAGAAGTCCGGCGGGTAGGCGCCGCCGTTGGCCGCGCGGGCCGCATTCTCGTTCGGGAACGGCTTCGGGAAGCGGTCCGACAGCCGGCCCGGCCGCTCGAACATCTCGCCGGCGTCGTTGGGGCCGTCCTGGACCTTGTGGTCCTCGGCGATCGCGCGGGCCTGATCTTCCGTGAAGCCGGGGCCGCCGTATTCGTGGAGGTTGCGGAACGCCACCAGCGACAGCGCATGGCAGCTCGCGCACACTTCGCTGTAGATCTTGAAGCCGCGCTGGAGCTGGCCGGCGTCGTACTTCCCGAACGGGCCGGAGAAGCTCCAGCTCTGCGCCGGCGGCTTCACCGTCTCGCCGGCGGCCTGCGCCGGGGCGGCGGAGAGCCCGGCCAGGCCGAGAGCGGCGGCCGCGGCCAGGGCGCGGCCCGCGCGACCGATCGTCGTGTTCGCCATCGTCATGATCCGGGTCATCCGTTGCGTTCGGGGGCCGCGACAGCGGAGGCCGGCGTGGCGGGCGCGCCGCCCAGCACCGAGTCCGCGATCGAGTTCGGCACCGGTCTGGTCTTCTCGGTCAGCCCCAGCACCGGCAGGATCACCAGGAAGTGGAAGAAGTACCAGAAGGTCGAGAACCGCGAGATGGTGACGTAGGGCTCCACCGCGGGACGCGAGCCGAGCCAGCCCAGAAGCACGGCGTTGGCGGCGAAGATCCAGAAGAAGATCTGGAACATCGGCCGGTACTTGGCCGAGCGCACCTTGGAGGTGTCGAGCCAGGGCAGGATGAACAGCACCGCGATGGCGCCGAACATCATCAGCACGCCGCCGAGCTTGGACGGGATGGCGCGCAGGATCGCGTAGAACGGCAGGAAGTACCATTCGGGCACGATGTGCGCCGGCGTCACCAGCGGGTTGGCCTCAATGTAGTTGTCCGCGTGGCCGAGATAATTCGGCGTGTAGAACACGAACCACGAGAAGAAGGCGATGAAGCACACCAGCGCGAAGGCGTCCTTCAGCGTGGCGTAGGGCGTGAAGGGCACGGTCTCCTTGCGGAAGTCCTTCACCTCGACGCCGGTCGGGTTGTTCTGGCCCACATGGTGCAGCGCCCAGATGTGCAGGCCGACGATGCCCGCGATCATGAACGGCAGCAGGTAATGCAGCGCGAAGAAGCGGTTCAGCGTCGGGTTGTCCACCGAGAAGCCGCCCCACAGCCAGGTGACGATGGCCGTGCCCACCCCCGGCAGCGCCGAGAACAGGTTGGTGATGACGGTGGCGCCCCAGAAGGACATCTGGCCCCAGGGCAGCACGTAGCCCATGAAGGCGGTCGCCATCATCAGCAGGAAGATCAGCACGCCGAGGATCCACAGCACCTCGCGGGGCGCCTTGTAGGAGCCGTAATAGAGGCCGCGGAAGATGTGGATGTAGACGGCGATGAAGAACATGGACGCGCCGTTGGCGTGCAGATAGCGCAGCAGCCAACCGTAGTTGACGTCGCGCATGATCTTCTCGACCGAGAGGAACGCCTTGGTGGTCTCCGGCGTGTAGTGCATCGCGAGCACCACGCCGGTGAGGATCTGGGCCACCAGCATGAAGGTGAGGATGCCGCCGAAGGTCCAGAAGTAGTTCAGGTTGCGCGGCACCGGATAGGCGACCGCGCTCGAATGGATCAGCCCGACGATCGGCAGCCGATCCTCGAACCACTTGGCCACGCCCTTCGGCTGGTAGGTGGAATGTCCCTGCATCGTGATGCTCGCTTTTGGAACTCCGCCAGCCGCAAGGGGCCGGCGGCCGCCGCTCAGCCGATCGTGAGCTTGGTGTCGCCTTCGAAGGCGAAGGGAGGAACCGGCAGATTCTCCGGCGCGGGTCCCTTTCGGATGCGTCCGGCGGTGTCGTAGTGCGAGCCGTGGCAGGGGCAGAGCCAGCCGCCGAATTCGCCCTGCTGGCTGGTGGGCACGCAGCCGAGATGGGTGCAGACGCCCACCACCACCAGCCAGTTCTCCTTGCCCTTGGCGGCGCGGTTGACGTCGGTCGCGGGCGCGTCGGGTTCGATGTTCTCGTTGCGGGCGAGCGGGTCCGGCAGCTGGCCGATCTCGACGGCCTTGGCCTCCTCCACCTGCTTCGCGGTGCGGTTCCACACGAACACCGGCTTGCCGCGCCACCTCACGGTGACGACCTGGCCTTCGGCGATCTGGCTGACGTCCACCTCGCTGGTGGCGAGCGCGAGCGCGGAGGCGTCCGGGTTCATCTGGGCGATGAACGGCCACGCCAGGAAGCCTGCGCCCACGGCGGCGGCGGCGCCGGTCGCCAGGTAGAGGAAGTCCCGACGAGTCGGTTCTGTGGCGTCGTGAATCGCGGACACCGGGCGTTCTCCTCACTCCAAAACCAACGGGTTCAAGGCGTCGAGGCCCGTCCCGCGGTCGGCCGTTCTGAATTTGAACAGCTCTGATCTTGAAGGGTTATCTCGCACTAAGGTCGCAGGCTGTCCAGAGAGTCGCAGGGGACGGGACAGGTTGTCGCAGCCTGTGGGCGATAAGTCGCATCTGCAGCATGAAGCGTTTGCGTCCGCACAGGTTTTTGCTGCGCCGCAGAGCGACCTGAAACAGCGCCGGCCGCATTTGCGCCGCGATCACGATTTCGGCGCCACGCAACCGCCGCAGAGGCCTCAGGCGGAGGTGGCCGGACGCGTCGCCCCTTCCCAAGCGGCGGCGCAGGCGCGTACACAGCCTGTCGCCACGGACTGTCTGGAGACCGGCGCCATGCTCCCCGCCCCGCACGAGCTCGAAGCCCGCAAGACCCGCGTCCGCGCCTGGTTCGAAGCCTTGCGCGACCGCATCCATGCGAGCTTCGAGGCGCTGGAGGACGAGGCGCCGGGCGACGGCCCGGCCGGCCGGTTCGAGCGCACGCCGTGGTCGCGCACGGACCACAGCGGGGCCGACGGCGGCGGCGGCGTCATGGGGCTGATGAAGGGCCGGCTGTTCGAGAAGGTGGGCGTCCACGTCTCCACCGTCCACGGCGAGTTCGCCCCCGAGTTCCGCAAGGAGATCCCCGGCGCGGCCGAGGCGCCCGGCTTCTGGGCCTCGGGGATTTCGCTGATCGCGCATCCGGTGAACCCCAACGTGCCCACGGTGCACATGAACACCCGCTTCGTGGCGACGAGCCGGGCGTGGTTCGGCGGCGGCGCGGACCTGACGCCGGTGCTCGACCGGCGGCGGACCCAGGACGACCCGGACGCGGTCGCCTTCCACGCCGCCATGGCGCGGGCCTGCGAGGGCCATGCGCCGGCGGACTACCCGAAGTTCAAGGCGTGGTGCGATGAGTACTTCTTCCTGAAGCACCGCAACGAGCCGCGTGGAATCGGCGGCATCTTCTACGACTGGGTCAACACCGGCGACTTCGAGGCCGACTTCGCCTTCACCCGCTCGGTGGGCGAGCGCTTCGCCGAGGTCTATCCGGAGATCGCGCGCGCCAACATGGCCAAGGACTGGACCGAGGCCGACCGCGCCGAGCAGCTCGTGCGCCGCGGCCGCTACGTGGAGTTCAACCTGCTGCACGACCGGGGCACGATCTTCGGCCTGAAGACCGGCGGCAACGTGGCCTCGATCCTGTCGTCCCTGCCGCCGGTGGCCGCCTGGCCGTAAGCGCCGGTTCTCAGGCGGTCAGCCCGCGGCGCCTTCCCGGATCGGCGGCTGGAAGCTCAGGCCCATGTCCCAGGGGAAGTAGATCCAGGTGTCCTGGCTGACTTCGGTGACGAAGGTGTCCACCAGCGGGCGGCCCTTGGGCTTGGCGTAGACGGCGGCGAAATGGGCTTTGGGCAGCAGGCCGCGCACCACGCGGGCGGTGGAGCCCGTGTCCACCAGATCGTCGATGATCAGGACGCCCGCGCCCTCCCCGCCCCGCACGTTCGCCACCCGGTCGCAGACGCCCTTGAGCACCGCGAGCTCCCCCTGGCTCTTGTAGTCGTGGTAGCTCGCCACGCAGATGGTCTCGATCAGGCGGATATCGAGCTCGCGCGCCACGATCGCCGCCGGAACCAGCCCGCCGCGGGTGACGCAGACGATGGCGTCGAAGCCGCCCGAGGCGCGGGCCTCGCCGGCGAGCCGCCAGGCGAGCGCCCGGGCGTCGCGGTGGAACTGCTCCCAGTAGACGGGAAACGCCTTCTCGGCGCGGACGTCGGACATCTCGAAATCTCCCGAAGGGTCAGCGCAGCGCGGCCAGCATGGCGCGCACGTCGGCGGCCGCCGCGGCGAGCGCGTCCGCGTCGCGGGAGCGCACCACCACGTTGGTGTTGAAGCCCTCGGCGTCCATGTAGGGGTAGCTGCCGATGGCGACGCCCGGATGCGCCTTCTGCACGGCGGCGAGCGGCGTGGCGATGTCGCCCTCCTTGGCGTCGGCGCGGATGGTCTCGCTCCGGATCGGCGCGCCGTGGGCCAGCAGCGGCGTGATCTCGTCCAGCATCGCCGCCATGATCGACGGCACGCCCGCCATGACGAACACGTTCTCCAGCCGGAAGCCGGGGGCCTTGGAGACCGGGTTGGCGATCAGGTCGGCGCCGAAGGGGATGCGCGCCATGCGCAGCCGGCCTTCGTTCAGGTCCGCGGGGTCGGCGAAGCGCTCGCGCAGCATGGCGACCGCGCGCGGATCGTGGTCGATGCCGACGCCGAAGGCCTTCGCGACCGAATCGGCGGTGATGTCGTCGTGGGTCGGGCCGATACCGCCGGTGGTGAGGACGTAAGCGTAGCGGGCGCGCAGCGCGTTCAGCGCCTCGACGATGGCGGCCTCGTCGTCGGCGACCACGCGCACCTCCTTCAGGTCCACGCCGATCTCGGTGAGCCGTGCGGCGATGTGGCCGCTGTTGGTGTCGCGGGTGCGGCCGGACAGAACCTCGTCGCCGATGACGAGCACGGCGGCGGTGGCGGGCGTAGCGGTCATGGGGCGTCTCGCGCAGGGTCGGCTTCGGGTGTAGAGGAGCGCGCGCCGCGCCACAACACGGCCCGCCGTCCCCCGTCCCGAACCTTCGCCCCCCGCATGCTGTTTCCCTCGCCCCTCGTCCCCGGCCGGCTCGTCCGCCGCTACAAGCGCTTCCTCGCCGACGTGGTTCTCGACGACGGCCGCGAGGTGACGGCCCATGTGGCGAATTCGGGCGCCATGCTCGGCCTGTCCACGCCCGGCCTCAGGGTGTGGCTCAGGCCGAAGACCGGGGGGACGCTGGCCTGGTCCTGGGCGGTGGTGGAGGTGGAGATCGCGGGCCGCGGGGAGCTTGTCGGCGTCGACACCGCGGTTCCCAACGCGCTCGGACTGGAGGCGGTCTCGGCCGGCGTCATCCCCGCCTTCGCGGGCTACGGCCGCGTGCGCCGCGAGGTGCGCTACGGCGTCAACAGCCGCATCGACCTGCTGCTGGAGGCCCCGGACCGGCCGCCGGCCTATGTGGAGATCAAGAACGTCCACATGTGGCGGCGGGACCGGCGGGCGGAGTTCCCGGACGCGCGCACCGCGCGGGGCGCGAAGCATCTGGCGGAGCTGTCCGCCATGGCGGCCGCGGGCGCCCGCGCGGCCATGCTGTTCATCGTGCAGGGGCCGGGCGACGACTTCGTCCTCGCCCGCGACATCGACCCCGCCTATGGCGCCGCCTTCGACGCCGCGCGCGCGGCCGGCGTGGAGGCGCACTGCTGGACCAGCGTGGTGACGCTGGAGGGCGTCACGCTCGACCGGGAGATCCCGATCGTCGGGTGACGGCGATCAGCCCGCCAGCGCCGCCAGGATGCGGACCCAGGAGCGGGTTCCGCGCCGGAAGCTGTCGAGATCGTACTTCTCGTTCGGCGAATGGATGCGGTCGTCGTCCAGCGCGAAGCCGATCAGCAGCGTGTCGAGCCCGAGCAGGCGCTTGAAGTCCCCGACCACCGGGATGGAGCCGCCGGAGCCGATGGTCACCGCCTCCACGCCCCACTCGTCGGCGAGCGCGGTCCGCGCCTTGGCGAGCGCCGGGCTGTCGAAGGGCAGCTGGATGGCGCGGGAGCCCTTGTGGCCCTCGAACGCGATCTCGCAATCGGCCGGCAGCCGGGAGCGGGCGTAGGCCCGGAACGCCTGCTTCACCTTGGCCGGATCCTGATCGCCCACGAGGCGGAACGAGATCTTGGCGTGGGCCTCGGCCGGGATTACCGTCTTGGCGCCCGCGCCGGTGTAGCCGCCCCACAGGCCGTTCACGTCGCAGGTGGGCCGGGACTGGATCTGCTCGATGATCATGCGGTCGCGCTCGCCGGCGGGCTCGGACAGGCCGATCGGCTTGAGGAAGGCGTCGGCGTCGAGTCCGAGCGCGCGCCACTGCTCGCGCACGTCGTCGGGCGTCTCGATCACGCCGTCGTAGAAGCCCGGCAGCGTCACCCGGCCATCGGCGTCGTGCAGGCCGGCGACGATGTCCGCCGCCACATGCAGCGGATTGCGGGCCGCGCCGCCGTAGAGGCCGGAATGCAGGTCCCGGTCGGCGGCGCGCACCGTGATCTCCTCATAGACGAGGCCACGCAGCGAGGAGGTGATGGCGGGCCGCCCCGCCGCCCACATGGCGGTGTCGCAGACCAGCGCCACATCGGCGCCAAGCTCGCTTTTCGCCTCCTCCAGGAAGGCCGGCAGGTTGATGGAGCCGCACTCCTCCTCGCCCTCCAGCAGCACGGTGACGCCCACCGGCAGGTCGCCGGAGGCGGCGATCCAGGCGCGGCAGGCTTCCACGAAGGTAATGACCTGGCCCTTGTCGTCGCTCGCCCCGCGCGCGACCACCGCCTGGCGGCCGTCCTTCAGCGTGGCGAGCCGGGGCTCGAACGGCGGCGTCTCCCACTTGTCGAGCGGGTCCACCGGCTGCACGTCGTAATGGCCGTAGAACAGCACATGCGGCGCGCCGGGCTTCGGCCGGGTGGCGAGCACCACCGGGTGGCCCGGCGTCTCGCGCAGGGCGGCGGAAAAGCCCAGCGCCGCCAGATCGCGCTTCAGCCAGTCCGCCGCCTCGCGGCAGCCGGTTTTGTAGGCCGGATCGGTGGAGACCGACGGGATCTTCAGCAGCGCGAACAGGCGTTCGAGGCTTTCGCCCTGGCCCACGTCGGCGGCGGCGAGAGCGCGGTCGAGATCGGACATCGGCAATCCTTCATCCGCCGTGTTCAGGCGAGGTCGGTGCGGGCGAAATCCTCGCCCTTGTAGAGCAGCCGCGCGCCATGCGCCGTGGCGCAGGCGTAGGCGAAGCAGTCGCCCATGTTGAGCTGGGCCGGATGCCCCGCGCCCTTGCCGTAGCGGAGATGGGCGTCGATCGCGAGGCCACCCACATCAGCCGTCACGTCGACCACGTCGATCGCCACCTGTTTCAGCAGCTCCAGCGTCTCCCGGCGGCTCTCCACGACCGTGATGCGCTTGCGCGAGGCGACGGCGAGAGCCGTCTCATACAGCGCAATGGCCGACGTCAATCGCGGCGCGCCGTCCACGAGCCGTGAACTCAGATCGTCGGCCTCGGGCTCCTGCAGAAGAATGGCGGTGAGCGCGGACGCATCGACGAAGACCGCGTCACTCATCGTTCAACGAATCCCAGAACGCCTTGTCGATGACCACGTTCGGATCGTCGGGATGGGCCGCCAGCCGCTCCTGGATCACTCTGATGGCGGCGAGCCGCCGCTCGCGCTCCGCCGCCCGCGACGCCTCGGCGAGCGCCTTCTCGCACGCGTCCCGAATCGTGTCGGTCAGGCTCGTGCCCTTGGCGGCGGCGAGCGCGCGCACCACCCGGTCGGTCTCGGGGTCCCTCACATGAAACGCCATGGCGTCTACACTCCATCCAGCTCCATCTAGATGGCATGCCGCGACCGCCGGTTCAACGTCACCGGCGGAGCAGTCTGCCCAGCACGCCGCGCACCACCGAGCGGCCGATGGAGCTGCCGGCGGAGCCCGCGATCGACTTGCCGATCTGGGCCGCGATGTTGCCCGCGGTCTGGTTGACCACGGTGCGGGTGACGTCGCGGGCGATGGTCTGGGTCGGCGTCAGCGTCTTGCCGCGGCCGGAGCCCGTGCCGAAGATCGTGTCGAAGATGCCGCCGAAGCCGCCGGCGTCCGCCTCGGCCGGCGCCTGCTCCGCCATGGCGGTCTCCTGCGCCTTCTTCTGCAGCAGCTCGTAGGCCGACTCGCGATCCACCGTCTCGTCGTACTTGCCGGCGACGGCGGAGTTGCGGATGCGCTCCTGCCGCTCTTGCGCGGTGAGCGGCCCGATGCGCGCCACCGGCGGGCGGATCAGCGTGCGCTCCACCATGGAGGGCACGCCCTTGCCCTCCAGCATGGAGACCAGCGCCTCGCCGACGCCGAGCTCGGTGATCACCTGCGCGGTCTTGATGTTCGGGTTGGGGCGGAAGGTCTCGGCGGCGGCGCGCACCGCCTTCTGCTCGCGGGGGGTGAAGGCGCGCAGGGCGTGCTGCACCCGGTTGCCGAGCTGGCCCGCCACCTCCTCCGGCACGTCGATCGGGTTCTGCGTCACGAAATAGACGCCGACGCCCTTGGAGCGGATCAGGCGCACCACCTGCTCCACCTTCTCGATCAGCGCCTTGGGCGCCTCGTCGAAC
Organism: Methylopila jiangsuensis; assembly: GCF_027922305.1. Taxonomy (GTDB): domain Bacteria; phylum Pseudomonadota; class Alphaproteobacteria; order Rhizobiales; family Methylopilaceae; genus Methylopila; species Methylopila jiangsuensis. The sequence goes on along the minus strand of NZ_BSFK01000005.1, from coordinate 98,781 downwards.
AGCAGATGCGCCTCGTCGAAGAAGAACACCAGCTTCGGCCGGTCGAGATCGCCCACCTCGGGCAGCGTCTCGAACAGCTCGGAGAGCAGCCACAGCAGGAAGGTGGCGTAGAGCCTCGGGCTCGCCATCAGCTTGTCGGCGGCGAGGATGTTGATCATGCCCCGCCCGTCGCGGGTGGTGCGCATGATGTCGGAAAGCTCCAGCGCCGGCTCGCCGAAGAACCTGTCGCCGCCCTGGCTCTCCAGCACCAGAAGCTGGCGCTGCACCGCGCCCACGGTGGCCTTGGCCACGTTGCCGTATTTGGTGGTGAGCGTCGCCGCGTTCTCGGCCACGTAGACCAGCAGCGCCTGCAGGTCCTTCAGGTCCAGCAGCAGCAGCCCCTGCTCGTCCGCCACCCGGAACACGATGTTGAGCACGCCCTCCTGGGTCGGGTTCAGGTTCATCAGCCGGGCCAGCAGCAGCGGCCCCATCTCCGACACCGTGGCGCGGATGGGATGGCCCTGCTCGCCGAACAGGTCCCAGAAGATCACCGGGAACTGGTCGTTGACGTAAGGCTGGAGACCCACCTCCTCGGCGCGCTTCAGCAGGAAGTCCTTGGGCTCGCCCTTGGCGGCGACGCCGGAGAGGTCGCCCTTGATGTCGGCGGCGAAGACCGAGACGCCGGCGTCCGAGAAGCCTTCCGCCAGCGCCTGCAGCGTCACGGTCTTGCCGGTGCCGGTGGCGCCGGTGACGAGGCCGTGGCGGTTGCCGAACTTCAGCTCCAGATACTCATGGCCGAGCGGCTTGTGGTCGGCGTCCACGCTGGCGCCCACGAAAATCTTGCCGTCCTGAAGCACGCCGCCGGTCCCGGTCATCGCCAGACACCCTTCAAAAAAACGCCGCTGCGGGAGAATCCGCGCCCGGCCGGCGACCGTGCCACGCCAGGCGTCCCAAAAAAAGACGGGGCACACTCCGCCGGAAGCGAATGCTTTGCGTCAGGCCCGCGCGAGACGCACATGACGACGCGAACGGCAGGGGGGCTCCCGCCAAACACGCCCGAGGCCATTGCGCCACGCCACCGATCGATATAAAGACATGTTTATGTCTTTCACCGACCCTTCTCAGCCGATCGGCTTCGACGACGCCCTCGCCGGCCTGCGCGCCGCGGCGGAGCCGACGCGGCTGCGCGTGCTGGCGTTGCTGGCGGACGGCGAGCTGACGGTGTCCGATCTCACCGACATTCTGGGGCAAAGCCAGCCGCGCATCTCGCGCCATCTCAAGCTGCTGGTGGAGGCCGGGCTGGTGGAGCGCCGGCGCGAGGGGGCCTGGGCGTTTTTCGCCCTGTCCGAGCGGCCGACGCTGCGGGCGGCGCTCACCGCCTCGCTGGCGCGCCTCGACGCCGCCGACCCGGTGCTGGTTCAGGACCGGGAGCGGCTGGCCCACGCCCGCGCCGCCCATCAGGAGGCCGCCGACCGCTACTTCAGCGCGCAGGCCGCCCATTGGGACGGTGTACGCAGCCTGCATGTGGCGGAAAGCGCCGTGGAGCGCGCGCTGCTCGACGCGCTGGGCGACGGCCGCGTGGAGGCGGCGCTCGACATCGGAACCGGCACCGGGCGGATGCTGGAGCTTCTGAGCCCGCTCGCCAATCGGGTGGTGGGCGTCGACTCCAACAGGGACATGCTCGCGGTCGCCCGCGCCAACCTGGCCCGCGCCGGCGTCGCGAACGCGCAGGTGCGGCAGGGCGACGTCTACGCGCTGCCCACGCCCCGGGACAGCTTCGATCTGGTCGTGCTGCATCAGGTGCTGCACTTCCTCGACGACGGCGCGCGCGCCATCCGGGAGGCGGCGCGGGCGCTCAGCCCCGGCGGCCGCCTGCTGGTGGTGGACTTCGCGCCCCACGGCATCGAGGCGCTGCGCGAGGCGCACGCCCATCGCCGCCTCGGCTTCTCGCCCGAGACCATGGCCGCCTGGCTCGCCGCCGCCGGCCTCGACCTGACCGCCCGGCGCGATCTGCCGCCGCCGGACGGCGCGGCCGACAAGCTCACCGTTTCGCTCTGGCTGGCGCGCGATCCCCGCGTCGTCGCCGACGCGCTTCCCTCTCCCTCGACCTTCGAGGTGGCCTGATGCCCAACCAACGTCTCTCCCGCGCCGCCCGCCGGCCGATCCGCGTCTCGTTCGAGTTCTTCCCGCCGAAGACCCCGGAGATGGAGGCCGCGCTGTGGCGCGCGGTGGAGCGGCTCGCCCCGCTCGACCCCACCTTCATGTCCGTGACCTACGGCGCCGGCGGCTCCACCCGCGAGCGCACCCACGCCACCGTAGCCCGCATGGTGCAGGAGACCCACGTGCCGCCGGCGGCGCACCTCACCTGCGTCTCCGCCACCAAGGCGGAGGTGGACGCGGTGGTGGACAGCTATCGCGAGGCGGGCGTGCGCCATATCGTGGCGCTGCGCGGCGATCCGGCCGGCGGCGTCGGCTCGACCTTCGAGCCCCATCCGGGCGGCTACGCCTCCACCGCCGAGCTGGTGGCCGGCATTCGAAGCCGCGCGCCGGAGATCGAGATCTCCGTTTCGGCCTATCCCGAAAAGCACCCCGAGAGCCCCACCGTCGAGGCCGACTTCGACACGCTGAAGGCCAAGGTGGACGCCGGCGCCACCCGCGCCATCACCCAATTCTTCTTCGACAACAACCACTACCTGCGCTACGTGGACCAGGCGCGGGCGCGGGGCATCCACATCCCGATCGTCCCGGGCATCGTGGCGGTGTCGAACTTCCGGCAGACCGCGAGCTTCGCCGCCAAGGCCGGCGCCTCGGTGCCGGACTGGTTCGCCGCCCGCTTCGACGGGCTGGAGAACGATCCCCAGACCCGACAGCTCATCGCCGCCGCGGTCGCCGCCGAGCAGGCGCTCGATCTGGTGGACCATGGGGTGAAGGACTTCCACTTCTACACCATGAACAAGGCCGATCTGGTCTACGCCGTCTGCCACCTGCTGGGCCTGCGGCCGCACGGAACCGCGGCGGGAGCGGTCGCGGCGTGAAGCTCACGCTCGGCGACATCCGTCGGATCCGCGCCGAAATGGACGGACCCATGGACCTGTGGTCGAACGACACCCGTGAAATTATGGCGCAGGCCCACGATATGATCGTGTTCGAAGATCGACTGCTCGACGCGCTCGCGGGACACCCCCCGCCGCGCTCGATCAGGGAGCTTCGGAAGCTTCTCGCCTCGATCGGGAACGAAGGAACGCCGTCATGACCGACACCGAAACCACGATCCGGAAGCTCGCGGCCGAGCGCATCCTCGTGCTGGACGGCGCCATGGGCACCATGATCCAGCAGCGCAAGTTCTCGGAGGCCGACTTCCGCGCGGAGCGCTTCAAGGACTGGGGCCACGACCTCAAGGGCAACAACGACCTGCTGATCCTGACGCAGCCCGACGCCATCCGCGAGATTCACCTCGAGTATTTCCGCGCCGGCGCCGACATCGTCGAGACCAACACCTTCTCCTCCACCACCATCGCCCAGGCCGACTACGGCATGGAGGCGCTGGCCTATGAGCTGAACGTGGAGGGCGCGAAGCTCGCCCGGCAGGCCGCCGACATCGCGGAGAAGGAGGACGGCCGTCCCCGCTTCGTGGCCGGCGCCATCGGCCCCACCAACCGCACCGCCTCGATCTCGCCGGACGTGAACAATCCGGGCTTCCGCGCCGTCACCTTCGACGATCTGGCGGCGGCCTACGGCGAGGCGGCCCGCGGCCTGATCGACGGCGGCGCCGACCTCATCCTGATCGAGACCATCTTCGACACGCTGAACGCCAAAGCTGCGGTGTTCGCGATCGAGGAGCTTTACGCCGAGCTCGGCCGCCGGCTGCCGGTCATGATCTCCGGCACCATCACCGACCTGTCGGGCCGCACGCTCTCCGGCCAGACGCCGACCGCGTTCTGGAACGCGCTCAGCCATGCGCGGCCGATCTCGGTGGGGCTCAACTGCGCGCTGGGCGCGAAGGAGATGCGCGCCCACATCGCGGAGCTGGCGCGGGTGGCGGACACGCTGATCTGCGCCTATCCCAACGCCGGCCTGCCGAACGAGTTCGGCCTCTACGACGAGAGCCCGGAGGCCATGGCCGAACTTGTGGGCGAATTCGCGGACGCGGGCCTCGTCAACATCGTCGGCGGCTGCTGCGGCACCACGCCGGCCCACATCGCCGCCATCGCCCAGGCGGTGAAGGGCAAGGCCCCGCGCAAGATCCCCGACATCGCGCCGAAGATGCGGCTGTCCGGCCTCGAGCCGTTCGAAATGACCGCCGCCTGACGCCTGCCCCTCACGACGGAACGCCCCATGACCTCCGCCGCCTCCCGCTTCGTCAACGTCGGCGAGCGCACCAACGTCACCGGCTCCGCCAAGTTCCGGAAGCTGATCACCAACGGCGACTACGCCGCCGCGCTCGACGTGGCGCGGGAGCAGGTGGAGAACGGCGCCCAGATCCTTGACGTCAACATGGACGAGGGCCTGCTCGACAGCGAGAAGGCCATGACGGAGTTCCTGAACCTCGTCGCCTCGGAGCCGGACATCGCCCGCGTGCCGGTGATGATCGACAGTTCCAAGTGGTCGGTGATCGAGGCCGGCCTGAAATGCGTTCAGGGCAAGCCGATCGTGAACTCCATCTCGCTGAAAGAGGGCGAGGAGGCGTTCCTGCATTACGCCCGCAAGGTGCGCGCCTATGGCGCCGCCGTGGTGGTGATGGCCTTCGACGAGACCGGACAGGCGGACACCTTCGCCCGCAAGACCGAGATCTGCGCCCGGGCCTACAAGATCCTGACCGAGCAGGTGGGCTTCCCGCCCGAGGACATCGTGTTCGACCCGAACGTGTTCGCGGTCGCGACCGGCATCGAGGAGCACGCCAATTACGGCGTGGACTTCATCGAGGCGACGAAGTGGATCCGGGAAAACCTGCCCCACGCCCACATCTCGGGCGGCGTCTCCAACCTCAGCTTCGCCTTCCGCGGCAACGAGCCGGTGCGCGCGGCGATGCATTCGGTGTTCCTGTACCACGCCATCGCCGTCGGCATGGACATGGGCATCGTCAACGCCGGCGCCCTGCCGGTCTATGACGACATCGACCCGGAGCTGCGCGATCTCGCCGAAGACGTGGTGCTGAACCGCCGCTCCGATGCCACCGACCGGCTGCTCGCCGCCGCCGACCGCTTCAAGGGCGGCAAGGCCGAAGCCAGGGTGGTGGACAACAAGTGGCGCGACCAGCCGGTGGAGAAGCGGCTGGAGCACGCGCTGGTCCACGGGGTGACCGAGTTCATCGAGACCGACACCGAGGAGGCCCGCCAGAAGGCCGAGCGTCCGCTGCACGTGATCGAAGGCCCGCTGATGGCGGGCATGAACGTGGTGGGCGACCTGTTCGGCTCCGGCAAGATGTTCCTGCCGCAGGTGGTGAAGTCCGCCCGTGTGATGAAGCAGGCGGTCGCCTATCTGATGCCCTTCATGGAGGAGGAGAAGCGCCTCAACGGCGGCTCCGAGCGCTCCTCCGCCGGCAAGATCCTGATGGCGACGGTGAAGGGCGACGTCCACGACATCGGCAAGAACATCGTCGGCGTCGTGCTCCAGTGCAACAATTACGAGGTGATCGACCTCGGCGTCATGGCGCCGGTGCAGAAGATCATCGCCGCGGCGCGCGAGCACAAGGTGGACGTGATCGGCCTGTCCGGCCTCATCACCCCCTCGCTCGACGAGATGGTGACGGTGGCCTCGGAGCTGGAGCGCGAGGGCTTCGACGTGCCGCTGCTGATCGGCGGCGCCACCACCTCCAAGATCCACACCGCGGTGAAGATCCACCCGGCCTACGAGCGCGGACAGGCGGTCTACGTGCTGGACGCGAGCCGCGCGGTGGGCGTGGTGTCGCAACTGCTGTCGAACGACAACAAGGCGGCCTATGTGGCCGGCATCCAGGCCGACTACGCCCGGCTCGCCGAGCAGCACGCCCGCGCGCAGGAGGACAAGGCCCGCGCGCCGATCGCGAGCGCCCGCGCCAACCGCATGGCGCTCGACCTGTCGAAGGTGCAGCCGAAGCCGTCCTTCCTCGGAACCAAGGTGCTGAAGAGCATCCCGCTCGAAACCCTGATCCCCTACATCGACTGGACGCCGTTCTTCTCCACCTGGGAGCTGCGCGGCCGCTACCCGGACATCCTCACCGACGAGAAGCAGGGCGAGGCCGCCCGCAGCCTTTATGAGGACGCCACCGCCATGCTGCGCCAGATGGCGGAGGAGAAGTGGCTGGAGGCCCGCGCCGTGATCGGCTTCTGGCCGGCCGCCGCCCGCGGCGACGACATCGTGCTGTTCACGGACGACACCCGCACGCAGGAGCTCGCCACGCTGCACACGCTCCGCCAGCAGATGGCGCGGGGCAAGGACCGGCCCAATCTGGCGCTGGCCGACTTCGTGGCGCCGGAAGGTTCGGGCGTTCCCGACTATGTGGGCGGCTTCGCCGTCACCGCCGGCATCGGCGAGGAGGCGGTGGCCCAGCGCTTCGCCCGCGCCAACGACGATTACGGCGGCATCCTCGCCAAGGCTCTGGCCGACCGTCTGGCGGAGGCGGCCGCGGAGTGGATGCACGCCGAGGTGCGCAAGACCCACTGGGGCTACGCGCCCGGCGAGGCGCTCTCGAACGACGATCTGATCGCGGAGAAGTACGACGGCGTCCGCCCCGCGCCCGGCTATCCGGCCCAGCCGGACCACACCGAAAAGGGCGCGCTGTTCGACCTGCTGGACGCGCCCGAGGCCATCGGCCTGACGCTGACCGAGAGCTACGCCATGTGGCCGGGCTCCGCCGTCTCCGGGCTCTACTTCAGCCACCCGGACAGCCGCTATTTCGGCCTCGGCAAGATCGACCGCGACCAGGTGGCCGACTACGCCGCCCGCAAGGGTTACGCGCTCGACGTCATGGAGAAGTGGCTGGCGCCGGTGCTGAACTACGACCCCGTGCGCGCCGCCAAGATCGCGGCGGAGTGAGCGTCCACGCGTAAGGCTCGCGGGCGACGGCTGTCTCGCCGCCTGATGGGGAATGGCCGCAGCGCGCGCCTCGAACTCTCGTCATGCCCGGCATGCGCCGGGCATGACGGTTGCTTGAGTTGTCAAACCGGCTCGTAGAGCCTGTTTGACATTGCCACAGCGCTGAAGCGATCAGACACCTTATAGGATATTATTCCCTGAAATCCGGCCCCGGTCCGGCGCGGTCGGCGCATCGTCTCCCATCCATGGAGGCGTCGGCGGGCCGTCCGCCGGCGCGGAAGGCGGGCGGCGCCTGCGGCGCGGGGGACCGGCTCCCGCGTCCCGGGACTTGTAGTCGGGGCGGGGCGCGCCAATGCGCGCCGAGCGTCACGCCTGCGGCGCTACGACCGCGGAGTGCAAATGGAGCTGTCCCGATCTCGCCTGAACCGCGCGCAGGGACGCCACGGCGTCACCATTGCGCCTATCGCTGACGGCGCCGCGGCGTTCCCGCGCCTCCCTGTCCTGCCCGCATCGCACGGTTTGAACGCTTGCGAAAACCTCTCCCCGCTCTCCCCGCCGCCGTGACCGGCCGCCGGGCGCGACGACCCGCGCCCGGACGCACGAAAAAGGCCCCGCGCGTCGCCGCCGGGGCCTTGCTTCCGATCAGGGCCGGCGCGCTCGGGCGCCGGCCGGAAGGCTGATCACTCGCGGTTGCCGAACAGCGACAGCAGCATGGTGAACAGGTTGATGAAGTTCAGGTACAGCGACAGCGCTCCCATGATGGCCTTGCGGCCCATCACCGAGTGGTCGTCGCCGGCGTAGTACTCTTCCTTCAGGCGCTGGGTGTCGTAGGCGGTGAGGCCCGAAAACACCAGCACGCCGACCACCGACACCACGAACTGGATCATGGACGAGCCGATGAACAGGTTCACGAGGCTCGCGATGACGATGCCGAACAGGCCCATCATCAGGAAGGTGCCCATGCCGCTCAGGCTGCGCTTGGTGGTGTAGCCGTAAAGGCTGAGCGCGCCGAAGGCGGCGGCGGTGATGAAGAACACCCGCGCGATCGAAGCCCCGGTGTAGACGAGGAAGATCGACGACAGCGACAGGCCCATCAGGCCCGCGAAGACGTAGAACGCGATCTGCGCGCCGTTCACGCTCATGGTGTGCAGGCGGGCGGACAGGAAGAACACCATGCCGAGCGGGGCCAGCATGACCACCCACTTCAGCGGGCTCGCGAACAGGAGATGGCCGAACTGGGTCAGCTCACGCTGCCCGCCGACGCCCTGCGTGACCGCGAGCATGAAAGCGCCGATCGCCGCGAAGCCGGTGATGGCGAGGCCGAGCGACATGTAGTTGTAGACGCTCAGCATGTAGGAGCGCAGACCCTGATCGACGACCGCCTGGCTGGCGGCTCCGCCGACGGCCGTGCGGCCCCAAGCGTTGCGTTGGAAGTCGGACATGGGCTTTAGGGTCCTCGAAAGTAGGATCGATGGCGGTGCGACCTCTCGCACGCCTTCGTGGGAAGGATATGGGATGCATGGCGCGGCGCACAAGTTCGGGAGCGGCTCGGGATTCTGACAACTTCGTCAGCGGCGGCGCTTCGGACGGGGCGTGAGCGCGCCGATGCGGAAGCTCGTCGCCGGCCCCAGTCGCGCCACGAGCTTCCGGAGCGCCGGCGGCGCCACCGCCACGCAGCCTGCGGTGGGCGTGAAGCCCGGCCGGGCGGCGTGCAGGAAGATGGCGCTGCCCCGCCCGCGCCGCACGGGACGGTCGTTCCAGCCGAGCTCCACAACCAGGTCGTAGAGCCCGTCCTCCCGCCACAGGATCTCGTGCGAGGCGGCGAACGGCAGCGTCACCGGACGGTTGTAGCGACGGTGGCGGACGTCGTCGCACCACCCGTCGCCCGGTCGCGTCACCCGCACCGGGAGCGGGGTCGGCGGACGCGGGCCGCGATCCGCCCGGCGCCAGACGCGCCGGGCCTTCAACGCGGCGCGGGGCGTGGCGCCGTCGCCCTCGCGCTTGTCGGCGACGATTCCCGCCGGGCCGAGGGCGCAGGGCAGATTGAGGCCGCCGGCGATCACCCGGCCGCGGGCGCGATCGCCCACGAGCGCGCGAACAAGGATGGCGGAGAGCGGCCTTGGCATCGTAACATCCAGATCAGAAACGTGTGATCACACAGACCGCACGCGGCTTTTGGCGGCCGCCCGCCTTGCCGAGCGCGGGGGCCCTGCACTAGTTCACCCCCTGAACGCGATGCGGCGTCCGCAGCCGGAGATGACCCCCAGATGGCCACCAAGCGCAAGATTCTTGTCGTCGACGATGATTCCGACCTTCGGGAGGAGATCGCCGAGCAGCTGAATCTGCACGACGAGTTCGAGGCCGAGACGGCGAGCGTCGCCATGGAGGGCGTGGCCAAGGCCCGCGCCGACCATGTGGACCTCGTGCTGATGGACGTCGGGCTGCCGGACGTGGACGGTCGCGAGGCGGTGAAGATGATGCGCCGGGACGGCTTCCGCGGCCCGGTGATCATGCTCACGGGCCAGGACTCCGACGCCGACCAGATCCTCGGGCTTGAGGCCGGCGCCAACGACTATGTGGCGAAGCCGGTGCGCTTCGCGGTGCTGCTCGCCCGCATCCGCGCCCAGCTCCGCAGCCACGAGGCGAGCGAGGACGCGGTGTTCGCGGTCGGCCCCTACACGTTCAAGCCGGGCGCCAAGATGCTGGTGACCGACAAGAACGCCAAGATCCGCCTGACGGAGAAGGAAACCGCCATCCTGCGCTTCCTCTACCGCGCCGGCTCCTCGGTGGTGGGGCGCGAAACGCTTCTTCAGGAAGTCTGGGGCTACAATTCGGGCGTGACGACTCACACGCTCGAAACGCATGTCTATCGGCTGAGGCAGAAGATCGAGGCCGATCCGTCCAACGCGCGTCTGCTCGTCACGGAGGCCGGAGGCTACAAGCTCGTCCCTTGAGGGGCGGGCGGGACGCGCGGGGAGCGGCTTGGCGCTTGAGGACGACATTCGCACGCTGAGCCGCGCGCCGGTGCTGGACGCGCTTGGCCGCGACGCCCTGCGCCTGATCGCCTTCTCCGCCGACCGCCAGAGCCTCCGCGACGGACAGACGCTGTTCCGCGAGGGCCAGCGCGCCGACGGCGGCTATGTGGTGATGTCGGGCGCGATCGACCTGTTCCGGGGCAAGCCGGGCGACGGCCCGAGCCGCCGCATCGGCCCCGGCGCGCTGATCGGCGAGATGGCGCTGCTGACGGATGTGAAGCGGCCGGCGACGGCGGTGGCGGTGGGCGCCGCCGGCGTGCTGCGCATCGCCCGGCCGCTGTTCCTGCGCCTGTTCGACGAATATCCCGAGCTTGCGGAGACGCTGCGCCAGAGGCTCTCCGAGCGCATGGCGGCCGACATGGCCGACCTGAAGCGCATCGAGGCGGCGCTGCGGCGCTGAGGCGCCTGTCGGAAAACCGCCTCACCCGTCATGCCCGGCGCATGCTGGGCATGACGGGTGGTGCAATGACGTGCGCCTCCGGACGGACGCTGAAGCCTACCCCTCCGCCGGCACCGCCGCCGCGGCGAGGAAGTCGCCCTGGAGATAGGTCGCGCCCCATCCGGTGAGCAGGTCGGCCACCTCGGCGGTCTCCACCTGTTCGGCGACCGTCTCGAAGCCGAGCTCCCGCGACAGCGCCAGCAGCGCCCGCACGAAGGCTCCGCTGTCGGACGGGCCGGCGAGGTCCTTCACGAAGGAGCCGTCGATCTTCACCAGATCGATGGCGAGCTGCTTCAGCGCCTTGAACGAGGTGTGGCCGGTGCCGAAGTCGTCGATCGCCACCTTCACCCCGCGCTCCCGCAGCCCGTCCACGAAGCCGGCGGTGACGGTGAGATCGGCGATGGCGACGGTCTCGGTGATCTCCACCATCAGCCGCTCGGCCAGGTCCGGCCGCAGCGTGAGCCAGGAGGTCAGGGCGTCCATCCACGCCACGTCGCTGGTGGTGGAGGCGGAGATGTTCACCGCCACCCGCGCGGCCGGGTTGGCGGCCAGATGCCGGATCGCGAGGTCGAGCACCCGGTGGTCGAGCGCATGGACGATGCCGACCTCCTCCGCAGCCTGCACCAGCGGCCCGCCGGAGACCACCCGGCCGTCGGCGACGCGCACCCGCACCAGCGCCTCGCTCCAGCAGACCTCGCGGGTGGAGGCGCGCAGCACCGGCTGGAACGCCAGCGTCAGCCGCCGGGCGTTGATGGCCTGCATCAGCTCGTCCGCAAGCCGGACGTTGCTGCGCCGGGCCTCCTCCCGCTCGGGATCCGGCGTGTAGATGTGCGTCGCCGAAACCGCGTTCGCGGCGCGGGACAGCGCGCTGCGGCCGCGGTCCACCAGCTCCTTCACGTCCCGGGCGTGGCGCGGCGCCACCACGCCGCCGACCGCGATGCGCACCGAGACCGGGCCGAATTCGGTCGGCAGCGGCTCCTCGTTCACCGCCGCCACGAAGCGGCGGGCGGCCACCTGCAGGTCCGGCCCGTCGCACTCCTGAAGCACCAGACCAAAGGTGGAGGTGGAGAACCGGCCGAGCGAATCGCCGCCGCGCATGACGCCGCGCAGCCGCCGCGCCACCTCCATCACCGCCCGGTCGCCGAGCGCGAAGCCGTAAGCGTCGTTGATCGCGCCGAGATTGCTGAGCGCCACCAGCGCGAAGGAGGACGGCGTCTGCATCCGCGCCCCCGCCTGCAGCGCCGCTTCGGCGATCTCCAGCAGGCGCGGCCGTGCGATCTGCCCCGTTAGCGGATCGAACCGCGCCGCGAGCGCCAGCTGCTCCGCCCGCTCGTGATGGGCGCCCAGCAGCCGCACCACGCCCGCGACCCGCGCCGGCCGGCCGTCCTCGCCCGCGTACCAGCGGCCGCGGTCCTGCACCCAGAGGCGCCGCGCCCGGCCGCCGCGCCGGATGGCGTACTCCACCTCGAACGGCGCGCCCTCCCCCGCGTCCGGCGCGGAGGCGCCGAACACCGCCGAGCGGCGGGTCGTCAGCGCCTCGGGATCGATCAGCGCGTCGTAGCGGGTGGCGGTGTCGATGGGAAAGCGGCCGTCGAGCCCGAGCAGGTCGGCTGCGTTGTCCGTCCAGACGAGCGCGTCGGACGCCACGTCCCAGACGTAGGCCGCTTCGCCCACCGCGCGGAGGACGTCCAGAACAGGCGGGGCCGCCGGGGCGTCCGGCGCCGTGGAGCTGAGCGGCATGCGGCCAAGGTATCCGTGCTGAGGCCACGCAAACGAATCGCGGCCGCTGGACTTTAACGAATCCGTCCGTACTTTCCTTAAGTGGAAACCCGGACCGGACATATGGTTAAGATTCGGTTGACGTTTCACGCTTCGCGGCGGTGCTGATATGGGACAGGTTTCGATGAGAGGGAGGGCGTGATGTTTCTGATTTCGGGCCCCCGTCCGGCCGACGCCCCCTCCCGCCCACGTCGAGCGGCGGACAGCGCGGCGGCTGAGCCCGCGCGCACCCAGACGCCGCGTACGGAGGCCGCAGCGCCGTCTTCACGCGCAACAGACCCGAAGCCGGACGCTTCCGCCACAGCCGCCGCCCGGACCGGAGCCGCCCCCGCCAGCGACGGCTCCCTGGTGGAGCGGTCGCGTCCCTATGCGCCGCTTGTGGCTCAACTGATCGCCACCGGCCTCGGCCTCGATCAGACGCGCCGTCGCCGCCGCGCATCGCCCACTGAGGCCGCCAAAGCCTACAGGCGCACTCTCAACGCTCCCGGGGCGTCGCTGTTCGCCAAGGCGTGACCGGCGCATTCAAAGAGCCCGGCGCGTGGACATTCCGCGCCCGCGCCGAACGCCGACCGTCGGACGGCCGCGACCTGATCTGAGAGGTTCACACCGTCGCGCTCAAACGGCGTAATGCGCACCGAAGGTTAAAGGCCTACGCCGATGGCGCCGCCCCATTCAGGAGACGCGCAAAAGGGCGCGATACCGCGCCCTTTAAACGCCAGGTCCGCGGACCTTCCTCGTTAGAAGGCGCGAATCCCGCTGACGGTCTCCGATGTCACACGCCGAGACGGCGCCGTCCAGTCCAACTGCGGCCTGCGGCCAGGGCGCGGGCGATGCCGGCTTCGGCTTCGCCGGCGATCTGGTTGGCGCGACCGCGGAGCACCAGCTTGTCGTCACCCGCCATGCGGCCAAGAGCCTGCTGCAGACGGCCCTTGATCTGCTTGGCGACGCCTTCCATCCGATCCTTGTTCACCGCGGCCTCCCGAGCCTGATGCGTTTTGTCGCATTATTGTTTCCAGAACGCTGGATGAAGCCTTGAGGTTGCGCAAGATCACCAAAAGAATCGTGTGCGTGGTCATGACTTTCGACGCGCTCGCCGCGGTGGGGCTTGTCTGTTAGCGTCGCGCCCGCTCTCCCTCCCCCACGACAGCCCGACGAGCCCCGTGACCGCCACGCCGACCTCCCGCGCCACGCCCGATCTCGCCGCCTTCGCCGACCGCATTCGTTCCGGAGACCGCGCTTCGCTCGCCCGCGCCATCACCTTCGCGGAATCCCGCCGCGCCGATCATCAGGCGTTTGCGCGCGCGCTGGTGCAGGAGCTTCTGCCGCACACCGGAAAAGCCATCCGCGTCGGCGTCACCGGGGTTCCGGGCGTCGGCAAATCCACCACCATCGACACGCTGGGCAGCCGGCTGACCGCCGCCGGTCACAAGGTCGCGGTGCTGGCGGTCGACCCGTCCTCCACCCGCACCGGCGGCTCGATCCTGGGCGACAAGACCCGCATGCAGCGGCTCGCCATGGACCGGCGGGCTTATGTGCGGCCCTCGCCTTCCGCCGGCACGCTCGGCGGCGTGGCGGCCAAAACGCGGGAGAGCATGCTGCTGGCGGAGGCGGCCGGGTTTGACGTGATCCTCGTGGAGACGGTTGGCATCGGCCAGTCGGAGACCACCGTCTCGGACATGACGGACGTGTTTCTGGTGCTGATGCTGCCGGGCGCAGGCGACGAGCTTCAGGGCATCAAGAAGGGCGTGCTGGAGATCGCCGACATCATCGCCGTGAACAAGGCGGACGGCGACGGCGCCCCCCGGGCCAAGGCGGCCGCCGCCGAATACGCCGGCGCGCTGCGCATTCTTTCGGGCCAGGGCGGAGCCTGGACGCCGGAGGTGCTCACCGTCTCGGGCCTCGCGGACCAGGGCCTCGATCGGCTGTGGACGCGGGTGGAGGCCTGCCGCGACGCCCGCGCCAAGGCGGGCGAACTGGCCCGCCGGCGCGCGGGCCAGCAGGTGCGCTGGATGTGGACCATGGTGGAGGCCCGTTTCCGGGAGCGCCTCGCCGACGATCCGCGCCTCGCCGAGCGCGTGCCGGCGCTGGAGCGCGACGTGGCCGCCGGCGGGCTGGCGCCGACGGTGGCGGCGGATGAGATCGCGCGCGTTCTCGGGTTCTGAGGCGCAGGTCGCTCCGAACCTTGATCCTTGACCGTAAGAACGATTCCTGTACCGTCCGGTAAAGTTTACCGACCGGTACAGGAGACGACGATGTCCGCACGCCCGCCTTTTCCGCCCTTCACCGCCGAGACCGCCGCACAGAAGGCGCGTCTCGCCGAGGACGCCTGGAACGGACGTGATCCGGCGAAGGTGGCGCTGGCCTACACGCCGGACAGCGTTTGGCGGAACCGGGCCGAGTTCGTGCGCGGGCGGGATGAGATCGTCGCCTTCCTCACCCGCAAATGGGCGCGGGAGCTGGACTATCGGCTGATCAAGGAGGTGTGGGCCTTCACCGACGACCGCATCGCCGCGCGCTTCGCCTATGAGTGGCGCGACGATTCCGGCCAGTGGTTCCGCTCCTATGGCAACGAGAACTGGGAGTTCGACGCCGCCGGCCTGATGCGGCGGCGGCTCGCCTCCATCAACGACCTGCCGATCGCGGAGGCCGACCGCAAATACCACTGGCCGCTGGGGCGCCGGCCGGACGACCATCCGGGCCTGAGCGATCTCGGGCTCTGACGGGCGTGGCGCGCCCTCCGGCCGAAAGGGCGGCGTTGCTGCCCGCCATCGCCGAGGTGTTCCGCGAACACGGCTACGAGGGCGCGAGCCTGTCGCTGATCGGCGCCGCCACCGGGCTCGGCAAGGGCAGCCTCTACCACTTCTTCCCCCGCGGAAAGGAGGAGATGGCCGAGGCCGCTCTGGCGGAGATCGACGGCTGGTTCGAGCGCGAGGTCTACGCGCCGCTCCGGGACGCCGAAGCCCCGGACAAGGCGATCGCCGCCATGTTCGACAGCGTGGACGCCTACTTCCGCACCGGCCGCCGCGCCTGTCTCGTGGGCGTGCTGGCGCTGGGCGACGCCCGCGACCGTTTCGCGGATGCGATCCGCAGCTACTTCGTGCGCTGGGTGGCGGCGCTGGAGGCCGCGCTGGCCCGCGCCGGCCACGCGCCGGACGACGCCCGGGCGCTGGCGGAGGAGACGGTAGCCGGCGTCCAGGGCGCGATCACGCTCGCCCGCGCGCTGGACGATCCGGCCGTGTTCGCCCGCGCCATGGAGACGATGCGGCGGCGCGCCACGCATGGCGAGCATTAAAACTCAGGCGTCGGGAGGGGTTCTCTCCGGCGCTTGAGCCTGATCCGGCCGTTTCTCGGCATGTGCGACGCGCTCCGCCAAGACCGCAGTCGGAGTGCAAGAGTTCACCTGATCAAGGCTGTCGACACCGCACCTGATCTTTGACTGCGCTCTCGACGGCTTGGGCGCCCGGTCAAGCCTCCCTACGATGACCACAGCAGCTTTTCGATCTCTTCAGGCGTCATGTCGTCAACATCGTAAGTGGTCATGCCCGATCGTCCCGCCGGCGAAGCGCCCTCGGATTCATACTTCCACACCAGCATCAGGCCACGCGGCGTCTCAAGAAGACCGAGCGTCTGCTGCTTATCGGTCCGAGCCGAATGGATCTCCTGCATGAGACCATTCAGCTTGTCCGTCAGCTCCCGCAGCTTCGGATCCTGCTTCATCGCATGCGATTCGGAAGACACGAAGTAGTTGATGACTTCTCTGCGCTCCGCGTCAAATTGTGGAGCCGAAGATACGCTCACCCTACAACTGTATCCAGGCTCCGTACAATCAACTGTGAACGTTCCGTTGTAGTCGTCCACAATAATCTTTGCTCTTTTGCGGGTCGTCCCAACCATGCGCATTCCTCCATAAGGGAAAATGAGCGGACGTCTTTGCGGCCATCTTAGATTGGCGGAGTTTCGTGTCGTGATGCTGCTCTGACCGTTCGGCGCTGGCCGGACGTTCGCGTCGTAAACGCGCGCGAAAACGCGGCGCAACACCCACGCCGACACGGTGGACGCACGCGGCAATAGCGTTCGCACCTCAGGCGCCGACCCTGGTCTTTACAGGGCCTCGTCCCACGGAAAACTCGCGGGCGCACGAATGTGACGGACGAAAAACGCGGACGTCAAGAGCAAAGGTCCTTTTTGGTCTTATCCAAAAAAGCCCTTTCGGGCAGGCGCCCTTCATAGTTGTAAATTTCGACATCGGCACTCAGGTGCGAGGCCCGCGCAACCCGCAGCGCTCTTTCTGTCAGGCGCCCCGCTTGCAGAAAATCGGCGACGCAGCGCCCACGCGCGCTCAGGCCGCCCGCCTGCTTCTGGCTGACCCGGCGAAACGCGCGCCACTGCCGCCGGGCGCATGAAGCGCTACGGGCGTTGGCCCGATCAAAGCCGATGCATGCGCGCCGCCGTGGAGACGCCCAGTCGTCACTCACGCCCGAAGCGCAGCGACCCCCTTGGGGCCAAGCGCCGCGAGCGCGCTGGCGGCGATGGCGCGGCCGTCGAGCCCCGCCTCGGAGAGCTGGGTCTCCGGCTTGTCGTGGTCCTGAAAACGGTCCGGCAGGGTGAGCGTGCGCACCTTGAGCCCGCGATCCAGCGCGCCCTCGCCGGCGAGAAGCTGTAGCACCATGGCGCCGAAGCCGCCGGAGGAGCCCTCCTCCACCATCATCAGCACCTCATGCCCGCGGGCGAGCCGCAGGATCAGGTCCCGGTCCAGCGGCTTGGCGAAACGGGCGTCCGCCACGGTGGTCGAGACGCCCCGAAGCGCCAGCTCCTCCGCCGCCTCAAGCGCGGCCGCGAGCCGCGTGCCCAGCGACAGCAGCGCCACCGTGGAGCCCTCGCGCAGCACCCGGCCCCGGCCGAGCGGCAGAACCTGGCCCCGCGCCGGAAGCTCCACGCCCACGCCCTCGCCGCGGGGGTAGCGGAAGGCGATGGGGCCGTCGTCGTAAGCCGCGGCGGTCGCGACCATGTGGACCAGCTCCGCCTCGTCCGCCGGCGCCATGAGCGCCATGTCCGGCAGGCAGCCGAGATAGGCCACGTCATAGGCGCCCGCATGGGTGGCGCCGTCGGCGCCCACGAGGCCGGCCCGGTCGATGGCGAAGCGCACCGGCAGGTTCTGGATCGCGACGTCGTGCACCACCTGGTCGTAGGCACGCTGCAGGAAGGTGGAGTAAAGCGCGCAGAACGGCTTCAGCCCCTCCGCCGCGAGGCCCGCCGCGAAAGTGACGGCGTGCTGTTCGGCGATGCCGACGTCGAAGGTGCGGGCCGGGAACGCCTGTTCGAACAGGTCGAGCCCGGTGCCGCCGGGCATGGCCGCGGTGATGGCGACCACGCGCTCGTCCCGCTTCGCCTCGTCCACCAGAGCCTGCGCGAACACCTTGGTGTAGGTGGGGGCGTTGGCCTTGGGCTTGGTCTGGGCGCCCGACACCACGTCGAAGGCCGAGACGCCGTGATACTTGTCGGCGGAGGCCTCCGCCGGAGCGTAGCCCTTGCCTTTCTGGGTCACCACATGGACCAGGATCGGGCCCTGGTCCGCGTCGCGCACGTTCTTCAGGACGGGCAGCAGGTGCTCCAGATTGTGGCCGTCGATCGGGCCCACATAGTAGAAGCCAAGCTCCTCGAACAGCGTGCCGCCCATGGCGAGGCCGCGGGCGTACTCCTCCGCGCGCGCCGCGCCGCGTTCCACGAAGCGGGGCAGACGCTTGACGAGTCCCCGGCCGATCTCCCGCAGCGACAGGTAGGTGCGGCCGGAGACGAGCCGCGCCAGATAGGCCGACATGGCGCCGGTGGGCGGCGCGATCGACATGTCGTTGTCGTTCAGGATGACCACCAGCCGCGATCCCAAAGCCCCGGCGTTGTTCATGGCCTCATAGGCCATGCCGGCGGACATGGCGCCGTCGCCGATGACGCAGACCACCCGGTTGTCGTCGCCCTTCAGGTCGCGGGCCACCGCCATGCCGAGCCCGGCCGAGATCGAGGTCGAGGAATGGCCGGCGCCGAAGGGGTCGAACGCGCTCTCGGAGCGCTTGGTGAAGCCGGACAGGCCTCCGCCCTTGCGCAGGGTGCGGATGCGGTCGCGCCGCCCGGTCAGGATCTTGTGCGGGTAGACCTGATGGCCGACGTCCCAGATCAGCCGGTCCCGAGGCGTGTCGAACACATGGTGCAGCGCGACCGTCAGCTCCACCACGCCGAGCCCCGCGCCCAGATGGCCGCCCGTCACCGAAACGGCGTCGATCGTCTCGCGCCGCAGTTCGGCGGCGAGCTGGTCGAGCTGGTCCTCGGGGAGACGGCGCAGATCCTCCGGCGTGCGAACGACGTCGAGCAGGGGCGTTGCGGAAGTTTCGGTCACGGCGGGAGAAGCATCCTCGCGGTTAACAGGAGCCGAGCGTTACACCACCGTCGTAACCGGCGCAAACGGCGACCAAAGACGGTCTTGGCCGAAAGCCGCCTTGCGCCGCTTCGGCGCCGCCCCAGTTTTCGAGTGATGAAAAGCTCAAGGCGGCTCGTCCTCCTGCTCGCCGGCGCTTTGGCGTCCGGCTCTTTCGCCGTTCCCCTCACCAGCGTCGCACCGGCTGAAGCGCGCGAGAGCCGGCCGCTGTTCTCGCTGCCGAAGCAGCTTCGCCTGCCCTGGTCGCAGCCGAGCCGGCCGACGCGCAAGGCGCGCCGCGCCTCGCGTTCCGTCCGCAGCGCGCCGCCGCCCCTGCCCCGTCCGGCGCCGAGGCCGGACGAGACGAGGCCGGCGGCGGCGCAGGACGCAGCCTCAGGCGGCGACGCCGCGCCCTCCTCCGGGGCCGATGACGACGCCCGCGCCGCCGAGCGGGCCGCGGGCTTCGCGGCGCTGCGCCCAGCAGCGGAGACGCCGCCTTTGCCGCCGCTGGTCCGCCCTCCCTCCCGCGCCGTGAACACGGCTCCACTGCCGCCGGAGCGCCCCACGGCGGTCGCGGCCCTGCCGCCGCGCGCGCCGCTGACGGAGGCGCCGCCCGCGGACACCCCGCCGGTGGAGGCGCCCGCCCCGTCCGCCCGCGACCGGGATCCGGACTGCGCGGCGCTGGCGGACGCCGCCACCGCGGCGCCGCTGCCGCCGATCCTCGGGCCCGGCGCCTGCGGCGCCGCGCTTCCCGTTTCGTTGTCAGCGGTGAAGCTGCCCGATGGGAGCGAAGTGACGGTGACGCCGGCGGCGACGCTCACCTGCGCCGCGGCCCTCGCCGCGACGCAACTGGTGCGGGACGATCTGGCTCCAGCGGCGAAAAAGGCGGGCGCGCGACTGTCCGGCGTCAGCGTCGCCGCGTCGTATGTCTGCCGCGGCCGCAACAACCGAAAGGGCGCGAAGATGAGCGAGCACGGGCTCGCCAACGCCCTCGACGTCTCAGGATTCAGCTTCACGGACGGCCGCCGCATGGGCGTCTACGACGATGCGCTGCCAAAGGGGTTCGCCGACGCGTTAAAGCCCGCCGTCTGCGCGCGGTTCATGACCGTGCTGGGACAGGGCTCGGACGGCTTTCACGAGGACCACCTGCATCTGGACCTCAGGAAGCGACGCAACCCGAAGTCGAAACTCTGCCAGTGGACGGTGGATTAGCGGGCCGGACGGGCGGCCGCCTGGGCGTCGCCGGCGACGGCATCGGTGCGCAGCGCGTTCAGCGCCACATCCACGAACTCCCGACGCTCGAAGGCGTCCCGGGCCAGATTGGCGAGATGCCGCACCAGCGGCACGCGCTCGCAGGCGAAGCCGTTGTGGGGGCCGAGCGCGCGGTCGGCGCGCTCCACCACCTCGGCGCAGTCCGCCTGGGCTCGCACGTCGATGCGGCGATGCTCGGGCAGGTCGCCGGCGTAGCCGCCATCCCTGAGATAGGTGACGTCCGAAAGGGCGGCGAAAGCCGCGAGAAACAGCGCAGCGACGACCAGAACGAGCCGCATCGTGGTGAACCTGACGGACAGGGGTGAACCTTCCCCCTAACGAAGGAAGCAAGACTATCGTTCCAGTTAACGGAGCCGGCGGCGACATCTTTTTCGCGCCTGCGCGTCATGTCGCAGCCCGGCTTCCGGCGGTCCGGCGGCTGGGCTAGGAGAGTGGAGACAACCCGCCGACGGAGTTTCCCGCGATGGTCACCAATCTCCAGGCCCGCGACGCCGCGACCGTGCTGCACCCCTACTCCAACCTTGCGACGCTGCCGCGACAGGGCTCGCTCATCCTCGAGCGGGGCGAAGGGGTGTTCGTCTACGACGTGGACGGCAAGCCCTATCTCGAAGGCATGGCGGGCCTGTGGTGCAACGCGCTGGGCCACGGTCGCGAGGAGCTGGTGGAGGCCGCCGCCGAACAGATGCGCAAGCTGCCCTTCGCCCATCTCTTCACCGGCAAGAGCCACGACCCGGCGATCGCGCTGGCGGAGAAGCTGAAGGAGCTCTCGCCGATGAAGGCCGCGAAGGTCTTCTTCTGCAACTCGGGCTCCGAGGCCAACGACACCCAGATGAAGCTGGTCTGGTACGTCAACAACGCGCTCGGCCGGCCGCAGAAGAAGAAGATCATATCCCGCATCAAGGCCTATCACGGCGTCACCGTCGCGAGCGCCAGCCTCACCGGCCTGCCCAACAACCACATCGATTTCGACCTGCCGATCCCGGGCGTGCGCCACGCCGGCTGCCCGCACCACTACCGTTTCGCCGAGGCCGGCGAGAGCGAGGAGGCTTTCGCCACCCGGCTCGCCGCCGAGCTCGACGCGCTGATCGAGGCCGAGGGGCCGGAGACGGTGGCCGCCTTCATCGCCGAGCCGGTGATGGGGGCGGGCGGCGTGATCGTGCCGCCGGAGACCTATTACCCCAAGATCCAGGCGGTGCTGGAGAAGCACGACGTGATGCTGATCGCCGACGAGGTGATCTGCGGCTTCGGCCGGCTCGGCGAATGGTTCGGCTCCACCGCGCTCAAGATGAAGCCGGACACGGTCTCCATCGCCAAGCAGCTCTCCTCCGCCTACGCCCCGATCGCCGGCGTCATCATCCCGGACTGGATCGACGAGGCGCTCACCCGCCAGAGCGAGAAGATCGGCGTGTTCGGCCACGGCTTCACCTATTCCGGCCATCCGGTCGCCGCCGCCGTGGCGCTGAAGACGCTGGAGATCTATGAGCGCGAGAACATCCTCGCCCATGTGAACGGGATCATCCCGGGCTTCCAGGCGCGGCTGAAGGCGCTCGGCGACCATCCGCTGGTGGGCGAGGCGCGGGGAACCGGCCTCGTGGGCGCGGTGGAGCTGGTGGCCGACAAGACGACCAAGCGCTCATTCGACGCCAGGCGCGCCATCGCGGCCAAGGCGGTCGGTTTCGCGCAGGACGAAGGCCTGATCGTGCGCGCCATCGGCGACGCGGTGTCGATCTGCCCGCCGCTGGTGATCACGTCGGCCGAGATCGACCTGCTGTTCGACCGCCTGACCGCGGCGCTCGACCGCACCGAAGCCTGGGCCGCGGCCGAGAACGCCCGCGCGGCCTGAGGCCTCAGCCGAGCGTCGCGAGGCCCGGAAAAGTCTCCAGCAGCCAGAACGAGGCGGTGGCGGTGAAGCCGGTGAGGAAGGCGAGGCCGGTCAGCACCAGCAGGCCGCCCGTCACCTTCTCCACCGTGCCGAGATGGGCGCGGAAGCGCTTCAGGAAGGCGATGAACGGCTTCATGGCGAAGGCCGCGATCAGGAACGGCAGGCCGAGCCCCGCGGCGTAGACCGCGAGCAGGCCGGCGCCGCTCGCCACCGTGGTCTCGGAGGCGGCCACGGACAGCACCGCCGCCAGCACCGGGCCGATGCAGGGCGTCCAGCCGAAGGCGAAGGCGAGGCCCATCAGATAGGCGCCCCAGAGCCCCACCGGCTTCTGCACCTCCATGCGGGTGTCGCGCATCAGGAAGCCGATGCGGAACACTCCGAGGAAATGCAGCCCCATCACGATGATGGCGACGCCGGCGACGCTCGCCAGCAGCGGCGCGTTGGCGAGCAGCAGGCGCCCGAGCGCGGATGCGGTGGCGCCCAGCGCCACGAACACGGTGGCGAAGCCCAGCACGAACAGCGCCGCCGCCCCGAGCGTCCGGGCGGAGACCGAGCGCGGCCGCTCGTCGCTGACGAGCTGGTCCAGCGTGGAGCCGGCGAGGAAGCAGAGGTAGGGCGGCACCAGCGGCAGCACGCAGGGGCTCAGGAAACTCAGCGCGCCGGCCGCGAACACGGCCGGAAGGGTCACGTCGGAGATCATGGTCGCATCCGCTCGGGCGCGCGGGGCCGCGCCCGTTCAAGGTCCGGAGCGTCTAGCGCGGGCCGCGCTCCGGCGAAAGTCCGCGCCCGCAAACGTGACGCGCCGGCGCGGGCCTTGCCGCCCCCGAGAGCGGCGCGTTAGAAGACGCCCGACCCAATGACATCTCCGCCGGCCGGTTTCAGGGCCGCGCGTCCCACCTCCGGTTTCCGCGAGCACGAAAACCCCCATGGCCCAGCGCGAATTCATCTACCACATGTCCGGCGTCTCCAAGGCCTTCGGCCCCAAGAAGACGCTCGACAACGTTCACCTGTCCTTCTACCCGGACGCCAAGATCGGCATCCTCGGTCCGAACGGCGCCGGCAAGTCGACCCTGCTGAAGATCATGGCGGGCATCGACAAGGAGTTCACCGGCGAGGCCTGGGCCGCCAAGGGCGCCAAGATCGGCTATCTGGCGCAGGAGCCCCAGCTCGATCCGTCGAAGACCGTCCGCGAGAACGTCATGGAGGGCGTCGCCGCCAAGACGGCGATCCTCGAGCGCTACAACGAGCTCGCCATGAATTACTCGGACGAGACCGCGGACGAGATGACCGAGCTGCAGGACAAGATCGAGGCGCTCGGCCTGTGGGACCTGGACAGCAAGGTGGATCAGGCCATGGAGGCGCTCGGCTGCCCGCCGGACGACTGGAACGTGGAGAAGCTCTCGGGCGGCGAGAAGCGCCGCGTGGCGCTGTGCAAGCTGCTGCTCGAGGAGCCCGACCTGCTGCTGCTGGACGAGCCCACCAACCATCTCGACGCCGAGACGGTGAACTGGCTCGAAAACCACCTGCGGAACTATCCGGGCGCGATCCTGATCATCACCCACGACCGCTACTTCCTGGACAACGTGACCGGCTGGATCCTCGAGATCGACCGCGGTCGCGGCATCCCTTACGAGGGCAACTACTCGTCGTGGATCGTCCAGAAGCAGAAGCGGATGATCCAGGAGAACCGCGTCGAGGAGGCCCTGCAGCGCACGCTGAAGCGCGAGCAGGAGTGGATGGGCAACAGCCCCAAGGCGCGTCAGGCCAAGAACAAGGCCCGCATCCAGCGCTATGACGACCTGGTGGCCAAGGCCTCCGAGGCCGGCCCGACCACGGCGCAGATCGTCATCCCGATCGCCGAGCGCCTCGGCGCCAACGTGGTGGAGTTCGACGGCCTGTCCAAGGGCTTCGGCGACAAGCTGCTGATCGAGGACCTGTCGTTCAAGCTGCCGCCCGGCGGCATCGTCGGCGTCATCGGCCCGAACGGCGCCGGCAAGACCACGCTGTTCCGCATGATCACCGGCCAGGACACGCCCGACAAGGGCGAGATCAAGGTCGGCGACACCGTGCATCTCGGCTATGTGGACCAGTCCCGCGACGCGCTCGATCCCAACAAGAACGTCTGGGAGGAGATCTCCGGCGGCACCGACGTGATCCATCTCGGCAAGCGCGAGGTGAACTCCCGCGCCTATGTCTCCGCCTTCAACTTCAAGGGCGCGGCCCAGCAGAAGAAGGTGGGCGACCTGTCGGGCGGCGAGCGCAACCGCGTGCATCTCGCCAAGATGCTGAAGTCCGGCGCCAACGTCCTGCTGCTCGACGAGCCCACCAACGACCTCGACATGGAGACGCTGCGCGCGCTCGAGGAGGCGCTGGAGGAGTACGCCGGCTGCGCGGTCATCATCAGCCATGACCGCATGTTCCTGGACCGCATCGCCACCCACATGCTGGCCTTCGAGGGCGACAGCCACGTGGAGTGGTTCGAGGGCAACTTCCAGGACTACGAGGAAGACAAGAAGCGCCGCCTCGGCCCCGACGCGGTGGAGCCCAAGCGCATCAAGTACCGCCAGTTCTCGCGGTGACGGTTCAAACGGCGGCCTCCGGGCCGCCGTTTTCGCATCACGCATGGAGATCGCGATGAGCGCGAACGACTGGTCCGCCGCGCGCTACCTCCGCTTCGAGGACGAGCGCACCCGGCCTGCGGCGGAGCTTCTCGCCCGCGCGCCCCTCGCTTCGGCGCGGCTCGCGGTCGATCTCGGCTGCGGCCCCGGCAACTCCACCGAGCTGCTGGCGCGCCGGTTCCCCGACGCCGCGATCGTCGGTCTCGACTCCTCGCCCGACATGCTGGCCGCGGCCCGCGCGCGCCTGCCCGCCGCCCGCTTCGTGGAGGGCGACATCGCCGCCTGGGCGGCGGATGCGGGCGAGAGGCCGGACGTGATCTTCGCCAACGCCGCCCTGCAATGGCTGCCGGACCACGAGACGCTGGTTCCGCGCCTGCTAAGCCGGCTCGCGCCCGGCGGCGTTCTCGCCGTGCAGATGCCGGACAACCTGCAGGAGCCGTCGCACGCGGCCATGCGCGAGATCGCGCTCGACCCGCGCTGGCGCGACCGGCTCGCCGCCGCCGCGGGGTCGCGCACGCCGATCCTCGCCATGGAGCGCTATTACGATCTGCTGGCGGCCTCCGGCGCTTCCGCAGACGTCTGGCGCACCACCTTCGCCCATCCGCTGGACGACGTGGAAGCGATCGTCGACTGGCTGCGCGCGACCGGCTTGCGGCCGTTCCTCGCGCCTCTGGACGGCCCGGAGCGCGTCGCCTTCGAGGCGGCTTACGCGCAGCGGCTGGCCTCGTTCTACGCCCCGCGCGTCGATGGCAAGGTTCTGCTGCGCTTTCCGCGCCTTTTCATGGTGGCCAAAGCCCGTTGATATGGCGATAACTCCGCTGTGCCAGTGTGAAACAGGTTCGGTTCGGCGGAGATTGGGACCCCATGCTTGGTTTCGTGGCGCGGCTCGGCGCCGTGACCCTGATCGCGATCGGCATGTCGCTCGCTTTGACCTTCGGTCTCGCCGCTTTCTTTGGCTTCACGCCGGACGCCAACACCGTCATCATCGCCGCAGCCTGCCCCTTCGTCATCTCGCTCACGCTTGGGGCCTACCTGCAGCGCCAGTCCGACCGGCTGAGGCTGCTGAACGACGATCTTCGCAAGGCCCACGCCCGGCTCAGCTATCTGGCGCGCCATGACGGGCTGACGGGCGTGCTGAACCATGCGGGCTTCTACGACGCGATCGAAAGCGTCCGCCGGCGGGGCGGCGCCCTGCTGCTGGTGGATGCGGATCATTTCAAGACCGTCAACGACGAGCACGGACACGACGCCGGGGACCGCGCGCTGCAGGCGCTGGCGCAGGCCATGACCGCCGCGGCCGGTCCGGGCGCTTTGCTCGGCCGCGTGGGCGGCGAGGAGTTCGCGATCTATCTGCCTGCGAACGGCGCTGCGGAGGCCGCCGTCATCGCCGAGCGGGTTCGGCTCGCGGTGGCCGCGACCGTGGTCGAGCTTCCCGCCGGCGCGGCGACGACGCTCACGGTCAGCGTCGGCGGCGCCACGGATGATCCGGCGCACCCCTTCGCCGAGACGTTCCGCGACGCCGACGCCTGCCTCTATGAGGCCAAGCGCGCCGGCCGCAACCGGTCCATACTGCCTGTCGCCGCCTGACGAGGCCCGGCCGCGCAAGGGACGCCCGCCATGACCACCGACCTGCTCGACGACATCGTCGTTCATCCCGCCCGCCGGCTGTCGGCGCAGCTTGCGGCCGCGCTGGCGGTGGCGGATACGGACAGCTTCGAGACCGAGCCGGTCGAGAGCCTCGACCTGACGCTCGAAGGCGTGCCGGGCGACCTTCATGCGGGCTTCACCCGCGCCGCCGGCTCCCGTGAGCCTTGGCATCCGCGCGGCGTGGAGATGCGCTCCGGGCGCCAGCTTTCGATCGTATCGGAGGAGGAGCTGGCGGAGGTCGCGGCCCGGCTCGGGCTGGCCCGGATCGAGGCCGGCTGGATCGGCGCCAACCTGCTGCTGACGGGGGTGGCGCGCCTGTCCTATCTGCCGGCGGGAACGCGGCTGTTCTTCGCGAGCGGCGCCGCCATCGTGGTGGAGGAGCCGAACGCGCCCTGCCGCGACGCCGGCCGCGCCATCGCCGGCCACACCGGACGGCCGGGAGACGAGCTGTCGTTCCCGAAGGCTGCCCGGCGCTTGCGCGGGGTGGTGGCGAGCGTGGAGCGCGCCGGCCGAATCGTCAGCGGCGAGCCCGTGACGATCCGCGTGCCGGAACAGTGGATTTACTGACTTCCGCGGCCGAACCGCCTTTCAGTTCCGGCGCGCTTGTGTTCGCGCCGGGCGGATGGTCAACATGCGCGCCGTTCGAAACCACCCTCAGAGGCGAAGATCATGGACGAACTCGTGGCGCGGCTGTCTTCCGCCGCCGGAATCGACGCCGCCAAGGCGACGGCGGCGGTGAAGGCGATTCTTGTGTTCCTCGACCGCGAGGCTCCGGCCGACGCCGTGGGCGAACTGGTGAACGCCCTACCGGGGGCCGACGCGGCGCTGGCCGAGGCCAAGGCTCAGCAGGACGGCGAGGCCGGATTCGGCGGATTCGGCGCCATGGCGGCCTATCATGCGCTGACCGCCGTCGGCCTGTCCGGCTCCGAGGTGCAGGTGGTGACCAAGGAGCTTCTGGCCCACGCCCGCGAGCTGGTGGGCGAGGAGACGGTCGGCCGCATCGTCGGTTCGATTCCCGGCCTCGAAGCTTTCATCTGAGCCAATGACCGTTTCCGCCCCCTTCGCCGCCGCGCGTCTCTACGACCGCGTTGGCGGCCCGCGCGTGATGGGCATCCTGAACGTCACCCCGGACTCGTTCTCCGACGGCGGCCGCTTCGACGCGGTCGAGAACGCGGTGGCGCAGGCGCGTCACATGGCGGCGGAGGGCGCGGACATCATCGACGTGGGCGGCGAATCGACCCGCCCCGGCTTTCAGGCGGTGGATGCGGACGAAGAAATCGCCCGCGTCGTTCCCGCCATAAGGGCGCTGAAAGAGGCGGGCGTCACGACGCCCATCTCCATCGACACCATGAAGGCGAAGGTCGCCGCCGCGGCGCTCGAGGCCGGCGCGGAGATCGTGAACGACGTCTGGGGCCTGCAGTTCGACCCGGACATGGCCCGCGTCGCCGCCGAGCGCGGCGCCCCGGTGGTGGTGATGCACCACCGCACCGAAGTGGACCCCGCGCTCGACATCGTCGAGGACATGAAGCGCTTCCTCGGCCGTTCCGTGGAGCTGGCGCTGAAAGCCGGCGTGCCGGAGCGCGCCATCGCGCTCGATCCGGGCGTCGGCTTCGGCAAGACGGTGGCGCAGAACCTGATCGCGGTGCGCGAGGTGGGCCAGCTCGCCGCCATGGGCTTCGCGGTGCTGCTGGGCACGTCGCGCAAGTCGCTGATCGGCCACATCATCGAGCGCGCGCCGGCTGAGCGGGTCCACGGCACGGTCGCGACCTCCGTCATCGGCTGGACCAACGGCGCCACGCTGTTCCGCGTCCATGACGTGCGCGAGAACCGGGACGCGCTGTTGGTGACGCAGGCCGTGCTGGACGCCTGAACGGCGGGCCGCATGGCGGCCCGCCGGGCCGATCTCAGGCCTGGTGGGGCGGCTGGAACATGAAGCCGCGGCCGCGCACGGTGACGATCAAGCGGGCGCCGTCGGCGATGGCCTCGCCGAGCTTGTGGCGCAGATAGCCGATGTAGACGTCGACCACGTTGAGCGAGGCGCCGCCATGGCCGGCCCAGAGGGCCGCGAAAATGTCGGAACGCGCCAGCGGTTCGCCGGCGTGGCGCATCAGCAGCGCGAGCAGATCCACCTCGCGCTCGGTCAGGCGGGCGAAGCCCTCCGCCGTCTCCACGATGCGGGTTTCGAGATCGAGATCGAGCGGTCCCACCACCAGATGGCGCTGGTCGGCGCCGTCGTTCTCGCGCCGCATGGCCTGCACCTTCACCCGGGCCAGCAGCTCCTCGAAATCGAACGGCTTCACCAGATAGTCGTCGGCGCCGGCCATCAGGCCCTCGGTGCGCTCGGCGACGCTGGATCGCGCCGACAGCATGATGATCGGCGCGCTCTGGCCGGCGGCGCGCAGCGCCTTGCACACCTCGATGCCGGATCGCCCCGGCAGCATCACATCCAGAATGATGGCGCAGAACGGCTTGCCGGACGCCGCCACGAGCGCGGAGTCGCCGTCGCCCACCAGCTCCACGTCGTAGCTTTCCGCGGAGAAGCCCCGCCGCAGGACGGAGCCGATGTCGGCGTCGTCTTCCACGATGAGGATGGTCATGCTCGAACTCCCGATCATTCTCTCAGGCCGCCAGATTGAGGGCGGGAAGCGTGATGGTCACCGTCGTGCCGGAGGTCTCGCCCGGCGCGGCGGTGCGGCTCTCGATGGCGATCGCGCCGCCATGGCGCTCCACCACCCAGCGGGCCAGCGCGAGGCCGATGCCGAATCCGGAGCCTTCCCGCTCCGCGGCCGCGCCCCCGCGATAGAACCGCTCGAACACATGGGGAAGGTCGCTTTCGGCGATTCCCTCCCCGTCATCGGAAATCCTAAGGGTGACGAGGCCCTGGGCTTCCGCCGCCTTCAACCGCACCGCGCCCCCATACGACGAATGGCGCAGAGCATTGGCGACGAGGCCCTCGATCACCTGCCGCAGCCAGTCGGCGTCGGCCTCCACATACACCTCTCCCGCGCCGGGCTCGACCGCGAGCGCGACGCCGCGCTGCCGGGCCGCCGGCTCCACCGCCTCGCGGACGTCGGCCAGCAGCTCCGTCACCAGCACGGGCTCCAGCTCAAGCTCAAGCTGTCCGCTTTCTGAACGGGCGACGCGCAGCAGGTCCTCAACGCGGCGGTGCAGCCGCCGGGCGCGGGAGCGGATGGTGACGAGCGCGGCCGTCAGATCCTCCGCGCCGCTCTTGGCGCGCAAAGTCACGTCCGCCTCGCCCAGAATCACGGTGAGGGGCGTGCGCAGCTCGTGGCTGACGTCGGTGAAGAAGCGTCGCCGAGCCCGGTCGATGCCGGACAGGCGCGCGTTGGCGGCGCGCAGCTCGGCGGTGCGCTCGTCCACCATCTCCTGCAGCCGGGCCTGATCCGCCATCAGCTTCGCCTCCCGCCGGGCGAGCTGGGACGCCATGCGGTTGAACCGCATCATGGCGAGGCTCAGTTCGTCATGCCCCTGGACGGGCAGCCGGGTGTCGGTGCGGCCGCGGGCGATCTCCCGCGCCGCGCGCGCCACCTGCGAGATGCGGGAGACCAGAGGCCAGGCGAGCGTGCGGTACAGCACGAAGGCGGCCACCAGCGACAGCGCCACCGCGCCGATCGCGCCGGGCGCCAGCCGCGCGCGCAGCTGCGCCATGGCCTCCTGCGCCTCGCCCGCCGTCGCCCGCTCCTCCTCGATCGCGGCGCTGAGCGCCGGACCGAATCCCGCGGCGAAGGTGTCCATGGCGGCGCGCAGCCGCTCCACGTTGCCGGCCTGTCCCTCGCGGGCCTCGCGAATCGATTCGAGCGCCTGCCGGTCGAGAAACTCGAACCGGGCGCGCATCTGCGCCAGAACGCGGCTGCGGGCGGAGATCAGCGCCGCCTTCTCGTCGTCGCCGCTGCGGGCGACCGCCCGGGCGATCTCCTCGTCGAGGCGGACGAAGGTCTCCTGCACCCGCTTGCGCGGCAGCGACAGGCGGTCCGGCTGGCCCTTGGCCTCGGTCGTCTGCATGGCGATCAGCGCGTAGTCGCCGACCCGGCCGGACGCCGCGGACAGAAGCTCCAGCCGGCGCTGGGCCGAGGCCAGCTCCTCCACGTAGTCGTCGGCGATGGCGAAGGTCCAGGCGACGGCGAGGCCCGCGGCGGCGATGGCGAGCACCGCCGTCGCGAGCAGGAGCGCCATGCGCACCCGGAGCGAACGCAGTGCGGCCGGCCCCGAGACGCGCGAGGCCCTGCGGCCCGCGCGCCCTCCCCGGCGCGCATCCCGCACGCCGGTTCGGCCTTCCACGCTCACGTCCGCCGGCGCGCTCACCTCGCCGATCCAAGCGCCTTCCGCGCGTCCTGGATCGCGTCGAGGCACTCGTCATATTCGGCCTCGCCCTTCTCGCGCTCCGCCACGCGCAGCGCGGTCTTGAGCTTGGCGGCCACGTCGGCCGGCGGGCTCTTGGCCTGCTCCGCCCGGATCATGGCGATGCCCTCGTCGCATTTCGCGGCGTCGTCCGAGGGCGCCGCGGCGGCGCCCGCCGCCCAGAGCCCGGCGACCAGCGCGCCGCAGGCCAGCTTCACGATCGTCATGCGCTTCATCCTCCGTCGGCGGCCGCGTCTTCCGCGCGCGCTCGCCGTTCCTTCACGACTTAACCTTGAAGGTCCCCGACATGCCCTTCTCTTCGAGACCGTCGATCCACCATTTGAAATTGCCGGGGCGGATGACGACGAACTCGATGCGGATCGCGCCCTCGTCGTCCCATTCCAGATGATGGGGCGCGCCGGGACCATGAATCTCGAGATGGTTGATCACGATCTGGTTGATCCAGATGTGGCGGAACAGCTCCGGCGAGAAGAACTTGTATTCCTTGCCGCCGTTGGAGACGATGTCGAGCTGGTAGGATTTTCCGGCCTCCAGCTCGTAGTCCTTCTGGCTGACCGCATAGTCGTCGCCGTTCTTGTCGCCCAGAACGAGGTCCGGCAAAGTGGCGCGGTTCTTGGCGAGATCCGTCGCGCCCGCGGACGCCGCGGCGAGCGCGAGGCCCGCCGAGGCGAGGAACGCCAGTCTCTTGAGCATGGTTTTCTCCACATACGACGTCCGTGGACCGGACGCTTCCGGTTTGCGGCCGAAATCCGCCAAGACGGTTCCGGCTCTTGATGTTGTGCGAAGCCGGCGCGCGGCCGCGGACGCCCGCGGCGACGTCCGCCATGCATCCGACGGACGAAGAAGGCCGGTCTCAAGGCCGACGCCGCAGCCAGGAGAGTCGCGGCGAACGACTTGGCTGACCGGCAGGCAGGCACGACGAAACCCGCGCTCGACTTGCCGCGCCAGATTAAAGACGCGGCCAAGTGGCGTCCATGCCTTAAAATATTATTCTTTTCTTATATTGCTGTGGTGAGATTGTTCCCGGCGGGATTTGTCACGCAAGGGGACACATCGGCTCGCGCCCATCATTCCGCCGCAATGGTTTAATGGCGCCCTGAGATGGGGTCCGACGCCGGAGCGGAGGGTATGATCCGACCCTCTGCGGCATTTCGAGCCAAGCGGAAGAACCGCTTGCCCGTTTGAGGGACCCTGACTAGGGTGCGCCCCGCATGTCCTTGCATGTCGCTATCCGGCCAACCGGTTCGGCCCCCAACCGAACGCAGATGCAACGATAGCCTGGGGCATCGGTCGGCGGTCGCTTCGTCTCAGGAGCGGCCCCGGCGACACCATGGATTTAACCTGGGAGGATGCTTATGGCGAAGATCACCAAGACGCTGATCGGCGAGTCGCTGGTCGGCGACGGCAACGAAGTCGCTCACATCGACCTCATCATCGGCCCGCGTGGCTCGACCGCTGAGTCCGCTTTCGTGAACGCGCTCACCAACAACAAGGACGGCTTCACCTCGCTGCTCGCGGTCGTGACCCCGAACCTGCTGGCGAAGCCGAACACGATCCTGTTCAACAAGGTCACCATCAAGGACGCCCGTCAGGCCGTCCAGATGTTTGGCCCGGCCCAGTACGGCGTCGCCAAGGCGGTCGTGGACTCGGTCGCCGAAGGCGTGATCCCCGAGGACGAAGCCGACGACCTGTTCATCTCGGTCGGCGTGTTCATCCACTGGGAAGCGGCCGACGACGCCAAGATCCAGCAGTACAACTACGAAGCGACCAAGGAAGCCCTCAAGCGCGCCGTCACCGGCGAGCCGAAGGCCAAGGATGTCGTGGCCCAGGCCTCGACCGCGAAGCACCCCTTCGCCGCGAACTAGAGCGGAAACCACCCTGGACAGAACCCGCCTGCTGCTAAGCCGCAAGGCCTGCTCCAGCGGTTGGTCGCTCTGTTGACTGGTAAGTAATGGCAGACGGCGACGGCTCGAAGCGCAAGCTTCGGGCCGTTTCCTTTTGTCCGCCGCCCCTCCCCGCCGCGCTTACGGCGCGACGGAGGCCCCGGCCCGCTTCTTCTCCGCCAGCAGGCCGAGATAGACCTGCGCCAGCGTGGCGCCGGCGAGCGCGGTGACGCCCGCATGGTCGTAGGGCGGCGACACCTCGACGATGTCGAAGCCCTTCAGGTCGAGCGCGCCGAGCCGGCGCAGGCAGGAGATCGCGAAGGCGCTGGACACGCCGCCGCAGACCGGCGTGCCGGTGCCGGGCGCGTAGGCCGGGTCGAGACAGTCGATGTCGAACGAGACATAGACCGGCGCCTCCTCCACATGGCCAAGAATGCGGCTCGCCGTGGCGAGAGCGCCCAGCTCCTGCGCCGCCAGCCCGTCGAGAATCGAAATGCCGTAATCCTGCGGCGCGTGGGTGCGGATGCCGATCTGAATCGAGCGCTCGGGCAGGATCAGCCCGTCGCGCACCGCGCGGGTGATCATGGTGCCGTGATCGATGCGGCGACCGTCGTCGTCCCAGGTGTCCTGGTGGGCGTCGAACTGCACCAGCGCCACGGGGCGCCCGAGGCGGGCCACCAGCGCCTTCAGCACCGGATAGGTCAGGTAGTGGTCGCCGCCGAGCGTCACGAGATGCGCGCCCGCAGCGTAGCGCGCGGCCGCCTGACGCTCGATCGCGGCCGGCATCTCCTCCACCCGGCCGTAGTCGAGCGCGCAGTCGCCGGTGTCGACCACAGCGAGGTCCTCGAAGATGTCGAAGCCGAACGGATAGGCCGGATCGCCCACGTTGATGGTGGAGGCCTCCCGGATGGCGCGGGGGCCGAAGCGCGCGCCCGGCCGGTTGGAGACCGAGGTGTCGAGCGGCACGCCCCACACGGCTGCGTCCGCCCCCTCCGCGGAGCGGGCGTAGGGCCGCCGGAGGAACGAGACGGCGCCGGCGTAGTTGGCCTCGATCGATTCGCCGTAGCGGCGGGTGGAATCGAGCGCATCGTCGACGGGACGCGGGCGGAGCGGATCGGACGGCATGGCGGCTCTGTCGGCTGGGAGAGGGAGGCGGCTCGCGCCAGCCTAGCACCCGCCGTGGCGGGCGGAAGCCACCCCCACGCAGGGACAAAGCGACCGGCTTCGCCTGGAACGTAAAAAAGCCTCTTGGCAGAATCGTTCGACGCCTGTTATACGCGCGGCCTCCGGGGCGGAAACGCCCACGGTCCTCGGTAGCTCAGCGGTAGAGCCCTCGACTGTTAATCGAGTTGTCGCAGGTTCGAATCCTGCCCGGGGAGCCAATTCGGCTCGAAGCCGCCACCGCAATCCGCGTCGCGGCTTCGCCTCACGTCTCCCCTCAGACGCCTCGCCAAGGCTCTGAAGGGAGACGGAGCCGCCCTGCTTTCTCTCCCAAACGATGTCCGGCGTCCCGCTCCCCAGAGCGCGCGATCGCGTCCGATGACGTCAGACCTTGCGGCCGGACGTCACCGGCGCGGCCGCCTCAGCAGCGGCCGTAGACGTCGTTCATCTCCTTGCCCGGATGACGCTTCGAGAACTCCTTCAGCAGGGTCTTGAACGCGAGGCGGCATTCCATGCCGGCCATGGGATCGGCCGAGCGGATGACCGAAAGCGAGCTCAGGCACAGCTTCTCCTTGAGGTCGTCCTCCGACAGCGCCGCCGGGTCGAGCTTGTCGGCGCCGACGACCACCGACTTGCAGACGGACACGCTGCGATGCCCGACCTCCTCCGCCATCACGGCGTGGGGCGCGGCCGGCAGGAGCAGACCCAACGTGACGATCATGCGCTTCAGCATTCGGCGTTCCTCGGCGGTTTTTTTAAGGGGAGCGCTCTCGAACGCGCGCTCCGGCGCACGGAGCAGTGAGCCAAGATCGCGGCTCCGTCCATAGCCCGCATGTCCCTCCGGTCCGCGATCCGCGGCGTGGGCCACTCATCCGGCCCGGCCGGTTTTCCCCAGCTCGTGCGGCGGCCCCCCCTCGGCGCCGAGGCCCGCCGCGCCATCTCATGACGCTCGCGCCGCGTCCGCCGGAGATCCCCGCCCCCATGCCGTCGTCGACTGAAGCCCCCGTTCTCGTCTGGTTCCGGGAGGATCTCCGGCTCGGCGACCATCCGGCGCTCGCGGCCGCGCTGGAGACCGGCCGGCCGGTGACGGCGCTCTACCTGTACGACGACGCAAGCCCAAGCCTTCGTCCTCTGGGCGGGGCGTCGCAATGGTGGCTGTCGCGTTCCCTGAAGGCGCTGGCGCAGGACTGCGCGGCGCTCGGCCTGCCCTTCACGGTGCGCAAGGGCGCCGCCGCGACCGAGATCCCGAAGGCCGTAAAAGAGGCTGGCGCGGCGCAGACGCTGTGGAGCCGCCGCTACGGGGCGGCGGAGGCGAAGATCGACGGCGAGGTTCAGGCCCGGCTCGAACGCGCCGGCGTGGAGGTTTCGACCTTCAACGGCCGCCTGCTTTACGAGCCGTGGGAGGTGACGTCCAAGGCCGGAACGCCGCTGAAGCTGTTCTCGCCGTTCTGGCGCGCCTGTCAGGCCAAAGGCGACCCGGCGCCGCCGCTTCCGAGGCCGACCAAGCGGGACGTCACGGCAGGTCCAGCGCTCGACGGCCTGGCGGTCGAGGATCTGGCGCTGGAGCCAACGACGCCCGACTGGGCCGGCGGCCTGCGCGCGAACTGGACGCCCGGCGAGGCCGGCGCCCGCGAAGCCGTTGGCGCTTTTCTCGACGACGGCCTGCGCGGCTACGCCAAGAACCGCGACCGGCCGGACCTGCCCGCCACCTCGCGGATGTCGCCGCATCTGCGCTTCGGCGAGGTCAGCCCGCGCCAGCTCTGGCACGCGGTGGAGGCGGCGAAGGCGGAAGGCGCGGCGAACGGAACGGATGTGGAGAAGTTCCGCGCCGAACTCGGCTGGCGGGAGTTCTCATACCATCTGCTGCACCAGCATCCGGAGCTTGCGACCCGCAACGTGCAGCCGCGCTTCGACGCCTTCCCATGGTCGAAGCCCGATCCGGCCCAGATGCGCGCCTGGCGGCGGGGCCTGACCGGCTATCCGATCGTGGACGCCGGCATGCGCCAGCTCTGGACCACCGGCTGGATGCACAACCGGGTGCGGATGATCTGCGCCTCGTTCCTGATCAAGGATCTGCTGGTGGACTGGCGCGAGGGCGAGGCGTGGTTCTGGGACACGCTGGTGGACGCCGACCCCGCCAACAACGCCGCGAGCTGGCAGTGGGTGGCGGGCTGCGGCGCGGACGCGGCACCTTATTTCCGCGTGTTCAACCCGATTCTTCAGGGCGAAAAGTTCGATCCCGAAGGCGCTTACGTGAAGGCCTTCGTGCCGGAGCTGAAGGACGTTCCCACACGTTACGTCCACAAGCCGTGGGAGGCGACCGAGATCGAGCTGCGGGCCGCGGGCGTGACGCTGGGCGAAGATTACCCGCGCACGATCGTTGATCACGGCAAGGCGCGGGACCGGGCGCTCGCCGCCTTCGGCCGGCTGCCGCCGAAAGACGGCTGACCCCTTGGCCCGCTGCGCCGCAATTTTGACGTGGGAGGGCGCGAAGGGAGCGCGCGCGGCCGCCGTGTAAGCGCCGACGAACGACCGCGCCTGTCTCCGGAACGCGACTGTCACGCGGTCGTCTCTGTGGCAGAACGGACGGCGTGAAGCGTCCCAAACGAGACCGGCATTTGCGACACCCTTGCGTTTTTCCGAAACTCGGCGTGGCGCTTGTGGGCGCGCTGGCTCTGGCGGGCTGCGCGGGCGACTGGCGGCGCCCGGCGCTGGGCATCGACGCGCCCGCCGGCTGGAAGGACGGCGGCCCCACCAAAGCGGTCTGGCCCGCGCCGGACTGGTGGCGGGGCTTCGGCTCATCCGAGCTGACGACGCTCATCGTCGCGGCGGAACGGGAAAACCAGGACATCGGCGCCGCCAAGGCGCGGATCGAGCAGGCGGACGCGCAGGTGCGCGTGAACGGCGCGGCGCTCATTCCGCTGATCACCGGCTCGGGCGACACCCAGCTGCAGCGTTCGGCGGGAAGCACCCGGGTCGTCGGCGGCTTCCAGACCGCGCTCGCCGCGAGCTATGAGCTCGACTTCTGGGGCAAGAACCGGGCGACGCTCAATTCGGCGCGGGCCTCCGCGGTCTCCGCCCGCTTCGCGGAGGAGGTGGTGGCGCTCGGCGTCGTCACCAGCGTCGCCAACACCTATTTCGCCCTGCTCGCCTCCCAGGAGCAGCTCGCCATCGCCCGCGGCAACGTGGCGAGCGCCCAGAAGGTGCTCGACGCCATTCAGGCGCGGCTCGACGTGGGCACCGCCAACGCGCTCGACCGCGCCCAGCAGCGCAGCGTGCTGGACCAGCAGAAGGCGACGATCCCGCAGATCGAGCAGGAGATCCGCACCAACGAGACCGCGCTCGCGCTGCTGCTGGGCCGGCCTCCGGTGCGGCTCGACGTGAAGGGCGGCCGGCTCGCGAACCTGCGCACCCCGAAGGTGGCGCCCGGCGTGCCCGCCGAGGTGCTGACGCGGCGTCCGGACGTGCGCCAGGCCGAGGCCGATCTCGCCGCCGCCGACTACGACGTCACCGCCGCCCGCGCCGCCTTTTTCCCGACCATCGACCTCACGGCTCAGGGCGGCTTCGAGAACGTGGCGCTGCGCACGCTGTTCGGCTCCCAGTCCGGCTTCTATTCGCTCGGGGCGGGGCTGAGCCAGCCGCTGCTGAACACCGCCCTTCCCGGCCAGCTCGACCTCACGAAGGGGCAGCACCGCGAGGCGCTGATGACCTACCGCAGGGCCGCCGTGCAGTCTTTCGTCGATGTGGAGAACGCGCTGGTCGCGATGCGCAAGACCGCCGAGCAGGAGCGGCTGCAGGGCGCCGCCGTGCGCAGCGCCCGCGAGGCCTACGACATCGCACAGGCGCAGCTGCGCGAAGGCGCGGTCGACGTCACCACCGTGCTCGCGACCCAGCAGACGCTGTTCAGCGCGCAGGACAATCTGGTCAACGTGCGCCTCGCCCGCTTCCAGGCCGCGGTCTCCCTGTTCGAGGCGCTGGGCGGCGGCTGGGCCGCATCGGGGCGCCCGGCAGGCGGCGACAGGCTCGTGCTTGCGCCCGCCGCGACTCCGGCCGACGGGGCTGCGCGATGAAACGCCTCCTGCTTCTCATCCTCGCCGCGGCGCTC
Organism: Methylopila jiangsuensis; assembly: GCF_027922305.1. GTDB lineage: Bacteria > Pseudomonadota > Alphaproteobacteria > Rhizobiales > Methylopilaceae > Methylopila > Methylopila jiangsuensis. The sequence goes on along the minus strand of NZ_BSFK01000005.1, from coordinate 61,181 downwards.
GGCGTCGCGGTTTACGTCTACTGGCCGACGCTGACCGGCTGGCTCGGCGGCGACGGCGAGCAGCGGCGGGAGGTGCGCGGCGGCGGCCGGCGCGGCGGCTTCGGCGACCAGCCCATCCCGGTGATCGCAGAGGCGGCGAAACGGCAGGACGTGCCGGTGACGCTCGACGGCGTGGGGTCGTTCCAGTCGCCCAACGCCGCGCTCGTGCGGGCCCAGGTCGAGGGCGTGCTGCTGGAGGTGACCTACCGCGAGGGGCAGGACGTGAAGGCCGGCGACGTGCTGGCCCGCATCGACCCCGCCACCTATCAGGCCCAGTACGACCAGGCCGTGGCCCAGACGGCGCAGGTGGACGCCCAGCTCGCCAACGCCCGGCGCGACTACGACCGCTACGCCCGCCTCGCCAAGAACGACTACGGCTCGCAACAGCAGGCGGAGACCGCCAAGGCGCAGGTGGCCCAGTTCGAGGCGCAGCTGCGCTACCAGCAGGCGCTCGTGGCGCAATCCAAGACCACGCTCGACCGCACGGTGGTGCGGGCGCCGATCTCCGGCCGCGCCGGCGTGCGCCTCGTGGACCCCGGCAACTACGTCTCCGCCGGCGACGCCACCGGCATCGTCTCCATCGCCCAGCTTCAGCCGATCTCGGCCACCTTCACCCTGCCGCAGCAGAACATCGCCGCGGTGACGCAGGCGCTGACGCGCGGCGGCGCGCCCGCCGTCGCCCTCGCCCCCGACGGCGCCACCGCGCTGGACGAGGGCGCGCTGGAGGTGATCGACAACCAGGTCGACCAGACCACCGGCACGGTGAAGCTGAAGGCGACCTTCCCCAACGCGGCGCTGACGCTGTGGCCGGGCCAGTTCACCACCGTGCGGCTGACCGTCGACACGCTGAAGGACGCCGTCACCGTGCCCGGCCCCGCCGTGCAGCAGGGGCCGGACGGGCCGTTCGTGTTCGTGATCGACAAGGACCGCACGGCGCGCCAGCGCCCGGTGGAGGTGGCGCGCCAGACCGCCGCGCTCGCGGTGATCGCAAAGGGCGTCGAGGCCGACGATCAGGTGGTCGTCACCGGCTTCACCCGGCTGCGGGACGGCTCGAAGGTGGCGGTCGGCGCGGCGGGCGCCCGCGGCGAGGACCGGGACGCCGCGGAGACGCCCTGATGAGCGTCTCCGCGCCCTTCATCGCCCGGCCGGTCGCGACCACCCTGCTCGCCATCGCCGTGCTGCTGGCGGGCCTGCTCGGCTATTCGCGCCTGCCGGTGTCGTCGCTGCCGCAGGTGGACTTCCCCACCATCCAGGTCTCGACCCGCCTGCCGGGCGCCAATCCCCAGACCATGTCGTCGCTGGTGACGGCGCCGCTGGAGCGCCAGCTCGGGCAGATCCCGTCGCTGGAGGCCATGACCTCCACCAGCTCCTTCGGCCGCAGCCAGATCACGCTCAGGTTCGATCTGGACCGGGACATCGACGGCGCGGCGCAGGACGTGCAGGCCGCGATCAACGCCGCCAACTCCACGCTGCCCCGCAACCTGCCCTATCCGCCGGTGTTCTCGAAGGTGAACCCGGCCAACACGCCGGTGCTCTCCCTCGCGCTCACCTCCGAGACGCTGCCCATGCGGGAGGTGTCGGACCTCGCCGACACGCTGGTGGCCCAGAGGCTGGCGGAGGTGGCGGGCGTGGGCCGGGTCGCCATCGGCGGCGGCGTGAAGCCCGCGATCCGCATCCAGGCCGACATCGCCCGCCTCGCCTCCTACGGCCTCACGCTGGAGACGCTGCGCTCCGCCGTCACCGGCGCCAACACCTCCGGTCCCAAGGGCTCCGTCAACGGCCCGGCGCAGGCCTTCACCATCTCCGCCAACGACCAGATCGAGCATGTGGAGGTCTATCGCGACCTGATCGTCGCCATGCGCGAGGGCTCGCCGGTGCGGCTGCGGGACGTGGCGGAGGTGACGGACGGGCTCGAGGACAACAACGTGGCGGCGAGCTTCAACGGCCGCCCCGCCATCGTGGTCGAGGTGCTGCGCCAGCCGGGCGCCAACACCGTGGAGACGGTGGAATCCCTGCGCCGGGCGCTGCCCGCGCTCCAGCGCGCCATGCCGGCCGGCGTGGACCTGCATGTGGTCGACGACCGCACCGACACCATCCGCGCCTCGATCCACGAGGTGGAGATCACGCTGGCGCTGTCCGTCGGGCTGATCGTGCTGGTGGTGCTGCTGTTCCTGCGCACGCTGCGCGCCACGCTGATCGCGGGCGTCGCGCTGCCGCTGTCGCTGATCGCGAGCTTCGCGGTGATGTGGGCCATGGGCTTCTCGCTCGACAACCTGTCGCTGATGGCGCTGGTGGTGGGCGCGGGCTTCGTGGTCGACGACGCCATCGTCATGATCGAGAACGTGGCCCGCCACATCGAGGAGGGCGCCTCGCCGCTGAAGGCCGCGTATGACGGCGCGCGGGAGATCGGCTTCACCATCGTCTCGCTCACCGCCTCGCTGGTGGCGGTGTTCATCCCGCTGCTGTTCATGGGCGGGCTGATCGGCCGCCTGTTCCGGGAGTTCGCGGCCACGCTCGCCATCGCGGTGGTGGTGTCGATGGTGATCTCGCTCACGCTCACCCCGATGATGTGCGCCAAACTCCTGAAAGCGCCGCGGGCGGACGCGAAGCCCTCGCCGCTCGCCCGCGCCGCGGAGCGCGCCACCGACGGTCTGGTGGACGGCTACCGCCGCAGCCTGCTCGCCGTGCTGCGCCACAAGGGCCTGACGCTCGCCCTGACGCTCGCGACCCTGATCGCCACCGGCTGGCTCTACGTGATCGCGCCCAAGGGCTTCATGCCCGAGCAGGACGTGGGCCTCGTCACCGCGACGGTGGAGGCGGCGCAGGACGTTTCTTTCGAGGAGCTGAAGCGGCTCGACGCGCAGGTGACCGCCGCCGTTCAGGAGGACGCGGACGTGCGGTCCGTCGTCTCGGTGCTCGGCGTCGGCGAGCAGACGCCGACCCCCAACGCCGGCCGGCTGTCGATCGTGCTCAAGCCCCATGACCAGCGCGCCGCGGACGCGAACGCCGTCATCGCGCGGCTGCAACAGGCGGTCGCGCCCATCCCCGGCGTCTCGGTGGCGTTCCAGGCCGCGCAGGAGCTGCAGATCAGCGCCCGCGCCTCCCGCGGCCGCTACCAGTACACGCTCACCGACTCCAACGCCGTGGAGCTGGCGCGGTCGGCCAGCCGGCTCGTGGAGAGGCTGCAGGCCTCCCCCGTGCTGGGCAACGTGGGCTCCGACGCAAGGCCCGGCGGGCTGCAGGCCCGCGTCGCCATCGACCGGCTGGAGGCGGGACGGCTCGGCGTGACCGCGCAGGCGGTGGCGGACGCGCTGAACGACGCCTTCGGCCAGCGGCAGATCTCCACCATCTACGGCCAGTCCAACCAGTACCGCGTCATTCTGGAGGCCGCCCCGTCCCAGCAGAAGGACCCGGCGGCGATCGGGAAGCTCTACGTCACGTCGAGCGAGGGCGTCGCCGTGCCGCTGGCGGCGGTGGCGCGGGTGACGCTGGAGCCCGCCGATCTGGTGGTCTCGAACCAGGAGCAGTTTCCGGCGGTCACCCTGTCCTTCGATCTCGCGGAGGACGCCTCGCTCAGCGACGCGGTGGCGGCGATCGCGGAAGCCGAGGCGGAGCTCGCCCTGCCCTCCTCCATCGTCGGCGCCTTCTCGGGCGACGCGGCGGAGTTCGCCCAGTCGCTCGCCGGCCAGCCCTGGCTGGTGCTGGCGGCGGTGATCGCGATCTACATCGTGCTGGGCGTGCTCTACGAGAGCTTCATCCATCCGCTGACCATCCTCTCCACCCTGCCCTCCGCCGGCGTCGGCGCGCTGATCGCGCTGGAGCTGTTCGGGCTGGAGCTGTCGATCGTGGCGCTGATCGGCGTCATCCTGCTGATGGGCATCGTGAAGAAGAACGCCATCATGATGATCGACTTCGCGCTGGACGCGGAGCGCACGCGCGGGCTGTCGCCGGAGGCCTCCATCGTCGAAGCGGCCGCGCTGCGCTTCCGGCCGATCATGATGACGACCCTCGCCGCCCTGCTCGGCGCCCTGCCGCTGGCGCTCGCCACCGGCCCCGGCGCGGAGCTGCGCGTGCCGCTCGGCGTCACCATCATCGGCGGCCTGCTGCTGAGCCAGCTGCTCACGCTCTACACCACGCCGGTGGTCTATCTGGCCATGGAGCGGCTTCGGCTGATGGCCACGGGCGCGCGCGCCCGGCCGGCCCCGGAGCCCGCGGAGTGAGCGCGCGGACGCCGGACGGCGCGACGACGTCGTTCTCGTCTCCCTTCATCCTGCGGCCGGTGGGGACCACGCTGCTGGCGGTCGCGCTGCTGCTGGTGGGCTTCGCGGCCTATCTGCGCCTGCCGGTGGCGAGCCTGCCGAACGTGGAGTTCCCGGTCATCTTCGTCAGCGCCAGCCGGCCCGGCGCGGACCCCGCCTCCATGGCGGCGACGGTCGCGGCGCCGCTGGAACGGTCGCTCGGCGCGATCGCGGGCGTGACCGAGCTGACCTCGGTGTCGTCGCTCGGCTCCACCCGGATCGCGGTGCAGTTCGACCTCGACCGCAACATCGACGACGCCGCCCGCGACGTGCAGGCGGCGCTGAACGCGGCGGCCGCCGACCTGCCCTCGGACGTGCCGAACCTGCCCACCTTCCGCAAGATCAACCCCTCCGCCGCGCCGGTGATGTCGCTGGCGCTGACGTCCGACACGCTGCCCGCGACCCGCATCTACGACGCGGCGGACAGCGTGCTGGTGCAGCGCCTCTCTCAGGTGGCGGGGGTCGGCGAGGTCAACGTGGCGGGAGCGGAGCAGCCGGCGGTGCGGGTGCGGCTCGACCCGGCCCGCCTCGCCGCCATGGGCCTGTCGCTGGACGGGGTGCGCGCCGCCATCTCCGACGCCAACGTGCTGCAGCCGGTGGGCGCGCTGGAGGGCGACCGCCGCTCGGTCGCCATCGCCTTCAACGGCGAGCTCGGCGGCGATCCGGCGGCCTATCGCGACATCGTGCTGCGCGCCCAGAACGGCGCGACCGTCCGGCTCGGCGACGTGGCCGAGATCGCGGAAGGCGCCCGCAACTCGCTCTCCGCCGCATGGTTCAACGGCAAGCCCGCCGTGCTGGTGAACGTCACCAAACAGCCGGACGCCAACGTCATCAAGACGGTGGACGGCGTGAAGGCCGTGCTGCCCGACCTGTCGCGCTGGATGCCCGCGGGCGTGGACGTGACCGTGCTGTCCGACCGCACCGCCACCATCCGCGCCAGCGTCGCCGACATGCAGCTCACGCTGCTGCTGTCGATCGCGCTGGTGATGCTGGTGGTGTTCGTGTTCCTGAAGCGCCCCGCCGCCACCTTCGCCGCCGGCGTCACGGTGCCGCTGGCGCTGGCGGGCGCCTTCGCCGGCATGTGGACGTTCGGCTTCTCCATCGACAACCTGTCGCTGATGGCGCTGGCGGTGGCGGTGGGCTTCGTGGTCGACGACGCCATCGTCATGATCGAGAACGCCGCCCGCAACATGGAGAAGGGCCATCCGCCGCATGAGGCGGCGCTGATCGGCGCAAAGGAGATCGCCTTCACGGTGATCTCGATCTCGCTGTCGCTGATCGCGGCCTTCGCGCCGCTGCTGTTCCTGCAGGGGCTGGCGGGCCGGCTGTTCTACGAGTTCTCCATGACGCTGATCTTCGCGATCGCCGTCTCCACGCTGGTGTCGCTCACCGTCACGCCCATGATCTGCGCCCGCCTGCTGAAGCCGGAAAAGCGGCAGGAGAAGCCGGGAATCATGGCGCGGATCGCCGCGGCCTACGGCCGTTCGCTCAGCCTCGCCATGACGGCGCCATGGGCGATGGCGCTGCTGGTGGCGGGCGCGGTGGCGTGGTCGGCGCATCTCTACATGGTCACGCCCAAGGGCTTCTTCCCCCAGGACGACGTCGGCATGCTGCAGGCCATGACCCAGGCCTCGCCGGACATCTCGTTCGAGGCTCTGTCGGCGCTGCAGCTGAGGGCGGCCGACATCATCGCAGCCGATCCGGCGGTGGAATCGGTCGCGCCCTCCGTCGGCGGCGGCCGCGGCTCCTCCAACAGCGGCCGCATCCAGATCGCCCTGAAGCCGCTCGGAGAGCGTCCGCCCGCAGCTCAGGTGATCGAGCGGCTGCGCCGGCCGCTGAGCCAGATCCCCGGTCTCCGGGTGTTCCTGATGGCGCAGCAGGAGATCCGCGCCGGCGCCCGCGAGGGCCGCTCCCAGTTCCAGTTCACGCTGTGGAGCGCGGACCTCGCGCTGCTGCAGGAGACCGCGCCGCGGGTGGCGCAGCGCCTGCAGGCGATTCCCTCGTTACGCGACGTGGCGACCGACCGTGAGGCGAACGGCGTGGAGCTGGTGGTGGAGATCGACCGCGACGCCGCTTCGCGCCTCGGCGTCAGCATGGGCGCCATCGACGCGGCGCTGAACACCGCCTTCTCCCAGCGGCAGATTTCGGTGATCTACGGCCGGCGCAACCAGTACCGGGTGGTGATCGAGGCGACGCCCGACGCCGCCCGCGACGCCGGCGACGTGATGAAGATCTTCGTGCCCGGAAGCGACGGCGCGCAGGTTCCGCTGTCGGCGGTCGCCACCCTGACGCGCCGCACCGCGCCCCTCGCGGTCAACCATCAGGGCCAGTATCCCTCGATCACCATCACCTACGACGTGGCGCCGGGAACCGCACCCGGCGAGGCGAACGCGGCGGTGGCGCAGGCGGTGGCGGACATGCGCCTGCCGGATGGGATCAACGCCCAGTTCGCGGGCGACGCCGCCGAACTCGCCTCCTCCGGCTCCAGCCAGACGGTGGTGATCCTGACCGCGCTGCTCGCGATCTACATCGTGCTGGGCGTGCTCTACGAGAGTTACGTCCACCCGATCACCATCCTCTCCACCCTGCCGCCGGCGGGGCTCGGCGCCCTGCTGGCGCTGCAGGCGACCGGGGGCGACCTGAACGTGATCGCGCTGATCGGCGTGATCCTGCTGATCGGACTGGTGAAGAAGAACGGCATCATGCTGGTGGATTTCGCGCTCGACGCCGAACGCCATCGCGGGCTGTCTCCGCGCGACGCCATCATCGAGGCGGCGACGGTGCGCTTCCGTCCCATCCTGATGACCACCTTCGCCGCCCTGCTGGGCGCGCTGCCGCTGGCCTTCGGCGAGGGACCGGGCTCCGAGCTGCGCCGTCCGCTCGGCGTCACCATCGTCGGCGGGCTGATCGTCAGCCAGGCGCTGACGCTCTACACCACGCCGGCGATCTACCTGCTGCTCGACAGGCTCAGGCGGCGACGCCGGGCGCCCGAGCCGCAACCCGTTCCGGCGGAGTGACCCCGGACGGGAGCGAAGTCCATCCGGGATCGGTCAGGCCACAGTCGTGGCGTCAGTAGCCGGAGCGGCGACGGTCGCGGGCGTCCTCGCGCCGGTCGCGCTGCTCGTCACGCCACTCCCGGCGCTGCTCGCGACGATCCTCGCGGACGCGCTCGCGGCGCTCCGCCTCGCGCCATTCGGAGCGCTGGCGCCGGCGGTCCCACTCGCGACGGTCGCGACGGTCGCTGTCGATGATCACGGTCGAGGATCGCTCGTAACCGCCATGGCCGTAACCGTAGCCGGGTCCGCCGCGCGTCTCCGTGCAGCCCGCGAGAGCGGCTGCGCCGAGCGCGACGGCGATCAGGGACGTGAACTTCATGAACTGGCCTCCAAAAACCGCCCGGGAGGCCATATCGGGCGAAGCCTCGGCTTGGAAAGCCGCGTTCGACCTTTTTCCGCCGCTTTCTTGCGTTTTCAGCCGCGTGAAAGTCCCTGGCGCGCCAGCGCGGCCTCGTAAGCCGAGAACATCTCGGCGCCCTCGTCCCCGAACCGGCGCAGGGCGGACCATGTGTAAATCCCCGTGTCGTGCCCGTCGCTGAACACGAGCCTCACCGCGTAGGAGCCGACCTGCTGCACGTCGCGGATGGTCACGTTCCGCTTGCCGGGCACGGTGGTCTTCTGCTCCGGCGAATGGCCCTGCACCTCGGCGCTCGGGCTCTCGACCCGCAGCAACTCGGCGGAAAGCTCGTGGCGGGCGCCGTCGGCCCAGCCCACGGCGAGGCGGCGACCGTCCCGCGACAGCGTGATCTCCACCGGCCAGCCCGCATCGTCCGTCATCATCGTACCTCTTCTGGCGTGCCAGCCCTTTACGAGCGGCCCCGCAACTCCTAGCTTCTGTCAACGCGCAGAACCAGCGCCCGCGGCTTAAACAACAACAACCCCGCCGCTCCAGGACGAAACCGCCCGATGCTCGCTCCGCATGCCTCGACGACCGCGCCGCTGGTGGACCCGTTTCAGCGGGCCATCAGCTACCTGCGCGTCTCGGTGACCGACCGCTGCGACTTCCGCTGCGTCTACTGCATGTCCGAGCACATGACCTTCCTGCCGAAGCGGGACCTGCTGAGCCTCGAGGAGCTGGACCGGCTGTGCTCCGCCTTCGTGCGCCTCGGCGTGCGGCGTCTGAGGCTGACCGGCGGCGAGCCGCTGGTGCGCCGGGACGTGATGACGCTGATCCGCTCGCTCGGCCGCCATCTGGAGTCCGGCGCGCTGGACGAGCTGACGCTCACCACCAACGGCAGCCAGCTCGCCCGCTACGCCGCCGATCTGACGGCGGCGGGGGTGCGCCGCGTCAACGTCTCGCTCGACACCCTCGATCCCGCGAAGTTCAAGGCCGTGACGCGCTGGGGCGACCTCGCCCAGGTGCAGGGCGGGATCGACGCCGCGCTTGCGGCGGGCCTCGACGTGAAGATCAACGCCGTGGCGCTGCGCGGGGTCAACGAGGACGAAATCCCGGCCATGATCGACTGGGCGCACGCCCGCGGCATGGACCTGTCGCTGATCGAGACCATGCCGCTCGGCGACATCGACGGCGACCGCACCGACCAGTACCTGCCGCTCAGCCTCGTGCGCGCCCGGCTGGCGCAGCGCTTCACGCTGAACGACATTCCGTATCGCACCGGAGGCCCGGCCCGCTACGTGTCGGTGGCGGAGACCGGCGGCCGGATCGGCTTCATCACGCCGATGACCCACAACTTCTGCGAGAGCTGCAACCGGGTGCGCGTCACCTGCACCGGCACGCTCTACATGTGCCTCGGCCAGGACGACGCCGCCGACCTGCGCGCGCCGCTTCGGGGAAGCGACAGCGACGACCGGCTGGAGGAGGCGATCCGCGACGCGATCGCCCGCAAGCCCAAGGGCCACGACTTCATCATCGATCGCCGCAACGCCAAACCCGCAGTGGCGCGCCACATGTCGACCACCGGCGGCTGACGCAAGCGGCGACGCTTTCCGACGCCGCCGCGACGCCCGTCACCGGACCAGCGCCATCCGCCCCGTCGAGGGCGGAGCCTCGTCGTCCTTCTCCAGCGCCTCGAGGAAGCTCTCCCGCCACCAGGTGACGTCGTACTCCTTGATGCGACGGAACATGGAGGACCAGCGCTCGCGCCGTTCCTCCACCGCCATATCGAGCGCGCGGGCGAGCGCGCCGGCGGTGCCGTCGACGTCGTAGGGGTTCGTCATCAGCGCGCCGTCCAGTTCGGCCGCCGCGCCCGCGAAGCGCGACAGCAGCAGCGCGCCGGGATTCTCCGGATCCTGCGCCGCCACATACTCCTTGGCCACCAGATTCATGCCGTCGCGCAAAGGCGTGACCACGCCGACCGCGGCCTGCCGGTAGAGCCCCGCCAGCGCGTTGCGGCCGACGGTGCGGTTGACGTAGCGCAGCGGCGTCCAGTCCAGCTCGGAATAGGCGCCGTTCACCCGACCGGCGAGTTCGGCCACCTCCCGTTCCATGGCGGCGTATTCCGGCACCTCTTCACGGGATTTGGGCGTGATCTGCAGATAGACGCAGCGGCCGCGCCATTCCGGGTCCAGCAGCAGGAAGGTCTCGTAGGCCTGGATGCGCTGGGCGATGCCCTTGGAGTAGTCCAGCCGGTCGACGCCGATGATCAGCTTGCGGTCGCTCAGACTCTCCCGCACCCGCCGCACAAGCGCGTTGCGGTTGGAGGCGGCGGCGACCGCGGCGAAGGCGTCGGTCTCGATGCCGACGGGGAAGGCCTCCACCGTCACCGCCCGGCCATGGGCGACGAAGCGGCCGTCCGGCAGCCGCCGCCCCACCCGCTCCCGGCGGACATAGGTCTCGAAGTTCTCCACGTCGATCGGGGTCTGGAACCCGGCCACGTCATAGGCCGCGAGCGAGCGCACCACGTCGGCGTGGTTCGGCAGCGCGGTGAGCACGTCCGGCGGCGGGAACGGGATGTGCAGGAAAAAGCCCATCCGGTTTCGGAACCCCATGGCCCGCAGCTCCGCCGCCAGCGGAATGAGGTGGTAGTCGTGGACCCAGATGACGTCGTCCGGCTTCAGCATCGGCGCGAGCCGCTGGGCGAACAGGCGGTTGACCCGGTGGTAGCCTGACAGCGACACGCGCGTGAACTCGGTCAGCTCCATCCGGTAATGGAACAGAGGCCACAGCATGCGGTTGGAGAACCCGGCGTAATATTCGTCGAGATCGCGCTCGGAGAGGTCGATCACGGCGTAGGTCACGCCGTCCGCGGTGGTCACCTGAGGCTCGGACGGTTCGGTCTCGCCGGGGGGCAGCTTGGCGCCGCTCCAGCCGAACCACAGCCCGCCCCGCGCCTGCATCGCGCCCGACAGCGCCACCGCCAGCCCGCCCGCCGGCGGAACGCCCGGCGTCGGGACGGGAACGCGGTTCGATACGACGACCAGCCGGCTCACGGCGCGGACCTCCTCTGTTCAGCGCCGCGCGAGGCCGCGCCGGTTCGGATCGAGAGTGGTGCTTGATGGGTCATGACGCCCTCCCGAACGCCGGCCGATGGTCGCAGGTTCCGTGCGCGCCGCCGGCTCAGAACGCTTCCTCCCAGGGACGGGACAGCCGCATCGCGGCCTTCACCAGCCCCACCATGGAGTAGGTCTGCGGAAAATTGCCCCACAGCTCGCCGGTTCCCACATGCAGCCCTTCGGACAGCAGGCCGAGCCTGGTGCGATGGTCGAGCACGTCCTGGAACACCGCGCGGGCCTCGTCCTCGCGGCCGACCGCGGCGAGCGCGTTGATCAGCCAGAACGTGCACGCCGTGAACGCCGTCTCCGGCTCGCCGAAATCGTCGGGCACGCGATAGCGGTAGAGGTGGTTGCCGAACCGCAACGAACGCTCCACCTCGGCCAGGGTGCCAAGAAAGCGCGGGTCCTTGGGCGACACCAGCCCGATCTCCGGCAGCAGCAGCAGGCTCGCGTCCACCACGTCGCCGCCGAAGGTGCTGACGAAGCTGTTCATCTCCGCGTTCCAGGCGTTTGCGAACACGCCCTCGGCGATTTCGCCGGCGCGCTCGGTCCAGAACGCGGCGCGGTCCGTCAGGCCGAGCCGGGTCGCGATGCGCGCCAGCCGGTCGCAGGCGGCCCAGCACATGGCGGCGGAATGGGTGTGCACCGCCTCGCGGGTGCGGAACTCCCAGATGCCGGCGTCCGGCGTGTTCCAGCGCTCCACCGCCTGATGGCCGAGCTTCTCCAGCCGCTCGAACAGCGCCTCGTCGCCGGGTTTCGGCAGGCGCGCGTCGAAGAAGGCCTGGGCCGCGGCGAGGATGATCGAACCGTAGCCGTCGTTCTGGACCTGGGAATAGGCCGCGTTGCCCACGCGCACCGGGCCGTAGCCGCGATAGCCTTCGAGCGCCGGCGCCTCGCTCTCGTCGATCCGCGTCTCGAAGGAGAGCCCGAACAGCGGCTGCAGATAGCCGCTCGCGGAGCCTGCGACCAGATTGGTCACGTAGGCGAGGTAGCCCTCCATGGTCTTGGTGACGCCCAGCCGGTTCAGCGCCTCGACCGTGAAATAGGCGTCCCGCAGCCAGCACAGCCTGTAGTCCCAGGTGCGGCCGGAATCGGCGTATTCGGGAATCGAGGTGGTCAGCGCCGCCACGATGGCGCCGGTCTCCTCATAAGAGCAGAGCTTCAGCGTGATCGCGGCGCGGATCACCACCTCCTGCCACTCGAACGGCAGCGACAGGAAGCGCACCCAGTCGATCCAGTACTCCTGCGTGCGCTCGTAGAACTCACGGGCGACGCGGCCCGGCGCCGCCGGCAGGGTCTCGTCCGGACCAAGCAGGAAAGCGTAAGGGCGGTCGATCAGGAACGGCGTCTCCTGCGCGACGAAGGCCACAGGCGCGTCCGTGGTCAGGCGCATCACCGTGCCGTCCACCAGATAGCGGATGTGGTTGGAGCCGCGCGTGGTGTCGGGCTCCACCTCGCCATACTCCAGCGACAGCCGCAGCCGCACGGAGAGCCGCGGTGAGCCGCAGATCGGCTCCAGCCGCCGCACCACCGACTGCGGCCGGAACATGCGGCCGTGGTCCCGGAAGCGCGGCGCGAAATCGGTGACGCGCACCGCGGAGCCGTCGGCGCAGTACAGCCGCGTCTCAAGAATCGCAGTGTTGCGGTGATACTCCTGCTCGCAGCGCTCCAGCCCCTCGAGCTCGAAGTCCCAGAAGCCGCGCTCCGGATCGTCGCCGCCCAGCAGGGCGTTGAACATGGGATCGCCGTCGAACCGCGGGACGCACATCCAGACGATGCGCCCCCTCGCGTCGATCAGCGCGGCGGAGGCGGCGTTGCCGATGACGCCGAGTTCGAGCGATGGACCGCTCACGCCGCGGCGCCGAGCGCCACAAGCCAGCGGCGCACCGAATCCGGGCTCTCGAAACCGTAAGTGGCGACCGAGGGGCGCGCGACCCGCCCCACCAGCGCCGAGGCGCCGCCGAGCGCGTTGGCGGCCTCGAACGCGAACTCGTCGGTGAGGTCGTCGCCGATCATCAGCGGCGTGCGCCCGGCGAACGGCTTCTCGCTCATCATGCGGCGCAGCGCCGCCCCCTTGTCGCAGCCTCGGGGGCGCACCTCCACCACCATCTTGCCGGGCTGAAGCTCATGGGCGGGGGCGAGCTGCGCCACCAGATCGCCGATGCGCGCCCTGACCTCGCCCTCGCGCTCGGGCGCGGCGCGGTAATGCACCGCCACGCTGACACCCTTGTTCTCGAGCGCCAGCCCCGGCCGCGCGTCCACGAAGGCGCCGAGCGCCGCGGTCAGCCGGTCCGGCGGGGCGACGCCCGCATCCGCCACCCGGCCTCCGCCGCAGCGGCGCAGCTCCGCGCCGTGCAGCGCCGCGGCGGGCAGCCGAAGCGGCGACAGGATGCGGTCCACATCGCCGAGCGCCCGGCCGGTGACGATGGCGAGCGCGCCGTCCAGCCGCTGGGCGACGACCCCGATCGCGGCGAGCGCCTCAGGCGCGATCACGACCGCGTCCGGCGTCGGCGCCAGGTCGAGCACCGTGCCGTCGAGATCGAGAAACAGCGCCAGATCGTCCGGGAACCCCGCAGGGATGGCCGGAAGCGCCGGACGGTCGCGCGCCACGCGCGTGCTCTCGGGCTCCCATGCGGCCGCCGCCGCGGCGTCGAGGCTCATGCCGGTCTCCGGTGCTGAGGGAAGGGTCGTCGTGGAGGGGGCTTATCCCATGTTCAGATAGGCGAAAGCCCCGCGCGGACAACCCCGCGCGAGGCTCCGGCCGTCAGCGCTCGATCACGATGCGCGGCGGCGTGCGGCCCGGCGCCCCCTGGCTCAACCGCTTCCAGATCGCCTCGGCGATGCGGCCGTAAGCCCGGGCGTGCTCGGAGTCCGGGGCGCTCGCCACGATCGGCGCGCCGCTGTCGGAGGTGGCGCGGATCTCGGTCGCGAGCGGGATTTCGCCGAGGAAGGGCGCCCCCATCTTCGCCGCCTCGGCGCGGGCGCCGCCATGGCCGAACAGGCTCTCGCGGTGGCCGCAGTTGGGGCAGCAGAAGTAGCTCATGTTCTCGACCACGCCGAGGATCGGCACGTCCACCTTCTGGAACATGGCGACGCCGCGCCGAGCGTCGGCGAGCGCAAGGTCCTGCGGCGTGGAGACGATGACCGCGCCGGAGAGCCGCACCCGCTGGGCCATGGTGAGCTGGGCGTCGCCGGTGCCGGGGGGCATGTCCACCACCAGCACGTCGAGCTCGCCCCAGGACACCTCGTTCAGCATCTGGGTCAGCGCCGACATGACCATGGGCCCGCGCCAGATCATGGCGGTGCCTTCCTCCACGAGGAAGCCGATCGACATGATCTTGAGGCCGTGGGCCTCCAGCGGCTTCATCATCTTGTTCTCGACCTCGGGCCGCTCATGCAGCCCGAACAGGGTCGGGACGGAAGGGCCGTAGACGTCGGCGTCCATCAACCCGACGCGCAGGCCCTGCGCCACCAGCGCCAGCGCCACGTTGGCCGCCGTGGTGGACTTGCCGACGCCGCCCTTGCCGGACGCCACCGCCACGATGTGGCGGACGCCCGGCACGCCGACGCCGTTCCCCTGCCCCTGCGGCCGGGGCGGGGCCGAGGCGCCGGCCGGCGCGGGCCGTGCGCCGCGCGCCGCCATGGGGCTCGACGCGGCGGGATGGGAATGGCCGTGCGCATGGGAGTGAGAATGGGCGGACGGCGCGGGCGCGGAGCCCGCGGGGCGGCTCGCGGTGAGCGCCACCAGCACGTCGGACACGCCGGGGATGGTGCGCACCGCCGCTTCCGCCGCCTTGCGGATCGGCTCCAGCGCGGCGGCGCGGTCGGGCGAGGTCTCGATGGCGAAGATCACCCGCCCGCCGTTGATGGTGATGGCGGACAGGGCGGACGACCGCGCGAGGCTCGGCGCGCCATCGGGCGCCGGCGCCGACTCCAGCGCCCGTCGCACGTCCTCTTCCGTCACCGCCATGTTTCGTCTCCTCGAAGTTTCTGTTTGTGCGCGGGCTATGGACCTTGGCGCCGGTCGCGGTCAAATGCAGGCGATTTCTTGCCGGACCGCGCCATGACCAACGTTCCCGTGCCTACCCGCATAGCCGGCCTCGTGCTGATGGGCGGCGAGGCGCGCCGCATGGGCGGCGGCGACAAGGCCCTGCTGCTGCTCCACGGCCGCCCGATTCTCGGACACGCTTTGGACCGCCTGCGGCCGCAGGCGTTCGCGCTGGCGCTGTCCGCCAACGGCGACCCCGCGCGGCTTGGCGCGTTCGGCCTGCCGGTGCTGCCGGACGCGGCCGGAAGTCCCGGCGGGCCGCTGTCGGGGGTGGTCGCCGGCCTAACCTGGGCGGCGGCGCAAGGGGCGAGCCATCTGCTCACCGTCCCCGGCGACGCGCCGTTCCCGCCGCGCGACCTCGGCGCCCGGCTGTGGGCGGCGGGCGGCGGCGGCCCGGCCTGCGCCGCGAGCCCCGACGGCCCGGAGCCGCTGCACGCGCTGTGGCCGCTCGATCGCCGGGCGGAGCTCGACCGGCTGATCGCGGAGGGCGTCTCGTCCCCCCGCAGGGCGCTGGCGGCGCTCGGCGCGGCGCATGCGCCCTACCCCAGCCGCGACGGCTTCCGCGACGCCGACACGCCGGACGATCTCGCCGCGCTGCGGGGCGCCTGACGTCACGTTTGCGTGCGCTTGCGAACAGTGGAATGCTCGCGCTCTTGGCCGGCTCCGCCGGACGACCGCGAGCATGGAGACCGCCGCATGAGCCTCATCGCGCACGGACGCCTGCGCGCCCTGTCGCTTGCGGTCGCGGCCGCCGTCGCGCTGCTCTGCGGCCCCGCTTCGGCGCGGGACTGGACCACGCTGCGCATCGGCTCGGAAGGCGCCTATCCGCCCTTCAACGCCATCGGGCCGGACGGCCAGCTTCAGGGTTTCGACATCGACATCGCCAAAGCCGTCTGCGACCGGATCAAGGCGCAGTGCGCCTTCGTCACGCAGGACTGGGACGGCCTGATCCCGGCGCTGAAAGCCGGCAAGATCGACGCCATCTTCGCCTCCCTGTCGATCACGGCGGAGCGCTCGAAGCAGATCGCCTTCTCGAAGAAGTACTACGAGACCCCCGCCCTGTTCGTGGCCGACAAGGCGAACGGCGGCTGGGGCTCGTCGCCCGAAGCGCTCGCCGGCAAGACGCTCGGCGCCCAGACCGGCACCGTCAGCGCCAACTACCTGGAAGAGGTCTACGCCAAGGCGGGGGCCGAGGTCCGGCTCTACCCCACCCAGACCGAGGCCAATCTGGACCTCGCCTCCGGCCGGCTCGACGCCGTGCTCGCGGACAAGACCGTGCTGCTGCCCTGGCTCGACGCCTCCGACGAGGGCAGGTGCTGCCAGATCATCGGACAGGACATCCGCAATCCCGAGTTCTTCGGCGCCGGCGTGGG
The DNA here is from genome assembly GCF_027922305.1 of Methylopila jiangsuensis. Lineage (GTDB taxonomy): Bacteria > Pseudomonadota > Alphaproteobacteria > Rhizobiales > Methylopilaceae > Methylopila > Methylopila jiangsuensis. The sequence goes on along the minus strand of NZ_BSFK01000005.1, from coordinate 44,914 downwards.
CGCGGGCCTGCGCAAGGAAGACGCGGAGCTGAAGGCGCTGATCGACGGCGCCATCGACGCCATCCGCGCCGACGGGACCTACGACCGCATCAACGCCAAGTATTTCGCCTTTAGCCTGTACTGACCGGCAGCCGCGGCGTTGGAGAACCTGCTGCGCCTGCTGAGTTTCGGTCCCGGCGGCTGAGGCGACGAGCTGCTGGCCGGCCTTGGCGTCACCCTGGCGCTGGCGCTGGCCACCCTGCCCTTCGGGCTCGCGCTCGGTCTTGGCGCGGCTGTCATGCAGCGGTCGCGTCTCATGGCGCTGCGCGGGCTCGCCCAGGCCTATTCGAGCCTGTTCCGGGGCCTGCCGGAACTGCTCACGCTGTTCATCGTCTATTACGGCGGCCAGATGCTGCTGAACCGGCTGCTCGCCCTCGTCGCGCCCGGCGTGGCGGTGGAGATCGGCCCGTTCGCCGCCGGCGTCACGGCGCTGGCGCTGGTGTTCGGCGCCTACGCCGCCGAAGTCTTCGCCGGGGCGATGGGCGCCCTGCCCCGCGGCCAGCGGGAGGCGGCGCTGGCGCTCGGGCTTTCGCCCGGCCTCGCCTTCCGGCTGGTGGAGCTGCCGCAGCTCTGGCGGCTGGCGCTGCCCGGTCTCGCCAACGGCTGGGCCGTGCTGCTGAAGGACACCGCGCTGGTCTCCACCATCGCGCTCGCCGACCTGATGCGCGAGACCCAGATCGCGGTCGGCGCCACGCGGCAGCCCTTCACCTTCTACCTCGTCGCCTGCCTGATCTATGTGGCGCTGGCGCTCGTCTCCAGCGCCGTCGCCGACCGGCTGCAGGCCCGCGCCGAGCGCGGCGTCCGGTTCGCCGGCCGATGACGGCGGAGCTTGGCCACGGCGTCCTCGCGCTCTGGGGCGCGCTCGGCTTCGACGCGGAGCTGATGGCGCGCTACGGCCCTCGGGTGCTCGCCGGGCTCGGAGCCACGCTGGCGCTGACGGCGCTGTCGTTCCCGCTCGGGTTCCTGCTGGCGGTCCCGCTGGCCATGGCCCGGCGCGAGGGCGGACGCCTGGCGGCGGGGTTCGCGCGGGGCTTCTCCGCCTTCTTCAGCGGCGCGCCGCTGCTGGCGCAATTGTTCCTTGTCTATTACGGCGCCGGGCAGTTCCGGCATGAGCTGGAGGCGGCGGGGCTGTGGTGGCTGCTGCGCGATCCGTTCTGGTGCGCGGCGCTCGCCTTCACCCTCAACACCGCCGCCTACCAGTCGGAGATCGTCCACGGCGCGCTCGCCGCCTTGCCTCAAGGCCAGCGGGAGGCGGCGGAGGCGCTCGGGCTCGGCCGCTTCGCGCTCTACGCCCGCGTGCTGCTGCCGCAGGCGCTGGGCCTGTCCCTGCGCCCGCTCGGCAACGAGCTGATCCTGCTGATCAAGGGCAGCGCGGTGGCGGGCGTCGTCACCGTGTCGGAGATCTTCAGCGCCACCCGCTACGCCTTCGGCCGCTCAGCGGATTTCGAGGTCTATCTCTGGGCGGCGATCCTGTACCTGATCCTGGTGGAGATCGTGCGCCGCGCGGTGGACCTGGCCGACCGCCGCAGGCTGCGGAAACTCCGCCCGGCGGGGTGAGCCTCTCTCACGCCTCCGGCGCCGGCTCCCTGTCGGCGACCGCGGCCTCGGCGAAGGTCGCCATGCCGGTGTGGCAGGCGACCGCCGCCTTGAGCATGGACACCGCGAGCGCGCCGCCCGAGCCCTCGCCGAGCCGAAGACCCAGATCCAGCAGCGGCTTCATCTCGAGCTTGGCGAGCAGGCGAGCGTGGGCGGTCTCGGCGGAGAGATGGCCCGCGACGCAATGGTCGAGCGCGCTGGCGTCGAGCGCGTGCAGAACGCTGGCGGCGGCCGTCGCCACATAGCCGTCGAGCACCACCGGCACCCGCTGCAGCCGCGCCGCCAGAATGGCGCCGGCCATGGCCGCAAGCTCGCGCCCGCCGACCCGGCGCAGCGCCTCCAGCGGATCGTCCAGATGATCGCGATGCCGCTCCAGCGCCGCGCGCGCGGCCGACGCCTTGCGGGCGAGGCCCTCGTCGTCGACGCCGGTCCCGCGGCCGACCCAGTCCTCGGGCTGGCCGCCATACAGCGCGCAGGCGAGCGTCGCCGCGACCGTGGTGTTGCCGATGCCCATCTCGCCCACCACCAGCAGGTCGATCCCGCCGTGGATCGCCTCCATGCCGTAAGCCATGGTCGCGGCGCATTCGGCCTCGCTCATGGCGGCGTCCTCGGTGATGTCCGGCGTCGGCCGGTCGGCCGCCAGATCGAACACCTTCAGGCCGATGTCGAAGGCCGCGCAGATCTGGTTGATGGCGGCGTGGCCCTTGCCGAAGGCGTCGAGCATCTGCCGCGTCACCTCCGCCGGATAGGCCGAGACGCCCCGCGCCGCCACGCCGTGGGCGCCGGCGAAGATCGCCACCATGGGGCGGGCGACGGTGGGCGGGCTGCGGTCCTGCCAGGCGGCGAGCCATTCGGACAGGCTTTCCAGCCGGCCAAGCGCGCCCGTGGGCTTCACCAGTTGGGCTTCGCGGGCGCGAACCTCGTCCGCCCGCGCCGAAGCCGGCCCCGGCATGCGCGCCAGCAGCGCCCGGATGTCGTCGAAGGGCAGGCCCCTCTCGACCGGCGGGACGCGCGACTCGGTGGTCAGCGCCATGGGGAACCTCATGCGGCATGCGATATCACGGACCTGTCGCATAGCCGATCGGTCATGAGCCGCCAAGCGCGCCTTCGCTGCGGCGCCATGCTAGGAACGCCGGACGCCCGTCCTGTTTTCGCATGTGCGATAGCCGATGCCTGATCTGATCACCCGCGGGGCCGACGCCCTCGCCGACGCGCTGCGCTTCTTCACCCGCCTGCCCGCCCCCGCCCGCTTCGGCGCGCAGGAGACCGGACCGCTGTTCGACGGCGTGGCCGCGGCCGCGCCCGTCGCAGGCGTCGTGGTCGGGGCTGTATCCGGCGCAACTCTGGCGCTGGCGCTCGGCGTGGGCCTGACGCCGCTCGCGGGCTCAGCCTTCGCGACGGCGGCGGCGGTGGCGCTGTGCGGCGCGCTGCACGAGGACGCCATCGCGGATGTGGCGGACGGGTTCGGCGGCGGCCGCACGCGGGAGCAGAAGCTCGCCATCATGCGCGACAGCGCGGTGGGCAGCTACGGCGCCGCGGCGCTGGCGCTGGCGCTGATCCTGCGGGTGGCGCTGATCGCGGGGCTGGCGGAGGCGCAGGGTCCGAGCGCGGGACTTGCGCTCGTCGCCGCGGCCGCGCTCGCCCGGCCGCTGGCGCTGGCGCCGACCCGGCTGCTGCCGCCCGCGCGCACGGACGGCGCCGGCCATGCGGCCCGCCCGAGCCTCGCCGCCGTGCTCGCCGGATGCGGGCTGGGAGCCGCCGCGGCGCTGCTCGCGGGCGGGCTCGCCGGCGGCCTCGTCGCGATCCTGCTCGCGGGCCTTGCGGTGCTCGGGCTGTCCGCCTTGAGCCGGCGGCAGATCGGCGGCGTCACCGGCGACGTCTGCGGCGCGGCGGCGCAGGTGGCGGAGATCGCCGCGCTGGCCGGCCTGCTCATGGCCGCCTCCTGACCATCGGATGACGCGAACGTCTCTTGCGCGCGCGGCCGCTTCGCGCCAAGCATCGCCCCATGCTGAGCCGACGCCCGATCAAGAGCCCCTGCGTCTCCGTCTGCGTGATGGACCCCGCCACCGGCTGGTGCGAGGGCTGCTTCCGCACGCTGGCCGAGATCGGCGCCTGGGCGCGCATGTCCGACGCCGAGCGCGACGCCGCCATGCGCAAGCTGCCCGACCGCCGCAAAATCGCCCGCGACGCCGGCCGGAGCTACGCGTCGTGAGGGGCGTGGCGGGCGCGCTGGTGGTCGTCATCCTCGCCACCATGGTGGTGTTCGTGGTGGCGGACCTCGCCGGCGGGCTGGGCGACTTCCCCAACGAGCGCTGGGCCGGCGCCATCGCCTCGATCTGCCTCGCGGCCTGGATCGGCCCCCGCGTGTTCGCCAACGCCATGACCGACGGCTCGCGCACGCTCAAGGCCGTGGCGCTGTGGCTCGCGGTCGCGGTCGGCCTCGCGCTGCTCTTCATCTACGGGCAGGACACGCTGGCCTCGCTCGGCGTCAACGTCTGACGGCTCAGGTGGCGAGGTCGTAGAAGAACCGCGCCGACACCAGCGTCAGGAACAGGCCGAAGGCGATGGTGAGCGTGCGCCGCGACAGGCCGTGGGCGATGCGCACGCCGAGCGGCGCCGAGAGCACCGACACCGGCGCAAGAATGGCCACGCCCACCAGCGACACGAAGCCCAGCGACAGCGGCGGCAGCTCCGCCATGTGCGGCCAGCCGGCGATCACATAGCCCAGCGCGGCCGGGATCGAGATCAGCGCGCCGAGCCCGGACGAGGTGCCGATCGCGGTGTGGATCGGCCGGCCGTGAAGCTGCAGGAACAGCGTGCCCAGCGTGCCGCCGCCGATGCCGATCAGCGCCGACAGCACCGCGATCACGAAGCCCCAGACGCCGGTGACGACGCGGCTCGGCAGATCGCTCGACAGCCGCCAGCTCTCGCGGCCGAACAGCAGGTTGGCGGACATGGCCAGCGCGAACACGGCGAACACCGCCTTCAGCGCGTCCGAGGTCACGAAGGCCGCGATGGCCGCGCCCGCTGCGGCGCCCAGCGCCACCGGCAGGATCCACGCCTTCAGCGCCGCCTCGTCGATGGTGCCCCGCGCCCGGTGCGCCCGGAACGAGCGCAGCGAGGTCGGCACGATCACCGCGAGCGAGGTGCCGACCGCGAGCTGCATCTCCACGCTGTCGGCGACGCCGATGTGATCGAACAGCTCCGCCAGCACCGGCACGATGATCGCCCCGCCGCCGACGCCGAACAGGCCCGCGAGCACGCCGGTGATCACGCCCGCCGCCAGCAGGCCGAGGCCGAGTTCGACAAGCTCCCGAAGCGGGATGGCGGAGACGAGGTCCATGGGCGGGCTCCCGGGTTTCAACCCTTGCGCCCGCCGCTCGTGGCCGTGGTCAGGCCGCGTCGGCCTCGGCGCGTTCGCTCAAGGAGCCGTGATCGCGCACCAGGTCAAGCGCCGCGCGCAGCACGTCGAGGCCCGCGCCCGCCTTCGGCCCGTCCTCGCTCAGCAGGCGGCGGAAGGCCCGCGCGCCGGGCTTGCCCGGAAACAGCCCCATCATGTGGCGGGTGAAGTTGGACAGCCGCCCGCCGCGTTTCAGATGCGCCTCTATCGCCGGGAACAGGCTTTCCACCGCCGCGCGGGCGGTGGCGTGGGGCGGCGCCTCGCCGAACAGGGCGGCGTCCACGCCCAACAGGATCTCGGGGTTCTGGTAGGCGGCGCGGCCGAGCATCACCCCGTCCAGGGCGACGCCCGCGCGGGGCGCGAGCAGCGCTTCGGCCGCGGCGAGATCGGCGATTCCGCCGTTGATGGAGATGGAGACCTGCGGCAGCCGCGCCTTCAGCCGGAACACCCGATCGTAGTCGAGCGGCGGCACGTCGCGGTTCTCTTTTGGGCTCAGGCCCTGCAGCCACGCCTTTCTGGCATGCACGATCAGCGCATCGCAGCCGGCGGCCACCACAGCGTCGGCCATGGCGTCGAGCGCGGCTTCGATGTCCTGCTCGTCCACGCCGAGTCGGCATTTCACGGTGACCGGGATCGCCACCGCGGCCTTCATGGCGGCGACGCCCTCCGCCACCCGGTCCGGCTCCCGCATCAGGCAGGCGCCGAAGCGGCCGTCCTGCACCCGGTCGGACGGACAGCCCACGTTCAGATTGATCTCGGCGTAGCCGAAATCCGCGCAGATCTTCGCGGCTTCGGCGAGCTCCGCCGGCTCCGAGCCGCCGAGCTGGACCGCCACCGGCTGCTCCTCGGCCGAAAAGCCGAGCAGCCGCTCGCGCGGACCGAACCGCACGGCCCCCGTGGTCACCATTTCGGTGTAGAGCAGCGCGTTCCGGCTCAGCGCCCGATGGAACAGCCGGCAGTTCCGGTCCGTCCAGTCCATCATGGGCGCCACCGAAAACCGGCGCGCCCTGGAAAGCTCGATGCTGCTCACTCGTCCGACCGTCCGTGGCTTCGCGTCCCGTCGCCGGCCGCGGCGGAACGCTTCAAGCCCGCCTGTCTACAGCACGAAGTCGCTGGCGGCGAGGCTCGCCACGTTCAGCACCTGGATCGAGAAGTCGCCGACCTTGTCGCCGTTGATGTCGCCGTAGACCATCAGGTAGCCATCGAACGCCCGGTAGTTCAGCTGTCCCTGAACGCCGGACGAAAACGCGGTCGTCCCGATGAAGCTGAAGGCCTGGTTGCCGCCGGCCGAGATCGAGGCGTCGATGCCGGACAGGTCGATCCTGTCGCCCTCCGAGCGCTTGAAATCGTAGATCACGTCGCGGCCCGAGGACGAGCGGCTGTCGGCCACGTCGGTGAAGATGAACCGGTCGGCGCCGGTTCCGCCGTAAAGGCTGTCGCCGGCGCCGCCGCCGGTGAGCCGGTCCGCGCCGTAGCCGCCGAACAGCCGGTTCACGCCGGCGTCGCCGGTGAGCCGGTCGGCGTAGCCGCTGCCCTCGAGGCTCTCGAAGCCCTGGAACTGGTCGCCCTCGGCGTGTCCGCCGCTCGCCTCGCCGGTGGCGAGGTTGACGGTGACGGCGGCGTCGGAGCGGCTGTAGTCGAGCCGGTCGACGCCTAAGCCGCCATCGAGGTTGTCGCCGCCCGCGCCGCCGGAAATGACGTCGTTTCCAGCTCCGCCGAAGATGTAGTTGTAGTCGCCGTTGCCCCGGATGTTGTCGTTGTAGTTCGTGCCGATCACGTTCTCGACCCGGAACCAGCTGTCGCCCGCCGCGGCGCCGCCGCCGGCGTTGCGCAGCAGATCGACCGTCACCGCCGAGATCGAATTGCTGTAGCTGACGGTGTCGTCACCGGCTTCGCCGTAGAAAATATCGGTTCCGGCCGACGCCGTGAGCGTGTCGTCCCCCGCTCCGCCGTAAAAGGTGACGGACTTTCCCGCAGCGTTGTACGTCGTCACGCTGTCATCGCCAGTCCCACCGTAGAACGTTCCGGATGAGTTCGCGAAAGTCGCAATGTCGTCGCCGACTTCGCCATAGGCGTTGAAGGATGTGATGTCACCGAAATCAAACACGTCGGCGCCGGATCCGCCATAGGCGGTCGCCGTCCCGTTTCTAAGAAAGATCAGATCGTCCCCGGCTTCACCGTTGGCGTATGTGTATCCGGATGAATCATAGATGTAATCTCCCCCATCAGAACCATAAATTACATCGTTTCCAGCTTCGCCGTAGAGTGAATCACTAAAATATCCGCCCTGAAGATAGTCATTTCCTCCTTTTCCATAATAGGAATTTCTTAAAAATTCATCATTATAGGCATGGGCTGAAATGGTGTCGTTGCCGTCGGTTCCGGTACGGGTGGGCATGGTAGGCGTCCTTCAACGTCGTGCTGGCCAGGCCGGAAGGATACCAGATAGATACCGAAATTCATATGAACTTTGGGCTGGGACCGCAGGGCGCGCCAACGCCGGAACGCATCGGCGCGAGCGTCCTCACGCCCCTGGTCGGGCCCTTGCCGCTGAAGGTCGAAGCCTGACGGACGCGGGCGAACCGCTCGTCGGACACCTCGTCCGTCCACACCCGGAAGCTTTTCAGCATGTTGGGCCGAAGGCGGGGGTGGACGGGGCGTCGGCGAGACGCGGGGCGTCGGTCGGGCGTCGTTCCATAAACGCCGGCGCCGTGGCATGGTCGCGGCGCTTCACGACGTCCCCATCCCGCTCCGCACGCCCGCGCGCGTCCCCCCTCCAACCTTCGAGCGGCGTCATCTCCCGCGACGCGGCGAACGCAGAGAACAAGCGCAAGCGAAAATGTACTTCGACACGCAAGTCATCGTCGCCCGCTGGCCGCGCACCGGGCCGGTCAGTTCGAACTGGGGCGACAAGCTGAATCCTCCGCTGATCAACAGGCTCGCGCAGAAGCCTGTGGCCCATGTGGATGACGTCCTTGAGTGGGGCGACAGGCCGGTTTTTCGGGTCGTCGGCAGCGGCGTGAGCGGCGTACATCCCAATGAGATCGTCTGGGGCCAGGGGTTTCTCAACCGCCGCGCGTTTCCAGCCGCCCCTCCCGCCCGCATCTGCGCCGTGCGTGGGCCCAAGACGCGCGCGCGGCTGCTGGCGAAGGGCGTCGCGTGCCCCGAGATCTATGGCGATCCCGCGATCTTCTGCCCGCTCTTCATTTCCGGCGCGCCTGCGGCGTCGCGCCGGTATGGCGTCATCCAGCACTTCAGGGAAAAGGACGTCATCCCTCTCCCAAAAATCCGCGGCTGCGACGATCCTCTGGTGATCGACGTGCAGGGCGAGATCGAGGAGTTCGTCCGGAACGTCACGTCGTGCGAAATGATCGTTTCCAGCTCGCTTCATGGGGTGATCTGCGCCCATGCCTACGGCGTTCCCGCTTACTGGCTGAAGGCGAGCGACCTGCCCAAAGGCGACGACTTCAAGTTCCACGACTATTACGCCTCCATCGGCTGGGACGACGTCGCGCCGGCGGTCGTCGACGAGGAAGGTTACTTCGACCCCCGGTCGTGCCCCGCGACGCCGGGCCGGCTGCGGATCAATACCGCCGCCCTTCTGGACAGCTGCCCGTTCATGTCGCCGGAGCGTCGTTCCCAGCTTCTGCGTCACGTCATGCGCAGCGCGCGCGTCGGGCGGAAGGGCGTCATCTTCGCAGGGCTCGGAGGCTGAACGCGGCAGGCGGCTCCCTCAGGATTCCGCGCCATGCCGTTCCCGGCGCTCAGTCGAACTGCTCGTCCGTCCAGACCCGGAAGCTCTTCAGCGTGTTGGCGCCGAAGGCGGTGGTGAGCGCCGCGTCGGCGGCGTCGCGCCCCCTGGCCATGACGATGCGGCCGATGCGGGGCTTGTTGTGGCGGGCGTCGAAGGTGCGCCAGCGGCCGCCGACATAGACCTCGAACCACGCGCTGAAATCCATCGGCGCCGGGTCGCGCGGCACGCCGATGTCGCCCAGATAGCCGGTGGCGTAGCGCGCGGGAATGTTCATGCAGCGGCAGAGCGTTATGGCGAGATGGGCGAAGTCCCGGCACACGCCGCGCCCTTCCGCGAACGCCTCCGAGGCCGACCGCGTGGAGCTGGCGTGGGCGTAGCCGAAGCGGATGTGGCCGTGGACGAAGTCCACGATGGTCTGGACCATCGCCCAGCCGGGAGGCGCGGCGCCGAACAGCGACCACGCCTGCGCCACCAGCTTGTCGGCGTCGCAGTAGCGGCTCGGCAGCAGATAGACCAGAACGTCGTCGGGAAGGTCCTCGACCCGATGCTGGATCGCCCCCCAGTCGGCCACGTCCGGCTCGCCGCTGTCGGCCACCAGCGCGTCGGTCATGAGGGTGAAGTCGCCCGCGGGCGCGAGCGTCCGGCTGCAGACGTTGCCGAAGCCGTCCAGATAGGCTGCGATCGGCGCGTAAGGGTAGGATTCGATGCGGTCCGGCCGTATCAGGTCCTTCTCGCGGCTCGGATGCACGTTCAGCATCATCAGGAGCGGCGTGGGCTGCGGAAAATGATGAACGATCTCGAACCCGACCCTGATCTTCAAGACCGATTTCCTCCCCGGCTGCAGACCTTCGCGAGACGTCCCGCGCTGGCCGTCGTGACACGAGCAAGCCCCGTGCCGCGCCGCACACACTGTGAACGCCCGCAAAACGCTCCAAGCCGGCTTTCCGTTGCATATCAGAGGCTTTAGCGCCCATGACGCGACGTCGCGCCCTGTTCGCCTGCGATCTGGACAGCCAGGTGTTCGGCGCCCTGCCGCTCGCCCGCGCCTTCGAGGCCCGCGGCTGGGACGTCGCCTTCGCCCTGCACGCGCCGCACGAGCTTCCCGCCGCCCTGCGCGCCCGCGTGACGGAACGGTTCGAAACCTTCGAAGCCTGGCTCGGAGAGCTTGCGGTGTCGGAGCGCGTCCTCGGCTATGACTCGGTCGGCGTGTTCGCCACCGGCAGCCGCATCGCCCGCTTCCGCCACGACGCCGATCTCGCCGACCGCGCCCGCGGGCGCCGCGGGCCGGCGCTGTTCAGCGGCTTCAACGGGCTGGTGTTCGAACGGTTCGAGGAGGGCGCCGCCTGGCGGCTCGGGTGCGACGTGGTGGCGCTCAACGGCCCGCGCGACCGGGACGCCTTCCTCGAGTTCACGCGCGGCACGGCGTTCGAGACCCAGCCGCTCGCGATCACCGGCCTCCGCCGCGCCACCGACCGCCCCCAGCGTCCTCTGAAGCCGCCGCCCGGGCCTGAGGCGCGCCCCGTCTTCGTGTTCGCGGAACAGGTGGCGGCGCCGTCCGACCCGCGCCATCGGGCGGAGCTTGCGGCGACGCTGGCGCGGCTGGCGCGGGCGACCCCGCGCTGGCGGGTGGTGGTGAAGCTGCGGGTGCGGGCGAACGAACGCACGTTTCATGAGCAGGCGGCGCCTATGGAACGGCTGATCGCCGCCATGCCCGACCGCCCGTCCAACCTGGAGCTGTCGCACGCCCCGCTGGAGGAGGAGCTTGAAACGGCGGACCTGTTCGCCACCATCTCGTCCACCGCTCTGTTCGACGCGCTGGACCATGGCGTGCCGGCCTGCATCGCGCTCGATTTCGGCGTGCGCAACGCCTACGGAACCCACGCGCTGTTCGCGAGCGGGCTCGGCGTCGACCTGTCCGCCTGCGCGACCCTCGACGATCTGCCCCGCCGCCAGCCCCACGCCGGCTGGCTGGAGCGGGTCGGTTACGACCCGCGCTTCTCCCCCGCGGCGCTGATCGAGACGCTGGAGCGTCTCCCCACGGACGCCCCGCGCCCGCCGCAGTTGCAGAGCTTCGAGCGCTCGGCCGCGGGCGAGGCGGAACGGGCCGGCGGCGTGGGCACGCAGGCCATCTCCGCCGCGCGAGCCGGTGTGGAGATAGCCGTCAGAACCGGCGACTTTGCGGAAGCGCAGGCCGCGCTCGCCCGTCTCGGCGACATCCTCGCCCGCTCGGACGCGCGCCACAACGCGGACGCGGCGCGGCGCCGCCGCGAGGGCGCGCTCGCCGCCTTCGCCCGCCGCCGCAGGATGTACTGGCTCTATCGCGGGACGCGGAACCTGCTCACCGGCGAGACGTTCCGGCGCCCCTGAGGGGGCTGACCAAATGCCCATCCGCGTTCGCTCAACTTGGACTTGTTCCAGGTCAAAGACGGCGATAGGCCTCGGAGTCAGAAGGATCGCGACGAGCCGCCGCGAGACTCAATGACTCACACGCCGCCCACGACCGACGCTTCGCCTGAGCCCGGACGCTCCCGTCCGAGGGCGTCGCTCGCCCTGTGGCTGCAGGCGGCCGCGGCGCTCATGTGGCTGCCGCAGGCCGCGGCGCTCGCCCTCGGCGTCGGCCGCATCGCCGAAGGCGGCGGCGCGACGGCCATGCTGGCGCCTGCGGCGGCGCTGATTGGCTTCGGCGCCCTGCGCGCGGGCCTCGACGCGGCGGGCCAGCGCCTCGCCTTCCGGGACGCGCGCGCCGAGCTTTCCCGCCTGCGCTTCAACGCGACCCGCGCCCTCGCGGCCCGTTCGCCGCTCGACGCCGGCCGCGCGCCCTCGGGCCTCGCCGCAAGCGTCCTCGCCGAACAGGCGGAGGCGGTGACGGCTTACGTGGCGCGCTTCCAGCCCGCCCGGTTCAAGGCGACGGCGGTCCCGCTCGTCATCCTCGCCTGCGTGGCGCCCCTCTCGTGGCTCGCTGCGCTGATCCTCATGGCGGCCGCGCCGCTCATTCCCCTGTTCATGGCGCTGGTGGGCTGGCGCGCCAAGGCGGCGAGCGAGCGCCAGTTCGTGGCCATGGGCGAGATGAACGGCTTCCTGCTCGACCGGCTGCGGGGCCTCGACGCCATCCGCTCGGCCGGCGCGGTGGAGGCCACGGCGCAGCGGGTGCGCGCGGAGGCGGACGGCTTGCGCCGCCGCGCCATGGCGGTGCTGCGCATCGCCTTCCTGTCGTCCGCGGTGCTGGAGCTGTTCTCGGCGCTCGGCGTGGCGCTGGTCGCGGTCTATGTGGGCTTCAACCTGCTCGGCCAGATCCCCTTCGGCGCCTGGGGCGGCCGTCTGTCGCTGCCCGAAGGGCTGTTCGTGCTGCTGCTGGCGCCGGCCTTCTTCGAGCCGCTCCGGGAGCTGTCCGCCGCGTGGCACGACCGGGCGTCGGGACAGGCCGCGCTCGAGGCGCTGGAGCGGCTGGCGGCTCCGGGCCGCATGGCCCTGCCCGGAGCCGTGGACGAGCCCGCCTTCGCGCCGCCGTTCGGCCCGGCCCCGGTGGTGCGGCTCAAGGGTTTGCGCTTCGCCCATGACGGCGCGGAACGACCGGCGCTCGACGGCTTCAGCCTCGTAGTCGCGCCGGGCGAGCGCGTCGCCGTGCTGGGCCCGAGCGGCACCGGCAAGTCCACCCTGCTCGCGCTGATCGCCGGCCTCGCCCCGGCGGCGGGCGGCCGCATCCTGATCGGCGGCGCGGAGATGACGCCGGACACGGCGGCGGCCTTGCGCGCCCGCATGGTCTGGATCGGGCAGACGCCCCACGTCTTCTCCGGCAGCCTCAGCCGCAACGTGCGTCTCGGCCGGCCGGACATCGGCCGCGTTCAGGCGGAGCGCGCCCTGCGCGCGACCGCTCTTGGGCCGCTGCTCGACCGTCGCGGCGACGCCGCCGTGGGCGAGAACGGCCTTGGCCTCTCCGGCGGCGAGACGCTGCGGCTGGCGCTGGCGCGTCTGGCTGTTGCGCCCGGCGCCACGCTGGTGCTGGCCGACGAGCCCACCGCCCATCTCGACCGGGAGACGGCGCGCCAGATCATGGACGCGCTGATCGCGCTGTCGGCGGGGCGCACCCTTATCGTCGCGACCCATGATCCGGAGCTTGCGGCCCGCATGGACCGCATCGTCCGCTTCGACGACGCGCGTCTGGAGGACGCAGCGTGAGCGGCGACCTCAACGCCCTTCGTCCCGTGGTCCGCGCGCTGGCGCGGGAGGGCGGCCTGCGGCTCCACGCCGGCATGGGCCTCGCCGTCGTGACGGCGCTCGCAGGCCTCGGCCTGCTGGCGCTGTCGGGCTGGTTCATCACCGCCACCGCGCTTGCGGGGCTGACCGCGGCCGCAGCCCTCGCCTTCGATGTGTTCGTGCCCGGCGCCGGCGTGCGCGGCTTCGCGCTGCTGCGCACCGCGGCCCGCTACGGCGAGCGCGTGACGACCCACGACGCCACGCTGAAGGCGCTCGCCGCTTTCCGGGAGCGTCTGTTCCGCGGCTGGGCGCGGCCTCAGGCCGCCCGCACGCTGCTCGCCCGCCCGGCGCGGCTGCTGTTCCGCCTGACCTCGGACGTGGACGCGCTGGACGCGCTTTATCTGCGCGGGATCATCCCGCTCGTCGCCTGCGCCGCGACCGCGGCGGTGGCGGCGATCCTGCTCTCGTTCCTCGACTTCCGGCTCGGCCTCGCGGCCGGCGGCGCGCTGCTCGTTGGCGGCCTCGGCGTCGCCGTGCTCGCGGCGCGGGCGGCGCGCCGTCCGACGCGGCGGCGCGCCTACGCGGGAGAGGCGCTGCGCGCCCGCGTGGTCGACATGGTGCGGGGCCAGACCGAGCTCGTCATGGCCGGACGCCTCGCCCCCCAGACCGACGCGGTCATGGCCGCCGACGCCCGGCAGGCGCAGGCCGACGACGCGCTCAACCGCATCGAGGTCCGCGCCGGCGCCGCGCTGACGCTGCTGACGGGCGCGCTTCTGGCCGGCGTGCTGGCGGCGGCGGCCCATCTGGCGGAAGGTGGAACCATCGGCGCGCCGATCGCGGCCATGGCGCTGCTCGCGGTGTTCGCAGCGGTGGAGCCGTTCGGCGCGCTCCGGCGCGGGGCGCTGGAGATCGGCCGCGCGGCGCTGGCGGCGAAGCGGCTCGCGCCGCGCCTGTCCGACACAGATTCCAGCGCGGAGGACGCCCCGGTCGCGCCGAGCCCCGAGCCCGGCGTCGCGCTGCGGCTCGCGGAGGCCGCCGCGCGCCATGCCGGCGACCGCGGCTTCGCGCTGGCGCCGGTCACGCTCACGCTGCGCGCCGGCGAGCGGGTCGCGATTGTGGGGCCGAGCGGCGCCGGCAAATCCACCCTCATGGCGCTGATGGCCGGGGAGATCGCGCCTGCCGCAGGCTCCGTCACGGCCGCGCCCGCCGCGTGGCTGAGCCAGCGCACCACGCTGTTCCGCGACTCCTTGCGCGACAACCTTCGCCTCGCCGCGCCGGACGCGGACGACGCGCGCCTGCGCGACGCGCTGTCGGGCGCCGGCCTCGGCGCCTTCGCCGGCCGGCTGGACGCGCCGCTCGGCGAAGGCGGCATGGGCCTGTCCGGCGGACAGTCCCGCCGGCTGGCGCTGGCGCGGCTGCTGCTGAGCGACGCGCCGCTCTGGCTGCTGGACGAGCCCACCGACGGGCTTGATGGCCCCACCGCCCGCGACGTGCTGCGCCGTCTCGTTGCGAAGACCCGCGGACGGACGCTCGTGGTCGCCACGCATCTGAGGCGCGAGGCCGACGTCTGCGACCGCGTGATCGTGCTGGAGGGCGGGCGCGTCGTCGCCGATCTCGCCCGCGGCGCGCCCGACTTTCGATCCGCGCTCGACCGGCTCCGGCCGGACTGAGCGCGAGCCGAACCGTTTCCCGCTCCCCGCCCGCGCCCTGCGCGGCGGGACGCGCATCAGGAGGCCGGCGATCCCGCCGGGAGGCATGAGATGGAACTCGACGTCGTCGCCCTGTCGCGATTGCAATTCGCGCTGACCGCTCTCTACCACTTTCTGTTCGTGCCGCTCACCCTCGGCCTCTCGATCCTGCTCGCGATCATGGAGACCGTGTACGTGATGACCGGCCGGGCCATCTGGCGACAGATGACCAAGTTCTGGGGCACGCTGTTCGGCATCAACTTCGTGCTGGGCGTCTCCACCGGCCTCGTGATGGAGTTCCAGTTCGGCATGAACTGGAGCTACTACAGCCACTACGTGGGCGACATCTTCGGCGCGCCGCTGGCGATCGAGGGCCTGATGGCCTTCTTCCTGGAGGCGACCTTCGTCGGCCTGTTCTTCTTCGGCTGGGACAAGCTGTCCAAGATCGGGCATCTGGCCGCCACCTGGGCGGTGGCGCTGGGCTCGAACTTCTCGGCGCTGTGGATCCTGATCGCCAACGGCTGGATGCAGAACCCGGTGGGCGCCGCCTTCAACCCGCAGACCATGCGCATGGAGGTGAACGACTTCTTCGCCGTGCTGTTCAACCCGGTGGCGCAGGCGAAGTTCGTGCACACGGTTTCTGCCGGTTACGTCACCGCCTCCATCTTCGTGCTCGGCGTCTCGGCCTGGTATCTGCTGAAGGGCCGGCATCTGGAGCTCGCCAAGCGCTCCATGACGGTGGCCGCCTCCTTCGGCCTCGCGGCCTCGCTGTCGGTGGTCGTGCTGGGCGACGAGAGCGGCTACCTCTCCACCGAGCACCAGAAGATGAAGCTCGCCTCGATCGAGGCCATGTGGAAGACGGAGCCGGCGCCCGCCGCCTTCACCGCCTTCGGCTTCCCCGACCAGAAAGCCCGCGAGACCCATTACGCCGTCCACATCCCGTGGGTGATGGGCCTGATCGGCACGCGCTCGCTGACGACGGAAATCCCCGGCATCGAGGATCTGGTGAAGAGCGCCGAGGCCCGCATCCGCAACGGCGTCGAGGCCTATGACGCGCTGCAGACCATCCGCGCCTCGGCTGCGCCCGGCGCCATTCCGGCGGAGGCCCAGGCGGCCTTCGAGGCCGGCGGCCACGATCTCGGCTACGCCCTGCTGCTGAAGCGTTACGTGGACGATCCGCGCCAGGCCACCGACGAGCAGATCGCCAGGGCCGCGTCGGACACCATCCCCCATGTGCCGACGCTGTTCTGGACCTTCCGCATCATGGTCGGCCTCGGCATCTTCTTCATCGTCCTGACGGCGACGTTCTTCTACCTCTCCGCCCGCCACCGGCTGGACCGCTATCCGCTGCTGCTGAAGCTCGCGGTGGCGGCGATCCCGCTGCCCTGGATCGCGGCGGAATGCGGCTGGATCGTCGCGGAGGTGGGCCGCCAGCCCTGGATCATCGAGGGCGTGCTGCCCACCGCGGCGGCCGTGTCCGACCTCGGCGCCTTCACGGTGCTGCTGACCATCCTCGGCTTCACGGCGATCTACACCGTGCTGTTCATCGTGGAGATGGGCCTCATGCTCCACGCCATCAAAAAGGGCCCCGCGCCCGATCCCGAGCCCCAGGCCGAGCTCGCCCCCCACGCTCTCGCGCCCGCGGAGTAAGGCGTCATGATCCTGCACACGCTTCTCGACTACGAAACCCTGCGCGTCATCTGGTGGGTGCTGCTCGGCGTTCTGCTGATCGGCTTCGCCGTCATGGACGGCTTCGACCTCGGAACCGCCATGCTGCTGCCCTTCGTGGCGGAGACCGACCTGGAGCGCCGGGTGGTCATCAACTCCGTCGGCCCCGTGTGGGAAGGCAACCAGGTGTGGCTCATCCTCGGCGGCGGCGCGGTGTTCGCCGCCTGGCCGCCGCTCTACGCGGTGTCGTTCTCGGGCTTCTATCTGGCGATGTTCGCGATCCTGTTCGCGCTCATCCTGCGGCCCGTGGGCTTCAAGTACCGCTCCAAGCGGGAAGACCCGCGCTGGCGCGCAAGCTGGGACTGGGCGCTGTTCGTGGGCGGCCTCGTGCCGGCGCTCGTCACCGGCGTCGCGGTGGGCAACGTGCTGCAGGGCGCGAACTTCCACTTCGGGCCGGACCTGCGCATTTTCTACGATGGCACCACGCTGTTCGAGCTGCTGAACCCGTTCGGCCTGCTCTGCGGCCTGCTGTCGGTGGCCATGCTGGTCATGCACGGCGCCAACTGGCTGCTGCTGAAGACGGACGGCGTGGTGTCCGAGCGGGCGCGGACCTTCGGCGGCCTCGCCGCGGTCGCGGTCATCGCGCTGTTCGCCCTCGGCGGCCTGTGGCTGTGGCTCGGCGTGGACGGCTATCGCTTCGTGAGCGCGGTGGTCGCCGACGGCCCGTCCAACCCGCTCGCCAAGACGGTGGAGCGCGCGTCCGGCGTCTGGTTCGAGAACTACGGAACCATGAGCTGGACGCTGATCGCCCCGGCGCTGGGCTTCCTCGGCGCGCTGGCGAGCCTGGGCTTCTCGCAGGGACGCAAGGCCGTGCCGGCGCTGCTGTCGAGCGCTCTGTCGATCTTCGGCGTGATCTCGACGGTGGGCGTGTCCATGTTCCCCTTCATCCTGCCGTCCTGGACCGACCCGAAGTCGAGCCTGACGGTGTGGGACGCCTCGTCGAGCCACCTCACGCTGTTCATCATGCTGGTGGCGACGGTGATCTTCCTGCCGCTGATCCTCGCCTACACCACCTGGGTCTACCGGGTGCTGTGGGGCAAGGTGGACGAACGCGCCATCGCCCGCGGCGACGGCCACGCCTACTGACCGCCGAAGACAAAGGAGACACGCATCATGTGGTACTTCGCCTGGATCCTCGGCCTGCCGCTGGCCGCCGCCTTCGCCGTGCTCAACGCCATGTGGTACGAGCTGGTGGACGACAGGGTGAAGCAGGGCGCGCAGGCCGCCGAACGGGGCGTTCTGCCCCGCTGACATCAGAATTCGTCATGCCCGGCGCATGCCGGGCATCCACGACTGCGACCGTCAAGCGCGATGCGATCTCAAGTCGTGGATGCCCGAGACAAGCTCGGGCATGACGGAATGAGAGCTTCAATTCGCATCGAGCATCCGAACGCGCCGGCTTGTCCGGCGCGTTCGCCGTTTCCGGGGGTCAGGCCGGCACGCGCACCACGGCGCGCAGGCCGCCGAGCGGGCTCTGCTCCAGCGTGACGTCGCCGCCATGGCTGCGGGCGATGTCGCGGGTGATGGCGAGGCCAAGTCCCGAGCCGCCGTGGTCCTGGTTGCGCGCCGCGTCGAGGCGCAGGAACGGCCGGAACACCTCCTCCCGCTTCTCCAGCGGCACGCCGGGCCCGTCGTCGTCGATGCGGACCTCCAGCGTGCGCCCGTCATGGATCGCGGTCACCTGGATGCGGCGGGCGTAGCGGGCGGCGTTCGACACCAGATTGCCGAGGCAGCGCCGGAACGCGTCCGGCCGCACCACCGCGATCGGGTCGCCGTGGCTCTCCACGCTGACCCTGGCCCCGGAGGTTTCGGCGGCGCGCTTCAGGTCGTCCAGCAGCGCGGGCACGTCGGTGGGCTGGGGCGGCTCGCCCGCGTCGCCGCGCACGAAGGCGAGATAGGCCTCCAGCATGCGGGTCATCTCGTCCACGTCCCGGTTGAGGTCGTCGATCTCCGGGCTTTCGTCCAGCAGGGCCAGTTGCAGACGGAAGCGGGTCAGCATGGTGCGCAGGTCGTGGCTCACGCCTGCGAGCATGGCGGTGCGCTGCTCGATCTGGCGCTCGATGCGGTCGCGCATGTCCACGAAGGCGCGGCTCGCCTCCCGCACCTCCCGCGCGCCACGGATGCGCAGCGCCGGCGCCGCGCGGCCCTTGCCGAAGCTCTCCGCCGCCCCGGCCAGCTCCACGATCGGCTTGATCTGGTTGCGCAGGAACAGGATGGCGACGCCGATCAGCACCAGCGAGGCGCACACCATCCAGACCAGGAAGATGTGGCTGTTGGAGGCGTAGGTCTGGCTGCGGCGGGCGATGGCCTTCATCACCCCGTCGTCCAGCAGCACCCGGATCTCCACGAAGTTGGAGCGGCCCACGGTGTCGATCCAGAACGGGCGCTTCAGCTCCTCCTTGAGCTGCTTCGACAGCGCCTCGTCGAGGATGGAGAAGAACGGCCGCGGCCGGGGCGGCGGCAGCGCCCGGTCGGTGGTGAACTCCACCTGCAGCGACAGCCGCTCCCGGGCGACGCGGATCAGGGTGGCGTCGCTCTCCGGCGCGGGGCTTGCGGCGTGAAGCGCGGCGAGCGCGGCCACGTTCTGCGCCACGGCGTTCGACAGCCGCTCGGTGACGACCTCGTAGTGCCGCTCCATGAACACGAAGGCCAGCACGCCCTGCAGCAGCACCATGGGCGCGACGATGATCAGCAGCGAGCGGGTGTAGAGCCCCTTCGGCAGCAGACGCCGCGCCCACCCCACCGCCGGCTGGGTCGCGCTCATGCGTCCGCGAGCAGACGGTAGCCGAGGCCCCGCACGGTCTGCAGCAGCAGCGGCTGGGCGGGATCGTCCTCGATCTTGCGCCTGAGCCGCGTCACCACCACGTCCACCGCCCGGTCGCCGGGGGCCACGTCGTCGCCCGCGAGCGCGGAGCGCGGAACGGTCTGCCCCGGCCGCTCCGCCAGCGCCGCCAGCAGGTCGCGCTCCCGGTCGGTGAGCCGCACCACCTCGTCGCCGCGCTTCAGCTCGCCCCGGCCGCGATGGAAGGCGAAACCGCCGAAGCGCACCTCCGGCTCCGAGGTCATGGCCGCCGCGCCCGCCCGGCGCAGGATGCCGCTGATCCGGAGCAGCAGCTCGCGCGGATCGAAGGGCTTCGGCAGATAGTCGTCGGCGCCGGTCTCAAGCCCTTCGATGCGGTCCTCCGCGTCGGAACGGGCGGTGAGCATCAGGATCGGCACGGCGGAGCGGGCGCGGATGGCGCGGGCGAGGTCCAGCCCGCTCTCCCCCGGCATCATCACGTCCAGCACCAGCAGATCGAAGGCCAGAGCGTCGAGCTTGGCGCGCGCCTCCGCCGCGTCGGCCGCCACGGTGACGCGGTAGCCCTTGCCGGCCAGGAACTTCTGCAGCAGCGCCCGGATGCGGGCGTCGTCGTCCACGATCAGGAGATGCGCCGCGGCGTCGGTGGGCGCCGGCTGGGAGGCCCCGGCCACGCTCACGCCCCGCCGCCGCGGGGCCGGCCGAGCGCCGTCAGCTTCTCCACCTTGCCGCGCTCGTCCCGGTCCACCATGGCGTAGAGGAAGCGGCGGGCGGCGTCCCCCGCCTCCGGGCCGGCGAGCTCGATCGCCCGGCCGATGCGCGCGCTCTGCAGCCGGGCGAGCTCCAGCGCGAGCTCGTCGCCGCGCGTCGTGACGTAGAGCCGCCGCTGACGACGGTCGGACGCGCCCTCGCGCTGGACGATGAAACCCTGATCCACCAGCTCGCGCAGCACCCGGCCGAGGCTCTGCTTGGTGATCTTCAGAATGTCGAGCAGGTCCGTCACCGTCAGACCAGGGTTGCGGTCCACGAAGTGCAGCACCCGATGGTGCGCGCGGCCGAAGCCGTAGGCCGCAAGCGCCTCGTCCACGTCGCGGACGAAATCGCGATAGGCGAAAAACAGCAGCTCGATCAGGTCGTAAGGCGGTTCACGGCCCGGCGCGTCATCCGCGCCCGCGGCGGTCAGCGCGCCCACGCCGCGTTCGGGCGCCATTACGTCAGCCATATTGACTTATCCAGACCATTTCAGTACATCACCACCCCTACGCACGAAACGAACTTGCCGCAACGCAGGTCAGGATCGCAGAACATTGCGTGGGAGCGCCGTCACACAGCGCTTGGAACGGAAGATTATCCGCTCCGGCCCGGCGACGCAAAACGGCACCCGCCGTTGGTCCGCTTGACCCTCGCCGCTTTCGGGCGCACGAGCCTTGCGACGGATCGACGACGACTTATGACGACCGGGGCAACCGGCGCCGCACTGTCCCTGAAGGAGCTTCATCATGGCCGACGCCCAACCTTTCGATCAACGTGACGGCGTCATCTGGTTCGACGGCGCGTTCGTGCCCTGGGCGGACGCCAAGGTGCATGTGCTGACCCACGCCCTGCACTACGCCAGCGCCGTGTTCGAGGGCGAGCGGGCCTATGGCGGCCGCATCTTCAAGCTGGACGAGCATTCCCGCCGTCTGGTGGAGAGCGGCAAGCTGCTCGGCTTCGACGTTCCGTACTCGGTCGCCGAGATCAACCGCGCCTGCGAGGAGACGCTGGCCCGCCAGGGCTTCCAGGACGCCTATGTGCGCCCGATCGCCTGGCGCGGCAGCGAGATGATGGGCGTCTCCGCCCAGGGCAACCGCATCCATCTCGCCATCGCGATCTGGCAGTGGCCGAGCTACTTCGACCCGGCCCAGCGCCTGAAGGGCATCCGCGTCGACCTCGCGGAATGGCGCCGGCCCGACCCCAAGACCGCCCCGTCCAAGGCCAAGGCCACCGGCCTCTACATGATCTGCACGCTGTCCAAGCACGCCGCCGAGCGCAAGGGCTACGCCGACGCGCTCATGCTGGACTGGCGCGGCCAGGTGGCGGAATGCACCGGCGCCAACATCTTCTTCGTGAAGGACGGCGCCCTGCACACCCCGACGCCGGACTGCTTCCTGGACGGCATCACCCGCCGCACCGTGATCGACCTCGCCCGCCGGCGCGGCGTCGAGGTGATCGAGCGCGCGATCCAGCCGGAGGAGCTGGCGAGCTTCGAGCAGTGCTTCATCTGCGGCACGGCGGCGGAGGTCACCCCCGTCTCCGAGATCGCCGACTGGCGCTTCACCGTCGGCGATCTGACCAAGACGCTGATGGAGGACTATCAGGCCGAGGTGCAGCCCAAGGCCAGCGTCGCCGCGGCCTGATCGAACGCATCTTCCACACGATCTCAAACGGCGGACCGCGAAAGCGCTCCGCCGTTTTCAGTTTTCGGGAGGCGCGGCCCGTCGGCGGGCGGCGAGCACGCGGGCGACGCGGGCGTCCAGGCTGTCCTCGCCCCGCTTCGCTTCGGTGGCGGCCACGTAGGCCTGCGCCTTCTCCCGCTCCCGCTCGAACGCCAGCGCGACCAGCGCCCCGAGATCGTGGGCGATCATGGCGCCGATGCGGGCGAGGATCGCCGCGCTCGGGATCATGGTGGCGAACCACAGCGCGGGCACGGCGTTCAGGCCGCCGCGGGGCAGCGGCACATGCAGCCGCGACGTCAGCAGCGTGAGGAAGGTGGAAAAGGCGTAGAGCCCGACCAGCAGCGTGGCGTAGCTGATCATCTTGTCGAGGCCGAGCACGGTCTCGCCCTTGTTCGCGAGCCCCCAGCCGAAGCCGCCGGCGGCGAGCGCCGCGATCAGGCCCCAGGACAGCGAGATCACCAGAGCATAGAGCGCCGCGACGTCCGCCCGCCCCGCCCCGCGCAGCGCCGCGACGCGGGCCGCGGTGGTCTCGGGCGACAGCCACGTCACCTGCGGCGCGTAGGTGGCGATCGGCTTCGTGAGGTCCACGCCGAGGCCCACGACCAGCACGCTGACGAGCAGCGCGTAGGCCCCGACGATCATGGCGGTGGAGACTCGAAACGACATGGCCGGATCGTAGGGCCGGCCGCCGCCCGGAACGAGGTCATATTTTATTAAAGTTAAAAGTAGTTAACGGCCATTTTTCAGGCGGCGCGGAGGCCGGCTCAACCCTCGTCCCACCGCCGGGCCGCGTCGTCGTCGACCGCCTTGGCGGCGACCCAGGACGTCCCCTCCTCCGTCTCCTCCTGCTTCCAGAACGGCGCGGAGGTCTTGAGGTAGTCCATCAGGAACTGGGCCGCCTCGAAGGCCGCCGCGCGGTGGGCGGAGAGCGTCGCCACGAACACGATCGGCTCGCCGGGCCGGATGCGGCCGTGGCGGTGGATCACCAGCGCGTCCGCGAGCGGCCAGCGCGCCCGCGCCTCCGCCTCGATGCGGGCGAGCTCCTGCTCGGCCATCTCGGGGTAGCATTCCAGCGTCAGCGCGGTGAGCGGCGCGCCGCTGTCGGCGCCCCGGCGGCAGAGCCCGGTGAAGGTGACGACGGCGCCCACCTCTTCCCGACCTTGCGTGAGGCGCGCGGCCTCGGCCCCCGCGTCGAACGGCTCGCGCTGCAGCCGGACGGCCATCGCCTCAGCCGCCCGTCATGGGCGGGAAGAACGCCACCTCGCGCGCCCCGGCGATGGAGGCCTCGGGCTTGGCGTGGCGCTTGTCCACCGCCGCCCGGATCGCGGCGCCGGGAGCGAAGGCGTAGGCGTATTCCGGCCCGCGGGCCCGCAGCCAGTCCACCAGATCGGCGACCGTCTCCACCCCGGCGGGCGGCGTCGCCTCTTCCTCGGGATGGCCCACGCGCTCGCGCACCCAGGCGAAATACAGCAGTTTCACGGCTCCGGATCCTCCAGCACGTGGCGCAGGCCCGCCCGGAAATAGTCATAGCCCGTGTAAAGCGTAAGGATGGCGGAGAACCACAGCAGGCCGAGCCCGACCGCTGTGACGCCGGGAATCAGTTCGTCGCCCGCGGGTCCCGCCAGCAGGAAGCCCACCGCCACCAGCTGCGCCGTGGTCTTGTACTTGGCGAGCTTGGTCACCGGCACGCTGACCCTGAGCTCCGCCAGGAACTCGCGCAGGCCCGACACCAGCACCTCGCGGCACAGGATCACCACCGCCGCCCACAGCGACAGGCCGGAGATGACGCCGGTGGAGGCCAGCATCAGCAGGCAGGCGGACACCAGAAGCTTGTCGGCGATGGGATCGAGCATGCGGCCGAGCGGCGACTGCTGCTGCCAGGCGCGGGCGAGATAGCCGTCGAAGAAGTCGGTGATGGCCGCCACCACGAACAGGCCGACCGCCGTCCACAGCCAGACATGGCCGCCCGCGTAAAGGCACGCCACCACCACCGGCACAGCAAGGATGCGGCCATAGGTCAGCAGGTTCGGCAGGCTCAGCGCATGCTTGCGGGACGCGTTGGTCCGCTGGGTCGCGGAAGCGGCCGGGATCGGCTCGATGTGGGTGTCGGAAGTCATGGTCACGTCGCCGGCTGCGCGAGGGGTCTGCCCGGCGCGACACGATCACGCGAAGGCCGCGCGCGTCAACCAAGCGCGGGGCCGACGGGCCATTTTCGCGCCGCCCGCTCAGCCCTTGTCATGGAAGTGGTCGTAGACCGCCCGCGCCACCGTCTTGCTCACGCCCGGCGCCTTCTCCAGATCGGCGAGGCCGGCGCGGGCCACCGCCTTGGCGGTGCCGAAATGGCGCAGCAGCGCGCGCTTGCGGGTGGGCCCCACGCCCGCGATCTCGTCCAGCGGGTTCGCCACGAACTCCTTGGAGCGGCGGGCCCGGTGGGTGCCGATGGCGAAGCGGTGCGCCTCGTCCCTCAGGCGCTGGATGTAATACAGCACCGGGTCGCGCGGCGGCATGCGGAACGGCGTCCGCCCCTCCATGAAGAAGGTCTCGCGTCCGGCCTCCCGGTCCATGCCCTTGGCGACGCCCACGAGCCGGACGTCGGTCAGGCCCAGTTCGGCCAGCGTCTCCCGCGCGGCGGTGAGCTGCCCCTGCCCGCCGTCCAGCAGCACCAGGTCGGGCCAGGGCGGCGCGTCCTCGGGCGTCCTGCCGTCCGCGTCCCGTGGCGATTCCTTCTGCAGCCGGGAGAAGCGGCGGCGCAGCACCTGCCGCATCATGCCGGTGTCGTCGCCGGGGGTGAGGTCCTCGGGGCGGATGTTGAACTTGCGGTACTGGTTCTTCTGGAAGCCTTCCGGCCCGGCCACGATCATGCCGCCGACCGCGGCCGTCCCCATGATGTGGCTGTTGTCGTAGACCTCGATCCGCTGCGGCGCCGCCTCGAGCCCGAAGGCCTCGGCCACGCCCGCGAGCAGCCTGCCCTGCGTCGCGGTTTCCGCCAGCCGACGCCCCAGCGCCTCGCGGGCGTTGGTCAGCGCCCGCTCCACCAGCTCCTTCTTCTCCCCGCGGGCGGGGACCGCCACCTCCACCTTGCGGCCCGAGCGCACCGACAGCGCCTCGGACAGCAGCGCGCCGTCCTCGATCTCCTCGCTCAGCAGCACGAGGCGGGGCGACTCCTCGGCGTCGTAGAACTGGGCCACGAACGAGCCCAGCACCTCGCGCGGCTCCAGGCTGCGGTCCGCCTTGGGGAAGAAGGCGCGCGCGCCCCAGTTCTGATAGGCGCGGTAGAAGAAGGCCTCGACGCAGGTCTGGCCGCCCTCGGCGTGGATGGCGAACACGTCCGCCTCCTCCACCGTGCGGGGATTGACGCCCTGATTGGACTGGATGGCGGCCAGCGCCGCGAGCCGGTCGCGATAGACCGCGGCGCGCTCGAAATCGAGCGCCTCCGCCGCCTGGTCCATGGCCGAGGCGAGCTCCGTCTTCACCGCGTCCGAGCGCCCCTGCAGGAAGCGGCGCGCCTCGGTGACGAGCCCGGCGTAATCTTCGAGCGAAATCTCGCCGGTGCAGGGGCCGGAGCAGCGCTTGATCTGGAACTGCAGGCAGGGCCGCGTCCGGCGCTCGTAATAGCTGTCGGCGCAGGAGCGCAGCAGGAAGGCGCGCTCCAGCGCGTCGATGGTGCGCCCCACCGCGCCGGCGGAGGCGAAGGGACCGAAATAGTCGCCCTTGCGGGTGCGGGCGCCCCGGTGCTTGGCGATCTGGGGCGCGGGATGGTCGGTGGCGATCAGGATGTAGGGGAACGACTTGTCGTCCCGCATCAGCACGTTGTAGCGCGGCCGCAAGCGCTTGATGAGGTTGGCCTCGAGCAGCAGCGCCTCGGTCTCGGTCTCGGTGGAGACGAACTCCATCGCCGAGGTCTCGGCGATCATGCGGGCGATCCGGTTGTTGTGGCCGACGCCGCGGGCGTAGCTCGCCACGCGTTTCTTCAGGCTGCGCGCCTTGCCCACGTAGAGCACGTCGCCGCGGGCGTCGAACATGCGGTAGACGCCCGGCCCGTTGGGCAGGTGCTTCAGGTGGCCGCGGATGACCTCCACGCCCCGACGCACGCTTTCCGGCGCGGCGTCGTCTTCGGCGTCGCGGGTTTCGAGCGTCTCGACGACATCCTCTTCGGCGTCGTCCGGCTCCTCGGCGGGGCGGTCCTGCTCGGTCACGGACGCTCCATGTAGGCGCGGACGGGCGATTCCGCGAGGGCCCGCCTCAGCCGTCGGACTCGTCCGCGAGCGTCCAGGCGAGGTGCTGGCCCCCGTCCACCGGCAGCATGACGCCGGTGACGCTGTCCGCCCCCACCAGATAGGCGACCGCGGCCGCGATCTCCTCCGGCGTCGGCCCGCGCCCGAGCGGGGTGGCGGCGCTCTGGCGGGCGAAGGCCTCCGGGCTCTGGCGCGCGTTGGCGCAGGTGGGGCCGGGGCCGACGCCCACCACGCGCACCCGCGGCGCCAGCGACAGCGCCAGCGCATGGGTCGCGGCCAGCAGCGCGGACTTCGCCAGCGTGTAGGACAGGAAGCCCGGCGAGGGTTTCAGCACGCGCTGGTCGATGACGTTGACCACCACGCCCCGCGCGGCGGGGGCGAGCGTTGCGGCGAAGGCCTCGGTCAGGAACACCGGGGCGCGCAGATTGATCGCCATCTGGCGGTCCCACGCGGAAACATCCAGCGCGCCGGGGCCGTCCGGCTCGAAGGACGAGGCGTTGTTCACCAGCACGCCCAGCGGCCCCACCGCCTCGGTGGCGCGGCCGACCAGCGCGGCCACGCCTGCGGCGTCGGCGAGGTCGGCGGTCACCACCTCGGCCCGACCGCCGCCGGCCACGATCTCCGCCGCGAGTCGCGCGGCGTCGTCGCGCGACGACCGGCAATGCAGCGCGACAGGATGTCCCAGACGCGCCAGTTCCCGCGCGATCGCGGCGCCGATGCGGCGCGCGGCACCCGTCACAAGAGCGCCGGGGTTCACCGGATCATACCCGTTCATCGCGCCTCTCGCGTCCAAGCGGAACAGGGCGCGATCTAGCGCGTCCGGCGCGTTTCAGCCAGCGATCCAGGCCGCCTAGAAATGCGGCGCCCTTGCAGCTTCGTGATCGAGTGACATATTGCTGTCAGAGGGGCGCCACAATCGCGCGCCCAAAGCGCCTCAATGGGTCGGCATCAAAGATTTTGGCGCTAGGCGGGGAACCGATCCTGATCCTGCGCGTTTAGATGCCATCGACCAAGGGGGCCTGACTCATTTTTGAGCAGGCAGTCGAGGAGTTTGACGTGATGCGAGCGACGCTTTTCGGGGGGGCTGTCGCGCTGGTCCTTTCGGCCGGCGCCGCCATCGCCGCCGACATTCCCTCCTACGACGCCGCCCCCGCGGCCGCCGCTCCCGTGCCGTCGTTCTCCTGGACCGGGCCTTACATCGGCCTGCAGGCGGGCTACGGCTGGCTCGACGCCGACAACCGCGCCAATGGCCGCGGGTTCGGAACGTCGCCCGACGGCTTCGCGATCGGCGGCTACGCCGGCTACAATTTTCAGTTCGACAACTCTCCGCTCGTGATCGGCATCGAAGGCGACATCGCCAATGTGGACGGCGCGGACAGCCGGACCAGCCGCGCCTTCACCGGATTCGCCAACACCCGCGTCACCAACGACATCGGCTACGCCGGCGCCGTCAGGGCCCGCGTCGGCTACGCCTTCGACCGCTTCCTGGTCTATGGCGCCGGCGGCCTCGCCTTCGCCGATCATGACGTCAAGGCGCGCCCCACGGCGGCCGGCGGCATTTCCGGTTCGGACGACACGGTCGCCGTCGGCTGGACGGTGGGCGGCGGCGTGGAGGCGGCGGTCACGGACAACGTCACCGCGCGCGTGGAGTACCGCTATTCGGACTTCGGCGCGGACAGCTTCAGCGTCTCCGGTGCCCGGCTGAAATCCGATCTCACTGAAAATCGCGTGATGTTCGGGGTGGGCTACAAGTTCTCGTCGGGCTGGTGAGATTTCGTTCATCATTGGGAAGACAAACCATTCTTCCCAATGCCGACATCGCCGAAGGCATATCGCCCTAAGGCGATTAAGTCGAAATGTGTCGATATCCTGATATCGCCATATTTCAAACAAAGATTCCAGAGCGGGCGTGTTGCTTTTCGGCGACAGACTTTTTCGGGGATCTGATTTAGTAATGCTGGAATGTGCTCTGAGGCATCAGGGCAATCCGATCGACTTCGAGGTGGAAACATGATCCGTCGTATCGCTCTGGGCGCCGTCTCTGCGCTCGCCATCACCGCCATGGTTCCCGCCGCGATGGCGGCGGATCTCCCGGCTTACGAGCCGCCGGCTCCGGTCATCGCGGTCCCGTCCTTCACCTGGACCGGCCCGTACATCGGCGTGCAGGCCGGCTACTCCTGGGGCAGCGCGGCCCGCGCCAACAAGGACGGCTTCCTGGTCGGCGGCTACGCCGGCTACAACGTCCAGCTGGACAACTCCCCGGTCGTGCTCGGCATCGAGACCGACTTCAACTACGCGGACATCGACGGCCGTCACGGCCGCGCCCGCGTGGACAGCGACTGGAACGGCGCGACCCGCGCCCGCGTCGGCTACGCCTTTGATCGCTTCCTCGCTTACGCCGCGGGCGGCGTGGCCTATGCGGACCGCAACCTGCGCATCCGCGGCAGCGGCAGCGACAGCAAGACGGCCCTGGGCTGGACCGTCGGCGGCGGCGTCGAGTACGCCGCGACCGACGACGTCGCGGTGCGCGCCGAGTATCGCTACAACGACTACGGCAAGGACCGCTTCAAGGTTGGCGGTCGCTCCGAGTACACGGACCACAGCGTCCGCGTCGGCGTGGCCTACAAGTTCACCTCGCCGTTCTGATCTGACCTGAGCTTGGGGAGCGGCGGTTTCGCCCGCCCTCCCCGGTTCTGAAAAGCCCCGCGACCATCATGGCCGCGGGGCTTTTTTAATGTCTCGCTTCACGCGAAGATTATGCGTTAACCATATGATGCGTCATATTTTTCCTTCCCGCTTCATCACTCGATAACCTTCACGTCTCGCTAAGAATTGGACGCTTAAGGTCACGTCATCGCCCGTTCGGAGCCGACCTGTCGGCGCTCCGGGCGCGCAGCGTTTGAGCATCCTGTAGCGTACCGGCCGGCCGCCCTCGCCCGCCCGGAAAAGGTTTCGAGGCCTGATCCCATGATCCGTTCCGCCATCGTCGCCGTGGCCGTCGTCGCCGCGCCCGCCGCTTTCGCCGCCGATCTGCCCTATGAGGCCCCCGCGGCCGAGTACGCGGCTCCGGCCGCTCCCTCCACCTGGACCGGCGCCTATGTGGGCGCGCAGGCCGGCTACGGCTGGGCCAAGGCCAAGAATCACGGCCTGCCGGGCACCAAGCCGAGCGGCGCGATCGTGGGCGGCTACGCCGGCTACAACCACCAGTTCGACGGCTCGCCGGTCGTGATCGGCGCCGAGACCGACGTCAACTATCACGACGGCTCCGACCGTAAGAACTTCGGCGGCCGCATCCGCAACGAGCAGCAGTGGAGCGGCGCGACCCGCGCCCGCGTCGGCTACGCCTTCGACAACATCATGCCCTACGCCGCCGCGGGCGTGGCCTACAGCGGCCAGCGCGTGAACGGCTCCTTCAACGGCTCGGGCGGCCACGACAGCAAGACCGCCGTGGGCTACACGGTCGGCGCCGGCGTCGAGGGCCAGGTGGCCGAGAACATCGCCGCCCGCGTCGAGTACCGCTACACGGACTACGGCTCGGACCGCTACAAGGTCGGCGCGAACCGCGTGAAGACCGACGTCACCGAGAACCGCGTGATGGGCGGCGTGGCCTACAAGTTCAACTCCTTCGGCTTCTGATCTTTCCCGCGCCCGTCAGGGCGCGGACAGCCGGAAACGGAAAAGCCCCGCGGCCTGCGCCGCGGGGCTTTTTTCATGTGGTCCTCCCCTCGCCCGCAGGCGGGAGCGGCCGGATCACTTCTCGAACGCGCCGACGATCTTCAGGTCGACCTCGTCGGCGACCGCCGGCACGAAGGCGCCGAGGCCGAACTCGCTGCGCTTCACCTTGGCGGTGGCGGTGAAGCCGATGGTCTCGGCCTTGCTCATGGGGTTCTGGCCCGCGCCGAAGAAGCTCGCCTCGAGCGTCACCGGCTTGGTCACGCCGTGCACGGTCAGGTCGCCGGTGATCCAGGCGGTTTCGCCCGAAGCCTCGACCTTGGTGGAGACGAAGGTCGCCTTGGGGAACTTGGCGGCGTCGAAGAACTCGTCGCCCTTGAGATGGGCGGAGAACTTGTCGGAGGTCACCGTCAGGCCGCTGATCGGGAACTCCACCGAGAGCTTGGCCTCGGACGGCGCCTTGGGATCGAAGGTGAGGCTGCCGGTCGGCTGGCCGAAGGCGCCGTAGAGCGGGGTGAAGCCCATGTGGTCCACGCTCCAGACCACCTGGGTGTGGTTGGGGTCGACCTTGTAGGTCCCGGCGGTGACGCGGGCCGCCTCCTTGGCGCCGGGCAGGCCCTCGGCGGCGTAGGACGCCGCGGGGGCGGCGACCAGAAGGGCGGCGGCGAGGGCGAGGGAGAGACGCTTCATCAGGGACGATCCTTCGTTGCGGTGACGCGACAGACATGGCCAAGCGCGCGCCGGAGGGAAAGACGCGCCGGCTCAAAGCCTCGTGTGCGCAGATGCAGGGATCGGCGCCCCCAAACGCCTGGCGCAACAAAAAAGCCCGGCGCAAGGCCGGGCTTTTTCGCAGGCTCCGCGAACCGCGGGCTCAGTTGTCGAGGAAGCTGCGCAGCTTGCGCGAGCGGCTCGGGTGCTTGAGCTTGCGCAGCGCCTTGGCCTCGATCTGGCGGATGCGCTCGCGCGTCACCGAGAACTGCTGGCCGACCTCTTCGAGCGTGTGGTCGGTGTTCATGCCGATGCCGAAACGCATACGCAGCACGCGCTCCTCGCGCGGCGTCAGCGAGGCGAGCACGCGTGTCGTGGTCTCGCGCAGGTTCGACTGGATCGCGGCGTCAATCGGCAGGATCGCGTTCTTGTCCTCGATGAAGTCGCCGAGGTGGCTGTCCTCCTCGTCGCCGATCGGGGTTTCGAGCGAGATCGGCTCCTTGGCGATCTTGAGGACCTTGCGCACCTTCTCCAGCGGCATGGCCAGCTTCTCGGCCAGTTCCTCCGGGGTCGGCTCGCGGCCGATCTCGTGCAGCATCTGGCGCGAGGTGCGGACGATCTTGTTGATCGTCTCGATCATGTGCACCGGAATGCGGATGGTGCGGGCCTGATCGGCGATCGAGCGGGTGATCGCCTGCCGGATCCACCACGTGGCGTAGGTCGAGAACTTGTAGCCGCGGCGGTACTCGAACTTGTCCACCGCCTTCATCAGGCCGATGTTGCCCTCCTGGATCAGGTCCAGGAACTGCAGGCCGCGATTGGTGTACTTCTTGGCGATGGAGATCACGAGGCGCAGGTTCGCCTCCACCATCTCCTTCTTGGCCTGCCGGGCCTCGCGCTCGCCCTTCTGCACCATCTGGACGATGCGGCGGAACTCCTGAATCTCAAGGCCGGTCTCGGTCGCGAGATTGTGGATGTCGCCGCGCAGATCCTTCACCAGGTCCTTTTCAGCCGCGACGAAGTTCTTCCAGCCCTTGGTGCCCAGATTGGCGACGCGGCGGATCCAGTTGGGATCGAGCTCGTAGCCCTGGTACTGGCGCAGGAAATCGACGCGATCGACACCGAAGCTCTCGGCGAGGCGCATGAGGCGGCCTTCAAGCGCCACGAGGCGCTTGTTGATGTCGTAGAGCTGCTCGACCAGGTTGTCGATGCGGTTCTGGTTCAGCGACAACGACTTCACGTTGACGATGATGTCGTCCTTGAGCTTCTTGTACTTCCGGTCCTGCGCCGGCGAGAGCGTCTTGTTCTGCAGACGGTTCTCGACGTTCTGGTCCTGCAGGCGGCGAAGCTTCTTGTAGTCCTCGGCGACGGCGTCGAACGTCTCCAGCACACGCGGCTTGAGCTCGGCCTCCATGGCGGAGAGCGAGACGTTGTTCTCCATGTCGTCTTCGTCGAGATCGCCTTCCGGGGCGGCTGGCTCCTCGCCGTCCGCGTCCTCGGACTCAGGCTCCTCGGCCGCCGCGGCGCCCTTGTCGGGACCGGCGTAGGTGGCCTCGAGGTCGATGACCTCGCGCAGCAAAATCTTGCCCTCGTTGAGCTCGTCCCGCCAGATGATGATGGCCTGGAACGTCAGCGGGCTTTCGCACAGGCCCGCGATCATGGCCTCCCGGCCGGCCTCGATGCGCTTGGCGATGGCGATTTCGCCCTCGCGCGACAGCAGCTCCACCGAGCCCATCTCGCGCAGATACATGCGCACGGGGTCGTCGGTTCGGTCGGCGGGCTCGGCCTTCTGGACCACGGCCACCGGCGACGGGCGCGGGGCCTCGACCAGATCGCCGCCCTCCACCTCGTCCTCCTCGGCGGCGTTCTCCTCGCGGTCGTCGGCCTCCTCGGAATCGATCACGTTGATGCCCATCTCGTTGAGCATCGCGTGGATGTCTTCGATCTGGTCGGACGTGTTCTGGTCGGAGGGCAGGACCTCGTTCAGCTCGTCGTTGGTCACGTAGCCGCGCTTCTTCGCGGCCTTGATCATGCGCCGGATGGCCTGATCGCTGAGATCGAGCAGAGGGCCGGCTTCGGTTTCCGGCGCGCTCGTCTCGGTCTCGTCCTTCGCCTGCAGCTTGGTCGCCATATTTTCCCAGTCTCCGAGCCGGCGCGTCCGCCGGCCTCGCGATCGATTTCGTCCCGCATCGCGCGCCGTCAACCCCGACGCCCGCCGCGAATCGCCTGCCGCTACGCTAGGCGACGACGTTTTACGCTCGCATTAACCCTGCCCATTGGGCGCATGTGGTGTCCGGGCGAGGCCCGAACCACCGTCACATCGCCTTCACGACCCGTCCGGAGGCGCCGCCGAAGTTTTCGATCGCGGCCTCCGAACCTTCAACGGCGGACAGTTGGCGCTGAATTTCGACGATCCTGCGGAAATTGTCGTCCGTAAAATCACGACCAAAATCCTGCTCCGCCGAACGGAGCTCCTTATGTAGCGCCCGGACCTTGACGTGCAAGGCGCTCGCATGCCTCCAAGCCACGTCCACGTCAACAAGATTCGCACCCTCGCCCACCCACCAGTCGCCCGGAAGCAGCGCGGACGCCGCCTGCTCCAGCGCCGGACCGCAGCCCGCGGCGGCAAGCGCGGCGGCCATTCCCGCCGCGTCGGACGCGCCGTGGGCGTAGGCGTCGAGCGCCGCGCGCCGCAGCCGGTCGAGCTCGCGGGTGGTCAGGTCGAGCTCGGCGAAGGCCTCCGCCAGCTCGTCCAGCAGCGCGGGATGGTTCACCACCGCCAGCACCAGCGCCGCCTCGCGGGTCGGCGGCCGTCCGGCGCCCGCCCCCACGAGCGCGCTGCGCCTCAGCAGCGCCGAGGCCGCCAGCGCCGATCCGTCCATGGGCGAGACCGGCGCGCCGCCGCGGCGGGCGCCGTTCCCGCGCAGGCCGCGGCCTGCCCCCGCCCGGGCGTACCCGCCCCGGCCGGAGCCTGCGCCCTGCGGCCGGCCGAAGGCCTGCAGCCGCGCCTGCACCGCCGACTGATAATGCCGCTTCACCGTCTCGTCCCGGATGGCGGCGACCTGGGCCCGCAGCCGGTGCTCGAAGGCGGCCGCGCGCTCGGGCGTGTCGGTCGGGCCGGCCTCCAGCTCCTTCGCCCACAGCACGTCGATCATGGGCGCGGCCTGCGCCAGCGCCGCCTCCACCGCGCCGCGGCCTTCGGAGCGCACCAGATCGTCCGGGTCCTTGCCCTCGGGCAGGAAGGCGAAGCGCAGCGAGCGCCCCGGCGCGATCAGCGGCAGCGCCACGTCCACGGCGCGGAAGCCGGCGCGGCGGCCCGCCTTGTCGCCGTCGAAGCAGAGGATCGGCTCGGGCGCCATCTTCCAGAGCAGTTCGAGCTGCTCCGGCGTCAGCGCGGTGCCGAGCGGCGCCACCACATGGGCGACGCCGGCGGCGGCAAGCGCGATCACGTCCACATAGCCCTCCACCGCCACCACGGTTCCCGCGGCGTGCGCGGCCGCGCGGGCGCGGTGGTGGTTGAACAGGGTCGCGCCCTTGTGGAACAGCGGCGTCTCGGGCGAATTCAGATATTTGGCCGGCACGTCCGCCTGCAACGCGCGGCCGCCGAAGGCGATCACCCGGCCGCGGCTGTCGTGGATCGGGAACATCACCCGGTCCCGGAACCGGTCGAACGGCTCGGCCACGTCCTCGCCGGAGACCAGCAGCCCGGCCTCCACCATGTCCGCCACCGGCACGCCGGCCTTGCGCAGATGGTTCTTCAGCGCGTGGCGGTCGTTCGGGGCGTAGCCGATGCGGAACGCGCCCTGGGTGTGCGGCGACAGCCCGCGCCCGGCGAGATAGCCCCGCGCCGCCGCGCCGCCGCGGGCCTGAAGCTCGGCCTCGAAGAAGGCCGCCGCCATGTCCATGACGTCGATCAGGCTGGCGCGGACCTGCTCCCGGCGCTGCTCCTCCGGGCTCTCCTTCGGCATGGGCACGCCGGCGAGCTCGGCGACCCGCTCCACCGCCTCGGGGAAGGAGACGCCCTCGGTCTCCATCAGGAACTTGAACACGTCGCCGTGCCGGCCCGAGGAGAAGCAGTGGTAAAAGCCCTTCTGGTCGTTGACGAAGAAGGACGGCGTCTTCTCGGAGTTGAACGGCGACAGCCCGGCGTACTCGCGGCCCTGCCGCTTCAGCTTCACCCGCTGGCCGACCACCTCCGAGACCGGAATCCGGTCGCGCAGTTCGTCCAGAAAGGAGGGGGTGAAGCGCATGGGCGCGGCGGACCTGCGGGTAAGGGTTCAGGCGAGGATAGGCGATCGTTCGTTATGTAAGTTCGCGGCCGGCGATTGCGCCCCTCCGACCCGCCATCCCCAGTTTGCACGCTGTTATCCACGGCCGTGAGGCCGATCCGGGCGCGCTCCCGCGCATCGCCGCCGCCGTCATGCCCGGCGAAGCCCGGTATCCACGACGTCCCTTGAGACGACGACTCGCTCGGCCAAGTCGTGGATGCCCGAGACAGGCTCGGGCATGACGGCGAGGGTGACATCCTCGGGCTCGCGCCTCGGGCAGCGCGTCCAGCGTGGGCGAGGCAGCGCCAGAGCCAGAGCGCGGGTGGCGCCACTCTATATGCAATCGCCGCCGTCCGCGATTGCGGCGTCGCGTGGGGGCCGGGCGGAACCCGCGGCCTGTTTGACTTTGCGGACCTCTTTCTCTAGAGAGCGCACCACGTCACGCGGGGCCGAAAGCCCCGCGTCGTCGTTCATGCGCACCCGCGGCCCGGCGTTCTCGCGACGATCGGGCCTGTCGGCTCCCGATAAGGAGCAGCAGGAGGGCGCGTTCCTCAACCTGCCTACAGGAGGACGCGATGTCGAAGCGACACGCCTCTAAGTACAAGATCGACCGCCGTCTCGGCGAAAACATCTGGGGCCGCCCGAAGTCCCCGGTCAACCGCCGCGAGTACGGCCCCGGCCAGCACGGCCAGCGCCGCAAGGGCAAGCTGTCCGACTTCGGCGTGCAGCTTCGCGCCAAGCAGAAGCTCAAGGGCTACTACGGCTCGATCTCCGAGAAGCAGTTCCGCCGCGTCTACGCGGAAGCCACCCGCCTCAAGGGCGACACCTCCGCGAACCTGATCGGCCTGCTGGAGCGCCGCCTCGACGCGGTGGTCTACCGCGCCAAGTTCGTGCCGACCGTGTTCGCCGCCCGCCAGTTCGTGAACCATGGCCATGTGCTGGTGAACGGCCGCCGCGTGAACATCCCGTCCTACCTGGTGAAGGTCGGCGACGTGATCGAGGTGAAGCCCGCCTCCAAGCAGCTCGCCATCGTGCTCGAGGCCGCCCAGTCGGGCGAGCGCGACGTGCCGGACTACATCGAGGTCGACCACAACAAGATGGTCGCGTCCTATGTGCGCGTTCCGGCCCTGACCGAGGTGCCCTACCCGGTCCACATGGAGCCGAATCTGGTGGTCGAGTTCTACTCCCGCTGATCCTCCCGTCCGCCTCAGGACGACGATTTCGAAGGCCGCCCTCCGGGGCGGCCTTTTTCGTTCGCGGCCGGCCGCCCGCAAAACACACACCGCGGCCGATTAATATATAAAATCCAGAGAATGATGTACTTCCGTGTTGCGCTGGTCTTTCGCCCGCGCTATTGAGCATCCCAACGAGCGCTCGTAAGCTGCTCACCAGACGATTTTGGGATGATCCATGACGGAAGACGTCCGGTCCGGACGCGCGGCGGGCAGCCGCGCCACGCTGCACGACATGGCCCTGAAGGGCGATCAGGCCTACGACCTGATCCGCCGTGAAATCCTGTCCTGCCGCATCCTGCCGGGCGCGCGGGTGACGGAGCCGGAGCTGGGCGAGCGCTTCGGCCTCGGCAAGGCGAGCCTTCGGATCGCGCTGCAGCGCCTGACGCAGGCGGGGCTGATCGCCTCCATCCCCCGGCACGGCTATCGGGTGACGCCGGTCACCGCCAAGGACGTGGACGAGATCTTCACCCTGCGTCTCGCGCTGGAGCCGCTGGCCGCCCGCGCCGCCACCGGCCGGGTGAACCGCGGTCAGCTCGAGCGGCTGGAGCGGGCCTGCCGCGGGCAGATGCCGGTGGAGGTCGGCAACCAGATCGACTTCTTCATGGAGGCCAACCGCAGCTTCCACATGGCCATCGCCGCCTCGTCGGGCAACGAGCGGCTGAGCCGCACGCTCTCCGGCCTGATGGACGAGATGACCCGGCTGGTGGCGCTGGGCTTCGGCGTGCAGGGCGTGCGTCCCAACATAGAGAACGACCACGAGCTGCTGATCGAGCATCTGTCCGCCGGCGACGCCGACGCGGCCGAGCGGGTGGCGCGCCGTCATGTGGAGACCTTCCGGGACATGACCATGGAGAAGGTGGTCGCCAGTCTGAAGCTCGCCGACGCGCCGCTCGCGCCCGCCGACGCGCAGTTCCGGGCCTGACGCCCATGGCCGCCGCGGTTCGGGCGCAGTCCGTGAGCAAATGGTTTCCGCTGCGCGACGGCGAGAGCCTGCATGTGCTGCAGGGGGTGGACATCGAGGTGGAGGAGCGCTCGGTGGCGGCGATCGTCGGCGCCTCGGGCTGCGGCAAGAGCACCCTGCTCAACATCATCGCCGGCCTGATTCCGCCGGATCGGGGCGAGGTGTTCCTGAACGGCGTTCCCTCGAAAAGCTTCACGGAGTGGCGCAGCCTCACCTACATGTTCCAGGACGACCGGCTGCTGCCGTGGCGCACCGCCGCGCAGAACGTGGCCTTCGGACTGGAGGCCGCCGGAGCGCCCCGCGCGGAGCGGCGCGAGCGGGTGGCGGAGACGCTGGCGCTGGTCGGCCTCGCCGATTTCGCGGAGGCCTATCCGCACGAGCTGTCCGGCGGCATGCGCAGCCGCGTGGCGCTCGCCCGCAGCCTCGTCACCCGGCCGTCGATCCTGCTGATGGACGAGCCGTTCTCCAAGCTCGACCCCTCGATCCGCTCCCAGATGCACGACGAGGTGCTGCGCGTCGCAGGCCTCATGGGCATGACCATCGTGTTCGTCACCCACGACGTGGAGGAGGCGGTGGTGCTGGCCGACACGGTGGTGACGCTGAAGCCCCGGCCCGGCCGGGTGCAGGAGACGCACGTCATCAACCTGCCGCACCCGCGCGATCCGCTGTCGGCCGAGGTGGCCGAACGCGCCCGCCTCCTGCGCCGGAGCCTGCAGTCGTGACCGCCGCCCCCTCCTCCGTTCCCGCCGTCGCGGGCGGCGCGCCGAAACCGGCGCACAAGCCGGCGCGCGGCCCGTGGCTGAAGATCGTCGCCATGCGGCTCGGCCTGCTGGTCCTGTTTCTGGGGCTGTGGCAGGTCGCGTCCCTCGGTGCCCCCGCCTTCGTGCTGCCGGGGCCGGCGCGGGTGTGGGAGGCGTGGAGCGCGCTGGTGGCCTCTCCCGGCTTCTGGCGCGATCTCGGCCTCACCTTCCAGCGCGTGCTGGCGGGCTTCGCGCTCGCGACCGTGGTGGGCGTGGCCTTCGGCCTGCTGCTCGGCGCGAGCGAAACGCTCGGCCGGTTCTTCGAGCCGCTGCTGACCGTGATCAACACGGTCTCGTCCAGCATCTGGGCGATCTTCGCGCTGATCTGGTTCGGCCTGTCGGACTGGACCACCATCTTCGTGGTGTTCATGACGGCGATGCCGCTGATCCTGACCACGGTCTGGCAGGGCTCCAAGACCGTCAACGCCGACTATGTGGAGCTCGCCCGCGCCTTCCGCATGTCTCGGGCGCAGATCCTCGCCAAGATCTACCTGCCCACCATCCTGCCGCTGTTCTTCGCCTCCGCCCGTCTCGCCTTCGGCTTCGGCGCGCGGGTGAGCCTCGTGGCGGAGACGCTCGGCGCCTCCAGCGGAGTCGGCTACCGGCTGCGGCAGGCCGCCGACCTCGTGCAGACCGACCAGGTGTTCGCCTGGACGCTGACGCTGGTGGCACTGATGCTCGCGCTCGAATTCCTCGTCCTCAAGCCGCTCGAAACGCGCCTCTTCCGCTGGAAGAAGCGCGCCGAGATCGACTGACCCCGCACGCCGCTCAAGGGAGCAATGTCGTGAAGCGCCTCGCCGTCCTCGCCGCCGCCTTCGTCGCGGCGCTCGTCACAGCCCCCGCCGCGCAGGCGGAGAAGATCCGCGTCGGCTACTGGAGTTCGGGCGTCAGCCTCGGCTTCGGCGCCGTGCTCCAGAGCGGAAAGTTCCTCGAGGCCCAGGGCCTGGAGCCGGAGTTCGTCACCTTCCCGGACGTGAACGCGCCCACCAAGGCGCTGGCCGCCGGCGCCATCGACTTCGCCATCGGCGCGCCCGCCGCCGCCTCCTTCAGCGTGGCGGTGGACGGCCTGCCGCTGTCGATCGTGCTCGCGACCCAGGCCGCCGAGCTTGATTTCGTCGTGCCGGAAGACAGCCCGATCCAGAGCCTCGGCGACCTGAAGGGCAAGAAGGTGGGCGGCTCGCCGGCCGGCAGCGCCACCGCCGCCATCACCTCGGCCATCCTCGCCGCCAACTACGGCATCAAGCCCGGCGAGTACGAGGCGGTGCCGGGCGCGGACCCGCGGCTCGCCCAGTTCCTGGTTCAGAAGGACATCGACGCCGCCGCCCTGCGCACCGTCACCATCGCCCTGCTGAAGGACGCGAAGCTGCGCAAGATCGGCTCGTTCCGTGAGGAGTGGGCCAAGATCACCAAGCAGGACGCGCCCCCCGTGCTCGGCGTCGGCCTGATGCGCAACGACTGGCTGAAGGCGAACCCCGACGCCGCGGCCCGGGTCGTGGCCGCCATGCGCAAGGCCTACGAGTTCGGCAAGGCCGACAAGGAGGCGGTCGCCAAGGCCTTGGTCGCCGCCGCCAACATGAAGGAGGACGACGCCCGGGCCTATGCGGCGCTGTGGGACGGCATCTACGCCGTGCGCCTGGAGCCCGCCGACATCGCGTCGCTCAAGACCGAGTTCGAGGTGTTCAAGTCCGTCGGCGCCGTGAAGGGCGAACTGCCGGACTCGGCCCTCGTCACCGCGCCCTACGAGGCGTCCAAGTCCATCAAGTGACGAACGGCGCCGCCGACGGCGGCGCCTCCCCGTCCAACGACAAGCGCCAAAGCGCCGAAACGAGAAAGCGCCCAATGCCCAAGACGATGAAAGCCCTGCTGCTGAAGGCCCATGGCGACGTGAGCGATCTCGTCGTCGTGGACGATCATCCGATCCCGACCGCCGACGCCGGCCACGTGGTCATCCGCGTCGGCGCGTCCTCGTTCAACTACCACGACGTGTTCACCGTGAAGGGCATGCCCGGCATCAAGGTGCCGATGCCGGTGGTGATCGGCCTCGACATGGCGGGCGAGATCACCGAGGTCGGCGACGGCGTCGAGGGCTGGAGCGTCGGCGACCGGGTGCTGGTCAACCCGCTCTATCCCAACAAGGGCCTGATGGGCGAGATGCTGGACGGCGGCATGGCGCAGTATTGCCGCGTCTCCGCCGGCCAGCTCATCCGCATGCCCGACAAGGTAAGCTTCGTGGACGCCGCCTCGCTGCCCGTGGCCTACGGCACGGCGCACCGCATGCTGGTCACCCACAAGACGGTCAAGGCCGGCGACAAGGTGCTGGTTCTGGGCGCCAGCGGCGGCGTCGGCACCGGCTGCGTCATGCTGCTGAAGCAGCTCGGCTGCGAGGTCATCGCCTGCGCCGGCAGCCAGGACAAGCTGGACCGCCTGAAGGAGCTCGGCGCCGACCACGTGGTGAACTACCGCGAGACCGACTTCTCCAAATGGGCGATCGAGAAATACGGCAAGCCCCAGCGCCGCACCTATGACGGCGGCGTGGACGTGGTGATCAACTTCACCGGCGGCGACACCTGGGCGCCCTCGCTGAAATG
This sequence comes from Methylopila jiangsuensis, assembly GCF_027922305.1. Lineage (GTDB taxonomy): Bacteria > Pseudomonadota > Alphaproteobacteria > Rhizobiales > Methylopilaceae > Methylopila > Methylopila jiangsuensis. Next base: position 4,816 of record NZ_BSFK01000005.1, on the reverse strand, counting down.
CGTGAAGCGCGGCGGCTCCATCCTCACCTGCGGCGCCACCGCCGGCCACGATCCCAAGGAAGACCTGCGCTACATCTGGAGCTTCGAGCTCAAGATCATCGGCTCAAACTCGTTCTACGACGACGATCTGGCGGCGCTCATGGACATGATCCAGGAGGGGACGCTGAAGCCGGTGGTGGACAAGGTGCTGCCGCTGGAGAAGGCCTCCGAGGGCCTGCGGCTGATCCGCGACCGCGAGGTCATGGGCAAGATCGTGGTGACGCCATGAGCGAGAGCGTCACTCTCACCGCGGCCGAGGTCGAGGCGAAGCTGCTCAAGGGCCCGTTCCACCAGTGGCTCGGCCTCAAGGTGGTCTCGGTCGGCGACGGCGAGATCGAGCTGAAGGCGACCTGGCGGCCCGAATGGGTGGTGAACGCCGAGCGCGGCTACGTGCATGGCGGCATCCTCGCCACGCTGATCGACCTCACCGCCGACTGGGCGCTGGTGTCGAAGACCGGGCGGGGCGTGCCGACCGTGGACCTGCGCGTCGACTACCACCGCGCCGCCATGGAGGGCGACCTGACCGCGAAGGGCAAGGTGGTGAAGTTCGGCGGCACGCTGTCGGTGGCGGAAGCCCAGGTGCTGGACGGCGAGGGCCGGCTGCTGGCGAGCGGCCGCGGCGTCTACATGACCGCGACGCCGAAGTGAGGGCCTGACGGGAATGGCGGCCGCGCTGGACCATGTTGTGATCAACGTGCTGCGTCGCATGGACGAGGCGGCGGCGCTGTTCGCCGCGCTCGGCTTCACGCTCACGCCCCGTGGCCGCCATTCGCTGGGCTCCGTCAACCATCTGATGATGGCGGACGGGGCCTATCTGGAGCTGGTGGGCGTGCCCGCCGAGGGCCTCCAGCGCCAGGACGTGCTCGACAGCCCCTTCGGTCTGAACGGCCTGGTGCTGAACGCCGACGACGCCGACCAGACCTTCGCCCGGCTGGCGCGCAACGGGCTCGCGCCGTCCGAGCCGGTCGCGTTCTCGCGCCCGGTGGAGATCGACGGCGCGCGCCATGAGGCGCGGTTCCGCACCGTGCGCCTCGCCCCGGAGCGGTTTCCGGCGGGGCGGGTCTATTTCTGCCAGCACCTGACGCCGGAGCTGGTGTGGCGGCCGGAATGGCTCGTCCACCCCAACCGCTTCCTCGGCCTCTCCCGCATCGAGGTCGCCTCCCGATCCCCCGCGACCGACGCCGCCGCCTATGCGGTCGCCGCCAACGCCGCGGCGGAGCAGACCTGCGGCGACCCTCGGGTGACGCTGCCCGATTTCGTGATCGACGTCGTTCCGGGCGACCGGGCGCGCTTCGCCGTGCTCGAACTCGTCTTCGACGGGCTCGAGGCGATTGAAGCCCGCGCCCGCGCCACGCCGGGCGCCGTGTGGACCAGGGACCGATCGACGGCGGGGGCGACGCTCGCCCTTCCCGGTTTCGATCTCGTCCTCGCCTGCCGGAGCGCCCGATGAGCGACGTCTCGAACCTCGGAGCCGTCCTGGCCCTGTCTCCCGACGCCGCCGCCCCAGCGGCTGTGGGAGTGGGTCTGGACGGCTCCGGGACCCCCTTGTCGCGCGCCGACCTCGCCGCCCGCGCCGCCGCCTTCGCCCGCGGGCTCGGGCGCCACGGCGTCGCCCGCGGCGACCGGATCGCGATCCTCGCCGCCAACGGGACCGACTATCTGGCGATCCTGCTGGGCGCCATGCAGGCCGGGGTGGTCCCGGTTCCCGTGAACTGGCGGTTTCCGGCCGCCACCATCGCCCGGATCGTCGCCGACAGCGGCGCCAAGACGGTGTTCCACGATTCCGAGCGCCGGGCGCTGGCGCCCGACGCCGTTCCCACGGTTGAGATCGAGACCGAGCTTGGCCTCTGGCTCGACCCCGGACCGTTCGAGCCCATAAGCCCAGAACCGGACGAGGCGGCGCTGATGCTGTTCACCTCCGGCTCCACCGGGCGCCCCAAGGGGGTGCGGCTCAGCCACGCCAGCCACCTCTGGGTCGCGCGCACGCGCATGGCCGACGACGCGCTCGAAGGGGAGCGCCTGCTGATCGCGGCGCCGCTCTATCACATGAACGCGCTCGCGCTGGCGCTGCTTGCGCTCGCGAGCGGCGCCACCGCGCTGCTGCTGCCCCAGTTCCAGGCCCGCGCCTACATCCTCGCGATCGACCGGCAGCGGGCCACATGGCTCACCGCCGTGCCGCCGATGATCGCCATGATGCTGCGGGAGAAGGAGGCGCTTGCGACCGCCGACCTCTCCAGCGTCAAGGTGGTGCGCATGGGCTCGGCGCCGGTGAACGACGCGCTTGGCGCCCAGATCCGCCGGCTGCTTCCGAACGCGCGCATCATCAACGCCTACGGCACCACCGAGGGCGGCCCGCTGGCCTTCGTCGATCCCGACGGCGCGGCGCCGACCGGCTCCGTCGGCCGCCCCCATCCGGGCGTCACGGTCCGGCTCGCGGGCGAGGGCGCGCCGGACCTCGGCGTGCTGCAGGTGAAAAGCCCCGCGCTCATGCTCGGCTATCACGAGCGCCCCGACGTGCGCTCGCCCATCACCGCCGACGGCTTCTACGACACCGGCGACGTGTTCCGCCGCGACGGCGACGGGTTCTACGCGTTCGTCGGGCGGACCGACGACATGTTCGTCTCCGGCGGCGAGAACATCTTTCCCGGCGACGTGGAAGCCATGCTTGAGACCCATCCGGACGTGGCGCAGGCGGTGGTGGTGCCGGTGGACGACGACATCAAGGGCCAGAAGCCGGTCGCCTTCGTGGTGAAGCGGCCGGGCTCCGCCCTGGACGAGGCGGCGCTCAAGGCCTACGCGCTCGCCCACGCGCCCGCCTACCAGCACCCGCGCCGGGTCTGGTTCGTGGACCAGATTCCGCTCGCCTCCACCAACAAGATCGACCGCGCGGCCCTGACGGCCCGCGCGCGAACCGACCTGAGCCCGGCCTGAAAAGACCGCAGGCCACGCAGGGAGACACGCCATGACGCCTTTCGACTGGACCGCCGGCTATCCGTCCCGACGCGTGCCCGTGTTCGGGCGCAACGTGGTCTCCACCTCGCACCCGCTCGGCGCGCAGGCGGGCCTCGCCGTGATCCGGGACGGCGGCAACGCCGTGGACGCCGCGATCGCGGCGGCCGCCGTGATGACGCTGGCGGAGCCCTGCTCCAACGGCCTCGGCTCCGACGCCTACTGCATCCTGTGGGACGGCGAGCGGCTGCACGGCCTGAACGCCTCCGGCGGCGCGCCGCGCGCCTGGACGCCGGACTATTTCGCGGCGAAACACGGCGAAGGCCGCGCCCGGCCGCCCATGCGCGGCTGGGACAGCGTCACCGTGCCGGGCGCGGTGGCGGCCTGGGTCGCGCTCAGCGAGCGCTTCGGCTCCCTGCCGCTGGAGGACGTTCTGCTTCCGGCGATCGAAGTCGCCGAACGGGGCTACCTCGCCCCGACGGTGGTGCAGCAGAAATGGGCGGCGGCCGCCGCCACGCCGGACCTCGCCCGTCAGCCCGGCTTCGCCGACCTGTTCCTGCCCCGTGGCCGGGCGCCGGAGGTGGGGGAGCATGTGGCCTTCCCCGGCGCGGCGCGGACGCTGAAGGCCATAGCGGCCACCGGCGGCGACGCCTTCTACCGGGGCGAGATCGCCCAGGCGATGGCGGCCCACGCCGCAGCCCATGGCGGCGCCATGACGGTCGCCGACCTCGACGCCTTCCGGGTGGAGTGGGTGGACACGATCTCCACCCGCTACCGCGGCTACGACGTGCATGAGATCCCGCCGAACGGCCAGGGCGTCGCCGCCCTGATCGCGCTCGGAATCCTGAAGAACTTCGAGCTGACGGGGCTCGATCCCGACGGCGTCGAGGCCAACCATCTGCAGATCGAGGCGATGAAGCTCGCCTTCGCCGACACCTACGCCCATGTGGCGGACCTCGCCCATATGCGGGTGACGTCGGCGCAGCTGCTCGACGACGGCTATCTGGCCGAAGCCGCGAAGCTGATCGACCCGCGCCGCGCCCAGCGCTTCGCGGCGCGCAACCCCGTGCGCGGCGGCACCATCTACCTCACCGCCGCCGACGAGAACGGCATGATGGTGAGCTTCATCCAGTCCAACTTCATGGGCTTCGGCTCCGGCGTCTGCCTGCCGGAATGGGGCCTGTCGCTGCAGAACCGCGGCCACGGCTTCGTGCTCGATCCCGCAAGCCCCAACGTGGTCGCGCCGGGCAAGCGCCCGTTCCAGACCATCATCCCCGGCTTCCTCACCAGGGACGGCCAGCCGGTGATGAGCTTCGGCGTGATGGGCGGCAACATGCAGCCGCAGGGCCATGTGCAGACGCTGTCGCGCATGATCGACCACGCCCAGAACCCGCAGGCCGCCTGCGACGCGCCCCGCTGGCGCTTCAACGCCGGGCTCGACATCAACGTGGAGGCCGCCATGCGGCCGGACACGGTGGCGGGCCTGCTGGCGCTCGGTCACGAGACCAGCGTGATCAACGACAGCTATCAGGACTTCGGGGCCGGCCAGTTCATCTGGCGCATGGGCGATCCTTCCGTCGAAGGCTACGCCGCCGCCAGCGACCCGCGCCGGGACGGCTACGCCGCGGCGTGGTGAAGGCGGGCTCTCAGAGCCCATTTGGAAACGACCGCAGCCCGCGATTAGAACTCACGTCATGCCCGCCGAAGGCGGGTATCCACGACTTTTTCCGGAACAAAAGCTGCGACGTTCAAGTCGTGGATTGCATGTTTGCGTTGTCCGTCCCTGGTGTTGGGATGGGGACGCCGGCGGGACCTCGAGACGTGGATG
>NZ_BSFK01000004.1 GCF_027922305.1 Methylopila jiangsuensis | reverse complement strand
AGCCGCAAACAGCCGCTCGACTATGACAAGGCGCTCCATCGGACGCGCCACAAGATCGAGAACCTATTCGCCAAGCTCAAAGACTGGCGGCGCATCGCAACCCGTGACGACAGATCCGCCCACACGTTCTTCTCTGCAATCTGCATCGCGGCAGCCGTCGTGTTCTATCTCAATCAATGAGTCCTGAGCCTAATATTTCTGTTCCTGAAAGGAGAGTGACGCGCCTGACACGATTCGAACGTGTGACCTTCGCTGCTCTGGGCCAGGGCTTCGAAGCGTGCTCAAAGCCGCCGCATCCGATTGCGTCCGCCGCCGCGATCGGCTAGGTTCCGCCCGCTCAAGCGCGCAGGCACCCGTAGCTCAGCTGGATAGAGCGTCGCCCTCCGAAGGCGAAGGTCACACGTTCGAATCGTGTCGGGTGCGCCATCTCTAAATCAGCACCGGAAAGCTGGGTTAAGACCTTGAACGGCAAGGTCAAATCCGTCGTTCGAAATCCTTCGCCGCGCCGATAGGCCAGACGCCGCGCAAAGGCGAGCCGGAGCACCAGCCGCTTGTCCTCCAGTCGCTCGGAATTCCAGAGATTCCAAGGGCTTGCGAGGAAGCCGAGCGCCGTTCGAACTGTCTGCTCGTAGGGACGGGCCGGACGCCCACCGGAAGCGATCTTTTCACGGATCGCCACTTTCTCTTCCTCAAGGCTGCGCACGCGATCCTCATAGGCTGCGATGACGCTGGGAACGCTCGCTTCAACGATGCGGTCCAGAAGCGCCGCCACCTGCCGCTCGACGGTAATCAGCTTCGCCGACAGCGCTTTGGCCTGCGCCTGACCGTTGGCCATCTGGTGGTCCCAGATCGTCCTGAGCATCTTCGTCGCGACCGTGAACAGCGCCTCGCTCGGCGTCAGCCTGCGCAGGATCGATTCGAACTCGCCCTCGATCGTCTCGCGGCGGATCGATTTGCGGTAGCTCGCGCATCCGCGTTTCGGACAGAGATAGTATGGGAACCGGCTGTGCGAGCCCTTCGACCAGCAGGCGGTCAGTGGCGATCCGCAATCCGCGCAAATCACATGCCCGCGAAGTGGAAAGTCCTCATTGAGGTTCGGACGGCGCGGCGCGTAGAAACCGCCGCGCAATCTGTCCTGTATGCGCTGATAGGTCTGGAAGCTGATCAGCGGCTGATGCTAGCCGGGGCGTAGATCGACGCCCCATTTTGGCGCTTCCACGTAGCCTGCATAGACAGGCTGATTCAGCAGAACGGCGACGCGCTGATGGCGGACGACGCCCGTGCTGTCCTTCGGGAACAGCGGACTGTCCTGAAGGAAACGCATCACCGCCGCCTGATTGTCGAACCGTCCGGAGGCGAAGCCTTCCAGAGCGTCCCGCACGATGGACGCGGCAGGCTCGTCCGGCACGAGGATTTTGCCGCGGCCTGACGCCTTCTCGTAGCGATACCCGACCGGAGGCTGGAACACCCAGAACCCGTTCTGGATGCGCGCCTTCATCCGGCTCTTGGTCTGTTCGGCGTTGTGCTGGCGCTGGTACTGCGAGACGGAAGCGACGACGTTCTCGACCAGCAGCGACGAGGAGTCCGATTTGAACTCCATGACGGGCGAGAGCATCACAGCGCCCATCTTCACGATCTCGGCGCGCAGCAGCAGATAGCCCAGAAGATCGCGGCCAAGGCGGTTGGCGTGATCGACGATCAGCACCGCGCCACGGTGCTTGCGCAGATACGCTTTCGCCTTTTCAAGGCCGGGACGGTCGGAGCGCTCGCCGGTCAGGACGTCGGTGAACACCTCGTCGATTTCCAGCCCCTTCATGCGCGCGAACTCGCGGCAGGTGCGTTCCTGACTCTGAAGGCCGTCCCCGCGCTGAATCTGCTTGGGGTCGGACACCCTGCAATACGCAATTACCTTCTGTGTTCGGTCTTTCGTCATGCGGGGCGCTCCTTCCGTCTGTCGTGGCCGTTCGTCTCCGTCGCTCTTGAGAACGATAATTTTACATCATCGACGCTGTTGTTTTCGTGCGGATCAACACCTTCGAAAATCCGCCCACAGATATCCGCGCGGGCCACGTCGAAGCCCATCTCGACGAAGGCTTTCATGATGTCCCAGAGGGTCTGGAGCAGCGCGATCTTCTCGCCTTCCGACAGATCGAGCTTTTCGAGGTCCGGCAGATATGCGTCCGCATCCATCTCCAGCGACGGAAGCGTGGCGCTGCCGCCCCATTCAGCATCGTGCCCGCACTTCGGGAGGCTGTATTGATCGTTGTGTTTCACGCCGAACCTCCTTGTCTTATCGTGGCGGGAAAAGAGCCGCCATCTTACAGAACGTTTATAGAACAGTAAAGGAATTTCGTCCTATTATACCGTGATCCAAATGGTTGCTCTACGTCCGGCGGCAACGGTTTATACAAGCAGAATGACCGCTGGCTCGTGCCGCACGGCAGCCAAGCCATTGTAGATTCAGATGTTTTATAAACGCGGGAGCACTCGTAAAAATGCCAGAGCGCGCGCCCGCGAACCGCTTCTACCACTCGGCCAAAATCAGTGAGGCGCAGTTCAGACGCGTGCTGTGGAGCTTCGTGATTGATGAGCCGCTGGCGCAGGCGTCACGGCGCACGGGGCTCAGCGCCAACAGCCTCAGCGGTATCTATGCCAAGCTCCGCGTGTTTTTCACGGAGCTAGGCGTTTTCCGTGACATCTACGAAGGCGGCGATCCCAGGGATGGAACGCCCAAGGGCGAGGACTTCGAAGGGTTTGAATACCGCCTGATCCCGTTCCACTTCGCCCGAGTCAACGCCAAGCGCCGGACCAAATCGACGTCGATTAGAGCGGAATCCGCTCATTCTGGATCATAGCCGGCGGCTCTGAAGAAGCCGTGGGCGTCTTTCGGCGTGACGAGGTGTGCGATGCTGGCGATGGCGGCCCAGAGGCCGTCGACGGATCGCTAGGCCGCCTTTCGGAGCAGCGCCTTGAGCTTCGAGAACGCGTTCTCGATCGGATTGAAGTCGGGGCTGTAAGGCGGGAGGTAGAGCAGTTCCGCCCCGGCGGCCTTGATCGCCGCCCGGACGCCTGCTCCCTTATGGCTGCCGAGATTGTCCATGACCACGACGTCGCCGGGCTTCAGTTCGGGAACGAGGACCTGGTCGACATAGGCCTGGAAGCTGCGGCCGTTGATCGGGCCGTCGAGAGCCATCGGGGCGACCATCCCGGAGAGCCGCAGTCCTGCGACGAAGGTCGTCGTCTTCCAGTGACCATGCGGGACCGCGGCGCGCAGGCGCTCGCCCCGCGGCGCCCGGCCGCGCGTCCTCGCCATGTTGGTCGACGCCCATGTCTCGTCGATGAAGACGAGCCGTTCCGGATCAAGATCGGGCTGAGCTCCGAACCATTCCCGCCGCCGCCTCAGGACGTCCGGCCGCTCCTGCTCTTCAGCGTGCGCGGTCTTTTTTTGACAGTGATCCCGCGCCGATCGAGGAACCGCCACAACCCGCCATAACCGACGATCGCCCCGCGCTTGGCGAGCGCAGCCCGCAGTTCCTGGAGGGTGGCGTCGGGCGAGGCTTCGAGCAGCGACAGGATCAGCGGCCCATGCGCCTCGATCGCCCGCGAGCGCTGGTCGCCGCCCATCGCCTTCGGGCTCGGATCGCCATGCTCCCGCTCAAGCGTACGCCAGCGGCTGACGCTGGCCGCGCTCACCCCGAAGCGCTCGGCCGCCTGACGATGACTGAGACCGCCCTCGACCGAGGCGAGAACACGGACACGTAGATCCATCGACAACGGTGTCGCCATGCCTGCCGGCCTCCGCCCGGTCGACAGGCTGAATCACAAACCGACGCTCTCGGGAATCCCAATCCGATTCAAACCGCTCGAATAACGCTCTAGCTGTTGCGCGACAGATCGTATCGCTTCGCACGCCCGTGAGGCGTCTCGCCGGAAATGAACTCCTGAGCGGCCCGGCGCTTGAACGCGACGCCGTGGGATCTGTGGCGGGTCATGGGCCCTCATCCTCTGAAAGCCCGGCTCATGGTCAATTCCCGCAGCACAATCCGTCCGCCACAGGAGATCCACTCCAACAACGGGGCAGACCTCCCCGCCGATTGACAGGGCGAGAGCATCATCGCGCCGCGTCTTCATGATCTCGCCACGTCGAAGCCGCGCGGTCGTCTTCAAGCCTGCGCGCAGCCACCCGGACCTGACCCTTGATCCGGCTCGGAGGTCTTCCGCGCGGGGCTTTTTCGCAGCGGCTTATGCGCCGAACAATATCGCCGTAGGGGCGTCCCGCGCGAAATCCTGCTTGCGGGGCGCCGACATCAGATTCCCCCGGAACGAACGAAAACGGCCGGGGCGGCGTGCGCCCCGGCCGTTTCGCCGTGCGGAGGTCTCCGCCGGCCCGATGGTCCCGCCCGTCTCGCCGGAGACGGGCGGACGTCGATCACTTCAGCTTGTTGAGCGAGGTGTCGAAGGACAGGCTGACCACATAGCTGTCGCCGCACCAGTTGCGGTTGCCCATGTAGCCGAAGCACTGGCTCTTCGACAGGTTGCTGTCGCTGTAGCGGAAGTCGAGCGTCATCGCCTTGTAGGTGAATCCGGCGCCGGCGTCCCAGTACAGGTAGTCCTTGACGAAGTTCTCGCTGGTCCACTGCTTCGAGAACGAACCCGAGACGTAGGCGCCGATCTCCGGCATGCTCGCCAGCGGCGTGAAGGCGTATTTCGCGAACGCGGTCGAATGGACGATGTCCACGCCGCGGTTGATGAAGTCGTTGCCGTAATAGATGTTGGCGCCGACCGTGAAGCTGTCGGTCACGGCGTATTTGGCGACGCCGTAGACCTTGCCGTAGTCGAGGCCCGGAGCCGATCCGTTCTCGCCGGAGAAGTAGACCCAGACATAGCCGACGTCGAGGGTCACCGGACCCCAGCTGTGGCGCAGGCCGCCGTAGAAGTCGATCTCGGCGGAGGGATCGGTGCCCCCGAAGTTCACGTTCGACGCCCAGATGCCCGCATAGACCCAGTCATAGGCCTGGAACTCGGCGTAGCCCTGGACCGCCGGCTTCTTGGAGGTCTGGGTGATGCCGCGCAGCACCCACTGGCTCAGGCCCTTCACGCCGAAGGCGATGTCGAAGGGCGGAGGCGTGACGGTGGCGTCGATGACGTCCGCCGGCAGATCGGCCGCGACGGCGGGCGTCAGCGGCGCGACAGAACCGATGGCGGCCGCAACGACGGCGACTCCCGCGGCCCGTGCAAAGAAAGTCATGGTGGAGTTCCCCGATGAAGTTAGACGACTAATCGAAGCTGACTCGCTTCATTTTTTCAATTTCAATCAGCGACTTACCGCGACGCAAACATGATCTGTGGGCTTCCTGCAACACTGCTTGCGCGGCGCATGAAAAAGCATCGCCAAGCCCATTCCTGAGGCGGTGGCCGGATCTGTTTTCTCGAAGTTGCGCCTGAATTTTAGGCGGCGAACCGGTTCAGTGGCTGATCATCCACGGCCGCGCGGACGGGAAGCTCTTCGCTCCGTTCGGAGCCTTGGCGGTGCGGCTCTTGGTCCGGCTCTTCATGCCGCCGGAGCAGCAGGAGCAGTTCGCGCCATGGCTTCTGGCTTTGTACTCGTCGGTGGACATCGGCGCATGACTTGAGCGCTCGTTGGTGGCGTGCGCCGTCATCCGCTCGCGCGACATGGAGGCGAAATGCGGCGCCGTCAGCATCACCCGCGGGGCGGGCTCGCCGCAGTCCGGGCAGTCGCAGGGCTCCGCATAGGCGCTCATGGGCCGCAAGGAGGTGAAGTCGCCGCAGCTGTCGCAGAGATACTCGTAGACGGGCATAATCCTGATCCCCCGCACCGTTTGTCGTCGAACGCGCCGGGAGCGGACGGGCCGCTCCCGGCGCTGAAGGATTCAGAGATCCTGCGCGATCGGCATGTCGATGGAGCCGTCGAGGAACTTCGTCGGGCCCGCCGAGGAGGGCTTGATGTCGAAGTCGAAGATCTCGGTCGGCAGCCACAGGGTGGCGCAGGAGTTCGGGATGTCGACCACGCCCGACAGATGGCCCTGCACCGGGGCGACGCCGAGGATCGAGTGCGCCTGCGCGCCCGAATAACCGAACTTCTTCAGGTATTCGATGGCGTTGAGGCAGGCCTGGCGGTAGGCGACGTTGGCGTCGAGGTAATGCTGCGTGCCGCTCTCGTCGACCGAGATGCCCTCAAAGATCAGGTAGTCCTTGTAGTTCGGGGTGATCGGCGACGGCTTGAAGATCGGGTTCTTGATCCCGTACTTGGCCATGCCGCCCTTGATCAGGTCGACCTTGATGTGCAGCCACGCGCCGAACATCTCGATCGCGCCGCAGAAGGTGATCTCGCCGTCGCCCTGGCTGAAGTGCATGTCGCCCATGGAGAGGCCGGCGCCGTCCACATAGACGGGGAAGTAGATCTTGGAGCCGCGCGACAGATCCTTGATGTCGCAGTTGCCGCCGTGCTCGCGCGGGGGAACCGTGCGGGCGCCCTCGGCCGCCACCTTGTCGAAGGCGTCGGTGCCCTTTGCGAGCTTGCCGAGGTGGGCGGTCTTCGGGAACGGCGGGTTGGCCAGCGGCGGCACCCGGGTCGGGTTGGTGTCGATCAGCGCCTGCTCGCGGGCGTTCCACTTGTCGAGCAGGTCTTGGCTCGGCAGCGTGCCGATCAGGCCCGGATGGATCAGGCCGGCGAAGCCCACGCCCGGAACGTGGCGGGAGCGGGTGAACATGCCCTCGTAATGCCACACCGACTTCTGCGCGAGCGGGAAGTGATCGGTGAGGAAGCCGCCGCCGTTCTTCTTCGAGAAGAAGCCGTTGAAGCCCCACTCGTGGCCCTTGAGCGTGCCAGCGTCGAGGATGTCGACCACCAGCAGGTCGCCCGGCTCCGCGCCTTTCACGCCGATCGGGCCCGAGAGGTAGTGCACGGTGGACAGGTCGACGTCGCGGATGTCTTCCGCGGAGTCGTCGTTCTTGATGGCGCCGCCGGTCCAGTCGACGGTCTCCACCAGGAAGTCCGCGCCCGGCTCGACCCAGGTGGCGATCGGAATGTCCGGATGCCACCGGTTGTGCAGGAACTCGTTCTCCGTCGCCGGCTTCGACAGATCGACCGAGATCAGGGTTTCAGGCATGGCGTCCTCCGCTCCCCTTGAGGGATGCTGTTACGGAACTTGACCGACAGGCGTCCGGACCGAGCACGGCTCAGACCGGAAAAAACTTAGACGGACAGGTACTTGGAGACCTTGGCCTCATCGACGGCGGCGCGCGGCTCGTCATGGACGATCTCGCCGTTCTCGACCACGAGGATGCGGTCGGCCACGTCGAGCGCGAAGCTCAGCACCTGTTCGGAGACGATGATGGAGAGGCCGCGCTCGTCGCGGATGCGGCGGAGCGTGCGCGCCATCTCCCGGATGATGGAGGGCTGGATGCCTTCGGTGGGCTCGTCCAGCAGCAGCACCTTGGGCTTGGTGGCGAGCGCGCGGGCGATGGCGAGCTGCTGCTGCTGGCCGCCGGAGAGGTTGCCGGCGCGCCGGCCCTTCATCTCCAGCAGCACCGGGAACATCTCGTAGATGTCCGCCGGCACCTCGCGGTCGCCGGAGGCGGTGAGCCCGGTCTCGATGTTCTCCTTCACCGTCATGGTGGAGAACACCATGCGCCCCTGGGGCACGTAGGCCACGCCCTTCTTCACGCGCTGGTGGCTCTTCAGCGCGCCGATGTCCTCGCCGCCCAGCCGGATGGCGCCGGCGGTGGAGGGCAGGATGCCCATCATGGACTTCATGAGCGTGGTCTTGCCCATGCCGTTGCGGCCCATGATGGCCACGATCTCGTTGGTCGCGACGCCGAAGCTCATCCCATGCAGGACTTCCGACTGGCCGTAGGCGACGTGCAGGTTCTCGACGTCCAGCATCAGGCGTCTCCGTAAGGCGCGGGAAGCGCAGTCGCCCACCTCTCCCCGGCGGGGAGAGGTCGCGAGGCGAAGCCGAGCGGGTGAAGGGGAGCAAGGTGTTCCGGATGACGCGAAGCCCCCTCACCCGGCCCTCCGGGCCGACCTCTCCCCGCCGGGGAGAGGTGAAGGGCGGCGTCTCGTTCTCGAGACGGAAGCTGAGCCATCGTCCGCTCCTCAGTGCCCGAGATAGACTTCGACGACCTTGGGGTCGGACTTCACCTTCTCCATCGAGCCCTCGGACAGGATCTTGCCCTGGTGCAGGACGGTGACCTTGTGCGCGATGTCCTCGACGAACTTCATGTCGTGCTCGATCACCAGCACCGAACGGTTCTTGATGATGGTGTTGAGCAGCTCGGCGGTCTTGATGCGCTCGCTCACGCTCATGCCCGCCACCGGCTCGTCGAGCATCAGCAGCTCCGGGTCCTGGATCAGCAGCATGCCGATCTCCAGCCACTGCTTCTGGCCGTGGCTGAGGAAGGCGGCGTTGTCGTGCAGCCGGTCTTTGAGGAAGATGATCTCCGCCACCTCCTCCACCCGGTCGCGCACCGCCTGGTCGCGCTTGAAGGTGAGCGCGCCCCAGACCGAGCGGCCCTTGGGATAGGAGATCTCGAGGTTCTCGAAGATCGTCAGGTCGTCGTAGATCGACGGCGTCTGGAACTTGCGGCCGACGCCGGCGAGCACGATCTGGCTTTCGCTCATCTTGGTCAGCTCCGAGCCGCGGAAGCGGATGGAGCCGGCGGTGGAGCGGGTCTTGCCGCAGATCAGGTCGAGCACCGTGGTCTTGCCGGCGCCGTTCGGGCCGATGATCACGCGGATCTCGTTCTCGTCCACGTAGAAGGACAGGTCGTTGACCGCCTTGAACCCGTCGAAGGACACCGTGAGGCCTTCGACCGAGAGCAGGAAGTCCTTGGGTTGCGTGCCGATGGGGGTCATGACGTCCTCACTCCGCCGGCATGGAGGCCGCCTGCTTGGCGACGTTCTGTCCGGGATCGGTCGGGTCCTTGGAGCGCAGCCTGAACACGCGGTCGATCGAGGGCTGGACGTAGTCCCGCCAGATGCCCGCGAGGCCGTTGGGGAAGAACAGCACCACCGCGATGAACAGGCCGCCGAGGCCGAGCAGCCACAGTTCGGGGAAGCTCTCCGACAGGCTGGTCTTGGCGAAGTTCACCAGCAGCGTGCCGTAGACCGCGCCGAAGATCGACAGCCGGCCGCCGACCGCGGTGAAGATCACCATCTCGATCGAGGGCACGATGCCCACCAGCGACGGCGACATGAAGCCCACCTGCAGCGTGAACATGGCGCCGCCGATGGCCGCGAACACCGCGCCGAGGCAGAACACGAAGATCTGGAAGTTCGCCACCGAGTAGCCGGAGAACCGCACCCGGTCCTCCTTCTCGCGCATGGCCACCAGAATGCGGCCGAGCTTGGAGCTGCGCACGAACAGGGCGCAGCAGATCACGCCCATGAGCAGGATCGCGTTGACGAAGTAGAGGATGAACTTGGCGCTGTCGGTGCGGATGTCCCAGCCCATCAGCGTGCGCAGGTCGGTGATGCCGTTGACGCCGCCGGTGTAGCCCTGCTGGCCGATGATCAGGATGGTGGCGATGGCCGCCAGCGCCTGGGTGATGATGGCGAAGTACACGCCCGACACGCGGCGCTTGAACATGGCCGAGCCGATCAGCAGCGCGAAGGCCGCGGGAACGAGCACGATCAGGATCAGCGTCAGCGGGAACGAGTGGAACGGGTGCCAGAACCAGGGCAGCTCGGTGAGCTGGTTCCAGTCCATGAAGTCCGGGATGCCGGGCGTGGACTGGATCTTGGTGTTCTCGACCGACGACGCCTCGAGCTTGAGGTACATGGCCATGCCGTAGCCGCCGAGGCCGAAGAACAGGCCCTGGCCGAGCGACAGGATGCCGCCGTAGCCCCAGCACATCACCAGCCCGACCGCCACGAAGGCGTAGGTCAGGTACTTGCCGACGAGGTTGAGGCGGAAGCCGTCCAGCGCCAGCGGGAACACGATCAGCAGCAGGGCTGCGACCGCCGCCAGGGCGAGCAGGTCCTTGCGGTCCATGAAGGAGGGAGCGCGGGTCATATTCAGGGCTCCTCAGCGCCGGACCTTGAGGGTGAACAGTCCCTGCGGCCGGACCATCAGGATGGCGACCACGGTGAGCAGGGTGATGACCTTGGCCATCGAGCCCGAGAGGAAGAACTCCAGCGTCGACTGGGTCTGGGAGATCGAGAAGGCCGAGGCGATGGTGCCGAACAGGCTGGCCGCGCCGCCGAACACGACGATCAGGAAGGTGTCGACGATGTAGAGCTGGCCGGCGGTCGGGCCGGTGGAGCCGATCATGGTGAAGGCCGAGCCCGCGACGCCGGCGATGCCGCAGCCGAGGCCGAAGGTCAGGCGGTCGACCTTTTCGGTGTCGATGCCGACGGCGCCCGCCATCTGGCGGTTCTGCACCACGGCGCGGATCTGCTGGCCGAAACGCGAGCGGAAGATCATGAAGAACACGGCGACGGTGATCAGCGTGGTGAGGCCGATCACGAACAGGCCGTTGATCTGCACCTCGATGATGTCGGTCACCGGGAGCGAGCCCATCATCCAGTCCGGCAGGGTGACGCCGACCTCACGCGGGCCGAACACCGAGCGGTAGACCTGCTGCAGGATGAGGCTGAGGCCCCAGGTGGCGAGCAGGGTGTCGAGCGGCCGCTTGTAGAGCCGTCGTATCAACGCCCATTCCACCAGCATGCCCAACAGGCCTGAGGCGCAGAAGGCGAGCGCCATGGCGACGAAGAAGTAGATTCCGAACAGCGCCGGCAGATGCTCGGCGAAGAACACCGAGGTCAGCCAGGTGACGTAGGCCCCGAGAATCATGAACTCGCCGTGGGCCATGTTGATCACGCCCATCTGGCCGAAGATGATCGCAAGGCCGAGCGCCATCAGCAGATAGACGGAAAACAGGATCAGACCCGCGAAGCCCTGCATCGCGAAGATCGACCCGAGATCGCCGAGCGAATATTCCCCGAACATTGTTCGAACCCCACTTTGCGGCGTCCCGCGCGCGCGCCGGCAAAAAACAGAACAGGCGGCGCCGCAGGACGCGGCGCCGCCTTCAGCCGTCAGATCACTGATAGCCCTTGGGGAAGGGGTTCGGCTCGATGAGCTCGGGGCTCTCGTAGACCACCTTGAACTGGCCGTCCTTCTGGGCGAGGCCGACGCGGGTCTTGGACCAGAGGTGATGGTTCTCGTGGACCTTGACGTAGCCTTCCGGCGCCTTGGTGAACTCGATGCCCGGCGAGGCCGCCGCGATCTTGTCCACGTCGAACGAGCCGGCCTTCTCGGCGGCGAGTTTCCACAGCCAGGGCCCGAGATAGGCCGCCTGCGTCACGTCGCCGATGACGGTCTTCTCGCCCCACATCTTCTTGAACGCGGCGACGAACTCCTTGTTGTTCTCGTTTTCGAGAGACTGGAAGTACTTCATGCAGGAGTAGGCGCCCGCGATGTTCTCGCCGCCGATGCCGTCGATCTCGTCCTCGGTGACGGAGATCGTCATCAGGGTCTGCTTCTCGAGATTGATGCCGGCCGCCTTGAGCTGCTTGTAGAACGCCACGTTCGAGCCGCCGACCACGTCCGTGAAGATCACGTCCGGCTTGGTCAGCTTCAGCTTGTTGATCACGGAGTTGAACTGGGTGTGGCCGAGCGGGAAATACTCCTCGCCGACGACCTTCGTCCCCTTCATGAAGTTTTCGATGTGCTTGCGCGCGATCTTGTTGGACGTGCGCGGCCAGATGTAGTCCGAGCCGATGAAGTAGAAGGTCTTGGCGCCCTTCTCGCGCACGACCCAGTTCAGCGACTCCAGGATCTGCTGGGTGGCTTCCTGGCCGGTGTAGATCACGTTCTTGGACTGCTCCAGACCTTCATAGAAGGTCGGATAGTAGAGCATGCCGTTGTACTGCTCGATGACCGGCAGAGCCGCCTTGCGGGACGCGGACGTCCAGCAGCCCATGATGGCCGCGACCTTGTCCTGCACCAGCAGCTTCTTCGCCTTCTCGGCGAAGGTCGGCCAGTCGGACGCGCCGTCTTCCTGGATGTACTTGATCTTGCGCCCGAGCACGCCGCCCGCGGCGTTGATCTGCTCGATCGCGAGCTTCTCGGCCTGAATCGAGCCGGTTTCCGAAATCGCCATCGTGCCGGTGGCGGAATGCAGGATGCCGACCGTCACTTCGGTGTCGGTCACCGCAAGGCCGGTGGTGTTCACCGCCGAGGTCGCGGGCGCCTGGGCGAACGCCACCTTCGGCAGCAGGCCCGCCAGCGGCGCTGCCGCCATGCCCATGAGAAGCTGCCGGCGCAGCCGCGAATGGCGCGCGTCGTCTTGATCCGCCATCAAACCCTCCGTCGGCCAATCCCCGCGATTGGCTTGCCGGAGGTCAGGCTCGCGCGATTTTTGCGTCGCAGCATATACGTTGGTTGACGTATATGGCGTCCCAGAGGAACCCGCTTAGGGTCATGCGTCACGCGCGGGCACGCTGACGCGTCGCCGCGAACCGCGCTCCACCTCCGGGCGTGGCGGCGATCTTGCATGGGTCGGCGAGACGATCGAGGAGGTGGCTTCTTGCACTGCTGCGCGGCGGGGCGTGACACGACAGTCGACGAGAGCGGGCGGCCGTGACGGACCGTCTCCGCATCGTGCCCGTGCGCCGGCGCTACAACCAGTTCGTGGCGAACGAGACGCTCGAGGACTACGCGCTGCGCTTCACCGCGAAGCAGGCCCGGCGCTGGTCCGCCGTGCGCGTGGGCAACACGGCGCTCGGCGCGGTGTCCTTTCTCGCGCTGGAGGCGATCGGCGGCGCCATCACCCTGAACTACGGCTTCGAGAACGCGGCTGCGGCCATCCTGGTGGTCTCGGCGCTGATCTTCCTCACCGGCCTGCCCATCGCCTACTACGCCGCGCGGGACGGGCTCGACATCGACCTGCTCACCCGCGGGGCGGGCTTCGGCTACATCGGCTCCACGATCACCTCGCTGATCTACGCCTCCTTCACCTTCATCTTCTTCGCGATCGAGGCCGCGATCATGGCGCTGGCGCTGGAGCTCTGCTTCGGGGTCCCGCTCGCGATCGGCTACGTGGTCTCGGCGGTGGTGGTGATTCCGATCGTCACCCACGGCATCGCCTGGATCAGCCGCTTCCAGGTCTGGACCCAGCCGCTCTGGATCGCGCTGCATCTGACGCCGCTGGTCTTCATCGCCGCCAAGGGCGACGCGAGCTTAGCGCACTGGATCGGGTACGAGGGCGCAAGCGCCCATGGCGGCGCGCTCAACCTGCTGGGCGCGGGCGCGGCCGGCGCGGTGGTGTTCGCGCTGGTGGCGCAGATCGGCGAGCAGGTGGACATCCTGCGCTTCATGCCGGAGCGGAAGAAAAGCGGCCGCGCGGCGTGGTGGTCGGCGCTGATCGCCGCCGGTCCCGGCTGGATCGTGCCCGGCGCGGTCAAGATGATGATCGGCTCGTTCCTCGCCGTGCTGGCGCTGTCCCACGGCGTGCCCGCGAGCCATGCGGGCGAGCCCACGCAGATGTACCTGATCGCCTTCAGCTACGTGACCTCGTGGCCGGCGGCGGCGCTCGGGCTCACCGCCGCCTTCGTGGTGATCTCCCAGCTGAAGATCAACGTCACGAACGCCTACGCCGGCTCCATCGCCTGGTCGAACTTCTTCTCCCGGCTGACCCACTCCCATCCGGGGCGCATCGTCTGGCTGTTCTTCAACGTCGGCATCGCCGTGCTGCTGATGGAGGCCGGCATCTACAAGACGCTGGAGCACACGCTCGGGCTCTACTCCATCGTGGCGGTGGCCTGGCTCGGGGCGCTGGTGGCGGACCTCACCGTCAACAAGCCGCTCGGCCTCAGCCCCAAGCGCATCGAGTTCAAGCGGGCCCATCTCTACGACGTCAACCCGGTCGGCGTCGGCGCCATGGTGGTGGCGACCGCCGTCGCCATGATCTCCTACGCCGGGGCCTTCGGCGCTTACGCCCAGGCGCTCGCGCCCTTCGTGGCGCTGGCGGTGGCGATGGCGACCGCGCCGCTGATCGCGATCGCCACCGGCGGGCGCTACTATCTCGCCCGCAAGCCCCGCGCGGAGTGGCGGCTGCGCACCTCCATCACCTGCAAGGTCTGCGAGAACGCGTTCGAGCCCGAGGACATGGCCCATTGCCCGGTCTATTCCGGGGCGATCTGCTCGCTGTGCTGCTCCATCGACGCCCGCTGCCGCGACGGCTGCAAGCCCCACGCCCGCTACCAGACCCAGGTCGTGGACCTGCTGAAGGCCCTGCTGCCCCAGCGCTGGATCGCGCGGCTCAACACCCGCACCGCGCATTTCTCCGGCGTGTTCGCGACCCTGCTCGGCATCCTCAGTCTGGTGCTGCTGCTGGTGCATTTCATCGCGGCCAAGACCGCGCCGGAGGAGGCCGCGGCGGTCGCGGGCACGCTGTGGGCGGTGTTCCTGATCCTCGCCATCATCGCGGGCGTCGCGGCCTGGCTGTTCGTGCTGGCGCATGAGAGCCGCGAGATCGCGCAGGAGGAGTCGAGCCGCCAGACGGCGCTGCTGATGCGCGAGATCGAGGCCCACAAGCGCACCGACGCCGCCCTGCAGCGGGCGAAGGAGGTGGCGGAGGCCGCGAACCTCGCCAAGAGCCGCTATGTGGTCGGCATCAACCACGAGCTCCGCACCCCGCTCAACGCCGTGCTCGGCTACGCCCAGCTGCTCGACGCGGAGAGCGGGCTGTCGTCCAAGGCCCAGACCGGCGTGCGCGTCATCCGCCGCAGCGCCGAGCACCTCGCCGGACTGCTCGACGGCCTGCTCGACATCGCCAAGGTGGAGGCCGGGCGGCTCAAGCTCGCCCGCGAGGACATCTGGACCCGGGAGTTCCTCGGCCAGCTCGCGGACATGTTCCGGCTTCAGGCCGCGGCGAAGGGGGTGGCGTTCGTGTTCGAGGGCGAGACCGCCCTGCCCCCGGTGGTGCGCGGCGACGGCAAGCGGCTGCGGCAGGTGCTGATCAATCTGCTGTCGAACGCGGTCAAGTTCACCGCTGCGGGTCGGGTCACGCTGCGCGTCACCTACCGCAGCCAGGTCGCCACCTTCGAGATCGTCGACACCGGGCCGGGCATCCCGCCGGAGGACCGCGACCGCATCTTCGAGCCGTTCGAGCGCGGCGGCTCGCCGCTGTCGCCGGCCCAGCCGGGCATGGGCCTCGGCCTGACCATCACCAAGCTGCTGGTGGAGGTGATGGGCGGCGAAATCGCGCTGGAGACCGAATCGGGCCGCGGCAGCGCCTTCCGCGTGAAGCTGATGCTGCCGCACGTTCCGAACGCCCGCCCGCCGATCGCGCCGTCGGACCGGATCATCGGCTATGTGGGCCGCCGCCGGCTGGTGCTGGTGGCCGACGACGACGCCGACCAGCGCAACCTGATGCGCGCGGCGCTGGAGCCGCTCGGCTTCACGGTGATCGCGGCGACCCACGGCGCGGCGGCGCTGGAGATGGCGGCGGAGCGGACGCCGGACCTCGTGCTGCTCGACGTCTCCATGCCCGGCCCCTCCGGCTGGGAGGTGGCGCGGCGGCTGCGCGCGGCGCTGCCCGAGACGCGCATCATCATGATGTCGGCCAACATCAGCGACGCCCCGCTCGACGGCCATCCGGCCCACCACGACGGCGCCATGCCGAAGCCCATCGACCTGCAGGCGCTGCTGGGCGAGATCGAGCGCCTGCTGCGGCTGAACTTCGTCACCGAGCGGCCGGCGCCCGATCCGGGCCCCGCGCCGGCCGCGGACGCGCCGATGCGGCGGCCGTCGAACCGGCATGTGGAGGAGCTGACCCGGCTCGGCGAGATGGGCTACATCGCCGGCATCGAGGCCAAGCTCGTGGAGCTGGAGAGCGCGGACCTCGGCTCGGGCCCCTTCGTCAGCGCGGCGCGGGACCGCATCCGCGCCTTCGACCTGCGCGGCTACATGGCCATGCTGGAGCGGAGCGAACCCCTGGAGCGCGGCGATGTCTGAGCGCGGCGGCCGCAGCGTCGTCCTGGTGGTGGACGACAGCCCCGAAACGCTCGCCATGCTGACGGCGGCGCTGGAGAGCGCCGACATGCTGGTGCTGGTGGCGACCGACGGCGAGCGCGCCCTGTCCGCCGTGCGCCACGCCGCGCCCGATCTGGTGCTGCTCGACGCGGTGATGCCCGGCATCGACGGGTTCGAGACCTGCCGCCGTCTGAAGCTCCGGCCGGAGCTCGCGGACGTGCCGATCGTGTTCATGACCGGGCTCAAGGAGACCGACCACATCGTCAAGGGCCTCGAGGCCGGCGGCGTCGACTACGTGACCAAGCCGATCGTGCTGGACGAACTGCTGGCGCGCATCCGCGTCCACATCGGCAACGCCCGCAAGTCCCGCAGCGCCCGCGCCGCCCTCGACACCACCGGGCGCTACCTGTTCGCCGTCAACGCCGCGGGGCGGCTGGTCTGGTCGACCCCCCAGGCCAACCGCCTGCTCGGGCTGGCGGAGACCGGCGACAACGCCGGCCCGAAGCTGCCGGACGCCATCTCCCGCTGGGTGGCGGCCCGGCAGGACGGGCGGCCGGACCCGTCCACGCTCGGGATCAAGCTGGAATCCACCGGCGCCACGCTGTCCATCGCCTTCGTGGGCCGCGCCGACCGGGACGAGATCCTGCTCCGCGTCACGGAGGAGAGCGGCGCCGACCAGGCCGCGATCTTCCGGGAGCGGCTCGGCGTCACCGCGCGCGAATCCGAGGTGCTGCTCTGGATCGCCCGCGGCAAGTCCAACAAGGACATCGGCGACATTCTGGGCATGAGCCCGCGCACTGTGAACAAGCATCTCGAGCAGATCTACGTGAAGCTCGGCGTCGAGAACCGCGCCGCGGCCGCCGCCGTCGCCGTGCGGCACATGCCGTGAGCGCCCTCCCCTCCAAGGATCGTGACATGACCGTCGGCTCCGTCTCCGCCCTGTGGCGCTATCCGGTGAAGTCCGTGCTGGGCGAGCCGCTGCTCGAGGCGCCCCTCACCGCCGCCGGCGTCGACGGCGACCGGGCCTTCGCCATCGTCGACGTGGAGAGCGGCAAGGTGGCGAGCGCCAAACGGCCCCAGCTCTGGCGGCGGATGCTGGAGCTTGCGGTCGAGAGCGCCGAGGACGGCGCGCTCGCGATCCGGTTTCCGGACGGCGCGGCCGTGCGCCTCGACGACGGGGCGCTGGACGGGCGGCTGAGCGCCTTTCTCGGGCGCCCCGTGCGGCTGTCGGCGCAGGCGGCCGACGACGACGCGCTCGACCGGGCGATTCCCGACGAGGTGCTGGCGCTGGGCGAGGACGGCGCCGCCGGCTCGACCCATCTGACGCTGGCGCAGGGCTCGCCCGAGGGCGGCTTCTTCGATTTCGCGCCGTACCACGTGGTGCTGCGCGCGAGCCTCGACGCGGTGCGCGACGCGCTTGGCGACGACAGCGTGCTGGTGGAGCGCTACCGCGCCAACATGGTGGTGGACCTTCCGGGCCTTCCCCCCTTCGCGGAGAACGGCTGGGCCGGAGCGGAGCTTCGGATCGGCCCGGACGCGACGCTCTCGATCATCGGCGCGACGCCCCGCTGCGCCGTGCCCATGCTGGCCCATGGCGCGCTGCCGCCCGCGCCCGGCGCGCTCACGTGGCTGGTCAAGGCCAACCGCATCGAACTGCCGGAGTTCGGCCCCGGAACCTACCCCTGCCTCGGCGCCTTCGCGGTGCTGAAGACGCCCGGCGTCGCCGCCGTGGGCGCGCGGGCGGAGCTCGCCGCCTGACGGCGTAACCGACTGCCCCTCTTGTCCCCACGCGTCGGCCTGGGCCAAAGATGCGCGCGACGATGGCGCGCGGTGGAGTGTTGAGACGTGTCGGAAGAGCCCTGGCGGATCGGCGTGCTGTTTTCGACCACGGGGGTCACGGCGGACATCGAGACCGCCCAGCTCAAGGCCACGCTGCTCGCGATCGAGGAGATCAACGCCGCGGGCGGCGTGCTGGGCCGGCCGATCGCGCCACTGGCGCGTGACGGCGCATCCGACCCCAAGCGCTTCCGGCAGGAGGCGGAACGGCTCATCGGGCAGGACGGCGTGAAGCTGCTGCTCGGCTGCTACATGTCGAACTGCCGCAAGGCGGTGCTGCCGGCGATCGACGACCATCGCGGCCTGCTGTTCTACCCCACCTTCTATGAGGGCTTCGAGTTCTCGCCGCAGGTCATCTACACCGGCGCGGTGGTGAACCAGAACGCGTTCCAGCTCGCCAAGTACATGCTGGCGCGGCACGGCCAGCGGGTGCTGATCGTGGGCTCGAACTACATCTACCCCTATGAGACCAACCGCGTGATGAGCGACTTCGTGGTCCAGTCGCGCGGCAAGGTGGTGGACGAGATCTACCTGCCGTTGGAGGCGGACGCGGAGAGCCCGGAGATGGTCCGGCTGATCAAGCGAATCCGCAAGCACGAGCCCGACTTCATCTTCTCCACCATCGTCGGCCGCTCCACCGCGAGCTTCTATGAGGCCTATGCGGACGCGGGCTTCTCCGCCGCCGCCATGCCGATCGCCAGCCTCACCACCTCGGAGGTGGACGTGGCGCGCATGCGGCCCGGCGTCGCGGAAGGCCACATCGCGGCCGCCACCTTCTTCTCCACCCTCGGCACGCCGGCCGCGCGCCGTTTCACCGCGGCCTACCGCGCCCGCTACGGCCAGCACGCGCCGATCCCCTCCGCGGCCGAGGCGGCCTATTTCCAGACCCACATCGCAGCGGCGGCGCTGGCGCGCGCCGGAACCGACGATCCCCGCCGGGTGCTCGACGAGATCACGGAGATCGAGTTCGACGCGCCCCAGGGCCGGGTGCGCATCGACGCCGAGAATCACCACGCCTACCTCTGGCCGCGGGTGGCGCGGATCGACGCCGACGGCGCGTTCCAGATCGTGTGGAATCCGGGCATGCGGGTGAAGCCCGACCCCTACGGCGTCGACCAGCGGCTGGACGACTGGTCGGCGGACTTCGTCGAGGCCCCGGCCTCGGGCGGACGCTGAGGGCGGCCCGGCCATGGCGATCCAGATCCTGCGCGACATCAAGGGCCTGCGCGTCCACGCCATCCATCCGAGCGACGCGGAGGGCCGACAGCTCGTGGAGCACCTGCGGCGCATCGGCTGCTTCGTGGAGACCGCGTGGCCGATCCCGGACAGCTTTCCGAGCGCGGCCGACGTGGTGCTGCTGGCGATCGAGCAGGAGGACCGCGACGCGCTGCAGAAGCTGCTGAAGACCCGGCAGGAGACCTCGCCCACCCTGATCGCCATCGTCGGCTACGAGAACCCGGCGACCCTGGCGCTGGTGCTGGAGAGCGGGGCGCTGGCGGTGGTGGAGCGGCCGATCAAGCCCTTCGGCCTGCTGACCCAGATCGCGCTCGCCCGCTCGCTCTGGTTCGAGCGCCGCGATCAGGCCCGGCGCCTGCGCAAGCTGGAGCAGAAGCTCACCGGCATCCAGCAGATCCAGAAGGCCAAGACCATCCTGATGGCGAGCCAGAACATCACGGAAGACGAGGCGTTCCAGTCGATACGCAAACAGGCCATGGCCAAGCGCGTGCCCATGGGCGAGCTCGCCGCCGCGATCATAAACGCGAACGCGCTCTTGAACTTCAAATCCAATGATGATTAGCTGACTCCATCGGCGAGCCGCGAAGCGGCGGCGCGCCGATTTCACCCGGTCCACAGGGTTGTCGGACCGGTTTGGCGATGTAGCCCGTCAGATCCTCATGCGAGGAACTGTCGGGCTTTTTTGTTTTCATCCGCAGACGACAGCGATGTCGCCCGCGGAAACCTATGAGCGCGCCTGTCCGACGGATCGGATGCGGCGGGCCGAAAGAACACATCGAAAAACCATTTGCTCCGCGGGCGAACGGCGTCCGCGGCGACGGAGCGCTGCGCCCCCGCGCACGGGCCGCTTCAACGGGATCTGGGAGACAGGAACATGCTTCACGGCGATATCGGCTCGAGCAAGGACACCGTCGGCGTGGCGGTGGTGAACTACAAGATGCCGCGGCTGCACACCAAGGCCGAGGTTCTGGCCAACGCGAAGAACATCGCCGACATGGTGGTGGGCATGAAGGCCGGCTTTCCGGGCATGGATCTGGTGATCTTCCCGGAATATTCGACCCACGGCATCATGTACGACTCCAAGGAGATGTACGACACCGCCTCGGCCATCCCGGGCGAGGAGACCGAGATCTTCGCCGACGCCTGCCGCAGGGCCAAATGCTGGGGCGTGTTCTCGCTCACCGGCGAGCGCCACGAGGAGCACCCCAACAAGGCGCCCTACAACACGCTCATCCTGATGAACGACAAGGGCGAGATCGTCCAGAAGTACCGCAAGATCATGCCCTGGGTGCCGATCGAGGGCTGGTACCCGGGCGACTGCACCTATGTCTCCGAAGGCCCCAAGGGCCTGAAGATCAGCCTGATCATCTGCGACGACGGCAACTATCCCGAGATCTGGCGCGACTGCGCCATGCGCGGCGCGGAGCTGATCGTGCGCTGCCAGGGCTACATGTATCCGGCGAAGGAGCAGCAGATCATCATGGCCAAGGCCATGGCCTGGGCCAACAACACCTATGTGGCGGTCGCGAACGCCACCGGCTTCGACGGCGTCTACTCCTATTTCGGCCATTCGGCGATCGTGGGCTTCGACGGCCGCACGCTGGGCGAATGCGGCACCGAGGAGAACGGCGTCAACTACGCCCAACTCTCAGTGTCGCTGATCCGGGACGCGCGCCGCACGGGGCAGTCCAACAACCATCTGTTCAAGCTGCTGCACCGCGGCTACACCGGCATGATCAACTCCGGGGACGGCGACAAGGGCGCGGCCGCCTGCCCTTACGACTTCTACAAGCGCTGGATCACCGATCCGGAGGGCACCCGTGAAATGGTCGAAGCCATGACGCGGCCGACGGTGGGCGTTGACGAGTGTCCGATCGAAGGCATTCCGAACGCCGCCTCCACGCACCGCTGATCCCGGCGCGGCGGCGCCCTCCCCCGCGCGCCGCCGCGCCTCTTCAGGGACCACTCATGCTCCACATCGAAAGCGTCGTCGGCGACCGCGCGGATCCCGCGCTCCATCGCCGCCTGCACCATCTCGAACACCGCCATGCGGTGGACGAGATCGTCATCCCCCGCGCCGACATGGACCGCCGCCGCCTCCGGGTGACGACGCCCAAGGGCGAGGACGTGGCCATCGCCCTGCCCCGCGACCAGAAGCTGTTCGACGGCGCGGTGCTCTACATCGACGACGAGCGCGCCATCGTGGTCCGGGCCGAGGTTGAGCGCTGGCTGCGCCTGCAGCCGAGCTCCATCGCGGAAGGGATCGAACTCGGCTACCACGCCGGCAACCTGCACTGGCGCGTGCGCTTCGAGGGCGAGAGCCTGCTGATCGCGCTGGAGGGTCCGGCCGAGGCCTATTACGCCCGGCTCGACAACCTGTTCGCCGGCCGCCGCATCCGCAGCACGCTCCTGACCGGCTCGGCGGCGGCGTGATCGGCGACCTGCTCGCGATCTGGCAGGCGGACACGGCGTTCCCGAGCGGGGCCTTCGCGTTCTCGAACGGGCTCGAAGGGCTCGCCGCCCTGGAGCGCGGCCTGCCCGCGGACCGGCTCGAAGTGGTGATCGAGGGCGCGCTGCGCCGCCGCTGGGCCACCGCCGACCGGGTGGCGCTGCTCGGCGCCTACGCCCGCGCGGGCGACATGGACGCCGTCGCCGTCATCGACCGCGAGGTGGAGGCGACGACCCTGTGCGAAGCGTTCCGCACGGGCTCCCGCCGCAACGGCGCCGGGCTGCTCGCGGCCCATGCCCGCATCGGAACGCCGGGCGCCGCGGCGCTGCAGGCGCTCGTGCGCTCCGGCGACACGCCGGGCCATCTCGCGGTGGCGCAAGGGGTGGTCTGGCGCGGCGCCGGGCTGGAGCGCGACGGCGCCGTCCTTGCGTCCGGCTACATCGTGGCGTCGGGCTTCGCCACCGCCGCCGTCCGGCTCGGCCTCGTGGGCGCGGTCGCGGCCCAGGCGGTGGTGCGCCGGCTGCTGCCGGTGGTGGCGGAGCTCGCCGCCACCGACCCGCCGGAGCGGATCGAAAGCTTCGCGCCCCTGCTCGACATCGCTGCGGCGCGCCACGCCCGCGGCGAGCTTCGCCTGTTCTCAAACTGACGCGCCCGGGACCCCCATGCTGCTGACCCCGACCGAGCTCGAACGCCTCACCATCTTCACCGCGGCCTCGCTCGCCCGCAGACGCCGCGACCGCGGCCTCAAGCTCAACTACCCGGAAGCGGTCGCCATCATCACCGACGACATCCTGGAGGGCGCCCGCGACGGCCGCACCGTGGCCGACCTGATCGGCTTCGGCGCCACCGTGCTGACCAGCGACGACGTCATGCCCGGCGTGCCGGCCATGCTGCACATCCTGCAGGTGGAGTGCGTGTTCCCGGACGGCACCAAGCTCGTCACCGTGCATGAGCCGATCCGCCCGGCGGAGGGCTCCGCGCCCGATCCGGTCCAGCCCGGCGAGACGCTGGCGCTCGACGGCGAGATCGAACTGAACGAGGGCCGGCCGCGCGTCACGCTCTCCGCCACCAACACTGGCGACCGGCCGGTGCAGATCGGCTCGCACTTCCACTTCTTCGAGATCAACCGCGCCATGGCGTTCGACCGGGCGGCCGCCTACGGCATGCGGCTCGACATTCCGGCGGGCACCGCCGTGCGCTTCGAGCCCGGCCAGACCAAGGAGGTCACGCTGACCGCCTTCGGCGGCAAGCGCTTCGTGGGCGGGCTGAACGGGCTTGGCGGCGACACCACCAGCGAAGAGGCCAAGGCGGTCGCGCTGGACAAGGCGCGCGCCGGCGGCTTCCGCGGCGCCTGAGGGGACAACGGACATGGTCAAGATCGCCCGCAAGGACTACGCCGCCATGTACGGGCCGACGGTCGGCGACGGCCTTCGGCTCGGCGACACCTCGCTGATCGCCGTGGTGGAGAAGGACCACGCCGCCTATGGCGACGAGTGCCTCCACGGCGGCGGCAAGACGCTGCGCGACGGGCTGGGGCTCGCGGCCGGGATCACCAACGCCGAGGGCGCGCTCGACTTCCTGCTCTGCAACGTCACGGTGATCGACGCCGTGCTCGGGATCGTCAAAGGCGATCTCGGCATCAAGGACGGCCGCATCGTGGGCGTCGGCAAGGCCGGCAACCCGGCGGTGATGGACGGCGTCGACCCGCGCCTGATCGTCGGCGCCGGCACCACGGTGCGCGACTGCGAGGGCCTGATCGCCACCGCCGGCGGCATCGACGTGCATGTGCACTTCGACTCCGCGGGGCTGGTGGAGCACGCGCTGGCGAGCGGCCTCACCACCATGCTCGGCGGCTCGCTCGGCCCCATCACGGTGGGCATCGATTCCGGCGGCCCGTTCAACACGGGGAAGATGCTGCAGGCCTCCGAGGCCTGGCCCATGAACTTCGGCTTCCTCGGCCGCGGCAACAGCCACATCCATGAATCGCTGACGGAGCAGCTCGAGACCGGGTGCCTCGGCCTCAAGATCCACGAGGACTGGGGGGCGATGCCCGCCACCATCGACGCCTGCCTGCGCTCGGCGGACGCGCTGGACTACCAGGTGCAGCTGCACACCGACACGCTGAACGAGAGCGGCTTCCTGGAGGACACGCTGGCCGCCATCGGCGGGCGCACCATCCACATGTACCACACGGAAGGCGCGGGCGGCGGCCATGCGCCGGACGTGATCCGCGTGGCGGGCGAGAGCTACTGCCTGCCGTCGTCGACGAACCCGACCAACCCCTACACGGTCAACACGTTCGACGAACATCTCGACATGACCATGACGTGCCACCACCTCAATCCGGCGATCCCGGAGGACGTGGCCTTCGCGGAAAGCCGCATCCGCGCCCAGACCATCGCGGCGGAGGACGTGCTGCACGACATCGGCGCCATCTCCATGCTCGGCTCCGACAGCCAGGGCATGGGCCGCATCCACGAGGTGGTGTGCCGCACCTGGCAGCTCGCCTCCAAGATGAAGGACCAGCGCGGAACCCTGCCTGAGGAGCGGACCGGCTTCGGCGACAACGAGCGCATCAAGCGCTACATCGCCAAATACACCATCAACGCCGCGAAGACCTTCGGCATCGCCGAGCATGTGGGCTCGCTGGAGGACGGCAAGCTCGCCGACATCGTGATCTGGCGGCCGGCCTTCTTCGGGGTGAAGCCGGAGCTGGTGATCAAGTCCGGCTTCATCGCCTGGGGCGCCATGGGCGACTCCGCCGCCTCGCTGATGACCTGCGAGCCCATGCTTCTCCGCCCGCAATGGGGCGCCTTCGGCAAGGCGGCGCCGGCGCTCTCCGCCTGCTTCGTGCATCCGCTGGCGATCAAGCGCGGCCTCCGGGAGGAGCTCGGCCTGACCAAGCTGCTGCTGCCGGCCTCGGGCACGCGCGGCCTGAAGAAGTCGGACATGCTGCACAACGACGCCCTGCCCAACATCCGCGTCGATCCGCAGACCTTCGACGTGTTCGTTGACGGCGAACTCGCCACCTGCGCGCCCGCCACCGAGCTGCCGCTCGCCCAGCGCTACATGCTGCGGTGACGGAGGCGCGCATGACCCAGTCCCGACACGACTGGCCGTCGCTGGTGGCGAGCCGCTCCGACGCCCCCGCCCCGCCCAGGGCCTCCGCCGCGCGCATCGGCGTCGGCGGGCCGGTGGGCTCGGGCAAGACCGCGCTGATCGAGGCGCTGATCCCGGCCCTGCACAGGCGCGGGGTCGATCTGGCGGTCGTCACCAACGACCTGGTCACCAAGGAGGACGCGGAGAGGCTGCGCCGCTCGGGCCTGATCGCGCCCGAGCGGGTGCTGGCGGTGGAGGCGGGCGCCTGCCCGCACACGGTGATCCGCGAGGACCCCACCCTCAACATGGCGGCGGGCGACGATCTGGAGGCCGCCTTTCCGGGGCTCGAGCTGGTGATCTTCGAGTCCGGCGGCGACAACCTCGCCTCCACCTTCTCGCTCGACCTCGTGGACTGGTGGATCTTCGTCATCGACGTGGCCGGCGGCGACGACATTCCGCGCAAGAAGGGGCCGGGCGTGCTGAAGAGCGACCTTCTGGTGGTGAACAAGACCGACCTCGCGCCCCATGTGGGCGTGGACCTCCCCCGCATGCTGGCCGAGGCGGACGCGGTGCGCGGCGGCCGCCCGGTCGTCGCCACCAACGCCCGCTCCGGCGCGGGCGTGGAGGACGTGGCCGACGCCATCGCCCACGCCGTGCTGTTCAGGGAATGACGCGGCCGCTCGATCTCTCGGGCGAGACCGCGAGCGGCCGCCACCGCCGCGCGGAACTGACCTTCGCGCTGGGCGGCGGCCGCTCCGCGCTGGTCCATCAGGTCACGCCCTACCCGTTCCATGTGACGAGGCCGTTCGCGCTGGACCGGGCGCGGCCGGACCTCGCCACGCTTTATCTTCAGTCCGCCTCGGGCGGAATCTACCGCGCCGACCAGCTCGACCTGTCGCTCACCGTGAAGGTGGGGGCGGCGGCGCACCTCACCAGCCAGGCCGCGACCGTGGTGCACGACACCGGCGCCCTGCCCGCGCGCCAGAGCGCCACGATCACGGTGGGCGAAAACGCCTTCGCCGCCCTCACCCTCGACCCGCTGGTGCTGTTTCCCGGCGCGGAGCTTTCGAGCGTCACCGAGATCCGCCTCGGCGCGGGCGCGCTCGCCATCGTCGCGGACGGGGTGGCGTGGCACGACTTTTCCGGCGAGGATCGTCCGTTCGGGCGGCTGACGGCGGAGACCGCCGTGTACGGCCCCGACGGCCGGCTGCTGCTGCGGGACCGCTCCGAGGTGCGCGGCGCGGAGCTGATCGGCGAACGCTCGCTGCTTGGCCCCGACGCAGGCGCCTATGGCGCGGTCTGGCTGCTGGGGCCGCCGGAGAAGCTGCCCGATCCGGAGACGCTTGAAGCCGCGCTGGACGCGGTCGGGGTCCGCGCCGGCGCCAGCCCGCTGCCCAACGGCGCCGGGCTCGGCCTGCGCCTGATCGCGGCCAATGGCGGGCGGATCACGCGCGCCGTCGAGGCCGCCTTCACGCTCGGCGTGGAGGCCATGCTGGGCTTCGCCCCCGCCCGCCGGCGCAAGTGACATGGAGCCCGTCCGGGACATCCGGTTCAGGCGAGCGCCAAAGTTCGTCATGCCCGCCTTCGCGGGCATCCACGACTTTTGTGATCATAGAGCCCTACGATCCAAATCGTGGATGCCCGAGACAAGCTCGGGCATGACGGCCTTGATCGCGGAGAGGCGGACTTTCCGGATGGCGTTCACAGCCGCGCCAGCCGGAAATAGAGCTCCGACACCCGCGCCGGCAGCTCCTCCAGCTTCTTGACCGGAATGGTGTTGGCGCGGCCGAACACGGCGCCGGACGGCGCCCCGCCGAGCGTCACGCCGAACACGTCCACGCCCCGGCGCCGGAGCGACAGCGTCGCCCGCCGGGCGTCCTCCACCAGATCGAGCGGGTCGGCCACGTCGATGTCGGACGGCTCGCCGTCGGTGAGCGCGATCACCAGCTTGCGGTGGGCGCGCACCGCCTCCACCTCCGCCCCCGCATGGCGCAGCGCCGCCCCGAGCCGGGTCGACAGGCCGGAGCGGAGGCCCGCGAGCCGCGCCATGGCGTCCCGGTCGAAGCGGTCGGCGAAGTCCTTGAGGCGGAACAGGCGCACGTCGTCCCGGCCGCAGGAGGCGAAGGCGCGGACCGCGAAGGCGTCGCCCGCCGCCTCCATGGCCCGCGCCAGCGCCGCCACCGCCAGCGTCTCGATCTCCAGCACGGTCGCGCCGCCGACCCGGTCGCGGGTGGACTCGGAGATGTCGAGCAGGATCACGGTCGCCACGTCCCGGGCGCGCTTGCCCGAGGCGCGGTGGATGCGCTCGTCCGGCAGGTCGCCGGTCCGGAGCGCGATGGCGGCGTCCACGGCGGCGTCGAGGTCGAGGTCGAAGCCTTCCGGCTGCCGCCTCAGCCGCGCCGCCTTGCCGATGCGCGCGCCCTTCACCAGCCGGGCGATGCGCTCCGAAAAACCATGCCGCCGCTGGAGCGCCGCCTCCAGCGCCGCGGCGTCGCCGTGGGGAGCCGGCGCGTCGCGCACCGTGGTCCAGCCGGGCCGCTCCGCGCCCGCCGCCCGGTCCCATTCGGGGTAGACGGCGACCACAGGCCCCCGTTCGTCGGCGGAGACGGGACGCGCGCGGCCCGCCTCCGGCTCCGGCGCCTCGTCGGAAGGGCGGCCGTCGTCGCGCTCCTCCGGCGTGGGGCGGGCGGCGTCCACCGCCTGCTCGATCTCGTCCGCGCGCTCGTCCGGCGGCTCGTCGAACTCCCACAGCGCCAGATTGTCGTCCCGGTAGAGCGGCTCCACCACATAGGCCTTGAGATCGAACCTGAGCCGCATCTGGCCGATGTCGTTGCCGAGCAGCCCGCCGATGGCGCGCGACAGCAGCGGATCGTCCAGCCGGCCGTCCGCCTCCGCGAACAGCCGCCGGCCCTTTTCGACGAACCCGTCCGGGTCTTCGTAGTCGGGGTCGAGCAGCGCGCGGGCGAGCCGGGCCATCAGCATGGGCGCGGTCATGGCGTCGCCGGGACGGGCCTCGTGCCAGGGCGTCCACAGCGCTCTGAGGCCGGGGAAGCGGCGGATGGCCAGCGCCTCCACGCGGGCGTCCTCGATCAGCCCGGTCATGGCGATCTGCAGCGGCCTGATCTTGCCGACCTTCTGGCGGCGGCCGAAGACGAGATGGGCCTGCGCATGGGCCAGCGCCGCCCGGTAGAGCGGCGGGACGCGGGCGGGCGGCACGCCCCGATAGACATGGGGCAGCCGGATCAGTTCGCCCGCGATCGACGCCCGCTGCGGCGCCGGCGCCAGCCCCGCGCCTTCCAGTCCCGCGAGCCGCGGGGCCACGCCCCAGAGCGCCCGGCCGAACAGCTTGAGCCGGCGCTCCAGATCCTCGAACCCCAGCGCGCCGCCCGCCCGCTCCAGAAGGCGCCGGGCGGCCGGATCCTCCAGCGCGAAGAAGGCCGTCCGCCGCGCCCGGCTCCCGCCCGTGGCCCGGAGGCCTGCGGCCACGAAGCTCTCGAAGGCGGGGCCGCCGCCGGCGGCGAGAACGGCGTGAGCGTGCGCCGCAAGCGGCGCCACGCCGTCGGACGCCTCGCGGGCGAGACGGACGAGGCCGCGCCACCAGAAGGCGCGCGCCCCGGCGTCGGGCAGCCGCAGCAGGGCGGCGGGCATGGCCTCCAGGACGGCGAGGGCCGCCGCCGATCCGGCGTGGCGCGCCACCTCCGCCGCGCCGCGGGCGTCGGCGGCCAGCGCCGCCGCCTCCTGCTCCCGGGCCGACGCGGACAGGCGAAAGTAAGCGGCGAGGCAGCGGCCCCCGGCGTTGGCGTGGACGAGCCCGAGCGCGCCGGAGGCCCAGACCTCTGTCTCCTCCGCGCTCCAGCGCGCGTCGAGCCGGGCGAGCGCCGCGGACAGCGCCTCGCCCACGTCGGCCCGGCCGGCAAGCAGCCGCGTCAGCGCGGCGCGATGCGCGCCGACGGGCGCCTCGAGGGTCGGGGCGTCCGCGATCACAGCCGCGCCGCCTCCGGCAGGCTGGCGGCGATGGCGGCGGCGAGCGCCTCCCGCAGGTCCGGCTCGTCGGTGATGGGCAGCAGGATGGCGGAGCGCAGCGCGGCGTCGAGCGGCGCGCCGCCCCGCACCAGCTTGGCGGCATGGATCAGCATGCGGGTGGAGGCGCCCTCGGCGAGGCCGTCGCCGCGCAGGTTGCGGGAGCGCAGCCCCACATCCACCAGCCCGCCGGCGAGCGCCGCCGCGACGCCCGCCTCGCGCATGACGATCTCCGCCTCGATGGCGGGCTCGGGATAGTCGAACTCGATCGCCACGAAGCGCTGCTTGGTG
The DNA here is from genome assembly GCF_027922305.1 of Methylopila jiangsuensis. Taxonomy (GTDB): domain Bacteria; phylum Pseudomonadota; class Alphaproteobacteria; order Rhizobiales; family Methylopilaceae; genus Methylopila; species Methylopila jiangsuensis. Next base: position 69,188 of record NZ_BSFK01000004.1, on the reverse strand, counting down.
GACTCCTTCAGGTCCTTCACCGCGCTCTGGTAGCCGGGGTTGTAGGAGATGGTGAGCTGGAAGTCCGGATGGGCCGGAACCAGCTCGCCCTTCTTGTCGAGCGGCAGCGCGCGGCGGGCGTCGGTCAGCGGATGGATCACCACGGTGGTGTCCTGCCGGGCCTCCACGATCTCGTCCAGGTAGCAGATCGCGCCGAGCCGGACGGCGGCGGTGAGCGGCCCGTCGTGCCAGACGGTGCCTTCGGGCGCGAGCAGGAAACGGCCGGCGAGGTCCGCGGCCGTCAGGTCCTCATGGGCCGCGACGGTGACGAGCGGCCGCTTCAGCCGCCACGCCATGTGCTCCACGAAGCGGGTCTTGCCGCAGCCCGTCGGGCCCTTGAGCATCACCGGCAGCCGGCCGGCGTAGGCCGCGGCGAAGAGGTCGATCTCGTCGCCGACCGGCCGGTAATAGGGCTCGTCGCGGATCAGTTCGGCGGCGAGATGGGCGGACGCGTCAACGGTCATCGCGGGGGCTCCCGGCGGAGAGGCGGTGTGGGGAAATGGCGAAACGAGCCTCGAGGCTCGCGATCGGCCGGCGTCCCTGCCGGGATGTCCCGCGACGGCCCTGTCGGCGGGACGGGGCGGCGCATGCGCGCCGCTCGAACTCCAATTAACGCCGGACTGGCTCCCGGCTTCAAGCGCCTTCGCGCGTCAGAGGTTCGTGAGCCCCCGCGGATTGGCGGCGGGGCGCGCGACGGTCCGGCCGCTCATCCAGGGCGGCAGGATGAAGCGCTCGGTGTTGTAGGGCTCCGGCGCGATCATGGCGAGCGGCTGCCGGTGGTCGTGGATCTGGTAGAAGATGTGCGGCATGCCGAGCGAGGGGTCGTGCGTCACCACCGGATAGGGCGCGACCGCCTGCCAGTCGGGATGGTAGCGGATGGTGCCCTGCACGCTGCGGTAGATCATTCCTTTCAGCGCATAGGCCACCTTGCGGTTCTGCTCGAAGTCGCCGGGGGCGCCGGAGCCGCCCGCCATGGCGGCCGCGACCGCGTAATGGTGCATGTTGGAGTAGGACTGGCAGCCGATGGTGGCGGTCGACCCTTCGCCGAAGCGGGCGTTGTACCGCGCTTCGAACCGCTTCCCCAGATCGTCCCGCAGCAGCCCCACCACCGACGACACGATGACGCCCACCGCCGCCTCCTGGGCGATGTCCGAGAACGAGCGGTGGGTCGCGCCGTATTGCAGATAGACGATGCAGTCGAGCGGCTTCTCCACGAACTGGCGCTGGAAGTGGGCCAGATCGCCCGCGTAGAAATGGGTGTTGGCCAGCACCGCCGGGTTGGCGGCGCGCACCTCCTCCAGCACCTCGCGCCAGCGGGTTGTGGGCGTCTGCACGATCTTCGGGCCGAAGCACACCCGCCAGCCGTATTCGGCGGCCGAGGCCGCCATCGCGTTGGCGATGACGATGCTGTAGGGCTTCGAGCCCGACACGATGGCGAGCCGGTCGGAACTCGGCGTCCACTGCCCGGTGTCGCGCAGCCACGAGATGAACTTGATGAAGCCCGGCCCGTACCAGTAGTCGGCGGGATCGGCCATGAAGCACCCGAAGTAGCGCTCGGGATCGCTCATCACCGTGTCGTGGTGCTGCAGCAGCGTGTTGGCGTGGACGTAGATGATGCCGGCGTCGGCGATCGGCTCGTATTCGGAGTTCTGCGGCCCGATGTTGTAGCCGTTGACGATGGCGTGGACCTGATGCTTCTCGATCAGCCAGCGGGCGGCCGCCACCACTTCCTCAGCCGTCTGGCGGCAGGTGTCGGCGAAGATCGGCTCGAACCTCCGGCCGAGCAGCCCGCCGCGGGCGTTCAGCTCCTCCACGGCGAGGATCATGCCCTTGCGGAACTCGGCGCCGTCCGCGGCGGACGGCCCGGTGAGCGGAATCATGCTCCCGATGGGAACAGGGGGCAGGTCGGCGGCCAAGATTTACGCCCTCCGGACGAAACGCGCGTCAGTTCGGACCGGCCGCATGGCCGGGCTCGAACAGCAGATTGTGCATGAGAACCCGCAATCGCGGCGGGCTTACGGGCTTGATGAGGACCGGCAGGCCCGCCTCGCGGATGCTGGCGAGCACCCGCGGCTCCGCATCGGCGGTCACGATCATGGCCGGAGTCTCGGCGCCGAACACGGCCCTGAGCGCGCGCACCACCTCGACGCCGGTGCGGCTCTTGAGATTGAAGTCGGCGACGATCATGCGCACCGAGACGCCTTCGGCGGCGAGCCGCACCGCCTCCGCCTCGTCGGCCGCGGCGTGGACCTCGATGCCCCAGCGCTGCAGCAGCTGGGTCATGCTCCGGCGCAGGATGTCGTCGTCCTCCACCAGCAGCACCGGCACGCCGGCGAACTCGCCCGCCACCGTTTCGCTGATCTCGATCTCGCCGCCTTCGCTGTGCCAGACGTTGCCGAGCGGCACCGAGACCGAGAAGATCGAGCCGCGACCGACGCGGGAGCGCAGGCGCACCGGATGCTCCAGCAGCTCCGCGAGGCGGCGAACGATGTTGAGCCCGAGCCCGAGCCCGCTCTTCTGCACCCGCCGCTCCTCGGTCGCGCGGTAGAACTCGTCGAACACCCGCTCCCGGTCCTCGTCCTTCACGCCCCGGCCGGTGTCCACCACCTCGATGCGCAGCATCCGGCCCTCCTTGCGGCAGCCGACCAGCACGGTTCCGACCTCCGTGAAGCGGATGGCGTTGGCGACGAAGTTGGAGAGGATGCGCTCCAGCAGCGCCCGGTCGGTCGCCACCGTGCCCCGAGGCGTGACGAAGCGCAGCTTCAGCCCCTTCTCCTCGGCCTGATGCCGGAACTGGATCGCCAGCCGCTCGAACAGCTGGGACAGCTGGAAGCTCGTCACCCGCGGCTGGATGCGGCCGGCGTCGAGCTGGCCGATCTGCAGCAGCGCGCCGAGCAGGTCCTCCATGATCAGCGCCGAAACGCTCATGGCGTGCAGCATCTCGGCGCGGACGCGCTCGTCCTCCTCGCGCATGCAGCTGTAGATCAGGATCTTGAGCGAGGCCAACGGCTGGCGCAGATCGTGGTTCGCCGCGCGCAGGAAGCGGGACTTGGCCTCGTCGGTCGCCTCCGCCGCCTCCTTGGCGGCGCGCAGCGCCTGCTCGTTGCGCTTGATCGCGGTGACGTCGGAATAGGCGACCGTCATGCCGCCGTCGCGAGTCGGCCGCTGGGTGACCTGCATCACCGCGCCGTGGGCGAGCACGTAGTCGACCGACTTCTCCTTGCCGAAGTCCGCGATCTCGGTCGCGACCCAATCGTCCGGCTCCATCAGCGCCAGCTCGTGGGACTGGGCGACGCGGCGCGCGAAATCGTCGAACGCCTCGCCGACCGCAGGCGGCGCGTCCAGGCTGCGCCGCAGCGCGCCGTTGCCGTAGGCGAGCCGGCGGTCCGGGCCCCAGATCGCGACGCCGTCGGGCAGCATGTCGAGACCGGCGAGCACGGTCGCGTCGAGCGTCAGGGCCCTGGCCTGCGGATCGTCAGCCACGCTCGGCGAGCGCCTCATAGTTGCTGATGGCGTAATGCACCGCCTCGGAGCGGTCCCGCATGTTCAGCTTCTTCATCACGTTGCCGAGGTGGACCCGCACCGTCTGGCTGCTGAGGTCGAGCTCGGAGGCGATGCGCTTGACCGAATAGCCCTGCCCCAGCAGCGCCAGCACGTCCCGCTCGCGCGCGGTGAGCAGATCGGCGTCGCGCTCAGGGCCGGCCGCGGGCGCAGCGGGCGCCGGCGGCGCAGGACGCGCCGGCGCCCCGATGGCCTTGGGCGCGACCGGCGCGTTCGAGCGCTCGATGATCCGGCGCGGGAACGACACCTCGCCCTCGAGCACCCGCTCCAGCGCGCGCTCGATCTCCTGTCCGCCGGACGATTTGGGGATGTAGCCGATCACGCCCTGCTCCAGCGAGCGCATGACATGGTCCACGTCCTCATGGACGGAGATCACCACAACGGGAGTGTCGGGGAAGGTGGCGCGCAGGCGCCGCAAGCCGTCGAACTCTTCGAAGCCGGGCATCACCAGGTCCACCAGCATCAGGTCGATGTCCGGATGGACGGCGAGCGTCTCCTCCGCTTCCGCGAAGGTCTCGGCCTCGAAAACGTCTAGCGTCTGCTGCAGACGCCGCATCACCTGCTTGAGCGATTCACGCACCACCCAGTGATCGTCGGCGATCAGTATCTTCATGTGAGCCTAACAAGCATCGTGACCGCACGTGGAGCGGATCGCCAGAATCGCATGCGTTTTTCTTTCTACAACTCCCATAGCCTTCAAAGCAGGCCTATTCCAAGTGGCCGTAAGGCTCATTGCGCCGCCGCGCGGCGCCCGCGCCCATCGCCTAGCAAAAACATCTAGATCACAATTTGAGGGCGCAAGCCACATTCTTTCCGGGCCTTCCACGCCCTCTCAGGCCCGCGGGCGCGGCGCATCTCCGACCGGCCCGCCCCCGTAAACACATAAGCTCCAAGGCCGAATTGCTTAAACTAAGTGCGATTCCAGGCCAGGAACGCCCCTGATGCATCTCTGTGAGGCGCCAGAAACGCCCCTCTGAGGAAACATCCGTCACCGGCCGGAAAGGCATTGACGCGGCTGCGCATCCAATCATAGCATCTAGACATAACGGCAAAGGCGCCTTGTTTTTCCCGACCGGATCACCGATCCGGCCGCACCCTTTCTCGCTGCCTCAAGGGACCACAGACGATGGACTTCACGCGCCGCAGACTGCTTACGACCGCCGCCGCCGCATCGGCCGCCGCGATCGCGATGCCGAACATCATGACCTCGGACAAGGCCTACGCGGCCCCGCTCAAGAAGGGCGAGCCCATCAAGGTCGGCCTTCTGTTCTCGCTGACCGGCGCGCTCGCCGTTCCGGAAGAGGACAGCACGCTGGCGCTGCAGTACGCCTTCGAGGAGATCAACAAGAACGGCGGCGTCGGCGGCGTGCCGGTCGAGCCCGTGATCGTGGACGCCAAGTCGGACTTCGGCGTCTATTCCGAGAAGACCAAGGAGCTGATCCTGCGCGAGAAGGTGACGGCCCTGTTCGGCTGCTACACCTCGGCGAGCCGCAAGGCGATCCTTCCGACCGTCATGCAGCGCAACCACCTGCTCTACTACCCGACCTGCTACGAAGGCGCGGAGTGCACGCAGAACACCATCTGCACCGGCCCGCTGGCCAACCAGCACTCCCAGGACCTCATCCCCTTCATGGTCGAAAAGTTCGGCAAGAAGGTCTTCTTCGTCGGCTCCAACTACGTGTGGCCGAAAGAGTCCAACAAGAACGCCAAGATCTGGCTTGAGAAGGCCGGCGGAGAGCTGCTCGGCGAGGAGTACATTCCGCTCGGCTCGTCCGAGTTCGGCCCCGTGCTCAACAAGATCCGCGACGCCAAGCCGGACTTCATCTTCTCGACCGTGGTCGGCGCCTCCGACATCGCCTTCCACAAGCAGTTCAAGCAGGAAGGCTTCAAGGTCGACACCATGCCGATCGCCTCGCTGACCACCGGCGAGATCGAGACCCGCGCCATGGGCGCCGAGTTCGGCGCCGGCCACTTCCTGTCCGCGCCGTACTTCCAGTCGCTCGACAACCCGACCAACCAGAAGTTCGTCGAGAACTTCCTGAAGTCGAAGTACGGCAAGAACGGCGTGACCCACTACAACATGGAGGAGACGTACCTCACCGCCTACGTGTTCAAGGCCGGCTTTGAAAAGGCCGCCGCCGCCGTCGGCTTCGAGAACGTCACCCCCCGCGCCATCCGCGACCATTCGGGCGGCGTCCGGGTCGAGGACGCGGTCTCGCCGGAAGGCCTGGTCTGGATCGACGAGAACAACTTCAACACCTGGCTCAAGCCGAAGATCGGCCAGTGCCAGGCGGACGGCACGTTCAAGATCGTCAAGGCCGCCGAGAAGCACGTGGCTCCGGACCCGTACTCGATCTACCCGGACGCCGGCGTCTGCACCAAGGACGGCCTGAAGGCCCCGGACGGCAAGGTCCGCACCAACGTCATCTGACGCCTGACGATGGCGGGCCCGGCGGACAGACGTCCGACGGGCCCGCCATCCCGCTTTTTCCAACGGGCGCCGTCGCGCCCGACGTCCTGCTTCTAGAAACCACGGATCGGCACGATGGACCTTGGCTCGCTCCTCAACGCGCTCATCCTCGGGCTCAGCATCGCCAGCATCTGGCTGATCGCCGCGCTCGGGCTCACGATCATCTACGGCGCGGCCGGGGTCATCAACATGGCGCACGGCGAGTTCATCATGCTCGGCGCCTACTCCTCCTACATGCTGCAGTATTACCTAGGACTGCCCTACCTGCTGTGCATCCCGGCGTCCTTCGTCATCGTGGGCGCGGTGGGCCTCGCGCTCGAACGGGGGCTGATCCGCTACCTCTACAACCGGCCGCTGGACACGCTGCTCGCCACCTACGGCGTCTCGCTGGTGCTGATGCAGGGCGTGCGGCTGATCTTCGGCAGCGACCCGAAATATCTCGCGGCGCCCGAAATCTTCTCCAGCAACATCTCGCTCGGCTTCGCCTCCATCTCCAGCTTCCGCGTGGTCATCCTGCTGGTGACGGCGCTGTGCGTGCTCGGCGTCTGGCTGCTGTTCTACAAGACCCGCTTCGGCGTCCAGGTGCGCGCGGTGATGCAGAACAAGGAGATGGCGGCCTCCTTCGGCATCAATTCGAGCCGCGTCTACATGATGACCTTCGCGCTGGGCGCAGGCCTCGCCGGCGTCGCGGGCTCCCTGTTCGGCGTGCTGGCGATCGTCCTGCCGACCATGGGCGCGAGCTACGTGGTGCAGGCCTTCCTGATGGTGGTCACGGGCGGCGGCTCGCTCGCCGGCACGGTGGTCGCGAGCGGGGTGACGGGCGAACTTCAGTCCATCTTCGCCTTCTTCACCAACGACACCTTCGCGCGCTTCGTCATCTTCGTGCTGATCGTGGTGTTCCTGCGCTTCCGGCCGCAGGGCCTGTTCGCCCAGGCGGGAGCGCGCCGGTGACGCGCGCCCTCGTCCTCAACAGCAACCGCATGGGTGAGTGAGAACCATGGGCAACCTCTACCACAACAAGACCGCCCAGTGGCTCGTCTACACGGCGTTCTTCCTCGGACTGGCGGTGATCCCGAGCTTCGTGAGCGACGACTTCCTGCTCAACCAGCTCGCCACCTACGGCGTCTACGGCATGCTGGCGCTGTCCATCAGCCTGTGCTGGGGCTTCGGCGGCATCCTCAACCTCGGCCAGGGCATCGCCTTCGGCCTCGGCGCCTACGGCATGGCCATGACCATGCAGATGCAGAGCCAGACGGAATCGAACCCGATCCCGCCGTTCATGCTGAACAACAGCCTCGACCAGCTGCCCTGGTTCTGGGAGCCGTTCTCGAACACCGCCGCCGGCCTGATCCTGTCGATCGCGGTCCCGACGCTGTTCTGCGCCATCTTCGGCGGCGTCATGTTCCGGGCGCGCGTGTCCGGCCCGTTCTTCGCGATCATGACGCTCGCGATGCTGTCGGCCTTCTACACCATCATTCTCGACCGCCAGCCCTACACCGGCGGCGTCAACGGCATCACGCCGCCCTCCCCGCTGCAGCTCGGCGGCTTCGAGATCGACCCCTACAGCTCGACCGCCTACTGGATCGTGCTCGCGATCCTCGTCACCGCGACGGTGGTGGCGAAGCTCATCACCCAGAGCTCGTTCGGACTGGTGACCCAGGCGATCCGCGACGACGCCGAGCGCGTGCGCTTCCTTGGCTACAGCGTCGCCGGCTACGAGACCGCGATCTACACCATCTCCGGCGCGATCGCGGCCTTCGCCGGCTGCTGCCTGGTGATGCTGGTGCAGTACGTCTCGCCGGCGCAGCTCGACGTGGGCTTCAGCCTGTCGATGGTGATCTGGGCCGCGATCGGCGGCCGGCTGTCGCTGCTCGGCGCCATGTGCGGCGCGTTCCTGATCCAGGGCGCGCAGAGCTATCTCGGCGACGCCTTCCTCGCCACCTGGCTCCTGATCCTCGGCGGCTTCTTCATCGTCGTGGTCCGCTTCCTGCCGAACGGCCTCGCGAGCCTGCTCGAATCCGCGCTCGGCCTGCTCGCGACCAAGCCGAAGACCCCCGCCGCCGAAACCAACGGCGACGCCAAGCCCCTGCCGGCCGAGTGAGGGAGCCGAGATGCCCGGACTTCTCGAAATCAAGAACCTGTCCAAGAGCTTCGACGCCACCAAGGTGATCAACGACTTCAGCATGGAGGTCACCGAGGGGACGCTGTGCTGCCTCGTCGGTCCCAACGGGGCCGGCAAGACCACAACGATGGATCTCGTCACCGGCCGCATCAAGCCGACCTCGGGCGCGATCCTGTTCGCGGGCGAGGACATCACCGCCAAACACGAGCACGTCATCGCCCGCGCCGGCATCGGGCGGAAGTTCCAGGTGCCGGCGGTTCTGAAGAACCTCACCGTGCGCCAGAACCTCGAAGTGGCCTACAGCCGCCAGACCAACCCGTTCTGGAACCTGTTCAAGTTCCACAAGGCGGGGCTGAAGGAGAAGCTGGACGAGATCGCGACGCTCGCGGGCCTCACGACCCGGCTCGGCGAGCAGGCCGGCATCCTGTCCCATGGCGAGACCCAGTGGCTGGAGATCGGCATGGTGCTGATGCAGGAGCCGCGCCTCCTGCTGATGGACGAGCCCATCGCCGGCATGACCGAGGGCGAGATCGAAAAAACCGCCCGCATCTTCAAGGACCTGCAGAAGACCGCGACCCTGATCGTGGTCGAGCACGACATGGGCTTCGTGCGCGAGATCGCGGACGTGGTCACGGTCATGCACATGGGTTCGATGCTGGCCCAGGGCTCGCTCCAGGAGATCGAGGCCAATCCCCGCGTGCGCGACGTTTATCTCGGCGAGAAGGAGGCGGCATGAGCGCGCTGCTCAACTTCGACAACGTCACGTCCTATTACGGCGCGACGCGAATCCTCAAGGACGTGTCCTTCGATCTGGAGGAAGGCCAGTGCCTGTGCGTGCTGGGCCGCAACGGCGTGGGCAAGACCACGCTGATGCGCACCATCATGGGGCTGACCGACCGCTCCACCGGCGCGATCCGCATCAACGGCGCCGACATCGGCGCCAAGCCGCCGCACCAGCGCGCGCCCTACGGCATCGGCTACGTGCCGCAGGGGCGCGGCATCCTCTCGGACTTCACCGTGCGCGAGAACATCCTGCTCGGCACCTTCGCCCGCGCCGACAAGGCGCCCGAGATCCCCGAGATCTGCCTCAGGATCTTCCCCTATCTGAAGGACAACCTGGAGCGCCGCGCCGGCCTGCTCTCGGGCGGCCAGAAGCAGCAGCTCGCCATCGCCCGCGCGCTCGCGGTCGGGCCGAAGATCCTGCTGCTGGACGAGCCGACCGAGGGCATCCAGCCCAACATCGTCCACGAGATCGGCGAGATCCTGAAGATGCTCAACAAGGAGCTGGGCATCAGCCTGATCCTGACCGAGCAGCACATCAAGGTGGCCCGCAAGCTCGGCGACGCCTTCCTGATGGTGGACAACGGCCGGGTCGTCGCCCGGGGCCCCATCGGGGAGATGACCGACGAGCTGGTCGAGCGCCACATGACGATCTAACTAGCTAGATTTTTCATCTAGAAAAATATCTAGTCGCCATTGACGCAACGTCCGGATTGGGAATAGATTAGAACTCGCAAAAACAAAGAAGAGGAATCGCCTCTTCTCCTTTTTGACGGTCGCTCATCTTGCGATCGAACACTCTCCGCGCCTTCGAGAAGGCCGCGATGCTTCAGAGAGGTCTGCGATGATTCCAATCCCCAAGAAGGGCACGCCCGAACGCGAGGCCATGATCAAGGAGCACCGGGAGTGCGTCGACTCCATGAAAGGGGTCGCGGGCTTCTCGGTGCTGAAGTGCGAAACGCCCGGCGACACCACCGTCGTCACCGGCGGCGTGCATGAGAACCCCGATCTGCGCCGCGTGCTGCTGCGCATGCGCGGCGAGTCCCCCAAGGGCAAGCTGGTGGTCATCTGCACCAAGATCGACGCCGAGTGGCGGATCGGCCGCCTGTCGGGCGTCCGCGGCGTGCCGCCGGAGTTCGTCAACGACAAGGTCTACACCTGCGAGCAGGAGATCCAGCACGACATCTTCCTGATGCGTCTGGACGAGCTGCCCGAAACGGCCGGCATGCCCGAGCACTTCACCGAAGGGTGGAAGCATCGGGACGACAACTGGCCCGTCACCTGAACCACCCCTTCGATCGGGACTGAGGGCCGCTCGGTCCTCAGTCCCCCCCAAGCCTTGATGCGCTGGCGATCCCGTCGGCGCAAACGCCCGGCCTTTGCCTCGCGCAAGCGAATAACTGGAGAAATCCGATGTGCGCCATGCGGTTGACTGGATACGCTGACAAATTCAGCGTCCACCCCGGCGACGAAATCAAGTTCTACGTCAATTGCGACGGCCCGGCCGAGTTCAAGGCCGAGATCGTCCAGATGATCCACGGCGACACCAACCCGCGCGGCCCCGGCTTCATCGAGAAGCCCGTCGAGGCGGCCGCCAACGGGACCTACAAGGGCCGCAAGCAGATCATCCACGGCGGCTCCTACGGCTATGTGGAGGACGCGCCGCAGTTCCACGTCGAAAGCTTCACGCTGCAGTGCTACATCTGGCCGACGACGCCGAAGACGCATCCGCGGTACTGGAAGCACGGCGCCCAGGGCCTCGTGACCAAGTGGATGGACGGCAAGGGCTACGGCCTGTTCATCAACGAGGAGGGCTGCCTCGAGCTCCGGATCAACGGCCACAAGATCACCACCGGCGCCCCGATCCGCGACCACGCCTGGCACTTCGTCGCCGCCACCTTCGACGCCGCCACCGGCGACGTCACGCTCTATCATGAGCCGCAGGTGGTCTACGCCCTCGATCCGGTGATCGAGCCGGTCAAGACCAGGATCAAGACCACGATCGAGCACACCGAAGCGCCGGTCGCGCTGGCGGCCTACGTGGAGAAGATCAGCGACGATCCGCTCGGCGCCTCCTCGCTCCCGGTCGGCGTCTGGTTCACCGGCAAGTACAACGGCAAGATCGACAGCCCGCGCATCCTGAAGAAGGCGCTGAGCCGCTTCGAGATCGAGCAGATGAAGCTCGGCGCGCAGCCCGGCCTGACCGAGCGCCGCAACTCCGGCCCCACCGGCGAGCTGTCCGGCCTGATCGTCGCCGCCTGGGACTTCTGGGACGGCATCAGCACCCTCAAGGCCAAGGACAACGGCCCCTACCGCTTCGACGCGCAGCTGGTGAACTGCCCGACCCGCGCGCTCACCGGCTACAACTGGTCCGGCCAGAACTTCGACTGGAAATACGCCAAGAAGGAGTACGGCGGCATCCACTTCCACGACGACGACGTGGACAACGCCCGCTGGTCGGAAGACGTCGTCTGGACCGTGCCGGAAGACATCAAGAGCCGCTTCTACGCGCTCAAGGTCACGACCACGGACGGCGACGAGGACTACCTACCGTTCTGGGTCGTGCCGAAGATCGGCAAGGAGCAGTCCAAGATCGCGGTGATGGTCCCGACCATCTCCTACATGGCCTACGCCAACGAGCACGTGGCCTGCAACGCCGGCGGCGCGGAGCTGTTCGTGTACCGCGTGCCGATCATGCAGCACCAGAACATGTTCCTGGCCGAGCACCGCGAATACGGCGGCTCGATCTACGACACGCACACCGACGGTTCGGGCATCTGCATGTCGTCGCGCCTGCGGCCGATCCTGTCGATCCGTCCGAAGTACGACCACTTCCTGGCCCAGGCCCCGTGGCAGTACCCGGCCGACCTCCATCTGATCTACTGGCTGGAGCAGATGGGCTACGAGTACGACGTCATCACCGACGAGGACGTCACCTATGACGGCCTCGCCCGGCTCGAGAACTACAACGTCGTCATCACCGGCTCGCATCCGGAGCACAACTCGGGCACGCAGCTCGACGCGCTGCACAACTACACCCAGCGCGGCGGCCGCCTGATGTATATGGGCGCCGACGCCTGGTACTGGGTGCACTCGTACCACCCGGCCTATGACGACATCGGCCGCGGCGTCATCACCGAGATGCGGCGCTGCGAGAGCGGCATCCGCACCTGGCGCGCGGAGCCCGGCGAGTACTACCACCAGGGCACGGGCGAGCTCGGCGGCATGTGGCGCTTCCGCGGCCGGTCGCTCTACTCGGTCGCCGGCGTCGGCATGACGAACGAAGGCTTCGACATCTCGACCTACTACTCGCGCACCCCGGACAGCAACGATCCCCGCGTGGCCTTCGCCTTCGAGGGCATCTCCTACGACGAGCCGCTCGGCAACTTCGGCCTCGTGGGCGGCGGCTGCGCCGGTCTGGAGCTCGACATCGTCGACGTCACGCTCGGCTCGCCCCCGCACACCCTGGCGGTGGCCACCTCGGCCGGCCGGCACACCGAAGCCTACCTGCTCGTCATGGAGGACTTCGGCTTCAACCAGCAGGGCCTCGACGGCACGGTGCATCCCCGCGTCCGCGGCGACGTGGCCTTCCACGAGACCCCGAACGGCGGCGCCTGCTTCTCGTTCTCGTCGATCGCGTTCTGCGGCTCGCTGCCCTGGAACAACGGCGACAACAACATCTCGAAGCTGGTGGGCAACGTCCTGAACCACTTCATGCAGGACGGCCCGCTGCCGCAGCCCCCGGCCGACGCGATCAAGCATCGCGGCCGCGCGGACTACGAGTCCCCGGCGCTGGCCTCCACGGCCTCCTGAGCCCCTCCCCTCCGCCCGCGGTTTCGCGCCGCGGGCGGAGGGCCCCTTCCCCGCATTCGATGAGGCGCAGCCCCATGGAGCACCGCCCGGACCTCGGTTACTTCGACGAGGGGCAGGATCTCGCCGCCCCCGCCTTCTACATGGAGGCCACCACCGGCGACGCCCGGACGCTGCCGCCCGCCGCCGTCCGCTCGCTGGCCTTCACCCGGCTCGAGGACGAGGCGGTGTGGACCCGGGACTGGGTCTGCGTCGGCGCCCATGAGGCGATCCCGAACGTGGGCGACCTGCTGCCCTTCACCGTCGGCACCCACGGCGTCCATGTGCAGCGGACCGCGACCGGGCTGGCGGCGCGCTTCAACAAGGCCCAGCACGGCGGCTGCCGCGCGGTGCCGCTGCAGTGCCAGACCGGCGCCAAGACCAAGTGCTCCTTCACCTCCTGCGGCTACAGCCGCGACCGGGCCGCGATCCCCGCGAGCGAGCTCGGCGACGGCACGCCGGAGATGCACCAGTACCTCGGCCTCAGGCCCGAGCGCCTGCTCACCGCCCAGGCCCGAAGCTGGGGCCCGCTGATCTTCGTCAATCTCGACATCGCCCCCAACTGGACCGAGGCGGGCCTGCAGCGGCTGAACCGCGAGAGCGGCGCCTTCGGCAACCACAAGCCCAACCGCTCCGACGAGATCTGGCTCGAATTCAAGGCGAACTGGAAGCTGACCGCCGCGGCGCTCGCCGCTGGCCGCCTCGCCGCCTCCGACCCGGAGGGCGGCTGGACCGTCTCCGACGCCGAGACCCGCGACGGACGCCCCCTGCGCGCCGCCGTTCTGTTCCCCAATCTCGTGCTGCTGTCGGACGAGCGGGACACCGCCGTCGTCATCCTGCAGCCGACCGCGATCGGCCGGACGCTCTGCCGCGTGTCGGTCTACGGCGCCGAGCCCGCCGCGACGCTGGAGCGCTGGCGCGCCGAGATCGAAGCCCGCGCCGCGGAGGCCGAAGCCGAGCATCTCGCGCTGTCCCGCTTCGGCACCACCCACCGCCCCGAGACCATCGGCCAGCCGCTGCCGCGCCAGACCTCCGACGTCGCCGCGTGGCTGCAGGCCGTTCTGGCCGCGCGCGTCGCCCGGGCGCCGCTCGGCCCGGTCGAGCAACCCCTCTACCAGAACCCGAAAGGCTGACCCCATGCTCTCCGCCAAGGTTGACGCCGAGCGCGGCTCGCCGCTCGAACAGGCCATCGCCGCCTACAACCGCGAGGACTTCGAGCTCGCGTTCGAGCTGTTTCAGAGCCTCGCAAACGCCGGCCACGCCGAGGCCAAGACCTGGCTCGGCGTGATGTACGCCCACGGCGAAGGCTGCGCGGCCTCGCCCCAGATGGCCTTCGCGCTCTATCTCGCGGCGGCCGAGGCCGGGAACGCGCTGGCCCAGACCAACGTGGGCGCGATGCTCGCCATGGGCCAGGGCGTGGAGCGCGACGAGCGGCAGGCGGTGGTCTGGCTCACCCGCGCGGCCGAGCAGGGCGACCTCTACGCCCAGTACAATCTGGCCACACTGCTGTCCAAGCCCACGGCGCAGGACAACTCCGCGACCGCCGCCGCCGGCTGGTACCGCAAGGCTGCCGAGGGCGGCCACTACCCGTCCCAGGCCCGGCTCGGCTTCCTCTACGCCAACGGCGTCGGCGTCGAGAAGGACCGCGTGGAGGCTTACGTGTGGCTGTCGCTCGCGGCCCAGCACGGCGTGGGCACGGCCCTGAGCGCGCTGGAGGGCGTGGTGGGCCAGATGTCCGCGGACGAGAAGCGCGCGGGCGCCGCGGGCGTGGCGCGCTGGCGCGCGGCGACCCCGGACGTGTCGATCCACGCCCGTCTCACCCCCGTGCCGGGGTGAGCGCCATGGTGTTCAGCCCGCAACAGGTGAAGTTTGAGTTCCTGAGCTACATCAAGGAGTTCGGGACCGAGCCCTCCGGCTGGCGCATCGGCTCCGGCGTGAACGCCGAGACGGCGCTGTTCGAGGAGAACGGCGTCGACCGGGAGCGGGACATCTGGCTGTGGAAGCCGCTGCTCTCGCCCGCCGCCGCCGCCATCGTGCTGCGCTACATGACCGAGCAGCTGAAGATCCCGCTGGCCGAGACCTCGGTCAAAGGTCCGATGCTGTACCTCTTCCGGCGCAACCCAGACGAAGCGCCCGTCGGCGCGCCGTAACCGGAGATGTTCGGCGGCTCACGGCCCCCACATGCTGTGGGCTGCGCCTCATAAGGGCGCCGTCGTCGAACTTCTATCCAAGATTATTGCGTTGCAGCATAAATGTCACAGGCGCTCTGCTTCGATCTAAACGACAAAAATTAAGCTAGATGATATTGCTAGAGTCAGAAAGTATCAGTCGTCTAGTTGTTTTGACGGGGTTGATCGAAATGTCCTACCTGAAACACGCATGCGGCGCGCTGATGATTGCGGCCGCCGGCTTCGCCGCAGCGCCCGCCGCAGCGGCCGACCTCGCCACGCCCATGACCGCCGAGCCGATCCTGCCGATCGACATCGCCTTCGGCGTCAAGCTCGCGAGCGAATACAACCTGCGCAGCGTCAGCCAGACCAAGGGCGACCCGGCGATCCAGGGCTACGCCGAGCTTTCGGCGTTCGACTGGGTCTATGCGGGCGTCTGGGCGTCGAACGTCGACTTCGACGGCACCAATCCGAGCGCCGAAATCGACATCTACGGCGGCGTCCGCCACACCTTCGACCGGCTGTCGCTGGACGTGGGCTATGTCTGGATCGATTACTCCGGCGAAGACAGCGGCGTCCGCGAGCTCGACTTCTACAAGGTGTACGGCATCGCCAAATACGCCCTCACCGACGAGTTCACCATCGGCGCCAACCTGTTCTGGACCGGCAAGTTCATCGGCGTGAAGGATGTCGACGGCACCCACGCCTCGCTGTTCGGCAAATACGCCCTGGCCTCGCTGCCGCAGTTCCCGGTCCTCGGCGCCTATGTGTCGGGCGAAATCGGCAAGCAGTGGATCTCGGACAACTTCGCGCCCGAGTACACGTTCTGGAACGTGGGCGGCGGCCTCACCTACAAGGCGATGACGCTCGACCTGCGCTACACCGACAGCGGCCTGTCCAGGAGCGAATGCGCTCAGTTCATCGGACAGCGCAGCTCCTGCGGCGCGCGCTTCCTGGCCAGCCTGTCGTTCGACACCTCGCTCAGCAAGCTGAAGTAACACCCCGGCGCCCCCCGCCGGGTTGCAGGCCGCGTCTCTTCTCGTTCCCCGGGAGAGGCGCGGCCTTTTTCA
The DNA here is from genome assembly GCF_027922305.1 of Methylopila jiangsuensis. Lineage (GTDB taxonomy): Bacteria > Pseudomonadota > Alphaproteobacteria > Rhizobiales > Methylopilaceae > Methylopila > Methylopila jiangsuensis. The sequence goes on along the minus strand of NZ_BSFK01000004.1, from coordinate 53,129 downwards.
TGGCGGGTCGCCCGGCCGAGGCTTCCCGCCATCCGAGCGAACCGTCCTGCGCCAATCGGACCAGCAGACCGCGCAGCGGCGCCCTGCGGCGCGCAAGCGCGATCGCCGTCGGCCTTGCCGCCTATTCCGCCGGCAGAGACAGCCCGAGTTCGGTCGCCTTGGCGCGCACGTCCTGCTGCGAGCGGCGCAGGCGCAGCGCGATCACGCTCGCCGGCACCTTCTCGCGGGCGAGATTCTGCAAGTCCTGAACGTTCTCGACGCTCCAGGCGCGCGTCTGTTCGATGGTGTCGTTCATATCGGCCTCCCTTGACGTGACGTCCCGCAGGAGCATCACGTGGGCCGGCCGCGACCCGCCGTCGACCGGCGGGCACGCACAAAAATGCGGCAGACGCCGGGCTGTCAGAACTGCCGTTCGACCATCATGCCCTTGATGGCGGCGATGGCCTTGGCCGGATTGAGGCCCTTGGGGCAGGCCTTGGCGCAGTTCATGATGGTGTGGCAGCGGTAGAGCTTGAACGGGTCCTCCAGCCCGTCCAGCCGCTCGCCCGTGCGCTCGTCGCGGCTGTCGATCAGCCAGCGGTAGGCCTGCAGCAGCGCGGCGGGGCCGAGATAGCGGTCGCCGTTCCACCAGTAGCTCGGGCAGGAGGTGGAGCAGCAGGCGCAGAGGATGCACTCGTAGAGCCCGTCCAGCTTCTCGCGGTCCTCGCGGCTCTGGCGCCATTCCGTGCCCGGCGCGCGGGTGTCGGTCTTGAGCCACGGCTCCACCGAGGCGTGCTGGGCGTAGAAGCGGGTGAGGTCCGGCACCAGATCCTTCACCACCGGCATGTGCGGCAGCGGGTAGATCTTCACCGTGCCGCCGGAGGCGCACTCGTCCATGCCTCTGGTGCAGGCGAGCGTGTTGGTGCCGTCGATGTTCATGGCGCAGGAGCCGCAGATGCCTTCGCGGCAGGAGCGGCGGAAGGTCAGCGTCGAGTCGATCTTGGACTTGATGTAGATCAGCCCGTCCAGGACCATCGGCCCGCAGTCGTCGCGGTCGACGTAATAGGTGTCGATGTGCGGGTTCAGCCCGTCGTCGCCGTTCCAGCGGTAGACCCGGAACTCGGTGAGCGTCTTCGCCCCCGCCGGCTTCGGCCAGGTGCGCCCTTCCGTGACGCGCGAATTCTTGGGAAGGCTCAGCTCGACCATTGTGGCTGTTCTCCGCCGGACGAAACAGGTTCGGGAACCGCGCGCGCCGGGGCGGGCGCGAGCGGGCTGCGCCGCAGGCCGAGGCTGCGGTCGTGATGGGCGCGCATGCGCGCCAGAATGTCGTCGCGGCCGGCGAGCGCCGCCTGCGCCAGCGCGCCGTCGATCGCGGCGAGATCGTCCGCATGGCGCTCGAGCGCCGCGTCCTCCACGAAGGAGCGCACCTTGGTGCGGTTGGCGACCGGCAGCAGCGTCGCCTCCGCCAGCACGCCGAGGATCACGCCGTGCAGCCGGTTGGTGACCACCAGCCGGCTGGCCTTGAACTCCGCCACCGTCTCCTGCCAGGTCAGCGGCGCGCGGCCGACGACGCCCAGCCGGTCGCTGAGGGCCGCGAGCGTGGCGGCGTCCTCCTCGGCGCAGGTGGTCAGCGCCTCCACGCGCAGACCGTCCGACATGAGCCGCTCGGCCGCCCCGAGAACGTGGTCCGCGTCGCCGGTCGCGGCGATGAGGACGCGCTCCGGATCGCGGTCGCGCGCGAGGGGTATGGCCGCGGCCTCCGCCGACAGCCCGAAGACGCTGTCGGCGCCCTTCTCCGCCGGCACGCCCGCGCCGCGCAGCAGATCGGCCGAGGCCTCGTCGCGGGTGACGAGCGGGCGCGACAACGCGGCGAACAGGCGCTTCAGCCCGGACGGCGAATGCAGCCGCAGCAGGCTGGGCTTGACCGAGAATGGAAACGCGGCCGCCACGGCCCCCTGCCGGCGGACCGCGCCCAGCGTCGCGAACATCGCGCCGCCGAGATCCCGGCCGCCCCACTGCTCGCCGCCGGCGAACAGCACGGCCTCGTATGATCCGAAACCGGCGAAGCGGCCGGTCCAGGACGCGGCGCGTTTGCGGATCGCCCCTCCGAGACTGACGGGCGTGAGCCGGAGTTTCAGCGCCAGCGTGCGGAAGCGGCCAAGCGGCGCGCTGTGCGTCGGGCCGCGATAGTCGAACGCCGGCGCTTGCGCGCGGAACGCCGTCATGCGGGCGTCGTCGACACCGTGCAGCGGATGCGAGTAGACATGGAGCGCCCGCCCCGGAAACGCCCGCCCCGCCTCCGCCAGCATGGCATGAAGGATCGCGAAATCCCCCAGATTGCCCTTCAGATTGGCGAACACGATCGCCACCGCGCCCCGCGGGCGAGGAAGGGAGAGCGCTCCGCTCATCGCGCGCCCTCCGCAGGAGCGATCTCATGAGCGCGCATGACGAGAGCCGCGCGCTGCGCATATGGGCGATCGATGCGCGGCTCCCGGGCGTCACCAACCAGTGCTTCGGCGTGGCCACGGCCATCTCCGCGCGGACGCCCGCGACCGTCGAGACCGCGCCGCTCCGGCTGCGCCGCAGCCTCGCCCGGCCGCTCGCCGCCCAGGCGCTGCGTCGCGGCCGGCTCGATCCCGGCGCCCTCGGCGCCGACGCGCTCGCCCGCGCGCTGTTCGCCGGAACCACGGAGGACATGAGCCCGGACGTGGCCGTCACCGCGCTCGGCCGCTCCGAATTCGCCGGCGCGCTGCTGCGCCGTCAGGGCGCCTTCGCGATCCACATCGGCGCGCCGATCCATCTGCCGGCGCGCATGTTCGACCTGCTGATCCTGTCCGAGGACGAGGCGGCGCCGGACGGCGCGCCGCATGTGCGCCTGCCCATCGCCCCGACGCCGGTCCTGCGCGCCGGCATGGGCGCGGCGGTCGACGAAGGGCTGTGGTGCGCGCTGATCGGCGGCGACACGGAAGGTTACGGCTATACGGACGACGACTGGGGCCGCATCGCCCACGGCCTCGACCGGCTCGCGGCGCGGTCCGGCGCCCGCCTGCTGCTCAGCACCTCGCGGCGCACCGGCGCACGCGGCGAGGCGCGGCTGAAGGCCGCGCTCGCAGGCTCCCCGACGCTGGCGGAGGCCGTGTGGCACGCGGAGGCGCCGCGTCCGGTGGTCGGCGACTGGCTCGGGCGGGCGGGCGTGGCGTTTTGCACCGCGGACAGCCGCTCCATGATCGCCGACGCCATCGCCGCGGGACGCCCGGTCTACGCGCTCGGGCCCGGGCGCGCCGCTCCGGAGCCCCGCCACGCCGCCTATCTCGCGCGCCAGGAGGCGGCGCGCCGGCTCAGGCGCGTCGCTCCGGGCGAACTCCACGGGGTCGATGTGGCGCGGGATGTTCAAGAGTGGTTTCGTCCTCTCACCGCCTGCTGGTCCGAACCGCTGCTCGACGCCCTGTTCGCGAACGGGGCGTTTCGGGCCCGGCTGGCGCAGGCGGACTGAAGCCCGCCGGCGCCCGCGTTCAGTACACGCGCGCCTTGGGCTCGATGTACTGGATGTCATTGGTCAGCGTGTAGGTGTGCACCGGCCGGTAATCGATCGCGACCGTGCGCGCCTCCGCATCCGCCCAGGACAGGGTGTGCTTCATCCACGTCTTGTCGTCGCGGTCGGGGAAGTCCTCGCGGGCGTGGGCGCCGCGGCTCTCCTGCCGGTTGACGGCGCTGTCCATGGTGACCACCGCCTGGGCGATCAGGTTCTCAAACTCCAGCGTCTCGATCAGGTCGGAGTTCCACACCAGCGACCGGTCGGTGACGCGCACGTCGTCGGCGCCGGCCCAGACCTGATGGATCAGGCCCTTGCCCTCCTCCAGCACCTCGCCGGTGCGGAACACGGCGCAGTTGGACTGCATCACCTTCTGCATCGAGAGCCGCAGCTCGGCGGTGGGCGTGCCGCCGGAGGCGTTGCGGGCCCGGTCGAGCCGGGCGACCGCCAGATCGGACGCGCCCTTGGGCAGCTCCCGATGGGGCGCGTTCGGCTCCATGGTCTCGGCGCAGCGCACCGCCGCGGCGCGGCCGAACACCACCAGATCGATCAGAGAGTTCGAGCCGAGCCGGTTGGCGCCGTGGACCGACACGCAGGCCGCCTCGCCCAGCGCCATCAGCCCGCGCACCACCGTGTCCGGATCGCCGTCCTTCTTGGTCAGCACCTCGCCGTGGAAGTTCGTGGGGATGCCGCCCATGTTGTAGTGCACGGTCGGCAGCACCGGGATCGGCTCCCGGGTCACGTCCACGCCCGCGAACACCTTGGCGCTTTCCGAGATGCCCGGCAGGCGCTCGTGCAGGATCTTCGGGTCCAGATGGTCGAGGTGCAGGAAGATGTGGTCCTTGTTGCGGCCCACGCCCCGCCCCTCGCGGATCTCCACCGTCATGGAGCGGGACACCACGTCGCGGGAGGCGAGGTCCTTGGCGGAAGGCGCGTAGCGCTCCATGAAGCGCTCGCCCTCGGAATTGGTGAGGTAGCCGCCTTCGCCGCGGGCGCCCTCCGTGATCAGGCAGCCGGCGCCGTAGATGCCGGTGGGGTGGAACTGCACGAACTCCATGTCCTGCAGCGGCAGGCCGGCGCGGAGCACCATGGCGTTGCCGTCGCCGGTGCAGGTGTGGGCGCTGGTCGCGGAGAAATAGGCGCGGCCATAGCCGCCGGTGGCGAGGATGGTCTTGTGGGCGCGGAAACGGTGCAGGGTGCCGTCGTCCATCTTCAGCGCCACGACGCCGACGCAGGCCCCCTCCTCGTCCATCATCAGGTCGATGGCGAAGTACTCGATGAAGAACTCGGCCTTGGCCTTCAGCGCCGCGCCATAGAGCGTGTGCAGGATGGCGTGGCCGGTGCGGTCGGCGGCGGCGCAGGTGCGCTGGGCGGTGCCCTTGCCGTAGTGGGTGGTCATGCCGCCGAAGGGCCGCTGGTAGATCTTGCCCTCCTCCGTGCGGGAGAACGGCACGCCCCAGTGCTCCAGCTCGTAGACGGCGGCCGGGGCGTTGCGCACCAGATACTCGATCGCGTCCTGGTCGCCGAGCCAGTCGGAGCCCTTGACGGTGTCGTACATGTGGAAGCGCCAGTCGTCCTCGCCCATGTTGCCGAGCGACGCCGAAATGCCGCCCTGCGCCGCCACGGTGTGGCTGCGGGTGGGAAACACCTTGGTGATGCAGGCGGTCTTGAGGCCAGCCTCGGAGCAGCCGACCACGGCGCGCAGCCCCGCGCCGCCCGCACCCACCACCACAACGTCGAAGGTGTGGTCGGTGAAGGGATAGGCGCGACCGTTCACGCCCGGCGCGGCTCCGTTGGACTTGGCGCCCTCGGCCATGGCGTTCAGACTCCGAAACTGATCTTGAGAAGCGCGAACGTCGCCGACAGGCCGATCACGATCGTGAAGAAGGTGTTCAGCATCAGCGCGGCGATCTTGAGCGCTTCGTGGTGGACGTAGTCCTCGATGATGACCTGCATGCCGAGACGCATGTGGACGGTCGCCGACAGCACGAACAGCAGCATCACGATCGTCACCAGCGGATGGGCGAGCGTCGCGGTGACGGAGGCGTGGCTCTCGCCGGCGAGCGAGATCAGCAGGCCGACGAAGAAGATCGACAGCACGAGGTTGGCCACCGCCGTCATGCGCTGCAGCCAGAAATGGCCGGTGCCGGAGCGGGCGGCGCCGAGGCCGCGCACCTGTCCGAGGGGAGTTCGCATCGCCGTCTCCCTCAGCCGCCGGCGCCGAGCGTGGCGTAGGCCACGAGCCAGACCAGCACGGTGAGCGCGATCGAGCCGACCAGCCCGGCCTTGATCAGCTTCTCACGGCTGTCATGGTCGAAGCCGTAGCCCAGATCCCAGATGAAGTGGCGCACGCCGCCGAGCGCGTGGTGGATCAGCGCCCACGTGTAGCCGAACAGCACGAGCTGGCCGAGGATCGAGCCGTAGACCGCTTGTGCGGTTGCGAAGGCGGACGGCCCCGACGCGGCGGCGATCAGCCAGATCACGAGCAGGACCGTGCCGAAATAAAGCGCGCCGCCGGTGATGCGATGCACGATCGACATCATCATCGACAGCATCGGCCTGTAGATCTGCAGATGCGGAGAGAGCGGCCTGGCGGGACCCGCGTTCGGTGGCGCCATCGGTTTTCTGGACCTCTTCGAATGTCGCCACGCTGGGTTAGCGGACGCTGCGCTGCAGCGCAACGTCGCACCGGGCGTCGCCGTCCTGACTTTCGTCATAGCGCCCCCGCTCCTCATTTCGAGCGGAACGGACCCGCGCCTGCGGCAGGGCGTCGCGGGCGAGCATGGCGCAAATCCTGCTTTCGCTCAATACGCAGCGGCTTCCCTGCTCGCCAAGACGTGAACCGCACGTCATCGCACCCCACGCGACCGTTATCCGGGCGCCGCGATCACCCGCCTCATGCGTCATATCGTCGCTACGGATTTTCCCGGTCTGTCCCGCGGCGGGAATAAAAGCGCATTGTTATCGCAGGCTCATTGCGCGGCTCCTCCGCGTGACACGTGAAAGCGATCGGTTCATGACCGTCACACATCTCGCCTCGGTCGCCCGCAAGCGCGCCCCGCGCCTCGCCGGCGACGCACGCCGCGCCCAGATCGTGACCGCGGCCTGCTCCTTCTTCGCGGACAACGGTTTCAGCGGCCCGACGCGGGACCTCGCCGCCTCGATCGGCGTCACCCAGGCGTTGCTCTACCGCTATTTCGACAGCAAGACCGACCTGATCGAGGCCGTGTTCGCCGAAGCGTTCCGGACCCACTGGAGCGAAGGCGCGCTCGAGGCCTTCGCCGCCTCCGCCGGCCAGCCCATGGTCGACAGGGTCGCCGACGTCTACGCCGGAATGATCGGCCGCATGACCGCCACCACCACCCGGCTGCTGTTCCGCGCCGGGCTTGATTCCTACGCCGAGCCCGTGGCGCGCAACCTCGCCCGCAGCTGGCCGGTGTGGATGGCGCTGCTCGACCAGTGGCGGGCGGAGGAAGGCGTGCCGTCGCTGGCGGAGCGTCCGCTCCTGGAGGGCGAACGCACGCTCATGCACGCCTTCCACAACGCCATGATGACCATCCGGGTGCGCGCCTTCGTGTTCGGCTTCGCGCCCACCCTCGACGACGCCGAGGAGATCCGCCAGGTCGCAGAGACCCACGACGCCGGCGTGCGCTCCGTGCTGCGCCTCCTGCATTCCGGCGCGGTGACCACGCCCCGCGCCCTGCCGGCGAGCGCAGGCGCGCTGGTGGCGGCCTGAGCGCCGCCGCCGGTCAGCCCTCCCGTTCGGGAACGCGCGTCTCCGCGCCCGGCGCAAGCGCGGCCGGGGCGGCGGACAGCGCATCGGCGGACATCCGCGGACGCAGCATGCGCGCGGCCTTCGGACGAATCTCGTAGACGATCGGCGTCGGCTCGCGGCTGAGTTCGCCGTCGGTCGCCACCCACACCCGCGGCCGGCGGGACTTGCGCACCTCCACGCGGCGCGCCCGGAACACCTCGATCAGCGGATTGGCGCGCCAGCCGCCCGCCACCACGTCCACGCCGAGCCTGAGGCGCTCGCGCATCGAGCCCGAATGGGCGACGATCACCTCAAGCTCGCCCGTGTCGAGCCGCGGCCGCCGCCAGGCGCCGTCGCCGAAGGGGTTGTTGGTCACGAGCACCGCCGTGGCCTCCACCACCAGCGGCGCGCCGTCGATCTCGAGCTGGTAGCGGGAGCGGCCGGAGCGGAAGAACGCCCGGAGCGCCGCCACCGTGAAGCCGGCGTAGCGGCCAAGCCCCTTCAGCCCCCGCGCCGCCTCCCGCGCCCGCGCCATCTGGGCGAAGAAGCCGAGGCCGGAGATGGAGTGGAACGGCCGGCCGTTGATGGAGCCGAGGTCCACCTCCGCCGGCTCCGAGCGGGCGAGCGCCGCGATCGCCTCGTCGATCTCCTGCGGCACGCCGAGGTCCCGCGCCAGCAGGTTCATGGTGCCGAAGGGCAGCACGCCGAAGGTCTTGCCGGAAGCGAGCAGCTTGTCGAGCGAGCGGGACAGCGAGCCGTCGCCGCCGCCGACGATGATCTCGTCATGGTCGTCGCTCCGGGCGAGTTCGTCCAGCACCGAGCGGAGATCGCGCGGCGGCGCCATGCGCACGTCCACGTCCTTGCCGGCCGCGGCGAAGGCCTGCCGCACCTTCTCCGCAGGCTCCCCGCCGCTTGCGGCGGCGAGGTCCTTCAGGGTTCCGGCGCGGGGGTTGAGCAGCACGAGGCAGCGGGCCATGGGCGTCCGTCCGTGAGGCTGTTCCGGCGCGGGCGCGCCGTCAGGCGGGGGCATATAGGGCGGCTTCATCCTCGTCCACGCGCCAGCCCATCGCCGCGAAGGTCTCGGCCATGTGCGGCGGCGGCGGCGCGGTCACCTGCACCGGCGGCTGGTTCTCCCGCATCGGCACGCGGATGGACCGGGCGTGAAGATGCAGCCGCGCCCCGCCCGCCGGCTCCGCGCCGTAGATGGGATCGCCCAGCAGCGGCATGCCGAGATGGGCGGCGTGGACGCGGATCTGGTGCGTGCGGCCGGTCAGCGGCGTGAACTCCACGAAGGCGAGGCCCGCGCCCCGCGCCAGCACCCGCCATTCGGTGGCGGAGGGCGCGCCCGCGGGATCGACCGCCATCCACCAGCCCCGATCGGGGCTGCGCTTGGCGAGGGGGGCGTCGATGCGGCCCTGGTCCGCGTCGGGCGCGCCCCGCGTCACCGCCCAGTAGGTCTTGCCCACCCGCCCGTTGGCGAAAAGCTTGCCGAGCCGGGCGAGCGCCTTGCGGTGTCGCCCCAGCACCAGGCAGCCGCTGGTGTCCTTGTCGAGCCGGTGCGCCAGCGCCGGATCGCGCGGCAGGCCGAAGCGCAGCGCGTGGAACATGCTCTCCAGATTGAGCCCGCCCTTGGGACCGGCGTGGACCGGCACGCCGGCGGGCTTGTCCACCACCAGCATCAGGCCGTCCCGGTGCAGCACGCGGGCGGTCAGGTCGTCGGGCGCGAAGGCGGGCGCGGTCATCTCGGCTCAAGGACCCTTTTGTGTGTTGGCGGGCGTCGCGCCCGCACTATGTCGCGCTCATGAAGCTTGTCGCCACCGTCTTCGAGGTCGAGCCCCAGAACATCGCCGCCTTCCGGGCGGCGGCGTTCGCGAGCGCGCGGGAGATGGAGCGCAGCGATCCCGAATGCCGGGGCGTCGCCATCGCCGAGGACCCCGAGGCGCCGGGCTTCTTCCTCACCTCGACGCTCTACGCCAGCGACGCCGCGGCGGAGGCCGACGACGCGCCCGCGCGCCTCGCCTTTGAGGAGGCTGTCCGGCCGTTCGTCAAGGTGCGACGTGTGCGGCTGTTCGATCTCGGTTGACCGGCGCCGTCGAATGCCGCCCTGTGACCCGCGTCTCCCGCCCCGCCTGATCCCGTGAGTCTTCAGCCTTGACCCTCCTCGTCGGCGACATCGGCGGCACGAACGGCCGCTTCGGTCTGGTGGACGGGGACGCCGTGCGTCCCCGCGCCGTGCGAACGCTCGCCAACGACGGCTTCGCCACGTTCGAGGACGAGGTCGCCGCCTATCTGGACGCCGCGCCCGAGCGGCCGGACCGCGCCGTGCTCGCGGTCGCCGGGCCGGTGTTCGGCGACGCCATGCGCCTCACCAACCGGGACTGGCTGATCGACGGCCACGCGCTGGAGCGCCGCTTCGGCCTGACGCGCGTGGCGCTGGTGAACGACTTCGTGGCCCAGGCCGCCGCCCTGCCCCATTACAGCGCCGACGAACTGACCCCCATCGGCGAGGCGACCCCGATCCATGCGCCCAAGGCGGCGCTCGGCCCCGGCACCGGGCTCGGCGTCGCCGGGTTGCGGCCGGCGGGCGGCGGCTGGATTCCGGCGCCGAGCGAGGGCGGCCACATCGAACTCGCCGCGATCGACTCTGAGGAGTTTGCGATCCTGCAGGCGCTCCGGCGCGACTTCGGGCGGGTGTCGGCGGAATGGGCTCTGTCCGGGCCCGGCCTCGCCCGGCTGCACGCGGCGGCCGGCGCGGTCGCAGGCCGGGGGGACGCGGCGATCGACACGGCCGAGGTGCGCACGCGGGCGGAGGCCGGCGACGTCCACGCCCTCGCCTCGGTCGCGCTCTATCTCCGGTTGCTGGCGCGCTTCGCCGGCGACATGGCGCTGACGCTGGGCGCCCAGGGCGGCGTCTACCTCTGCGGCGGCGTGGTTCCGCGCCTCAGCGCGCTGATCGACCCGGCGGCGTTCCGCGCCGCCTTCGAGGCCAAGCGCCCCCATGACGATCTGATGCGCCGCACCGCCACCGTGATCGTGACGTCGGACGTGGCGGGCCTGATCGGCTGCGCCGCGCTTGCGGGACCTGCCCCAGAACGGGACGGCGCCTCACGCTGAGGCATGATCCGTCTCATAATGGACATCAATACTTGGACTTCCGAGCACATCTCTTAGGCTGTTAACCCTGTTTTCAGTTCAGACAGGGGTTCCACGCGATTTAAATCCAATTTTACTCGCTTTTTCCGGATTTCCTCGCCATTCTGAGGTCGCAGCGTCGATCTTCGGGGCGCCCTCCGCGCCTCGCCGACGTCGGTCCGGCCACGCCATTCCCGGCCGGAGCGAAGCGGGGAGGCGGCTTCGGCCGCCTCCCCGCAAGCGCCGCGACTCTTGGGACTCCCGCTCGGGGAACGGCATGTTAAGCTTGTCGTAGCAGGAGTTTGTTCCGAGTGGCGGGCGTGATCCGTCGAAGGTCGCGAACGAGGCGGAGAACGGCAGGACGATGACCCAGCAGCCAGCCGCCGCCCCGGAGCCGCAGACGTTCACGCGAGATTCGGCGCAGACTTCGGCGCAGACCTGGCCGCAGGCGTTCGACGCGTTCCTCTCGCACCTGCGGCGGGCCGTGTGGCTGGTGCTGGCGCTCGCCGTGGTCGGCGCCGTGCTCGGCCTCGCGGTCAAGGCAACTCTGCCGTCGAAGCATGTGGCGACCGCCCAGCTGCTGATCGATCCGCGCGCGCTGCAGGTGTTCCCGAACGAGATGGTCAACAGCCAGCTCGACGCCAACGCCGCCATCAATTTCGTCGAAAGCCAGATGCAGCTCATCACCTCCGAGCGCGTGCTGGCCCGGGCGATCCGGACCGAGAATCTGGCCGACGACCCCGCCTTCCGCAAAAGCCTGCGCGACGCGGCGGCCGCCGCGGAAAAAACCGGCGAGGACGATCTGCGGGGCAGCCTCGGGGCCGAGGAGCGGGCCGACCCCGGCATGGTCAACGCGCTCCGGCGCGCGCTCGTCATCAAGCGCGGCGAGCGGAGCTATCTGGTCGACGTGGCCGCCACCGCCGCCACGTCGGACCTCGCGGCGCGAATCGCCAACGGGGTGGTGCGCGCCTTCATCGCCGAGGACGCCGACACCCGCGCCGAATCCGGCCGCAAGCTGACGCAGGAGCTCACCGGACGGCTGGAGACGCTGCGCAACCGTCTGGCGGAGTCCGAGGCCAAGGCCGAGCGCTTCCGCCGCGAGCACGGCCTCGTCAAGGCCGGCGACCGGCTGGTGGTGGAGCAGAGGCTGGAGGAGGCCGTCACCGAGGCCACAGCGGCGCAGGGGCGCGCCGCCAAGGCCGCCGCCCGCGTGCGCCAGTTCGACGAGGCGCAGCGCAATCTGGGCTCGCTCGGCGCGCTGACCGCCACCGAGGACATGCGCACCGTGTCCTATCTGATCGAGCGGCTGAGCGCGGCGCGGGAGAATCTGGCCGAGGCCAGCCTCAACCTCGGCCCGCGCCATCCCGCGCTCACCAACGCGCGCTCGCGCGTCACCGAGATCGAGCAGGGCATCCGCTTCGAGCTGAACCGCATCCGCGACGCCGCCCGCGTCGATCTCGGCCGCGCGGAGAACGAGCAGCAGGAGCTGAACCGCCGCGTCTCCGACCTGACGGCGGAGGTCGGCCGCGCCCGCCAGAACCAGATCGAACTGAACGCGCTGGAGCAGGAGGCCGCCGCCAATCGCGGGCTCCTGACCTCGTTCGAGAACCGCTCCCGCGAGGCGGATGAGTTCGGCCGCATCTCCGCCGTCAACCTGCGGATCGCCTCCACCGCCGTGCCGGCGAGCGCAGGCTCCGGTCTGGTCGCGAGCGCCGCCTGGGCGATCGTCGGCGCGACGCTCGGCGTGATGCTGGCGCTGGGCGCCGTCGCGCTCTGGGCCATGGCGTCGTTCGGCCGCGCCCAGCGCCGCGGCGCCATCTACAGGTCCACCGGCCCCATCGGCCGCCGCCGGCCGGCGGCGGACCTCGCGCCGAAGCCGGACCTCGCGGCCCAGCCGGACGTCACGGTCCGGCCGGAGGTCGCGCCCGCCCCCTCCCCGACGCCGGCCTCGCCGGTCGCGCCCGTCGCCGCCGAGGACGCCTCGTCGCGCCTGTCGGAGGCCCTGCGCCGGGCCGCGGCCGCGGCGGGCCCCCGGCCTGCGGATGACCGGCGCCTGATCCGCTGACCGCGGGGCGGCGTAAGTCTCCCATGCCCGAAAGCGCGCGCCCACGCGGGACGAAGGTGATCGGCTGGATCGGCTGGGCCGGCGCGGACGCCATCGGCCGCATCCTTCTGCTCACCCTCAGCACCGCCGTGCTGTCGCGCCTGCTGGAGCCGCGCGACTTCGGCGTCACGGCGCTGGCGCTGACCGTGGTCGCCGTGCTCTCCGTGTTCGTGGGCGCGCCGTTCGAGGAAGCGCTGGCCCAGCGCAAGCGGCTGCGGCGCTCGCATCTGGAGGCGGCGCTCGCCGCCTCGTGGCTCGCGGGGCTTGCGCTGCTGCTGCTCACCATTCCCGGCGGCATGGCGCTCGGCGCCTTCTACGACGCGCCGGAGCTCGGGCTGCTGCTGCCGGTGGCGTCACTCGCCATGTTCTTCAGCGGCCACACCGACATCGCCACCGCGCTCGCCCGCCGCCGCCGCCGCTTCAACGACGTGGCCTACGCCAGCCTCATGGGCCATGTGATCGGCGTCTCGTTGAGCCTCGCCCTCGCCGTCGCCGGCGCGGGCGTCTGGGCGCTGATCGGGGTGCGGCTGTTCGTGATGATCGCCCGCGCCGTCCTGCTGCAGGCGCGGCTCGGCGCGCTCATCCGGCCGCGCTGGTCCACCGCGCGGCTGAAGGAGCTCAGCCGCTTCGCCGGCTTCTCGTTTCTGGAACGGCTCGCGGACAACCTGACCTACCTCGCCTTCAACACCGTGGTGGGCGCGGCCTACGGCGTCACCACGCTCGGCTACGTCAACATGGCCATGCGGCTGATCGAGCCGATCCGCGGCGCGATCGTGGCCACCGCCCACAACCTGTCGTTCTCGTTCTTCGCCCGGCCCGGCGCCACGCCGGGGCTGGTGGCGGGGCGGACCGCCTATCTGATCGCGCCGGTGTTCGTGGGGCTTGCGGCGGTGACGCCGGCGCTGCTGCCGCTGGTGGCGGGGCCGGGCTGGGAGTCGGCCGGCGAGATCGCCGTCTGCCTCGCGCTCGGCGGGGCGCTCGCCGTGCCCGCGCGGCTGGTGTTCACCGCGCTGTCGGCGGCGGGGCGGCCGGAGTTCGGGCTCGCCTCCAGCCTGCTCGGCTTCGCCGCCACCCTTGCGGTGCTGGTGCTCGCCATCCCGCTCGGGCCGCCGGCCGTCGGCTTCGCGCGCCTGATCGGCGACGGGGCGCAGGCCGCCATGGCGCTGCTGCTGCCGGCCGCCGTGCTCGGCTGGCCCCCCAGGCGGCGCGTGGTGGCGCTCGCGCCCGCCTGGGCGCTGTCGGCGGCCATGGGGCTCGCCGCGGCCGCGCTGGTCGCCGCGCTGCGGCCTTACGGGGATCTCGCGGCCGTGCTCGGCGCCGCGGCGGCAGGCGCCGCGCTCTATGTGGCGCTGCTCGCCGTCTTCGCCCGTCACACCCTGCGCGCCATGGCGCTGGAGCTGCGGCCCCGACGCGGCCGCCCGGCGGAGACCACCTCATGACGCCCCTCGCGCTCGTCACCGGCGCCGGCGGCTTCATCGGCGCCCGCGTCGCGGCCCGGCTGGCGGACGAGGGCTTCGCGGTGCGCGCGGGCCTGCGCCGGGCGCCGCTTGCGCATGATCTCGCCCCCGCGATCACGCCCACGCCCTGCGACCTCGACCGGCCGGAGCAGATCGCGGCGGCGACGAGCGGCGTGGACGTGGTGATCCACGCCGCCTATGGCGCCGACGCGGACATGGCGCCCCAGACCCGGCGGCTGCTGGAGGCCATGGCGGCGAACGGCGTCCCGAGCCTGATCCTGATGTCCTCGATCGCGGTTTATGGCGAGCGCGACGGCCCGATCCGGGAGGAGGACGAGGGCCTCGGCCCGCTCGGGCCTTACGGCGAGGCCAAGGTCGCCTGCGAAAGGGCCGCGCGCGACTGGGCGGCGCAGAACCCCGCGCGCCGGGCGCTGCTGCTGCGCCCCGGCGTTGTCTACGGGCCGGGCAGCCGGTTCTGGATCGACAAGCTGCGCCGGCGCCTCGCGACCGGGGCGGTGGGCGACATGGGCGCGGCCGGCGACGGAATCGCGCCGCTGATCCATGTGGAGGACGTGGCGGCCTTGACCGCCGCCGCCGCCCGGCGGCTCGCTGGGCCTGAGCGGCTGGAGTTGCCCCCCGCGGCGGCGCTTCATCTGGTCGGCCCGGACACCCCGAGCTGGAACGCCTATTTCGGCGCGCTCGCGGGGGCCTTCGGCGACGCTCCGCCCCGCCGCCTCTCGCCCGCCGCTCTCACGTGGAACGCGAGGCTCGCCACGCCCGCCAAACTCTGGCGCCGGCTCGGGCTGCCCGGTCTCGAAGGCGAGGCCTTGGCGCCCTCAGCCGGCGAACGCGCGCTGTTCGCGCGGAAGGCGATCTTCGACACGGAAGCCGCCGAGCGCCTGCTGGGCGCCCGCGCCGGAATCCGGCTGGACGAGGGTCTGACGCGCAGCCGGTAGCGCGTCTTACTCGACCACCGTCCCGATCCGGTCGGAGTCGCGGCTCCAGTAGATCAGGCCGACGCGCCGGGGGACGTTGGCCTCCGGCACAAAGCCGACCGCGCCCGGCGCCCGGCTGTCCAAGGAGTTGTCCCGGTTGTCGCCCATCAGGAACACGTGGCCGGCCGGAACCTCGACTTCATCGGCGTTGTCGAGGAAACCGTTCTCGTTCAGATCGAGCGTCAGGTAGGAACGGCCCTCGGCGTTGGTCTCGCGGAACGCCGGCAGCTCGCGGGCCGGCATCCCCTCGCCCGCCGGCGAGACGAACGGCGGCGCGGCCTCCCGCTTCAGTTCGACGCCGTTGAGGACCACCGCGCCGTTCCGCATCGCGATGCGGTCGCCGCCCAGCGCCATCACCCGGCCAACGCGGGCGTCGTTCGCCACGCGGTAAAGCACGAGATCGCCGCGCCGCAGCGGATCGCTCAGGCGCGTCGCGATGAAGGCCTCGCCGGTCCGCAGGGTCGGCAGCGAGGATGAGCTTGGGGCCCGGTAGCTGCGGACGGTCTTCAGATCGGCCTGTTTCAGCGCGTCGTCCGCAAAGCCGTATCCAAACCATCCCGCCACGACCGCCGCGTAGACCCACCAGCGCTGATACGGCAGGCCGCGCCGAGCCCGTCCCATGAGCAGGAGACGGACGGAGTCCGCCAAGAAAGCCAGAAGCGCGATGACGCCGAGCGCCACGTAAGCCGCGAGCCCGGCCGCGCTCTGGAACAGCGCCGCCGGCCCGAACGCGGGAAGCGCAATCAGCCCGAGCAGGACGGCCAGTTGCGCGAGGCCGCGACGGGCGTGACCAATGTAGAGGTAGCCGGCCGGCGGCAGCAGGAGCGACAGCAGAAAGGTCAGCGCGGCGGCCCCGAAGCCGGGCTTGCGGATCACCGCGTCAGCCATCGACATGCTCCCGGAAGTTGCATCCGGGCCGCCATAGCCTGAACGTGATCGGTTGCGCAAGCGGCGTCGCGGGACCTTACGCCGCGTCGTCGTCGCGGTCTTCGGTCGCGAGCAGGATCTCGCGCTTGCCGGCGTGGTTGGCGGGGCCGACCACGCCTTCCTTCTCCATGCGCTCCACCAGCGAGGCGGCGCGGTTGTAGCCGATCTGCAGCCGGCGCTGGATGTAGGAGGTGGAGCACTTCTTGTCGCGCAGCACCACCTGCACCGCCTGATCGTAAACGTCGCCGCCCTCGTCGCCGAAGGACCCCTTGTCGAGCACGGCGCCGTCCTCGCCCGTCTCGCCGTCCTCGTCCGCCAGCACCGCGTCGAGATAGTCGGGACGGCCCTGACGCTTCAGATGCGCCACGATGTCCTCCACCTCCTGATCCGAGCAGTATGGCCCGTGGACGCGGCTGATGCGGCCGCCGCCGGCCATGTGCAGCATGTCGCCCTGACCGAGAAGCTGCTCGGCGCCCATCTCGCCGAGGATGGTGCGGCTGTCGATCTTGGACGTCACCTGGAACGAGATGCGGGTCGGGAAGTTGGCCTTGATGGTGCCGGTGATCACGTCCACCGAGGGCCGCTGGGTCGCCATCACGATGTGGATGCCGGCGGCGCGCGCCATCTGGGCGAGACGCTGGATCGCGCCCTCGATCTCCTTGCCCGCCACCAGCATGAGATCGGCCATCTCGTCCACGATGACGACGATGTAGGGCAGCTTGCCGATCTCCATCACCTCCTGCTCGTAGACCGCCTCGCCGGTGTCCTTGTCGAAGCCGGTCTGCACCGTGCGGGTGATGGCCTCGCCCTTGGCGAGCGCCTGCTCGGCCCGGGCGTTGAAGCCGTCGATGTTGCGCACGCCGAGCTTGGACATCTTGCGGTAGCGGTCCTCCATCTCGCGCACCGCCCATTTCAGCGCCGTCACCGCCTTCTTCGGGTCGGTGA
Source organism: Methylopila jiangsuensis (assembly GCF_027922305.1). Taxonomy (GTDB): domain Bacteria; phylum Pseudomonadota; class Alphaproteobacteria; order Rhizobiales; family Methylopilaceae; genus Methylopila; species Methylopila jiangsuensis. The sequence continues at coordinate 36,304 of NZ_BSFK01000004.1, read as the reverse complement.
CCACCGGCGTCAGCAGATGGGGGATGCCCTCGTAGATGGAGAGTTCGAGCATCTTGGGGTCGATCATGATCAGCCGGCACTCCTCCGGCTTCAGCCGGTAGAGCAGCGACATGATCATGGTGTTGATGGCGACCGACTTGCCCGAGCCGGTGGTGCCGGCGATCAGCAGGTGCGGCATGCGGGCGAGCTCCGCGATCACCGGCTCGCCGCCGATGGTCTTGCCGAGGCACAAGGGCAGCCGCATCTTGGCCTTCTCGAAGTCGGCCGAGGCCAGCAGCTCGCGCAGGTAGACGGTCTCGCGCCTTGCGTTGGGCAGCTCGATGCCGATGACGTTGCGGCCCGGGATCACCGCCACGCGCGCCGCCACCGCGCTCATGGAGCGGGCGATGTCGTCGGCGAGGCCGATCACGCGGCTCGACTTGATGCCGGGCGCGGGCTCCAGCTCGTAGAGCGTGACCACGGGACCGGGCTTCACGTTGATGATGGCGCCGCGGACGCCGTAGTCCTGCAGCACCTCCTCCAGCATGCGGGCGTTCTGCTCCAGCGACTCCGCGCTCGCCTGCGGGGCGACGCTCTTCTTCGGCTCGGCGAGCAGCGTCAGCGGCGGCAGCTCGTAGCCGTCGCGGTCGAGCAGGTCGGGCTGGGCCTCGCGCGCCATGCGGCGGCCCGGACGGGGCGCGGCGGGAACCGGCGCCACCCGGCCGGCCGGACGCTCGGCGCCCGCGAGCTGCTGCGGCGCGCCGCCGAGAACCGACGGCGCCAGCACCGGCTCGCGCCGGCCGCGCTCGTCCGGCGCGTCGCGGCGGTCGAAGCCGGGCTCCCGGCGCAGCGCCACGGGGCCTTCGGCGTCGCGGTCCTCGGCGGCGGCGGCGCGTTCCAGAATGCGCGACAGCGCGCGCTCGTCGTCGCTCGAGGCGGGCCCGCGGCGCGACACGGCCCGGCCGAGCGCCGCCCTGGCGGACAGGCCCCAATGCACCAGCAGGCCGAGCGAGACCAGACGGCGGTCGTCGTCCTCCCCGTCGTCGTAGTCGTCCTGCGCCTGCGGGGCGACCTGCGGCGCGGGACGGCGGGGGGCATGGGTCAGGACCGGCTCGGTCCGCCCGTCCCGGCGCGGCGCGGGCGCCAGGTCCTCCGCCGCGTCGTCCGGGCCGATGAGGCCGATCGCGACCGCGAAGGCGCCAAGGCCCGCCAGCCCCAGCATGGCGGCGGCGCCGATGCGCGCGACGCCGGAGGTGAAGCCGATTGCGTCCGCGGCCATGGTGAACAGGTCGCCCAGCACGCCGCCGAGCCCGGTGGGCAGCGGCCAGCCGGGCGAGGCCGGAAAGAAGCCGACGAACCCCGCCAGCAGCGCCGCGGAGATCGGCCAGGCCGCGAGCTTGAGCTTCTCGCGCTCGATGGCGCGGTGGGTGAGCAGACGCCAGCCCCAGATCGCCACCGGCAGCACGAAGAAGGCGGCGGCGAGCCCGAACAGCTGGGTGAGCAGGTCGGCCACCACCGCGCCGGCGGGGCCGACCATGTTGTGGATCGGCGCGTCGGTGGCGTGGCTGAGGCTCGGATCCTGCACCGACCAGGTGGCGAGCGCCACGGCGGCGAGCGCGCCAAGGCCGACCAGCGTCAGCCCGCCGAGCTCGACGGCGCGGCGCGCCAACGCCTCGCGCAGCGAGTCCGGCAGCATCGCGACGGGCTGGAAACCGCGGGAGCGCGTGGTCCTCAGCGTGCGCATGGTCACGCTCCCATCCGCGCGGGGGTCCGCGCGCCGCCGCAGCGACGGCCGCGTTTCGCCGCGGCCCTGTCCTCACACCACACCCGCATCAACGACGCCAACCTCATGAACGCTTGATCGACACTTCGGCCGGTTCTTCCCCGAAAGGTAAAGCGGGAGGGTTAAGAGGCGCTTACTTCTCGCCGCCGGAGCGGCCGCAGGCGTGGAATTCCCCAAGAGCGCCAAGGGGCGGCCGGCCCGCAAAAAGAAAGGCCCCGGAAACCGGGGCCTTTCGCGTCGCGTGAAGGAGCGGATCCGCTCAGCTGTGGTAGGCGCGCTCGCCGTGGGAGATGAGGTCGAGGCCCTCGCGCTCCTCCTCCACCGAGACGCGGAGGCCGACCAGCACGTCCACGATCTTGTAGAGAATGAAGCTGCCCACGCCGGTCCACACGATGGTGACGGCGACGGCCTTGATCTGGGTCACGACCTGGCTCGCCATGGCGTAGCCGTCGACGCCGACACCGCCCAGCGCCGGGCTGACGACGATGCCGGTGCCGATGGCGCCGACGATGCCGCCCACGCCGTGGATGCCGAACACGTCCAGGCTGTCGTCATAGCCGAGTGCGTTCTTCACCGTGGTGCAGAAGATGAAGCAGACCACCGCGGCGACCGCGCCGAGGACCAGAGCGCCCATCGGGCCGGAGACGCCGGCGGCCGGGGTGATGGCCACGAGGCCGGCCACGATGCCGGAGGCGAGGCCCAGCATGCTGGGCTTACCCTTGGCGGCCCATTCCACGAACATCCAGGCGAGGCCCGCGCCGGCGGTGGCGACGAAGGTGTTCAGCACCGCGAGCGTGGTGCCCGCGTTCGACTCGAGGTTGGAGCCGGCGTTGAAGCCGAACCAGCCGACCCACAGCATGCCGGCGCCGATCAGGGTCAGCGGCAGCGAGTGCGGAGCGATGATGTCCTTGCCGTAGCCCACGCGCTTGCCGATGACGAGCGCGCCCACGAGCGCCGCGACGCCCGAGTTGATGTGCACCACCGTGCCGCCGGCGAAGTCCAGCGCGCCCCAGTTGAAGATCATGCCGTTCGACGCCCACACCATGTGCGCGATCGGGTAGTAGCAGAAGGTGACCCAGAGCACCGAGAACAGCAGCACCGCCGAGAACTTGATGCGCTCGGCGAAGGCGCCGATGATCAGGGCCGGGGTGATGGCCGCGAAGGTCATCTGGAAGGCGATGAAGATGTATTCGGGGATCTTCACGCCGTCGGTGAACGTGTCGGCCAGCGACTCGGACGTCACGCCGGAGAGGAAGATCTTGCCGAAGTCGCCGATGAAGGCGTTGCCGCCGCTGAAGGCGAGGCTGTAGCCGTAAACGATCCAGACCACCATCATCAGGCAGGCGATGGCCGAGACCTGCATGAGCACCGACAGCATGTTCTTGGCGCGGACGAGGCCGCCGTAGAACAGCGCGAGGCCGGGGATGGTCATGAACAGGACGAGGACGCACGACACGATCATCCAGGCGACGTCGCCTTTGTCGACCGTGGGCGCGGCGGCGGCCGGCGCGGCGGCGTCCTGCGCGAAAGCCGCGGCGGACATCATCAATCCGGCGGCCAGCGCCGGGGCTCCCCAGCGGAGCACGGAACCGAGTTTCATCGAGCTAGACTCCCGAAGTCGTCGAAATATGTTGAGGAGGGCGCGGTTGAGGCGCTCAGAGCGCGTCGCCGTCGGTTTCGCCGGTACGGATGCGCACCGCCTGTTCGATCGAGTAGACGAAGATCTTGCCGTCGCCGATCTGGCCGGTCTTGGCGGCCGCCGCGATGGCCTCCACCACCTTGTCGACCGAGCCGGCCGCGACCGCGACCTCGATCTTCAGCTTCGGAAGGAAGCTCACCGCATATTCCGCGCCGCGGTAGATTTCGGTGTGCCCCTTCTGGCGTCCGTAGCCCTTCACCTCGGTGACGGTGAGGCCGTGGACGCCGATGCCGGTGAGGGCGTCGCGCACCTCGTCCAGCTTGAACGGCTTGATGATGGCCATCACGAGTTTCATGCGTCGCTTCCCCGTTGGCCCATCGACCTGTCCCGCCCCTGAGGCGGCCATGGGCCGATCGACTGTTGCGTGGTTCGAGACGCTCGACCGGCCGATCCTTCGGCCGCCGAGCCTCGCCGACGCCCTTAATTCAAGGGTCGTGCCAACTGCCCACGCGCGACGGGAAAGCTTGATTCCGAACACGCTTCGCGAGTCCCCGGCGCCGAAATCCGCCGGAACGATCCGAATATGCTCACGAAATGCACCATATGCTTATTTCGCGTGCAGCAAATTAAGGCGCCGATTGGGCTGCGCTCACGAAATAAGCATGACGCTGCCGCTCGGGGAATCAGCCGCGCCGGCGTCGCCGGATCAGCCCCTCCTGCGCCACGGAGGCCACCAGTTCGCCGCCTTCCGTGTAGATGCGTCCTCGGGTCAGACCGCGGGCGCCGCCGGCGAAGGGGCTGTCCTGGGTGTAGAGCAGCCATTCGTCGGCCCGGAACGGCCGGTGGAACCACAGCGCGTGGTCGAGGCTCGCGGCCATGATGTCGCCGGAGAACACCGTGTCGCCGTGGGCGACCAGCGCCGTGTCCAGCAGCGTCATGTCGGAGGCGTAGGCCAGCACGCACTGGTGGATGGCGGGATCGTCCGGCAGGGGCGCGGTGGCGCGGATCCAGACGCTCTGGAACGGCGGCCGGGGCTTGCCGTCGAGGAAGCGCATGGGGTCGGCGTGGCGCAGCTCGATCGGGCGTTCGCGCTCGAAATACAACCGGATCGCCTCCGGCATGGTGGGCATCAGCTGCTCCTTCAGCGCCTGTTCGCTGGGAAGCTGATCCGGCTTCGGCGTGTCGGGCATGTCCATCTGGTGGGAATAGCCCTCCTCGTCCCGGTGGTAGGAGGCGGCCATGGAGAAGATCGCCTGCCCGTGCTGGATCGCGTTCACCCGCCGCGTGACGAAGCTTCGGCCGTCGTGGATGCGGTCGACCTCGTAAATGATCGGGGCCTTGGGATCGCCGGGGAGCATGAAATAGCCGTGGAGCGAATGGGGCGGGCGGCCGTCCACGGTGCGGGTCGCGGCCACCAGCGCCTGCCCCACCACCTGGCCGCCGAACACGCGCTGCCAGTTGGTCTGGGGGCTCAGGCCCCGGAACAGGTTGCGCTCCAGCGGCTCCAGATCGAGGATCCTGAGCAGATCGGCGACGGCGGACATGGCGGCTCCTTCACGGTTCAGGTCTGGAGTGATGGCCGGCGCCGGGCGCGCGTCAACCCGAACCCGCGTCGAACCGTCGTCCCGAAGCGCGGCCGCCATGCTATGACAGGACCCATGACCGCGCCCGCCCGCTCCGCCGCCGCTCCCGTCCATGACATCGCCATCGCCGGCGCCGGCGCGGCGGGACTCGCCCTCGCCGTGGCGCTGAAGACGGAGCTGGGCGCGGGCGTCCGGGTCGCGGCGTTCGATCCGACGCTTGGCGCGGCGCGCGACGACGGCCGCGCCACCATGATCGCCGCGGACGGCCGCCGCCTGCTGGAGCGCGCCGGCGCCTGGCCGGCGGACGCCCATCCGGTGGCCGGCCTCAGGATCACCGACAGCCGGCTCGACGACGCCCTGCGCCCGACCTTTCTGGAGCTCGGGCGGGACCTGCCGGCGGACGAGCCTTTCGCCCACATGGTCTTCGACACGGACCTGCGCGCCGCGCTCGCCGCCCGGGCCGAAGCGTTGGGCGTGACCTTCGTCTCCCGCGCCATCCGGTCCCACGCCGCCTCCACGGGCGTCGTCACGCTCCGCCTCGACGGCGGGGACGAAACCCGCGCGCGCCTGCTGGTCGCGGCCGACGGCGCCCGCTCCGGCGTGCGCGCCCGGGAGAAGATCGCGGTCAGCGCCTTCCCCTACGACCAGACCGCGCTGGTGGCGACGCTCGCCCATGAGGCGCCCCATGGCGACGTGGCGGTGCAGCACTTCCTGCCGGGCGGCCCCTTCGCCATGCTGCCGCTCGCCGGAAACCGCTCGTCGCTGGTGTGGAGCGAGCGCCGCGCCACGGCCGCGGACATGGCCGCGCTCGACGACGACGCCTTTCTGGCCGAGGCCGCGAAGCGGGCCGGACCGGACTTCGGCCGGCTCGCCCTCGCCGGCCCCCGCGGGGCGTTTCCGCTGCGCTTCCTGCTGGCCCGCAGCTTCGTGGGGCGGCGGGTGGCGCTGATCGGCGACGCCGCCCATGTGGTGCATCCGCTGGCGGGCCAGGGCCTCAATCTCGGCCTGCGCGACGTGGCGGCGCTGACCCGCGTCCTGAGCGCCGCCGCCCGCGCGGGCGAGGATCTGGGCGCCCCCGCGACGCTCGGCGCCTATGAGAGCGCCCGCCGCTTCGAGGTGGCGGGCTTCGCCACCGCCATGGACGGGCTCTACCGCCTGTTCGCGACCAACCTCGCCCGGCCGCTGCGTGACGTGGGCATGGGGCTTGTGGACCGCGCGCCCGCCCTCAAGCGCCGCATCGTGGCGGCCGCCTCCGGACTGTGACCGCTCGGCCGAACCTGAAATCGCCACGAAGCTCCGTTCACGTCCCGGCTCGACCTCAGCGCCCGCGGCGCTAGCTTCCTGCGCCGCGCCTTCATGCGCGTCCCTGTCTCACGAGGCCGCCGTCACGATGTCCCGTCTCCGCCTGTCCGCCGCTGTCCTGTTCGGCCTCGCCGCCGCCTCCCCCGCGCTGGCGCAGCAGACCAACATGACGGACGTGCCGCCGCCGCCCGCGAGCCTGATCCAGCCCGCGGCCGCCAACCGCGGCGTGCCGGTGGCGAAGCTCAACGCCGCCCAGCGCGCCACGCTCGGCCGCATCAGCGACTATGTGAACTCGATCCAGACCATGGTGGCGAACTTCACCCAGGTCGGCCCGGACGGGCGGCGCACCAATGGGACGCTCTATCTCGACAAGCCGGGCAAGATACGGTTCCAGTACGCGGCCCCGAGCCAGCTCGAAATCATCTCGGACGGCGACTCGGTCGCGGTGCGCAACCGCAAGCTCAACACCCAGGACCTCTATCCGCTCAGCCAGACGCCGCTGCGCTTCCTGCTGCAGAAGCGCATCGACCTTCTGCAGGACGCCAACGTGATCGGGGTGTTTCAGGACCCGGAGATCGTGTCCGTGATCCTGGAGGAGAAGCGCGCCATCGGCGGCAAGTCCCAGCTCCAGCTCATGTTCGGCGGAGCCGACTACAAGCTGCAGTCCTGGACCGTCACCGACGCCCGCGGCGGCGAGACCACCGTGGCCCTCGACAGCATCGACACCGCCCGCAAGCCAGACCCGCGGGTGTTCCGCATCAACCGGCAGGGCGTGGTGCGCGGCGGCCCCCGGTGAGGCCGAATTTTTCTCAGGGTCACGCCGTCGTGTCCTTGACGAAAGGCGGGGCCATGACCATCTCGCTGGTCGAGCGAGGCTGAACCGACGCTCTCCGCGTTTCCCCCGTCGCGGGGTGCGTAAGAGGCTTCGTGGCGCCGGCCATCACGCGCCGGCACAAAGCGCGTCAAGCGCGGGCGTCCGACCTTTCCCCCGGGGTCGGACGCCTTTTTTGTTTGGCCCCGGGCTGAACCTGCATCCCCCCCGCCCTCTGCCTGCGCGATCTCCCGCGAACCGTCGACGCGGGCCGTCTCGGGCGACGGCGCGACGCCGCGCACGAAAATGGCCCGCTCCATCGGGACCGGGCCATCGTGTTCAGGCGCGGCCCGAAGGCCGAGCGGCGGATCGGGCCCGCGGGCCTCAGCGCGGCAGCGCGCTGGAGCCCATCAGATAGGCGTCGATGGCGTGGGCGGCCTGACGGCCCTCGCGGATGGCCCACACCACCAGCGACTGGCCGCGGCGCATGTCGCCGGCCGCGAACACCTTCGGGTTGGAGGTGACGTAGCTCTGCTCGTCGGCCAGTACGTTGCCGCGCTTGTCCAGCGCCACGCCCGACTGCTCCACCAGCCCCTCATGCACCGGGCTGACGAAGCCGAGCGCGATGAACACCAGATCCGCCTTGATCACGAACTCGGTGCCGGGGATCGGCTGGCGCTTGGCGTCGGCGCGGGCGCAGCGGACGCCGGTCACCCTGCCGTTCTTGCCCTCGATGCCGAGCGTGACCGCGGCGAACTCGCGCTCCGCGCCCTCCGCTTGGGAGGAGGAGGTGCGGAACTTGGTCGGCCAGTAAGGCCAGGTCAGCAGCTTGTCCTCGACCTTCGGCGGCACGGGCCGGATGTCGAGCTGCGTCACCGCGATGGCGCCCTGGCGGAAGGCGGTGCCCACGCAGTCGGACGCGGTGTCGCCGCCGCCGATGACCACCACATGCCTGGCGGAGGCCTCGACGGTCTCTTCCGGGATGTGGTTCTCGAAGCCGTTGCGGCGGTTCTGCTGCACCAGATAGGGCATGGCGTTGTGCACGCCCTTCAGCTCCTGACCGGGAAGCTGCGGGTCGCGCGGCTTCTCGGCGCCGCCGGCGAACAGCACCGCGTCGTGCTTCTGGTTCAGCTCGGAGACCGGCAGGTCGCGGCCCACGTTCACGCCGTAGTGGAACGTGACGCCCTCGGCCTCCATCTGCGCCACCCGGCGGTCGATGTGGCTCTTCTCCATCTTGAAGTCCGGGATGCCGTAGCGCAGCAGGCCGCCGGCCTTGGGCTCGCGCTCATAGACATGGACGTCGTGGCCGGCGCGGGCGAGCTGCTGAGCGGCGGCGAGCCCGGCGGGACCCGAGCCCACGACCGCGACCGACTTGCCGGTCTTCACGTCCGCCGGCTCGGGCCTGATCCAGCCGCTGGCCCAGGCCTTGTCCGCGATCGCCTGCTCCACGGTCTTGATGGCGACCGGGATGTCCTCGAGGTTCAGCGTGCACGCCTCTTCGCAGGGGGCGGGGCAGATGCGACCGGTGAACTCGGGGAAGTTGTTGGTGGAGTGCAGGTTGCGCGCCGCCTCCTCCCAGTCGTCGTGGTAGACGAGGTCGTTCCAGTCCGGGATCTGGTTGTTCACCGGGCAGCCCTGCGGGCCGTGGCAGAACGGGATGCCGCAATCCATGCAGCGCGCGGCCTGCTTCTCCACCTCGCCGTCGGTCAGCGGCAGCGTGAACTCGCGGTAATGGCGGATGCGGTCCGACGCCGGCTGATAGCGCGGCTCCTGCCGGTCGATCTCAAGAAAACCTGTGACCTTGCCCATCGTCTGGTCTCCTCCCGCAGGAGGCCCTTGTCGCTAGCGCGCCCGCCGCGGCGTTCCGGACCGTGCGCCGCCTCGCGCGGGGCCGCCGGAACCATGCCTTGAACGGAGCTTAATCCTGATGACGGCCCCGGAGCGAGCCTTGCGGTCGTCCGGGGCCACGATGTCGCGTGACGCGGCGCGGATCACTCCGCCGCCTGCAGGGCCCGCGCTTTCTCCATCTCCCGGAGGGCGCGGCGGTACTCGACCGGCATCACCTTGACGAACTTGTCGCGGTAGGCGGCCCAGTCGTCCAGGATCGCCTTGGCGCGGGTCGAGCCGGTGTGGGTCATGTGCGCGGCGATGAGCTGCTTCAGCCGCTCCTCGTCGTGGCGCGTCATGTCCGGGTCCACCTGGATGCGGCCCTTGAACTCCAGATCGCCGCCGTGGTGGTGGATCTCGCGCATGAGATCCTCCTCCTCCGGCACCGGCTCCAGATCGACCATCGACAGGTTGCAGCGGGCGGCGAAGTCGCCGGCTTCGTCCAGCACATAGGCCACGCCGCCGGACATGCCGGCCGCGAAATTGCGGCCGGTCTTGCCCAGCACCACCACCACGCCGCCGGTCATGTACTCGCAGCCGTGATCGCCCGCGCCCTCGACCACGGCGACCGCGCCGGAGTTGCGGACCGCGAAGCGCTCGCCCGCGACGCCGCGGAAGTAGCACTCGCCCTCGATCGCGCCGTAGAGCACGGTGTTGCCGACGATGATGGACTCCTCCGCCACGATGCCGGCGTCCTCCGCCGGGCGGATGATGATCCGACCGCCCGACAGACCCTTGCCCACGTAGTCGTTGGCCTCGCCCGTGAGCTCGAAGGTGACGCCCGCGGCCAGGAACGCGCCGAAGCTCTGGCCGGCGGTGCCGGTCAGCTTCACCGTGATGGCGTCGTCCGGCAGGCCGCCCGCGCCGTAGGCCTTGGCCACCGCGCCCGAAAGCATGGCGCCCGCGGAGCGGTTGCGGCTGCGGATCTCCCGCTCGATCGTCACCGGCTCGCCGGACTCGAGCGCGGGCTTCGCCGCCTCGATCAGGTCGCGATCGAGCACGCTCTCCAGATGATGGTCCTGCGTCTCGGCGTGGCGGATGGCGACGTCCGGCCCGGCCTGCGGCTTGGCGAACAGCTTGCCGAAGTCGAGCCCGCGCGCCTTCCAGTGGCCGATGGCGTCACGCTTGTCGAGCAGGTCGGAGCGTCCGATCACCTCGTCGAGAGAGGCGAAGCCCATCTCGGCGAGCAGGCGACGCGCCTCCTCGGCCACGAAGAACAGGTAGTCCACCACGTTCTCGGGCGTGCCCTTGAAGCGCTTGCGCAGCACCGGGTCCTGGGTGGCGATGCCCACCGGGCAGGTGTTCAGGTGGCACTTGCGCATCATCAGGCAGCCGGCCGCGATCAGCGGCGCGGTGGAGAAGCCGAACTCGTCCGCGCCCAGCAGCGCGCCGACGATGACGTCGCGGCCCGTGCGCAGGCCGCCGTCCACCTGCAGCCGCACCCGGCCGCGCAGCTTGTTCATGACGAGCGTCTGCTGGGTCTCGGCGAGGCCGGTCTCCCACGGGCCGCCGGCGTGCTTCAGCGAGGTCAGCGGGCTCGCGCCGGTGCCGCCCTCGAAGCCGGAGATGGTGATGTGGTCGGCGCGCGCCTTGGCGACGCCGGCCGCCACCGTGCCCACGCCCACCTCGGACACGAGCTTCACCGACACGTCCGACGCCGGGTTGACGTTCTTCAGGTCGTAGATGAGCTGCGCCAGATCCTCGATCGAGTAGATGTCGTGGTGCGGCGGCGGCGAGATCAGGCCGACGCCCGGCGTGGAGCGGCGCACCTTGGCGATGGCCGCGTCCACCTTGTGGCCGGGAAGCTGGCCGCCTTCGCCGGGCTTCGCGCCCTGCGCCACCTTGATCTGGATGACGTCGGCGTTGACCAGATACTCGGTGGTCACGCCGAAGCGGCCGGACGCCACCTGCTTGATGGACGAGCGCTTCGAGTCGCCGTTGGCGAGCGGAACGAAGCGCTCCGGCTCCTCGCCGCCCTCGCCGGTGTTGGAGCGGCCGCCGATGCGGTTCATGGCGATCGCCAGCGTCTCATGGGCCTCGCGGCTGATGGAGCCGAAGGACATGGCGCCGGTGACGAAGCGCTTCACGATCTCGGAGGCCGCCTCCACCTGATGCAGCGCGATCGGCTCGCGGCCGCGCTCCTTGGCGGTGCGGATGCGGAACAGCCCGCGCAGCGTCAGCAGGCGCTCCGCCTGGTCGTTCATCTCCTTGGCGAAGTCCTCGTACTTGCCGTAGGACTTCGTGCGCACCGCGTGCTGCAGGTCGGCCACCGTCTCAGGCGTCCAGGCGTGCTCCTCGCCGCGGATGCGGAAGGCGTATTCGCCGCCCACATCCAGCGCCGAGCGCAGCACCGGCACGTCGGAGAAGGCGATCCTGTGCCGGCGCACGGTCTCCTCGGCCACCTCGGCCAGGCCGACGCCGCCGACCGGCGTCGCCGTGCCGGTGAAGTACTTCTCCACGAAGGCCGAGGACAGGCCGACCGCGTCGAAGATCTGCGCGCCGCAATAGGACTGGTAGGTGGAGATGCCCATCTTGGACATCACCTTCAGCAAGCCCTTGCCGATGGACTTGATGTAGCGCTGGCGCACCTCGCGGGCGTCCACCCGCTCGGGGAAGTCCAGCGCCGAATGCATCGTGTCCAGCGTCTCGAAGGCGAGATAGGGGTTGATGGCTTCCGCGCCGTAGCCCGCCAGCACCGCGAAGTGATGGATCTCGCGCGGCTCGCCGCTCTCCACCACCAGGCCGACCGAGGTGCGCAGGCCGCGGCGGATGAGGTGATGATGCACGGCGGCGGTGGCGAGCGCGGCCGGAATGGCGATGCGGCCCGGCCCGATCAGCCGGTCGGACAGCACGACGATGTTGAAGCCGCCGCTCACCGCCGCCACCGCGCGCTCGCACAGGCGCTCGATCGCGTCCTCCATGCCCTCCGCGCCCTTCTCGGCGGGATAGGTGGTGTCGAGCGTGCGGGTCTGGAAATGGCTCTCCGCCAGATCGTCGATGGCGCGGATCTTCTCCAGATCCTCGTTGGTGAGGATCGGCTGGCGCACCTCCAGCCGCTTCTTCTTCGACGAGCCGTCGAGGTCGAACAGGTTCGGCCGCGGCCCGATGAAGGACACGAGGCTCATGACCAGCTCCTCGCGGATCGGGTCGATCGGCGGGTTGGTGACCTGGGCGAAGTTCTGCTTGAAGTAGGTGTAGAGCAGCTTGGAGCGGGTGGAGAGCGCCGACAGCGGCGTGTCCGTGCCCATGGAGCCCACGGCCTCCTGCCCGGTGGTCGCCATGGGCGCCATCAGCAGCTTGAGGTCCTCCTGGGTGTAGCCGAAGGCCTGCTGGCGATCGAGCAGGCTCGCCTCCCGGCGCGGCCGCGGCGGCGGCGCGTCGGGCAGGTCCTCCAGCACGAGCTGGGTCCGGGCCAGCCACTCCTTGTAGGGCCGCGCCTGCGTCAGGCTCGCCTTGATCTCCTCGTCGGAGACGATGCGGCCCTCCGCCATGTCGATCAGCAACATGCGGCCGGGCTGCAGCCGCCACTTGCGGACGATCTTGTGCTCGGGGAACGGCAGCACGCCCATCTCCGACGCCATGACCACGAGGTCGTCGTCGGTGACGTACCAGCGCGCGGGGCGCAGGCCGTTGCGGTCGAGGGTGGCGCCGATCTGGCGACCGTCGGTGAAGGCGACGGCTGCGGGGCCGTCCCACGGCTCCATCACGGCGGCGTGGTACTCGTAGAAGGCGCGGCGCTGCTCGTCCATCAGCGGGTTGCCGGCCCAGGCCTCGGGCACCAGCACCATCATGGCGTGGACGAGGCTGTAGCCGCCCTGCACCAGGAACTCGAGCGCGTTGTCGAGGCAGGCGGTGTCGGACTGGCCCTCATAGGAAATGGGCCAGAGCTTGGAGATGTCGTTGCCGTAAAGCTCGCTGTCGACGGAGGCCTGCCGGGCCGCCATCCAGTTCACGTTGCCCCGCAGCGTGTTGATCTCGCCGTTGTGCGCGACCATGCGGTAGGGATGCGCCAGCGACCAGGCCGGGAAGGTGTTGGTGGAGAAGCGCTGATGCACCAGCGCCAGCGCGCTCTCGAACCGCTCGTCCTTCAGGTCGGGGTAGTAGGCCGAAAGCTGGTCGGCCAGGAACATGCCCTTGTAGACGATGGTCCGGCAGGACAGCGACACCGGGTAGTAGGACGAGGCGCGCGGGTCCTGGCCGTAGATCTCGTTGGAGACCACCTTGCGCAGGATAAACAGCTTGCGCTCGAAATCGTCCTCGCTCTCGATCGAGGGCGAGCGGCCGATGAAGACCTGAAGCTGCACCGGCTCGGTGGGCTTCACGCTCTCGCCGAGCGAGGAGTTGTCGGTCGGCACCTCGCGCCAGCCGAGGAAGGTCTGGCCCTCCTGCGCGATCACGCGCTCGAACACCGCCTTCAGGTTCTCGACCGCGGCCGGTTCGCGCGGGGCGAAGACGTGGCCGACGGCGTAGAAGCCGGGCTCCGGCAGCGTGAAGCCCAGCCGCTCGGCTTCGGCGGCGAAGAACCGGTGCGGAATCTGCACCAGCATGCCGGCGCCGTCGCCGGCGCGCGGGTCGGCGCCCACCGCGCCGCGATGCTCCAGGTTCTCGAGGATGCGGACGCCGTGCTCGATGATGGCGTGGCTCTTGCGGCCCTTCATGTCGGCCACGAAGCCGACGCCGCAGCTGTCCTTCTCATGCCGGGGGTCGTAGAGGCCCTGCGCCTTGGGCAGGCCATGGTCGACCACGATGGTTTTCGCCCCGCCGGCGCGAGCGGTCGCGTCGGCGACCTGCGGCGTGGACGGGCGAACCTCGTTCTCGATCGTTCTGGCCATGGCGAACCCCATGATGGCGCCGGTCGGCGAGGCCGAGCGCGGCGATGCGTTCCGTGATGGGCGACGACGTGTTCCGCAGACTGCGCGACCGGCTCCGATCCGCCGTCCCTTCCGGGATGCGCGGCTTGGAACCGTTCTTGAGTGAATAAGGAACGCCGCCGTCATGCAAATGGACAGGCATGCTGTCCTATTGCGCCCGCACCATGTCAGACTTGGAGCCCCGGCACAAGCGTCTAGAACGGCTCCAAAGCCGTTTTATGCAGCGCAGAGGCCCGTTTGCCGCAACATCTGGAATTGCTCTCGTTCGCGATGGAGCGGTTTGTTGCCCAAGCGAATGGCGCGAGAAGCGGCGTGGAACGGGAGCGAACGCCAAAAACAAGGGCGCCCCGGAGACCCGGGGCGCCCGCGCAGAGAGAGCGTCGCGGAATCCGCCGGTCAGGCGGCTTCCGCCGGCTCCGGCTCATGGGCCCTTGCGTCGATCGCGGCGGGCTTCGCGCCCGAACCGATGGCGATGACGCGCGGCTTCTTGGCTTCCGGCACCTCGCGCACGAGGTCGATATGGAGCAGGCCGTTCTCGAGGCTCGCGCCGGTCACCTGCACATGGTCGGCGAGCTGGAAGCGGCGCTCGAAGGCGCGGGCGGCGATGCCCTGATGCAGAAGCTCGCCGCGGCGCTCATCCTGTGTCTTCTCGCCGCGCACCGTGAGCGCGTTCTCCTTGACCTCGATGGAGAGGTCGGACTCCGCGAAGCCGGCGACGGCCACCGTCACCCGGTAGGCGTTCTCGCTGGTGCGCTCGATGTTGTAGGGCGGATAGCCGGGCGCGGACTCGGAGCCGCCGGCGACGCCGTCGAGCAGGGAGAACAGCCGGTCGAAGCCGACGGTGGAGCGGTAGAGGGGCGAAAGATCGAACTGGCGCATCGGGTCACATCCTTGAGAAAAGCGATATGGATCGAATGCGGCCCGCCGTCCTGGCCGGGCCGTTTTCGCAAGTCGCCGCAGCCGTTTGGCCTGCGACGACCCTGACGTAGGAAGCCGGTTTCGGCCCTTCAAGGGGCGCGGCGTGGCTCTTCATCGCGGGCTCTGCTAGAGCCTGTCCGAGCGATCCGGCTCAAGGAGACGCCAAGCCATCGCCATGCCGCCGCTCCGTCTTCGCCGCTCCGGGCCTGCGCCGCGCGCCGCCCGCGAGGATTTCGTGCTCGTCCCCGACGCGCCGTTCCCGGACGCCGGCGCCCCGCGGCTGTTCCGCGCCGCCGACGGCGTGGCCCTGCGCGCCGCGTTCTGGAAGCCGGCCGGCGCGCTGAAGGGCACGGTCTGCCTGTTCCAGGGCCGGGCGGAGTTCATCGAGAAGTACGGCGAGACGGTCGCCGACCTGATGGCGCGGGGCTTCGCGGTCGCCACCTTCGATTTCCGCGGCCAGGGCGGCAGCCAGCGCCTGCTGTCCAACCCGTTCAAGGGCCATGTGGCGGACTTCGGCGACTACCGGCTCGACGCCGAAGCCTTCATGCGCGAGATCGTGCTGCCGCACTGCCCGCCGCCCTATTACGCGCTCGGCCATTCCATGTCGGCGCCGGTGCTGGTGGCGCTGGCGCTGCGCCAGCCGCAATGGTTCGAGCGCATGGTGCTGGCGGGGCCGATGATCGGCCTGCCGCTGGCGCGCGCCGAGTTCTTCGCCCGCGGCCTCGCCACCGGGCTCGGGCGCATCGGCTTCTCCGGCTCCTACATCCCGAGCGGGGCCGACCGCGTGATGGCGCTGAAGCCGTTCGAGGGCAACCGCCTCACCTCCGACGCCGCGCGTTACGCCCGCTCGGTGGCGCTGATCACGAAGGAGCCCGCGCTGGCTCTGGGCTCGCCCACCATCGGCTGGGTCCACGCCGCGTTCCGCGCCATGACGGCGACGGCGCTTGCGGGCGTTCCCGAGCGGCTGCGCACGCCGACGCTGGCGATCTCCGCGGGCCGCGACCGCATCGTCGATCCGCTGGCGAGCGAGCGTTTCGCCGACCGCATACGCTGCGGCGGCAAGCTCCGCCTCGCCGGCGCCCGCCACGAGATCCTGATGGAGCGGGACGAGCTGCGCGACCTGTTCTGGGCGGCGTTCGACGCCTTCGTCCCCGGCCGGCGCGAGCTGGCGTGATCCGGGCCTAAGAGGGCTCAGGCGCTTACGAAGGCGGCCGGCAGCGCGTGCAGGTGGCGGATGGCGACGCCGTCCTCCGCGGCCTCGACCCGTTCGGCGATCATCTGGCGGTGGCAGTGTTCGGGCTCGCGCTCGAAGCAGAGCAGGCACAGCTTCCGGCCGGTGCGGACGATCTCCCGCAGCCCGGCGAGTTCCTCCTGCGCTTTCTCGGTGCGCAGATGAGCCTCGAAGATGGCGCGCATCTCGTCGTGGCGGCCGGCGCGGGCGGCGGCGCGCCCGTCCGCCGGGGTGCCGAGCGCCCGCAGGTGCAGATAGGCGAGGCCGCGCTCGTCGAGACCGGCGGCGAGCGCCCGCTTGGAGAAGCCCGGCCGGCGGGAGTTGGCCACCGCGCGCACGTCCACCAGCACCTCGACCCCCGCCGCCTCCAGCGCGTCGGCCAGCGTCCGGGGCGTCGCGCCCTCATATCCGATGGTGAACAGGTCGGTCATGCCGCGCCCTTGAGGTCTCCGCGCCCGCGATTAAGCGCTCCCCGCCACTGGTGCGGCGCCCTGCGCCAGCCCGCAAGGGCCCAAGGCGCAAACGACGGGGGCGGCGTCACGCGACGCCGCCCCCGCTCATCCGGAATGCGTTTCAGAAAACCGTCGGATCAGAACACCGCCAGATACTTCAGCAGCGAGATGATGCCGATGATGATCACGATGATACGAATGATCTGCTTGGCCCGGCCGTCCACGGGCAGCATGCCGACGAGATAGAGCACAAGGAAGATCACCAGAACGGTGATCAGAATGCCGATCAGGGGAGACATCGCAGGTCATCCTTCTTGAAGCGGAGGCGGGTCGAAACATCAGGACGGCCGCCCCGCGTTTTACGCGCCGTCGCGCTGTGTAAACGCGAACCTGCGGAATCCGTTCCTGCCGCGGGACACGACATTCGGCGACGCTGTGCGCCGGGCTCCAGCGCGCCATGTCTTCGCTGACCCGTTCCTTCCTGCGCCGACCGGAGACACCCGCTCATGGCCCTGCCGTCCCTCCCGAGCCGCCGCGAGGCGGAAACCATCACCACCGCGCTCGGCTGGGCGACGCTTGCGCTCGCCGCGGTGGAGCTGGCGGCGCCGGGCGCTCTGGCCCGCAGCGTCGGGCTCGAACGCAACCACCAGTTCCTGAAGGGCCTCGGCGTCCGGGAGGTCGGAACCCGCGCCGGCCTGTTCGGCTGGCGGCGCGCACGGCCCTTGATGATCTGGGCGCGGGTCGCGGGCGACGCCATGGATCTGGCGGCGCTTGCGCCGGCGCTCAGCCGCTCCAACCCGCGGCGCCGGGTCGCCTTCGCCGCTTTCGCGGCGGTCGCGGGCGTGACGCTTCTGGACGTGCTCTGCGCCCGGGCGCTCACCAGAGATCGACGCTAACATCGTACGTTGAGGCGACGTTCACCCTCGCCCGCGAAATCAGGGCAAGATCTTTCAAGTCCAATCCGCCGTTTACTCCACCCCTGTTTGCTCGCGACGTGGACGACCGGAAAGGCTCATGACGAACGCGACCGCGCAGTTCCTTAAAATGTTCGGGCGGAAGGCCGTGGCCCCGCTCATAGGGACGCTGATCGCGGCCTTCGTCCTGTCCTATGCGACACTGGACGGCATCGCGCATCGCGCGGACCAGGACGCGGAGGCGCGCTCGCTTGTGCTGGCGCGCGCGGCGTGGAACGGGCGCTGGGACGCGCAGGAGCGACTGCTCGCAGACTACGCCGGCTGGGGCGACGCCTACGAAAACCTGCACCTGCGTCCGAACCGGGTCTGGGCCTACGACGAGGGCAATCTCGGCGCGACGCTGTTCTCGCGCTTCGATTTCGGCCTCGTCTTCGCCGTCGCGCCCGACGGCCGCGTGGTTCACGGCATGGTGGACGGCGCGGCGTCGGATATGCCGGCCGAACAGGCGTTCGGTCCCGGCCTGAAGCAGTTGATCGAACGGGCGCGCGCCGCGCCGCCGAACACCACCACGGTCGAGCGCGCCGTGCTCACCGACGGTCGCAACCCCGTGATGGCCACCGCCGCCGCGATCTCCACCGGCGGCGACCGCTTCGTTCAGCCGGCGCCCGGCCCGTCCACCGTGCTCATCTTCGGCGAACGCCTGACCCCCGCGACGCTGGAGGCCCTCGGCGAAAGCCTGTTCGTGACCCAGCTGCGCGTCGCCTGGGACGCGGCCGACGCGGCGGCCAAACCGTCGCTCGTGGCGGGCGAAGCGCCCGGCTCCGTGATCACCCTGCGCTGGACGCCGGACCAGCCCGGCGCGCGCATGATGCGGGAGCTGACGCCCTGGCTCATCATCGCGGCGCTGGCGCTGATCCTGCTGATTCTGGTCACCCTGCGCTACGCCGCCCGCGCTGCGGTGGAGGCCCAGACCAGCGCCGACATGCTGGTGGAGGCCTATCAGGACGCGGAGCGCAAGGCGTTCCACGACGCCGTCACCGGCCTGCCGAACCGGGCCATGCTGACCCGCCGCCTGACCAGCGACCTTGCCGGCGGCCGCCCTCTCGCGGTGCTCTATCTCGACCTCGACCGGTTCAAGCCCGTCAACGACGCGCTCGGCCATCCGGTCGGAGACCGGGTGCTGAGGGAGACCGCCGAGCGGCTGACGCGCGCGTTGCGCGAAGGCGACCTGGTCGCGCGCATCGGCGGCGACGAGTTCGCCGTGGTCGTGCCGCGCATCGACGCCGACGACGTGGAGGCGCTGTGCCGGAGGCTGCAGGACGCGGTGACGGCGCCCATCGAGATCGAGGACACGATCCTCTACGTGGGCCTGTCGATCGGCATCGCCCTGTCTCCCGAGGACGCGGCCACGCCTGAGGAGCTGCTGCGCCTGTCCGACATCGCGCTCTACCAGGCCAAGGCCGCGGGCCGCGGGACCTTCAAGTTCTTCTCCCACGACATGGACGAGCGCATCCTCACGCGCCGCGCGCTGGACGCGGACATGCGCCGGGGCCTGGATCGCGACGAGTTCTTCCTGCTGTTCCAGCCGCGCTACGACGCCAACTCCATGCGACTGCGGGGCGTCGAGGCGCTGGTGCGCTGGCGTCACCCCACGCGCGGGCTGGTCAATCCCGGCGAGTTCATCCCGCTGGCGGAGGAGACCGGCCTGATCGCGCCGCTCGGCGCGCGCGTGCTGCGCATGGCCTGCGAGAAGGCCGTCACATGGCCGGACCTCAGCGTTTCGGTCAATGTTTCGCCGGCTCAGTTCCGCAGCGCCGACTTCGTGAAGATCGTGGCCGACACGCTGGCCGAAACCGGGCTGCCGGCGCACCGGCTGGAGCTGGAGCTCACCGAGGGCGTGCTGCTGGAGGACGTGGACCGCGCCGGACGCATCCTCGCCGATCTGAAGACGCTCGGCGTGATGCTGTCCATGGACGATTTCGGCACCGGCTACTCGTCGCTTGGCTACCTGAAGAGCTTCCCCTTCGACGCCATCAAGATCGACCAGAGCTTCATCGCCGACCTGCAGACCACCGGCGACTCCCGCGCCATCGTCCAGGCCATCCTCGGGCTCGGCAAGGCCCTGGGCCTCTCCGTCACCGCCGAAGGCGTCGAGACCGCGGAGCAGCTCGATCTGCTGCGTCTCGACCACTGCGAAGAGGTGCAGGGCTATCTCATGGCGCGCCCGCTCGCGGCCGAAGACATCGACGCCCTGCGCGGAAAGCCTGACGCCCGTCACTCGGCGGCCTGACCGCGGCGCTCAGATCGGCCGGCGCTCGACGTTCTCGAACGTGCAGTCCTCGAACGCCACGTCGCCGCGGGTGCGCAGCACGAGGTCGCGGAAGGCGCAGCGCGTGAAGGCGTGGCGACCGGGCGTGTCCTTCATGGTGGTGAAGAACAGGTTCTGCCCGCGCCCCTCGCCCACGCCCGCGAAGCTCACGCCGTCATAAACGGTCGGCACGCCGGTGCGGATCGCCCGCGACGGGGTGGTCGCGGCCGACGTCCACTCGAAGCGGCAGCCGGTCAGCGCCAGCCGGGACGGCCGGGCGGACGGCGCGCCATCGAACGCCACGTTCGTAAACCGGCAGTTCTCCACCGTCAGCGCGTCCACTCCGCCCAGGCGGAAGGCCGCGGGCGGCCGCTTGTCGCCGCTGCGGTCGCCCGCCAGCGAGAACTCGGTGTCGACGATGCGGATCGATCCGATGGGCGCGCCCGCCACCTGTCGCTCGTCGCTGCGGCCGCGCACGCTGACCACGCCCCAGCCGTTGGTGCGGCAGTTTGCGATCACCCCCTCGCCGATCGGCGCGTTCAGATCGCCCCATTCCCGGCTGACGTCCAGCAGCTTGCCGTTGGGGTAGTCGATGCGCACGGCGTGGTAGCGGAAGCGGTCGGCGATCACGTCCACCAGCGAGCCGGAACCGGGGTCCGCCACGTCGATTTCCGACACGTCCACCTCGCCGCAGCGGATGATCTTGGCGAGGCTCGCGAAATTGGATTCCGTCGAGCGGCTGGTCAGGCCTCGTATCTCCACCCGGCCGCAGTCCACCATGGTCCACTGCTCCCGGGCGCAGGCGTTGGGCGCCAGCGCGCAATCGGCGAGCCGCACGCTGCGGCAGTCACGGGCGCGGAAGAAGGCGTTGCCCAGAATGAGCCGCAGGCGCTGCGGCGCGTCGATCGCGGCGGCCCAGGGCTGGGCTTCCATGTTGAGAGCGGGGCCGGGATCGCCCTCGAGCGTCAGCCTCTCGGCGCTGAAGACGCCGCAGCGCTCCACGTTCAGCACCGGCCGCCGCTCGCCATGGTTTTCGAGGGTGAACACGCCGACGCCCCGTCCCCGCAGTCTCCCACCCGTGGTCACGATGCGGCCGCCGCTCCAGCGCACCTCGTCGCAGCCGTCGAAGCCGATGCTCCACGGCACGCGTTTGGCCTGCCCGCCGCCGGCGTCGTCGAACAGCCGCCCGGCGTTGACGAAACGGACGCCGTCCTCGCAGGCGATCTCCACCCTCCCGAGCCCGGAGGCCGAAAAGGCGTTGGAGCCGATGACGTAGTCCCCCGCCGGAATCTCGGCGCGCCGGCCCGCCTTGGCGGCGGCGGCGACCAGCCGGCCAAGCGCCGGGGCGTCGTCGGCCGCGCCGTCCATCGCGGCGCCGAACTCCGACGGCCGGAACGCGGCGAGGACCGCCTGAGGCCGCGCCAGAAACGGCGCGGCCAGCGCGCCGGCGATCAGGCTGCGGCGGGAGATGAGCATGGGCGGGCTCCGTTGCGCGTGGGGCGGCGCGGACCGCCATCATAGCGCGGCGACGGCGGCGGTCATCCCGGGCGATAACGGGCAAGCAGACATGAAGTCGTCGGGGGCAGCACTCAAGTCCATCGGCTGCCAACACCTTGATCGCAACGTTTTGTTAACGATCGAAGATTGTCATTGAACTGTCAGACGTCCCACACTGGACGTCCGGGGGCGCGACGGCGACCGCGCCTCCATCACTGCAGAGGAGCGCGACATGAGCGGATGCGACGTCTCTCCCAAACCTGCGCCGGCCGACGCCTCGGCCGAACGCCAGGAACTGACCCGACCGACCGACGACTTCCGCAAGCAGATCGACGGCTTCGGCCTGACCACGGCGGAAATCCTCTACCGCATGCCCGACCATCCGGCGCTGCTGCAGGCCTATGTCTGGCAGGAGTACGACCGCGCGCCGGACTATCCGGTGCTGCGCGGCTTCCTGGACTGGTGGCGCCGGGAGATCGAGGGCATCCTCCACTCGGTGCGGGTCGGGCACAAGCGGCTGATCGGACCGGCGGATTTCCAGCCGGTGCGGGCGGTCCTGCGCCTGAACTGAGGACGGCCGGCGCCGCCTGATTGCGGCGGGCGCCGCGCCGCGCTAGACGGGCTCTCATGTCCGAGACCCGCACGCCCGACACGCTCCGCATCGCGCTCGCCCAGGCGAACCCGACGGTGGGCGACGTCGCGGGCAATCTGGCGCGCGCCCGCCGCTTCCGGGACGAGGCCGCGGCGCAGGCCGCGGACGTGATCGTGTTCCCGGAGCTGTTCCTCGCCGGGTATCCGCCCGAGGATCTGGTGCTCAAGCCCGCCTTCCAGGCGGCGTGCCGGCGGGCGCTGGACGCGCTCGCCGCCGACACCGCCGACGGCGGCCCGGACGTGCTGATCGGCCTGCCCTTCGTCGAGGACGGCAGGCTCTACAATTCGGTCGCCCATCTCGCCGGCGGCGCGCTGCGCGCGGTGCGGCACAAGGTGGACCTGCCCAATTACGGCGTGTTCGACGAGAAGCGCGTGTTCGCGCCCGGCCCCCTGCCCGGCCCGATCCCGGTGCGCGGCGTGCGGGTCGGCGTTCCCATCTGCGAGGACATCTGGACCGAGGAGGTGGTGGACTGCCTGGCCGAGACCGGCGGCGAGCTGCTGATCTCGCCCAACGGCTCGCCCTACTGGCGCGGCAAGGCGGACGTGCGGCTGAACGTGGCGACCGCCCGGGTGGTGGAGAGCGGGCTGCCGCTGATCTACCTCAACCAGGTCGGCGGCCAGGACGAGCTGGTGTTCGACGGCGCCTCCTTCGGGCTGAACGCGGACCGCAGCCTCGCCTTCCAGTCGCCGGCCTTCGCGGAGGACCTGGCGGTGACGGACTGGCGGCGGGAGAACGGCGCATGGCGCTGCGCCGGCGGCCCGGTCGCCCCGCTCGACGAGGACGACGACCAGGCGGACTACCGCGCCTGCGTGCTGGGCCTGCGCGACTATGTGGCGAAGAGCGGCTTTCCCGGCGTGGTGCTCGGTCTCTCCGGCGGCGTGGACTCGGCGCTCTGCGCCGCCATGGCGGTGGATGCGCTGGGCGCCGACAAGGTGCGCTGCGTGATGCTGCCCTACCGCTTCACGTCGGAGGAGAGTCTGAGCGACGCCGCCGCCTGCGCCGAGGCGCTGGGCGTCCCTTACGACACGCTGCCGATCGCGCCCGCGGTCGAGGGGATCGAGGCGGCGCTGGCGCCGCTGTTCGGGACCCTGCCCCGCGACGTGACCGAGGAGAATCTGCAGAGCCGCGCCCGAGGGCTGCTGCTGATGGCGCTTTCCAACAAGTTCGGGCCGATGGTGGTGACCACCGGCAACAAGTCCGAGATGTCGGTGGGCTACGCCACGCTCTATGGCGACATGAACGGCGGCTTCAACCCGATCAAGGACCTCTACAAGACGCAGGTGTTCCGCCTCTGCCGCCTGCGCAACCGCTGGCGCCCGGCGGACGCGCTCGGACCCGACGGCCCGGTGATGCCCGGCAGCGTCATCGACAAGCCGCCGAGCGCGGAGCTGCGCGAGAACCAGAAGGACGAGGACAGCCTGCCGCCCTACGAGACGCTGGACGCCATCCTGCAGGGGCTGGTGGAGGACGAGACCGGCGTCGGCGACCTGATCGCCGCCGGCTTCGATCCGGAGGTCGTCTCCAAGGTGGAGCGGCTGCTGTATCTGGCCGAATACAAGCGCCGCCAGTCCGCGCCGGGCGTGAAGGTGACCGCGCGCAACTTCGGCCGCGACCGGCGCTACCCCATCATCAACCGCTTCCGCGATCCGGGAACCCGCGCGTGAGACCGCTCGGCGCCTGCGGCCTTGCGGCGCTCGCCTCCGGCCTCGGCGTGGCGCTCAGCCCGGCCGTGGCGAGCGCGCAGGCGCGCGCGGGGGCTTGCGCGCTCGGGACCGCGGTCTACCGCCCGGCGGAAGGCGGTGCGGCGAGCACGCTGCGCTTCGTGGCGTCGCGCGACGCCGGCTCCGGCTCACGGTTCGGCTTCGCGCTGACGCTCGGCCCCCGCGTGTCCTACCGCTTCAAGCTCACGCCCTCCTCCGGCGCCGCCGACAGCTACGCCGAGATGGCGGAAGGCGGAGGAACCGCGCCGGCGACGCCCTCCGGCCGTTTCGCCACCCCGTCCGGCCGCGATCCGGAGGACGGCGACGCGCCCGCCTCGCCGATCCACTTCTTCGACGAGCGCTTCCGCCGGGCGGAGCCGGAGACGCTGGACGACGCCGCGCCGGCCGCCGTGTTCCTGCCCGAGCTGCAGCGCGCCTTCGCCTACTGGAGCGCCAATCCCGACCCGGAGATCGCCCCCACCGGCGGCATGTGGGTGCGGGACTGCGGCCGCTGACGGGGACCGACGACCTGATGTCCGTGCTTCGCTTCGCGCCCTCGCCCACCGGCCGGCTCCATCTCGGCAACGCCCGCACGCTGCTGCTGAACGCGCTGCTGGCGCGCCGCGACGGCGGACGCTTCCTGCTGCGGCTGGACGACACCGACCGGGAGCGGGTGCGCGAGGAGTATGTGGACGCGATCCGCGCCGACCTCGCCTGGCTCGGCCTGACGCCGGACGGCGAGGCGCGGCAGTCGGAGCGGACGGCGCTCTATGAGGCCGCGTTCGAGCGCCTGAAGGCCGCAGGGCGGCTCTATCCGGCCTATGAATCGGAAGCCGAACTCGACCGCGCCCGCAAGCTCGCCCGCGCCTCCGGCCGCCCGCCGCTCTACGACCGGGCCGCGCTCAGGCTGACGCCCGAGCGCCGCGCGGCGCTGGAGGCCGAAGGGCGCCGGCCCCACTGGCGCTTCCGGCTGACGGGCGGGCGCGTGGCGTGGGAGGACGACGTGCGCGGCGCCCAGGAGATCGACCTCGGCAGCCTGTCCGACCCGGTGGTGCGCCGCGACGACGGCTCGTTCCTCTATGTCTTCACCAGCGTGGTGGACGACGCCGACATGGGCGTGACCGCGGTGGTGCGGGGCGAGGACCATGTGGCCAACACCGCCGTGCAGCTCGACCTGTTCGCAGCCTTGGGCGCAGCGCCGCCCGCCTTCGCCCATCACAACCTGCTGACCTCCGCGGAGGGCGACGGCCTGTCCAAGCGCACCGGCGCGCTGGCGCTCGCCACGCTGCGCGACGAGGGCGTGGAGGCGCTGGCGGTCGCAGCCTACGCCACGCTGATCGGCTCGGCGGAGGCGGTTCGGCCGGTGGCGAGCCTCGACGACCTCGCCGGCCTGCTGGACCTCAAGCGCCTGTCGCGCGCGCCGGCGCAGGTGGACATGGGGGAGTTGCGCGCCCTGTCGGAGAAGACGCTGCACGCGCTGCCGTTCGAGACGGTCGCGGCGCGGCTTGAGGCGGCGGGCGTGGGCGGCGGCGCGGCGTTCTGGAACACGGTGCGGGGCAATCTGGCCACGCTCGGCGACGCCGCGACCTGGTGGGCGATCGCTGCCGACGACGGTTTCCCAGCCCCGCCCGCAGAAGCCGAGCACGCCGCGACGCTTCAGAAGGCGCTGGAGTTGCTGCCGCCGGAGCCGTGGGACGAGACCACATGGAAGGCCTGGACCGGCGCGGTCTCCACCGCGACCGGGGCGAAGGGCCGGGCGCTGTTCCAGCCGCTGCGGCTCGCGCTCACCGGCGCGGCCCACGGCCCGGAGCTCGCCCGGCTGCTGCCGTTCATCGGCCGCGCGCGGGCCGCCGACCGTCTGACGCGCGCCATCGGCGGCTGAACCGTCAGCGGTTGCGGAACGCCGGCTTGCGCTTCTCCACGAAGGCGGCCATGCCCTCCTTCTGGTCTTCGGTCGCGAACAGGCCCTGGAACAGCCGGCGCTCGAAGCGCACGCCCTCGGCGAGCGAGGCTTCGGAGGCCACGTCCACCGCCTCCTTGGCGGCCAGCGTCGCGAGCCGCGAGAAGCCCGCGATCTTGGCCGCCGCCTCCAGCGCCTCGTCCAGCAGCCGCTCGGCCGGGACCACGCGGGCGACGAGGCCGCAGCGCTCGGCCTCGGCCGCGTCCATCATCCGGCCGGTGAGGATCAGGTCCATGGCCTTGGCCTTGCCGACCGCCTTCGCCAGCCGCTGGGTGCCGCCGAAGCCCGGAATGATGCCGAGCGTGATCTCCGGCTGGCCGAACTTCGCGCTGTCGGCGGCGAAGATCATGTCGCACATCATGGCGAGCTCGCAGCCGCCGCCGAGCGCGTAGCCCGACACCGCCGCGATCGACGGCTTGCGGCAGGCGACGAGCCGCCGCCAGACGGGCGTGAAGTCTTCGAGGAACGCCTCCGCATAGGTCTTGGCGGCCATCTCCTTGATGTCCGCGCCGGCGGCGAAGGCCTTTTCCGAGCCCGTCACCACCACCGCGCCGACCGCCTCGTCCGCCTCCATGGCCTCGAACGCGCGAGCCAGCTCTCCGATCACCTGCGCGTTGAGCGCGTTCAGCGCCTTGGGCCGGTTGAGCGTGATCAGGCCGACCGCGCCGCGGGTCTCCACCAGAAGCGTGTCGTAAGCGGGTTCGGTCATGGGGCGCCTCGTTTCCGAAGGATCAGCGGACAGCTCCCCCAAAGGCTTACGGCATCGGCCGCCCGCGCTCCACACCTGAAGGCCGCGCGCGAAAGCGTGAACGGCGCCGGCCGCGCCTCCCCTTGGCGTGCGGCGCAACAGGGGTACCGTAGTGCCTATGGCGCGCGATCCTCCCGCGCCCGCGAACCCCGGAGTGCGATGATGAAGACGCTGACCGCCGCCCTGCTCGCGCTGGGCCTCGCCGCGACTTTCGCGGCCCCGGCCTCGGCCGAGCCCTGCGCCCGCAAGAACACCACCGCCTCGACCCAGACCGACGCCGTCACCGGCACGTAAGCGCCGGGCGCGCCCGCGTCCCCATCCAGGAAGGCCCGGAGCCTCCCCCTCCGGGCCTTTTTCGCATGAGCGGACGACAACCTCCGCTCCGGGCGCGGCGCAGGCGCCCGCGCGCAGGCGTGGGCGGACGAGACGGCGCATGCTAGGCGGACCGGCGAAGGATCCGCCATGCCCCCCTCGACGCCGACCGCCACCCCCGCCGACCCCGAGATCGTCACCGACGCCCGTTCGCTGAAGCCCCGCATCCCGTGGGACGGTTACGCGCTCGCCGCCGCGGGCGCGATCCTGTTCTCGGCCAAGGGCATCCTGATCAAGCTCGCCTACGCCGAGAACGTGGACACCGAGACCCTGCTCGCGCTGCGCATGGGTCTGGCGCTCCCGGTCTATGTGGCGATCGGCGCGCTGGCGCTGGCGCGCTCCGGCCGCCCGGCCGCGCTCGACGCCCGCACCGCCGCCGCGGCGCTCGCCGTGGGCCTGCTGGGCTACTGGTTCGCGAGCTACACCGACTTCCTCGGCCTCGCCTACATCTCGGCCCCGTTCGAGCGGCTGATCCTGTTCACCTATCCGCTGTTCACGGTGCTGCTGGGGGCGGCGTTCTTCCGCCAGCCGTTTCGGCCGGGCGCGCTCGCGGCCTTCGGCCTGTCCTACGCCGGGCTCGCGCTGGTGTTCCTGAAGGACATGGAGGCGGAGGGCCTCGAGGCCACCCGCGCCGGCGCCCTGCTGGTGCTGGCCTCCGCGCTCGCCTTCGCGCTCTACCAGCTGTTCGCCAAGGGGCTGATCGCCCGGCTCGGGCCGAAGCTGTTCACCTGCCTCGCCATGCTGGCGGCGGCGGCCGGCGCGCTGGTCCAGTTCCTGATCGTGCGCGATCTGTCGGCGCTCGGAGGCCTGAGCCCGCGCGCCTGGGCGCTGGCGGCGGCGCTCGCCCTGTTCGCCACCGTGCTGCCGAGCTTTCTGCTGTCGGCCGCGCTGCACCGCATCTCCGCGCAGGCCAACGCCGCCATCGGCACGGTGAGCCCGATCGCGACGCTCGCGCTCGCCGTGCTGTTTCTCGGCGAGCGCGCCACCCCGATGGACCTCGCCGGCGCGGCGCTGGTGCTGGCCGGCGTCGGCTGGTTCACCCTGAGCGACCGGCGCCGCTGAGGGCGCGCCCGCTCACTGGCTCGCTGGCTGCCAGACCGGCGTGTCGGCGGTGACGATCGGCTTCGGGAACAGCCCCTCGGCGAAGAAGGCGTCCGCGATCTTCTGCTGCTCCGCGAGGCCGTCCCGCGTCACCGTCGCGACCTGATAGGAGCGGCGCGCGTTGCCCTGCTCGATGATGGCGGCGTCGATCTTCCAGATGGCGGCGAGCTGCGCGGCGGCCTCCTGCGGATGCGCCTTGACCCAGGCGCCCTTGGCCTTGAGCTGGGCCACGATCGTCTCGAGAACCGGCGCGTGGTCCTTCGCGAAGGCGTCGGTGGTCAGGTAATAGCGCTTGTAGCTGGACAGGCCGTCGCCGTTCTGGAGCACCCGGGCGCCGGACTGGGCCTGCGTGCTTGCGAGAAACGGATCCCACACCACCAGCGCGTCCACATTGCCGCCGACCAGCGCCGCGCGGCCGTCCGCGGGCGGCAGATAGGCGGGATTGACGTCCTTGATCGACAGGCCCGCCTTCGCCAGCGCGGCGAGCAGCAGGTAGTGACTGCCAGCGCCCTTGGTGACGGCGATCCGGCGGCCCTTGAGCTCCGCGACCGACGTGATCGGCGAGGCGGCGGGCACGAGGATCGCCTGGGCCGCCGGCGACGCCGCCTCCTCCGCCACATAGGTCAGCTTGGCGCCCGCGGCCTGCGCGAACACCGGCACCGTGTCCGCCACGTCGGCGCTGACGTCCACATTGCCCGTGTTCAGCGCCTCCAGCAGCGGCAGGCCGCTGGTGAACTCGTGCCAGGACACGGTCACGTTCCGCTTCGCCAGCGCCGCCTCGAGCTCCCCGCTGGACTTGAGCAGCGTGATCAGCGTGGAGGAGCGCTGGTAGCCGACGCGGAGCGTCTCGGCGGCCTGCGCTCCCGCCAGCGTCAGGCCTGAAAGCCCGAGGGAAAGGACCGCGAGAGCGGCGCGGCGGCTGAACGGCCGGAGGACGGAGGCAAGGTGGGTCATGACGTTCCAGGCGTGTGAGGATCACGCGCATGGAACGTCAGCCGCCAACCAATTTCAACTACATTCTATAAATTTAATGCACAAATCCGTTTCCGACCGGCGTGGCCGCCATCACATGTGGATGGCGCGGCCCTCCACGGCGAGGGCCGCCTCCTTCACCGCCTCGGCCAGCGTCGGATGGGCGTGGCAGGTGCGGGCGATGTCCTCGGACGAGGCGCCGAACTCCATGGCGATGGCGGCCTCCGCGATCAGGTCGCCCGCGCGGGGGCCGACGATGTGGACGCCCAGCACCTTGTCGGTCTTGGCGTCCGCCAGCACCTTCACGAAGCCTTCCGTGGTCCCGTTGGCCTTGGCGCGGCCGTTGGCGGTGAAGGGGAACTTGCCCGCCTTGTACTCCGTCTTGGCGGCCTTCAGCTCGTCCTCGGTCTTCCCCACGGAGGCCACCTCCGGATAGGTGTAGACCACGCTCGGGATGACGTCGTAGTTCACATGGCCGGACTTGCCGGCGAGGATTTCGGCGATGGCCACGCCCTCGTCCTCGGCCTTGTGCGCCAGCATCGGCCCGACGATGACGTCGCCGATGGCGTAGACGCCATCCACGCTGGTCTTGAAGTGGCCGTCGGTCTTGACCCGGCCGCGCTCGTCCAGCGCCACGCCGGCCTCCTCCAGCCCGAGGCCGGCGGTGTAGGGCGTGCGGCCGATGGCGACCAGCACCACGTCGGCGTCCAGCGTCTCGGCCTCGCCGCCCTTGGCGGGCTCCACCGTGACCTTGAGGCCCTCGCCCGCCTTCTCCGCGCCTGTGACCTTGGCGCCGAGCTTGAACGCCACGCCCTGCTTCTCCAGCAGCCGCTGGAACTGCTTGGCGACGTCCGTGTCCATGCCGGGCAGGATGCGGTCGAGGAACTCGACCACGGTCACCTCCGCGCCGAGGCGCCGCCACACCGAGCCGAGCTCCAGCCCGATCACGCCCGCGCCCACCACCAGCAGCTTGCCCGGAACCTTGGACAGCGTCAGCGCGCCGGTGGAGGAGACGATCGTCGTCTCGTCGATGTCGAGGCCCTTCAGCTTCGCCACGTCCGAGCCGGTGGCGATGACGACGCTCTTCGTCTCCAGCGTCTTCGGCTCGCCGCTCTCAGGCGTGACCTCCACCTTGCCGGGCCCGAGGATCTTCCCCGTCCCGTGGAAGGCGTCGATCTTGTTCTTCTTGAGCAGGAACTCGACGCCCTTGGTGTTGCCGCTGACGCCCTCGTCCTTGAACGCCATCATCTTGGCGAGGTCGAGCTTCGGCGCGCCCACCTCGATGCCCATGCCGGCGAACTTGTGGCCCGCCTCCTCGAACAGTTCGGAGACGTGCAGCAGCGCCTTGGACGGGATGCAGCCCACGTTGAGGCAGGTGCCGCCGTGGGTGGCGCGCTTCTCCACCACCGCGACCTTGAGCCCGAGCTGGGCCGCGCGGATGGCGCAGACATAGCCGCCGGGGCCGGTTCCGATGACGATCAGGTCGTAGGAGGCCATCAAACGAAATCCTTATGGGTTCAGACGCGCAGATTTGAGACCAGCTGATTGAGCTCGGCCTGACTCTCCGCCTTCATGCGCAGCGTGTCGGAGCCAAAATCGATCTCGGCGCCGTCAGCGTCCGTCCAGCCGACCGAGTGACCGAAGTCCTCGACGCTGAGTTTCCGGAAATTCTCCCGATCCTGGAGATAGGTGAAGATCCGGCCCCGCGAGATGACGGGCCGAAGATCCACGACCCCCTCATAGCCGTCGTTCCATACGATCTTCAGAACGCCGTGAATGACGGGTTCGGCGGAAACGATGCGAGGCGGAACGCTCACTCTATCCTCCCTGTCGACCGATCGGACATGCAAGCGCTCCAAGCCGCGCTGAGCGCCGGAATGCGGGACCGGGCCCATTCTTTCACAAGTCGAAGCTGGGTTCTCGGAAGGCTCCCGGCAATGACGTCGAGCGTGGCGATCTCGATCTGCGCTTCGAATTCCCCGTAGCTGGCGTGAAAATGCGGCGGCGCGTGATCGTCATGATAGAATTTGATCTTCACGCCATCCAGCAGAGCGACCGTCGGCATCTCAGCGCCGGGCGTCCGCCTGTCGGCGGAGGGTTCTGGTCTTCAGCGCAAGCGTCGCCCGGTTCGCCGCGCAGGCCAGGATCGCGAGACCCGCGATCCATGGCAGCAGATTGAGCAGGCTCGGCCACAGGCCGCCCTGCTCCCGGGAGCTGAAGGCGAGGATCAGGCCGACCGCCGCCACGCCCGCGAGCGTCATGACGAGTTGCCGGTCGAGCGCCGCCTTCAGGCGCCCGACCTCGGCCGAGGCGGCGTCCGCCCCGCTCACAGATCCATCACGAGGCGCGACGGGTCTTCGAGGCTCTCCTTCACCCGCACGAGGAAGGTGACCGCCTCCTTGCCGTCGACCACGCGGTGGTCATAGCTGAGCGCCAGATACATCATCGGGCGGATCTCGATCTTGCCCCCGACGACCATCGGCCGCTCCTGGATCTTGTGCATGCCGAGAATGCCCGACTGCGGCGCGTTCAGGATCGGGGTCGACATCAGCGAGCCGTAGATGCCGCCGTTGGTGATGGTGAAGGTGCCGCCCTGCATCTCCTCGATGCCGAGCTTGCCGTCACGGGCGCGCTTGCCGAAATCCGCGATGGTCTTCTCGACGCCGGCGAGGCCCTTCTCGTCCGCATCCCGCACCACCGGCACCACGAGGCCCTTGTCAGTGCCGACGGCGATGCCGATGTGGTAGTAGTTCTTGTAGACCAGCTCCTGACCGTCGATCTCGGCGTTCACCGCCGGGATGTCCTTCAGCGCCTGGATCACCGCCTTCACGAAGAAGCCCATGAAGCCGAGCTTCACGCCGTGCTTCTTCTCGAACACGTCCTTGTACTTCGCGCGCAGCGCCATGACCTCCGTCATGTCGACCTCGTTGAAGGTCGTCAGCATGGCGGCGGTGTTCTGCGCGTCCTTCAGGCGGCGGGCGATCGTCTGGCGCAGCTTGGTCATCTTCACGCGCTCTTCGCGCGCAGCGTCGTCCGGGGCGGAGGGCACGCGCGCCTGAACCGGCGCCTGGGGCGCGGCGGGCTTCGCCCCGGTCTCGATCGCCGCCAGCATGTCGCCCTTGGTCACCCGGCCGTCCTTGCCGGAGCCCGAGACGCCCGCGGGATCGACGCCGCTCTCGGCCGCGAGCCGGCGCACCGCGGGGCCGGAGTCCGCCGCCGCGCCGCCGTTCGGCTTCGCAGCCTCCGTGGGCGCGTCCTTCGGGGCCTCGCGGGGCCTGGTCTCGTTGGCGTCGTCCTTGATCGGGGCCGCCTTGGCGTCCTCTTTCCCGACCTTGGCCTCCGCCTTCGGCGCGGGCGCCGCGCCGTCGCCGGCCTCGATCGAGCCCAGCAGCGCGCCGACCCCGACCGTTTCGCCGTCGTTCGCCTCGATCGCGCCCAGCACGCCGGCCGCCGGCGCCGGGACCTCCAGCGTCACCTTGTCGGTTTCCAGCTCCACGATGGGCTCGTCGGCGGCCACCGCCTCGCCCGGCTTCTTGAACCACCGGCCGATCGTCGCCTCCGTGACGGATTCGCCCAGCGTCGGCACGCGTATCTCGGTCGCCATTTAGATCTCCCATGCGGCGGGCCATCCCCGCCCGCCCGTTCAGTCGTCTTGTGTCTCGGGTCGCCGGCGGGTCACTCGACCGTCAGCGCGTCGTTCAGGAACGCCTGCAACTGGGCGAGATGCTTGGACATGAGGCCGGTGGCGGTGGCGGCGGAAGCCGGTCGCCCGGCGTAGCGCGGACGCTTCACGGCGAGGCCCGCCGTGTTCATCGCCCACTCCACATAGGACTCCACGAAGTTCCAGGAGCCCATGTTGCGGGGCTCCTCCTGGCACCACACCACGTCGGCGTTCTTGAAGCGGCTGAGCTCGTTGGTCAGCGCCTTGGCCGGGAACGGATAGAGCTGCTCCACCCTGAGCAGGTAGACGTCGTCCACGCCGCGACGCTCGCGCTCCTCCAGCAGGTCGTAATAGACCTTGCCGGCGGACAGCACGACGCGGCGGATCTGGTCGTCCGGCTTCAGGGCGACGGTGGAGCCGGGATTGAGCTCCGCATCGTCCCACAGCAGGCGGTGGAACGAGGTCCCCGCGTCCATGTCGGTGAGCTTCGAGGTCGCCTTCTTGTGCCGCAGCAAAGACTTCGGCGTCATCAGGATCAGCGGCTTGCGGAAGTCGCGCACCAGCTGCCGGCGCAGGATGTGGAAGTAGTTCGCCGGCGTGGTCACGTTGGCGACCTGCATGTTGTCCTCGGCGCACATCTGCAGGTAGCGCTCCAGACGGGCGGAGGAGTGCTCCGGCCCCTGGCCTTCATAGCCGTGCGGCAGCAGGCACACGAGGCCGGACATGCGCAGCCACTTGCGCTCGCCCGACGACAGGAACTGGTCGAAGATCACCTGCGCGCCGTTGGCGAAGTCGCCGAACTGGGCCTCCCACAGCGTCAGCGCGTTCGGCTCGGCCAGCGAGTAGCCGTATTCGAAGCCGAGCACCGCCTCTTCCGACAGCATGGAGTTGATGACCTCGAACGCCGCCTGATCGTCGCTCAGGGTGTTGAGCGGGATGGCGCGCGCCTCGGTCTCCTGATCCACGATCACCGAATGGCGCTGGCTGAAGGTGCCGCGCTCCACGTCCTGTCCGGACAGACGCACCGGCTTGCCCTCGAGCAGCAGCGAGCCGAAGGCCAGCGCCTCGCCCATGGCCCAGTCGATGCCCTCGCCGCTCTCGGTCATCTTGCGACGGTTCTCCAGCAGGCGCTGGATGGTGCGATGGGCGTGGAAGTTGGCCGGCAGCTCGGTGAGCTTGCGGCCGAGCAGCTTCAGCGTGTCGATCTCCACGCCGGTCTTGCCGCGCCGGGCGTCGTCCACGTCCTTCGAGGCCTTGATGCCGGCCCAGCGGCCGTCGAGCCAGTCGGCCTTGTTGGGCTTGTAGGCCTGGCCGGCGTCGTATTCGGCGTCGAGCCGCGCCCGGAACGAGGCGCGCATCTCGTCCACCTCGCCGTCCCTGATCACGCCCTCGCCCTCGAGGCGTTTGGCGTAGGTCTCCAGCGCGGTCGGATGGCTGCGGATGCGCTTGTACATCAGCGGCTGGGTGAAGGCCGGCTCGTCGCCCTCGTTATGGCCGAAGCGCCGGTAGCAGAAGATGTCGATCACAACCGGCTTGTGGAACTTCTGCCGGAATTCGGTGGCGATCTTGGCGGCGAAGGTCACCGCCTCCGGGTCGTCGCCGTTCACGTGAAAGATCGGGGCCTCGATCATCTTGGCCACGTCCGACGGATAGGGCGACGAGCGGGCGTAGCGCGGGCTGGTGGTGAAGCCGATCTGGTTGTTGACGATGACGTGGATGGAGCCGCCGGTGCGGTGGCCCTTCAGGCCCGACAGGCCGAAGCACTCCGCCACCACGCCCTGGCCGGCGAAGGCCGCGTCGCCATGGATCAGCAGCGGCAGCACGCGGGTGCGGTCGGCGTCCTTCCACTGGTCCTGCTTGGCGCGCACCTTGCCGAGCACCACCGGATCGACGATCTCCAGATGGGACGGGTTGGCGGTGAGCGACAGATGCACGGTGTTGCCGTCGAACTCCCGGTCCGACGAGGCGCCGAGGTGGTACTTGACGTCACCCGAGCCTTCGACCTCGTCCGGGGTCCAGGAGCCGCCCTTGAACTCGTGGAAGATGGCCCGGTGAGGCTTGCCCAGCACCTGGGACAGGATGTTCAGGCGGCCGCGATGGGCCATGCCGAACACGATCTCGCGCACGCCGAGCGCGCCGCCGCGCTTGATGATCTGCTCCAGCGCCGGGACGATGGACTCGCCGCCGTCGAGGCCGAAGCGCTTGGTGCCGGTGTACTTGACGTCGAGGAACTTCTCGAAGCCCTCGGCCTCCACCAGCTTGTTGAGGATCGCCTTCTTGCCCTCGGGGGTGAAGGCCACGCCCTTGTCCGGCCCCTCGATGCGCTCCTGGATCCAGGCCTTCTCGCCGGGCTCGGAGATGTGCATGAACTCCACGCCGACCGTGGAGCAGTAGGTGCGCTTCAGGATGGCGAGCATCTCACGCACGGTGGCGTATTCGAGCCCGAGCACGTGGTCGATGAAGACGCGCCGGTCCAGGTCCTTCTCGCCAAAGCCGTAGGAGGCGGGGTCAAGCTCCTCCTGCGGCGGACGGGTCTCGATCCGCAGCGGATCGAGATCGGCCGCCAGATGGCCGCGGATGCGGTAGGCGCGGATCATCATCAGCGCGCGGATGCTGTCGCGGGTCGCGGCGCGGATCTGCTCCGGCGTCAGCGCCGACCCCTTGGCCTCCGCCTTGCCCTTGATCTTGTCGCCGAGCACGATCTCGGCCGCGCCCCAGTTTCCGTCGAGCGCCGAAACCAGTTCGCCGTTGGCGGGCACCGGCCAGTTCGGCCGCTCCCAGGACGGACCCTCGGCGGTCTTGGCCACGGCGTCGGGCTGGTCGCCCAGATCCTCGAAGAAGGCCCGCCACTGCGGGTCGACCGAGGACGGATCCTTCAGGTAGCGGGCCTGCAGGTCCTCGATGTAGGCGGCGTTGCCCCCCCACAGGAACGAGGTGAGGGAGAGTGCTTGGTTCGCCGCCTGGCGTGACATTGATCTAGACCTTGCGTTGTTTTCGGAGCCCGCATCCCATGAAGCCATATGGGAGCGGCGGTTCGGATGTGAACGACCGGAACGCGACTTCCGTTTAAGGGGCGCCGATTTCGCCTGCAATCAAGGCGAAATCGGCGCCACGGCTGAACTTTCAGCCCCTGATGAGTTCGACGAGGGTTTTTCCGAGTCGTGCGGGGGAGGGTGAGACGCGGACGCCGGCGTCCTCCATGGCGGCGATCTTGTCTTCGGCTCCGCCCTTGCCGCCGGAGATGATCGCGCCCGCGTGGCCCATGCGGCGGCCGGGGGGCGCCGTGCGGCCAGCGATGAAGCCCACCGTCGGCTTCTTCCGGCCCCGCTTCGCCTCGTCCTTCAGGAACTGCGCCGCGTCCTCCTCCGCCGAGCCGCCGATCTCGCCGATCATCACGATCTGCTCCGTGCGGTCGTCGGCCAGGAACATCTCAAGCACGTCGATGAACTCCGTGCCCTTCACCGGGTCGCCGCCGATCCCCACCGCCGTGGTCTGGCCGAGGCCCTCCTGCGTCGTCTGGAACACCGCCTCATAGGTCAGCGTTCCCGACCGCGACACCACGCCCACCGTCCCGCGGGTGAAGATGTTGCCCGGCATGATGCCGATCTTCGATTCCCCCGCCGTCACCACGCCCGGGCAGTTCGGCCCGATCAGACGGGTCTTCGACCCCTCAAGCGCCCGCTTCACCCGCACCATGTCCAGCACCGGCACGCCCTCGGTGATGCACACCACAAGCGGGATCTCCGCCGCGATCGCCTCGAGGATCGCGTCCGCAGCCCCCGCCGGCGGCACGTAGACCACCGACGCGTCCGCGCCCGTCGCCTCACGCGCCTCGGCCACCGTGTCGAACACCGGCAGGTCCAGATGCGTCTGCCCGCCCTTGCCCGGCGCAACCCCGCCCACGACCTTGGTGCCGTAGGCCAGCGCCTGCGTCGAATGGAACGTGCCGTTCTTCCCCGTGAA
>NZ_BSFK01000003.1 GCF_027922305.1 Methylopila jiangsuensis | reverse complement strand
CTTCTTCTCCGCCATCGCCCTCGCTGCCACCGTCATCTTCTGGCTGTGATCAACGAGTCCTGACCCTAAGGCGGTTGGGGATTTTGGAAGGCCGCGTCGGCGGGGTTGCCGGCGGGTCTTACGAGACTCATGCGTGAATTTTTCGTCATCTACACTAAGCCGAAGCAGATGACGGACAAGGACTGGGCGGTT
The DNA here is from genome assembly GCF_027922305.1 of Methylopila jiangsuensis. Classification (GTDB taxonomy): domain Bacteria; phylum Pseudomonadota; class Alphaproteobacteria; order Rhizobiales; family Methylopilaceae; genus Methylopila; species Methylopila jiangsuensis. The sequence continues at coordinate 101,854 of NZ_BSFK01000003.1, read as the reverse complement.
GTGCTCGATGTGTCTCGGGCCAGACGGTCGCGGCTTGGAGACGCGCCGCAAGCTTCATGCGCCGGGCACAAGGCTGAGATTTTCGTTCGGCCAGATATCGGCATTGAACTCCGACACGACGACCTATGACGTATATGGGGTCAAGACCGCATGCTCTTTTGTCGTCGGCGGTCAGCTCGACGGTAATTGCATCCCGGCCCGCGATGGCCTGAAGCGTGGCAGCGGACTTCAGCAGAACTTGGTCATTCTATGCCTATCAGCCTACCGAAAGCAGACCTTCCGAGGGGCCGAGAAGGGTCAGCCCGAGACCCCTGCCATACTGCCGCTCGGCGCCAATAGCGGACACTGCATGGCCGCCGAGAAGCGGACCTAGCTTCTGCCTCCGGACGAAGTACTAAAGCGCGACGCCTCCGCGGAACCGCATCATGGCCCGAGGCTCGCCCTCGCCAAAAGCCATCACGTCGTAGGCCTCCGGTTCGCGGCCCTCGACCTCCATGCCCGGCGAGCCGATCGGCATCCCGGGCACGGCGAGACCTCGCACATTCGGGCGCTCGGTGAGCAGCCTCGCGATCGCCGCCGCGGGAACGTGGCCCTCGAGCACGTAGCCGTCGATCTCGGCCGTGTGGCAGGACCGCAGGCCGGGGGGCACGCCGAGCTTCGCCTTGACGGCGTTGATGGACGCGACCTCGACGACCCGCGCCTCGTAGCCGGCCGCGCGGACGTGATCGACCCAGGCCTCGCAGCAGCCGCAGGTCGGATCCTTGTGGACGGTCATCGCCGGAGCGGCGCGGACCCCGCCCGGGAGAAGCAGCGCCACCCCTGCCGTCACCAGCGTGAACGTCCTGCGGTCCATCGTCATGGGCGTCGCCCTCCTTCTTTCCCGGCCACCTTCGCACACGCCCGGCTCACGTCCAGTTGTCCGCTGATGTGGGACTTTCCACCCGGCGAATCCGGGCCTGCCCGCATCGTGGTCCCAAGCTCAAGACGAGCTTCCACAAGGGAGTGACCCACGATGAAGACCATGATCGCCGCCGCCCTCGTCCTGATGTCCTCGGTCGCGGCCGCGACTGCGGGGACCGGGCCCGCCAACTCGACGAACCAGCACCTGCGCGACAGCGCCGACTTCTACGACAGCGTGCCGGACTTCAGCGTCCTGTCCGGCGAGCGGACGGGCAGCGTGGACCGTGAGGCGACCAACCGCCACGACCCCAGCCGCGTGATCGCGCGCTGATCCGAACCGGCGCCGTCATTGGTCTCCAACCCTGACGGCGCCGCAGGGCCAGCCCTTCCCGGGGCTGGCCCGCCCAAACTCAGGGGTTCCAGCTAGGTCCGACAAGCCTCAGGCCATGGCGCTCCTTGCGGATCGCGCCTTGCCGCTCGAGACGGCTCAGCTCCTTGGTCACCGCCTCCCGCTGCGTCGCGATGCGCGATGCGATCTGCCGATGCGTCGGTAGCCGCCCGATCGTCCGGCCCGACGGGTCGCAGGCCGCCAGCCGCAGCAGCTCGGCCTCCAGCCTGCCCGCCATCGGCAGGGTCATGACCTCCGACATCCTCTGAAGCGTCCGGCACTGCCGACGGCACATCGCGCGCACCACCGCCTTGGCGAAGGCGGGGTGGCGCTCGAACGCGGCCGCGAAGTCGCGCGCCTCGAAACACCAGGCCTCGGACGCCTCGTCGGCCACCACCTCGAACGGCGTGTCGCAGCGCTCGAACGCGAAGGCCTCGCCGATCACGTCGCCCGGCTCGACGTCGGCCGCGAAGGCCTCGTGCCCGTCGGACGTGATCGTCTCGGCCGACAGTCTTCCCGAGGCCAAGACCAGCGTGGAGCCGTGCCGACCCGGCAGGTCGAGCTTCGTCCCGCGGGGAAGCCGGATCCGACGGGCGAGCAGCTCGATCTGGTGGCCCTCGATGGTCGCGAGCAGGTCGAGGTCGTCCGCTTGATGCGCGGGGTGCGCGCAGGATGAGTGGGTGATCATGTCTTCGTTCCCGGAGTCGGTCCTTACGTCCCGCTGACGGCGTCGGCCGTCGCGTCAGGGACGCGTCGCTGAAAGCAAGATCGGCGGAACGGCGTCGCCGCATCCGCCGGACGGCGCGATCAGGCGATCCGGGGAGGCGGAGTGGCGAGACCGACGTGTACGCCGTCGAGGCCGGGGCACGGGGACCGGACCGACGGGGACCGCTGGGCGATCGCCGCCCATGAACCGAGGGCGGCCGGAAGCGGCGCGACGCACGGGGCGGAGCACTCGGCGGCGCCCGAGCCCGCATGGCCGAGCGCGGCGGACGAGCAGGGCGCGGAGCTCACGAGCACGGCCTGCTGGCCGGAGGCCGGCGCAAGGCGGGAGGCGTGATCGATCTCGACGTGGGACACTGCGAGCAGCAGCAGGGCGACGAGCGTCGCAAGCGCCGCCGCCTTGCCCGCAAGCGCGCGGAAGAAACCCGCGGCGCGTGTCCCGGCCTCAGACCGCATGGGCGGGGGCCAGCGGACAAGAGCCCGTCGAGAGCTCGATCTGAATCGTCGGGTGGGCGATGCCGAAGCGCTCCTCGAGCTCCTGGGCGATCAAGCGCATGGCCGCGTCGCCCGGGTGGCCCGAGGGCATGACGAGGTGCGCGGTGAGCGCCGTCTCGGTCGTGCTCATCGGCCAGACGTGGAGGTCGTGGACCTCGATGACCCCCGGACGTTCCTGAAGGAAGGCGGCGACGGCCGCCGGGTCGATGCCGGGCGGGGTCGCGTCGAGCGACATCGTCACGCTGTCGCGCAGCAGTCCCCACGTCCCGATCGTGATCACCGCGGCTATCATCAGGCTCACGACGGGGTCGAGCCATTCCCATCCGGTCACGATCACCAGCAGCCCGGCGACGATCACGGCGACCGAGACCCCGGCGTCGGCGACCATGTGGAGGTAGGCGCCCTTGATGTTGATGTCGCCCTTGCGCCCGGACATGAACAGGAACGCGGTGAAACCGTTGATCAGCACGCCGATGGCGGCGACGACCATGACGGTCACGCCGGCGACGGGCTGGGGGTCGAAGAAGCGCTGGATCGCCTCCCAGGTGATCATCCCGACCGCGATCAGCAGAAAGATCGCGTTGAACAGCGCCGCCATGATCGAGGACGAGCGCAGGCCGTAGGAGAAGCGCGGCGACGGCGGTCGGCTCGCCAAGGTCGCGGCGATCCAGGCGACCACGAGGCCGAGAACGTCGGACAGGTTGTGGCCCGCGTCCGCCACGAGGGCGAGCGAGTTGCTGGCGTAGCCGTAGCCCGCCTCGATGACGACGAAGACGGTGTTGAGCCCGATGCCGATCGCGAACGCCTTGCCGAAGCTCGTGGGCGCATGGGAGTGCCCGCCCGGTCCATGGGAATGGCCGGAATGATCTTCGCCACCATGGTCGTGCCCGGCGTGATCGTCGTGTGCGGTCATCGTCGCCGTCCTCAGCCGCGGCCCTGGCGCGCGTCCTTGAGCATCTGCTCGAAGAACTCGTGTCGCTCGTCATGGTTCTCGACGAGTCCCTTCACCAGCGGCTTCGCCGTGCCCTCGCAGAGCGTCCTGACCCGATCCGTCTGTTCCTCGACCGATCCGCCTGAAAGCGAGCGGATCATGCCGAGGCCGACCGCGCGGGCGGCTCCGGCGGCGCTGACGACGATCTGCGCGGCCTCCTCTCGCGACATTGTCGCGAGGATCTCGTCCTTCATGTGGGCGATGACCTTGGAGGCGTCTCCGTCCTTCCCTCCCGTCTCCCGGGCGAAGTCGGGATCGACCTTCACGCAGACGGCCGTGAAGTTCTGGGCCAGGAACACCGAAGACAGGACGTTGCGCATCACGTCCTCGTTGAGCGCCCGCGCCGGGGACGATGTCCCCAGCGCGAGAGCGAGCACAGCCGCGCCGACGGCCGCGGCCCTCATGACGCGGCCGCCACGGCTGCATCCGGCTCGGGAGCCGGGTCCGGCTTCCGGCGCCGCGTGAACAGCACGTAGAGGGCCGGCAGCACGAGCAGGGTCAGGATCGTGGACGACACGATCCCGCCGATCACGACGGTCGCGAGAGGACGCTGCACCTCCGCGCCCGGCCCGGTCGCGATGGCCATCGGCACGAAGCCGAGCGAGGCCACCATCGCGGTCATGAGCACCGGACGAAGCCTTGTCAGCGCGCCCTCCTTCACCGCCTCGACCAAATCCAACCCCTGGTCGCGGAGTTTCTGGATGAACGCGATGATGACGAGGCCGTTCAGCACCGCCACGCCGGACAGCGCGATGAACCCGATGCCCGCGCTGATCGAGAGCGGGATGTCGCGGATCAACAGCGCAGCAACGCCACCCGTGAGCGCGAGCGGCACGCCCGAGAACACGAGCGCCGCGTCCTTGAACGAGCCGAGGCTCATGAACAGCAGCACGAAGATAAGCCCGAGCGCGATCGGGACGACGATAGTCAACCGCTGTGTGGCGGAGACGAGCTGCTCGAACTGCCCGCCCCAGCCGATCCAGTAGCCGGAAGGCAGCTTGACCTGTTCTCCGATCGCCCGCTGCGCGTCGCCGACGAAGGAGCCGAGGTCGCGGTCGCGGACGTTCGCCGAGACCACGATGCGGCGCTTGCCGTTCTCGCGGCTGATCTGGTTCGGTCCGGGAGCCACCTCGAGCGAGGCAAGCGAGGAAAGCGGCACGTAACGCGTGCGGGAAGACGGCGGACCTCCCAGGACCGCAGGACTGGCCTGCGCGTCGTTGCCGTCCGGGGTCGGCAGCGGGACCGGGATGTTCTTCAGCGCCTCGATGTCGGTGCGGAGCCGCTCGGGCAGCCGCACCACGATGTCGAAGCGTCGATCGCCCTCGAAGATCTGTCCGGCCTCCTTGCCGCCGACCGCGATCTCGACGATCTCCTGCACGTCACCGACGCTCACCCCGTAACGGGAGAGAGCGGTGCGGTTGAGCTTCACCGTGAGGATCGGCAGGCCGGTGACCTGCTCGGTCTTCACGTCCGCGGCGCCGGGCACCTTCGTAAGGACGGTCTGGACCTCGCCCGCCACCTTGAGCAGCGTGTCGAGATCGTCGCCGAAGATCTTCACGCCGACATCCGAACGCACGCCCGAGATCAGCTCGTTGAAGCGGAGCTGGATCGGCTGCGAGAGCTCGTAGTTCGAGCCGGGAATCTCCTCCGCGGCCTTCTCCACGTCCTCCATCAGCTCGGCCTTGGTCTTCTTGGGGTTTGGCCACTCCGACCTTGGCTTCAGCATGATGTAACCGTCCGAGATCGAGGGCGGCATGGCGTCGGTCGCGACCTCGGCGACGCCCGTGCGGGCGAACACCTCCTTCACCTCGGGAAGCTGCATGAGGCGCTTTTCGAGCGCTCCCTGCATCTCCAGCGACTGGGTGAGGCTGGTGCCCGGCACGCGCAGCGCCTGAATCGCTGCGTCGCCCTCGTCGAGGCTCGGGATGAACTCGCCGCCCATGCGGGAGGCCGCAATCCCGGTCACGACGACCAGCGCGACCGCGGCCGGGGCCACGACCCAGCGCAGCTTGATCATGAGGCCAAGCAGGGGTTCGTAGGTCACACGAGCGGCGCGCATGAACCAGTTCTCCTTCTCCGACACCTTGCCGGAGACGAAGATCGCGATCGCCGCGGGGACGAAGGTCATCGAGAAGATCGACGCGCCGAGCAGCGCCATCAGCACGGTAAGCGCCATCGGCGTGAACATCTTGCCCTCGACCCCCGTGAGGGTGAGCACTGGCAGGTAGACCACCGCGATGATCATGGTGCCGAAGAGGCTCGGTCGGATGACTTCGCTCGATCCCGCCAGGATCGTCGAGAACCGCTCCTGCATCGTCAGCAGCCGGCCGCGCCGTTCCTGCTCATGCGCGAGCAGCCTCAGGCAGTTCTCCACGATGATCACGGCGCCGTCGATTATGATGCCGAAGTCGATCGCCCCGAGGCTCATCAGGTTCGCCGAGACCTTGTTCTCGACCATGCCCGTGATGGTGAAGAGCATGGAGAGCGGGATCACGAAGGCGGTGACGATGGCGGCGCGGATGTTGCCGAGCAGCAGGAACAGCACCGCGATGACGAACAGCGCGCCTTCGACGAGGTTCTTCTCGACGGTCGCGATGGTCGCCTCGACCAGCGTCGAGCGGTCGTAGACGGAGCGAGCCTCGATCCCCTCGGGCAGCGACTTCTGGATCTCGCCGAGCTTGTTGGCGACGCGCTCGGCGACGGTGCGGCTGTTCTCGCCGATCAGCAGCATGGTGGTGCCGAGCACGACCTCGTGGCCGTTGAGCGTCGCCGCGCCGTTGCGGAGTTCGCGCCCGTCCTTGACCTCGGCGACGTCCGAAACACGGACGGGAGTTCCGGCGTGGGAGTTCACGACGATGCCGCCGACGTCTTCCGCCGTCAGCGCCTGGCCGGGGGTGCGGACGAGATACTGCTCGCCGTTCCGTTCGATGTAGCCGGCGCCGACATTGGCGTTGTTGGTCGCGAGCGCCGTCATCACGTCGCGGAACGTGAGCCCGTAGGCCATCAGCCGCGCCGGGTTCGGCAGCACGTGGAGCTGGCGCTCATAGCCACCGATCGTGTTGACCTCGACGACGCCCGGCACGGTGCGGAGCTGCGGGGTGATGATCCAGTCCTGGATCGTCCTGAGGTCCGCGGGGCTGTAGTCCGAGCCGTCGGGCTTCTTCGCGCCGGGCTTGGCGTCGACGACGTAGTTGTAGATCTCGCCGAGGCCCGTGGAGATCGGCCCCATGGCGGTCTCGATCCCTGCGGGCAACTGGTCCTTGGCCTGCTGCAGCCGCTCGTTCACGAGCTGGCGGGCGAAATAGATGTCGGTCCCGTCCTTGAACACGACCGTGACCTGGCTGAGCCCGTAGCGCGACAGCGACCGCGTGTAGTCGAGGTCCGGCAGGCCGCCGAGGCTGGTCTCGAGCGGGAAGGTGATGCGCTGCTCGACCTCGAGAGGCGAGAAGCCGGGGGCGGTCGTGTTGATCTGGACCTGGACGTTGGTGATGTCCGGCACCGCGTCGATCGGCAGGCGCAGGAAGTTGAAGACGCCGAAGCCCGCGACGGCCAGGCAGGCGAACACCACCATCCACCGCTGCGCGATGGAGAACGCCAGGATCCGTTCGATCAGGCCATTGGGCTTGTAGTCGCCCGCCTCAGTGCTCATGGCTCGCGCTTCCCTTTGCGAGCTCTGCCTTCACGACGAAGCTGTTCCTCGAGGCGTAGGCCTCGCCTCCCTTGAGACCCATGACGACCTCGACGGACCGTCCGTCCCGGCGGCCAAGCGTCACGTCGCGGGCGGCGAAGCGGTCGCCCTCGCGGACGAACACGACGTCGCGGCCTTCGAGCGACTGCACCGCGTCGATCGACACGGCGAGCGGCACGGACTGCTCGGCGGTCGCGACCGCACCCGTCGCGAACAGGCCCGGCCGGAAGCGGCCGTCGTTCGGAATAACGGCGCGCGCGACAGCGCTCTGGGTGTCCGCGGCCCCGATCGGCGACAGGTAGGAGATCTTCGCCTCGATCGGCTCTCCGCCGTCCTCGGGGTCGATCCGCACCGTCTCGCCGACCGCGACCTTCGCGAGGTCGCGGCGGTAGACCGAGAAGTCGACCCAGAGCGTCGAGAGGTCGGTGATGACGAAGGCGGGCTTCTGCTCGGAGACGTATTCGCCGAGCGAGGCCTGCCGCTCGGTGACCACGCCCGCCATCGGGGCCTTCAGCTCGTAGGTGGTGAGGCTCTGGTTGCTCTCGACGACCGCGAGCAGCTCGCCTTTCTTCACCTGGTCGCCGAGGCGCTTCGACAGCGTGCGGACCACGCCGGGGAAGCGCGGCGTGACCTGCACGACCGCTTCCTGGTTCGCCTGCACGATGCCGTTGAGCTGGAGTTCCTTGCGGAGCGTCGAGGCGCCCGCCTTGCCAAGAGCGATGCCCGCGGCCTTCACCTTGGCCTCGCCCAGCTCGACGACGCCCTCGGGGAGCTCGGCCCCATGGCCGTGGCCGTCGTCCTCCTTCTCGGCGCCGTGGCCGTGCCCGTCGTCCTTGGCGTCGACGGCCGCGACCTTCAGGGGCGCTTCGCCCCCGGCGTCGGCCTTCGGCTTCGGCTTGTCGTGGCCGTGGCCGTCATCCGCGCCATGCCCGTGCCCGTCGTCCTTGCCCGACCCGTGTCCGTGGCCGTCGTCCTTGGAATGGGCATCGTCCTTCCCATGGTCGTGCCCATCATCCTTGGAGTGCGCGTCCTCCTTGCCGTGGGCATGGCCGTCGCCCTCCTTGTGGTCGTCGGCGGCCGCGACCTGGATCGGGGCGCCTGCGTCGGCCTTGGGCTTCGGCTTGTCGTGGCCGTGACCGTCGTCCTTGCCGTGGCCATGCCCATCGTCCTTGCCGGAACCATGGCCGTGGCCGTCGTCCTTGGAGTGGTCGTCCTCCTTGCCGTGACCGTGGCCGTCGTCCTTCGAATGGGCGCCGTCCTTGCCGTGGGCATGGCCGTCGCCTTCCTTGTGACCGTCCGCGGCGGCGAGCGCCTTCGGGGCTTCGGCGTGTGCGTGGCCGTCACCGCCCATCAGGCCGGAGTAGAGCGCGAGCGCCTGGGTTGCGACCGCGGACGGTCCAACTTGAGCGGCGTAGAGGCCGCCGGCCCCGATGAGACCCCCGACCACGAGGACGGCGGCGTCGCGTGCGAAGGAGCGGCTCATGACAGGTCTCCGGACAGGGCGTTGCGGGTCGCGGCGGTCGCGAGGTCGGCAGGGGTTTCGGATTGGGCGGAGGCGCGGCGCACGTAGCAGGGCGGCTTCGTCGGGTAGCCCTTGAAGTTCCGCTTCGACCATTTGTGGCCGTGGCCGAGGTGGGCGTGGTCGGCATGCGTGTCGGCATGACCGTCGCCCGCGAAGTGGCGCACGCGGACGTCGCGGGCGTTGCAGGTCGGCGGCGTGCGGCCGTCATAGACCCAGGCGCCGTCGTAGCCGGGCAGCGGGACGACGCGGGGCGTCGATGCGGGCGCCGCCAGCGAAACAGTGGCGGAGGCGAGCAGGAGCGCGGCCGCCGCGGAGGCGGTTTTGAGGAAGGTCATTTGTCTCTCCGGGACAGAACGAGGGCGGATCCCGTCAGGCCTTCGAGACTGGCGAGCGATGAGTGGAAGGAGACGAGGGCGTCGATCTCCTTGAGCGAGGCTTCCGACAGCGCGGCGCGCGCGTCGAGCAGCTCGAGCAGCGAGTAGCGGCCCTCGCCGTAGCCGGAGCGGATGCTGTCGTAGGCCTCGCGGGCGACGGGCAGCACGTTGGCGCGGATGAGCCGGGCCTCGTCGTAGGAGCCCCTCATCGCCTCGTAAGCGTTGCCAACGAGCACGGTCAGGGTCCGCTGGGCCGCGGCCTTCTCGGCCTCGGTTTTGGCGAGCGTCTCGTTCGCCTCGATTACGCCGCCCTGGTTCCGGTCGAACACCGGAAGGGGCAAGCTGAGCGAGGCCATCACGGCGTTCGACCGGTCCTCGCGGTAGTGCCGCCAGCCCACGCCCGCCGTGATGTCCGGCACGGCCTTGGCCTGCGCGGCCGCGAGCAGCGCCCGGCGCTGGGCCCTCACCGCCGTGAAGCGCGTGAGCTGAGGGGTCTGCAGCGCCCGAGACATCAGGCTGTCGAACGAGGGCGGCGCGCCGATGCGCGAGAGGTCGCCGCCGACGGAGGCGAAGGACGGAGCCTTTTCCCCAATCATGACCGACAGCTCGCGCCGGGCCGCCTGGAAGCTGGCGCGAGCTTTTGCGAGTTCGACCCGCGTGGTCTCGGTGGCGAGACGGCCGCGGGAGATCTCCGCGCTCGAAGACGCGCCCGCCTCGACCCGCCGCTGGAGCAGCGGGGTAAGGCGGTCGAGGTCGTCGACCTGTTCCTCGAGCTCCGCCACGCGGGCTTGCGCGCCAAGGGTCCTTGCGAACGCCTCGGCGGTCTCGGCGAGAACCTGCAGCCGCGTCGCGGCCCGGTCCCAGCGCGCAGCGTCGATGTCGGCGGCCGCGATCGCCATCCGAGCCTCGCGCTTGCCGCCAAGCTCGAAGAGCTGGCTGATCTGGAGCGTGGTCTCGGCGGTCTCGAGATTGCGCTTGAGCTTGGAGCCGAAGGCGTTGTCGAGCTCTGCGGAGAGCTCGGGGTTGGGGAAGACGCCGGACTGGAGGCTCCGGCCGCCCGCCGCCCCGATCTCCCGGTCCGCCGCGGCGAGACCAGGGGAGGAGGCGACGGCGCGCGACAGCGCCTGTGACAGTGTGAGCGACCGCGACGACGGCGCGGCGTGCGTCGCCGGCGCGGGAAGCAGCGCGATCGCCACCCCCAGCGCAAGCGCGCGGGTTCTGAAAAGCATGACCTGACCTGATGAACTGACGAGCGGAGGCGAGCGCGGTGTCTCAGGCGCGCGCCGACACGAAATCCGTCAGGTCAGGCTCGAGGCGGAGGAAGGTCGACGAGGGGTTCGTGTCCCGCGGCTGACGGCACGGAGGCCCATGCGGGGGATGTGCCAAGTGCGCGCGGTGCCGAGGCGACCTGCAGCATGGGCTGCGGCAAAGCGGACGAACCATGGCAAGCATGGCAGGCAGTTTGTCCGTCTATGTCCACGGTACCGGACTGGCCATCGATGTGGATGCCGGAATGGTCGGTCGCGACGCTGGCCATGGATTCGACCGAGACCGCGTAGGTCAGCGCCGAATCGAGACCCACGTGGCCCGAGAAGCCGCGCTCGATGGCGTCACCGACGCCGAAGACGACCAGGCAAAGGGCGAACGCAACCCGGACGCAGAAGCGCCAGGCACGGGTTGATCTCGCCTTCGACAGAACGTCCATGCTGCAACGCATCCGGGGAAACGGGGGGCGGTGTCAAGTCCCGTGGCCGCCACGACCCCACGATCGGATGGTGGCCGCAAGCCGTCAACGTCTCCTTAACCGGGCGCCGCGGCCAGGGCGTCGCCGGGCGAAAGCGCCTCGATGATCCGGCAGTCGCGGACCGACCCGTGGCCGCATTGCCGCACCATCCCGCGAAGCTCGTCGCGCAGCGCCTCGAGGTCGGCGATCTTGCGCTCGACCTCGGCGAGGTGGCCCCGCGCGATCTCGTCCACGGCCTCGCAGGGGCGGTCGCGCTGATCCGCGAGGTCGAGCAGCGCACGGACCTGGTCGAGCGAGAAACCGAGGTCGCGCGAGCGGCGGATGAAGCTCAGGCGATTGAGGTGGCCGCGGTCGTAGGCGCGGTAGTTGCCCGAGGTGCGCGGCGGCGCGGCCAGCAGGCCGATGCGCTCGTAGTAGCGGACGGTCTCGACCTTGGTGTCGGTCGCCCGCCCGAGCTCGCCGATCGCGAACGTGTCAGACATCGCTTGACCCTGTAGTTGCTACAGGGTCCATATCGTGCGTCACGTCGGAATTGTCGAGGTGACGAAATGGCCGCCGCCAGCGCGCTGAAGCTCCGCATCGAGGGCATGGACTGCGGGTCCTGCGCCGCGAAGATCGAGACCGCCATGCGTCGCCTGCCGGGCGTCGCGGAGGTCGAGGTCAGCGTCTCCGCGTCCTCGATGTCGATCACGGTCGACGAGGACCGAACGAGCCGCGAGACAATCCGGGCCAAGGTCGACAGCCTCGGGTTCAAGGCGCTCGATCCGAGGGCTCCCGGCTCCGCTCCCTCGCATGACCATGGCGGCCACGACGGTGCCTGGCACGCATCCTCCAAGGGGCGGCTGGTGCTCGCGACCGGGGCGCTGCTCGCCGCGGCCTGGGGCCTGTCGTTCGCCGGGCCCGCATGGTCGGATTGGCCTTACGTGGCCGCCGCGGCTCTCGGCCTCGTCCCCATCGCCCGCCGCGCCGTCGCCGGCGCGCTCAACGGCACGCCCTTTAGCATCGAGACCCTGATGTCGGTCGCGGCCGTCGGCGCTATCGCCATCGGCGAAGCTCCGGAGGCGGCCGTCGTGGTGTTCCTGTTCGCCGTCGGCGAACTGCTCGAGGGCGTGGCGGCGAGCCGCGCCCGGGCGGGGGTGAAGGCGCTCGTTGACCTGATCCCGCGCTCCGCCCGGCGCATCCGCGGCGGCGCGATCGAGACGGTCCCGGCATCCGACCTCGAGGTCGGGGATCTCGTGCTGGTCCGACCCGGAGACCGCATCCCGTCGGACGGGACGGTCTCCGAAGGGACCTCCGAGGTGAACGAGGCGCCGATCACTGGCGAGTCACGGCCCGTGCTCAAGGAGGTCGGCGCCAGCGTCTATGCGGGCAGCGTCAACGCCAACGGCGAACTGCACGTGACGATCACCAAGGCGGCCGCCGACAACACGATCGCCCGCATCGTCCACATGGTCGAGGAAGCGCAAGGATCGAAGGCTCCGACCGCGCGCTTCATCGAGCGCTTTAGCCGCTGGTACACGCCAGCCGCCATGGCGTTCGCGCTCGCCGTCATCGTGGTCCCGCCGCTGGCCGCGGACGGCGACTGGCAGACCTGGATCTACCGCGGGCTGGCGGTGCTCCTGATCGCGTGCCCCTGCGCGCTGGTGATCTCGACGCCCGCGGCGGTCGCCTCGGGCCTCGCGTCGGGCGCGCGCCGCGGATTGCTCATCAAGGGCGGGGCCGCGCTCGAGACGCTCGGGCGCGTCAAGACGGTGGCGTTCGACAAGACGGGCACGCTGACCGAGGGGCGGCCGAAGGTCGTCGAGGTCGTGGCGCTGGACGGCGCGGTCGAGGCCGTCCTCGCCAAGGCCGCCGCGGTCGAGCGCAGCTCGAGCCATCCGCTCGGGCTGGCGATCATCGAGGAGGCCGAGGCGCGGGCGGTCGAGATCCCCCGCGCGTTCGGCGGCGGGAACGCGGTTCCCGGCAAGGCGGTGACGGCCCGGCTGTCATCGGGCTTCGTCTCCGTCGGCTCGCCGCGGCACGCCTCCGAGGAAGGCGTCCTGACCGCCGAGGCGGCCGAACGGGTCGCGGTGCTTGAGACCGAGGGCGCGACCGTCGTGGTCGTGAGCGAGGGCAAGAGGGTGCTTGGACTGATCGCCCTGAAGGACCGCCCGCGCGAGGACGCGAAGACGGGGCTGGCGCGTCTGCGCGAGCTTGGCCTGCACACCGTCATGCTCACCGGGGACAACGCGCGCGCCGCAGGCGCCATCGCCGCCGATCTCGGCGTCGCCTACAGCGCCGAGCTGCTTCCCGACGCCAAGCTCAAGGCCATCGCCTCGCTGAAGGTCGGCGGTCCGGTCGCGATGGTCGGCGACGGCGTGAACGACGCCCCGGCGCTCGCCGCGGCTTCGGTCGGCGTGGCGATGGGCGGCGGAACCGACGTGGCGCTCGAGACCGCGGATGCGGCGCTGCTCAAGGACCGCGTCGGCGGCGTGGCGGAGCTCGTGATGCTGTCGCGCGCCACGCTGTCGAACATCTGGGTCAACGTCACGCTGGCGCTTGGCCTGAAGGGGGCGTTCCTGGTCGCGACCCTGATCGGCGCGACCCCGCTCTGGATGGCGATCCTGGCCGACACCGGGGCGACCGTGCTGGTCACCGCGAACGCGCTCCGTCTGCTGCGCTTCGATCCTGCGGCGCCGTCTCGACGACGGTGAATGCCGACAAGGCCATCATAGGTTTGCTCGACCCCCACAAGGCCGAGGAAATTCAAACCAGAAGCTGCGGCGGCTCATCGCCGACTGAACGACAGGGGTGTCGCAATGAACTGGAACGGGATGATCGCAGGCTTGGTGGCTGCAGCCGTGCTCGGTTCCACCGCGGCGGCAGCCGACGAACTCGCCGTCAAGAAGACCTCGGGGTGCGGGTGCTGCATCGGCTGGATCCGCCACATGGAAGAGAATGGCTTCACGGTGAAGGCCGAGGACGTGCCGATGGGCGCCTTGATGCAGGACAAGCTAGCGGCGGGACTGCGGGTCGGTCAAACCTCGTGCCACACGGGCAGGATCGGGGGCTATGTCGTGGAGGGACACGTGCCCGCCCGGGAGGTGCGCCGCCTTCTTGCCGAGCGTCCTGATGCGTTTGGGCTCGCAGTCCCGGACATGCCGACAGGTTCGCCCGGGATGCCCGGGAAGGCCGAGGCCTACGAGGTCCTGCTGCTCAAGAGAGGCGGAGACGCCGAAGTGTTCGCTAGCTATCCGGCGAGCCACAGCGATGCGGATTGACGGGCGCCGGAAAGCCCACGCGTTCGGACGTCGTCACGCGCTGATCATCGGAGCTGTCTTCGCCGCCGCGGCCACGGACCTGCTCCTTAAGGGCATGGCGAAGGTCGGGATCGGCGATGGGTCGACGCCGTTCCTGCCATTCCTCAGTCTTCACCTGCAGGAGAACATCGGCATCAGCTTCAGCCTGTTTCCGGCGGAGGCGAACGGCGCCCTCCTAATGCTGATCGTCGTCCAGTTCGCCGGAACGCTGTTCGTCATCTGGCTTCTAGTCCGGGCGACCACCACGCCCGAGCGCCTCGGCTTCTCGCTGATCGTCGGAGGGGCGATCGGAAATCTGGTCGACCGCATGGCAGACGGTGCGGTGACCGATTTCCTGCACCTTCACCCCTTCGACATCAGCCTCTTCACGTTCAATTTCGCCGATGTCCTCATCTCCCTTGGTGTGTGCCTGGTCCTATTCGACGCAGTCTTCGGACGAAGCCCCACCTCGGACGGCGACGCCTAGTACAATCCTTGACGCAGAAGGGTCCTGCGCCCTGCGTCCCCGGCGAGCCCATACCCCTTCACTAACCCATAGACTGCGGGAATCACCACTAGCGTCAGCACGGTCGACGAGACCATGCCGCCGATCATCGGAACCGCAATGCGCTGCATGACCTCAGAGCCGGCCCCCGTGCTCCACAGGATCGGCAGCAGTCCCGCCATGATTGCGATCACGGTCATCATCTTCGGCCTCACGCGCTCGACCGCTCCGACCATAATCGCTTCGGTCAGGTCGGCCCGCGTGAATGCCTTGCCTTCCGCGGCGCGGCGCGCCTTCAGCTCCGCGAGCGCATGGTCGAGGTAGATCAGCATGATCACGCCGGTCTCGGCCGCGACGCCCGCGAGCGCAATGAAACCGACGGCGACAGCGACCGACATGTTGAAGCCGAGCCACCACATCAGCCACAGGCCGCCGACTAGCGCGAACGGCAGAGACAGCATGACGATCAGCGTCTCGGTCAGCCGCCGGAAGTTGAGATAGAGCAGAAGGAAAATGAGGCCGAGCGTCAGCGGCACCACGATCTTCAGCCGCGCCTCGGCGCGCTCGAGATACTCGAACTGCCCGCTCCACTCGATAGACGATCCGGTCGGAAGCGCGACCCTCTGGGCCACCGCCTTGCGGGCCTCGGCGACGTAGCCGCCGAGGTCGCGGCCCACGATGTCGACGAAGATGTAGATCGCCAGCCTGCCGTTTTCTGTGCGGATCGAGGTCGGCCCACGGGTGCGCTTGATGCTGGCGACCTCGGCCAGCGGCACTGTCCCGCCGCCCGCCATCGGGACCAGGACTTCGCGCCCGATGGACTGCGGATCGCTTCGCAGGTCGCGCGGGTAGCGGATGTTGACGGCGTAGCGCTCGCGACCCTCGACCGTGGTCGTCACCGTCTCGCCGCCGAGCGCGGTCGCGACTACGTCCTGCACGTCGCTCACCATCAACCCGTAGCGGGCGAGCGCGGCGCGGTCCGGCGTGATGTCGAGGTAGTAGCCGCCGATGACGCGCTCGGCATAGGCGCTCGATGTCCCCGGCACTGTCTTGACCGCCTGCTCGACCTCGCGCGCGAGCTTCTCCATTTCCACGAGGTTGGATCCGTAGACCTTGATCCCGACGGGCGTGCGGATGCCTGTCGCCAGCATGTCAATGCGGGCGCGGATCGGCATCGTCCACGCGTTGGAGACGCCCGGGAACTGGAGGGCCTTGTCCATCTCGGCCTTGAGGCTCTCGGTCGTCACGCCCGGCCGCCACTCGGCTTTCGGCTTTAGGTTGATGATGGTCTCGGTCATCTCGCTCGGCGCCGGGTCGGTCGCGGTCGCTGCGCGTCCCGCTTTGCCGTAGACGGAGGCGACCTCAGGAAACGACTTGATGATCCTGTCCTGCGTTTGCAGCAGTTCGGTCGACCGCGTGACCGAGATGCCCGGCAGTGTGGTCGGCATGTACATCAGCGTGCCCTCGTCCAGCGGGGGCATGAACTCGGAGCCGAGCTGCGTCGCCGGCCACCAGGAGGCGCCAAGCGCCGCGACCGCGAGCAGGATGGTCAGGGTTTTGGCCTTCAGCACGCCGCGGATGAGCGGACGGTACAGCCATATCAGCAGGCGGTTCACCGGATTCCTGTGCTCCGGCACGATCCGGCCGCGCACGAAAATCACCATCAGCGCCGGGACCAGCGTGATCGACAGCACGGCGGCGGCCGCCATTGCAAAGGTCTTGGTGAAGGCGAGCGGCCCGAACAGCCGACCCTCCTGGCTCTCCAGCGTGAAGATCGGCAGGAACGACACGGTGATGATGAGGAGGCTGAAGAACAGCGACGGGCCGACCTCCTGCGCCGCCTCGATCAGGACCTGCACCCGCGGCTTGCCCGGCGGCGACCGTTCCAGGTGCTTGTGCGCGTTCTCGATCATGACGATGGCGGCGTCGATCATGGCGCCGACCGCGATCGCGATGCCGCCGAGGCTCATGATGTTGGCGCCGATCCCGAGCGCCTTCATTGCCCCGAACGCCATGAGGATGCCGACGGGCAGCATCAGGATCGCGACCAGGGCGCTGCGGACGTGGAGAAGGAAGACGATGGTCACCAGCGCGACGACGATGCTCTCCTCGACCAGCGTCGATTTCAGCGTCTCGATCGCGGCCTCGATCAGGTGTGAGCGGTCGTAGACCGGAAGGATCTCGGTGCCCGCGGGCAGGCTCGGCACGAGGGCCGCGATCTTCGCCTTAACGTTGCCGATGACGTCGAGGGCGTTGGCTCCGAAGCGCTGCAGCACGATGCCGCTCGCGACCTCGCCCTCGCCGTTGAGCTCCGCAATCCCGCGTCGCTCGTCCGGCCCGAGTTCGACGCGGGCGACGTCCTTCACGAGGACGGGCGTGCCGCCATCGACTTTCAGGACCGCGTTGTCGATGTCGCCGACGCCCTTCAGGTAGCCGCGCCCCCGGACCATGAACTCGAATTCGCTCAGCTCGAGCGTCCGCCCACCCGTGTCCATGTTGCTGCCGCGGACGACGTCGCGGACCTTCGACAACGGGATGCCGAGCGCCCGCAGCCGCTGCGGGTCGACCACGACGTTGTACTGCTTGGCGAAGCCGCCGACGCTCGCGACCTCCGCGACGCCCTCGGCGGCCGAAGCTCCGAAGCGGACCTGCCAGTCCTGGGTCGAGCGGGTCTCGGCCAGCGTCTGGTTCTTCGCCGTGACGGCGTATTGGTAGACCCAGCCGACCCCTGTCGCGTCCGGCCCGAGCGTCGGCGTGACGTTCGAGGGCAATCGCGGCGCGGCGGCGCTGAGGAACTCCAGGACGCGGGAGCGCGCCCAGTAGGGGTCGGTCCCGTCCTGGAAGATGACGTAGACGAACGAAACGCCGAAGAACGAAAAGCCGCGCACGACCCTGGATTTCGGCACGGTCAGCATGGCGGTGGTGAGCGGATAGGTGACCTGGTCCTCGACCACCTGCGGCCCCTGGCCGGGATATTCAGTGTAGACGATGACCTGGACATCGGAGAGGTCCGGGATGGCGTCGAGCGGCAGCGTCTTCACCGCATAGAGGCCGCCGGCGACCGCGAAGGCGGTCGCGACCAGAACCAGCACCAGGTTGCGCGCTGACCACGCGATGAGCCGGGCGATCATTTGCGTGTCTCCGTCGACGTGGACGGGTCGGGCGGCGTCAGTCCGGACAGCGCGGCCTTCAGGTTGCTCTCGGCGTCGATGAGGAAGTTGGCGCCGACCACGACGGTCTCGCCCTCGGTGAGGCCTGCCCTGATCTCGACGAAGCCTTCGCTTCTGAGCCCGAGTTTGACTGGTCTTGGCTCGAACCTGCCTTCGCCCGTCTCGACGAGCGCGACCTGCCTATCTCCGCTGTCGAGGATCGCGCTATCGGGGGCGGCGAGCACCGGGCCGCCGGCCCCGATCGCGATCTCGGCCTCAACGTACATGTCCGGCAGCAGCAAGCGGTCGGGGTTAGGAAGCTCCACGCGGACGCGGGCGGTGCGGGTCTCGCGGTTGACGCTGGGGTAGATCAGGGCGACGCGCCCCGTGATGCCCCGGTCGGCCCCGCGCGGCCGCACGGTCACGGGTTGGCCAACCGCCACCATCGACAGGTCGCGTTCAGCGACGTCGAGCAGTGCCCAGACGACCGAGACGTCGGCGAGACGGAACATCTCGTCGCCGGGCATCGCCTGCATGCCTTCGATCGCGTTGCGCAACAGGATCAGCCCATCGCGTGGGGCCGGCCAGCCGATGGTCGCGGGCACCTTGCCGGAGGTGGCGATCGCGTCGATCACCGCGGCGGGCACGTCGAGGTTCTCGAGCCTGCGTCGCGCTCCGTCGACGACCGCGCGTCCGGCCCCGGAGGGCTGGCCGACCACGGACAGGAACTGCGCGGCGGCGGCCGCAACCTCAGGCGAGTAGACCTGCATGAGCACCTGGCCCTTGCGCACTGCTTCGCCCGTCGTGACCGCCTCAACCTTCTGGACGAAGGACTGGGATCGGACCGACACGACCGACACTCGGCGCTCGTCGAGCTGTATGGAACCGCTTGCCCGGAGCGGAGCGCTTAGCGTCCGGCGCCCCAGCCTCTCCGTGCGCACGCCCGAGCGCTGCCGCTTGCCTTGGCTGACGGTGACCGCGCCGCCCTCGTCCTCGCCCTCCCGGACGGGGATGTAGTCCATTCCCATCGAGTCCTTCTTCGGAACGGGCGAGGTGTCCGGCAGGCCCATGGGATTGCGGTAGTAAAGGATGCGGTCTCCGGACGGGTTCGAGGAGACGGCAGGCGCCGCGGCCGACCTCGCCGCGACAGGCTCGCCCGTGGAGGGATCGAAGCCGACGTCCTCGCCTTCGCGGACGGCCACGAACGGCTTGCCGTCCCCGGTCGCCCGGGGCGAGGCCGAGTAGACCGGGCGACCGTCCGGGTCGCGGTAGTACAGGATCGGGCTGGCCGCGGCGGTCGGAGCAGGTCGACCTTTCGTCGGAACGGCCGTTGCGCCCGGCGGCACGCCTCGCTGTCCGGCCCAGTAACCGCCGCCCACGAGGGCTGCGGCCAGCAGGATCACGCCGACGGAAGCCGCCGCCTTCATGGCTTGGCCTGCAGCACGAGCTTGCCCTCGACCGTGCCGCTCTCGCCCTGCACCTTGGCCGCGAGCGACAGCCTCCAGCCGCCCTCCATCGTCAGCTTGGTCTTGAAACGATAGACGCCTGGCTGGTCGGAGGGTGTGGGTTCGACGGCGGACGCCATGGTGGGCATGCCGTCCGGCGCCATGTCGATCCGGGTCGAGTAGATCACCGCGTCGGGAACGGGCTTGGAGGTCCGCTTGTCGACGAGGCGCACCGCCACGACGGCGTCGCCAACCTTCGCGACGCTCTCCACGAGCTGGAACTCATAGTCGGAGACGTCGCCGAGCGCGGGGGTCAGGATGGCGGCCGAGATGACGGCGGCCAGAATCGCGGCACGCAGGCGCCAACCTTGGAACTTTGACATTGCTGAAATCCGTAGTGCGTCGTCGTCCGGCGTTCGGCCGGACTTTTCTTCCGCACCCTCGCGGCCACGGGTTTGAGACCGCGCGGGCTCATGGAACCCGCACGGCGCGATCCGGCGCTCGAGGGCGCCGTCGACGGACTTCAGCTTCGGGGAGGTCGGGCCGGGGGTTCCGAGACCGGTCCGGCGCGGGCGGCGTCGTCACCGGGACGGACAGAGGAAAGCGCCAAGGTCCGGTGCGACATGATGATGGCCGCCATCGGCGCGGCGGGGGCGCACTTCGTCATGCAGGTCGCGAGCAGCGGACAGCTCTTTTGGCAGTCCGGCATCACCGGGACGTCATCCGGACAGCAGTGCATGCCGTCCGCCATGGGCTCCATCGTTTCCATTGCGACAGGCGTCATCGACTCAAGCGCCGCGGCGTTCGCCGCGACCGGGATCGCGCCGACGCCGAGCATCAGCACGAAGACCAAGAGATGCCGCACGCGGGCGCCGAGGTTCATGAACGCGACCATGCGCCCAAACGCGGCGCTCGTGAAGACGTCCATCGGTCGGTCTTCGCAAGCATCGGTCACTGCTTCGCCTGATCCAGCGTGCGGTCGTAGAGGTCGTGTCGGATTTGATGCTGGGCAAGGATGCCCTGCACCAGGGGCTTCGCCGTCGTTTTGCACCAGGCGGCCAGACGCTCCGATTGTTCGTCCGCCGGCCCGTCTCCCATGACGTGAATGAAGCCGATCGAGACCGCCCGCGACGCGTTCGCGGCGCGGATCACCACGATCCCCGACTCCGTCTGCGGAAGCCGATCGAGCACCTCACGCTGGACATGCTCGGCGAAGCCGACGCCGTCGAGGTCTCCGGTCCTGGTGTCCTCGGCGAACCACCTGTCCTGCTGGGAGCAGACGAGGGTCAGGTTCTTCGCGAGGAAGGCCGTCGACAGCACGTTCGCCAACATGTCCGTGTCCGGAGACGAGGGACTTTGGCCCCCAGGACCGGCGACCGCAGTCGACGCGCCGAGCGCGAGGCAGATGAGGATCACGCGCATCGTCCTCCCCGCAACGACGGCGGCCGGATCATCCGCCCCCCGCCGGACCTTCACTTCGCCTTGTCGGCCTTGGCCGCCCACGCCTCGAACTCGGCGATCTCGCGCTCCTGGTCCGCGATGATCTTCTTTGCCCAGGACTTCGCCTGCTCGTCCTTGCCGGACTGAAGCTCGATCCTGCTCATCGCGACCGCGCCGCGGTGATGGGCGATCATCCCGCAGACGAAGGCGAGGTCGGGGTCCTTGATCCCGTGGGTCGCGCGCATGGCCTTGCCCATGTCCTGCATGGCCTTCATCGAGGCCATCTGGGCTTCGCCCATGTCGGACATCGAATGAGCGGCCATGTCGCCCATCTCCATCGCCTTGCCCGTCGAGCCCTGTCCGGGCGAGGCGTCCTGGCAGGCCTTGGGAAGGCTTTCCGTCCCCGATGGCGGCGACTTCGCCTCCTGCGCGATGCCCGTCGAGACGGTCAGGGCGAGCGCGGCAGCTAGTGCGATACGGTTCATCTCGGTCTCCTCGATCGATGGGGAGCTGGGCGGCCACGTCCTGCGGCCGCCCACCCGAACGTCACTTCTTCTGGATCTTGGTCAGGGTGATCTGGCCGTTCACGCGGTCGGCCTCGAACGTCACCTTGTCTCCGACCTTCACGCCCTTGAGCAGGGCAGGGTCGGCGGCCTTGAAGACCATGGACATCGGCTCGTCCATGCCGAGGCTCTTGATCGGGCCGTGGTCGAGCGTGATCTTGCCCGCGCTTTCGTCGACCTTCTTGACCGTGCCGTCGGCGGCTGCGGCCGCGGTGGCGATGAGGGCGGCGGCAAAGGCGCCGAGAACGGCTGCTGTCTTCTTCATGGTTGTCTCCTGTTTCGGGGCGTCACTTGACGGCGACCGTGCCGTCCATCCCGGCCTCGCGATGGCCAGGGATCAGGCAGGCGAAGTTGAACTCGCCCGACTTCGAGAACTTCCAGGTGATCTCGTCGGACTTGCCGGGAGCGACGCGGCGGCCGTTCGGCTCGTCGTGCTCCATGTCCGGGTTCTTCTGCATCGCGACGGCGTGCCGGTCGTTCTCGGCGCGCGTCGCCAGCATGAACTCGTGGTCGATCTGGCCCTCGTTCCTGAGGACGAAACGGACCTGCTCGCCCTTCTTCGCGGCGATCGAGATCGGCTCGAACAGCATCTTGCCGTCGTCGGTCTCCTTCATGATCACTTCGACGGTGCGAGACGGCTTCTTGGAGTCGCCGGGCTCGCCGAACGTTTTCGCCTCGGCATGGGAATGGCCGGGGTCAGCCCATGCGGCGGAGGACGTGAGCGCGGTCGCGAGGACGGCGAGCATCAGGGACGTCTTCATCGGTTTCTTCCTTCTTGGTGTTCGGTTCAGTGGTTCGCGTGTCCGCCGGAGCGCCCCTTGGGCTTCACGACGTTCATCTCGACGTCTCCGGGCTTGGGCTTGGCGGGCGGTGCGGTTGCCGCGTCGCGCTCCGGTCCCTTCCACTCGAAGGCGACCTCGCCTTCGGGGTGCTTGAACCAGCCGGGGTCGGCGTAGTCGCCGCGGGCGAGGCCCTCGCGGACCTTCACGACCGAGAACATCCCGCCCATCTCGATCGGGCCGAACTGGCCGAAGCCCGTCATCATCGGCAGCGTGTTGTCGGGGAGCGGCATCTCCATCTCGCCCATGTCGGCCATGCCCGCCTGGCCCATCGGCATGTAGCCGGGGACCAGCGCCTTGATCTTCTTGGCGACGTCCTTCTTGTTCACGCCGATGAAGTTTTGGACCTCGTGGCCCATGGCGTTCATGGTGTGGTGCGACTTGTGGCAGTGGATCGCCCAGTCGCCGGGAGCGTCGGCGGTGAAGTCGAAGGCGCGCATCTGCCCGACCGCGCAGTCGATCGTGACCTCGGGCCAGGCCGCCGCCTCAGGCACCCAGCCGCCGTCCGTGCACGACACCTTGAAGTCGTAGCCGTGCATGTGGATCGGGTGGTTGGTCATGGTGAGGTTTCCGAACCGCACCCGCACCTTGTCGCCCTTGGCCGCGACCAGGTGGTCGATCCCCGGGAACACGCGGGTGTTCCAGGTCCAGAGGTTGAAGTCGGTCATCTCCGCGACGCGTGGCACGTAGGTGCCCGGGTCGATGTCGTAGGCCGACATCAGGAAGACGAAGTCGCGGTCGACGCGGCGGAACCCCGGGTCCTTCGGGTGCACCACGAAGAAGCCCATCATGCCCATCGCCATCTGGACCATCTCGTCGGCGTGCGGGTGGTACATGAAGGTCCCGCTCTTCCGGAGCTGGAACTCGTAGACGAAGGTCTTCCCCGGCTTGATGTGCGGCTGCGTCAGCCCGCCGACGCCGTCCATCCCCGAGGGCAAGAGCTGCCCATGCCAGTGCACCGTGGTGTGCTCCGGCAGGCGGTTGGTGACGAAGATGCGGACTTTGTCGCCCTCGACCGCCTCGATGGTCGGTCCGGGCGACTGGCCGTTGTAGCCCCAGAGATGCGCGACCATGCCCGGGGCGAGCTCACGAACCACTGGTTCCGCGACGAGGTGGAACTCCTTCCAGTCGCCGTTCATGCGCCAGGGCGCGGTCCAGCCGTTCAGCGTGACCACGGGGTTGTAGTCGGGCCCCGTGGTCGGCGCGACGGGCGGCTGCATGGTCGCCTCCTTCATCGTGGCGGCTTCGGGGATGGAGGCCGCCTGGACCCGGCCGGAGACAGCGGACGCCGCGACAAGCGACGTCGCCCCGGCTGCGGAGGCGGAGAGGAACGATCTGCGAGAGACGGTCATGGGTGCCTCCGGTTTCATTGGGGGGACGCCGACGAGGCGGACGTGGCGGAGGCTAGCTTCGGCTCGGCCGCCGGCTCGGCCGCGGAGCCGCCGCCGATCAGGGCTGCCTGGAAGTCGACGTCGGCGATGAAGAAATCGCGCTTGGCCCGGATCGCCGCGACGTTCGAGGCCACGTTCTCGCGGGCGTTGGTGAGCAGCTCGAAGGCGTCGACCAGCATGCCGTTGTACTGGAGCTGCGATTCCTCGGTGATGACCTTGCGCAGCGGCAGCACGCGGCTCTGGTAAGAGCGCGCGATGTCATGGCGGCCGCGGTAGGTGGCATAGGCCTCGCGGGCCTCGGAGCGGGCGTTGACCGCCTTCTCGAGCAGGCGGTTGACCGCGCCCATGTAGGTCTCGCGCGCCTTGGCCGAGCTCGCCTTGCCGAAGTCGAAGATCGGGATCTGGACCGTGACCTCGAAGCCCTTCGGGTTCGCCTTCTCGCCTTCGGCCGACCTCGCGTGGTTGGCGATCCCCGTCACCTCGAGCATCGAGATCGCGCGCGTCTGCTCGGTGAGCCCGTAGGACTGGGCGAGCTCGTCGAGCTCCAGCCGATCCCCGATGATGTCGACCCGGCGCCGGATCGCGGTCGCCTCCACGTCGCCCTGCGTCTTCAGCCGCGGGAACGACGGCAGGCGCGCGGGCAGCCTGTAGTCGAGGTCGCGGCCCCACAGGCCGAGCTGGCGGGTCAGCGCCTCGCGTTCCTTCGCAGTCTCGAGCCGGGCCTCCGCGAGCTCGGTCGCGACCTCGGCGTAGAGCGCGCCGGAGCGGGCCTGGCTCAGCTTGGTTGCGGCTCCCGTCTCGCCGAGCTTCTTGGTGAGCTCCGCCGCGGCGCCCGCCGACGCACGCGCCGTCTCGAGGAAGGCGGCGGTCTCCCGGGCCGCGACCGCCCGGTAGTACGCACGCCGCGCCTCGGAGGCGGTCCTGAAGGTCGCCGCGATCGCCTTGAACTGGGCCGCGCGGAACCCGGTCTCCGCGATCTTGGCTCGCCGAGGAAGGGTTAGGAGCTGGAGCAGGTCCGCGATCAGGCGGCGCTCGACGTCGAGTTCGCCGGAACCGACCACCCGTTCGATCGAGACCGTCGGGGACGGCGGAAGGCTGGCCTCGACGTATTCCGCCTCGGACACGCCCAGGGCATTGTACTCGGCCTGCAGGCCGCGGTTGTTGAGCAGCGCGACCTGTACGGCCGCGTCCGCCGTCAGCGGCTTCGCGAGCAGTCGGTCGACGCGCGACCGCACCACGGCCGCGTCGGCCGGGGTGACGATTTTGGCCGAGGTGGCGCCGATCTCCAGCGAGACCCGCGAGGCCACGGGCGACATGCCGCCGTCGTTGGTGAAGCTCGCGCATGCGCCGAGGGCGCCGGACAGCGCGACCACCGCCGCGGTCCTCAGAAGGCGGGAACGGATGGCGATCATCACATGCCCCCCATCGGCTTAGAGGTCACGCCCTTGTTCTGCTCGAGCCAAGGCTTCGGCTCGACGGGGCGATAGTCCGCCGTGCCGGCCGTGACGGAGGCCGGACGTGCGGACGGGACGGGAGCCGACGGATCGCCGGGGTCACGCCCCGAGACGGGCGAGGGCAATTGCGTGGAGCAGGCGGCCAAAAGCAGTGCGACGGCAGCCGAGACAAGCGGCTTCATGGAAAACCCCGGAATCTGAACGATCAAGCGCGATGGCGCCGTGGCGCCGGCGAGGCGCGCGGTCGGTCAGATGTCTCGGAGTGCGTCGACGGGCCCGGGATCCGGGCGTGCGTCAGGCGCGCAAGGACGTCAGCCGACCTACGCGGCTGACGGTCTCGGGGGGCGCTTGATGTGGACGGTCGGCCCGGAAACCGCCGCCGGGGGCGGAGCCGTGGGCAGGACGGTGACCTCGAGCGTCACGGCCTGCAGGGGCGCCATGTCGGCCGAGATGACCGCATGGCATGTGTTGCTGCAGCACGAAGACTTGGTGGAGCCGGGCTGGTTCATGTGACCCGCGCAGTCGGCCGATGCGGCCTCTGCGACCTGCCCAGGCGCCCCAACGTCCTCGGGGGCCGCGGCGGGAGCGTGGCTCGCCTGCTGCGCCTGGGCGGACGGGCTCCCGCCTCCCTCGTGCGCCTCGCCGGGCGTGGCCCAGATCGCCGCCACGAACATGGCGAGCGCAAGTCCCGCGACCATCCTGATGAGCGAGCGGACGGTCATCCGCGCACCCTCCCGAGGACGTCGACGAGCTCGGCCACCTTCTGGCGCTGCTCGTCCTTGTTCCCCGACTGGATCGCGTTCTCGACGCAATGCCCGACATGGTCCTTCAGGATCTCCTCCTCGACCCGCTTCAGGGCGGCCCGGACGGCGGAGATCTGGGTGACCACGTCGATGCAGTAGCGGTCCTCCTCGAGCATGCGTGCGATGCCCCGGACCTGACCTTCGATCCGGTTCAACCGCTTCCCGCAAGAGGCCTTGGTGCAGCACTGCATGATTGACCAAGTACCCTATTGGGGTATATCACGCAAGCGCAGATTGATACCCTCAGTGGGTATATTCGCACTCGACGGGAGGTGGCCATGGACACGCACGGACACGCGCACGGCGCGATGCCGAAGGCCTCGTGCTGCGGTGGGCACGGCCACGCGCACGGCGTCGCGGCCCCGGCGGCGATCGACCCCGTCTGCGGCATGACCGTCGATCGCGCGACCTCCAGGCATCGCGTCGAGCATGCTTCGAACACCGAGTTCTTCTGCTCGGCCGGCTGCAAGGCGAAGTTTGAGGCGGACCCGGCGAAGTACCTGTCGCCGTCGACTGCCGAGCCGGAGCCGATGCCCAAGGGCACGGCCTACACCTGCCCGATGCATCCCGAGATCCGGCAGGATGGTCCGGGCTCGTGCCCGATCTGCGGCATGGCGCTGGAGCCCGATCTCGTCACGGCGGAGGCGCAGCCGAACCATGAACTCGCCGACATGACCCGACGGTTCTGGATCGGCCTCGCGCTCGCCCTCCCGGTCTTCGTTCTGGAGATGGGGTCGCACCTCTTCCCCGCGATCCATCACCTCGTGCCGCCGTCGGTCTCGGTCTGGATCCAGTTCGCGCTCGCGACGCCCGTGGTGCTCTGGGCGGGCTGGCCCTTCTTCCGGCGCGGCTGGGCGTCCGTCGTCTCGCGCAACCTCAACATGTTCACGCTGATCGCGATGGGCACGGGCGTCGCCTACGCCTACAGCGTGGTGGCGACGCTCGCGCCCGGCGTCTTCCCTCCGGCGTTCCGTGGCCCGGACGGGGCCGTCGCGGTCTATTTCGAGGCGGCCGCCGTCATCACGGTGCTGGTGCTGCTCGGCCAGGTGCTGGAGCTGCGCGCACGCGACCAGACCTCGGGCGCCATCCGCGCGCTGATCAACCTCACGCCCAAGACGGCGAGACGCTTGAAGAAGGACGGGTCCGACGAGGAGGTCACGGTCGAGGAGATCGGCGTCGGCGACCGCATCCGCGTCCGGCCCGGCGAGAAGGTCCCGGTCGACGGCGAGGTCGTGGACGGACGCTCGGTCGTGGACGAGGCGCTCGTCACGGGCGAGTCGATGCCGATCGCCAAAGCCGTCGGCGACGCCGTGACCGGCGGCACGCTGAACCAGTCGGGCACCTTGACGGTCCGGGCGACCCGGATCGGCCACGACACGATGCTGGCGCGTATCGTCCAGATGGTGGCGCAGGCCCAGCGCTCACGCGCGCCGATCCAACGTCTCGCGGACACAGTTTCGGGCTGGTTCGTGCCCGCCGTCATCCTCATCGCCGCGGTGGCGTTCTTCGCCTGGGCCGCGGTCGGCCCGGAACCGTCCTATGCCTACGGGCTGGTGGCCGCCGTCGCGGTCCTGATCATCGCCTGCCCTTGCGCGCTCGGCCTCGCGACCCCGATGTCGATCATGGTCGGCGTCGGCAAGGGCGCGGGCCTCGGCATCCTAGTGCGGAACGCCGAGGCGCTCGAGCGGCTCGAGAAGGTCGACACCCTGGTGATCGACAAGACCGGCACGCTCACGGAAGGCAAGCCCTCGGTCACGGCGGTCGTCGCGGCTGAAGGATTCGCGGAGGACGAACTCCTGCGGCTCGCCGCGGCGGTGGAGCGCGCGTCCGAGCATCCGCTCGGGGCGGCGGTGGTCGCGGCCGCCGAGGCCAGCAGCCTCTCCATCCCGGCGGTCGACGATTTCGACGCCCCGAGCGGCAAGGGCGTGTCCGGCAAGGTCGGCGGCCGTCTGGTCGTGATCGGCAACGCCGACTTCATGAAGGCGCAGGGCGTCGAGGTGGCGTCGCTGGCCGCCCGCGCCGAGGAATTGCGGCGCGACGGCGCGACGGCGGTCCACGTCGGCGTGGACGGGAAGCTCGCTGGCGTGCTCGCCATCGCCGATCCGATCAAGCCGACGACCGCGGAGGCGATCCAGGCGCTGAAGGCCGAGGGGCTGCGCGTGGTCATGCTGACGGGCGACAACCGCACCACCGCCGACGCCGTCGCGCGCAGGCTCGGAATCGACGAGGTGGAGGCGGACGTGCTGCCCGAGGCCAAGCATGGGGTTGTCGAGCGGCTGAAGCGCGAGGGCCGGGTCGTGGCCATGGCCGGCGACGGCGTGAACGACGCTCCCGCCCTTGCGGCCGCCGACGTCGGCATCGCCATGGGGGCGGGGACGGACGTCGCCATCGAGAGCGCGGGCGTGACGCTCGTGCACGGCGACATGAACGGCATCGTGCGGGCGCGTCATCTGTCGCAGGCGACGATGTCGAACATCCGGCAGAACCTAGTGCTCGCCTTCGTCTACAACGCAGCAGGGGTCCCGATCGCCGCGGGCGTGCTCTACCCGGCCTTCGGGCTGCTGCTATCTCCTGTCGTGGCGGCCGCGGCCATGGCGCTGTCGTCGGTCAGCGTGATCGGCAACGCTTTGAGGTTGAACACGAAGCAAGTGTGACCGACCGACGCTTGGCGCCTTGAGACTTCATCGTCGACCCAGCAGGACGTAAAATGGAGCCGACGGGAGCTAGTCGTCGGACGCCCAACGATAGCGCGGCCGGCGATCGACTTGGCGACTTCGGCCAATGGGCAAATACAATTCGACGCTACCGCCATCTCTGTTAGCCTTGCTCTCCGAACGGTAGTGAGGGCGAGAGGTGGTCGCACCCATCGTCAGCAGGCGCGCGATCCTGATGGGGACGCTGACGCTGTTGCCATGCGTGGCCGAGGGTGCGCCGAGCGCCGCGGCTCCGATACGCGTCGGCCTGACGCCTGTCTTCCTGTCGTCCGACCTCGAGCTGACTGGCCTGCTCGCAGCCTACCTCGAGAAGGCCACGGCCCGTCCGGTCGAGCTCGTCACGCGGCGCACCTACCAGGAGGTGACCGCGATGCTCGTGGCGGGCCAGCTCGACGCCGCTTGGATCTGCGGCTTCCCGTTCGTCGCCCACCGATCCGAGCTCCAGCTCGTCGCAACGCCCGTCTGGAGGGGACAGCCCCTCTACCGCGCCTACGTGATCGTCGACCGGGACCGGAAAGCCGGCGGCATCGCCGCGCTGCGCGGGGACATCCACGCCTTCTCCGACCCGGACTCGAACTCCGGCTTCCTCTGCACGCGAGCGGCCTTAGCGGAACTCGGCGAGCGGTCCGAGACCTTCTTCTCGCGCTCGTTCTTCACCTACGGGCACCGTAACGTGATCGAGGCGGTGTCCTCGGGCCTCGCCGCCTCGGGATCGGTCGACGGCTACGTCTACGACGTCGTCTCGGAGCTCGAGCCCAAGTTCGTCTCCAGAACTAGGGTCCTGCGCACGTCGGAGTGGCTCGGCTTCCCACCTGTCGCCGCGCCGGCGTCCCCGCCGGACGCAGGCCGCCTGAACGCCCTGAAGGCCGCGCTCCTCGGGATGGACGGCGACGCCGATGGACGCGCGGTGCTTGCGCTGCTGAAGCTCGATCGCTTCGCGTCCGAGCCATTGGGTCTCTATGAGACGATCGCCGCGAAGGCGGCGATGGTCGCGGCGGCGGGATAGCGCCAGATGAGGCTCGACCCGAGGCGCTGGCCGATCACGTTCAAGGTTCCGGTCGCGGTCGCCATCCTCATGCTGGTCGCGGGGGCAGTGCTGTCGGAGCGGGTGCTCGACCGCCTCGGCGACATCCAGCAACGCCACCTCCGCGAACTCGCCCAGGGCTACCTCGACGGCCTGTCTTCGGCGGTCGGGCCGTCCGTGCTGAGGGACGACGTCTGGGAGGTCTACGACGCGATCGCGCGCGCGCAGGTTCAGTACAAGGGCCTCCGGCCGTCCGAGGCGGTCGTCACCGATCCGCGTGGCGCGGTGATCGCCGCCTCCGACCCGCGGTCCCATGCGGTCGGATCCGCCTTCGTACCGACGGAGTCCCGACCATTCGCCTACGAGAGCGGGTCGGCCACAGCGCGGGCTCACCGCGAGCTGTCCTATCCCGGCCGGAGCATCGGGCACCTCTACGCGACCTTCGACACGAGCCACCTCGCCGCCGAACGGCGGGACGTGATCGCGACCCTGCTGGTCACCAACGGGATCCTGCTGGCCTTCTTCGTGGCCGCCGGCTGGCTGCTGGTCGCGCGGATGATGCGACCAGTCCGCGTCCTGACGGAACATCTCGGGGCGTCGTCGGACGGCGTCGCCGTCCCGATCGCGGACTGGGAAGTGCAGCGAAGCAGAGGCGAGTTTCGGCGGATGTTCCGGGCCTACAACGACCTGTCCACCTCGATCGCGGAGCGCGACGAGCTGCGCAAGCGCCTCGCCGAGGAGGAGAGGCTCGGCAGCCTCGGACGGCTGGCCTCCTCGATCGCGCACGAGATCAACAATCCCCTCGGCGGGCTGTTCAACGCGCTTTCGACCCTGCGTTCGCACGGCCACCTTCCCGCGGCCCGGGAGGGAGCGATCTGCCTGCTCGAACGCGGGCTGGCTGGGATACGAGACGTCGTCCGCACGACGCTCGCGGTCCACCGACCCCGGGAGGGAGCACGCAACCTGATGCCGGACGACTTCGACGACCTGCTCGTGCTCGTGGCGGCGGAGGCGCGACGGAAGTCCGTCCGGGTCAAGGTCACCGCCAGGCTGGCCGCGGAGGTCGCGATCCAGAGCGGTCCCATCCGGCAGGCGCTGCTCAACATCCTCCTGAACGCGATCGCGGCCGCGCCGGCCGTGTCCGTCGTCGAGCTCGCCGTGGTCGGCATGCCTGAGGCGGTCACGTTCGAGGTGCGGGACCGCGGCGAGGGTCTGCCCGTCGATGCCGCCGCGATGCTGACCGACCCGGCGCGCATCCCGACTGCGGGAGCCGGGCTCGGGCTCTGGACCACCCGGGGCCTCGTGGCCGAGATCGGAGGCGTGCTCGAGACCGAGTCGTTGCCCGGAGGCGGGACGCTCGTCCGCATGGTCGTGCCACTCGCCCGAGACGAGGCGCTCGCCGATGTCGCTTGAACGTCGCTCCATCGGGATCGTCGAGGACGATCCGATCATGGGCGAGAGCCTCGTTCAGCGGCTGACGCTCGAGGGCGCGAAGGTGACCTGGTGGCGGGACGGCGCCTCGGCGCTGGCGGGCATCGGCGAGGAGCGCCGCCACGCCGTCATCTGCGACATCCGGTTGCCGGACCTGAACGGCGAGGACGTGTTCAAGGCGGCCTGCGGGTTCTTGGCGCCGCCGTTCCTGTTCATCACGGGCCACGCGGACATCGACCAGGCGGTGAGGCTCATGAGGTCGGGCGCGGGCGACTACGTCACCAAGCCGTTCGAGATGGAGGACTTTTTCGACCGCTTGTCCGGCATCGTGAGCGACGCGCCCACGGCCGACGGATCGCTGGGGGTGTCGCCCGCGATGCGTGAGGTCGAGGCCCTGCTGCGTCGCGTGGCGAAGGTCGGCAGCACGGTGCTGATCGGCGGCGAGACCGGGACGGGCAAAGAGGTCGCAGCCCGCTTCCTCCACTCGGCCGCCTCGTTCGACCCCGCCTCGTTCATGGGGGTCAACTGCGCGGCGATCCCGGCGGATCTCCTCGAGAGCGAGCTGTTCGGCCACGAGCGAGGAGCCTTCAGCGGCGCGACCCGCAGGCACGCGGGATACGTAGAACGTGCGGCCGGAGGCACGCTGTTCCTCGACGAGATCGCCGAGATGCGGATCGACCTGCAGGCCAAGCTGCTCAGGCTGATCGAGGAACGGACCTACACGCGCGTCGGCGGCGAGCAGCCTCTGAGGTTCGAGGGCCGAATGGTTGCTGCGACGAACGCCGACCTCGGCGCCCGGGTCAAGGAAGGCCGCTTCCGCGAGGACCTATTCTACCGGATCAACGTCGTGTCGGTTCGGATGCCCCCGCTTCGGGAGCGCCGCGACGACGTACCCTGGCTGCTGGACCGCGCCTTCGCGGAGTTCGCCGCCCGGTCGCCCGATCCGCCCCGGGGACTGAGCGCCATGGCGGAGGAAGCGGCGCTCGCGCACGACTGGCCCGGCAACGTCCGCGAGCTCAGGAACCGCGTGGAGCGCGCCACCGCGCTCGCGCTCGGCCCCTGGATCAGGCCCGCGGACCTGTTTCCAGAGCATGGGCAAGACGCGAGGGCCCCGCACGAAATGCCTTCGCTCGAGGAGGCGCGCCTGGCGCTCGAGCGCCGCCACATCACCCGCGCCCTGCAGGCGTCGGGAGGCGAGATCGGCGCGGCGGCGAGGCTTCTCGGCCTCGGCCGTACGACGCTTTGGGAGAAGATGAGGCGGCTCGGCCTCAAGCCCGCCGACTGACGTTCGAATATCCGGATTCTGGAGCCTGGCCATGTTCGGGTTTCCGAACGCCGCGGCTCCGGTCGCCATGATGGCGCGGCCGCCCTCCTTGGATTTAGAACAAGTCCGAACGCTGGCCCGCGCCCTGCAACGCCTCTCCCGCCCGTTCGATGGCACGGGCCAAAACTCGGGAGGGGCTCATGAAGAGCTGCGAGAAACTCGTCGACGCAGGTCGACGTCGATTTTTGGCGGGCGCCGGACTGGCGGCGGCCGGAGGAGCGGCCGCGGCGGTCATGCCGACGCAGGCGCAAGCTGCGGCGCCGGCCGCGCTGGTGAAGTACCCGTCAAACAGGCTCGGCAATGTCAGCGACCTCAAGCCCGACGCGGCGTTCGACGTCGCCTATCCCGACCAGGACGCGCCCGGCGTGCTGCTCAAGCTCGGCAAGCGCGTCGAGGGCGGCGTCGGCCCCGACGGCGACATCGTCGGCTTCGCCGCGCTCTGCCCGCACAAGGGCTTCTACATGAACTATCGCCCGGAGGACCGGACGCTGAACTGCCCCGGACACTTCTCACGCTTCGACTGCGAGAAGGGCGGGCAGCAGGTCTGGGGCCACGCGACCCAGAACCTTCCCCAGTACGCGCTGCGGGTCGACGAGAAGGGCGACATCTACGCCGAGGGCGTGGATGAGCTTCTCTACGGCCGCTTGTCGAACACGCTCTGAGGAGGATCCGATGGTCTACAAGCGCCAGATCGGGCGGCTGCCCATCGTCCCCGTGGACGCCAAGCAGCACAACGTCACCTGCCACTACTGCATCGTCGGTTGCGGCTACAAGGCCTACACCTGGGACGCCCGCTACGAGGGCGGGACCGACCCGAAGTCCAACGCCTTCGGCGTCGACCTCGGCAAGCAGCAGGTCCAGGATACGGAAGCCTGGTACGCCCCCTCAATGTACAACGTCGTTCGTCAAGATGGCCGCGACGTCCACATCGTCATCAAGCCCGACAAGGGCTGCGTCGTGAATTCGGGCCTCGGCTCCGTGCGCGGCGCGCGCATGGCGGAGATGAGCCACTCGAAGACGCGCGGGACGCAGCTCCAGCGCCTGACCGACCCGCTCGTCTGGCGTTACGGCCAGATCCAGCCGACGAGCTGGGACGACGCGCTCGACCTCGTCGCCCGCGTGACCGCGGCGGTGATCGCCGAGCAGGGCGAGGACGGCCTCTTCGTCTCGGCCTTCGACCACGGCGGGGCCGGCGGCGGCTACGAGAACACCTGGGGCACGGGCAAGCTCTACTTCGAGGCCTTGAAGGTGCGGAACATCCGCATCCACAACAGGCCCGCCTACAATTCCGAGGTCCACGGCTCCCGCGACATGGGCGTCGGCGAGCTCAACAACTGCTACGAAGACGCCGAACTCGCCGACACGATCGTCGCCGTCGGCACCAACGCGCTCGAGACCCAGACCAACTACTTCCTGAACCACTGGATGCCGAACCTGAACGGCATGTCGGCGGCCAAGAAGAAGGCGACGTTCGGGGACGAGCCGACCGAGCGCGGCCGCATCGTGTTCGTCGACCCGCGCCGGACGGTGTCGGTCAACGCCTGCGAGACCGCGGGCAAGGACAACGTCCTCCATCTCGCGATCGAGCCGGGAACCGATCTCATCCTGTTCAACGCCTGGCTGACCTATGCAGCCGAGAAGGGTTGGATCGACAGGCCGTTCATCGAGGCCTCGACCAAGGACTTCGACAAGGCGCTCTCAGCCAACAAGGTCTCGGTCTCAGAGGCCTCAAAGGCGACGGGCCTTTCCGAGGCGGACATCGTCAAGGCGATCATCTGGATCGCGGAGCCGAAGGCCGGAAGCCACAGGCGGCGGACCATGTTCGCCTACGAGAAGGGCCTGATCTGGGGCAACGACAACTACCGGACCAACCAAGCGCTCGTGAACCTGGCGCTAGCCACCGGGAACGTCGGTCGGCCGGGCGGCGGCTGCGTCCGCATGGGCGGCCACCAGGAGGGCTACTCGCGCCCCTCCGACGCCCACATCGGCCGTCCGGCTCCCTACGTCGACAAGCTGCTGATCGAGGGCAAGGGCGGCGTCCACCACGTCTGGGGCTGCGACCACTACAAGACCACGCTGAACGCCATGGAGTTCAAGCGGATCTACAAGCAGCGGACCGACCTCGTGAAGGACGCGATGAACTCGGTCCCATACGGCGACCGCGACGCCATGGTCGAGGCGATCATGGGCGCGATCCGCAAGGGCGGGCTCTTCTCGGTCGACGTCGACATCGTGACGACCAAGATCGGCGCCGCCGCGCACGTGATCCTGCCCGCTGCGACCTCTGGCGAGATGAACCTCACCTCCATGAACGGTGAGCGGCGCATGCGGCTCACCGAGCGCTACATGGATCCTCCCGGCCAGGCGATGCCGGACTGCCTGATCGCCGCGCGGCTCGCCAACAACCTTGAGCGCGTGTTCCGGGCGGCGGGCAAGAACGACGTCGCCGACAAGTTCAAGGGCTTCGACTGGAAGACCGAGGAGGACGCCTTCATGGACGGCTACCACGCCCACGAGGGCGGCGGAGAGCACGTCACCTACGAGCGCCTGCGCGCGATGGGCAACAACGGCTTCCAAGAACCCGCGACCGGGTTCCAGGACGGCAAGATCGTCGGCACCAAGCGCCTCTTCGCCGACGGCAAGTTCAAGGCGAAGGACGGCAAGGCGACGTTCGCCGAGACCCCTTGGCGCGGGCTGCAGGCCGCGGGCAAGCAGGCCGAGAAGGACAAGTTCCCGTTCCTGATCAACAACGGGCGCGCGAACCTCGTCTGGCAGAGCGCATATCTCGACCAGGCAGACGAGTTCGTTCAGGATCGCTGGCCGTACCCGTTCGTCGAGATGAACCCCGACGACATGGCGGAGCTGAAGCTCGGCGAAGGCGACCTCGTCGAGATCCACAACGACAACGGCGCGACGCAGGCCATGGCCTACCCGACGCCCTCGGCCAAGCGCGGCCAGGCCTTCATGCTGTTCGGCTACCCGACGGGCGTGCAGGGCAACGTAGTGTCGGCGGGCGTGAACGAGTTCGTCATCCCGAACTACAAGCAGACCTGGGGCTCGATTAGAAAGATCTCCGACGCGCCCGAGAGCGTCAGGAACGCGAGCTACAAGTCCAAGGA
Source organism: Methylopila jiangsuensis (assembly GCF_027922305.1). GTDB lineage: Bacteria > Pseudomonadota > Alphaproteobacteria > Rhizobiales > Methylopilaceae > Methylopila > Methylopila jiangsuensis. The sequence continues at coordinate 66,550 of NZ_BSFK01000003.1, read as the reverse complement.
GTACCGGGCCTGAGGCGTCGGGCGCCGGGATGGCGAACGTCCCGGCGCCCGGCCGTCGCTCACGAGGCGCTCCTCGCCAGCAGCACGTAGCCGACGAGGACGACGGCGGAACCGAGCCACGCGATCCGGCAGGCGTTGCGGGAGGACCCGCCGACGCACGCGACGGCGTATGCAACGAGCAGTGCGGCCGCCAGCATCGCGACGGGCGCGGCGGCCAACAAGTCCTGGCCGGCGGCGTTGCGTTCGGCGCCCCAGCGGCCGAGGTCTATCGCCGTCGCCGCCAGGGCGAACGCCGCCATCACGCTCCACAGGGCCTGTCCGGGGATCCTCGACATCTCGCTCCTGCTGTGCGGAAGGCGATCCGGCGACCATCGCCGTTGACCCGGCTTCCATGCTCATATAACGATACATCGAGTTTTCTCGATATCTAGTCAAATGGTGAAGGCTGCGCATGAACGCCATGACCAAGCCGGGGGCCGGCCCCGCCGACTCCGGACCGATGACCGAGGAGGACGTCTCCGCGGTCGAGGCCCTGTCGGCGCTCGGTCAGGTCACCAGGCTGCGGATCTTCCGCATGCTGGTCTCGCGCGCCCCGGAGGGCCTGCCCGCGGGAGTGATCGCCGACGCCGTCGGCTGCCTGCAGAACACGCTCTCGACGCACCTCGCAATCCTGTCCCGTGCGGGCCTGGTCAAGGGCGTCAGGGACGGCCGCTCGATCCTCTACAGCGCCGACCTCGAGGGCATGCGCGGCCTTGTCGGCTACCTGCTGACCGACTGCTGCAACGGCCGCCCCGAGGTCTGCGCGCCGATCTTCGAAACCCTCCAGGGGAGCTGCGGATGCGGCCCCCGTCCATCCGACCGGGAGAAGAACGATGGATGCGACTGAAGCCCAGCGTCCCTACAACGTCCTGTTCCTCTGCACGGGCAACTCCGCGCGCTCGATCATCGCCGAGTGCGTGATGAACCGGGAGGGCCAGGGCCGCTTCAAGGCGTTCTCGGCCGGGAGCCACCCGCGCGGCGAGGTCAACCCCTTCGCGCTCGACCTGCTGAAGCGGACCAACTTCGACGTCTCGGGCCTCCGCTCGAAGTCCTGGCACGAGTTCGCCGAGCCCGGCGCGCCGGAGCTCGATTTCGTGTTCACCGTCTGCGACGACGCCGCCGGGGAGGAGTGCCCCTACTGGCCCGGACAGCCCATGTCGGCGCACTGGGGAATGGAGGACCCGGCAGCCTTCCAGGGCTCGGACACCGAGAAGGCGCTCGCCTTCGCCGACACGATGCGCGGCCTGACGAACCGCATCTCGATCTTCGTCAGCTTGCCGCTCAAGACCATCGACAAGCTGTCGCTGCAGCGCCGCCTCGACGAGATCGGCAAGACCCACCCGTCCGCCGCCTGAGACCCTCGAGAAGAACGAGCCGATGTCCCTGTTCGAACGCTACCTGACCGTCTGGGTCTTCCTCTGCATCATCGTCGGCGTCGCGCTCGGCTACGCGGCGCCCGGCTTCTTCCAGGCGATCGGCGCGCTCGAGGTCGCGAGCGTGAACCTGCCCGTCGCGGTGCTGATCTGGCTGATGATCATCCCCATGCTGGTGAAGGTCGATTTCGCGGCGCTCCGCGAGGTCGGCTCGCACTGGCGGGGGATCTCGGTGACGCTGTTCATCAACTGGGCGGTCAAGCCGTTCTCGATGGCGCTGCTGGGCTGGCTGTTCATCGGCTGGCTGTTCCGGCCCTACCTGCCCGCCGACCAGATCGACAGCTACATCGCCGGGCTGATCCTTCTGGCCGCGGCTCCCTGCACAGCGATGGTGTTCGTGTGGTCGAACCTCACCAAGGGCGACCCGCTGTTCACGCTGAGCCAGGTCGCGGTCAACGACGCGATCATGATCGTCGCCTTCGCGCCGATCGTCGCGCTTCTGCTTGGGCTGTCGTCGATCACCGTGCCGTGGAACACGCTGATCCTCTCGGTCGGCCTCTACATCGTGGTCCCTGTCATCGCGGCACAAATCCTGCGCTCGCGGATCCTCGCCTCCGGCGGCGAGGCGGCTCTCGGCAAGCTGCTGTCGGCGATCCAGCCGCTGTCCCTCGTCGCGCTGCTCGCGACGCTGGTCCTGCTGTTCGCCTTCCAGGGAGAGCAGATCATCGCGCAGCCGGCCGTGATCGCGCTGCTCGCCGTGCCGATCCTGATCCAGGTCTACTTCAACTCCGGGCTCGCCTACCTGCTGAACCGCGCGACCGGGGAGGCCCATTGCGTGGCCGGCCCCTCGGCACTGATCGGGGCGTCGAACTTCTTCGAGCTCGCGGTCGCGGCGGCCATCAGCCTGTTCGGATTCAAGTCCGGGGCGGCGCTCGCCACCGTCGTTGGCGTCCTGATCGAGGTGCCCGTGATGCTCTCGGTAGTCTGGATCGTGAACCGCTCGAAGCCCTGGTACGAGGCCCGCGGCGTCCGCGCGGTCGCCTCGCAGCAGAAGACCTGAGGAGGTCGTCATGACCGAGGCCGTCACCATCTGGCACAACCCGGACTGCGGCACGTCCCGCAACACGCTGGAGATGATCCGCGCCGCGGGCATCGAGCCGACCGTCGTCGAGTACCTAAAGGCGCCGCCGACGCGCGAAGAACTGGCGAAGGCCATTGCAGCCGCCGGCCTGACGCCGCGCGAGGCCGCCCGGGAGAAGGGGACGCCCTTTGCGGAGCTCGGGCTCGGCGATCCGTCAGTCGCCGGCGACGCGATCCTCGACGCGATGCTGGCGCACCCGATCCTGATCAACGGTCCGTTCGTGTTCTCGTCACGCGGCGTGCGGCTCTGCCGCCCGTCCGAGGTCGTGATCGAGATCCTGCCCTCGCCGTTGGCCGAGGACTTCACCAAGGAAGACGGCGAGGTCGTCCGGGCGGGCTGAGTCCGACTGGCCCTTAGCACTCCCGCGAGCCTCGGACGCAGCGTGAGGCCACGATCTGACGATCGGGCGGGCGCGACCCGCCGATCGGGATGCACCTCGGCACCAGCCGGATGTAGATCAGCTCGCTCACCAGCTCGACGATCGTCTGCGTGACGATAACGGCGGGCAGCAGCGGCGCCCCGCCGGGCACCGCGAAGGCGAGCGGCAGGACCACGAGGGAGTTGCGGGTCGCAGCACTGAAGGCGACCGCGCGCCCGGCCGCAGCCTCGAGACCGAACAGTCGGGCCGCCGCGAGCCCCAGCATCGGGGCGAGCACGGCAAAGACCACGTAGATCGGCGCCGCGGCCATTGCCGCCGGAAGCGCCTCGCCGATCCTTGGCGCGACGGCCGCCAACACTAGGACGAGCACCAGCGCGGTCGCCGGAACTGGAAGCAGGCCAAGCGCAGCCGAGGCCGACGCCCCGGCGCGGGACCGGGCCGCCCAGAACTGGACAGCCGCGGCGAGCAACAGCGGCAGCGCGATCAGCCCGACGAAAGCGTGCACGAAGGGGCCCGGCTGTATGAGGCCGGAAGCCGCGTCTCCCAGCATGACGCCGAGCTGGACGGGAAGAAGGATCATCTGGGCGTTCAGCAGGATCGGCGTCGAGGCAAGCAGGAGCCGCGCGTCACCGCGCCCGAGATGGGCGAAGGTGACGACATAGTCGATGCACGGGGTCAGCAGCACCATCAGCACGCCGAGCCTGAGCATGGGGTCGTCGGGCAGAAACTGGACGAGGCCGAACGACAACAGCGGGACGGCGACGAAGTTCACCGACAGGAGCGCAGCGAGGAAACGGCCGTTCTTCAGCGCGGCTCCGAGTTCGACGAGCGGCACCTGCAGGAAGGTGACGAACAGCATCAGGGCGAGCGCCGGGTTGATCGCGGCCTCGAGCGCCTCCGCGCCTCCGACAGCCATCCCGGCGATCACACCCGCGACGATCGCTGCGAAGTAGATCGCGACCTGTCGCGCCTCCAGCGTCTCCCGGACACGTTCCATGCCAATGCCTTCCATGTCAGTGGCCGCAGCCGCAGTCCGGCCTCGCGAGGTCGCCGAGGATCACGCAGTTCGACCCCGGCCCCCCGGCGCAGGCCTCGTCGCACCGCGTGACAAAGTCCGCGATGCTCCGCTCAAGCGCCCGCAGCTCCTTCAGCTTCTTCCGCACCTCGGCGAGCTGGGCCGCCGCTAGGTCGCGCGCCTCGATGCATGGGCGCTCGGGACTTTCGAGCAGGCCGACGAGATCGCGCACGCGCTCGATCGGGAACCCGAACTCGCGGCACCGCCGGATGAACGTCAGGCGGCTTACGTCGCCGCCGCCGTAAGACCGCTGGCCGCCGTCCCGACGGGCCGGCCTCGGGAGCAGGCCGATCTCCTCGTAGTAGCGGACCGTGGGGGCGTTGGTGCCCGTGAGATGCGCCAGCTCACCGATCTTGAGGTCGTTGGTCTTCATGGTCTCGTGCCCTCTTGAACCTCAAGTTACTTGAAGTGGCACATCAGTGCGAGCCGACGCCGCCGGATGGTCTTGCGGCAAGACGGCCCAGAGGTTTTCAGTCCATGACCGCCACCACCGTCCCAGTCGCCTGCACGCTCGCTCCCGGCGCCTTCGGGGAGCGAGTCGACCTGATCGGCGACCTGAACCGCGAAGCCCTGAGGACGCGCATCCGGATCGGGCCGCGGCTCGAACTTGGCTACGACCCGGCGGCCGAGGGCCGCGTCCGCGTGATGGTCGAGCGCGAAAGGCAGTGCTGCGGTTTCCTCGATTTCGAGGTCCGGCTGGACGGAGGTCTCGTGATCCTGGCGATCACGGCGCCCGACGACGGGATGGCCGACGCGGTGCTGTCGCCGTTCGAGTCCGGGGCCGACGGTGCGAAGCTGACGACGGGCACGAAACTCGCTGTCAGCGCCGCGGCCACCAGCGCCACCGCCGCGGTCGCCTGCGGCGCGTGCTGCGTCCTACCCCTGGCATTGCCCGCGGTCGCGGTCGGCATGTTCGGCGGCGCGCTGTCGTGGTTCGCCGGAGCGCGGCCTTGGATGGTCGCGATCGCGGCCCTGCTGGTGGTGGCAGCATGGGGCTGGATCGCGATCGAGAGCCGACGGACCTCCCGACGTCCGGCCCGGTCCAGCCTGGCGCTAGCGGTCGCATGGCCTTTGGTCGAGGGGCCGACTGTAAGCGTGATCAAAGGATAGGCTCGGTCTAAAATCGTTGATCTTGTCTATATCTCGATGTACGTCGACATATGGACAAGTCAGAAGTCATCGACGCCTTCGGGGCGCTCGCACAGCCGACGCGCCTCGACGCTTTTCGCCTGCTCGTGATGCACGAGCCCGACGGGCTTCCCGTCGGCGAGATCGCGCGCGGCCTCGACGTCCCCCACAATACCCTCTCGACCCATCTGGCGATCCTGGCGCGGGCCGGCCTTGTGAAGTCGGAGCGCCGGAGCCGGCTCGTCGTCTACCGCGCCGACCTCGACGCGGTTCAGGGGCTCGCCTCGTTCCTGCTGAAGGACTGCTGCGCCGGGCATCCGGAGGTCGCCGCGGCCTTCGCGGCCACGGCCTCGTCCTGCGGCGCAGCGCCCAAGAAAGGCGACCGCTCGTGACAGAACTTCCGAACCTCGACGAGGCCTCGTTCCAGCCGACAGACCTCTCCCAGCTTCACGGCCCCCGCTCGACCCATCCGCCGCGCGTCCTGCTCCTGTACGGCTCGCTCCGGCCCGTCTCCTACAGCCGCCTGCTGACGCTGGAGGCCGAGCGCCTGCTGAAGCGGCTCGGCTGCGAGACGCGCATCTACGACCCCGCAGGCCTTCCGCTGCCGGACGACGGCCCGGCGGACCACCAGAAGGTCGCGGAGCTGCGCGAGCTGTCGCTCTGGTCCGAGGCGCAGGTCTGGACCAGTCCCGAGCGCCACGGCGCCATGACGGGCGTGATGAAGTCGCTGATCGACTGGATCCCGCTTTCCGTCGGCTCTGTCCGCCCGACGCAGGGGCGCACGCTCGCGGTGATGCAGGTCTCGGGCGGCTCGCAGTCGTTCAACGCCGTCAACCAGATGCGCGTGTTAGGTCGCTGGATGCGGATGCTGACCATCCCGAACCAGTCGTCGGTCGCGAAGGCCTTCCAGGAGTTCGGCGAGGACGGCCGGATGAAGTCGTCCGCCTACTACGACCGCGTGGTCGACGTGATGGAGGAGCTGGTGAAGTTCACGCTGCTCACCCGCGACGTCTCCGACCACCTCACCGACCGTTACAGCGAGCGGAAGGAGAGCGCAGCGGCGCTGGAGGCCAGGGTCGACCTCAAGCGGGCCGTCTGAGGCGTGGAGACGGCGTCGGCGCCGCCCGGCGAGAGGATCGCGGTCCCGTTGCTCGGGATCGCCCAGATCGTCTCATGGGGCTCGAGCTTCTACCTGCTCGCGGTGCTCGCAGCGCCGATCTCGGCCGACACCGGATGGCCGCTCGCCTGGGTGGTCGGCGGGGGCTCGATCGGCCTGCTCTGCTCAGGCGTCGCCGCGCCGTTCGTCGGCCGCATGATCGACGGCTTCGGGGGTCGGCAGACCATGGCGGCCGGCTCGCTGCTGATGGGAGCGGGCCTCGCCGCGGTCGGGTCATCGACCGGGCTCGTGACCTACCTGCTCGGCTGGGCGGTGCTTGGCTTCGGGATGGGCGCCGGGCTCTACGACGCGGCGTTCTCGACGCTCGGCCGGATCTTCGGGGCGTCGGCGCGGCGCGCGATCACCAACCTGACGCTGTTCGGGGGCTTTGCCAGCACGGTCTGCTGGCCCCTGTCGGCTCTCGCGGTCGAGCACATCGGCTGGCGCGGCGCCTGCTTCGCCTACGCCTCTGTCCAGGTGCTCGTCATGGCCCCGGCGCTGTTCCTCCTGCTGCCGCGGGAGGCGCGCAAGGCCCCGACCGCCCCCGACCGTGCCGGCGCCGGCGCGATGTCGACCCGCGAACGACGGACTTTTTGGCTGCTGGCCGCGATCCTGATGGCGAACGGGGCGGTCCAGACGACGGTCTCGGTGCACCTGCTGACGATCCTGCAGGCCCAGGGCATGGCGCTCGCCGCGGCGGTCGCGGTCGGCGCGCTGATCGGGCCGTCGCAGGTCGGCGCCCGCGTGGTCGAGATGCTGGTCGGCGAGCGGCTCCACCCGACCGCGACGCTCGCATGGGCCGGGGCGCTGGTGGCCGTTGGCGTGGTGCTGCTCGCGGTCGGCGCGGGGCCCGCCGCGGTTGCGGTCGTGCTCTACGCCGCCGGGAACGGCGTGTGGTCGATCGCCCGCGGCACGGTCCCCCTCGCGCTGTTCGGCGCCGAGCGTTACGCGGTCGTCATGGGGCGGCTTGCGGCGCCGAACCTCATTGTCCAAGCGGCTGCGCCGTTTGCAGCCGGGCTGGCAATCTCGCAACTAGGAACAGAGGCGACGCTAGGCATCTTGGCGGCGGTCGCTGCAATGAACGTTATCGCGACGATCGAACTCGCGAAGAACCGCTAGTCGGCAGGTGCTGTGCTGAGGTGCGGCAGCAGCGGTGAATGGATCACGAACTGTCGAAAACCAGACTTCCAGAATGACGGTTAAGGGTCAGGAGCGGCGGTAGGGTGGCCCAGATAATCTGCCGTAGTATCCGGTTTCGGCTCAGTCGTTTTGTCAGAAAGTCGCGGCGAGTTTCTGACAGATGCCAGCCGCGATCTGTCAGGGATCTGCTGCAAAATCCTGACAGATGCCGACGGGCCTTGGCCGAGCGATCTGTTACAAACGTGCGCACAATTTTGTAACAGATCGGGCTTCGGCCGACGGTCAGTCAGCGCTGAAAAAGCTCTGGCCCGTGATCCCGGCCTTGTCGAAGAAGGCTTGGTTCCGTTCGCGAGCGTCTTTCAGAAGGTCATCCCACCCGATCAGCTCGATCGAGCCGCGGAACCCGTCGCTTGGCCTCATGACCCGGCCTCGCCCGTCCGCAGTGCGCTGCCATGTGAAGGTCCAATCGGCCATCTTCCCAACGATGTCGGCGACGATGAAGCAGTAGAAGATCGTGTTCTGATCGAGCTTGATGGGCCGACCTCGAACGTCGCTGAGCTCGCCAGATTGCAAGCGGCGCACATACCGCTCGACCTGCAATTGCGGGTTCTCGTCGTCGCTGTAGACCTTGCGGCCGGGTCTTTTGAATTCCACCAGCAGGACCTTCGAGGGGTCCTTCTTCTGGCGAAGCCCGTGGACGTAATCGAAGATCAGCAGGTCTGGCCGATCTTCGCTGCTCGCCGCTTCAGACAGGGAGGCGAAATCAACATCCGAGCTAAAATACTGCGCGAACGTGAGCCGCTCGTCGACGATCCAAAGGTCGTGGGAGGAGGCTGGCTCGACCTTCTTGCCCGAACCGGTGATCGTGCTGACCCTCATCGGGCAGATGAAAGAATGCAGGATGTCTTCGCGCTGGTAGGAGGCGTCTCCGCCCTGATCCCTGACCTTATCCAAAAGGAGCTCGATGAAGTCGAGAACGACCTTCCTGCGGACGATGTATTCCGCGAGACTTTTTTGCTCGGCGTCCTCTATCGCTTTGCCCGCGTCCTTGATGGCGGACGCAAACATCTCAGGGTCGATATCGTCGTTCTTTAACCGGGTGAGAACGGAGCGGATTTTCTCGGCCTGCCGCTCATCACGCCTGAACCGTTCTCGCGAGAGGTGGCCGTAGAGCGCATCCTCTTTCAGTTCGCCAGACGGGACCTTCTGCTGCAGCTCCTCGACATCGCCGAAGGCTACCGAAGGATACGTCGCCGTGATCGACTCGATCTTGACCCTTTGCTCGCCCTTCAGCGCAGCGAGCGGGCCTTCCAGAAACTTCTCGACGTGAGCCCAACAGACGTCGTTGACCATCCTCTCGAGGACAGCGTCTTCGAATTGGAACTTCGTCCTTTCCTGGTTCACGTTCTTATCGAGAAACGGACCCGTCAATATCGCATGAAACACTAAATTTTCATCGGCTCCAAAATACTTAAGCCCAAGTTTTGAGTCGATGCTATGCGAATGCACGGTGCGATCGTGGGCAATAAAATGTATAAAGTGCGACCCCTTAAGGTCTGCGCTGGCAACCTTATCGCATTCCATCATCGTTAATTTCAGATCGCCAAATTCTTCTGACTCGATCTTTTCAATGTCTTCCCGTCGATGAACAATCTCATTGATCGCGCCAGGGTATACGCGGCTCTCGTCTCCGACGTGGACGGTGATTTGAGGACAGCGCTTACCGATGAACGTCGGTAGGAAATGGGACGTGAGATGCTGGAAAATGAAGCTGCCCCGGCCTGGCCACTTCTCATGGTAGCCATTGCTCCGCAGCCCCTTGAACTCGGCCAAAAAGTACGGCCCCGGCGCATCTCGAAAGTCTTCGACGCTAAGATTTTTGATCTGATCGCTCAGTTCCAATACAAATTCAAACTGTCGCCTTTTGAAGCCATCTCCATCTGCGTAGACGCTGTCGATGCGTATGTTTGGGAAGCAGTCGAGCCAGAGAAGTCGCCCGACACCTTTGCCGCCGATGGCAATTTTGTTGTCAGTGTCGGTCGTAATGAACGCGTCCCAGTTGTCTTCGTCGAGGCCCAATCCGTTGTCTTCGACGATGGCTGAGACGTTATCTTTTCTCCGGTCGGTTTTGATGGTGACCTGAACCCGTCCATCTCGGGCGACGGCCTCCTGGAAGCGAGCCTGGGTCGAATGAATCGCATTGCTGATGGCTTCGAACAGCGGCTGCAGCGCGTCAGCGACGTTGGTAGGCTTAGGGAGACGCGCGATCCGCTTGACGAGGTTCGGACGCAGTGAAGTCACAACCTTGCTCCGGGGTGGCCCGGGCCTGCCAGGCGGTGCTTGTGAGGGCAACTTTCCACGCGGGAAGCGGGATCGGCAAGCCGTCCTCGACGACCGCCTCGAGCACGAGCTCAAAGCTTATGCTGACCGAACCTCAAGCTCATTCTCGCGCCATGTCCGATAACTCCCGTTAATCGGACGTCGGTTTTCTCGCCAGTCGCACTGGCGCAAAGACTACATCCAATCGATGTCTCGAACCGGAAAATAAGCACCGTTATTTTCCGGTGACGATTATTTCGCGACGCCCATTGCGCCATGCAAATCCGCGTGCATATGCTTAATGGATCGGGGGCTGCCCATCGCGGCCGACCCGCTCGCCAAGGAGGGCGATGACCATGAAGTCCAACAATACGACGGCGTACCCGCTCGCGTTCGACCTTGACGTCGATCAGAATGGGCTCAGCAAGATCGCGCGGACCCTCGATGCCGCGACGAAAAACGAGATGGGATCGGGCAAAATCGGGCTGTTCTACAGGCTCGAAGAGGCCGGTCACCGTCGGTGCGAGCCCCGCCCCGCGTGCGCGTACGCCGCTCAGATCCGCCCGGTCGACGTCGCCACCGCCAAGGCCGCGCTCATCGCCGCCGGCGGCTCGATCGAGCACGGCGTCATCGAGTGCCCGTCGCCCGAGGCGGCTCTCACTGGCATCGAGTATCTCGCCGCCGTGCACCGCGACCGCCGCGAGCAGGCCGAGGCTGACCGTGTCATCAGTCAGTTCCTGGCCGAGGCGGCGGAGGCGCGCTGATGGACGGCGACAAAGACCAGCCGAACAAGAAGGATCCATTGATCTTTGAAGAGATCAACGACCTCGAAGGAGGCTTCGAAGTCGTCAGAATTTTTGAGAGCGGCACGATCTCCTATGAATATGAGAAGCGTGGATGGCTCGACGATCACACAGCACGCCTTTTCGGTTGCGGTGATGCTGAATGACCCGCGACTGGCTCTTTGCATCAAGTGAAGAGTGGGAGGCCGAGGTCGCGCGCCGCTGGGCTGAGATCGACGCCGACAACCAGCCCGATCCCGATGATGACGAAGATGACGCGCTCAGCCGTCTGATGGCGGAGGACCTCCTCGCGTGCCAGTGACCGCGGCGACCACCGCCCGCTATGATAGCCCCCGCGATCGACTCGCGGGGGCTACTTGCATGGACGACCTGACCGAGCGCCTGCGCGCTGCCGTGACCGAGGCCTTCGGCGCGACCGCAGGTCCCACGCGTCTCGCGGTTATCGCTGGCGGACAAACCCGCCGGGCCGCCTACTGGCTTAAAGGCGAGAGCCGCGTTCCGGACGGTGTCGTCGAGAAGGTCGAGGCTGCGGTCGCGGTGAAGCGCGAACTCGATCCCGACGGCGCCCTGGGACGGCTGATCGCGGAGTGGCGTGAGCGCGGCCTCCATGACGAGCTGATCTCCGCCGCGCTCGCCAACGCCCACCTCGCAGTGACCGATCGCACGATCGATTAACCCAACGCCGGGTTGATCGTAGACGCAGAGACTCCCCTCCGGTTACATGTCTCTCAGCGCTCCCGCCCATCGCGGCGAGCGCGACGCCCATCGCGAGAGAGCTCCATGTCATCCCGAAAGACCCCTCCCCAGGAGGCCATCCAGCACGCTGCCGCTCGCCGCCGGGCTGAGCGCGAAATCCTCGACGGCCGCCTCCCGCGGCTCGACGAGCTCCTGCGCGGCTCCCCCTTCCGCAGCGGCAATCTCGTCATCGACATGACGACCTGGGCCAAGACGCTTCTGGCTGAGCCCGAGATGCTGGATGGGGAGCTCCGCGACGTCATCCACCTCATCTCGATCTCGACGTCTCCCGGCTTGCTCGTGAGCGCCATCGAGCAGCTCAAGCGGGTCGAGGCCGAGACGTCCGCGACCGACCCCGATCTCGGGCGGCAGCTCGACGACGGCGTCTGGCGCTGCCGGCTCTACCTGTGCGCGCTGGGCAAGGGCGGCCGCCAGGATCTCATCCATAATCTGATCGTCAGGCCGGCCGGCTCTTACACCGAGGGCGAGTATCGCGCCTTCGCACACGGGCTGATGTGCCGTAAGTATTTCATGGGCTTCGAGCACCCCGGCGAGGTCCTCCGCGAGGGTCAGAACGCCCTCAACCGGCTCGCGGCGCAGGTCAATCAGCTCGATCGCGCGATGGACATCCTCGACGCACCGATCGAGGAAGAGCTCGATCCCACGCACCCTGACGATGACGCGCTGTCCGACGCGATGATGGCGCTCGCCGAGGATCGTGCCGAGGTCATCCGCGCGGCCGTCCGGCCTCAGCATGTGGCGGTGGTGGTCCCGGCGGCGCCCGCGAATGCGACCGGCGCTCGCCGAGAGATCTGGCGATCATTCGAGACCATCGCCGGCAGGGCGTTGCCGCTGATCGATCGAGGCGATCCGATCGCTCATCAGATCTCCCTTCAGCTACGCTTCCCGCACGCCGCCGCCGCGATCAGCAAGCTCCTGCGCGACCTGCCCGCGAGCCCCGCGGCATGGATCCGACCGACGCTGCTGATCGGGTCGCCCGGCTGCGGAAAGACCTCGCTCGCCTGGGCCGTGGCGGAGACCATCGGTTTGCCCGCCGTCATCTATAACGCCGGCGGCATCGCGGACAGCTCGGGCATGGGCACCAGCGCGCAGTGGCACAGCGCCCGGCCGTCGGTCGCGCTCGATCTCGTGCGCTCGTGCGCCAAGGCAAACCCGCTGGTCGTCCTCGACGAACTCGACAAGATCGACACCGACCGGCGCAATGGCAGCCTCGCTGACGGCCTGCTCGGTTTTCTCGAGCGCGGCACCGCGGCGCGCTATCGCGACCTGGCGCTCGAGGTCGAGTGCGATCTGTCCCACGTCTGCTGGATCGCGACAGCAAACCGGCTTGAGGACGTGCCGGCGCCGCTCCGGGACAGGATGCGTGTCGTGCAGGTGCCGGACCCGACCTGGGCTCATGTCGGCGACCTCTCGCGCCGCATCCTCGACGAGATCGCGTCCGACCGCGGTCTCGATGAGCGCTGGATCGATGACCTCGCGGCTGACGAGCTTGAGATCCTGAAGTCGGCCTGGCCCGGCGGCTCTTTGAGGAGACTGCGCCGCGCGCTCGAGGTCATGATCGACGGCCGCGACCGGCTGATGGGGCGCGCGTGATGGCCGTCGAGCACTCCGCCGCGGTGGTCTCCCTCGCGATCGCGCTGGGCGACCTAGCGAAACGCGGCCTCGTCGATCGCGCCCTGTTGGCGTCCATCATCCGCACGCGCAGCTGTAGGCAGATCGCGCGGGCTGTCATCGAGCTCGAGTGCGCCGGTGAGCATGACCGTGCACGGGGTCTGTTTCACCAGATCTCCGTGCTCCGAGATGTCGGCGGCTGGGACGAGGCGCTCGCGCAGGCGGCCGATTACGCCCGCGAGACCTGGGAGGCGTGCGTCGCGATGATAGAGGGGTCTGCGTGAGGCTCTGGATCCTCTCCGACCTGCACCTCTCGACGCTCCAAGCGCGCGCCGGGCATCTGCCGTTCGCGATCCCGGATGCTGATGTCGCGGTCGTCGCCGGCGATCTCTGCGAGGGCGTCGAGGACGCGATCGGCTGGCTCGCGGCGACCATCGCGCCCCGGATGCCGGTCGTCTACGCGCTCGGCAATCACGAGTTCTACGGCGAGTACATCATCCAGGGGCACCGGGTCGCCCGGGCCCAGGCAGCGCTCGTCCCAGGCCTCCACCTCCTCGACGACAGCGCGGCGGCGATCGGCGGCGTTCGCTTCCTCGGCTGCACGCTGTGGACCGACTACATGCTCCAGGCTCACGGCGAGCGCGCCCGGCAGCACGATGCGATGCGGACGGCGGCGGCGCGTTTTTCCGATCACCGGCAGATCTGGGTGGACCCTGACGGCCCAGGCTTCGTCGTGCGCCATTTCGAGCCTCGGGACGCGCTCGCGCTCCACGAGGCTTCGGTCTCATGGCTCGACGCCCAGCTACGCGCGCCGCACGCTGGTTCGACGGTCGTCGTCACCCATCACGCGCCGCATCCGATGTCGGTTGCGGAGCGCTGGCGCGAGGACACGCTGACGCCGGCATTCGTGTCGGACCTGAGCTCGCTGATCGATCGCGGACAGCCGGCGCTCTGGATCCACGGGCACACGCACGCGAGCTTCGACTACGAGCTCCATCCTCTCGATGGCCGGCCGACCCGCGTGATCTGCAATGCGCGCGGCTACAGCGGCGACGAGAATCCGTCGTTCGATCCGGCTCTCGTGGTCGAAGTGTGAGTCAGCGTGTCGCAGATTTTCCGATTGACTGTGACACCATGAGTTGCCGGCGCTTCATCGAAAACGCGTGAACGCATCTAAATGACTTTCGCCGGCTAATGAAAAGTCTTGCCGTTTGTCGCTTGCTGGATCATGGCGTTCCATCTCGGTCATGAAGATCGGCATCCTCAGCGACCTGCACATGGACGTGCACCCCTACACGCCAGCGGTCGCGCCCGACTGCCGGGTGGTGATCGTCGCCGGCGACACGTGCTCTCGGCTTGATCATGGCTTGCCATGGATGGCGGAGCAGGTCCGGCAGCGCGGCATGGAGCTGATCTACGTGCCCGGGAATCACGACTGGTATGCCAACAGGACTTGGGGTGACCACACCTGCACGATCGACGGAGACGAGCCGAAAGCCCGGGCGCTCGCGGCGCAGCTCGGCATCCACCTGCTGATCGATGGTGAGGCCGTGGTGATCGGCGGCGTGCGCTTCGTCGGCGCCACGCTCTGGTCGGACTACGAGGTCTTCGGCGATGCGAAGCGATCGCGCGCTGCCGCAGCCGCGCACATGACCGACCACAAGGTCATCAAGATCAAATCAGGCGGCTACACCAAGTGGCGGACGTCAGACCATCTCGCGACCCACCGCCGGCATCTCGAGCGCCTCGGCGAGATCCTGGAGACGCCCTTCGACGGCCCGACGGTGGTCGTGACGCATCACGCTCCGCACCCGAGATCGCTGCTCGAGGGCCGGTCGACGGAGCCCCTCGATGGCTCCTACGCCTCAGATCTAAGCGATTTTATTGAGCGCCACCGCCCGTCCCTCTGGGTGCACGGGCATGTCCATCGGCAGCAGGATTACCGGATCGGTGAGACCCGGATCGTCGCGAATCCCAGGGGCTACGTGGTCACGAAGGAAAAGGGCACCAAGCGCGAGTGGGTCGAAGTCGAGAACCCGGACCATGACCCCGGCTTCGCCGTCGAGCTTGGACGCTGATCCTACATCCCCCATAACAACCAACCTTGTTGTTACAACAGTGTTGGTGCGTCATATGGTTAGCGGACGTTAATAACCTGCGATAACAACCAAACCTGTTGTTACAACATTTCTGCCCTGACCCTAGATAATAGCACTTTTTGATATTTTCCTATTTCAGCCGCCGATATGTTCTAGATCACATAACCAGTCATTATGTGATCTAGAACATATTCAGCCCACCCCATCGATGTCACGAACTGGAAAATAAGGTCGCTTATCTTCCGAAGACCGGCGTCCGGACGGCGTTGGCCTGCGGGGGCGCCGGCGGCTCGAAGACCAGCGATATCCGCCTGTTGCCGCAGCGCGGGCACTTGAGCCGTGACTCTAAGTTGCTGAGAGAGCACGATAATCCGCGCGTCCACGCAAGGTCGCGCAGGCTGAGTTCCTCGAAGATGTCGCACTTCCGGGTGCTCGTCTTGTAGTCCACGAGCCCGCCAACGCACCGCGCCCGAACCCGCCATCCGGCGCTCAGCGCGTCGCCTATCGTCTCCACAGCAGTCATGAGAACAAATGTCGAACATGGACTAGCCGCGTCAAGCCGACTCGCGGCATGATCGGATCTGCGGAAATCGCATTAGGCCTGCGGAAACGGCATTACGAGGAGCGTGCGCGATGGCGGAAGCCGCTGAAACTCTAAGCCCCGAGGGCTCTGCGCTCGACCTCGCCACCGATCAGGCCGTCGAGGCCTGTGACGGTGATGCATGGGCCGCGGTGCGGGCGCTACTCGTTGCGAACGCCGCGCTCGAGGAGGAGGTCGCGCGGCTGTCGGCGCGGGTCTCGACCGGCTACGCGCGCGGCCGCGTCAGGCCAGCCACCAGATCAGGATGACCGCGTTCCAAATCAGACCATCAGCCCGAAAAGACGATCTGCGAAAAGCCGTTCTTCCTGTTGAAAGTCTGCATTGGCCAGATCGAAGGCATATGCATCGATGCTGATGCCATTTGTCGTTCCGATGTGCCGCAAACCCTTGGGTCCATCGGGACGGCTTTGATGAACTAAGATCGCTCGATCCGTGCGATAGGAGACGGCATAAGTCACCGCTTGATTAATGTCTTCTCTCGACGGTTTATCTTTATATTTGACTTCCGCTATCAATTTTTTCCGGTCAGATGGTGAGTAGAGGACGATATCAGGCTGAGCTGGAGGCTGTCTCGCATCATCAAAAAGCGGCTTCTTTCCTTCGTTATTACCATCCCGAACAACGATGTCTCTGACGCGTCTGTTTTGCAAAACGCGCCTGAGATAGTCTTCAAACAAGATCTCAAAATTTAGGATAAACGACTCCAGAAGGATGTCACTGCCGCGATCTTGAAGCGATACGCCTCCATTTGAGAGTATCATCAATGCTATTTCGATCGCTCTATAATAATATGCCCTAACAGGAGGAAGCGAACGATTTGAAATAATATTCTTACATCGCGCGAAATCGCCACCAGTCGCCGGATCTATAGATTTCGGGAAATTATAGATTGCGAGATTGCCGAGCCGCGTGAGTTCTCGAGAGCGATCCGCAGCCCTTCTCAGTCGAGCCAACACATGCTGAAGAGCAGATTTGATAATACGGTTAGCAGATATGTTCGATGTTTGGCCAAAATGCTGGGAGCTAACCCGATGGATCTGACCCCTGCTCCAGCAAGAGCTTAAAGTCTCGCTGATATTGATCCGACCTCTCGGATGACTAGTGACCGAGCTTGAGCGAACGTACTCTTTAAGAAGGCCATTGGCTTCGATCGGACGCAAAGCATCCAATAGATTTGCACAAAGGAACTCCAGAACGCTATTGTTGGCTTGCTCACTGGCAAGGTATAGGCGATCCACGCCTGGGATGGAGATCAGAGAACCTTGAGCGACATCTAAAACCCGAGCTAGGTTGCCGACTGGAAGCTTGGGCTTGACGTCAATCGATAGCGTTGGTGTCAGCGGAATGAGACCAATATATGCGCCGGCTGACAGCACCATCTTATCGCGGCGAATGTTGATGAAGAGCAGCCCGCGCTCTTCTACATGCGGGTAGATATCGAGTTTGCCGCGCTCGAGTAGCGCCTTGATGTCGAGATTGATCGACTGCCGAGAGGCCATCTCGAGGACGACCTTGTCACCTCGATCAGGCATGGTGGGAACGGCTGCAGCCGGCGGCATCAGGCCTCAGGGCTTGGCGCAGCCGCTGCTTCGCCATCAGCGAGAGCTGGCGAAATGGCGGTCTGACATTCAGCCCACAACGCTTCAATTTCGCGCAAAGTATCTGGATCGAAGCGGAATTTCTTTCTCACGACATATTGGAGCTGGCTTTCCCAAAGCCTCGTCATCGACGCCGCATCGTGGACGGTTCGAAAAAACGCGTGCCCGATCTCGATGTGGCTTTGGAGATTGTTGAACATCGCGATGATGGGGCCTGCTACCGGACCAGGCACCCCATTCGCCACGAGAAACCCGCGTAACTTGTCTGCATCGGGGCGCAGGCGGACTTTCGCCCATCTTCTATCCATGGCGTCGTCGATCTCATCAACCGACCTATCCTCTGGATTCATTGTCGCGAGGAAAACGAGATTGGCGGGGATCGTCGCTTTTCGACCAGATGGGAGGCTAAACTCGACGCCGCGAAGTGAGGTTTCCATGTACGTCATGGTCTCGCCAAGAACGCGCGCAGGATCAGTTCTGCTGAATTCGTCGATGACCATGACGACGGGTCCTTCTACAGATCGAGCCATCGTGGCGATCTGCAGAAGGTGTTTGTCCACAAGGCGAAAGCCGCGGTCGGCGTCCGGCACGTAGCCTTCGACAAAATCCTCATACTGATATGAAGGATGAAACTGCACTTCGCGCATCCGGGACGAGTTGCCCTCGACCATTTTGATGGCGGCCTGCCGAGCGTACCAAGACTTACCCGTGCCAGGCGGCCCGACTAAAAGTACGCCGCCGACGCCGTCTTCCTCAAGCAGGCGGCGGATCTCAACCAGGACTGGATCATCGTCGTCCAATAAAGACTCAAGCGGCGGCGGCGCAGACACCGTGAATGATCCGCCCGCTTCTGCGTCAGCGGCGCTTGCTCCTTCGCCGTCCGGTCGTGGAAACAAGGATATTTCGCTCGCTCCCGGGACGCGTGCGGCTATCGCCTCTTTCGTTTCCGGCAGAAGGTGAGCGATCAAAGCGCCGATAGTGGCGAATTCGTCGTCTGACAGAAGCTGTACGACCTGCGACGAATAGTTATTCAATCCAACAATGGCAGCTTCTGCCAATGATCTAGCATACGTTTCGGGCGACGCGCCAAGAAGCTCTGTCTTCGCAACGCTCCGCGGCAGCAAGTAGACATTATCTAACTCAAGCTCGAACGACCGAGTTCCTTCAATTTGAGACTTCGACTTGCACGTCGCGAGCGCGCGGATCCCCTGATCCCACTCGGTTGGAGATCCCTTATTGTTATCGCTTCCGAGCCAAAGCCAAAGCTCTGAGCCTGCATCGAAATCGGTTGGAACCTGCGCGCAGGTTAGATCAATCTGCGCGGCGTAGGGCCCGGCGGGCGCTTGCGCGAGTTGTCTCGATTTTTCCGCGCTTGTTGGCCCCAGTCGGACGAACGCTGGACTTGGCACCCTTGTCTCTCCAGGCATTCTCTGCCGTCACCGACGCGACGACCTCAGTGGGGTTCTTGACCATTGCTTCTAAAGCAGCGCGCATAGGCGGAAACAACGTTCGGCCCACCACGTCTGCACGCCGAATAATTCCAACTGCAGCATTCGCAGTGAGAAAATATTTCGTGTCAGGCGTGTCTGGGTCGAGTAAATCAACAAACTTAGACGGTATAATATTAGCTGGTGCGGGAGAGGCGTTACCTTCGACGATCTCGTCGCCCCAAGCACATCCGCCATTCTTCCAACGATAGCTGAAGCCGCCTACGGCGATCTTGCTGTGAATCTCAGCAAAGTCGACCAGTCGACCATCGACCCTTAGCTCAGGACATACGTCCAAGACTTCTTTGGGGAAACGATTCCCAACGGACTTCGACGTCCGCATGCGCTCGACCGCCTTGATCCGGTCGGCTATCCAACGAACGACTGGAACAGCCACGGCATTCCCGATGGCTCGATATCGTTCTGAATCCAAGCCGCGAGCTGGAGGTCTGAAATCGCTATTCGGGACAGTCCAATTGGTTGGAAAGCCCTGAAGGCGCTCACTTTCGGTCGGTGTCGGTCGGCGAACGCCGTCCTTGTATGACACATACGATCGCGACCAGTCGTTGCCTGTGTGGCGCCCTGAGGTGGCCGCCAAACAGTAGGCAACTTCAGGGACGATCGCCCCCGTGTGATGGGTGCTCGGAGCCAGAAATCCGGCACGCTCTCGTTCGAGCTTCGCACTTGCAGCTGGTTCGAAGAGAGACAGCGCCGCACGCCTTGGATCGCCCAGCCAAGCGCACAGGAAAACCCGTGATCGAGACTGCGGAGCGCCAAAATACCTCGCGTTCAATACACGCCAAGCGACCGCATAACCGCGACTGGTCAGTTCGCGCAGGATGATTGCGAAGTCCCGACCCTGATGGGAATTAAGTAGCCCAACGACATTCTCTAGAACGATGATCTTTGGACTTCTCAGCTCCACGAGAGCCATAAGTTCGAAAAATAAGCTGGTGTGATTTCCTGTCAGGCCATTTCGGCCGTGATTTCCGCGCGCGAGGGACACGTCCTGACAGGGAAAGCCAGCTGTCCAAATATCGGCGTCAGGGATCGATGACGCGTCGAGTGATCGGATGTCAGAAGCCAAAACTGCTGCAGGCCAATGGCGCCTCAAAACAGCCTGGCAATACTTATCGCTCTCACACTGCAAGAGCACTTCCGCTCCAGCAGACTCAAAAGCTATGTCGAAACCACCGATCCCGGCAAATAGAGAGACCACACTTAGTTTAGATTTTTTCTCGACAGCCTTCTTCAAAGACCTTGCACTCAGGTCTTTTGGGCTCTCCGAGCCTTCATCGAGTAAGCGAGAATCAACGGCTTCTTCCATCCGTTCACGATAAGGGAGGGTCCGAGCGCTGGCAATTATGGAGGTGCGATATGCCTAATTGGCAAGCCATCAGGCGAGCCGGTCTCCCTCGTCCGCCAGCTCGCGGTTGTGCTGTGATCGCCACCCCATCGCCTGTTGTAGGCAAAGCTGCCGGTTGCCTACAATCGCTGGATGATGCTGCCCGAGATCCGCGTCGACAGACACCCCGTGATGCCAGTCCACTTAAAGGCCATGCCCGTCATCCTCACGACCACCGAGGAGATCGATGTCTGGCTGCGGGCGGACTGGTTCGAGGCAAAGGCCCTGCAGCGGCCGCTGCCGGATGATGCGCTGACGATCGTCGCGCGTGGGCCTCGGAAGGACGGACTGGAAGAGGCGGCGTGACGACCGACAACACCAGCCGCAGGGGCGTAAACGCCGTTGAGGCGATCTTTCTCGAGATGGGCTGGCTGTTCAGAGAGCAGCACGCGAGCGATTTCGGCATCGATGCGCACGTCGAGATCATGGATGGCGACCAGCCGACGGGAAAGCTGGTCGGCCTTCAGATCAAATCCGGACCGTCGTTCTTTCGCCCTGACGGAGATCGGGTCGTCTTCCGCGGGTCGGCCAGGCACCTGGAGTATTGGTCGAACCACTCGCTTCCGGTCCTGCTGGTCCTGCACGATCCGACCACCGGACTGACGATATGGCGACGCGTCGAGCGTCATCATGCGGTGGTGAAGGACGACGGCTCGTGGACGGTCGACATACCGCGGCGACAGGTTCTGACAGCGGCCTCAGGGACGGCGATCGAGCGATGTCTCGACCCCTCGGACCCGCGCAGCCGGCGAGAACAGCGGCTCGCAGTCGACGCGGATCTCATACGCCGCACAAGCGAGAACGGTGAGGTGTTCCTCGTCGTCGACGACTGGGTGAACAAGAGCCTCAACATCCGCGGCGCGAAGATGACCTTCATCGACCCCAACGACGCCGATGACGACGGCGAGAACGTCATCGACTTTTACATGCCGGCGCGATCCCTCTCGACGGTGCTTGATCTCTTTCCGTGGGCGAAGTTCGCCTACCACCTGTTCCCGCATGAGGCGGACGCCGAGGTCACGGTGCACACATTCCGGGGGGAATTGAACGAGCTCGGCCTGGCGCTGCTTAAGCTCGAGGAGTTCTACCGAGAGGGAGCCGAACCGAACGACGAGCCTGAGCTACCGGATCCTTCGCCAGAGACCATGGGCGCAGCCGAGTATGCGGAGTACGCGCAGAACAAGGCCTGGCACGAGGACATGGAGTGGGAACACCAAGAGCGGATGTCCGACCCCGAAAGGTGATTAGACCGCGTCGAGCGTCTCGCTGTAGGGCTCGGCTTCCGCCAGATCCTTCAGCCGTTTCCGCTCCTGCCAGCCCTTCTTGGCCTCGACGAAGCGCCTGCGGAAATCCCTATACCAGGGCTCCTTCACACGGTCGTCGACCAGCGTCCCGTGCAGCTGCGCCTAGATGATGATGTCGAGATTTCTGCGAGCGAGGATGCACGTCACGCCGCCGTGGCGAAGGCGGTGGCCCCACGCGGGCCTCGAGCCCGGTATGGGTCGATGTTCTCCGGCCATTCGAGGCGAGGGAACTCGGGGTAGGTGCCGATGGATATCAGGACGGCGTCCTCGATCAAAAACGCCTTCTCGCCGCCAAGGCCCTCCCAGCGCCGGGACATCAGCTCCTGGAACTTTTTGTCCGGATACCGGCGTCCGGAGTAGATGATGTCTCCGCCTGAGAGGTCGAACTTCTCCGCCATAAAGCGGATCCTCTCGAGGCGCTCTTCCTTCTCAGTGCGGGACCGGTCGGAAACGAACTTCCCGTTGATCGGCATGCGTAGAAACCCTTACGCGAACGCGAATTGCATCGCACTAGAGGGATTCTCCCACCGGTCTCTACATCGCACTAGGGTTAAACGAGGGATAGCGATTTATTCGACAACTTTTCGCCTTCTACGATCACGCCGTTTGAGGGATAGCTGTACCTGATTGCAGGCGGTTTGAAGATTTTTAGGGCAACAAGTTGCAAGTTGTATCTTGCTATTTGTTGCCTCACCCTCAACAGCCGCAGGGCCTCCAGCCGATTTTTGCGGCCATGATTAGTTTGAAAGTCCCAGGACTCTGAATCCTCGCGCGGACTTTCTTTCCGCGCCGATGAGATTTTTCTTGTGGCGCGCGCGGTTCGGTGGGACTCTACGTGGGTCGGCGGGGTGGCCCCTGCCGATTGTGCCATCCAAAGTGCTTGAGCGACCTTCCCATGGGGATCAGGGTTTTCGCGGAGCGCATTCGTGCGTCCGCTCACGATCGGATTCTGTCCGCCGCCGGTGAGGCGCGCTGATGGACCTCCGCGAGTATTTCGCCCAGCGCTTCGAGGAGACCGGCGAGGAATTCGTCGTCACTTCCGAGCAGTTCGGCGAATCCTTTTTCCAGATCTACGCCCCGGAGCTGCACAAGCGCGACTGGTCGGTCTACCCGCAGGAGCGGACCGGCCGCCGCATGCCGGCGCGCATCGAGGGCGAGGTCATTGCCTGGTCCAAATATCAGACCGAGCGCCCGGCCGACGAGCTGATGAATAAGTGGTGCTGGCACGCCAGCACCCACAACGTCGCCGCTATCATGGGGCCGTCATCGGGCAACGCGATCGCCATCGACGTCGACGTCACCGATGAGCGCCTCTCGGTCGAGATCGAGAACTTGATCACCCGCACACTCGGGCACACCGACTACCGGCGCATCGGCAACGCGCCGAAGATCATGCTGTTCTACCGGCTTGATCGCGAAGCGAGCTTCAACAAGCGCTCGCACGTGCTGTCGAAGGACGGCGACCCAGCCGTCGCCTCCGAGCACATGGTCGAGATCCTGGCGAAAGCGTCGACCGTCACATTTTACGGCCGCCACCATTCGAGCGGCTCACGCTTCCAGTGGCTTGAGCACCCCTGCCAGATCTCGCCGATGGAGCTCCCGGTCACCACTGAGGAGGAGCTCGGGAAGTTCGAGCGCAAGCTCGCCGAGCTGAACCTGATCTTCAACCCGCCGGCGAAGCACTACACGCTCGGCCTCACGGCTATCTCGTCGAAGACGGGCACGAAGGTGGTCCCGGATCTGCCGGCCACGACTAAGGACTGGTACGAAGATCCACGCTCGAATCTGATCACCGACGGGCGCGAGAAGTTTCTCACGAAGCTCGTCTGGGAGACCGTTCGCGCCAACGACAGCCAGCGCTATTCCGACAACGACTACGCCGAGCTCGCGCGCATCGTGTTCGACGCGTTCTGCGCGAAAGCCGAGCGCAGCGGCCGTTGGACCGACGGCTTCCTGCTGCGCGAGATCAGCATGCGCCTGGCGCGCGTCTGCCCGATGATGGAGCGCGGCGAGATGACGGCGAACAGCCGCGTCCGCCGCGACCGCTCAGGCGGCGTCGAAATCCTGCCGCCTCCGCCCCCGGCGCCTGAAAAGACGGGCGGTGTCTTCGACCGCATGGAGGGCTCTCGACTCGCCGGCCTGATCGGCCCCGCCAAGTTCGAGCCGCGCTACAACACCAAAACCGGCGAGGCGCAGTTCACCTATCCGAAAAAGGAGGCCGTGGACGTCCTCAAGGACATGGCGGCGCGCGCGCTGCCGGTCGACCGCCGCAAGATCCACACCGACGTCGCCGCAGCCTCGATCACCGCGGCCCGCTATCTCATGGCCGCCATCGAAGCTCATCGGCGCGAGAAGGAGCTTGCGTCCGAGGGCGTGGAGCTACAGGGGCCTTCGGCTGCAGAGCACATGGAGGCGCTCTGCCTGATGCCGGGCTCCGGCAAGACCACTGGCGTGGTCTCCGAACTCACCTCGATCATGCAGGCCCCGGCGCGAAAGCTGCCGGCGAGCGAGCGCCTCATCTTCTCGGTCAAGACCCATCGCTTGATGCACGAGGCCGCGGAGAAGGCGACGAAGGCGGGCCGACGCGCGATGATCGAAGGCCTGCCCGGCGTTGAGATTCTGACGGCTGACAGCCCGATCCCCACCGGGCCCTCCGACAAGGTGCGGATCGGACTGGCGGAGGGCAAGTCCCGCTGCAAGACCTGCCACTACGCCAAGGAATTTCAGCGTCTGGCTGACGTTGGAATGTCGTCCGTAGCGCTGTGCGAGCAGGATGACGAGACCGCCCCCGGCGGCAAGCGTCGCTGTGATGTTTGGGCGCGCGGAGAGTGTACGTTCAAGAACCAGGAGGCGATCTTCGCGCACTGCCAGATCCTCCTGGTCGTGGCTCCTTATCTGACGCTGCCTTCGACCCCTCGGTGGATGAAGCAGGGCTGCGTGGCCCTCATCGTCGACGAGGATCCGACTCTCGGCTTGGCGCGCGAGTACACGGCAAAAATCGAGGATTTGCTGGAGATTCGCGACGGCCGCGTCACCGATGAGCTCAAGAAAGAGCTCGGCTGGCGGAAGCCTCGTAAAGGCGAGAAGCCAGCTCGGTCTCCGATCAACGAGGTCGGCGTCGCAGAACTGCGCCGCGCGCTTTGGCGTATGGTGATCGATGCGCTCGAGGCCGGCCGCGACCCGGCCGCAATGCTGGTCGACTATAGGGACCAGGACCGTGTGAGCGGTCGCGCCTACGTCCTCGCAGCGAAGGCTTGTGTTTCGCGGGCGCACAATGGCGAGAGCAAGCTCCGTCCGAACATGCCGATCGAGGAGCTCAGGGCCATGCTCGACAGCCGCCCGAAGCAGACCGCCGGCGTCACGGCAGAACGGCAGCTGATCTCGGTTATCCTCGATCGCATGGATCAGATCGCAAAGGATCGCATCGCGCGCGAGCTCTGGAAGGTCGACCTCGTGCGCGCCGAAAACCACGTCGCACTGGCGCGGGACATCCCCGCAGCCGAAATGATGGACTATAAGGAGAAGGTCGAGACCGTCCGCAGCTTCGAGCCCCGGGCCGGCGCACGCGGCACGGTGGACGCCCGCCTCCAGCTCCGCGACCCGAACGGCGCTCAGTTTTGGGCGAAGCGCAACTGGGACGCCGCCGAGGCGCAGAAGGCTGCCACCAAGCCGGGACACCGCCCACGCGCATACACTGGGCCGCGGTACACGCACCTGCGGATTTCAAAGCGGCTGAAGATGAACTTCGGAAGCGTGCCGACCCTCCTTCTCGACGCCAGCGCCAACATACAGCTCGTCGAGAAGGCGTTCGGCCGCAAGGTCCGGCCGATCACAGTGGATGCAATCCCGCATCAGGTGGTCGCGGCTTGCTTCGATCGCAGCTACAGCGACTACCAGCTGATCCCGCGAGCCGAGGACACCCCGGCACAGATTGCGGCCAAAGAGGCGAACGTCGCTCGCCTCCGCCTCAACATTACGATGGCGGCCGACTTCGGCGCGCCCGGCCGCGTGCTGTTCATCACGACCAAGAAGGCACAGCCGATCATCCGGCAGGCTTGGCTGGCGCCGAGCAACGCGGACTGGATGTATTTCGGCGACGTCCGCGGCCGCGACGGTGCGAAGGATCACGCCGGTGTCGTGATCATCGGTCGTTCGCAGTTCCCGATCTCGACGGACGACGCGATCGGGGCCGCATTCAGCTACGACAGCGACGAGCCAGAGCAGCCCTTCGACCGCTTCGGAACGGGCCTCGAATTCGACGACAAGGGTGAGCCGGTCGAGCTGTTCCGGCGCAAGACCGATCGCGTCGTCCATCTCCGCAATGGCCACGATGTCATCCGCCAGGTGCCCGAGATGCCCGCGGGCTTCGGCCGCTTCGTTGACCAGGGCTGGCGCGACGAGGAGATCATTCAGGGCGTCGGACGCCCGAGAAATGTGTACCGACACGGGGACACGCCGCCGCCGTTCGTCCTCTACCTCGGCTCCGCCCTGCCGTCGTCAGTCATCGTGGACGAGATTTTCCATGACGCCGATATGGTCAAGCACGCCGGACCGGCCGAGGCGCGCCGCATCGCCGGGGAGATCACGTCCGCGCAGGCTCCTATCGATGCCGAAGACGATGCGATTGAGCCGGCCGCACAGCTGATGATCGAACAGCGCGTCGCCGAGCTCCGGGCGAAGGAGAAGGCCGACAAGAAGGTCGCCATTCCGACCAAAGCGATCATTGAGAAGGCCAAGAAGGAGCTTTTCGCTGAGTGGCGCCTACAGGCCTACCGCCATGTCCCGGACCTCGACCCGACCGTCTTCTCGCACCTCGCGGACGACGCCGCGATCAAGCGGATCACAGGCTATCCGGCTGAAGAGCTTGATCGGATCGCGATCGAGGCTTCGCAGGCGGCCGCCGACGATGCGGTGGAGCCCTTGGTCCTCGAGATGGGCGCTCAGTGTGAGACCGGCGGCACGTCCGAGGCCGAGGTTGCGAAGCCGACTGTGATCGCGACTTGGATTGACGGTCCGAGCATCGCGCCTTGCGAGATCCCGCTCGACGACGACCAGTTGCAGGAGATCGCCGCCGAGTGGACGGGTTAGGCGGCCCGCAGGCGCTCTTTCATCTGGCGCGCTGAGGGCATTTTGAGATGCTGGCTGGAATCGATGTGCAGCCGGTAGGCGATCCACTGGAGCTTCTTGACGGCCATCGTCGTATTCGCGTTGGCGCATTTTAGGTCGCAGGCCTGAGCACCGTTGACCTTAAATGCCTCCTTGACGTCGTCGAGTGACATGCGGCGCGCCGCAATGACATTGGCGACCGACATCATAAGTTCCGCTCTGTCTTTCTCGTAGTCAGGATACGCCTGGGCCATATCAATCCAGCATCGAAGTGCGTTGGATTGACGGTCGAAGGCGATACAGCGAGCGTCAAAATATATTTTAAGGTACTAGTGCGATGACTTCCCACTAGTAACTTTCTCTTGGACTTGGCCGCGATCAGGATGCTTCCAGCGTATTGAGCCTATCCATGACATTGGACATCTGATTGGCGATGATGCCGATCTGGGCGTAGATGTCCGTGATCGCCGTGGTGTTCGAGCTGACGTCGCTGCCGATCTGGGCGATCTGCGGAGCCAGGGCATCGAGGGGCGCGCCGATCGCGGTGATCTCGCTGGAGACGGGTGAGTTGCTGACCGGCATCAGCACGTCGTCGGCCGAAACCTGCGGGGGCGGCGCCTGCTCCAGCGTCGTGACGCGGTCGGCCAAGGCGGTCCGAGCGACGGTCTGCTCGCCGTCTCGGTTGAGGAGGTCGGTGATGGCGTCAGACACCGTCTCCGCCGCGCCCTCGAACATCGGGATCGCGTCCGCGTTCCGCTCGTCGGCGCCGCCACCACCGGTCCCTCCGCCACCGCTCCCGCCGGCGTTCTCGAGGGCTGTCACCCGCGACCCGAGCGAATCCAGCGCGTCCGCGACCGTGTCTGTGGGCGTGTACTCGATCTCCGAAGCAAGCGGAGGGGTCTGGTCGACCTCCTCCACCGCGTCGACAGTCGTGTCGACGAAGGCTTGCAGCGACTGAGCCACGCCGTGGACATTGACCTGGATCTGCGACGACGTCGGGATCCCGATGCCGTCGACCCGGTCGGTCAGCGTCTCAAGGTCCTCGCGGACCGCATCGATCTGCACGCTGACGCCGTCGACGCTCGTCTGCAGGTCGGCCGATTTGCCGTCGAGCTCCGCGATCTTGGTCTCGTGCGTGTCGACCATCGCTTTGACCAGCAAAACCTTCTGATTCAGCTGGGCGAGCGAGGCGTTGAGTGCGTTGAAGCGCGTGTTGACCATCTCGTCGAGATCGCCCGCGGTCATGCTCGGCGTCGTTGCGCTGGTACTTCGGCAGCGCCCATATGCCGTACACACCCTCGATGACGCCCATGAACAGGCGGGCTGAGCGCTTCTTCGGGGACTTCTTCTTGTCGCGGGTGATCGCCGCCATGACGCGCCCGTAGGCCGTCTTCGGCATGTTGCCGTAGGCGTTCTTGGTGATGCGTACGCCGGCTCCACGAGCAACCGACGACTGCAAGGCGTTCCAGTTCGGGATCGGCACGTGGGTGTTGGCCGGTCCGACGTCGCCAGCCTCACGATCGCCGCCGAGGATCTGGTACTTGAGGCGCGGGTTGACGGCCTCGGACGGCTCGATCTCGATCTCAAGGGGCGCGTTGCCGTCGAGGTCGATATTGGTCATGAGCGATGCGCCCTTCAGGAAAAAGGGCGTCGGGCGATCCAGGTGCTGCTTGACCGCCGCGCGCTGCTCCTTCTGGAGCTCGATCGCGGCCTTGTTCAGGGCGAACGCGTGGGCGCGGCGGATGCGATTGTCCGCAAATTTCGTGATGTCGGCGTGGAGCTTGTCCGCTGCGCGCTTATCGACCTGGATGAGGCTTTTACCGGGCATGCATCCAGAAGCTCAGCCATTGCAGCGAGCGTCTAGAGTGAAATGCATGGCCCTAAAATGCAGAGCCCCGCGCGCCCTTTCGGGCGGCGGGACTGCAGTAGTCCGCGCTTTGTGGCCGAGCGCGCGGGGCTCTTTGCTGGCCATCCAAGGCGAGCATCTGAATCTTACGTGCGCCGCCTGTAACTGACAAGAGTCAGGGCGCGGAAAACCGGGATTGGACGCCGTTTCTTTAGGGGTTCGTTCGACCCGCGCCCCCGTTACTTCTTCGGATGTCGCCACGTGTCGCATCGTGTGACGACATCCTCCGGAAAGGTGTTACACGACGCGCGGCGCACGCGGCAGCGGGGGCCTGAGGCGGGCCATTACGGCGCGGCCGATGACGGTTAGGTCGACGACCGAACCGAGCTTTCGGCGCTGCTTCTCGGCGAGGATCTCGACCGCCGCCTCTGCGATCTTGTGGGCGCTGATCGGCTCCATGGAGGCCTTGCGGCGGACGCCTTCACTTCGATCGTTGCCGGCGATGGTGGCGATGCGGTCGCCCCAGACCTTTGCGACGGCCTCGGCGATGGCGCGGTCGACGGCGGCGGGAAGAGGTCGTCCGATCTGCAGAGCGTTCCGCCGGTAGGCTAGCGAGCGGACGCGGTCGCGCTCCTGGTGGTCCTTCCAGCGCTGGATAGCTTCCTTGCTCATCCAGGCAGTCTGCAGGCCGGCGTAGCAAGCCACAAATCGTGACGCGTCACGGGGCGCGCCACAGCCGCCGGCGCGCGGTGAGACGCTCAATTCCGAAGGGTCTGGCGGGGCATCGGCCGCGCGGAGAGATGCTAACCCGTCGGCGGAAGGGAAAGCCCTTCAAGCCTTCATCGGTGGCCCTGCAATCCCTTAAGGGAAGACAGCGGGGGCACTTCTCTCCGGCCGTCAGGCCGGAGACGACGCCTTCAGCATCCAAAAGAAAATCAGCTGTCAGCGGGCAATTTCTGAGCGTCACCCAGACGATGAAAAGGCCGGGAGCGGCAGCGGAGGCCGTACTGCTCGAAACCCTTGACGGAGCTCTGTGGCGCCACCGATGATTTCCCTTCGCGAAACCCCACCGAAGGCCCGCCCAGCGGCGGAGCGATAACGAAGGCGTTCAGCGCGCGAAACCCCGCAGCGCAGGAAGCCGGGACGATCCCTAAGAGTTATCTATATATTATATATGGGCCGGGTTTAGCTCTGCGGTTTGGCAAAAAGTGGGCTTTGGGCGCTGCAAATTGAGGGGATTTGCCGTTTTCGCCGTTTGAGCGTATTTTGGGACGCTGGTGGAGGCCCTCAGGAGGGCGTTTTGGGTCGTCTCAAGCAGCTTGTCTCGAAGTCCGTCCCGCTGCCGCTGGAGGTCGCGGACCGGGTTATGCTGCCGTCCCTTAGCGGCCGCGACCAGCGGCTCGCATGGGCGCTGGTGTCGTGCATCGGGTCGGTGGAGCCGGCGAGCGAGATCATTGATGGCCGGCGGCGGGTGGTCGCCCGGTTCGAGAAGGACCTGCTGGAGGCCCGGTCCGGGGTCAGGCTCGATGACTGTGCGAAGGCGCTGCGGGATATCGTCGAGCGCGCGGTGATCTGGTCGGAGATAAAAGAGCTGAACGGCGGGCGGCTGTTCGACTTCGCTTTCTATGAGCCCGGGTCCATCAGGAGGAAAGGCGGAAAGGTCGTCGCCAATGTGACCTCGCTGCTGAGGCCAATCGCCGCCTGCGTGCCTGGCCTGGAGCTCGAGATCCCCGCCAACGTCTTCCTAGCGCAGCGGCGACAGGTGGCGGTCGCGCTGCTGGTCGCGCACCTGGCCGACCTAAAGAAGCGGAGGGCCGTCGGCGTGAAGAAGACCGACATGCCCCGGTCTCGCTTCAAGTTCGAGGACGGCAAACTCAAGGCTTGGGGGGAGACCATCGCGGAGATGGATTTCAACCTGTTCAAGCGGGACTACCTCGACCGGTCCATCAAGGACCTCACCGACCCGGAGCTCGATAGCGATTTCCGCTTTCAATACCGGCAGATCCCGGGCGGGGTCGTGACCCACGCCGTCGAGGAGGCGACGCTCGTCGACTTCAAGGCCGTCGGGGACAAGCGGGTGCGGGTGAAGCGCACTCTCGGGTCGGGAGCGTCGGCCAAGCCGGTCCATCCGGTGCGTCGGGCGGCGGGTTTCGAAACAGCGCGTAAGCGAGACCGCGATGACGCCGTCGACGACAGGCTGAAGGCGGCGAAAGCGCTGCTGGAGGCGCAGGCGATCCGGGAAGAGGCAAAGGCCGAGGCAGCTAGGATCATCGCCGATGCGCAGGCGCGCGCCGCCGGTCTGGCGCAGGCAGCGCAGAGGGCCACGACCGCGGCGCCGGTCATGCCCTATCCAGGCGCGAGAAAAGCAACGGGTCGTTAGAAATTGAACGATTTCCGCAATCCCGACGCAGGGAGTGGCGGGCTAAGGTGGGGAGTCGGCCGAGATTCCGCGGCCCCATGGAGACTGACATGCTGAGCCTGACCGAAGCGATCACGCTGCGCACCGCGAATGACCGGATCGCCGAGGTCACGCGTGAGGCTAACAGCGTGATCGCGCAGTTGCAGCGAGCCCTCGAAAATGAAAGGGCCGCCCGGCGTGGTGACCGGGCGGCCTATGAGGCGGACATGGCCGCGATGGGCGAGGAGATCGAGCTCTTGCGCGAGCTGGTCGCCGAAGGCCGGGCCTAAATCGCCAGTCGCGGGGCCTCGGCCGCCTCGCCGTCGAGCTCCGCCCACCGCGCCCGGCGCCGAAGATCTGCGGCCGCCGAGCGATCGATCGCCGCCCGCATTTCGCGCTTCCGAGCCTCACGCGCCGCCAGCCTCTCGGCCTCCGAGCTCTCGACGACGGTCAGCAGCGGCCGCACCATGCCGAGCTGCCGGCCACCACCGAGGTGAGCGGAGATCGCCGACGGCGATGCCCGGCTCACCAGCGCCAGCTCGTCCGCGATCAGCCGCGCCGCCCAGCGGGCGACCTCCGGCGTGACGCCGCGCGGCAGGCGGGGTTCCGCGCCGGCGAGGCGCTCGCGGCACCATCTCTTCAGCCCGTCCGCGACCTCCTCCGCCTCCGGCTCCGCGACCGGTGTGGGCGCGACAGGCATCGGCGGCTGAGCCGCGCCCGGCACCCACCGCAAAATACGCTTTCCGGCCTCGCGGACGAGCACCCACGAGCCGATTAGAGCGCTCGTGACGGCCCGAAATGCCGCCGCGAGGAGAGATACCAACTTTCCCATTTCGTCCGTCTCCAAGCCCCCTGGCGCCATGTGCGCCGGATCGAGGCCTTCATCTTACTCGCGAGCGGCGAAAGCAACTAGCAATCCTTGTATTTGAGGATCAGCGTATTCCGATAAGGGATCGCACGCGGTCCATGTCAATGTTGACAGGACGACAATAAACTTTGGTTGCAGCCCTGAAACGATGTCGCCGAAAATAAATTTTCGGGCCTCTCGTGCCGATTCTATCGGGCTGAGATCGATGCAACCGGATCGCCATTACAATGTTGACAGGCTTCGAGCCGTTGACACCAAGACGAGCCGGACTCATCGTTGAGCGTCAACGATCGTCCCAGGGATTCCCAGATGCCCGCTCCCCGCCGCCCCGGCGTCCCCAATGCCCAGCCCTCGGCCCCGGTGGTCGCGGCTATGCTTCCGGTCGCGGCGGAGGAGCGGGCTACGCAGGTGACTGTCCCCTCGCTGGAGCAGGCGCTGGCCGATCTCGAGGCCGCCGGCATGAGCCTGATCGCGAACGGAGACGCCCCCATCAAGCGTCTGCGGGCTCTCGAAGCCGACGTGTCGCTGCTCATGCGCCGTCTGATGCGTGTCGCCGGCGCCGACGAGGCCGGTGACGCTTTCGACGCCGACGACAGCGACGGCGAAGTCGCGCTGATCCGGTCCATCGACACGACCGAGAGCGACCCCTACGATCTCGCCACGGGCGCGGAAGCTGTGGTCGATGACGGGTGGACTGACCCTTTCAAGGGTGCGGCCCCTGACGCCGGATATGGCGACGAGCCGATCCGCGGTCTCGATCTCCGCAGCCGCGCGCGCGCCGAGCCCCCGCCTGTCATTATGGTCAAGCCGGCCGTTCCCACCACTACCGCCGCCGAGATGGCCGCCAACGCAGAGCTTCTCAAGCGGGCCGGCGATGACCCCTACCTCGCGGCCGCGATCGAGGCCGGCATGGCGACGCCATCCGTCAAACGCGACGGCGCAGCCAATCAGCGCGAGCTCGAGGCGCGCGTTTCCGCCCTCAAGGCCAAGCGGGGCGGCAAGTGAACTACAGCCAGGATTACAGCGACGAGGCGGAATACATGCGCCTCCTCATGGCCTCGATCGAGGACGAGGACCGCGCCGCCGCCGATGCCGCGCGCAAGGCGGCCGCCGCGCAGCTGCAGGGCGCGGAGCGGGTGATCGACGACGTCATGACGCTTTCACGCCGCCGCCACGAAGAGGAGCTGGCGAAGCTCGAGAGCCTCCGCAACGTGTTGGCAGCGCCCGCGACCGACGGCGACATGGGCCTCGCGCTCATCGAGGTCGGCCGGCTGGTCCGCGTGATGCAGATAACTGGCAAGGCTGATCTCGCGCGCCGCCTGATGACCGTCGGCGCGCTGATCCAGGCGCCCGGTGAGGGGTCCGCGTCGTGAATAGGGTCGACCTCGTCATCATCGATCTCTGGAGCGCGACCGCCGGCGTCACGCCGATGCGCGTCATTCGCGACCACCGCAATCCCGAGATGCAGCGCATGCTGATCCCGGCCGACGTCGAGCGCCCCGAGGGCATCGGCGCGGCGGTCCGGATCAGCGCCCACATCGGCTGGCTCGAGCTCGTCGAGGAGGCCATCGCCGGGCACGTCAACGCCGCCTCTGAGATCGCCGAAGGCGCGATCATTCGCTCGGTCGCGGATGAGCTGGGCGAGATCGATCTCCGCTGGCCGTCGGAAGCGCTCCAGGAGGCGTGGGGCTACCGGCTCCGCCTGGCCGGTGCCCTCAAGCAAGCGAGGGCCGCATGATCCCCGCCGCCGCATGGCTTGGCATCGGCTTCGCCGCTTTCGTGGCCGCGATCGCCGCGTGGCTGCGCGTCGCAGAACGCCCGTCGCCCGTGGCCGCGCCGGTCGCGGTGAAGCCGGATGTCGCTCGCGTCATCGAGGTCGTCGCCTACTACGAGCTCGGTGGCCGGCGCTGCCTCTGCTGCGAACGCCCGTCCGCGAGGGCCGGCTCGATGACGTGGCGACATACTGCCGGGCGGACGTCGCTGATCGCCTGCGGCCGGTCTATCGCCGGCTGACGGGCATGGGGTGGACCGGGGACGTGCACTAGCCGGCGATTGCGACGCCGACGCTTGCTGAGCTCAGCCGCGACCGCGATGACGATGCGGATGTGATCTCAGACTTCTTGGTGGGTGCGTGATGGCAGAACTCGACGACCTCAAAGCTCGGGTGGAAGCCTTGGAGGCGCAGCTGCGACCGTCAAATGACCCTCGCTGGAGCGCGAGAAACTGGGTTGTCAGCCATCTCGCCCCCGGCGTCCGGGAGCTCTTCGAAGTCATCAGCGATCAATACAAGCGCGACCATCCTGGAACTGTCTCGCAAAGCATTAGCTGGAGGGCGACGTGACCGACGACACCGTCCGTCGGATCCGCGCGCTCGCTGAAGTCGGCAGCACGCGCGCCGAGATCGCCGGGCTGCTGAGCATGGCGGAGTGGAAGGTCGCAGCGATCTGCGTCGCGCACTCCATCCCGGCGACGCCGAAGAGGACCGGCAAGCGCAAGCTGCCCGAGTGGCCGGAGCTCGCCATCGAGCTCAATGGCGCGACGCAGGGCGTTGTTGCGGCGCGCTATGGGGTCTCGACCACCGCGATTTCACAAGCTCGTCGCAAGGCGGAGAAGGCCGCCGCTTCGTCTGGCGAGCCGCCGACTACGCGCCCATGAGTTATCCGCAACTCATGGAATGAACTCGCTGGGCATGTGGGGGAAACCGATTTAGGGGCCGTTTGGCCCCTTTTTCGTGCCCCCCGATGTGTCAGATATGACGCAAAACGGCCCGAAATCGCCAGAGATGTATCAGATATGACGCACGGAGCGGCGGAGATTGCGTCGATTGCGCCCAAAATGCCCGAAGATCACCCTCGCCGTGACGAAGTTCACACCGAAGTTCACCCAGTCATCGCGATTTCTCTGGGTGAACTTCGCGAGATTCTGGGTGGTCTTTGATTGTCACCTGGGCCTGAAAGGCCCGCAGCTGGATGCCATCGGGGCCAAGCCGGCTCGTGAACGACCCGCGATTGCCCCTAAGTTTCCAAGCGCTTTGCCAAAATTCCGAGACGCCGTCACCCTCTCTGAAGCGGATAACCCCGTGGCCGGCTTCGTCGAAGGAGACCTTGGAGATGTGTTCCCGCAGCTGCTGGTTGACCTTCTGCCGCGCGGCCGGCAGCTGATCTTCCGGGATCTCGTCGAGACGGTTGTAGAAAGCGATCGTGGCTGCTGGGGCGCCATCCGAATCCGAGTGGATGTCGGTGGCCCGTATCCGCTCGCTCAGCCCCTCGATCGTCGCTTCGAGGGAAGTGGCGCTCTTGCGATATTCGGCGAGCATCCCCGTCAAGGCGGGGTCGTCGATTTCGGCCATCCGGCGAACAAGCCGCTGGATCGCTGACGTCACGGTCTCGAGCTCGGCCTCGCGATCCGCACGCTCACGATGCGCCTCGTCGGAGCGCTTGGCGGCCTTGGCGATTAGGTCGTCGGATGCGGTCGAAAGCCCGAAAATCACTGCCGCTTCGGCGCGGAGATAGTCGTAGCGCAAGGCGTTATTGCAGTCGCCGAGGATGGCGCGGCGGCAGACGAGCTTCAAGCCGGACGACCGGGCGCCCTTGTCGATAATCGTCATGCCCTGGCCGCAGGTGGCGCACTTGCAGAAGCCCTGCAAAAGGTTAGTCATTGCGCCTTTGCGGCCGCCGCTCCCGCGCCGCGACGCCATCGCATTCTGGGCGCGCCGATGGGTCGCCTGATCGATCGCGGCGGGGTAGTAGCCCCTGATGGGCTCCAAGTCAGCGCCGCCGCTCGTCGGGATATACTCCCCAAGCACCTCGCGGCCGGTCAAAATCTTGGAGATGTAGCTGTCATTCCAGACCGGCCTTTGCCGCTTCGCCGAGGTTTGCGACCACGGCGCCACCCCTGTCGAGATCAGGCGCTTGGTGATCGCGCGCCTGCCCAGTCCGTCGATCGTCCACTGAAATATGTCAGCGATCACCGCCTTCCGGCCGGGAACTAACTCGTAGCTTTTCCGGTCGGCCGAGAGACGCAGCCAAGCGGGGCAGCGCTGCCCGTGCGGTGTGAGGCTATCACGGGATTTTTCGGCCTTAGACGCCCAGGCTTTCGAGACGCGGACGCTTTTGACCGAGCTCTCAGAGTGGCCGCGCGTAAAATGGATCAGGCTCATGATAACGCTAACCATTTTTTCTTCCGCGGTCCCGTTATCGGCGTAGCGGAACCCGTCGGCGCTCGTGACGATCGCGACGCCGCGGCGCACGATCCGGCTATAGAGCTCGATGGCTTCAAGCGCGCTCTGGCGGCTCAGGCGATCCAGATTTTCCATCGCGATCGTGCTGCCTAAGCCGATGCGGCCATCCTCGATCGCAGCGACGATACGACCTAGCTGGCCCGATCGGAGGTGCTCGCCGGAGAAGGCCGAGTAGCCGATGTCCTCGAAGACTCCGTCGATCGCCAGACCGGCTCGAGCGAACCAGCTCTGGTTAAGATCGCGCTGTCGAGCGGGACCGTGGCCGGCGGCCTGCTCCTCGGACGATACCCTTAGATAAGCTAGATGCACCGGCCTGCCGGTAGGAAGATTTTCAACGCGAGTAGCCGGACGCATGGGCCGCGAATCCCCGAAGTCGGTAAGCCTTTGGAGGATTGTATGGCCAAAATGATACCGGCTACAACATGCTGCTCGCCGGGCCTCCGGGCGCGGGCAAGTCCATGCTGGCGAGCCGGCTGCCCTCGCTGCTGCCGCCGCTCGCGCCGCGGGAGCTGCTGGAGGTGGCGATGATCCGCTCGGTGGCGGGGGAGCTCGCGGGCGGGCGGCTCACCAACCGGCGGCCGTTCCGGGCGCCGCACCATTCCGCCTCCATGGCGGCGCTGGTGGGCGGCGGCGCAAGGCCCCGCCCCGGCGAGATCGCGCTGGCGCACAACGGCGTGCTGTTTCTGGACGAGCTGCCGGAGTTCTCCGCCCAGGCGCTCGACGCGCTGCGCCAGCCGCTGGAGACCGGCGAGGCGGTGATCGCCCGCGCCAACCACCGCATCGCCTATCCCGCCCGGTTCCAGCTCGTCGCCGCCATGAACCCCTGCCGCTGCGGCGGGGGCGAGGGCGGGCACGCCTGCCGGCGCGGCCCCCGCTGCGCCGAGGAGTACCAGTCCCGCATCTCCGGCCCGCTGCTGGACCGCATCGATCTCCGGCTCGACGTGCCGGCGGTCACCGCCGCCGACCTGATGGCGCCGCCGGCGAGCGAGGACAGCGCGGCGGTGGCGGCCCGTGTGGCGGCCGCCCGCGCGGTGCAGGACCGTCGGGCCGCGGGGCTCGGTCTCGCGGGGTCGGCGCTCAACGCCCACGTGGGCGTCGCGGCGCTGGAGGAGATCGCGCGGACCGACGCCGCCGGCCGTCGCCTGCTGCAGGACGCCGCCGACGCGCTCAAGCTCTCCGCCCGCGGCTACCACCGGGTGCTGCGGGTGGCCCGCACCATCGCCGATCTCGACGGCGCCGAATCCGTGGGCCGCGCCCATCTGGCGGAGGCGCTGGCCTATCGGTCTTCGCCCGCGCGCGAAGCCCGGGCGGCGTGACGTCATGCCCCGCCCCTCAGCCCGCCATCTCGTCGAAGCGGGCGACGGCGCGGGCGAGCCGGGCGAGGTTCTCCGCGGTGTAGGCGCGGTAGTCGAAGTCGATTCTGGAGTGGATCTCCGACACCAGGCTCCACAGCGCCTCGCGCAGCAGCGAGGCCGCCTCCATGGCCTGAAGCCGCAGCCGCAGGGCGTCGTCGGGCGCGCGACCGTAATAGATCTCCAGCAGCGCGTCGCGCTGGCCGGCGTCGAAGCCGTTGTTGGAGGCGAGGTTGCCGAGGTCGAACAGCGGCGTGTTGAAGCCGCCGTAGTCCCAGTCGATCAGCCA
This sequence comes from Methylopila jiangsuensis, assembly GCF_027922305.1. Taxonomy (GTDB): domain Bacteria; phylum Pseudomonadota; class Alphaproteobacteria; order Rhizobiales; family Methylopilaceae; genus Methylopila; species Methylopila jiangsuensis. The sequence continues at coordinate 29,037 of NZ_BSFK01000003.1, read as the reverse complement.
CAGCCGCGCGCCGTCGTCGAGAAAATTGCCGGGCAGAAGATCGTTGTGGCCGTAGACGATTTCGGTCGGACCCAGCGCGGTCTCCAGGCGCTCGGCCAGGGCGGCGTAAGCCGGCAGGTCGGCCGTGAGCCGGCAGCCGCCGTCCCGCAGCGCCTGCAGGTAGCTTCGCAGGATGTGGAAGGTCCAGAAGCCGAGCGCCGGCCCGTGGATGCGCCGCGTCACCTCGCGATGGGCGGTGCGGATCAGCGCCGCCACCCGCGGCAGTTCGGCGCGCACGTCCGCTTCGCCAAACGTTCGGCCGTCGATGTGGTCGATGACGATCAGGCCGGGCTCCGCGTGGCGCACCGCAGGCGAAACGCCGGCCTCCTCCGCGGCCTTCGAGGCGGCGAGCTCGTTGAAGCGCATGACGTTGTGGAGCGGAATGTCGTCGCCGAGCCGCACCACATATTTGCGGCCTGCGTCCTCCACCACGAAATTGGCGTTGGTGATGCCGCCGCCGAGCGGCTGCGGGTCCACGGGGCCCCGCCAGAAGGCGAGCCCGCGGACGCGGTCGAGCGCCGCCCCCTCCGTCATGCGCGCAAGCCCCCCATCGCCGCGTCCCCCGTCCCACCCGCTTCGCTGTCCGCCGTCTCAGGCGAGGATACGCGCCATCTCCGGATCGTACAGCGCGCCGAGATGGACCCTGGCCGGAACCCGCACGGTCGCTACGTCCAGCTCGTAGTCGCCCGAAAGCACGAACGCCTCGTCCACGCCCTCCCGGCGCACGTAGCCGTAGCCGATGGGCTTGCCGAGGGTGTGGCCGAAGCCGCCGGAGGACAGCCACCCCACCCGCTCGCCGTTGCGGTAGATGGTCTCGCGGCCGAGCAGCACCACGTCGGGATCGTCCACGGTGAAGCCCGCGAGCCGCTTCTTCAACGGCGCGGCGGCCTGCGCCTCCGCCGCTTCGCGGCCCAGGAACGGCTCGGGTCCGTCGAGCTTCAGCGCCCAGCCGATCCCGGCCTCGAACGGGGAGTGGTCGGGGCCGACCTCGGCGCCGGTCGCCCAGTAGCCCTTCTCCAGCCGCAGCGTCTCGATGGCGCGGTAGCCGGCATCGGTCAGGCCGAGATCGGCGCCGGCCGCGGTCAGGGCGTCGTAGAGCGCGGCGCCGAACTCCACCGGGACGTGCAGCTCGTAGCCGAGTTCGCCCACGAAGGTCATGCGCAGCGCCGTCACAGGCGCGCCGGCGAGGTTCAGCCTGCGCCATGCGGCGAAGGGGAAGGCGGCGTCGGAGACGTCGTCCCGGGTCACGCGCTCCAGCAGCCTGCGGGCGTTGGGGCCCATCAGCGCCAGCACCGCATAGGCCGAGGTCACGTCCACCAGGCTGGCGTCGAGCCCCTTGGGCAGGTTGCGGCGGATCCAGTCGAAGTCGCGGGTGGCCGCGCCCGTGCCGGCGATCAGGTAGTAGTCGGTGGGGGAAAGCCGCGCCACGGTGAGGTCGCATTCGACGCCGCCCCTGGGGTTCAGCATCGGGGCGTAGAGCACGGAGCCCACGGGGCGGCGCATATCGGCGGCGCTGAGCCAGGAGATGGCGTCCTCCGCGTCCCTGCCCGTCAGCAGGAACTTGGCGAAGGAGCTCTGGTCGAACAGCGCCACGGCCTCGCGCGCGGCCGCGTGCTCCCGCGCCACCGCGCCGGTCCAGTTCGGCCGGCCGAAGGTGTAGCGGTCGCGCGGCTCCTCGTCTTCGCCCGCGAACCAGTTGGGCCGCTCCCAGCCCAGCTTCTCGCCGAACACGGCGCGCTTCGCCGCCAGCCGGTCGTAGAGCGGCGAACGCCGCAGCGGCCGGCCGCTGTCGTGCTCCTCGTGCGGCCAGGCGATGGTGTAGTGCTTGCCATAGGCCTCCAGCGTGCGGGCGCGCACCCATTCCACGTCGGAGGCGTTCTTCCCGAAGCGCAGGATGTCCACCGGCGACAGGTCGTAAGGCGGCCGCCCGCCCGCGATCCATTCCGCCAGCGCCTTGCCCGCGCCGCCGCCGGAGGCGATGCCGAAGGCGTTGAAGCCCGCGCCCACGTAGAAGCCGGTCAGCTCCGGCGCCTGGCCAAGGATGAAGTTGCCGTCCGGGGTGAAGCTCTCGGGGCCGTTGATCAGCTCTTTCACGCCCGCGGTCTGCAGCGCCGGCACGCGGCCGAGCGCCAGCTCCATCAGCGGCTCGAAATGGTCGAAGTTCGACGGCAGCAGCTGGAAGTTGAACCCGGCGGGGATGCCGTCCCGCGCCCAGCCGATGGGATTCGGCTCGTAGCCGCCCATGACGAGGCCGCCCACCTCCTCCTTGTAGTAGGTGAGGCGGTCAGGATCGCGCAGCGTCGGCAGGGTCGAGGTCACGCCCTCGATGCGCTCGGTCACCATGTACTGGTGCTCCACCGACACCAGCGGCACGTTCACGCCCGCCATGGCGCCCACCTCGCGGGCCCACTGACCGGCGCAATTGACCACGATCTCGCAGGCGATCGGGCCGCGGTCGGTCTCCACCGCGACGACCCGGCCGTTCTCGATGCGGAAGCCCGTGACCGTGGTGTCCTCAAGGATGCGGGCGCCGTTCATGCGCGCGCCCTTGGCGAGCGATCCGGTGATGTCGGAGGGGTTGGCCTGGCCGTCAGTGGGCAGGAAGGCCGCGCCGATGACGTCGGAGACGTCCATCAGCGGCCACAGCTCCTGCGCCTCCTTCGGCGACAGCAGGTGCATCTCCAGCCCGAAGGAGCGCGCGGTGGTGGCCTGCCGCTTCACCTCGGTCCAGCGCTCCTCGGTGCAGGCGAGGCGCAGGCCGCCGTTCATCTTCCAGCCGGTGGCGAGCCCGGTCTCCTCCTCCAGCGTGCGGTAGAGCTTCACGCTCTCGCCCAGCAGCTGGGTGATGTTGGCGTTGGAGCGCAGCTGCCCCACGAGGCCGGCGGCGTGGAAGGTGGAGCCCGAGGTCAGCTTGTGCTTCTCGAGCAGAACCGTGTCTTTGAAGCCGAGCCTGGCGAGGTGGTAGGCGGTGGAGCAGCCGATGATGCCGCCGCCGACGATGACGATCTGGGCCTGGGTGGGGAAATCGGCCATCGGGCGGTCCTTGGGGCGTGGCGCGGATTGAACGCCCGCATCAGGCCCAAGCCCGACATTCATGTCAACGTTGAACCACAACTAATGTGGTTTTGTGTGGATTTTTCGCCGCATCATTCGCCGAAGCGTTCGCGCCACAGCCGCTCGCCGTCGGAGCAGACGCCGTGCGGCGCGTCGGCGGAGGCGGGCCGCGTCACCGGACGCTCCGGCGCCGGGCCCGGGTCGGGATCTGGCGCGCGCCCGGCGATCTCCATCACCAGCTTGGTGCGCACCGCCTCGGGAAACTGCTCCACCGCGCGCACCGGCAGCACGAACGATCCGGGGCCGCCCACCACGCAGTCGCGGTAGTAGACGTCGAGTTCGGTCGGGTCGACGAAGCCGAACGTCTGGCGCTTCAGCATCAGCGGCAGGCCGTTGACCACCACGCCCCGCTCCACCGCCTCGTCCCGGGCCGCCTCCACCGGCGCGCCCTGGTTGTTGGGGCCGTCGCCGGAGATGTCGATCACCTTGCGCAGGCCGTCGTAGCCGTTGTTCTCGAACAGGCGGACCCCATGGCTGAGCGCGCCGGACAGCGAGGTGCGGAACGAGCGCCTGAGCGGCTGGGCGGCGAGTTCGGCGGCGAAGGCCCGGGCGCTGTCGGGACCGTCGATCAGCCGCCAGGGCACGATGGCGCGCTGGTCGTCCGCGCCGGCCCATTCCACATAGGCGACGGCGATGCGGCCGATCAGACCCTGCCCGATGGCGTCGAGCACCGGCCGGGAGACGATGGCGGCGGCGTAGCCGTCGCGCTGGATCTGCTGCTCCTCCACGTCCATGGAGTAGGAGACGTCCACCGCCAGCACGAGCTCAAGGTCCACCGGCGCATCGCCCTGCGCGGCCCGGGCGGCGGGCGCAACGCAGGCGAGCGCCATCACGGCGGCCGCTAGGCGGCGCATGACGATCGGCGCGAGAGCGGGAGTTCGGGGCGAAGGTCGGCGGCGCGCGCGGCGGAATATGCTGCGAAGCGGACCGATCACTCCCATAGACCCCGCCTTTCGACGCCGACGCCACGGTGCAATGCACACCATGGTGCCACCCGAATCGGCGTCGCGCCAGCCGCGCGACAGCGGCGTGACGGCGCGCCCGGCGGTTTCCCACCGCCGGCAGGGGGCCTCGGCGGGGGGGGGGGGGCGCCGCGCGTGGAGGGGGGTCTTACTTGGCGGCGGCGTCCCGCTGCGGCAGGGCGTAGCGCTGCAGGATCGGGGCCTGGGCCATGGCGAAGATCATGGTGATGGGCATCACGCCCCAGACCTTGAACGCCACCCAGAAATCGGTGGTCTGGGTGCGCCACACCACCTCGTTCAGCACGGCGAGGAACACGAAGAACACGGCCCAGCGCCAGGTCAGCTTCATCCAGCCCTCATGGGTGAGCTGGAACGCCTGGTCGAAGGCGACCGCCAGCAGCGGCCGGCCGAAGGCGAGCCCGCCGAACAGCGCGGCCGCGAACAGCAGGTTCACGATGGTGGGCTTGAGCTTGATGAACAGCTCGTCCTGCAGCGCCAGCGTCAGCCCGCCGAACACCAGCACCACCGCGCCCGAGACCAGCGGCATCACCGGCACGCGCCGGAGCAGGACCCAGGACACGCCGAGCGCCGCCACCGTCGCCGCCATGAACGCCGCGGTGGCGGTGAACAGGTCGGTGCGGCTGTTGGCGAGGAAGAACACCACCAGCGGCCCGAGCTCGAGCGCGAGCTTCAGCAGCGGGTGGGCGTGGGGCTTAGGCGCGTCTTTGGATGTCATGCCCTGAACCTTAGGCCGCGGGACGCGGCGCCATGATGGCGAAGCGTCACGCGGGCGGCAGCCCGCGCGCCCGCGCCGCGCTGTCGATGAAGCCCTTCGTGGTGGCGATCAGCTCCGGCACGTCGAGCAGGAAGGCGTCGTGGCCCTTGTCGGTCTCGATCTCCACGAAGGAGACGTTGGCCGCCGCAGCGTTGAGCGCATGCACGATCTGGCGGGAGTCCTCGGTGGGGAACAGCCAGTCGGAGGTGAAGGAGACCACGCAGAACCGCGTCTTCGAACGCTGGAACGCCTTGGCCAGCACGCCGCCGTGGTCGGCGGCGAGGTCGAAATAGTCCATGGCGCGGGTGACGTAGAGATAGGAGTTGGCGTCGAACCGCTCCACGAAGCTCTGGCCCTGGTGGCGCAGATAGCTTTCGATCTGGAAGTCGGCATCGAAGCCGAAGGTGCGCGCGGCCCGGTCCTGCAGGTTGCGGCCGAACTTGGTCTGCAGCGCCGGCTCCGACAGATAGGTGATGTGCGCGGCCATGCGGGCCACCGCGAGGCCCTTGCGCGGGATCGCGCCTTCGACGAGGTAGCGCCCCTCCCGCCAGTCCGGATCGGCGGTGACCGCCTGCCGGCCCACCTCGTGGAAGGCGATGTTCTGGGCCGAATGCTTGGCCGCGGTGGCGATGGGCAGCGCCGCGAACACCCGGTCGCCGTGGCTCGCCGCCCATTCCAGCACCTGCATGCCGCCCATGGAGCCGCCGACCACCGCGAACAGGTCGCGCACGCCCAGATGGTCGACCAGCGCCGCCTGCGCCGCCACCATGTCGCGGATCGTCACCAGCGGCAGGTCGAGCCCATAGGGCTCGCCGGTCTCGGGATTGAGCGAGGCCGGGCCGGTGGTGCCCATGCAGCCGCCGAGCACGTTGGAGCAGATGACGAAGAAGCGCTCGGTGTCGATCGGCCGGCCGGGGCCCACCATGGTGGACCACCAGCCCGGCTTGCCGGTGACCGGATGCACGTTCGCCACATGCTGGTCGCCGGTGAGCGCGTGGCAGATCAGCACCGCGTTGGAGCGCTCGGCGTTCAGTGCGCCATAGGTCTGGTAGGCGACCCGGACGCCGCCGAGCACGGCCCCGGATTCGAGCGTCAGCGGCCGGTCGAGGCGCGCGACGAGGCTGCGCGGCGCGTCGGCCTCGCGCCGCGCCGTCTCATGCACCGTCCGCTCGATCGTGGCTTCGCCCAAGGGCCCCTCGCGTCTGCAGATAGGAGGGGGAGGTGAAGACCCGGCGCGGCGCGCTGTCAACGCCAAAGGCGTCCCTGCGGGCAGGCAGGCGCGCCATTTGCGACTTTCGTCGCGAGCCCATGAAGGCTGTTGACAGCTCGACCACAACACATTTGAGTAATTCACTAGATTATATATTTTTATGAGGAGCGCCCCTATGCCGCCCTTGCGCACGCCTCTCAACTCCCGGGGATTCCGATGACCGCGCCGCGCATCGTCGCCCTCAGCGGCAGCCCGTCGGCGCAGTCCCGCACCCGCGTGCTGCTCGAGGAGCTGGTGCAGGCCATCGTGCAGCGCGCCGGCGGTCGGGTGACGCTGATCGACGTGGGCGAGCTGGCCGGCGATCTGGGGCTGGCGCGCGCCCGGAGCGACGCCTCGCCGGCGCTGGAGCAGCGCCTGCGGGAGATCGAGGCGGCCGATCTCATCCTCGCGGCCTCCCCGGTCTACAAGGCCTCCTACAGCGGCCTGTTCAAGCATTTCATCGACCTGATCGACCACCGGGCGCTCGCGGGCGTCCCGGTCGGGCTGATCGCCACCGGCGGCGGCGACCGGCACGCGCTCGTCGTGGAGCACCAGTTCCGGCCGCTGTTCGGCTTCTTCGGCGCTCGCACCCTGCCCACCGGCCTCTACGTCGCCGAAAGCCAGCATCGCGACGGCCACATCGCCGACCCGCTGGTCCGCGCCCGCGCCGACCTTCTGATCGGCGAGGCCGTGGAGGCGCTGGCGCGCTCGCCCGTGCCGGCGCGGGCGGCGCAGCTCTTCCCCAACGCCTGACCTTTCCTGTCCGAACGAACGCAAGGAGGCCGCCCATGGCCGACACCCGACAGCCCCCGCGCCCTGACGAACCGATCCGCTTCGCCTACTGGGTCCCCAACGTGTCCGGCGGGCTGGTGATCTCCAACATCGAGCAGCGCACCGACTGGAGCATCGACTACAACCGCACGCTGGCGCAGATCGCGGAGAAGGCCGGCTTCGACTACGCCCTGACCCAGATCCGCTTCACCGCCGGCTACGGCGCGGAGAACCAGCACGAGAGCGTGGCGTTCTCGCACGCGCTGGCCGCCGCCACCGAAAAGCTCACCGTCATCGCCGCGCTGCTGCCTGGGCCCTGGAACCCGACGCTCGCCGCCAAGCAGCTCGCCACCATCAACCACCTCACCGGCGGCCGCATCGCGGTCAACGTGGTGTCCGGCTGGTTCCGGGGCGAATTCGCCGCCATCGGCGAGCCCTGGCTCGACCATGACGAGCGCTACCGCCGCTCGGAGGAGTTCATCCGCGCGCTTCGCGGCATCTGGACCGAGGACACGTTCACCTTCAACGGCGACTTCTACCGGTTCCGCGACTACGCGCTGAAGCCCAAGCCGCTCGATCCGCAGCCGGAGATCTTCCAGGGCGGTTCGTCCCGCGCCGCGCGCGACATGGCCGCACGGGTGTCCGACTGGTACTTCACCAACGGCAACACCCCGGAGAACGTCGCCAAGCAGGTGGACGACGTGCAGGCCAAAGCCGCGGAGCTGGGCCGGCGGGTGAAGATCGGCGTCAACGCCTTCGCCGTCGCCCGCGGCACGGAGGAAGAGGCGCGCGGCGTGGTGGACGCCATCGTCGCCAACGCCAACCCGGAGGCCGTGAAGGCCTTCGGCCACGAGGTGAAGAACGCCGGCGCCGCCTCGCCCGAAGGCGAAGGCAACTGGGCCAAGTCCTCGTTCGAGGACCTCGTGCAGTACAACGACGGCTTCAAGACCAACCTGATCGGCACGCCGCGCCAGATCGCCGAACGCATCCTCGACCTGAAGCAGGCGGGCGTGGACCTCGTGCTGCTGGGCTTCCTGCACTTCCAGGAGGAGGTCGAGTTCTTCGGCCGCGAGGTCATCCCGCTGGTGCGCGAGCTTGAAGCCGCGCGCCGCCCCGTCTCCGCCGCCGCCTGAGGAGGTTTTCCATGAGCACCGCCAAACTGTCCCTCGTGGGCGCCGAGCCCCAGGGCGTTCCCGGCCCCAAGCGCCCCGCGGCGCCGGCCCATGTGATCCGCGACGACGCCGAGGCCCTTGCGGTCGCCGAACGCGTCGCCGCCGAGATCGCGCCGGGCGCCAGCGAGCGCGACCGCAACCGGGTCTGGCCGCTGGCCGAGCTTGACCTGTTCTCCCAGAGCGGGCTGTGGTCCATCAACGTGCCGAAAGCCTTCGGCGGCCCGGAGGTGTCCTACGCCACCCTCGCCAAGGCGATCGAGATCATCTCGGCGGCGGACAGCTCGGTGGGCCAGATCGCCCAGAACCATCTCGGCGTGGTGGCGGCGATCCGCACGGTCTCGGACGAGGCGCAGCAGGCGCTGCTGTTCGGCGAGATCCTGAGGGGCGCCCGCTTCGGCAACGCCTTCTCGGAGTTCAATTCCAAGCGCGCGGCGGATTTCGAAACCACCTTCACCGACGAGGGCGACCACGTTCTCGTCACCGGCCGCAAGTTCTACGCCTCCGGCGCGCTGCTCGCCCATTACGTGCCGATCGTGGCGCTCGATGGCGAGGGCCGGGCCTGGTACGCCATCGCGGAGCGGGACGCGCCGGGCCTGACCGTGATCGACGACTGGTCCGCCTTCGGCCAGCGCGGCACGCTGTCGGGGACGGTGATCCTCGACAAGGTCCGCGTGCCCAAGACCCATCTCGCGCCCGGCTACAGGGGCTACGACCGCCCGACCGCGGACGGCGCCATCTTCCAGATCATCCAGGTGGCGGTGGACGTTGGCATCGCCCGCAACACGCTGGACGAGACCATCCGCTTCATCCGCTCCAGATCCCGCGCCTGGGTGGACAGCGGGCAGGAGCGGGCCTCGGACGACCCTTACGTGATCCACGCCGTCGGCGACCTCAAGATCCGGCTGCGCGCGGCGCAGGCGCTGCAGGAGGCGGCCGGGCGCGCCATCGACCGGGCGGTCGCGGACCCGACGGCCGAGACGGTGGCCGAAGCCCAGATCGCCACGGCGGAGGCCAAGGTGCTCTCCACCGAGATCGCGCTGCTCGCCGCCAACCGGCTATTCGAGCTGGCCGGAACCCGCTCCACGCTCGCCGAGCACAATCTGGACCGGCTGTGGCGCAACGCCCGCACCCACACGCTGCACGATCCGGTGCGCTGGAAATACGCCATCGTGGGCAACCACGCGCTGAACGGCGTCAACCCGCCGCTGCACGCCTGGAGCTGAACGGCGCCGTCAGTGCCCCGGCGCGGCCCCGCCGTCCGCGGCGGGGCGCCTCAGCAGCGGCGTCAGGATCACCAGCGCCGCGAACAGCAGGCCGAGCGCCAGGAACAGGTCCGAGAAGGCGAGCACCAGCCCCTCCCGGCGCACGCTCAGCGCGATCTGCTTCACCGCCGCGAGCTCCGCGTCGGAGCCGAGCCGGGCGGAGAAGGCCTGCGTCATGGAGGTTATCGTCTCCTCCGCCGCCTGCCGGCCCCAGACCACGCTCTCCCTGAGCCGCGCCATGTGCAGGTCCTGCCGGTCGTTCAGGAAGGTGTTGATGAAGGCGAGGCCGAAGGCGCCGCCGAGGTTCCGCATCAGGTTGAACAGGCCGCTGGCGTTCTTCAGCTTGTCCGGCGGCAGGGTGCCGAGCGCCAGCAGGTTGATGGGCGCCATGCACATCATCAGCGACACGCCCCGCAGCGCCTGGGGCCAGAACAGCTCGCCGAAGGCCCAGTCCTTGGTGAGCCACGTCAGCTCGAGGCAGGACAGCGCGAAACCGCAGAAGCCGAGCCCGATCAGCCAGCGCGGATCGATCCTGCGGGACAGGATGCCGACCGGCGGCGCGGCCGCGAACATGAACAGGCCGGTGACGAACACCGTCTCGCCGATCTGCAGCGAGTCGTAGCCGCGCACCCGGCCGAGGAACACGGGGTAGAGATAGGTCAGGCCGTAGAGCCCGACGCCGAGCACGAAGGTGAGCGCGGAGCCGACCGCGAAGTTGCGGTCGCGGTAGGCGCCGAGATCGACCAGCGGCTCCTCCACCGTGAAGCAGCGCCAGAAGAAGGCGACGCCGCCGACCAGCGACACCGCGCTCAGCCAGCGGATGGCCTCGTCCTGGAACCAGTCGTCCTTTGCGCCCTCCTCCAGCACGTACTCGAGCCCGCCGAGGAAGGCGGCCAGCGCGATCAGCGCCACATAGTCGAGGCGGCGCAGCAGGCTGTGGTCCGGCCGGTCGAAGTCCACCATGGTCCAGGCGATGACGGTGGCGATGATCCCTGGCACGACGTTGACCAGAAACAGCCAGTGCCACGACATCAGCTGGGTGATGTAGCCGCCCACCGTCGGGCCGATGGTGGGCGCGAGCGTCACGGTCAGGCCCACCAGCGCCATGATCATGGGCTGCATGCGCTTCGGGAAGATGGCGTAGGCCGCGGCGAAGGCGGTCGGGATCATGCCGCCGCCGATGAAGCCCTGCAGCGCGCGGTAGACGATCATCTCCGGCAGGGTGGTGGCGGTGGCGCAGAGCGCGCTCGCCAGCGTGAAGCCCGCCGCCGACAGCGAGAACAGCACCCGCGTGGACAGCGCCCGGCCGAGATAGCCGGACAGCGGGATCATGATCACTTCGGCGATCAGGTAGCTGGTCTGGACCCAGGAGATCTCGTCCGGGCTGGCGGACAGGCCGGCCTGAATCTCGGCCAGCGACGACGACACGATCTGGATGTCGAGGATCGCCATGAACATGCCGAAGATCAGCGCGAAGAAGCCGATCAGGCGGCGCGGCGTGACCTCGGGTTCGGAGGAGGCCAGTCCCGCGTCCGGAGCCGGAAGCGCAGAGGAAGCCGACGCGCGGGGGACGCGGTGCGTGTCGGCTCGCCTGTCGTCGCCGGGGGGGACGGCGTCGTCGCTCATGGGCCCGGTTCCGGACGCGGGGGCCTGTCAGCGCTTCGCGGGGGAAGAAGCGCTGAGCTCGGGGGTCGAGGGCGTGGTGCGGATGTCCACCGTCGCCACGACGGACAGGCCCGGCCGGAGCCGGCCCTTGCGCACGTCGTCGGGATCGATGCGGACGCGCACGGGCACGCGCTGGACGATCTTGGTGAAGTTGCCCGTGGCGTTCTCGGGCGGGAGCAGGCTGAACACCGCGCCGGAGGCGGGCGCCAGACTGTCCACCACGCCATGGGCGTCGTGTTCGGGATAGGCGTCGACGGCGAGCGTCACCCGCTGGCCGACGGCGATGTCTCCAAGCTGGGTCTCCTTGAAGTTCGCGTCCACATAGACGCGGTCGAGCGGAATGACGGCGAGCAGGCGCTTGCCCGGCGTGACGTAATCGCCCGCCTGGACCGAGCGGTTGCCCACCACGCCCTCGAACGGCGCGCGGATCACGGCGGCGTCCAGATCGCGCTGGGCCTGGGCGCGGGCGACGCGCAGTTCGCCGAGCTGACGCTCCGCTTCGCCCTTCTGGGCCTCGAGCACCGCGCGGTTGGCCTCCGCCGCCACGACGCCGGCGTCGGCCGCATCCACCGCCGCCACGGTGCGGTCGCGGTCGGCCTTGGCCTGATCCAGCGTCTGCCGGCTGCCATAGCTCGATTTCGCGAGCTGCTGGGCGCGGTCGTAGTCGGAGGCCGCGCGGGCGCGGTCGGCGCCGGCGGAGGCCTGCTGCGCCCTCGCCTGCAGGATCTGCGCGTCGGACGCCGCGATCTGCCTGTCGAAGCGGGCGAGCGAGGCGGCCTGGGTGGCGATGCGGGCGTCGGCGGCCTCCACCGCGAGCCGGGCGTCGCCGTCGTCGAGCCGCACCAGCGGCTGCCCCGCCGCCACCCGGGCGTTGGCCTCGACCGCGACCTCGGCCACATAGCCGGAAATCTTCGGCGACATGAGCGCCATGTCCGCGCCCACATAGGCGTCGTCGGTCTCGACCATGAAGCGGCCCGTCATCCAGTAGGACGCGCCCTGCCAGACGCCGAGCCCGAGCGCGAGGGCCGCGACCGCCGTCAGAATGAGCCTCTTGCGCGACCCGCCCGACGCGCCGCCCTTGCGGGCCGGGGCCTCGGCCGCGGGCGCCTGCGTCTCCCGCGCCTCCTCGGCTGGCGCGACCGTCCCCGGGGCGCGATCGTCCGCGGCCCGCCGCGGCGCGAGACGCGCCACGGAGCCCGACGGCTCTCGGCTGGACAGCGGAGACTGAGCCATGACGGCTTCGCCTCTCCTCAACGGATGAGTTCGGATCGGAGACACAACGCGCAAATGACCGAACGGTTCGGTCACACCCTCTCATTACCACATTCGCCACGCGGCCGGCAACGCTGACTGAACGGTTCGGTCAATGTTTCGTTGCACGACGCCGTTGCATAAACGCAGGGCGCAACCGGGAGCATCGCGTCCTCGCAGGCCGGCTCGCCGCGCGGGGCGCGGTTGGGGAAGACAGGACCGCGCGGATACGTCATGACAGAGGCCATGACCGCCGCTTTCTCCCCCGCCCGTCCCCGCCTCGCCGTCCTCGCGCTCGCCGTCGCCGTCACCGGCGCCGCCGCCATCGGCGGAGCTTTGGCGTTCGAACACGGGTTCGGCTACGTGCCCTGCATGCTCTGCCTGTGGCAGCGCTGGCCCTATTACCTCGGCCTGCCGCTGGCGCTGGCCGCGGCGCTGCTGGCGAAGGCGGGCCACCCCGGCGCGGCGCGCGCGGCGCTCGGCCTGACCGCGCTGCTGTTCGCCGTGGGCGCAGGACTGGGCCTCTACCACGCCGGCGTGGAGTGGAGCTTCTGGCCGGGCCCGGCGAGCTGCGCCGGGGCGAACGCCGCGCCGTCCTCCGTGGGCGGCCTGATGGAGAGCATGCGCGGCACACGGATCGTGCCCTGCGACAGCGCCGCCTGGCGGTTCCTCGGCCTGTCGCTCGCAGGCTACAACGCCCTGATCGCCGCGGCGCTGGCCGGGCTTTCGCTCTGGGGCGCCCGCCGGGGCTGACGGCGCGAACGTCCGTCCGCGTCCGAAGCCCCCGCTCCCGGCTCCGCGGCGCCAGGGCGACCGGCGACCTTTGGATCGGAGCGCCCGGACACGCTCGGGACGACGGCGGGTTCGAGCCTGCGCGCGGCTCTCAGGTCCGGACCAGGATCTTCCCCCGGACCTCGCGGCGGGCGATGCGGCCGATGGCGTCCGCGGTTTCGCTGAGCGGCAGCACCGCGTCCACATGGGCGGAGATCGCGCCCTCCGCCGCCCAGGCGAAGATGCGGGCGAGCTCGGCCCGGTGGGCCTCGGGCTCCTTCTCGGTGTGGGCGCCCCAGAACACGCCTCGAACGTCCGCGCCCTTCAGCATCGGCAGGTTGAGCGGCAACTTCGGGATGTCGCCCGCCGCGAAGCCGATCACCAGCAGCCGCCCGCGCCAGGCCAGCGCCCGCACCGCCGCCTCCGTGGCCTCGCCGCCGACGGGGTCGTAGACCACGTCCACGCCCCGGCCGTCGGTCAGCTCCTTCAGCCGGGTCTTCAGGTCCTCGCGCGCGTAGTCGATCCCGTCGTGCGCGCCGCGCTCGCGGGCGAAGGCCAGCTTGTCGGCGGAGGAGGCGCAGGCGATGACCCGGGCGCCCAGCAGAGCGCCGATCTCGACGGCGGCGAGCCCGACGCCGCCGCTCGCGCCCAGCACCGCCAGCGTCTCGCCGGGCTTCAGGTCGCCCCGGTCGGCGAGCGCGTGCAGCGTGGTGCCGTAGGTGATGATGATCCCCGCCGCCTTGTGGAGCGGCAGGCCGTCCGGCACGGGCGTCAGCGCCTCGGCGCGGACCACGACCTGCTCCCGGCAGGCGCCGTAGCCGAGATAGGCCGCGACCCGGTCGCCCGGCCGGACGTCCGCGACGCCGGGACCGACCTTCGCCACCACGCCCGACATCTCGCCGCCGGGGGAGAACGGCAGCGCGGGCTTCGTCTGGTAGCGGCCGGCGGTGATCAGCGTGTCGAAAAAGTTCAGCGCCGCGTAAGCCACGTCCACCACCACCTCGCCGGGGCCGGGCTCCGGCGCGGGCAGGTCGGCGAAGGTCAGCGCTGCGGGCCCCGACAGCTCGGAGCACAGGACGGCTTTCATGGGGTTTCCCGTCAGTTGGCGTCGGCGATGCCGTCGGTCCCGAGCCGACGTCGCAGGCGGCCGAAGGCGAGCCGGATGCGGGACTTGACGGTGCCGAGCGGCAGGCCCTGCGCGGCGGCGATCTCGCTGTGCGACAGGCCCTCGAAAAAGGCGAGCTGGACAAGGCTCTGCTGGTCGGCCGGCAGATCGGTCATGGCGCGCCGCACGAGCAGGTCGCGCTCCCGGCGGACGATCTCGGCGTCCGGTCCCGGCGCGTCGCAGGCGAGCTGCACCGCCTCGTCCACAGGCGCCGCCACGCCGCCGCCGCGGCGCAGCAGGTCGATGCGGCGGTTGCGGGCGATGCGGAACAGCCAGGTGCCGACCGAGGACTTCGCGGGATCGAACAGCGCCGCCTTGCGCCACAGCGCCAGCATGGCGTCCTGCGTCACCTCTTCGGCCACGGCCTCGTCGGCGCCGAGGCGCTGCAGATAGGAGGCGAGGCGCGGCGCGTAATGGTCGAACAGTTCCTCAAAGGCGGCGCGGTCCTGCGCGCAGGCGACCTGGCGAACGAGCTCCGCCATCCGTTCAGGCCCCGTCAGGTCCACCCGCACCCGCCCATGGCTCATGCCTCTCCGCGCGTCATCAGGCGCAACGTCGCGCCCCCTTCATACGCGCTTTCGGCGCGGCTCACCAATCCCTGACCATGGCGTGATCTTAAGCTCCCGGAAATGATCAAATTTTATAAACTTTTGCCGTAGGTTCCGCTTTGACCGCCGCGGCGCGCTCCCGCGCCCGCACGTTCGACATTCAACCGCCGCGCCCCTCGGCGGACAGACTGAAAGCGACGCCCGATGACCCTGCCCCTGCGCTCCGCCCTGTTCGCCACGATCGCCCTTGCTCTCGGCGGCGCCTCGTCGGGCGCGCTGGCGCAGGGCGCTCCGGCCGCGCAGCCGGTGGAGCTCGGCAAGTACAACGCCTGGACCGCCTATTCGGCGCCCGCCAAGAGCGGCAAGGTCTGCTATGCGCTGTCCCAGCCGTCGGCGCGCAAGCCGTCCGGCCTCAACCGCGATCCGGCGTATCTGTTCATCTCCAACCGGCCCCGCGAGAACGTGCGCAACGAGGTCAGCGTCATCATCGGCTTCCCGGCGAAGGCGGGCAGCGCCGTGGACGTGACCGTTCCCCGGGCCGGGCAATTCGCGCTCTACGCCAAGGACGACGGCGCCTTCGCCCAGTCCGTGGAAGAGGAGGCGAAGCTCGTGCGCGCCATGCGGGGCGCCTCGGGCGCCATGACCCTGAAGTCCACCTCCGTCCGCGGCAACGTCACCACCGACACCTACTCCCTGTCCGGCATCTCCGCCGCGCTTGACCGCATCGACCGCGAGTGCAAGTGAGCGGAGCGGCCCAGGGGCGTCAGGCCGGGTAGTCCACCTGCGTCAGGAACAGGCCGTCGGGCGGGGCCATGGGCCCGCAGGCCCGGCGGTCGGCCTTGGCGAGCGCCGCGGCCAGATCGTCGGCGCTCCAGCGGCCGATCCCGACCTGAACCAGCGACCCCACCATCGACCGCACCTGATTGTGCAGGAACGAGCGGGCGTTGGTGCGCACCGCGACGACGCCGCCCTCCTCCCGCGTCACGTCCAGCCGGTCGAGCGTGCGCACCGGGCTCGCCGCCTGGCACTCCGAGGCGCGGAAGGTGGAGAAGTCGTGCCGGCCGAGCAGGCGCTTGGCGGCCGCGTCCATGGCCGCCACGTCGAGCGGCCGGGGAATGCGCCACGCCCGGCCGAGCTCCAGCGCCAGCGGCGCCCGGCGGTCCACCAGCCGGTAGACGTAATGCCGCCGGAGCGCGGAGAAGCGGGCGTCGAAGTCGTGCGGCGCGCAGGCCGCCTCCAGCACCGCCACCGGCTGCGGCCTCAGGTGGGCGTTGATGGCGTCGCGCACCGTGTCGGCGCGCCAGTCGCGGGCGAGATCGAGATGGGCCACCTGCCCGCTCGCATGCACGCCGGCGTCGGTGCGCCCGGCGCCCTTCACCGCCACGGTCTCGCCGGAGAAGGCGAAGGCCGCCGCCTCCAGCGCGCCCTGCACCGAGGGGCCGTTGGCCTGCCGCTGCCAGCCGGCGAAGGGCGCGCCGTCATATTCGACCAGCAGGCGGTAGCGCGGCATCAGCCGAGCCGCGTTCCGGGCCCCAGCCGGGCGCCGTTGAGGAAGGCCGCGGCGTCGGTCGCGCCCTTGCCGGCGCGCTGCAGCGTCACCAGCCGCACCGCGCCGTCGCCGCAGGCGACGGTCAGCCGGTCGTCCAGCGCCTCGCCCGGCGCGCCGCGTCCTTCGCCGAGCGTGGAGCGCAGGACCTTGACCCGCTCCGGGCCGCGCGGCCCCTCGAATTCGAACCACGCGCCCGGAAACGGCGACAGGCCGCGGATGTGGTCGTGGACCTGACGCGCGGGCCGCGACCAGTCGATCCGCGCCTCCGCCTTGTCGATCTTGGCGGCGTAGGTCACGCCCTCCTCGCCTTGCGGCCGGAAGGCGAGGCCGCCGCGGCCGAGCGCGGCCACCGCGCGGCCCATGAGGTCGGCGCCGAGACGGCTCAGCCGGTCGTGCAGCTCGCCCGCGGTCTCGTCCGGCCCGAGCGTCACCCGCTCGGCCATGCCGACCGGGCCGGTGTCGAGCCCCGCCTCCATGCGCATGGCCATGACCCCGGTCTCGGCGTCGCCGGCCATCACCGTGCGCTGCAGCGGGGCCGCGCCGCGCCAGCGCGGCAGCAGCGAGGGATGCAGGTTGAGCGCGCCCAGCGGAAACAGGTCGAGCGCCGCCTGCGGCAGGATCAGCCCATAGGCCACCACCACCGCGGCCTCCGCCTCGAAGGCGGCGAGTTCGGCCAGCGCGTCCGCCGTCTTCAGCGAGGCGGGCGTGCGCACCGGCAGACCGAAGCCTTCGGCCAGAGCGTGGACCGGGCTCTTGCGCAGCTCCATGCCGCGCCCGGCCGGCTGCGGCGCGCGGGTGTAGACCGCGGCCACGTCGTGGCCCTGACCCACAAGTTCGGAAAGGGTGGGGACCGCGAAGTCGGGCGTTCCCATGAAGATCAGGCGCATGGGCGTCCTCGCCGTCCTGCGGGCGGCCGGATCAGGCCTCGACCGCCTCGTCGCCGCCCCGCCGGTCGCGCCGCGGGAAGGACGGCAGCTGGCCGATGGCGCGCGCCTTCTCGAACTTCTTGACCACCCGGTCGCGCTTCAGCTTCGAGATGTGGTCGATGAACAGCACGCCGTTCAGATGATCGATCTCGTGCTGGATGCAGATGGCGAGCAGGCCTTCGCAGGCCATCTCCTGCGCCGCGCCGTCCCGGTCGAGATAGCGCACGGTCACCTTGGCCGGGCGCTCCACCTCCTCATAGTAGTCCGGGATCGAGAGGCAGCCCTCGTCATAGACCTGCGTCTCCTCGGACGACGCCACGATCTCGGGATTGACGAAGGCCAGCGGGGCCGGCTCCTCGTCCTTGCCCGCGAGGTCGATGGTCACCACCCGCTTCGCGACCCCGATCTGGATCGCGGCGAGGCCGATGCCGGCGCTGTCGTACATGGTCTCGAACATGGTCTCGATCAGCGCGCGCGTCTCGTCGTCCACGCGCTCCACCGGCGCGCTCACGAGACGGAGCTTGGGATCGGGCAGATAGACGAGCGGCGCGACGGACATGGGGACCACAGGCGCTGGAAAACGACGGAAGATCGGGGGCGAATAGGCCCTTGCGGTGCAAGCGTCAACATGTTCTTTATTTGTTCTTGAACATGATCGGTCTTGCGTCCGCTTGGGCGCGTGTGGCGTTTTCTGGTCCGGCTCTGTCCCATGAACGAACCGCTTCTGCGCATCGGCGAACATATGGTCACGCTCGGCGAGGCTCTGGCCGGGCTCGGCGCCGCGGCGGTGGCGGCGCTCCTGCTGCTGCTGGTCGCGGTGGCCCGCTCCGGCGCCGCCCGACGGCGCGAGGCGGAGGACGCCGAGATGCGGCTTGAGAATCTCGAGAGGCTGCAGGCGGAGGCCACCGGCCGGCTGCAAGCCTTCGCCTCGGCGCTCGGGGCGCGGCAGGCCAATCTCGCCCGCGGCGTGGCGGAGCGGCTGGACGCGGTGGGCGCGCGGGTGGGCGAAGGCCTCAACGCCAGCGGACAGGCCACCGCGGAGCAGCTGCAGCGGCTGGAGGCCCGGCTCGCGGTGATCGACGCCGCCGGCGCCCAGATCGGCGCGCTGGCGGGCCAGGTGACGGACCTGCGCGCCATTCTCGCCAACAAGCCGGCGCGGGGCGCCTTCGGTCAGGGGCGGATGGAGGCGATCCTGCGCGACGCGCTGCCGCCGCAGGCCTACGCCTTCCAGGCCCGCCTCTCCACCGGCGTGCGGCCGGACGCGCTGATTCGCCTGCCCGGCGACCGGCGCGGGCTGGCCGTGGACGCCAAGTTCCCGCTGGAGGGCTTCGAGCGGCTGCGACTGGCCGAAAATCCCGAGGCGACCAAGGCCGCGGAGACGCGGGTGCGGCAGGACGTGGGCCGCCACATCGCGGACGTGGCGGAGAAGTATCTGATCGCCGGCGAGACCCAGGACGTGGCGCTGCTGTTCGTGCCCTCCGAGCAGATCCACGCCCAGCTCGCCGAGAGCTTCGACGACGTGGTGCAACGGGCGCACCGGGCGCGGGTGCTGATCGTGTCGCCCTCGCTGCTGACGCTCGCGGTGCAGGTGGTGCAGGGGCTGACCCGTGACGCGGCGCTGCGCGATCAGGCCCATCTGCTGCAGGCGGAGGTGGGCCGCCTGCTGGACGACATGCGCCGTCTGGCGGAGCGGGTGGACAAGCTGAAGCAGCACTTCGGGCAGGCGTCCGGCGACCTCGACCAGATCGCGATCTCGGCGGAGAAGATCGCGCGGCGCGGCGCGCGGCTGGAGCAGATGGAGCTGGGGCCCGCGCCCGCCGCCGAGACCCTGCCCAACCCGCTGCGGCGCGACGCGGCGGAGTGAGCCGCGCGGCCGCGCTCTGCTACGAACGAGCCGTCAGGCGCCGTCGGCCGCGGCGTCCGGGTCCTGCATGGCCTGTCGCGCGGCCTCCCGGTGCCGGTCGCGGATGTTGAGGCTGACCGCCGCGATCGCCGCGGCGATCACGCTGGCGTCGTCGGTGAAGCCCGCGAAGGGGATGAAGTCGGGGATCAGGTCGATGGGCGTGATGAAATAGATCAGCGCGCCCAGAAGCGTCAGCCGCACGGTCGACGGCGTCTCCTCGTCCAGAGCGCAGTAGTAGGCTGCAAGCAGATCCTCCGCGAACGGCAGCGAACGCAGCAGCCGCTTCGCCTTGGGCCAGAACTCGCTCCGCACCCGGCGGAGCTGGGACCTGAGATCGTTCATGCGGTCGGGCTCCCTCGGCATGCGAGATGGGAACGGCGGCGGCGACGGTCAAGCCGGCGCGGCCTCCGCGTCCGCCAGCGCCTCGATCGCCTCCATGTCGTCGTCGGACAGGCCGAAATGATGGCCGATCTCATGCACCAGCACATGGGTGACGATGGCGCCCAGCGTCTCGTCATGCTCCGCCCAGTAGTCGAGGATCGGCCGGCGGTAGAGATGGATCACGTTCGGGAACTGCCCGGTGCGCGGCGCGGCCTCGCCCTGCGCGAGGCCGATCCCGGTGAACAGGCCGAGCAGGTCGAACTCGCTCTCCGCCTCCAGCTCCTTCAGCACGTCTTCGGTCGGAAAGTCGTCCACCCGCACCACCACGCCGCTGGCGAGCGCGCGGAACTCCTCCGGCAGCCGGGCGAAGGCCTCGTCGGCCAGCCGCTCCAGTTCGGCGAGATCCGGCGCCGCGGCGCGTCCCCAGTCGATGGTCATCGCCCCGCTCCCCCCGTCGTCAGATCGATCAGCGCCCAGAGCGCGAGGCCCGCGGTCGCCGCCAGCGCCAGCCCCCGCCCGGTCCGCCGGGCCCACAGCGCCACCCGGTCGTCCGGCGCGTCGCCGTGGCCGTCGCCGATGGTGGCGCGGGCGGCGCCCCCCAGCGCGTCGTCGGCGTGGATGCGCGGCTTCGAAGCGGCGGGCGAAACGGAGACGGGGTCAGGGCGCGTCATGGGCGCAGCGGATCATGTTCGCGGGCCGGAGAAAAGGCCCGCGCCGGGTCCCTGCGCAGGCGCAGCGTCCAATGGCGGAGGCGGCCTCATGGAACCGGAAGCCCCGCTCGCGCGATGAACACGGCGTGAACCGACGCTTCAGGACCACGTCATGCAGGACGGGGCACACTGACCTTCAAGAACGGGCCGCACTGTCCGGTCCGGAACAAGACCAACGACAACGAGGAAACCAATCATGCGCCGTTTCATCGCCCCTCTCGGTCTGGCCTTTGGCGTCGCCATGGCCGCTTTCGCCGCCGCCCCCGCGAGCGCGGCGCCCGTGACCCGCAGCGTGCTGACCGTAACCGACGCCGCCGCGCCGGCCGCCTGCCGCACCGTGGAGCGCCGCGTGCGCAGCAACGGCGTGACGCGCATCACCCGCACCCGCGAATGCACCCGACCCCGCGTGGTGGAGCGCCGCGTGTACCGTGACGATCGCCGCGTCTACCGCGACGACCGGCGTCATTACCGCGCCTATGACCGTCCGCGCCACCAGCAGCCGGGCCTGACCATCAACGTCCGCTAAGGCGAGCGACGGCTGAAATGGAAAGGGCCGGCCCGGTCGTCATCCGGGCCGGCCCTTTCATGTGAACGCGCCACGCGCGCCGGTCAGGAGCGCAGCAGCGCGTCCACCTCGTCCTGACGGATGGCCTCGCCCGCCGATTGGGGGCCGTGCAGCAGCAGTTCGCGCGCCCGGGCCTCGCGCTGGTCGACCGAATCGCCGCCGCCCGGCGTATCGGCGTTGGGCTCGACCGCGGCGGCGAAGCGCCCGACCCGCTGCTCGATGTGCTGCAGCGTCTCGATCACGCGCGCGATGCGCTGGCCGGTGATGTCCTGGAACGAGCAGGCCTCGAAGATCGCCATCACCTTGGCGTTGGCGACCTCGCGCAGGGTGTCGTCGTCGCGGTTCACGGCCGAGAGGATGTCTTCGGCGCATTCCATGATCTGGTTGGTGGCGTCCTCGGTCGCGCCCACGATGGCCCAGAGGTCCTCGCCGGCTTTCGGCAGCCGGTTGGCCTTCAGGTCGCTCGGCTCGAGCGCCGTGATCTCGGCCCGCATCTTGCCGATGTAGTCCGCGATGTCGCGCAGTTCACGGTAGATGGCGGCGTCGATTGAGGCGAAGAACGCCTGCATGGAGGCGGCGGTGATCTCCGCCAGCGCCACCACGTCCCGGAACGAGGTCGCGCCGTCGGCGGCGCGGGTGGCGTCCAGATAGGCGCGCATGCGCGCGAACTGCCGTTCCGCTTCCGTCTCGGACGTTCGCGAGGCCGGGCTCATTCTCCGAACACCGCGTCGATCTTGGCCTTCAGCGTCTCGGCGTTGAACGGCTTGACGATGTAGTTGTTCACGCCCGCCTTCTTGGCCGCGATCACGTTCTCGGTCTTCGATTCCGCCGTGACCATGATGAAGGGCGTGCGGTTGAGCTTTTCGTCCGCGCGCACCTCGCGCAGAAGCTCGATGCCGGTCATGGGCTCCATGTTCCAGTCGGAGATGACGAGGCCGTAGCGCTTGTCGCGCATCTTGCCGAGCGCCTCGGAGCCGTCCGCCGCCTCGTCCACGTCCTCGAAGCCGATCTGCTTCAGCAGGTTCCGGATGATGCGCAGCATCGTCTTGTAATCGTCGACGATAAGCACCGGCATGGTGGGGTCGATCGCCATGGCGAACGCTTCCTCGTTGTCTGGGGTTGCGCGTCAGCGGGCTCCCCGTCCTTCCCGATGTCGGCTCCGCGCCCGAAGGCGGACGGCCGATCCTTTCCTGTCTACCGTTGCAGGGTTGATTTTCGGTTTAGCGCCACGGAGAGGACGGCGCGCCGGAGCGCTCTCTTCGCCGCCCGTCGTCATCCGAAAGGCGCGTTGCACCGCAGCGAAGGCCGCCGCAGAGTGCCGCGGCTTTCGCAATCAGCCTCACGGGCTCCCATGAACGCCGCCTTCCAGCCGACGGATCCTTCGGTCGACCACGTCGACCAGATCGCGTTCGAAGATCTCGTCATCGGCCAGACCGCCGAAATCCGGCACGAGGTGTCGGAGGAGGGCGTCAGGACTTTCGCTCATCTGACCGGCGACACGAACCCGATCCATCTGTCCGAGGCTTACGCCGCGAACACCCGCTTCGGCGGCCGCATCGCCCACGGCCTCTACACCGCGAGCCTGATCTCGGCCGTGCTCGGCACCAAGCTGCCCGGGCCGGGCGCCGTCTACCTGTCCCAGACCATGAAGTTCCGCGCGCCTGTGCGCCTCGGCGACGTGGTGGTGACCCAGGTGGAGATCACCGCGCTCGATCCCGGCCGCCAGCGCGCCACGTTCTTCTGCACCTGCTCGGTGGGCGACAAGGTGGTGCTCGACGGCGAGGCCCAGGTGATGGTGCCGAGCCGCAGCGAGATCGAGGCCGAACTGGCCTGATTCTCACGCCGTCATCGGCGCGTCGTCCGTTCTGTTGATTCTCCGGCTCCGATCGGCTTAATCGGTCGTGTGCGCCGCAACGTGCGGCGCCGTTGCGAGAGGAGCGGAGACGAAATGACGGATCATCCGGTGTACGCGAAGATTGACGGCCCGATCGTGATGATCGGATTCGGCTCGATCGGTCGCGGAACGCTGCCCCTGATCGAACGCCATTTCGAGTTCGACCGCGAACGGTTCTTCTTCATCGACCCGAGCGATCACAACAAGCACATCCTGGACGCGCACGGCTACGAGCTGATCCAGAAGCACGTCACCAAGGAAAACTATCGCGAGCTGCTGACGCCGCTGTTGACCAAGGGCGGCGGCCAGGCCTTCTGCGTCAACCTGTCGGTCGACACCGGCTCGGCGGACCTGATCGCGCTGTGCCAGGAGCTGGGCGCGCTCTACATCGACACGGTCAACGAGCCGTGGCTCGGCTTCTATTTCGACAAGACCAAAGGCCCGTCGGAGCGCTCCAACTACGCGCTGCGCAACATGACGCTCGATCTGCGCCGGCGCTCGCCCAAGGGCCTCACCACCGCCGTCTCCACCTGCGGCGCCAATCCCGGCATGGTGTCGTTCTTCGTCAAGCAGGCCGCGCTGAACGTGGCCGCCGACCTGAACCTGAACACCCCCGAGCCGACCACCCGCGAGGAGTGGGCCGCCCTGCTGCGCCAGATCGGCGTCAAGGGCGTCCACATCGCCGAGCGCGACACCCAGCTCACCAAGCAGCCCAAGCCCCGCGGCGTGTTCCTGAACACCTGGTCGGTGGAGGGCTTCATCTCCGAGGGCCTGCAGCCGGCGGAGCTCGGCTGGGGCACCCACGAGACCTGGAAGCCGGACACCGCCCGGGAGCACGACGACCCGAACGCGGCGGCGATCTATCTGATGCAGCCGGGCGCCGCCACCCAGGTGCGCACCTGGTGCCCGACGCCGGGGCCGCAGTACGGCTACCTCGTCACCCACAACGAATCGATCTCGATCGCCGACTACTTCACCGTCCACGAGGACGGCAGGGCGGTCTACCGCCCGACCTGCCACTACGCCTACCACCCGGCGGACGTGGCGGTGCTGTCCTGGCACGAGCTGTTCGGCGCCGAGGGCGAGGTGCAGAAGACCCTGCACGTTCTCGACGAGGACGAGCTCGAGGAGGGCGTCGACGAGCTGGGCGTGCTGCTCTACGGCCACGCCAAGGGCGCCTACTGGTTCGGCTCGCAGCTCTCGCTGGAGGAGGCGCGCAGCCTCGCGCCCTACCAGAGCGCCACCGGCCTTCAGGTCACGTCCGCCGTGCTCGCCGGCATGGTCTGGGCGCTGGAGAACCCGAACGAAGGCATCGTCGAGACCGACGAGATGGACTTCAAGCGCTGCCTCGAGATCCAGGGCCCCTATCTCGGGCCGGTGAAGGGCTACTACACCGACTGGACCCCGCTTCATAACCGCCCCGGCCTGTTCCCCGAGGATCTGGACGAGAGCGACCCCTGGCAGTTCCGCAACTTCCTGGTGCGCTGAACGCCCGTCTGGACCTTCGCGCCTGGCGTCATGCTTGAGGCGGGCTCACGCCCGTCCGGCCCGGCGGCTTTCGGCGGAACAGGCTGATCGTGACGTCAGCCTCCCCTTCACCCGGCTCTTCGGGCCACCTCTCCCCGCTGGGGAGAGGTGGAGAACGGCGCCGCTTGCGCACCTCTCCCCGGCGGGGAGAGGTGGGATGACTGCGTCATCTAGGTGAGGGGGAGCGATGAGCGCAGCAAGGACCGCGAGCGGTCTCGGGCATGACGGGCTCCTGACGCGCGCTCTGCGACAGGTCCCGAACAGGCGCTGAGCGGCGTCGGCCGCAGACCTGACGATCACGGCCGCGTCCCTCCGGGGGCGCGGCCTTTTCGTGTCCGCCATCGGGCCGCGCGAAAAAATCCTCCGCCTCGCCGCCGGTGTTCCCCAGGGAACGGCGGCCGCGGGCCAAACCCCGGAAAGTCGCTGCATCGAGAGCGGACGCCGCGACGGCGAACGCTCCGCGGACGGGGCGGGATGGTCCCCCTCGCCGCTGAACGGGAGCAACGACCATGGCCGACATCATCGACCCCAAGGGCAACCTGTCCAACCGCGCGTTCAACGACAACGGCCCCTTCGGCGCCCACAGCCTGCTCGGCGACACCCTGTCCGCGCTCGGCGGCGACGACGTCATCACCGTGCGCGGCGGAAACGACACCGTGTTCGCGGGCGAAGGCGACGACGTCATCTACGACCGCGCCACCGCCGTGATCGGCTCCGGCGACGACCGCTTCTACGGCGAGGGCGGGAACGACACCATCGGCGGCGGCGAGGGCAAGGATTACATCAACGGCGGTTCGGGCGACGATTTCGTCGGCTACTCCGCCAGCCCGACGGCGGTGAGCGTGGACCTCACCACCGGCCGCGGCGGCGGCGCCTCCAACAGCCACTCCTTCGGCGACCGCTACGTCAGCATCGAGAACGTGGTCGGCTCCGGCTACGCCGACACGATCCGCGGAAACGCCGGCGCCAACCGGCTTTACGGTCGCGACGGCAACGACACGATCCGCGGCGAGAACGGCGACGACCGGCTCTACGGCGAAAACGGGCGCGACACGCTCTATGGCGGCCTGGGCGAGGACTTCCTCTCCGGCGGCGCCGGGAACGACACGCTGCTCGGCGGCGCCCAGGACGACATCCTGCAGGGCGACGCCGGCGACGACACGCTCAACGGTCAGGGCGACGACGACCGCCTGCTCGGCGGCGACGGCGACGACACCCTGATCGGCGAAGCGGGCGACGACACGCTCGAGGGCGGCGCGGGCCTCGACACGCTGGACGGCGGGATCGGCGTCGACATCCTCACCGGCGGCGCAGGGAACGACGTGCTCGACGGCGGCGCGGGCGCGGACCGCATCGACGGCGGGACGGGCGTGGACACGCTGGCGTTCAACACCGCGCTCGGCGTGGAGGTGAACCTCGCCACCGGCCGCGGCGCCTTCAACAACGCCCAGGGCGACACCTACGCCAACATCGAGAACGTCACCGGCGGGTCCGGCGCGGACCACCTCATCGGCGACCGCAACGCGAACCGGCTGCTGGGCGGCCGCAACGAGGACACGCTGAACGGCGGCGGCGGCGACGACGTGCTCGACGGCGGCGACAACGACGACCACCTGATCGGCGGGTCCGGCGATGATCGCCTGCTGGGCGGCGACGGCCGCGACCGGCTGGAAGGCGGGACCGGCGCGGACGTCTATTACGGCGGCGCGGGCGACGACGTGCTGATGGACTTCCAGGTGGCGAGCCGTCCCACCGCCTTCGCCAGCGCCGACGAGATGCATGGCGGCTCTGGAAACGACCAGCTGTTCGCCTTCGGCGGCGCCGACGCCCTGTTCGGCGACAGCGGCGACGACCTGCTTGACGGCGGGCTCGGCGCCGACGCGCTGAACGGCGGGACCGGGAACGACCGGCTGATCGGCGGCCAGGGCGCCGACACGCTGACCGGCGGCCGCGGTTCGGACACCTTCGTGTTCACGTCCGCCTCCGACAGCGGCGTGGAGATCGGCGCCAGCGACCGCATCACCGACTTTTTCCGCGGCTTCGACACAATCGACCTGTCGGGGATCGACGCCGACACGGGGCTTTCCGGCGATCAGGCCTTCCGGCTGGTGCAGCTCCCCGACGCCGATCCCACCGGCCAGATCCGCGTCTTCGCCGATCAGGCCCAGGGCAAGACCTTCGTGCAGGGCTTCGTGGATGCGGACGGCGCGGCGGACTTCGTGATCGAACTGGCGGGCGTCCACACCCTGACCCAGAGCGACTTCATCCTCTGAGCGTCAGGACCTCCAGAAGGCGCGGGGCGTCGCCGGGATTTGACCCGGCGGCGCCCCGACGTCATTTTGCGGCGCGCCGCCCGATAACCCTCGCGCTCCCCTGGTCCCGGACCCGCCGTCGATGATCGAGATCACGCCCACGCTGGCGATCCACGAGGACGAGATCGAGGAAAGCTTCGTGCGCGCCTCCGGTCCCGGCGGCCAGCACGTCAACAAGACCTCGTCCGCGGTGCAGATCCGCTTCGACGCCCGCCGGTCGCGCTCGCTGCCGAACGACGTGGCGATAAGGCTGATGAAGCTCGCGGGCGCGCGGCTGACGCTCGACGGCGTGATCGTGCTCACCGCCCAGAGCCACCGCAGCCAGGCCCGCAACCGGGAGGAGGCGGTGGCGCGTCTGGTGGAGATGATCCGCGAGGCGAGCGTCCGCCCCGAGCGGCGGCGCGCCACCCGCCCGACGCGGGCTTCGGTGGAGCGGCGCCTGACCTCCAAGGGCAAGCAGTCCACCGCGAAATCGCTGCGCGGCCGGGTGCGCGGCGACGACTGAGCGCCGCGGCGTCCGAAGTCCGACTCTACCGTCATGCCCGAGCTTGCCTCGGGCATCCACGACTTGGGTGTTCGGGCGTCCGTCAAAGATGAAGTCGTGGATGCCCGCGAAGGCGGGCATGACGGGTTTAGATTTGACGCGGCTTCCGACGCGCGGCAGGCCCAGCGTCCTTCCGTCAGTCGAAGATGTCGCCGTGCTCTTCCACGTAGACGGCGAGGCCGAGCGTGTGGTCCAGCGCGTGGCGTTCGGCGAGGTCGCGGTCGCGCTTCTCCAGCGCCTCGATGATGGCGAGGTGCTCCACGATCGAGCGGCTGGCGCGGTCGTCGCGGCCGATGGTGAGCTGGCGCAGGCCGCGCACGTGGACCAGAAGGTTGGCCGTCATCTCCGCCAGCGTGCGGGAGCCGCTGAGGCGGATGATGGTCTGGTGGAAGCGGATGTTGGCGTCGGAATACTCGTGCACGAAGTCGGACGGCTTGTGGCCCTCGTCGAACTTCTCGAACAGCGTGCGCAGCTTCTTGATGTCGGCGTCGGAGGCGTTCTCGACCACGAGGCGGGCGGCCATGGCCTCCAGCGCCGCCCAGGCCTGGATCATCTCCACCACTTCGCGCTTGGTCTTCTTCAGCACCATGATGCCGCGGCGCGGCATGGACTTGACGAAGCCCTCCTGCTCCAGCATCGCCACCGCCTCGCGCACCGGCGTGCGGCTGACGCCCAGGCGCTCGGAGAGCTGGCGCTCGTCGATCCAGGTCGGCTCCGGCGTGGAGTAGATGTCCATGTTGAGGATCGCCTGCTTCAGCGCGGCGTAGACCTTGGCCTTGAAGGTCTGCTCCGGCGCGAAGCGCTCCAGCACCAGATCGGACGCCGGCTCGTCCGGCGCAGGCCAGCGCAGCGGTGCTTTCACGGGCGAAGTCTCCTCACAACGGTCGGTGCGTGGTCCGCGCAATACCAGACGCCAGCGCGGCCATCATACGCGCCTTTCGGACGGCGCTGCGGGAACAGCCTGTCCCGCATGCGGTTTTAGCGCCTGTGCGACAATTTCGCGTCGCGTCCGGCGGCGAGCTGGCATTCTACTCAATCAGAATGCGAAAAGGGACGGCCCTGATCGGCCGTCCCCAGTTTCCATCATCGCCTGTCCCGAAGGCTCAGAGCGAAGCGCCGGCCACCTTCTTCGGCGCGCCGCCCTCGCCCCTGATGAGTTCGACGAGGGTTTTTCCGAGTCGTGCGGGGGATGGGGAGACGCGGACGCCGGCGTCCTCCATGGCGGCGATCTTGTCTTCGGCTCCGCCCTTGCCGCCGGAGATGATCGCGCCGGCGTGGCCCATGCGGCGGCCGGGGGGCGCCGTGCGGCCGGCGATGAAGCCCACCGTCGGCTTCTTCCGGCCCCGCTTCGCCTCGTCCTTCAGGAACTGCGCCGCGTCCTCCTCCGCCGATCCGCCGATCTCGCCGATCATCACGATCTGCTCCGTGCGGTCGTCGGCCAGGAACATCTCAAGCACGTCGATGAACTCCGTGCCCTTCACCGGGTCGCCGCCGATCCCCACCGCCGTGGTCTGGCCGAGGCCCTCCTGCGTCGTCTGGAACACCGCCTCATAGGTCAGCGTCCCCGACCGCGACACCACGCCCACCGTCCCGCGGGTGAAGATGTTGCCCGGCATGATGCCGATCTTCGACTCCCCCGCCGTCACCACGCCCGGGCAGTTCGGCCCGATCAGACGGGTCTTCGACCCCTCAAGCGCCCGCTTCACCCGCACCATGTCCAGCACCGGCACGCCCTCGGTGATGCACACCACAAGCGGGATCTCCGCCGCGATCGCCTCGAGGATCGCGTCCGCAGCCCCCGCCGGCGGCACGTAGACCACCGACGCGTCCGCGCCCGTCGCCTCGCGCGCCTCGGCCACCGTGTCGAACACCGGCAGGTCCAGATGCGTCTGCCCGCCCTTGCCCGGTGCCACGCCGCCCACGACCTTGGTGCCGTAGGCCAGCGCCTGCGTCGAATGGAACGTGCCGTTCTTCCCCGTGAA
>NZ_BSFK01000002.1 GCF_027922305.1 Methylopila jiangsuensis | reverse complement strand
CCCGTCCGGAACAGGCGCCCCAAATCGACGCAAAAGCGCCTTCGCCTGATACTCATGTATGTTCATCGACGACTCCCCGTCGTTTCCGAAGGATGCGCGCAGCCCGCGCCGAAACGACCGCGCCGGCAGGCGCGGACGGCGGCCGACGCGGGCGACCGCAGCGAAGACGGTCGCGCCCGCGGCCAGGCCGCCCGGCGCTCCCGATGACGTTCTCGCGCCCGTGAGCCGAGGCCGCGCCGGAGGCGGGCTCGAAGCTCCCAAGCGGGCGCGACCGGCCCATGGTCCGACCCGTTGGCGCGTTTCCCGGCGCGGCCGCAATCCGCTTTTCGGCGAATACGGCCGGCGCGCAGAGCCTCGCGCCGCGATCCATCGGCTGCGTTTCTTGGGCCTCGGCGACGAGGCCGCCCACGCTGCGGCGGTTCGCCGCCTCAGCGCGACCGGCGGGGAGTTGGCATGCCAGAGCCCAGCCGTGTCAAGCGCGCAGGACGCCGCGACCGGGCGAAATCGTTCTTGCGCCGCAACATGTTAGCTGTTGCGGCGCGCAATCTTCGGGACAGGGGCGAGGCGCGGTATCAGGCGATCGCCTGCTCCGAGGGCTCCACCTGCGGCTCGGTCGGAGCCACGTCCGCCTGCACTCGGCCATGGACCAGATCGTGGATGAAGGCGAGCTTGCGGATCACCGCTTCCGACAGCACGAAGGGGTAGGCGTCCGCCGCGCCCATGGAGCGGTTGAGCGCGTTCAGCGCGCCTGCGAGCGCGATCCACGCCTCGACGATGCTCTCGATCGGAGTCGAGGCGGCGTAGGCGTTGAAGTCGATCTCGGCGGTCAGCGCGTCCTCCCGGTCGACGCGGGGGTCCACCTTGAAGCCCCAGGCCCGGCCGGTGTCGAGCGTGTCGGTGATGTGGAGGTAGTGCGCCCAGGTCTCGGCGAAGTCCTCCCACGGATGGGCGGCGGCGTAATGGGAGACGAACTCGTTCTGCCAGCCGGGCTTCGGCCCGTTGGCGTAATGGGTCTGCAGCGCCTCATTGTAGTCCTGGCTGTCGTCGCCGAACACCGCGCGGCACGGCGCCAGCAGGCCCGCGTCCCGCACCAGCCGGTCCCAGTACCAGTGGCCGACCTCGTGGCGGAAATGGCCGAGCAGGGTGCGATAGGGCTCGCCCATGGCGGTGCGGCGCGTTTCGCGCTCGGCGTCGTCCGCCTCGGCGAGCGCGATGGTGATCAGCCCCTCGTCGTGGCCGGTCATCACATGGCCGTCGGCGTTGGGATCCTCGCTCAGGAACTCGAAGCCGAGACCCTCCGGGTTCTCCGCACGGGTGACCAGCGGCAGCTTCAGCCGAATCAGCGAATAGAACAGGCGGCGCTTGGCCACCTCCATGTTGCGCCACAGCTCCACATTGGCGACGTCGGCGGTGTTGGGGACCACGAGGTTGTGGCGGCAGGCGAGGCAGAAGCCGTCCGCACCGTCGGCGGGAACCAGCCAGTTGCAGACGCCGTGCTCATAGTTCGCGCAGTAGCGCCACGGCCGGTCGTCGGCCTTGGCGCCGACGGACGCCCAGCCGCCGTCGGCGGGCTCCAGCGCGAGCATGACGTTGCTTTCCGGCTCGTAGCCGAGCGCGTGGTTGCAGCGCTCGCAGACCACGTTCTCGAAGAACACGACCTGGCTGCAGGACGGGCAGGCGAAGAGCTTCATGACGTTCCCCTCAAGGGCGGCTCGGCGCCCGCTTCATGTCGAACTGGCCCAAGAGCGCGCGAACGGCGGAAAGGTTCCCGGCTTTCCTCCGGCGCCGAGAGAATCAGCGCCTGTCGCCTGCATTTGAGGCGCCGCCTCGCGACGCGGCGCCCTCCCCTTGCTGCGCCGCCGGGGGCGGGTAAGCTGGCGCCGACCGAAACGTCAGGACGCTTTTCGCCGATGTCGATCCTCGCCGCGCTGCACCACGTCACGCATTACCAGTACGACCGGCCCGTGACGCTCGGTCCGCAGATCGTGAGGCTCCGGCCCGCGCCCCACTCCCGCACCAGGGTGCCGTCCTACGCGCTGAAGGTCACGCCCGCGAACCACTTCATCAACTGGCAGCAGGACCCGTTCGGCAACTACCTCGCCCGCTTCGTGTTCCCGGAGCCGGTGACCGAGTTCAAGATCGAGGTCGACCTGCTCGCCGACATGACGGTCTACAACCCGTTCGACTTCTTCGTGGAGGAGAGCGCGCAGAGCTGGCCGTTCGACTATGAGGAATCGCTCAAGGCGGACCTCAAGCCCTATCTGGAGACCGAGCCGCTCGGGCCGAAGCTGGAGGCCTTTCTGGCGGCGATCGACCGCAGCGAGACCCGCACGGTCGACTTCCTGGTCAACTTCAACCGCACGCTGTCGGACACCATCCGCTACCTGATCCGCATGGAGCCCGGCGTGCAGACGCCGGAGGAGACGCTGACGCTGCTGTCCGGCTCCTGCCGCGACACCAGCTGGCTGCTGGTGCAGACGCTGCGCCGCCTCGGCTTCGCCGCCCGCTTCGTCTCGGGCTACCTGATCCAGCTCAAGCCCGATCTGGTCGCCCTCGACGGCCCAGCGGGCACCTCCTACGACTTCACCGACCTGCACGCCTGGACCGAGGTCTACCTGCCCGGCGCGGGCTGGATCGGCCTCGACGCCACGTCCGGCCTGCTCACCGGCGAGAGCCACGTGCCGCTGTCGGCGACGCCGCACTACCGCACCGCCGCGCCCATCAGCGGGGCCGCGAGCTTCGCCGAGGTGGAGTTCGACTTCGACATGTCGGTCACCCGCGTCGCCGAGAGGCCGCGGGTGTCGTTCCCGTTCTCCGAGGAGAGCTGGGCGGCGCTGGACGAGCTCGGCGAAAAGGTGGACGCGGAGCTGAAGGCCCAGGACGTGCGCCTCACCATGGGCGGCGAACCCACGTTCGTGTCCATCGACGACTTCCAGTCGGCCGAATGGAACGCGGAGGCGGTCGGCCCCCAGAAGCGCGGCCTCGCCGACGACCTGATCCGCCGCCTGCGCGACCGCTTCGCCCCCGGCGGCTTCCTGCATTACGGCCAGGGCAAATGGTATCCGGGCGAGAGCCTGCCGCGCTGGACCTTCTCGCTCTACTGGCGGAAGGACGGCAAGCCGATCTGGAACAACGCCGACCTGATC
The DNA here is from genome assembly GCF_027922305.1 of Methylopila jiangsuensis. GTDB lineage: Bacteria > Pseudomonadota > Alphaproteobacteria > Rhizobiales > Methylopilaceae > Methylopila > Methylopila jiangsuensis. The sequence goes on along the minus strand of NZ_BSFK01000002.1, from coordinate 134,814 downwards.
GCGCGGGAGCGGCGAACCGCGCTCGCCAACCTGCCCGGCGCGGAGACGCTGACCCGTGAGATCGCCTCCCGGCTGGGCGTTCCGACCGAGAACGCGCTGCCGGCCTATGAGGATCCGTCCTACTGGCTGGTGCGCGAGGCGCAGCTTCCCGAGAACGTGGACCCCTCGAACCCGAAGCTCGAGGACGCGGAGGAGCGCGCCCGCATCGCGCGGGTGTTCGACCGCGGCCTGAACACGCCCACGGGCTACGTGCTGCCGATCCAGTCCTGGCAGGGGCACAGCGTGCGCTGGGCCTCGGAGCGCTGGTCCACCCGGCGCGGCAAGCTGTTCCTGTCGCCGGGCGACAGCGCGCTCGGCTACCGCCTGCCGCTGGGCGCCCTGCCCTATCTGTCGGCCGGGCAGTTCCCCTATTTCTTCCCGGCCGATCCGGTGCGGGAGCTTGAGCCGCTGCCCGACCCCTCCGAAATCGCGATCGCCCACCGCCAGCGCCGCATCACCACCCCCGACCAGCCCATGTGGCAGGCCCCGGCCACGATGCAGGACGAGATCATCGGCCATGTGCGCACCGCGCTCTCGGTGGAGCCGCGGGACGGCAAGCTCTGCGTCTTCATCCCGCCGATGGAGTCCATCGAGGCCTATCTGGACCTGCTGGGCGCCATCGAGGCCTCCGCAGAGGAGACCGGCCTGCCGGTGCAGATCGAGGGCTACGCCCCGCCGTTCGATCCCCGGGTGAACGTGATCCGGGTGGCGCCCGATCCGGGCGTGATCGAGGTCAACGTCCACCCGGCCGCGTCCTGGCGCGAGGCGGTGGAGATCACGTCCGGCGTCTATGAGGACGCGCGCCAGTCGCGCCTCGGCGCCGACAAGTTCATGATCGACGGCAAGCACACCGGCACCGGCGGCGGCAACCATGTGGTGGTGGGCGGCGCCACGCCGCTCGACAGCCCGTTCCTGCGCCGGCCGGACCTGCTGAAGTCGCTGGTGCTGCACTGGCAGCGCCACCCGTCGCTGAGCTACCTGTTCTCGGGCCTGTTCATCGGCCCCACCAGCCAGGCGCCGCGCATCGACGAGGCCCGCCACGACCAGCTCTACGAGCTGGAGATCGCCATGGCCAACGTGCCGGCGCCGGGCGAGGGCTGGCCGCCCCCGGCCTGGCTGGTGGACCGGCTGTTCCGCAACCTGCTGATCGACGTCACCGGCAACACCCACCGCTCCGAGATCTGCATCGACAAGCTCTATTCGCCGGACGGCCCCACCGGCCGGCTCGGGCTGGTGGAGTTCCGCGGCTTCGAGATGCCGCCGGACCCGCGCATGAGCCTCGCCCAGCAGCTCATGATCCGGGCGCTGATCGCCAAGTTCTGGAAAGAGCCGGCGGAAGGAGGCTTCGCGCGCTGGGGCACGCGGCTGCACGACCGCTTCATGCTGCCGGCCTTCGTCTGGGCCGACTTCCTGGACGTGCTGGCGGACCTCGGGCGCTCGGGCTATCCGGTTCGGGCCGAATGGTTCGAGGCCCAGTGGGAGTTCCGCTTCCCGTTCTGCGGCAAGATCGAGCGCGAGGGCGTCGGGCTGGAGCTGCGTCAGGCGCTGGAGCCGTGGCACGTCATGGGCGAGACCGGCGCCATAGGCGGCACGGTGCGCTTCGTGGACTCCTCCGTCGAGCGGCTGCAGGTGAAGCTGACCAACGCCGATCCGGCCCGCCACGTGGTCACCTGCAACGGCCGGCAGGTTCCTCTGTCGCCCACGGGAATCGGCGGCGAGCAGGTGGCCGGCGTGCGCTTCAAGGCGTGGCAGCCGGCGTCCGGCCTGCACCCGACCATCCCGGTCCATGCGCCGCTGACCTTCGACATCTACGACACATGGTCGCGGCGCTCCATCGGCGGCTGCGTCTACCACGTGGCGCATCCCGGCGGGCGGAACTACGACACGTTCCCGGTCAACGCCTACGAGGCCGAGGCCCGGAGACTGGCGCGGTTCGAGGACATCGGCCACACCGCCGGCTTCTATGTCCCCACCATCGAGACGCCGGACCCGAGCTTCCCGCACACGCTCGACCTGCGCCGTCCCGCCGGCCTGCGCTGACGCGCCTTACGGCCACGCCCCCGTCGACCGCGGGCGGGCGTGGCCGTTCGGCAATCGCCAAGCCCTGCGCGCTGCGTCATGATGCGGCCCCGACTGGAGCCTGCCGCCCGTGCCTGACACCGAAACCCTCGCGGCCCCGCCGCCGCCGGACGTCGCCGCCGTGCGCGCGCTGCTGAAGGGCTACGCCCCGCCGACGGGCATCTATGACGAGATGCGCGGGCCGGACGGGCGCATCCGGCCGCATTACCGCGAGATGATCGCCGCGCTGTCGCGCATGAGCGAGGAGGAGCGTGGCCGCCGCTTCGGAAGCGCCGAGCAGTATCTGCGCGAGGCCGGGGTGTTCTACCGGGTCTATGGCGGCGCGGAGGACAGCGCGCCGTCGCGGGTGTGGCCGCTCGCCCATCCGCCGCTGATTCTCGACCGCGCCGAGTGGTCGGAGCTGGAGGCGGGGCTGATCCAGCGGGCGCATTTCCTCGAGCGCCTGCTGGGGGACCTCTACGGCGAGCGCCGTATGGTGCGCGACGGCGTGCTGCCCTCCCCCATCCTCGGCCGCAACCCGGAGTTCCTGCGCCCGCTCGCCGATCAGGGCCTGTCGGGCCAGCCGCTGATCCGCTTCATCGCGGTGGATCTCGGCCGCGGGCCGGACGGGCGCTGGTGGGTGCTGGGCGACCGGACGCAGGCGCCGTCCGGCGCGGGCTTCGCGCTGGAAAACCGGGTCGCCAACACCCGCGCCTTCCCCGACCTGATCCGCAAGCTGAAGGTCGAGCGGCTGGCGGCCTTCTTCAAGGGCTTCCGCAAGGCGCTCTACGCCCTCGACGACGGGCGCGGCCTCAGGGTGGCGCTGCTGACGCCCGGCCCCCACAACGAGACCTATTTCGAGCACGCCTATCTGGCGCGCTATCTCGGCTTCCTGCTGCTGGAGGGCGGCGATCTGGCGGCCCACGGCCCTTCGGTCGCGGTGCGCACCGTGGACGGCGCCAAGCCGATCCGGGTGCTGTGGCGCCGTCTCGACGGCGATTTCGCCGATCCGCTGGAGCTCTATCCCCGGTCGCGCATCGGCTCGCCGGGACTGGTGCGCGCCATCCGCGAGGGCGCGGTGGAGATGGTGAACGCGCTCGGCTCCGGCATTCTGGAGACCCGCGCCCTGCTCGCATTCCAGCCGGCGCTCGCCCGCGCGCTGCTGGGCGAGGACCTGAAGCTGCCCACCGTCGCCACCTGGTGGTGCGGGCAGGAGGCGGAGCGCGCCTTCGTCTCCGAGAACCGCGACCGGCTCTCGCTCGCCGACGCCTTCCCCATTCCCTCCGGCGCCGCCACGGCGCGGCGCAAGCCGCTCGATCTCGGCATCGTGCGCTCGGCGTCCGAACGGCTGATCGACGCGCTCGACCACGACGGCGGCGTCGACGTGGTGGGGCAGGAGATCGTGGCGCTGTCCACCGCTCCGATGTTCGTCGACGGGCGGCTGCAGCCCCGGCCGGTGACCATGCGCGTGTTCCTGTCCCGGGACGCGGACGGCTGGCGCGTCATGCCGGGCGCCTTCGCGCGTGTCTCCAGCTCTCCGGACGCGCGCGCCATCTCCATGCAGGCGGGCGGCCATTCGGTGGACGTGTGGATCCTGTCCGACACCGAGGACGACAAGCCGGTGTCGCTGCTGTCGGAGCGGCCGGCGCAGTTCGCCCGCCGGCTGCCGAGCGCGCCGCCGTCCCGCGCCGCGGACAACCTGTTCTGGCTCGGCCGCTACGTGGAGCGGGCCGAGGCCGCCACCCGGCTCGCGCGCATCTACGCCGGCCGGCTGTCCGAGGTCGACGCCGAGGGCGCGATCGAGGCCTGTCTGCTGAAGACTCTGGTCGAGATCGGCATGGACGAGAAGGCCGCGCATCCCGCCGTCGGCCTGCTCGATTTCGCGGCCCAGGCCTTCGCCACCGCCTCCCGCATCCGCGACCGCTTCTCCCCCGACGGCTGGCGGGTGCTGGGCGAGATCGTGGACCTGATCGAGAGCCACAAGCCCGGCGACGACCCGCGCGCGCTGGCGGACCTGGCGAGCGGCGTGCTGACGCGGCTCGCGGGCTTTTCGGGTCTCGTGAACGAGAACATGTACCAGTTCACCGGCTGGCGCTTCCTGCAGTGCGGCCGCCGGGTGGAGCGCGGCCAGACCACCGCGGTGGTGGCCGCGGCGCTGACCAAGCCGAACCTGACCGAAGGCGGGCTCGAGGCGCTGCTGGAGTACACCGACAGCCGCGTCACCTACCGCCGCCGCTACTCCGTGGACCTGTCCCGCTCCACGGTGGTCGACCTCGCGGTGCTCGACCCGCTCAACCCGCGCTCGGTGGCCTATCAGGCCAACGCCTTCGACGCGCTGCTGCGGGAACTGCCGGGCCTGCGCCACGGCGAGACGCTGGACGAGGTGGCGCGCCGCTCCGCCCGGCTGAGGGTGCGGCTCGCCACCGGCGACCCGGAGGAGGCGACGATTCCGTTCCTGACCCGCATCGCCGGCGACTTCGGCGACATCTCCAACCTGATGTCGGAGCGCTATTTCAGCTTCGGCCCGCAGCTCGGCGTCGAGCGGCTGGAGGCGGAATGATCTACGACATCACGCTCAAGATCGCCTACGACTACCCGGATCAGGTCAAGGACGCCCGCCACATCCTGCGGGTGCGGCCGTCGTCGGAGCCGAGCCAGACCATCTGGGGCGCGGAGATCGACATCTCGCCCCGGCCCGACGAGCGGGTGCTGGACCTGGACTTCTTCGGCAACACGCTGGACCACGTGCTGCTGTTCCAGCCGCATCAGGCGCTCAAGATCACCATGCGCTCGCGGGTGGAGATCCACCGCGCCACGCCCAACCTCGAAGCGACGCCGACGGTGGCGGAGATCGCGCGCGCCGCTTTCGCCTCCCGCGACGTCTCGGGCCGGGGGCCGATGCACTATCTCGGCGACAGCCGCATCGCCCACGCCTCCGAGGCCATGACCGCCTACGCCGCCAAGCATGTGGCCATGGACGCGCCGATCGGCGTCGCCATGCTGGAGTTCGCCCGGACCATCACAAAGGACTTCGCCTACAAGCCCGGCGCCACCACGGTGAACACGCCGGTGGAGGAGGCTTTCGCCGCCCGCAAGGGCGTGTGCCAGGACTTCGCCCACATCATGATCTCGGCGCTGCGGGGCATCGGCGTGCCCGCGGCCTATGTGAGCGGCTTCCTGCGCACCATCCCGCCGCCCGGCAAGCCCCGGCTCGAAGGCGCCGACGCCATGCACGCCTGGGTCAAGGTCTGGCTCGGCGAGGAGCTGGGCTGGCGCGGCTTCGACCCCACCAACGCCATGGCGACCCGCGACGACCACATCGTGGTCGCGGTGGGGCGCGACTATTCCGACGTGGCGCCGATCGACGGCGTGCTCATCACCGCCGGTCCCCAGAAGACCCGCCACACGGTGGACGTGATCCCGCTCGGCGAGCCGCAGCCGATCCCTGCGCCGAAGACGGACGAGGACGAGGACGCGGAGACCGAATCGGCGGACGAGGCCGCGGTCGAAGCCGAATCGGACACCGAAGCGCCCGCCGAGGTTCAGGCGCCGCCCACGGCGCCCGGCCTGCCCGCCGCCAAGGCGTAGTTCACCGACACGTCGCCGCTGGTCCGCCAGCGATCCTTCAGCGGGTCGTAGCGGATGCCCTTGGGCGCCTCGGGCTCCAGCCCCGCGGCCCGCGCCGCGGCCGCAAGCTCGGCCGGCGTGACGAACCGGTCGTAGTCGTGGGTGCCGCGCGGCAGCCAGCGCAGCACATATTCCGCGCCCACGATCACCAGCGCATGGGCGAGCCAGGTGCGGTTGATGGTGGACAGCAGAACCAGCCCGCCCGGCCGGACGAGGCCGGAGAGCGTGGCGATGAAGCCGGGCGCGTCGTTGACGTGCTCCACCACCTCGGAGGCCACCACCACGTCGAAGCTCGCGCCTTCGGCCAGAAGCTGCTCGGCCGCGGCGACGCGGTAGGCGATGTCGAGGCCGGCGTCCTCCGCATGGACCCGCGCCACCGGAATGAGGTCGGCGGCCGGGTCGATCCCCGTCACCTCGGCCCCCAGTCGCGCCAGCGGCTCCGCCAGCACGCCGGCGCCGCAGCCCACGTCGAGCAGGGTCAGCCCGGCGAGCGGGCGCATGGCGCTGGGGTCGCGGCCGAACCGCGCGGCCGCGGCGTCGCGGAAGATGGCGACCCGGGCGGGGTTGAAGCGGTGCAGCGGCTTCATGGGCCCGTCCGGGTCCCACCAGCGGTCGGCCAGGGCGTCGAAACGGGCGACCTCGTCGCGGTCGAGGCTGGCGGCGTTCGGCGTCGTCATCGAAACATCGTCTCCGGCGTTGTGTCGGGAGAGGTCGGCGGCTATCTATACGCGCCTTTTTCGCCGATGGGCCTTCCGCTCCGTCGCCCCCGCCCGTTTTCCGAGACCGATCCGTTCGATGCCCCGCATAGTGATGAAGTTCGGCGGCACGTCCGTCGCGAACGTGGAACGCATCCGCAATGTGGGCGCCCACGTGAAACGCGAGATCGACGCGGGCAACGAGGTCGCGGTGGTGGTCTCGGCCATGGCCGGCGCCACCAACCAGCTCGTGGCCTGGACCCGGGAAGCCGGCGCCATCCACGACGCCCGCGAGTACGACGCCATCGTCGCCTCGGGCGAACAGGTGACCTCCGGCCTGCTCGCCATCGTGCTGCAGGGCATGGGCGTGCCGTCGCGCTCGTTCCAGGGCTGGCAGATCCCGCTGCGCACCGACGAGACCCACGGCTCGGCCCGGATCGAATCGATCGAGGGCGGGTCGCTGACCGCGCTGATGAGCGAAGGTCTGGTTCCGGTGATCGCGGGCTTCCAGGGCGTGGCACCCGACGGCCGCATCGCGACCCTTGGCCGCGGCGGCTCCGACACCAGCGCGGTGGCGGTGGCGGCGGCCATCGGCGCCGACCGCTGCGACATCTACACCGACGTGGACGGGGTCTACACCACCGATCCGCGCATCGTGCCGAAGGCCCAGCGCATGGAGCGCATCGCCTTCGAGGAAATGCTCGAGATGGCCTCGCTCGGGGCCAAGGTTCTTCAGGTGCGCTCGGTCGAAATGGCCATGGTGCACAAGGTCCGGCTGTTCGTGCGCTCGAGCTTCGACGCGCCGGACGCGCCGCAGGTGGGCCCCAACGGCCTGCCGCCCGGAACGCTCATCTGCGACGAGGACGAGATCGTGGAAAAACAAGTCGTCACCGGCATCGCCTACTCCAAGGACGAGGCCCAGATCACGCTCCGGCGCGTGAAGGACAAGCCGGGCGTGGCCGCGGCCGTGTTCGGCCCGCTGGCGGACGCGGCGATCAACGTCGACATGATCGTCCAGACCGTCTCCGACGACGGCAGCACCACCGACATCACCTTCACCCTGCCGAGCGGCGATCTGGCCAAGGCGTCGCAGATCCTCGAATCCCGCAAGGGCGCCGGCCTCGACTTCGAGGCGCTGAGCTCCACCGACGACGTCTGCAAGGTGTCGGTGGTGGGCATCGGCATGCGCAGCCACGCCGGCGTGGCGGCCAAGGCCTTCGAGGCTCTGGCGCAGAAGGGCGTCAACATCCGCGCCATCACCACCTCCGAGATCAAGATTTCGGTGCTGATCGACGCGGCCTACGCCGAGCTTGCCGTGCGAACGCTGCATTCGCTATACGGGCTCGACAAGGCCTGAACGCGGCGGGCCTGTCGGCGGCCCGAGGGCGGCCAGGACCCACCGATCCGGAGAGCGGAAGATGCGAGGCGCGTATGGCGGCCCGCGCGTGCTTTTGCGCCGGCTGCGCGAGGTCATGGCCGAGCCGGTGACGGCGCAGGAGCGGCTCGACCGCATTGTCGTCCTGATCGCGGCCAACATGGTGGCGGAGGTCTGCTCGGTCTACGTGCTGCGCGTGGACGGCGACCTCGAGCTGTACGCCACCGAGGGCCTCAACCGTGACGCCGTCCACCGCACCACCATGCGCAAGGGCGAGGGCCTCGTCGGCCTCGTCGCCGACGAAGCCGAGCCGGTCAACCTCGCCGACGCCCAGGCCCATCCCGCCTACTCCTACAAGCCGGAGACGGGCGAGGAGATCTACCACTCCTTCATGGGCGTCCCGATCCTGCGCTCGGGCAACACGCTCGGCGTGCTGGTGGTGCAGAACAAGGCCCACCGCTCCTATTCCGACGAGGAGATCGAGGCGCTCCAGACCACGGCCATGGTCATCGCCGAGATGATCGCCAGCGGCGAGCTGGCGCCGCCCGGCGGCGGCGTGGAGCCCGTGGGCCGTCGCCCGGCCCATGCGGGCGGCGCGCCCCTGTCCGAAGGCATCGGCCTCGGCCATGTGGTGCTGCACGAGCCGCGCGTGGTGGTGAAGAACCTCATCGCCGAGGATTCCGCCGCCGAGCTGAAGCGGCTCGACGCGGCGCTGGCGCGGCTGCGCGCCTCCATCGACGTGCTGCTGGACGAGGGCGACGTGGCCCGCGCCGGCGAACACCGGGACGTGCTCGAAGCCTTCCGCATGTTCGCCAACGACCGCGGCTGGGGCCGGCGGCTGCACGAGGCCGTGCTGACGGGCCTCACCGCCGAGGCGGCGGTGGAGCGCGTGCAGTCCGACACCCGCGCCCGCATGCAGCGCCAGACCGACCCTTACCTGCGGGAGCGGCTGCACGATCTGGACGACCTCGCCAACCGGCTGCTGCGGGAGCTGACCTCCCCCGGCCTCGGCATGGCCCCGGCCGTGGCGGAGCTGCCCGAAAACGCCATCGTCGTGGCCCGCTCCATGGGCCCGGCCGCGCTGCTGGACTACGACCGCTCGCGCCTGCGCGGCCTGGTGCTGGAGGAGGGCTCGGGCTCCAGCCATGTGGCGATCGTGGCCCGCGCGCTCGGCATCGCGGCGGTCGGCCAGCTCGAGAACGCCACCGGGCTGGTGGAGGCCGGCGACGCCATCATCGTCGACGGCGTCTCCGGCGAGGTCCATGTGCGGCCGACCCCGGACGTGGAGCGCGCCTACGCCGACAAGGTGCGGTTCCGCGCCCGCCGCCAGGAGCAGTACCGGGCGCTGCGCGAGAAGCCGACCCGCAGCCAGGACGGGGTCGACGTCTCGCTCTACCTCAACGCCGGCCTGCTGGTGGACCTGCCCCACATCGAGGAGACGGGCGCCGACGGCGTCGGCCTGTTCCGCACCGAGCTGCAGTTCATGGTGGCGACCTCGCTGCCGAAGACCGCGGCGCAGGAGGCGCTCTACCGCTCCGTGCTGGAGGCCGCCCGCGGCAAGCCGGTGACCTTCCGCACCCTCGACGTGGGCGGCGACAAGGTGCTGCCGTACATGAGCATGGAGTCGGAGGAGAACCCGGCGCTGGGCTGGCGCGCCATCCGGCTCGGGCTCGACCGGCCGGCGCTGCTGCGCACCCAGGTGCGCGCCATGCTGCGCGCCGCCGCCGGCCGCGAGCTGCGCATCATGTTCCCCATGGTCGCGGCGGTGTCCGAGTTCGACGAGGCGGTGGCGGTGGTGCAGCGCGAGCGCGCCCGCCTCGACGCCCACGGCCACCGGGCGCCCACCTCCATGAGCCTCGGCGTGATGGTGGAGGTGCCGTCGCTGCTGTTCCAGCTCGACGAGATCGCCCGCAAGGCGGACTTCCTGTCGGTGGGCTCCAACGACCTGATGCAGTTCCTGTACGCGGCGGACCGGGGCAACCCGCGCATCGCCAACCGGTTCGATCCGCTCAGCCGCGGCTTCCTGCGCTCGCTGCGCGCCGTGGCGCGGGCCGGCGCCAAGCACGGCACCCCGGTCACGCTCTGCGGCGAGATGGCCGCGCGGCCGCTGGAGGCCATGGCCCTGCTCGCGGTGGGCTACCGGGCCATGTCGGTGTCGCCGGCCGCCGTCGGCCCGGTGAAGACCATGCTGCTGTCGCTCGACGTGGCCGAGGCCGCCTCGGTGGTGGAGCCGCTGATCGACGCGGAGGACGGGCCGTCCTGCCTGCGCCCGGCGCTGCAGGCCTACGCCGCCAAACGGGGGCTTCCTGTCGAGCCGTGAACGTCGATCTTCCTGCCGAAAAGCTTGACGCGGTGCTGGAACGCTTCGCCGCGGTCGACCACGCGCTGTCCGGGACCACGGACGGCGACCGTCTGGCGCGCCTCGGCCGCGAGCGGGCGGAGCTGGCGCCCGTGGTGGAGGCCATCGAGCGGCTGCGCGCCATCGAGGCCGAGATCGCCGATCTCGACCATCTCGCCGACGATCCGTCCGGCGATCCCGAGGTGAAGGCGCTGGCGGAGACCGAGCTGGCCGAGGCGCGCGAGCGCCGCGACGCCGCCGCGAGCGCCCTGCAGCTCGAACTGCTGCCCAAGGACGAGGCCGACGGCCGCGGCGTCATCCTCGAGGTGCGCGCCGGCACGGGCGGCGACGAGGCCGCCCTGTTCGCGGGCGACCTGTTCCGCATGTACCAGCGCTACGCCGACGCCTGCGGCTGGAAGGTGGAGGTGCTGTCGACGAGCGAGGGCGCGGCCGGCGGCTTCAAGGAGATCGTGGCCGAGATCGCCGGCGACGGCGTCTACGGCCGGCTGAAGTTCGAATCCGGCGTCCACCGGGTGCAGCGGGTGCCGGAGACCGAAAGCTCGGGCCGCATCCACACCTCCGCCGCCACCGTCGCGGTGCTGCCCGAGGCGGAGGAGGTGGACGTGACGCTGGACGACGCCGAGCTGCGCTTCGACGTGTATCGGGCGCAGGGCGCCGGCGGCCAGCACGTCAACAAGACCGAATCCGCGGTGCGCGTCACCCACCTGCCCACCGGCATCGCGGTGGCGGTGCAGGACGAGCGCTCCCAGCACCGCAACCGCGCCCGGGCGCTCGCTCTGCTCCGGGCCAAGCTCTACGATCTGGAGCGCGAGCGGGTGGACGGCGCCCGCGCCGACGCGCGCCGGGTGCAGGTGGGCTCCGGCGACCGCTCCGAGCGCATCCGGACCTACAACTTCCCCCAGGGCCGGGTGACCGACCACCGCATCAACCTGACGCTCTACAAGCTCGATCAGGTGATGGAGGGCGAAGCCCTGAGCGATCTGGTGGACGCGCTCGCCGCCGAGCAGCGCGCCCGCCTGCTCGCCGCCGAGGACGCCGCGGCGTGACCACCACCCTTGGCGACGCCCTGCGCGCCGCCGCCGCCCGCCTCGGCGCGGCCGGGCTCGCAAGCCCCGGCTTCGACGCCCAGGCGCTGGCGCAGGAGGCCTTCGCCCTCGACCGCGCCGCGCTGCTGGCCCGCGCCCGCGACGCCGCGCCCGCGGACGCCCTCGCCCGCTTCGAGGCGCTCGTCGCCCGCAGGCTCGAGGGCGAGCCGGTGGGGCGCATCCGCGGCTTCCGGGAGTTCTGGGGCCTGACGTTCCGTCTCGCCCCCGACACGCTGGAGCCGCGCCCGGACACCGAGACCGTGGTGGAGGCGGCGCTGGCCGCGCTGCCCGACCGCCCGGCGCGCGCGCTCGATCTCGGAACCGGCTCCGGCTGCCTCCTGCTCGCCGTGCTGTCCGAGCGGAGCGAAGCGTTCGGCGTCGGCGTCGACCGCGCGGAAGGGGCGGCCCGGGCCGCGCGGGACAACGCAGCCCGGCTGGGCTTCGGCGGCCGCGCGGCATTCCTCGCCGGCGACTGGGCCGGAGCGCTGACGGGCGGCTTCGATCTGGTCCTGTCCAACCCGCCCTACATCCCCACCGCGGACATGGGCGGGCTCGAGCGGGACGTGCGCGCCTTCGACCCCCCCGCCGCGCTGGACGGCGGCGCGGACGGGCTCGACGCCTACCGCGCCATCATCGCGGATCTCGACCGGCTGCTGGCGCCGGGCGGCGTCGCCGTGCTCGAACTCGGGATCGGGCAGGAGGCGGACGTGACCCGGATCGCCGCATCGGCGGGTTTCGTTCCCGCCGGCGCCGCCCGGAAGGACCTCGGCGGCGTTCCCCGGGCGCTGACGCTGGAACGACGGTCCGACGTCTAAAAAAGCCTTGGAAAGTGAAGGGCGGAACGCTATGTTCCGGGTCGGAATCGTCCGACGCCCGCTTGCGTTGCATTGCGCAGGGACCGTGAGCGACGGACGGATAATTTTGAAGCTGCGACCGCGCCATGGCGTCGGGACGGCTTCGAAAGATCGACGCACCGCTTCGATCTCGCCTGCGTTGGCCCTCGCGGTTTCGCCGCATGGTCCGACGGCCGGGTCGCTCGCGCCATATGGCCGGGCGTTCTCCGGACGCCCCTTTCCTTCACCGGAACGGCGGCGGCGGGCGGCCGGCGGATCGGTCGGTCCCCCGGCTTTTGGGCCCTTCGAAACAGAACGAGTGCTGATTTGAACGCCATGAGGCAAGGACAGTCCAAGCGCCTTCGCGGCCGCAACCGCGGCGGTGGGGGCGGCGGAGGCGGCGGCGGCGGCAAGGGTCCGAACCCTTTGACCCGCTCGTATGAGTCGAACGGGCCGGACGTGAAGATCCGCGGCACCGCGGCGACCATCGCCGACAAATACGTGCAGCTCTCGCGCGACGCCCAGTCGTCCGGCGACCCGGTGGCGGCGGAGAACTACCTGCAGCACGCGGAGCACTATTATCGCCTGCTCGCCGCGGCCCAGGCCCAGTATCAGCCGCACCAGACCTTCGTGCGCGCCGACGCCGACGACTTCTCCGATTCGCTCGACTTCGACGACGAGCAGGACGGCGCGGAGCCTGCGCCCCAGCCCGTCGCGGCCCCGCAGGGCTTCAACGGCGGAGAGCGCCAGCCGCGGCACGTCAACGGAAACGGCAACGGCCAGCCCTACGCCGGCGCTCCCCGCGACGACGACCAGCAGCCGCGTCGGAACGACCAGCAGCCGCGCCGCAACGAGCGCAACCGCGAGCGGGGCGAGCGCAGCGGCGAACGCCGCGAGCGCGGACCTCGCCCGGACTGGCAGGAGCGCGGCGAGCGCGCGGACGACGCCAATGTGAGCGCGCTGCCCGCCTTCATCACCGGCGGGTCGTCCCAGCCGGCCTTCGTGACCGAGGCCCCGGCCTCCGTCACCGAGACGGCGCCGGAGCCCGCCGAGACCGTTGCGGTCGCCGCCGCCCCGGCGCCCGAGACGGCCGCCGCGGACGCGCCCCAGCCGGAGGCCGAGGATGCGTCGCCGCGTCCCCGCGCCCGCCGCCGCCGCTACGGCCGCTACAAGGACGAGGCCGGCGAGGCCGCGGCCCCCAGCGACGTGGAGCCGTCCGGCGCCGAGTGAGGCGCCGGCCTCTGGCCGACCTGAACGTCAAAGGCCGCCGGCGCGTCAGCCCGGCGGCCTTTTTCTTTGGTCCGGCTCCGGAGCGGAAATTTCGGACGCTCCCCTTTTGTGACCTGAAAGACACACCCATATGGAGCGCGAGGGGGAGGCCGGACCGGCGCTCCCGGGCGGCCGCTCGGCCGCCGGTCATTGAGGCGCCGAAGCGCGGGGGCCATAATCCCTGCGTTGTCCGCTCGGGCCCATGAGGGCGGCGGACGACGGCGCGCTCCAGAGGAGAGACGCATGAATCCGGAAATCTACACCGAACGCGTCCGGGGGTTCCTGCAGGCGGCGCAGACGGCGGCGACCAACGCCGGCCACCAGCAGCTTCTTCCCGAACATGTGCTGAAGGTTCTGCTCGACGACCCGGAAGGCCTCGCCTCCGGCCTGATCGAGCGCGCCGGCGGCCGGCCCGCCGACGCCCGCGCCGCGGTGGAGGCCGCCTTGCGCAAGGCGCCGCAGGTGAGCGGCTCCGGCGGCGGCAACCTCTATCTCGCGCCCGCCACCTCGCGGGTGTTCACCGCAGCGGAGCAGCTCGCCAAGAAGGCGGGCGACCAGTTCGTCACCGCCGAGCGGCTGCTGACCGCCTTCGCGCTGGAGAAGGACACCGACGCCGGCAAGGCGCTCGCCGCCGCGGGCGTCACCCCGCAGGCGCTGAACGCGGCGATCGAGGAGCTGCGCAAGGGCCGCACCGCGGACAGCGCCACGGCCGAGAACGCCTATGACGCGCTGAAGAAATACGCCCGCGACCTGACCGCCGTCGCCCGCGAGGGCAAGCTCGACCCGGTCATCGGCCGCGACGAGGAGATCCGCCGCGCGATCCAGGTCCTGTCCCGCCGCACCAAGAACAACCCCGTCCTCATCGGCGAGCCCGGCGTCGGCAAGACCGCCATCGTCGAGGGGCTGGCGCTGCGCATCGTCAACGGCGACGTGCCGGAATCGCTGCAGGACAAGCGCCTGCTGGCGCTCGACATGGGCGCGCTGATCGCCGGCGCGAAGTACCGCGGCGAGTTCGAGGAGCGGCTGAAGGCGGTGCTGTCCGAGGTGCAGTCGGCGGCGGGCGGGATCATCCTGTTCATCGACGAGATGCACACCCTCGTGGGCGCCGGCAAGGCGGACGGGGCCATGGACGCCTCCAACCTGCTGAAGCCCGCGCTCGCCCGCGGCGAGCTGCACTGCGTCGGCGCCACCACGCTCGAGGAGTACCGCAAGCATGTGGAGAAGGACGCCGCGCTCGCCCGCCGGTTCCAGCCCGTGTTCGTTTCCGAGCCCACGGTGGAGGACACCATCTCCATCCTGCGCGGCATCAAGGAGAAGTACGAGCTGCACCACGGCGTGCGCATCGCGGACTCGGCGCTGGTCGCCGCCGCCACGCTGTCGAACCGCTACATCACCGACCGCTTCCTGCCGGACAAGGCGATCGACCTCATGGACGAGGCCTCGTCGCGGCTCAGGATGCAGGTGGACTCCAAGCCCGAGGAGCTCGACGAGTACGACCGCCGCATCATCCAGCTCAAGATCGAGCGCGAGGCGCTGAAGAAGGAGACCGACGACGCCTCGAAGGACCGCCTGTCCAAGCTCGAGACCGAGCTCGCCGGCCTGCAGGAGAAGGCGGACGCCCTCACCGCGCGCTGGAGGAACGAGAAGGACAAGCTCGGCCGCGCCCAGAGCCTCAAGGAGAACCTGGACAAGGCCCGCATCGAGCTGGAGCAGGCCCAGCGCAAGGGCGACCTCGCCCGCGCCGGCGAGCTGGCCTATGGCGTGATCCCGAAGCTCGAGCGCGAGCTGAAGGAGACCGAGGACGCCGGCGGCGCCGGCTCCATGGTGCAGGAGGTGGTGACGCCCGACGCCATCGCTCAGGTGGTGTCGCGCTGGACCGGCGTGCCGGTGGACAAGATGCTGGAGGGCGAGCGCGCCAAGCTGCTGCGCATGGAGGACGAGCTGGCGAAGCGCGTCGTAGGCCAGGCCGAGGCGGTGCAGGCGGTCTCGACCGCGGTGCGGCGCGCCCGCGCCGGGCTGCAGGATCCGAACCGGCCGATCGGCTCGTTCATGTTCCTGGGGCCCACCGGCGTCGGCAAGACCGAACTGACCAAGGCGCTTGCCGCGTTCCTGTTCGACGACGACCAGGCCATGGTGCGCATCGATATGTCCGAATACATGGAGAAGCACGCCGTTGCCCGACTGATCGGCGCGCCTCCCGGCTATGTGGGCTATGAGGAAGGCGGCGCGCTGACCGAGGCCGTGCGGCGCCGGCCCTATCAGGTCGTGCTGTTCGACGAGGTGGAGAAGGCCCATCCGGACGTGTTCAACATCCTGCTGCAGGTGCTCGACGACGGGCGCCTGACGGACGGACAGGGCCGCACGGTGGACTTCCGCAACACCCTGCTGATCATGACCTCGAACCTCGGCTCCGAGTATCTGGTCAACCAGCCCGACGGCGAGGACACCGACGCGGTGCGCGATCAGGTGATGGGGGTGGTGCGCACGCACTTCCGGCCGGAGTTCCTGAACCGCGTGGACGACATCGTGCTGTTCCACCGCCTGAAGCGGGACCAGATGGGCGCGATCGTGGACATCCAGCTCGCCCGGCTGCGCAAGCTGCTGGAGGACCGCAAGATCACGCTCGATCTGGACGGAAGCGCGCGCGAATGGCTCGCCGAGAAGGGTTACGACCCGGCCTACGGGGCGCGGCCGCTGAAGCGGGTGATCCAGAAGTACGTGCAGGACCCGCTCGCCGAGCTGATCCTCGCGGGCGAGGTGCGCGACGGCCAGCATGTGCCGGTCTCGGCCACGGGCTCCGGCCTCGTGGTCGGCCCCCGGGCGGTCGCGGCTGCGGCGTAAGACGGACGAACGGCGGCTCCAGGGCCGCCGTTCTCAGCCGCCGTTCTCACATGGCGCGGTCGGGGGCGATCTCCACCGGCACCCGCGACAGCACGTAGCGCGACACCCGCCGGGGCAGCAGCCGGGACAGGCGGATCAGCGCCACCAGCGGCCAGGGGAAGGCGATGCGCTCGCAGCCCCTGGCCAGCCGCTTCAGGATCAGCGCCGCGGCGGCGTCCGCCGACATCTCGAACGGTTTCGGGCCGAGATAGCGGGCGCTCATGTCGCTGGTGACGAAACCGGGGCAGATCACCGACACGCCGACGCCGGACGGCGCGAGGAAATCCGCCAGCGCCTCGCCATAGACCAGCACGCCCGCCTTGGAGGCGGAATAGGCCGCCGTGTCGCCCACCGGCTGCAGCGCCGCGAGCGAACTCATCAGCGCGATGCGGCCATGTCCGCGGGCGCGCATGGGCTCGACCAGCGGCGCGACGGTGGCGACCGCGCCCTCCAGGTTGACCCGGAGCTGGCGCTGGGCGCTCTCGAAGCTCTCGGCGGCGCGGCCGTCGCCGAGCCCGCCGGAGACGCCGGCGTTGGCGATGACCAGATCGACCGGCCGCCGGGCGTCGAAGGCCGTGATGGCCGCCGCCAGCGCCGGATGTTCGGTGACGCTGAGCGCCGCGACCTCGACCTCGGCGCCCCGCGCGCGGCAGTCCTCGGCCACCTCGCCCAGGCGCGCGGCGTCGCGGCCGATCAGCAGCAGGGATACGTCCGGCCCGGCGCAGGCGCGGGCGAGCGCCGCGCCGATGCCCCGGCCGCCGCCCGTGATGACCACGGAGCGAAAGGGAGAAGCGCTCACTCGCCGGGCGCGGGCGCGGGGGCCGCCTCGTCCGCCAGCGGCGTCGCCCATTGCAGCGCGACCGCGCGGCGGGTCGACAGCGGCGCCAGCTCCTGCAGCCGCGCGATGACGTTGGCGACCGCGATCTCCACCGACTCGCGCGAGTAGAACCCGCCGTTGAGCTGGGTCTTGGCGATGACCACCTTGCGGAAGTCGCGCGCGAAGTCCGGGTCCGGCGCCTCGGGCGCGCTCCAGAACGATTCGAGCGAGCCCTGATGGGTCAGGCCCGGCATGTCGTAGATCGCTTGCCCCAGCGCGATGGTGGGGCGTCCCATGTCGATGGACTGGGTGCCCACCGTGCTGTTGACCACCACCACGCCGCGGGCGCCCTCCAGCAGCTTGGGCATGTCGCCGCCGTCGATGAACAGCAGCCGGTCGCCGAGGCCGGTGCGCTTGGCGGTCTGGGCGGTGACGCGGCGGCGGTTCACCAGCCCGTTGTCGAGCGGGTGCAGCTTCACCACCAGCCGCGCCTCCGCCGGCGCATGGGCCGCGAACGAGCGCGCCACAAGGTTCACCACCTCGGTCATGGCGCTGAACGGCGAGTGGATGCGGATCTGGTAGTCGCTGTCGAGCTGCAGCGGCAGCACGAAATAGGGCGCGCCGTCCCGCGTGAGGTCGGCCTGGGTCGCGGAGGCGCGGCGGGCCTCGGCCTTGCCGCGCACGATGCGGCCGAGCCAGCCCGCATATTCCACGTAAGGGTGGTGCGGGCGATAGCGCCGGTAGCCGGGGTAGAGGTAGGGGAAGAAGGTGTTGGCGGAGTTGTAGACCACGTCCCACAGGGTGCGGGTGCGCATGTCGCCGCGGATGTGCGCCGGGACCTGCGCCTCAGGCGCGGCCGCCGCCAGCGCGCGGACGCTGTCCGGATCGCGCGGCAGACTGGAGAAGCCGTTCACGCCGCCCGGCTCCATGGTGATCCAGTCCGGCCGGATGTAGCCTTCCTCGAACACATGCACCGCCACGCCGCGCAGCTGCGCGGTGGCGATGGCCACCCGGTGGTAGGGCCGCCCGTCGCCGAACAGCACCAGATCGGTGACGCCGCGCTCGTCCATGAAGCGCGAGAGATAGCCGCGCCAGTCCTCGTAGCGGCCGCGATAGTCGCAGGCGCCCGGGACCGACCAGAACAGCCGGTCGCCCAGATTGAGATTGATGCGCTCGACGCCGTAGCCCTTCCGCACGAGCGTTCGCCCGAGCCTGCGGAAGAACGGCGAGGCCAGACCCTGCAGGAACAGGAACGTCCGACCCGGCCGTGCGGTGTGCTCGCCGCGGTTGTTCATCCATCGCCCAGGACGGTCACATCCGAAAACCGGATCGCCGCCATTTCGTCTTTCAGCCCCACTCCGGCATGCTGCGCCCGCGAATGCGGCGGCAACGCGACGATTGAGTTTTATGAGCCATTGCCACATCGGCGCGACGCCGATAGCGCTTGCTTATGGCTCTGTCGCTTATCAACCGGATGCGCGGATTGAAACACACGGCCCCGAGAGTGGCAATCGTCTCCGCGCGCCTGACCCAAAAGCAGACCGATGTGGCGGCCGCGCTGGGACTGGCGGCGGAGCTTCATCCGAAAGCCGGAGACCGCTTCGCGGCGGTTGTGACCACACCCGGCGACCCTCGCGAAAGCGAAGCCGAAACCTTCGCAATCGCAACAGGGACGCACGTGGTTCGATTCGCGCCGGCGCCCTTGCGGCTCGCGCTGTTCGACGCCGCCGGCCGCCCCCTCGGCTACCGGATCACGGGCGCAACCGTGGGTTTTAAGCCGGACAGGGACATCGATCCCGCGGAGGCCCGCGACAATCTGCTCCGGCTGGCGCCGCCCGGCGAGTTGAGGATGGAGGCGGATTTCGACCCTTCCGAGCCGGGAATCGTCTGGCTCGACCCTTTTGATCGCCGAATCATTTCGGCGGCCCGGGCGCTGGAGATCGCCGCCGACGCGCTGCGCCACCGCGCCCGCACGTCGCGCCGCTCGGTGGGCTGCGGCGTCACCCGCTGGAAGCGCCCGGCGGTGGCGGCCCTGCTCGCCGGGCCGAACGGCCCTCCGCTGTTCGAGCCTTCCCCGGAGGCCGCCGCGCGCCGGGCGAACGCCTGCGGCGGGCGCGTGGTGGTCTGGGCCTCCCGCGGGCGCGACGCGGCGGAAGAGGCCGCGACAGCCGCGGGCGCGCCGCTCGCCCGGCTGGAGGACGGCTTCCTGCGTTCGGTGGGGCTCGGAGCGGCCTTCACGCCGGCGCTGTCGCTGGTTCTGGACGAGGCCGGCATCTACTACGACCCCTCGGTTCCGAGCGAGCTCGAAAACCTGCTGAACCACGCGGCGATTCCGCCCGCGCTCGCCGATCGCGCCGCCCGGCTGCGGGCCCGGCTCGTGGCGGAGAACGTCACCAAGTACAATGTGGGCGCTGCGCGCGGCCGGATCGTGCCCGAGGGCCGGCGCGGGGTGCTGGCGCCCGGCCAGGTGGAGGACGACGCCTCGATCCTGAAGGGCGCCGGCGCGGTGCGCACCAACCGCGACCTGCTCGCCGCCGCCCGCGCCCGCAACCCGGACGCCTTCATCGTCTACAAGCCCCATCCCGACGTGGTCGCGGGCTATCGCAAGGGCGCGGTGGCGGAGGCCGAACTGGCGCGGCTCGCCGACGCCGTGGTGGTCGACGGCGCCATCGCCGACCTCTACCCCCAATGCGAGGCGCTGGAGACCATGACCTCGCTGTCGGGCTTCGAGGCGCTCCTCCGGGGCCTGCGCGTCGTCACCCACGGCCAGCCGTTCTATTCCGGCTGGGGCCTGACCGAGGACCTCGCGCCCCATCCCCGCCGGGGCCGCGCGCGCACGCTGGACGAACTGGTCGCCGCCACGCTGATCCTCTACCCGCTCTATCACGATCCGGTCTCCGGCCTGCCCTGCGGGCCCGAGACCGCGCTCGACCGCATCGCGGAAGGCCGCGCCCGGGCCGCGACGCCGCTGGGACGGGCGCTCGCCCGCGCCCGCCACGCCTATGCGCTGGCCCGGCACCGGCTGCTGGGGCCGCTGGACCGGAGGCCGCGCTGACCGCCCTCGCCGCAGCCTTCCTGCTGTCCTTCGTCCTTGCGGTCGCGCTGGAGAGCGTTCCGCCGTCCGTCCGGCCGTTCCGGGCGCCGGCCGGCGTGCTGGCGCTCAGGCTCGCGATCCATCTCGGGCTGTTCGCCGCCGCCTTCGCGCTGTCCTGGCGGCCGTGGCATGCGGCTCTGGTCACGGTGGTCGCCGCCGGCCTGTTCGGCGCCGGCAGCCACATCAAGCACGGCATTCTGGGCGAACCGCTGGTGTTCTCCGACGCGGCGCTGGTGCGGCACGCCATCCGCCATCCAAGGCTCTATTACGCCGAGAAGCTGGCCCGCCCGCCCGCGCTGCTGACGCTCGCCGGCCTCGCGGTCGCCACCGCGCTGTGGTTCGCCGCCGAACCCGCGATCCTGCCCACCGGCGGAGCACCGTGGCTCGCCCTTCCCCCGCTTGTGGCCGCGGCGACGGCCTGGGCGCTGCTCAGGCCGGGCGTGGCCCGCTTCGCTGCGGGCGTGGTCTCCGACCCGGCCGATCCGGACGCGGACGTGCGCCGCTTCGGGCTGATCGCCACGCTGATCCTGCACGCGCTGGTCTGGCGCGCGGCCCAACGGCCGTCGGCGCAGGCCGGGGCGGTCATCGCCGCCCTGCCCGCCCCTCGCCCCGCCGCGCAGGGCCCGCGCCTCGTGGTGGCGATCCAGTGCGAGAGCTTCGTGGACATCGCGGCCCGCGGCCTCCCCGGCCCGGCTCTGCCCGCGCTCGAGGCGCTGCGGGCCGGCGCGCTCGCCTTCGGCCGCTGCCGCGCGCCGGCGGAAGGCGCCTACACCATGCGCAGCGAGTTCGGCTTCCTCACCGGACTGCCGTCGGAGACGCTCGGGCTCGACGCCCTCGACCCCTATCTGACCGCGCCCGCCTATCTCGGCCGCACGCTGCCGGAGCTGCTCCGGGCGTCGGGGCGGGAGACCCTGTTCCTGCACCCGTACGACCGGCGCTTCTTCGACCGCGACCTGCTGGTCCCGCAGTTCGGATTCGACCGCTTTCTGGACGGGCGCGCCTTCGACGACGCCCCGCGCTTCGGCCCCTATGTGGCGGACGCGGCGGTGGCGGAGGCGCTCGAACGCGAAATCGCATCCGCGACGGGTTCCGCCTTCCTGTTCGCCGTCACCATCGAGAACCACGGCCCCTGGGGGCCGGGCCGGCTGCCGGACACCGCCGACGCCGCGGAGCAGTACGCCCGCCACCTCGCGAACGCCGACCGCATGATCGGCCGGGTGGCGGCGGCGCTCAAGGCGGCGCCCGGCGGCGGGCTGCTGTGCCTCTACGGCGACCATGCGCCGGGCCGTCTGCTGCATCCCGACCTGCCCGACCGGCGGGCGACCGATTACCTGCTGTGGAGCACGGCGGGCGCGACGGAGGTCGCGAGCCGCCGGGACGTGAGCGTGGACGACCTGGGCCGCATGCTGCTGGCCGCCGTCTGATCCATGTGTCCCTCACGCCTCAGGGCGCCGGGGGAGATGTGGCGGCTTTGTGATGATTGAGGCGGTTAAGGCCTCGTTAGTTGGCACGCAACCTGTTCGGTGCTACCTCCGCCATCGGGGTTACGGTCAAGTGAGGACGCATGCGGTCCAGTAAGGTAACCGGCGTGGCCGCCGTCGCGGTCGCGACCGCGCTGTTGGGCGGCTGCGCCACTTTGCCCGCCTCAGGTCCCACGACCGAACAGATCGATCCGCCCAGCGTTTCGAACACCGCCATCAAGGACTACCTGCTGGTGGACCTGAACCAGCGCGTGGTCGACGTGCTGTCCCAGTACCGCGCCGCGCCGTTCTCCAAGCGTTTCGCCGCGCCCCAGCCCGCCCCCGGCCAGATCGTGGGCGTGGGCGACGTGCTGTCGGTGCAGCTGTTCGAGGCGGGCCAGGGCGGCCTGTTCTCCAGCGATCTCGGCGCCCGCGTGTCGCTGACCCAGCGGGTCGATTCCGACGGCTCCATCACGGTGCCCTACGCCGGCCGCATCTCCGCCGCGGGCGCCGGGCCGCAGACGGTGGAGAAGCGCATCGTGGCCGCGCTGGAAGGCCGCGCCATCCAGCCCCAGGCGCTGGTGCAGATCACCGAGACCGTGAGCCGCAGCTTCGTGGTCAACGGCGAGGTGGGCAAGCCCGGCCGCTTCCCCATCACCGCGGCCGGCGACCGGGTGCTGGACGCCATCGCCACCGCCGGCGGCGCCAAGAACGAGCTGTTCCAGACCCGCGTGACGCTGGTGCGCGGCTCGAGCCAGGCCTCCGCCATCATGAAGACGCTGGTGGACAATCCCGCCGACAACGTCTTCGTCCAGCCGGGCGACCGCGTCTACCTCACCAAGGACCCGGAGCTGTTCCTGGCCTTCGGCGCCGTGCCGCAGCCGGGCCCGATCATGTTC
This sequence comes from Methylopila jiangsuensis, assembly GCF_027922305.1. Taxonomy (GTDB): domain Bacteria; phylum Pseudomonadota; class Alphaproteobacteria; order Rhizobiales; family Methylopilaceae; genus Methylopila; species Methylopila jiangsuensis. The sequence goes on along the minus strand of NZ_BSFK01000002.1, from coordinate 112,324 downwards.
GATCTGGAGCGCATCTCGCTGCTCGAGGCGGTGGGCAAGGCCGGCGGCCTGATGGACCAGCGCTCCGATCCGGGCGCGCTGTTCGTGTTCCGCTACGAGCCGGCCTCGGCCGCCCGCGCCATCCGCCCGGATTACGACGGCCGCTTCGGCGAGCGCGTGCCCATGGTCTACCGCGTCAACCTGCGCGACCCGGCCGCCTATTTCTACGCCAAGGCCTTCGTGGTGCGGGACAAGGACGTGCTCTACGTCGCCAACGCCAAGCTGTCGGAGCTGCAGAAGTTCCTGCAGATCCTCGCCACCGCGCGCAACGTCGCCCAGACGGCGCAGACCGTGCAGAGGCTGTCGCAGCAGTGACGGACCGAGGCGGGCCGCGCCCTGCGGCCCGTTCTCACCAGACCCGGGTGACGGCGTAACCGTCGCGGCGCAGGCGCTCCACCAGCCCGTCGTCGCCGACCAGATGCAGCGCCCCCACCGCCATGAACACGCCGCCGTCCGCGAAAGCGTCGCGGGAGCGGTCGTGCATGCGCGCGTTGCGCTCGCCCATGACGCTGTCGAGATAGTCGAGCTGGGTGATCATGCGCGTTCCGCCCAGCGTGAACTCCCGGAGCGCCGCGGCGAGGAAGCCCATGCGGCGGTCGAGGTAGAGATTGACCGTGGTCTCGATGTAGTCCGCGAACGCCGGCCCGAGCCGCGCGGTGTCCACCAGCACCCGGAGCGCCAGATCCTCCGACGCGGAGGCCAGCGTCGCCATCTGCTCGTCGGCTCCCTCCAGCCCCTCCACCCGGACTCCGGCGGCGCGGGCGGCCTCCACCACCATCTGATCCACGTTGATCTCGCCTTGGTCGATGCGGGCGATCTCGCAGCTCGGGGCGGTGGCGAGCATGGCGAGGAACCAGGGCTCCAGCCGCTGCGCCGTGGTTTCGGGCACGCCGCGTGCGGCGAGCAGGTTGATGACGGCGCGGCGGTCCCGCTCCGGCACCCGGAACAGCGCCCCTCCCCCCGCCCGCACCGCGCGGCGTCCCGCCGCCATCTGGGCCTCAGCGGTCGCTTGCGGATCCGACACTTCCCTGGGCTCCACCAGCACGAGGCGCGCGCCCGCGATCGCCTCCGCCGCCGCTCGGGGCAGCGGCTTCAGCCGGTCGTCGGACAGATGGATGGTGCCGAACAGATGGGACGGCGGCAGGCCCGGCTTCTCCAGCCGCCACAGCAGCCCTTCCGCGTCGGGGGTGCGCCGGCCCGCGGCCTCGAAGGCCGCGTAGCGCGCCGGGTCCTCGTCCCGCAGGACGCCCACGAGGTCCGTGCCCTGGCAGCGGGCGGGCGCGGCGAACGCCGGCCCCGCCACAAGCACGGCGAGCGCGACGAGCGCCGGCGAAAGCCGCTTCGCGAGGCGCGAAGCGGCGCGCCTCATGGGGTGAGGACCAGCAGCGTGCGCGGCCCCTGCGCCGTCTCCCGCGTCTCCGTCACCTTGGCCTGATCGAGATCGATCAGCGACACGGTGTCGTCGAACCAGTTGGCGACCGCGGCCGTGCGGCCGTCCGGCGTGATGGCCACGCCTTCCGGATAGGACCCGACCTTGACGGTGGCGGTCACCGTCAGCGCCGTGGCGTCGATGAGGGAGACCGTGCCGTCGTGCTGGTTGGTGACGGCGAGACGGGCGCCGTCCGGCGTCACCGCGACGCCGTAGGGCATCTTGCCGACAGGGAGGCGCTTGATCTCCTGCCCGCTCTCCACGTCCACCACCGAAAGATCGTTGCTCTGGACGTTGGCGACGTAGAGCCGGCGCTCGTCCGGCGACAGCGCCAGCGCGAACGGCGCCCGGCCGACCTTGATCTGGCCGGTCTCGGTCATGGTGGAGAGCTCGACGATCGACACCGCGTCCGCCTCGCGCGCGGCCACATAGGCGCGGCGGCCGGCCTTGTCGAGGATCACCGCCGCGGGCGAGCGCCCGACCGAGGCCTGGTTCACCGATGCGCCGGTGGCGACGTCGATCCGGTGCAGCGCGTTGCCGGACCAGTCGGTGACGTAGACGTTCTCCTCCGTGGCGGCGGCGCCGAAGGGCGAGCCCTTGACCACGAAGGAGGCCGCGACCCGGCGGGTGACGGCGTCGAGCACCGACACCCGGCCCTTGTCGGGATGGGTGACGTACAGCGTGCGCCCGTCGGGGCCGACCGCGATCACGGCCGGCGTTTCGCCGATGGGCACGCGCTCGTCCTTTTCGCCAGCCGTCAGCGGCAGGAAGCCGAGGGTGGCCCCCGCCTGACTGACGACGGCGATCACGGGCTCCGCCGCCCGCGCCGCCGATCCGGCCGCGAACGCGGCGGCGACCGCGAGCGCGGCGGCGAGGCGGGCGGCGGAGCGGCCGGTCACTTGCCTTCGACCTTCGCCTTCAGGCCGTCGAGACCAGCCTTGAAGAACTCGGTCATGCCGGCGACCGCGGACTCGTCGTCCTTGCCCTCCGGCGGCTCGTTGGAGGTGTCGGCGCGGTAGAAGCGGCCCTGCCAGGTCACTTCCGAGCCGCCGTCCTTGGGCGCGACCGAGATGGTGGCGGAATAGGAGCTGACCGGCAGCACGTCGCCGGCGTCGCCGGACAGACGGTAGCCATAGAGCATCTTGCCCTCGTCATACTCGTCGAGGCCTTCGGTGATCTCGCCGGACTTGCCCTTGACCGAGAACTTGCGCTCGGCGCCCTGGCCGTTGGCCGGGCCGGAGCTCTTCTCGACCAACGTGTGCCAGGACTGGATCGCGCCGAAGTCCTTCAGCACGGCCCAGACCTTGGCCGGCTCGGCCTTGATCTCGACCTTCTCTTCGACCTTCTGCGGGGTGGGGCCATGGGCGTAGGCCGGCGCCGCCACGGCGAACGCGACGGCTGCGGCGGCGGCAGTGAAGCGCATATGAAACATCAGGACGACACTCCTTGAGCGTTAAGCGGGCGCCGTCGCCGCGGTCTGGCGACGAGCGACGTCCCGTAGAGAGCGGCCAACGCCAGAAGCGCGGCCGCGGCGGGGGCGGGCGAAAGATCGATCGGCACGGCGTGCGGGTGCGGGCGGGCGTTGGCCTCGATCGCGGCCGCCAGCTCGTCGCCGGTTCCGAGCCGGGCGTAGCCGAGCCCGGTCATCTGACCGAGCTGTCTCAGATAGGGCTCCTTGACCGAGGTCAGGTGCTCCTCGCCGGCGGGCATCTCGCCGAACGGCGCGTTGCGGGCGTTGTAGCCCGGCAGGTTCTCGGCCCCCTTGGGCGGACCGCCGAGGCGCGAGGCCTGGGGCACGTCCTCCATGGAGTAGAATCCGATCTCGCGCCCGAAATCGTTGAACTTGGGGATCGGCACCAGATCGGTTCCGCCGACGCCCACGATCAGGCCGCGGGCCTGCTCGCCGTCATAGGTCTGCTCCATGTCGGTCCTGAGCGGCGGCGCCTCCTGGCCATCGGTGAGGAACACCACGTCGGCGCCGGTGGGCCGCGTGGCGTCGATCGCCCGGAACAGGCCGGCGGAGATGCGGCTGTCGCCCTCCCAGCCCATGCGCCAGTCGAGCCCCTTGATGGCGCCGGAGATCGCCACGTAGTTGCGGCAGGTCTCCATGGGCTCGAACAGCAGGAAAATTCGCCGTTCGGTGAACACGCCGAGGCCGAAGCGCGAGCCGCAGGGCAGCCGGCCCGCGGCGGCCGCGAGGCGCTGCTTCACCGCCTCCAGCCGGCTCTGGGGCTTGCCGTCCGCGGTGACGTAATCGCGGGCGCTCATGCTGCCCGTGATGTCCACATAGGCGATGACGTCGTAGGTGGGGCGCTCGGCCTGCGCCTCCGGCTGCAGCGCGGCGACGACGGCGAGCGCGAGCGCGCCCCCGAGCGCCAGCGTGCGCAGGTCCGGTCGCTTCACGGCAGCCCCCGCGGCAGGCCGGGCAGGTCGGTCCAGAGCTTCTTCGGCTGGGCCTGGGTCTCCTCCTCGCCGCGCTCCACCTCGGGGAAGTCGCGCACCAGCCGCATCACCACGTCGAGATTGTAGCGCGCGTCCCAGAGGTCCGGGTCGGCGCGCAGCGCCTCCTTGTAGGCCTCCTTGGCCAGCCGCACCTCGGGAATGGCGAGGTCGATCTTGGTGGCCTCGATCGCGGCGATGGCGCGGCGGGCGCGGGCGTTGCCCACGTCGTAGTGGAACCGCGCCGTCACATGGCGCGACGCCCGATCGGTGATGCGGGTGACGAGGCCCTGCGCCTCGTCGATGCGGTCGCGCACCAGCAGATAATGCGCGCGCTGGAACAGCAGCACGCCGCTGGCGTCGTCCGGCGGGGTGACGTCGCGGTTGGCGACCATCTCGCGCTGGACCGCGGCCTCCTTCGACACGCCGTAGAGCCGCCAGCCGGTGACGCCGAGCGCGACCAGCGCCGCCAGCAGAAGAACCGGCGGGAGCAGGCTCTTGAACAGACCAAGCCTCATGACGCGGCCCTCCGCGGCTGCAGCGCGCCGTCGCGGCGGAGCGGGACGGGCGTTTCGTCGAGACGGCGCTCGGTGAGCTTGGCGCCGAGCAGCAGAAGCAGCGCCACGGAGGCGAAGGCGTAGAACACCCAGTCCAGATCCTGCCGCGGGATCGTCTCCACATAGGTGGTGGGGCGCTGCTCGAGCTGGTCGATCTCCTTGATCGCCGCCGAGACCTCCTGGGCGCTGTTGGCCTCGAAGGCGCGGTACGGCAGGCCGAGGCTCTTCAGGAAGATGTCCAGATGCCGCTCGGGATAGGTCTGCGGGCTGTCCGGCTCGCCGGGCGGCGGCTTGTCGTAGATGCCGCGCGCGCCCTGCGTGCGCAGGAACAGCCAGTAGAGCCGCACCGGGTTGCGCCGGGAAGCGTCGCGCAGCGCGTCCTGCACCCGGCGGTCGATCACCGCCGCGCCGTCGGACACCATCACGATGGCGCGGGATGTCTCGGTGGATTCGTCGTCGAACAGCGAGAAGGCCAGCGACAGGCCGCGGCCCACGTCGGTGTGCGCCAGACCCGGCCGGTCGATGGCCGCGATGGCCGCGCGCACCGCGTCGTGCCGGTCGGTCATGGGCGAGACCAGCATGGGCGCGGTGGAGAAGGCGGCCACCGCCACCCGGTCCGCGGGCCGCCGGGTGGCGAAATCGGTCAGAAGCCGTCGCGCCGCCGCGGACTTCGACTCCTCCGCGCCGGTCGGCGAGCGGTTGGCGAAGGTGGAGTCCATGCTGGATGAGCGGTCGATCAGCAGCACGATGTTGGCCCCGACGCCCCGGCGCTCCACCTGCTGGTCCCGGCGATGGGCGCCGGCGAGCCCGAGCACGATGAACGCGATCGCGAGCACGCCGAGCGTCTTGAGCGTGGCGCTGATCGCGCTCGACAGCGGATCGCGCGGCGCCAGCGCCTCGGACGGCGTGGCGGAGGCCCGCAGCGGCGAACCCGCCAGAGGCAGAAGCGCCAGAGGCAGAAGCAGCAGCACCCAGGGGTGATCGAAGCCGATCCAGGTCATGAGGCGCGCTCCGCCCCCGCGAGATCGCGCGCGAGCCGCGTCAGCGCATCGGCGGAAAGCCCCGTGGCGGCGGGCGCCGCGCCGCCGAAGAACACCCGGCGGGAGGCGTCGAAAAAGGCGCGGATGCCCGCCTCGTGCCGGGCGAACGCCGGGCGCTGGGCCAGAAACGCGCCCAGATCGTCGCCCAGCAGGCGCTTGCCCGCGGTGGCGTCGAACGCCCGGTGCAGGTCGATCAGCGCTTCGCGCCAGCCGGCCTCGCCCGTCGGGGCGCGCTTGGCCACCACCCGCGCGGCGCGGGTGAACGGCCGCGACGGCCGCGTATGGAACGGGGGCCAGGCCCGGCTCCAGGCCAGCAGCAGCAGCGCGAGCAGCGCGGCGCCCGCCGACCACAGCGCCGCGGTCTGCGCCGGGCGCAGGCTGATGCGTGGCGGAACGGCGTCGGGCCGGAGATCGTACTGGGTTTCGCCCGAGGTGGTGATGAGGGGGCGCAGCGGCGAGGTGATGTAGGCCCAGCCGCCGGCCTTGAACTCCTTGCGGCCGCCTTTCCCGTCCACCACCGACAGCGACATCTGCGGCACGGTCTCGGTGCGGGTCTCGAGCGCGGAGTAGAACGTCTGGTATTCGGCGGTGATCTCGTAGCGCACGCCGCCGCCGGGGGCCGCGCTCTCCGTGACGTCGAGCCGGCGCAGGTCGATGGCGTAGGTCAGCGCGCCGGTCTTCGGCAGCGAGGCCGGATCGAGCGTGTAGGGCGCGTCCGCCACGAAGCTGGTGCGCAGGGTGAAGACGTCGCCCAGCAGCACGCCGAACGGCTTCGGCCCGGAGGTGCGCACGTCCCGGACCTGGGCGGCCGCAGGAGCCGCCATGGCGAGGGCGAGCGCGAAAGCGAGAGCGGCGCGGCGCATCACACGCCTCCCGAAAGCAGGTAATCCGCGAAGGCGTCCGGCTCGAACCGGTCGACCAGATCGAAGGCCGGGCGGCCGTAGCGCCGGAACACGGCGTCGAGCCCGGCGCGGCGCGCCCGCGCCTCGGCGATCCAGCGCTCGCGCAGCGACTTGCGCATCAGCACCATGCGCCGCCGGCCGGTCTCCAGATCGCGGGTCTCCACCAGGCCGAAGCGCGGCAGCCGGTCCTCCACCGCGCTGGAGCGGACCACCACCGGGGCCACGTCGTGGCGCCACAGCCGCCCCATGAGCTCGGAGAGCTCCTCTTCCAGCATCAGGAAATCGGACACGACGAACACCAGCGCGCGCCGCTGGGGCAGCTCGTCGGCGGCCTCGATCAGGCTCGCGACGCCGCGCCCTTCGCCCACCTCGTCCACAAGCTTGGCCCAGACCTCGTCCGCGACGCCACGCCGGCGGGTGGGGCGGATGGCCAGATCCTCTCGGGCGTTCGGCCCGGCCGCGATCAGCGCGAACCGGTCCTGCCCGCGCACCGCCGCATGGGCCACGGCGGACACCAGCTCGGCCACGGGATCGTCGGCGCGGCCGCCGCGGCCGAAGGCCATGGAGCCGGACAGGTCCAGCAGCACGAACACGTCGATGCGGGCGCGATTCTCGAACCGCCGCACCTTGAGGCCGCCCAGCGGGTCCAGCAGCGAGGCGCGCATGTCGATGCGCCGGGCGTCCGGGATCTCCAGAATCGAGGCGTGCCGCAGGAAGGCGCCGTTGGCGCCCGCGCCCACCGCCCGGTGCGAGCCGGGAGCGACGCCCCGCGCGCGGCCGAACAGGCGGTACGGCAGATCCGCGCGGGGCGGGCCTGCCCGGCGGATGGCCTCGCTCACGGCGCCGGCACCCGTTCGAACACCTGGCGGCACAGTTCGGGCACGATGCGGTCGCGCCGCACCTCGTAGATCGGATCGAGGAAGATGCGGTGCGCCATCACCGGATTGAACACGGCGCGCACGTCCTCCGGCAGCACCATGTCGCGGCCCTCCAGCCAGGCGCGGACGCGGGCGGCGCGCACCAGCGCGCCGACGCCGCGGGGGCTGGCGCCGCCCTGCAGCAGGCGATCCATGTCCACGTTCGGGATCTCGATTCCCGCCGTCTTCGGCGCGCGCACCGCGTCCCACAGGCCGAGCACGTAAGACTCGAGCGCAGGCGCCGTGGCGATCGACTGCTGGATGGCGCGCCCGGCGTCGCCCAGACCTTTATGATCCAGCACGCCTTCTCTCAGGCTCTCGATCAGCCGGTCCACGTCGTGGAAGCGGGGATCGAACACCAGCTGACGCCGGACCTCCGGGTCCGCCGGGGTGTCGACCGCGATCTCCATCAGGAAGCGGTCGCGCGCGGCCGCGGGAAGCTCGAACGTCTCCTCCTTCTCCACCCGGTTGCGGTCGGCGAAGACCACCAGATGGGGGAAGAACCATTCCTTGCCGAAGGCGGTGACGCTGCGCTCGGCCATCAGGCGCAGCAGCAGCGAATGCACCTGCGGACGGGCGCGGTTGATCTCGTTGAAGAAGAACACGGCGAGGTCCTCGCCGTGGTGCAGCACCGGCCCGGGCTCGACGCGGGGCTTGCCGTCGTCGTCCACGTAGGCCGTGTAGAGCATGTCGGTCGGCATCAGGTCGACCGTGCCCTCGATGCGCTCGAACGGGCCGCCGAGCGCGCGCGCCACGGCGCGCAGGATGGTGGTCTTGCCGACGCCCACGTCGCCTTCGAGCAGCACATGGCCGCGGGCGAACAGGGCGATGGTCATGAGCCTGACCACCTCCGGCTGGCCGACGACCGCGCGTCCGACCTCGGCCTCGAAGGCCAGCGCCTGGTCGCGCCAGGCGTTCAGTTCGGGCGCAAGGCCCTCGACGCGGCGACCCGCCGCGAGGGTTGAAGTCGCCATCTGTCTACGAACCTCGGTCTCGAACGCGCCTGGAAAAGACGGCCGCCCGGCGATGTCACAGGACAACGCGCCGAAGCGGCCGCGAGGTGCGTGTCGTCATCCCGTAGGACGGCCGGAAGAGACCCGTCCAGACGACAAGAGGGAGCGATTGCGACAGCGTCGAACCGCACGGGATTCCTGATCTGAAGCGTCGGCCGGACCCGGTGACGATGTCGAGTCCGGACCCGGCCGACGGCGAAGCGTCAGTTCGCGCCGATCTTCTTGACGTCGTAGACGAACTTGCCGGTCTTGGCGAAGTTGTCAGCGCGCGCGGCGTTGCGCTCTTCCATCGCCTTGATCGAGTCGGACTGCTTGGCGACTTCCTTCGGGTCGTGCTTCGGGTCGTACTTCGAACCCTTGATTTCATTCTTGGCCGGGTAGCCGGGCTTCGGCTCCCAGCACACGCCCGGCTCCTTGCAGTTCGTGCCGTCATACGCGAGCGCCGGGGCGGCGACAGCGACGGTGGCGAGCGCAGCGGCCGCGGCGAGCCGACCGAAAGCGGCGATCTTGGACATGAGCTTTCCTCCTTGAGGTGTTGCAGTGCTTTCCAACCGAAAGGCGGTCCGCTTATGGCTGCGGACGCGCCTTTTCCCGCGCCGGCCCGCCGGCGGAGATTCTGTTACTCGCTGACCTTGCAGGTCTCCGGGGTCTTTTCCGGATCCGGCTTCGGCGCATGAGCATGGCCGTCATAGGGCTTGAAGCTCGCCTTCTGGTCGTCGTCGAGCCAGGCCGCGTCCTCGACGCCGTCCTTATAGAGATGGCGCACCCAGGACATGATCTGGAGCATCTGGTCCGGGTTCACGGCGCCGTACATCGGGCCCATCTGGCCGGACGCGCCGCCGAAGATGGTCTCGAACAGGCCCTTGTCCGTGTTGTTGTCCGGATAGGTCCAGTAGTTGTCGTTCAGGCCGGGCCCGATCTTGCCTTCCGCCACGTGGCCGTGACAGCCCGAGCACATGCTCAGGAACAGCTGTTCGCCGTTGGCGAGGCAGTTCGGCTCCTTGTTGTACGGGTTCTTGCCCGTCTGCAGGAACTCCTTGAAAGCCGGGGTGTCCTGGCCTTCTTCACCGGCGTCCGACAGGTTGAGCGGCTCGCCGGTGACGGTGTTGTGCAGCTCGATCTGCGCCATCGCTCCGGCCGCGCCGAGGGCGAGCGCGGCGGCGGCGAATCCCGCCATGAGCAGTTTGCGATTGATCATCCGAAACTCACTGAAAGGTGGACACGGGAGGTTCCGGACCCACGCCTCACGCTTCAGCCGTTGGGCTGGAGCGTCGGAATGCCTTCTTCGGCGATCGCGGCGTCGATCTCGGGTTTCGCCTTGTCGATCGCGGCGTCAAGCTCCTTTCGGAGCTCCGCATCGTCCTTGCGGACGCCGATCGCCTGGTCGAAATGCAGCGGAATCTTCATTCCGTCGGAACGTTCGAAGTCATCCTTGATCAGGGTGAGCTTCAGAGGCTTGGACGCGTTCTTCACATAGCGCGCCACGTCGGAGGCGAAGGCGATGGCCATGTCGGCGTCGCCGTTCACCACCTCGTTGACCAGCTTGTCCGCCGGCACCTGCGTGTACTTGTTGCGCTTGTCCTCGAAGTTCACCAGCGACAGGTTGTAGGACAGGTTGTTCTCATACTTGCCCGCGGCCTTGAGGATCAGCTCGGCCGGCGTGGAGAACCGCACGGCGAAATTCCTGAACTCGTCCCGGCCGGCGTCCTTCCAGTCCGACCCGATCTGCACGTCGGCCGGCGTCACGAAGGCGTAGCCGGTGCGGAAATAGGGCTTGGTGGCGAGAACCCGCTCGTCGTCGGCGTCCACGCCGAACACCACGTCGCAGGCCTTCTTGTCGAGATAGTCGCGCACCAGGTAGATCGCGGGCTTGTCGCTCCAGACGAACTCGGCCTCGCGGCCGGCGGCCTTGGCGATGATCTCGGCGATCTTGTTCTCGAACCCCTTGGCCTTGGCCTCGGAATAGGGAGCCTCGACGCTCGAGGCGCAGATGCGGAGCGGCTCCGCCGCGGCGGTCGGAAGGGCGGCTGCGAACGGGGCGGCGGCGAGAACCGCGCCTCCAAGCAGCGCCGCGCGCGCGCGGCCGTTCGAACGGAATGCCATCTGCATCGTCTCCCTGCGATCCCGGCCTGTGGTGCTTCTCCGGCGCCTGAGCGCTACGGGGCGGCCTTGAATCGTCGTTTTCAGCAGTCGTGCTTTTCTTTTCAGAAGGTCTCTCCGGCGGCGTTCGCCGCCGGAGAGATGAGCGCGTGAAGCCTGAAGGCCGATCCGCTCGGGATCAGTTGGCCTTCGGACCGGTCCATTCGCCGACGTTGACGTCGTCGTAGGGGTTCTTGCCGTTGAGCGAGAAGACCTGAACGCCGCCACCCATCTGGGTGTAGTGCTGCAGGTTCTTGAACGCGCCCACCGCGCCCAGACCCGCGGTCGGGTCGGTCAGGTCGAACACGAGGCCGACGCCCGCCCAGCCGCCGACGCCGTAGTAGATGGCGACGTACTGGTTGCCGTCATGCGTGTAGGTCATCGGATGACCGATCACGCCCGAAGGCAGACGGTACTTCCAGAGCAGGTCGCCCGTCTTGGAGTTGCGGGCCTTGATGAAGCCGTCCAGCGTTCCGTAGAACACCAGGTCGCCGGCGGTCGCGAGCGTGCCGCCCCAAACCGCGAAGCGCTCCATCTTCTCCCAGGCGTACTTGCCGGTGATGGCGTTGTAAGCCTTGATCTGGCCGAGGCCCTCGTAGCCCTGACGATCGCCCTTCGGGCCAGGGTACATCCACAGGGTCGCGCCGACGAAGAACTGACCCGCGCGGTACGGGAGCATGAAGGGCTCCCAGTCCATGCAGATGTGGTTGATGCCCATGTAGAACAGCTGCTTCTCGGGGTCGTAGCTGTCGTGGCCCTGGTTGTGGTAGCCCATGGCCGACGGGCAGATCTCGGTCGCCTTGTGGTCCATGCGGGTCGCGAACTCGGGATCGCGGACCGGGATGCCGGTCTTGAGATCGACCTGCTTCACCCAGTTCACGGTGTCGTCGAGCTTGTCGGCCGAGATGAGCGTGCCGTCCTCACGGTCGAGCGTGTAGACGATGCCGTTGCGGTCCGGATGGGTCAGCAGCTTGCGCAGCTTGCCGGTCTTGTCCTTCTGCTCGGAGAGCATCATGACGTTGACGCCGGCGTAGTCCCACTCGTCGTGCGGGGTCTTCTGGTAGCCGAACTTGGCCTCGCCGGTGTCGATGTCACGACCGAAGATGGTCATCGTCCACTTGTTGTCGCCCGGACGCATCGTCTCGTTCCACGGCGCCGGGTTGCCCGAGCCGTAGTAGAAGAGGTTGGTGTCCGGATCGTAGGCGTACCAGCCCCAGTTGGTGCCGCCGCCGATCTTCCAGGCGTCGCCTTCCCAGGTCTTGTTGGTGCCGAGGCCGAACTGGCCGTAGTGCGGGTTCTTGCTGTTGAAGTCCTTGGCGAGCTTGACTTCCTCGTCCGGACCCGTCGCGTAGGCGCGCCACTTCTGAGCGCCGGTCTTCACGTCATAGGCGGTGACGTAGCCGCGCACGCCGAGCTCGGCGCCCGAGGAGCCCACCAGGACCGAGTCCTTGATGACGTAAGGAGCGATGGTGAGGGTGGAGCCGACCTTGATGTCGGAGTTCTCCATCTTCCAGAACTCTTCGCCGGTCTCGGCGTTGACCGCCACGATGTGGCCGTCGAGCTGGGTCTTGAGGATCAGCGAAGGGGTCTTGCCGTCGCCGGGCCAGTAGGCCAGGCCGCGGTTCACGACGTCGCAGCAGGCCACGGCGCGAGCCGTCGGGGACTGCTTCGGCTTGTGCATCCAGTCGATCTTGCCCGGCTCATTGAGGTCGAGCGCGAAGGTGATGTTCGGGAACGGCGTGTGCACGAACATCTTGTCGCCGATCACGAGCGGCGTGCCCTCGTGGCCGTGCAGCACGCCCGTCGAGAACGCCCACGCCGGACGCAGCGTCTTCACGTTGTCGACGTTGATCTGCTTCGCGGTCGAGTAGTTGTTCGCGCTGTAGTTCTTGCCCGTCATCGGCCAGTTGGCTTCGCTCTTCGACAGCTCGACGAGCTTGTCGTTGGCGGCCGCCGGCAGGCCCGTCGCAGCCACGCCCAGGGCCGCGGTCGCGACGAGCGTGAACGCCGAAACGGACGTTCGAAGGTTGATCATGTGAAACCCCTTGCGTTTCCCATTCTTGTGGTGCGGCGCCGATCCTGGAGAGGACGGAGCCCCGCGGCGCGCTGCGACGCGTGACGGCCCGAAGTCGTGCGAATGAACCGTCAATTACTTGGCGCCTGACGCGCTTCTTGCGTTCTGCAGCGGGGCAACTCTTTCCCGAAGTTGGACGAACTGTCTCGGGCACCATTGGAAAAATGGTCCGGGAAGATTTTGCAATTTCATTGCCATTTTGCGGCGCCCGCGCTTTCGAAGCGCCCCAAACGCAAAAATCGGCGTTCGGCCAATTCACTAAGAGAAACGAGGACGCTAGAGCCTGTGGCCCCCGCCGACGGCTTTCGTCGGGGGTGCGTTCCGCCTCAGAGTGCATTAGACCAACGTTTAGGCGGGTTTCGCGCAAACGAAGAAGTCAAAAAGCGCCATGTCTCAACATTCGCTTATTAAATTCTCCAGCGCCACAGTTTTCGTGGTCGCGATGTTTTGTCTCACCGGTTGCGACGACCCCGCGCCGAGCGAGCCGCATCAGGACGTGGTCGCCGCTCTCACCCACGAGAAGGGCGCGCACCAGCTCCGCTGGCTGGAGATAAAGGACAAGATCGCGCCGGGCGCGTGGCTGGCGAGCCGGGAAGCCGGCCGCGAGATCGAACCCTCCGACCCGAACGCCGTCGCGATCCGCGACCTGATCGCCCAGGCCGACCAGCGCTACACCGAGGGTCCGCGCATGATCGCGAACCGTGCGGTGCAGGTGCAGGAGATGCTGTCGGAAAACGGCGTGACGGAGCAGCCGCGCTCCATCATCGCCGGGCTGGTGTCGATCGCCCCGGTCGGAGAGCGCGCCGGCTTCGGCGAGACCTGCCAGCATTACGTCACCGCGCGCATTCAGGGCATGAGTCGCGACGAAGCTCTCGCCGCTCTCGGCCGACAGCCCCTGCCCATGGCGAAGCCCGGCGACGAACAGTGACGCTCGCCGCGGCGGACGAGGGCGACGACGTCGTGTCGGGACCTGCGGCGCCGGCGTCGCGGCCGGCGCGCTCGCTGCGCCTGCGCATCCTCGCGATCGTGGCCGCGATCGACATCGCCTGCTGTCTCGCGGCCGTGGCGGTGACCGTGTTCAACGCCCGCGAGGCCACCCGCGTCGAGATCGCCTCGTCGCTCGAGATCGCCGAGCCTTTCGTGCGGGAGACCCTGCTGCGCATGCAGCGCGACGTGGGCCGCCTGCGCTCCATGGAGGACGTCAAGCTCGGTCTCACCGGCGTGCGCCATGTGCGGGTGCTGGCCTTCGACGCCGCGGGCCGCGAGGTCGGCTCTTCGGAGGTCCAGCGCCCGACGGACAGCGGCGAGATGCGGGCGCCGCGCTGGTTCGAGGCCCTGATCGCGCCCGCGCCGGAGCGGAGAGTGATCCCGGTCGCCATCAACGGCGAGAAAGCCGGCGAGGTGGTGATCCACGGCGAGGCCTCCGACGAGGTCGACGAGGTGTGGGAGGACCTGGTGTCGCTCGCCATCCTGTTCGTCACGCTGAACGTGATCGCGCTCGCGGCCTTTTCCGTGGCGCTGGGGCGCGTTCTGGCGCCGCTGCGCGAGCTGGCGGCGGGCCTGTCGGATCTGGAGCGCCGCCGTCTCGACCGCCGCCTGCCCCTGCCCCACAGCGCCGAGCTCGCCGTGCTGGCCGAGCGGTTCAACGCGCTCGCCGGGGCGCTCGCCGCGGAGCGCGCCACCAACCGCCGGCTGTCGCGGCGCATGGTGACGCTGCAGGACGACGAGCGCCGCCAGATCGCCGCGGACCTGCACGACGAGCTCGGCCCCTGCCTGTTCGGCCTGCGCGCCAACCTCGCCTCGCTGGAGCGCGACGTCACCGCCGCCCCCGCAGGCGCCCTGCCCGCCACGGCGCCGGAGCGGCTGCGCGCCGTGACGGAGATCTCGGCCCGCCTGTCCGACGCCAACCGCCGCCTGCTGCGGCGGCTGCGGCCGATCGCGCTGGGCGAAGCGCCGCTCGCGGAGGTGCTGGCGGGTCTGATCACGGACTTCGAGCGCCATCACCCGGAGCGGCGCTTCTCGCTCGAAGCCGCCGATCTCGAGGACGGCTATGGCGAGGCCGCCGACCTCACCGCCTACCGCTGCGTGCAGGAGGGCGTGACCAACGCGCTGCGCCACGGCCGCGCGCAGCGCATCGACGTCACCGTCGCGCCTGCGCGCGACGACGACGGCGGCCCCGCGCTGCTGATCCGCGTGCGGGACGACGGCGAGGGCGTCGCCTCGACCACGCCGCCCGGCCTTGGCCTCATCGGCCTGAGCGAGCGCCTGCAGGCCCTCGGCGGCCGACTTTCCCTGCGCAGCGCCCCCGGCCGCGGCGCGACGCTCGAAGCGCTCGCCCCGCTGGACCGGACGCCCGATTCCGGAGCCCGACCTGAATGACCTCCGCCCTGATCATCGACGACCATCCCATCGTGCTGGAGGGATGCCGGCGGGTGCTGCTGGACGCCGGCTTCGATCAGGTGCTGGAGGCGGGCACCGCGCTGTCGGGCTTCCAGATCTACCGCCGGGCGAAGCCCGACCTGATCATCGTCGATCTCGCCATCCGCGGCGCCGGCCTCGCCGGCCTGTCGCTGATCAAGCGCCTGCGGGTGCGGGACGCGGGAACGCCGATCCTGGTGTTCTCCATGCATGGCGACCCCGTGATCGCGAGCCGCGCGCTGAAAGCCGGCGCCACCGGCTTCCTGTCCAAGGACACCGGGCCGAAGACCTTCCTTGAGGCGATCGAGAAGGTGCGGCGCAACCAGCCCTACATCGGCCACGACATGGCGGTGCAGGTGGCGCTGCTCGGCTCCCGCCAGCGGCGCGAGCGCAGCGACCTCACCGCCCGCGAACTGCAGACGCTGGCGCTGCTGGGCGAGGGCAAGTCCTACGCCCAGATCGCGGACGGGCTCGGCGTCAGCTACAAGACTGTGGCCAACACCTGCTCCAGCCTGAAGGAGAAGCTGCGCGTCAGCACGCTGCAGGACCTGGTGCGCAAGGCGGTGCTGAGCGGCGCGGGGCTGAGCGACGGCGTTTAAGACAATCTTGCGCGCGACCGGCGATTCCGGCGGCTGTCTTTCACGTTTCTGAACCGGTTTTCACGGCACACTGGCGCGAGACTTCCGCCGGAGCCGGACCGCCATGAGCCACAGTCCCGTCGCATCCTCGCCCCGCCCGCGCGTCGACTGGGTCGACGTGGCCAAGGGCTTCTGCATTGTCATGGTGGTGATGATGCATTCGGTGCTCGGCGTCGAGAAGGCGGCCGGCGAAACCGGCTTCATGACCTATGTGGTCGCCTTCGCCCGGCCGTTCCGCATGCCGGATTTCTTTCTCATCTCCGGCCTGTTCCTGGCGCTCGTCATCGACCGCGACTGGCGGACCTATCTCGACCGCAAGGTGGTGCACTTCGCCTATTTCTACGTGCTCTGGCTGCTGATTCAGGGCGCGTTCAAGTGGCCGGGGCTGGCGCTCAGCGAAGGCCCCGGCGCGGTGGGCGAGCAGTTCCTGCTGGCGCTGATCGAGCCCTTCGGCACGCTGTGGTTCATCTACATCCTGCCGATCTTCTTCGTGTTCGCGAAGCTGGTGCGGCGGCTGCCGCCAGCGCTGGTGCTGGGCTTCGCCGCGGCGCTCGAGATCGCCCCGATCCACACCGGGTGGACCATACCGGACGAGTTCTGCGCGCGGCTCGTCTATGTGCTGCTCGGCTGGTACGGCGCGCCGTACATCTTCGCGCTGGCCGAGAAGGCCCGCGCCCATGCGGGTCTGGCGGTCGCGGGCCTGCTGGTCTGGGCTCTCGTCAACGGCGCCGCGGTGTTCGGCGGCGTGTCCGAACTGCCGGTGATCAGCCTGGCGCTCGGCCTGATCGGCGCCGCCGCGGTGGTGGCGCTCGCGGCTCTGCTGGCGGGCACGGTGGCGGGCGAACCGCTGCGCTACGCCGGCGAACGCTCGATCGCGGTCTATCTGGCGTTCTTCCTGCCCATGGCCGCCACCCGCGCCATCCTGCTCAAACTGGGACTTATTCCCGATATCGGCTGGATTTCTGTTATCGTCACGGTGGTCGCGGTGGTAACGCCGCTGGCGTTGGAGTGGCTGGTCATGCGCACGGGCCGGGGACGGTTCCTGTTCGTGCGCCCCGCCGCCT
Organism: Methylopila jiangsuensis; assembly: GCF_027922305.1. Lineage (GTDB taxonomy): Bacteria > Pseudomonadota > Alphaproteobacteria > Rhizobiales > Methylopilaceae > Methylopila > Methylopila jiangsuensis. The sequence goes on along the minus strand of NZ_BSFK01000002.1, from coordinate 95,655 downwards.
TCCACATCGACCGGCCCAAGGGCGACAGGCGTCTCCAGCCGGCGGAATGAGCGGCTGGCCCTTGGTCGATATGCCCAACCGCGACCGCTCGCCGCAGATGGGCTTTTTAACTAGAAAAAGTTCACGCCAGACCTGCCGTCAGTTGGTATGTACGCCCTATCGTAAACGTGAACGCCACGTTCGATTGAAGGGAGTACGCCATGAGGGCTTTCGCAAGCCTCGTCATCGGAGCCGCGCTGCTCGCCTCGCCGGCCTTCGCCGCCGAGGGTCCGTTCACCGAAGCGCAGCTCAAGAAGGGGCAGTCGGAGTACAACACCCACTGCCGCACCTGCCACGCCAAGGCTGGCTCCGGCGCGCTGGGTCCGGCGCTCGTCGGCGACACGTTCAAGGCCCACTTCGGCGGCCAGACGGCCGCGGACGTGCGGGGCTGGATCTTCGAGTTCATGCCGCAGACCGCGCCCAAATCGCTCAAGGACGAGCAGCTCGATCCGTTGCTGGCCTACATCCTGTCGCTGAACGGCTACACGCCGGGCGCGACCGAGCTGTCGGCCGAAACCGCCAAGTCGGTGACGATCGAAGAGGCGAAGTAAGCTCGCGCCGCCTCCGGCGGCGTCACGGGAAGGGCGGGAGCTCCAGGCCCCCGCGCAAGGCTCCGGCCCTTCCAATTCCTGCAGCCGAGGCGGGCCTCGGGTTTCCTTCCGGCCGCCGCGCCGTATAGTCCGGCCCGACGCCCTCCGGGACCAGGCCGAGACCCGCATGCCAAGCCGCCCTGTCGCCAAAGGCGACCACGTCGTCCTCGTGGACGGCTCGTCCTACATCTTCCGCGCTTTCCACGCGCTGCCCCCGCTGACGCGCCCGTCCGACGGGCTGCCGGTGGGCGCCGTGTCCGGCTTCTGCAACATGCTGTGGAAGCTGCTGCGGGACGCCGGCTGGGTCGACCCCACCCATCTCGCGGTGGTGTTCGACAAGTCCGAGACCACGTTCCGCAAGGACGTCTATCCCGCCTACAAGGCCAACCGGTCCGAGCCGCCGGAAGACCTGATCCCCCAGTTCCCGCTGATCCGCACCGCCACCCGGGCCTTCTCCATCCCGGCGCTGGAGCAGGGCGGCTTCGAGGCCGACGACCTGATCGCCACCTACGCCCGGCTGGCGGCGGAGGCCGGGGCCGAGGTCACCATCGTCGGCTCCGACAAGGACCTGTTCCAGCTCATCGGCGGCGGCGTGGTCATGCTCGATCCGGTCAAGGACAAGCGCATCGGCCCGGACGAGGTGTTCGAGAAGTTCGGCGTCGGGCCGGACAAGATGATCGACCTGCAGGCCCTCACCGGCGATTCGGTGGACAACGTGCCGGGCGTGCCGGGCATCGGCGCCAAGACCGCCGCCCAGCTGCTGGCGGAGTACGGCGATCTGGAGACGCTGCTGGCGCGGGCCGGCGAGATCAGGCAGCCCAAGCGGCGCGAGAACCTGATCGCCAGCGCCGATCTGGCGCGCCTGTCGAAAACGCTGGTGACGCTGGACCAGAACGTGCCGCTGGACACGCCGCTCGCCGATCTGGCGGTGGAGGCGCCCAATCCCGCCCGGCTGGTGGCCTTCCTCAAGGCCATGGAGTTCACCACCCTCACCCGCCGGGTGGCCGAGGCGACCGGCGTCGACGCCGCCGCCGTGACGCCGGACGCGGAGATGATGTCCGCCAAGCGCGGCTCAGCCTCCGGGGACGCCGCCGCATCCGGCCAGGCCGCCCCTGCGGACACCGGCGCGACCGGCGGCGCCCCGGCCTCGGAAGGCGCGACGCCCCGGGACCTCGCCGAAAAGCTCGTCGCCCGCGCCGCGGAAACGACGATCGACCGTTCGGCCTACGAGATCGTGCGCGACGCCGGCCGGCTCGCGGCGCTGATCGCGGAGGCGCGGGACATCGGCCGGTTCGCGCTGAGCCTGGAGACCTCGTCCATCGACCCGATGCAGGCGGAGATCGTGGGCCTGGCGCTTGGCCTCGCGCCCGGCCGCGCGGCCTATGTTCCCATCGGCCACCACGCCGGCGGCGACCTGCTGTCCGAGAGCGGCGACGCCGCGGCCGAGGCGCAGATTCCGGAGGCGGAGGCGCTGGCGCTGCTCGCCCCCGCGCTCGCGGACGATTCGGTGCTCAAGATCGGCCACAACGTGAAGCTGGCCTGCACGCTGCTGGCCGAGCGCGGCCACGGCCTCGCGCCTTATGACGACGCGCTGCTGATGTCCTATGTGCTGGACAGCGGGCTCGGCGGCCAGGGGCTCGACGAGCTGGCGCGGCGGCATCTCGGCCACGCGCTGATCACGCCCGACGAGGTGACCGGCTCCGGCCGCGCCCGGGTTCCGCTCGCCGAGGCGCCGGTGGACCGGGTGGCGCCCTACGCCGCCGAGCGGGCCGACGTGGCGCTTCGCCTCTGGAGCCTGTTCCGGCAGCGCCTCACCGCCGACCGCATGACCACCGTCTACGCCACGCTGGAGCGGCCGATGCCCTCCGTGCTGTCGCGGATGGAGCGCCGGGGCGTCGCCATCGACCGGGCCCTGCTGTCGCGCCTGTCCGGCGAACTCGCCCAGCGCATGGGCGCGCTGGAGGATGAGGTCCACACGCTCGCGGGGGAGCCGTTCAACCTCGGCAGCCCGAAGCAGCTCGGCGACATCCTGTTCGGCAAGATGGGGCTGCCCGGCGCGAAGAAGACCAAGACCGGCGCCTGGGGCACTGCCGCCAACGTGCTGGAGGAGCTGGCCGCCGCCGGCCACGACCTGCCCCGGCGCATTCTCGACTGGCGCCAGCTCTCCAAGCTGAAATCCACCTACGCCGACGCGCTGCCGACCTATCTGCACCCGCGCACCGGCCGGGTGCACACCAACTTCCAGCTCGCGGCCACCACCACGGGCCGGCTGTCCTCGACCGAGCCCAACATCCAGAACATCCCGGTGCGCACCGAGGAGGGACGCAAGATCCGCCGCGCCTTCGTGGCGGCGCCGGGAACGAAGCTGGTCTCCGCCGACTACAGCCAGATCGAGCTTCGGGTGCTGGCCCACATGGCCGACATCCCGCAGCTGACGCAGGCGTTCGAGGACGGGCTCGACATTCACGCCATGACCGCCTCGGAGATGTTCGGCGTGCCCGTGGCCGGCATGCCCTCCGAGGTGCGCCGCCGGGCCAAGGCGATCAATTTCGGCATCATCTACGGCATCTCGGCCTTTGGGCTCGCCAACCAGCTCTCCATCGGGCGCGAGGAGGCCGGGCAGTACATCAAGACCTATTTCGAGCGTTTCCCCGGCATCCGCGACTACATGGAGGCCGCCAAGGCCGCCGCCCGGGCCGACGGCTTCGTCACCACCATCTTCGGCCGACGCTGCCACTACCCCCAGATCAACGCCAGGAACCCGGCGGAGCGCGCCAATTTCGAGCGCGCCGCCATCAACGCGCCGATCCAGGGCTCCGCCGCCGACATCATCCGCCGCGCCATGATCCGCATGGAGGAGGCGCTCGCCGCCGCCAACCTCGGCGCGAAGATGCTGCTGCAGGTGCATGACGAGCTGATCTTCGAGGCGCCCGAGGCCGAGGTGGAGGCGACTCTGCCGGTGGTCACGCGGGTGATGGAGCAGGCGCCGCTGCCGGCGCTGGAGCTTCGCGTGCCGCTGAAGGTGGACGCCCGCGCCGCCGACAACTGGGAGGAGGCCCACTGAGCCGGCGCGCGCCGGAGCGCCGGCGACGCTCCCTACAGCGCGTTGCGGACGACGCTGCGGCCGCGCCCCGCGAGCTTGGCTTCATAGAGCGCGGCGTCGCTCGCCTTCAGAAGCTCCCCCGGGGTCATGCCCTCGCCGCGTCGGCGGACGATGCAGCCGCAACTGATGGCGAGACGCCCCAGCGGCGAATCCGCATGGGGAATGTTCAGCTCCGCCACGGCGCTCAGAAACCTGTCGAGCACGCCCGCGGGATCGGCCACGTCGTTCAGGGCGAAGGCGAACTCCTCGCCGCCGTAGCGGGCGACGAAATCCGACGTCCGGGCCGCCGACCGCAGCGCGCGGGCGATGGCGCGCAGCGCCGCGTCGCCTTCGGGGTGGCCATAACGGTCGTTGAACGCCTTGAAATGGTCGACGTCCGCCATCCCGACGCAGACGATCTCCCCGGCCGGCCCCTCGCCCCCGCAAAGCTTGGCCAGCACCATGTCGAGATGGCGCCGGTTCGGAAGCCCCGTGAGCGGATCCTCAAGGCTCTGGCGGGTCAGCGACATCTTCTGCCGCAGGAGCGTGCGGTTCGCGTCCCGCAGCGCCAGCTCCCCGCGCCGGGCCTCCGTGACGTCCATCACGAACCCGACGGCGCGGCGCGGCTCCCCGGCGTCCGACTGGACCAGGGCGACGGAGCGCACCCAGCGGATCTCCCCGTCCGGCCGCACGATTCGGAACGTCACCGCGTAATCGCGCCGGTCCGCCACCAGTTTGGCGGCGGCGCGCCGAACCTCGGTCGCCCGTTCCACATCTTCGGGATGGACCAGAAGCCGGAACTCTTCGACCGAACGGATCGGCGATCGGGGATCGCGTCCCATGATGCGGTGCCAGACGTCGTCGCATATCAGATCGTCGTTCAGGATGTCGTAGTCCCAGATGCCGAGCCCCCCGACGCGGACGGCGGCGGCGAGCCGCTCCTGGCTCTGGCGAAGCGCGTCATAGGCGTCGTGTTCGGCGGAGACCTCGCGTGAAACGCACAGGATCGCGGCCGGCGCGCCGTCGGCGCCGAGGATGGGCGACAGCATGTTGTCCCAATGCTGCGGCTTCTGGCCCGGCAGGCGGCTGCGCCCGGGGAACCGGCTGGACAGCCCCTCCCGAGCCGCCTTCAGGGCGCTTTCGGCGACCTCCCAGACGTCGCTCGGCAGCAGCGGCAGCCAGGGCATGCCGAAGGGCGAATCGTCGGGCAGCCCCAGGGCGCGGCGCCCCGCCCGGTTCATGTGGATCAGCTCGCCCTCCAGCGAGATCAGCTTGATGCAGTCCACGCTGACATCGAGCATGTCCGCCTGGATCGACGCCCGGCGCTCGAGGTCGATCTCCCGCAGCTTCATGGCGTGGATGTCAAAAGCGAGACAGAGCGCGGCGTCTTCGCAGGCGTCATCCGGCCTTTTCTGCAGGCTCAGAAGAAACCAGCGATGCCCGCCCGCCCTGTCCGCCAGCCGGCACGGGATTTCCGTCGCGCTCCCGGCCCCGTCGAGGGCGTGGAGATGGCTCATGGCGACGTAGCGGTCCACCGGGTGGATGAGGCGCAGCCAGGAGGCGCCGGCGTCGTCGCCATGATCGGCGAACGCGCGCCAGGCGGCGTTCATGCGCCGCACGCCGCCGGACCGGCCGATCACGCAGGCCGGGCTCTGGAGAAGATCGACGAGATCCGCGCCGCGTCTGCCGGACGGCGGCGGATCCTGCGGGCGCGCCGCGGCGGCGCCCGTCTCCGGAAAGGAGTGGTCCGCCCCATGGCGGTCGCGACGATCCTCGTCCGGATGCGGCATTCCAGATCCTTCAGGTGAGGCCATCGGACGGTCTGGACCCGCCTCCCTCACCCGTCTCCCGTCTTTATAGGCGGCAGTCTCGTCCGGTAAATTGTCACAGAACACTCCCGGCGCGACTTCGCGCGCTCCTCCCTCCCCACTGCGGAGACGCCCTGCATTTTTTGGGGCGCCGACGTCACCAGACCCGGGTGACCGTGTAGCCCGCCTTGCGGTAGAGTTCGACCAGCCCCTTCTCGCCCGGCAGGTGCAGCGCGCCGACCGCCACGAACGCGCCGCCCTTGTCGATCAGCGCCTCGGAGCGCTCCGCCATCCGCGCGTTGCGCCGGTCCACCAGCTCCTCCATGAAGGCCGCGTAGGCGGTGACGTCCATCAGCGGCCCGACCACGTCGCCGGTCATGGCGAGATACCAGCCCACCTTGCGCTCCCGGTAGAGCCGCAGCACCGTGGCGCGCAGGTCCTCGCTGGCGTTGGGGCTCGCCACCACGTCGCGGATCATGCGGCGGGCGTCGTCCTCGGGCATGCTCGCCACGATCCCGAGCTGCTCCGCCACCGTCTCCAGCCCGACGATGCCCGCGCCCTGCTCGCGCCCAAGCGCCTCGACGCGGGAGTCGATGGTGGGCTTGCCCGCCCCCATCTGCTTCACCTCGCAGGCGGGCAGTTGCAGCGCCACGCTGAGGAACCACGGCTTCAGCGTAGTGGCGAGCGAGGCCGGCAGGCCGCTCGCCGTCAGGCGCCTGCCCACCTCCTCCTTCTGGGCGTCGGTGAAGCCGGCGAGCCCGCCGCCGGAGAGGTCGAGCCCATTCCTGGTGACGAAGGCGATGGTTTCGGCCTGGGTGGCGGCGCCGTTGGCGTTCTCGATCTCCACCGCGACCGTTGTCGCGGTCCGAAGCGCCTCCCGCACCGGGGCGGCCAGCGCCACCAGATCGGCCTCGGTGGTGTGCATGGTGCCGAACAGGTAGGACGGCGCCGCGGCGGACCCGGCCTTGGGCGCCACCTTCCACAGCAGGCCCTCGCCGTTCGGCACCCCTTGCGCCCGCGCCACGAACCCCGCATAGGCCTCGCCGCCCTCCGCCGCGGCCTTGGCGAGCAGGTCCTGCCCGCCGCACGCCTCCTCGGCGAACGCGCCGAAACCGGAGAACGCCAGCAGGCCGGCGGCGAAGGTGAGGCGCAGCAATGACATGATGACGGCTCCGTCTGGGGAGCGCAGGATGCGCTCTCTCCCGCTTTCAGGACGTTAAAGGGGCTCCGTCAGCACGCCGCCGTGCGCACATGCCCCTCTTCGCCATAACCCAGCAGCAGGCGGTCGCGCGTGACCAGCGGACACGCCAGCACACGCGCGGTCGCCGCCATGATGCGATCCACCGGGTCGTTGGGCGGTCGCCCTGGAAGGAATGACGACGCGATCAGGATGTCAGGCGACAGCGGGGCGGCCTTCACCCCTGCTGTCGCCATGAACGCCGCGAACCAGTCCTCGGGGCGGCGGGACAGCACGATCCGGCCGCGCGCCGCCAGCAGCCCCACCTCCCAAGCCGTCATCGGCGACACGAACACCGGCGCGCCGCTCTTGAGCGTGGTCTCGATCAATCTTAGCGCGCTCTCGGCGATGTCGGCGCCTTCGGCCACCCAGATCACCGCGCAGGTGTCGAGCAGAACGCCTGTCTTCACGACATGCCCGCCAGCCCTGTGGGCGCGGTCAGATCGACGCCGTCGGCGAGGCGGAGCTCGCCCTTGAGGACGCCGAACAAGACGGTCCGTCCGCCCTGGACGGGACCGGACGGCGCCTTGGACGCGGGCGGCTCCGGCGTCCGGGGGTCGCGGCGGAACACCAGGCGCCGCCCTTCCATGTCGACCTGCTCGGTCCGGAAGCCCGCGGCAAGCCACGCATGCGTCATAACATTGTTTGTTGGATTGTTGCTCCACCACGCGCGATGGGCGCTCGCGCTGCGGGGGAGCGGAACGCCGATTACGCGCTCCAGCTCTTCAAACGACATGCTGACGTAAGAATTTTTCTGGCTCTTGAGGTGAGATGTCAGGGCTTGGTACTTGGACATGGCCGCCTCCGTTTGGGCTCTGACGAACAAACAAACACTGTTTCTTTTTCCTGTCAAGCTTGCTTTCTCGACCAGCGTCGGCGCTTATGCCCGTCATGTCGCTCACCCCCGAAGAACTCGAACGTTACGCCCGCCACATCGTGCTGCGGGACGTGGGCGGCCCGGGGCAGAAGAAGCTTGGGAGCGCGCGCGTCCTGCTGGTCGGCGCCGGCGGGCTGGGGAGCCCGCTCGCGCTCTACCTTGCGGCGGCCGGGGTCGGGACCATCGGGATCGTCGACGACGACGTGGTGTCGCTCTCGAACCTGCAGCGGCAGGTGCTGCACGGCACGCCGGACGTGGGGCGGCTGAAGACCGACTCCGCCCGCGACGCGCTCGCCCGCGTCAATCCCCACGTGGCGGTGGAGGCCCACGCCACGCGCCTCACCGCCCACAACGCCGCCGAGCTGATCGCGGCTTACGACATCGTGGCCGACGGCTCGGACTCCTTCGCCACCCGCTATCTGGCGGCCGACGCCTGCGCGCTCGGCGCGCGGCCGCTTGTCACCGCCTCGCTCGGAACCTTCGACGGCGCCATCACCACGCTGCGCCCTCACGAGACCGGGCCGGACGGAACGCCCAACCCCACCTGGCGCTGCCTGTTCCCCGAGCCGCCGCCGCCCGGAACCGTCGCGCCTTGCGCCGAAGCCGGCGTTCTGGGGGCGCTCGCCGGGCTGATGGGCTCGCTGATGGCGATCGAGGTGATCCGTGAGATCGTCGGCTTCGGCCAGGGCCTGGTCGGCCGCCTGCTGGTGGTGGACGCCCTCTCCCTAAGGTTCGAAACCATCTCCTACGGCTGGGACCCGGACAACCCGATCACGGGACGTTCGCCCACGCTGCGGGACCTGTCCCATCACGTCCGGCCATAGTCCTTAGCGCCGGCTCGCGTCAGGCTGCGAACCGCGCCGGCCCCAGACCTTCCGTGATCGCCTTCAGCGACGCCACGTGAACGCGGAGGCCTGCCGGCGCACCACCTTGAGCGCGCCGTCCGCCGTCCTGATCGCGAGGTAGCAGGACTCCCGCCGCGCCGAACCGAGCGTCATGCAGAAGCCGTCCTCGTCCACCCGCCAGGCGCCGCCCGTGGCGGAGCCGGCGCGGCCGCCGCTGCGCGTCACCTTGCCGTCGGCTCCGAAGACAAGGGTGGAGGTTCCGCCGCGCGGGCCCGTGGTGGTCACCGTGCGCCCGTCGAGCCAGCCGGACTTGAGCTCGTCCGGGCTCACCAGCTCCGCCGCCACGGCTCCCGAGGCCAAGGCGGAAGCCGCCCAAGCCGCAATCAGTCCAAGAACGAGAACGAAACCACGCATCTGCCGCCCCCACCAGCGTTCATGACATGTTCCTAGAACAAATCATGCACGACCGTTTGGGCGAGTCAATACGCCGCGCGGGCCACGCCCAAGGCAGGGAAGAAAGCTCGAAACGTCCGAAGGGAGAATGCGCCTAGCCCTTAAGCGCTCAGGGCCGCGCCAGAAACCGGATCGCTCGTGGCGCGGCTCCGATCCTGTCCGGCAAAGCCGGACGTCCGCGACGTTTTCACGTGCGGAGCCTTACGGCCCGAATCGTGGATGCCGCGAGCGAAGGCGCGGGCATGACGGCGCGTGGAGGCGTTTTGGCGCGCGCCGCGTCAGAGCATCGCGGGGACGACGCGGTCCGGCGGGCGGTGGCCGTCCATGAAGGTCTTGATGTTGACGATGACTTTCTCGCCCATGTCGATGCGGCCTTCGAGCGTGGCGGAGCCCAGATGCGGCAGCAGCACCACCTTGTTCTGGCGGGCGAGCTTGACCAGCTTGGGGTTGACCGCAGGCTCGTTCTCGAACACGTCGAGCGCGGCGCCGGCGAGCTCGCCGGCCTCCAGCATGCGGGCGAGCGCCATCTCGTCGATCACCTCGCCGCGGGCGGTGTTCACCACATAGGCGTCCTTCTTCAGCAGCTTGAGCCGCCGGGCGGAGAGCAGGTGGTAGGTCGCGGGCGTGTGCGGGCAGTTGACCGAAACGATGTCCATGCGGGCCAGCATCTGGTCGAGGCTTTCCCAGTAGGTCGCCTCCAGCGCGTCTTCCAGATGCGCCGCGACCCGGCGGCGGTTGTGGTAATGGATCGACAGCCCGAAGGCCTTGGCGCGCCGCGCCACCGCCTGCCCGATGCGGCCCATGCCGACGATGCCGAGGCGCTTGCCCCAGATCCGGCGGCCGAGCATCCAGGTGGGCGACCAGCCGGACCAGTCGTGGTCGTCCGGGATGACGCGGGCGCCCTCGGCGATCCGGCGCGGCGCGGCCAGGATCAGGCCCATGGTCATGTCGGCCGTGTCCTCGGTCAGCACGCCCGGCGTGTTGGTGACGGTGACGCCGCGGTCGGTCGCGGCCTGCACGTCGATGTTGTCGACGCCGTTGCCGAAGTTCGCGATCATCTTGAGGCTGGGTCCGGCCTGCTCCAGCACGGCGGCGTCGATGCGGTCGGTCACGGTCGGCACCAGCACCTCGGCCTCGCGCGCGGCCTCGATCAGCGCCTCGCGCGACATGGGCGCGTCGTCGTGGTTGAGGCGCGCGTCGAACAGCTCGCGCATCCGGGTCTCGATCATGTCCGGAAGCCGGCGCGTGACGACGACGAGCGGGCGCTTCTTCATGACCCTCGACCTTTCTTCAGACCCGGCACGGTTAATCCATCGTCAAGCCGAACGAGGGATGCTGCGTGGAACGACCCCGCCGCGCCGGCCGGGACGGCCGCCCGGCCAGGGGCTCAAGCCGTCTCTACCAGACGGCGGGCGGAACGCAAGACGACGACGGATGTCGGCCTTCCTCGGGAGCATGACCATGGCGCGATTCTCTAAAGGCCTGCGGGCCGCGGCCGCGGCGCTGGCGGCGCTTGGCGCGCTGGCGCCGGTCGCGGCCACGTCCCAGGCCGCCCGGCCGGGCGAGGCCGGCCTCATGATCGGCCCCATGTCCGGCCTGCCGGTGCCGCGCTTCGTCAGCCTGAAGTCGGCCAAGGTCTATGTGCGCCAGGGGCCGACCAAGGAGCATCCGGTCGCCTTCGTCTACCGCCGCGCGGGCGAGCCGGTGGAGATCATCGCGGAATACGACAACTGGCGCCGCATCCGCGACTCGGAGGGCGCGGAAGGCTGGGTGTGGCACAGCCTGCTGTCCGGCCGCCGCACCGCGCTGGTGACGCCCTGGGCCAAGGACCAGTCGGCGATGCCGATCCATGTGCGCGCGGGCGCCCACGAGCGTCTGTCCGCCCGGCTGGAGCCCAAGGTGCTGGTGACGGTGCGCGCCTGCGACAGCCAGTGGTGCCGCGTCGAGGGCGAGGGCTTTGAAGGCTTCATCGAGCAGAACCGGCTCTGGGGCGTCTATCCGGGCGAGCGGTTCGACTGAGGCCCGGAACGATCCGCCGACAGAAAGAAAAAGGCCGCCTCAGGGGCGGCCTTTTTCTTTCAATGACGCGAGACGTCCCGCTCAGAGTCGGTTTGGAAACTGTCTCAGCGCGCGATTTAAACTCACGTCATGCCAGAGACAAGCGCGGGCATGACGCCAAACAGGCTCTCAGGCCTTGCGGCGCAGGCGCACCACCACGTCGACGCGGGCGATCTCCATGCCGGCCGGGATGTCCGGCAGCTTGTCCACGGAGACGTGGGCGCCCGGAATGTCCATGAGCTGGTTGTCGTCCTCGACCAGGAAGTGGTGATGCTCGGTGACGTTGGTGTCGAACCAGGTCTTGGAGCCGTCCACCGCCAGTTCGCGCAGCAGGCCCACTTCCGTGAACTGGTGCAGGGTGTTGTAGACGGTGGCGAGCGACACCGGCACGCGGGCGCGCATGGCCTCCTCGTGCAGGATTTCCGCCGTCACGTGCCGGTCGCCCTTGGCGTAGAGCAGGCGGCCGAGCGCGATGCGCTGCCGGGTGGGCCGAAGGCCGGCGTCGCGCAGGAGCGCGCCGACGTCGCGGGCGACGCAGAGCGAAGGCCGCAGCCCGCAATCCGCAGTCGGAGCCTGCGTGGCGGCGGGCGCGGCGGCGTGGTGGAGCACGGTCACTTCAGGCATCGGCGGTCTCAACACACTCATGCGGCTATGGGGGCGCCCGGCGGACAAGGGAACCCCGGCGCTTGGGACTGGACGCTTTTAGTTGCAAGTCACTCGCTAAAATAGCCTGTCGCAGCGCGGGAGGCAACCTCTCCCGATGGAAGCGCTTTTCGCCCTCGCGCCATGTGTGCTAGGGAGGCCGCGCCGTGCATCCGCGCGGCGCATGACCGCATCAAGAGGACGTCGACGAACCGACATGACCGAGCGCAAGGCCAGTTACGATTACGAAGAGCTTCTGGCCTGCGGCCGCGGCGAGCTGTTCGGCGCCGGAAACGCCCAGCTTCCCGCGCCCCCCATGCTGATGTTCGACCGCATCTCGGAGATCTCCGAGACCGGCGGCGAGAACGGCAAGGGCTTCATCCGGGCGGAGCTCGACGTGCGTCCCGATCTCTGGTTCTTCCAGTGCCACTTCGTGGGCGATCCGGTGATGCCGGGCTGCCTCGGCCTCGACGCGCTGTGGCAGATGACCGGCTTCTACCTCGGCTGGCTCGGCTCGGAAGGCCGCGGCCGGGCGCTCGGCACCGGCGAGATCAAGTTCACCGGCCAGGTGCTGCCCACGGTCAAGAAGGTCGTCTACGGCGTCGACTTCAAGCGCGTGGTGCGCGGCCGGCTGGTGCTCGGCATCGCCGACGGCTGGCTTCAGGCGGACGGCGAGACCATCTATCAGGCGAAAGACCTCAAGGTCGGCCTGTTCAAGTCCTGACCCTTCGGTCGGACGTCGTTTAAGCCATACCGGGCCCCGAGGCCCCGCCGGCGCCTTGAACCGCGCCGCGGACGGCCCCGCCGAACGCCTCAAGGCCCCGCTGCTGGAGGAACTCCCATGAGGCGCGTCGTCGTCACCGGCATGGGCATCGTGTCGTCGATCGGAAACTCCACGCAGGAGGTTCTCGCCTCCCTGCGCGAGGCCCGGTCGGGCATCACCCGCGCGGAGCAGTTCGCCGCCCACGGCTTCAAGTGCCAGGTGCAGGGCGCGCCGACCATCGACCCCGCCGAGGTGGTGGACCGCCGCGCCATGCGCTTCCACGGCGGCGGCAGCGGCTGGAACCACATCGCCATGGAGCAGGCGATCCGGGACTCCGGCCTCGAGGACGGCGACGTCTCCAACGAGATGACCGGCATCATCATGGGCTCGGGCGGTCCCTCCACCAAGGTGGTGGTCGAGGCCGCGGACATCACCCGCGAGAAGGGCGGCCCGAAGCGCATCGGCCCGTTCGCGGTGCCGAAGGCCATGTCCTCCACCGCCTCGGCGACCCTCGCCACCTGGTTCAAGATCAAGGGCGTGAACTACTCGATCTCCTCCGCCTGCGCCACGTCGAGCCACTGCGTCGGCAACGCCGCGGAGATGATCCAGTGGGGCAAGCAGGACGTGATGTTCGCCGGCGGCTGCGAGGAGCTGGACTGGACGCTGTCCAACCTGTTCGACGCCATGGGCGCCATGTCGAGCAAGCACAACGACACGCCGGAGACCGCCTCCCGCGCCTATGACAAGACCCGCGACGGCTTCGTCATCGCCGGCGGCGCCGGCGTGCTGGTGCTGGAGGAGTACGAGCGCGCCAAGGCCCGCGGCGCAAAGATCTACGCCGAGCTGACCGGCTACGGCGCCACCTCCGACGGCCACGACATGGTGGCCCCGTCCGGCGAGGGCGCCATGCGCTGCATGCGTCAGGCGCTGAAGACCGCCCGCGGCCCGATCGACTACGTCAACCCGCACGCCACCTCGACCCCGGTCGGCGACGCCAAGGAGATCGAGGCGCTGCGCGCGGTGTTCGGGGACAAATGCCCGCCGATCTCGGCCACCAAGTCGCTCACCGGCCATTCGCTGGGCGCCGCCGGCGTGCAGGAGGCGATCTACTCGCTGCTGATGATGCAGAACGGCTTCATGGCCGAAAGCGCCAACATCACCGAGCTCGACCCCGACTTCGCCGACATGCCGATCCTGCGCGAGCGCAAGGACGACGTGACGCTGAACGCGGTGATGTCGAACTCCTTCGGCTTCGGCGGCACCAACGCCACGCTGGTGTTCGAGCGCGTCTGACGCCGCGCGGGCGCACTTAAAATCGGAGGGCGCGATGGTCGCCGGACTTCTTTCGGGCAAGCGCGCCCTCGTCATGGGCGTGGCCAACGACCACTCCATCGCCTGGGGCTGCGCGAAAGCCCTCGCCGAGGCCGGCGCCGAGATCGCCTTCACCTACCAGGGCGACGCTCTGGCCAAGCGCGTGCGGCCGCTGGCCGAGAGCATCGGCTCGGACATCGTTCTGCCCTGCGACGTGGAGGACCTCGCCTCCGTGGACGCGGTGTTCGCCGCGCTGAAGGAGCGCTGGGGCGGGCTCGACCTGTTCGTCCACTCCATCGGCTTCTCCAACAAGAACGAGCTGAAGGGCCGCTACGCCGACACCACCCGCGAGAACTTCGCGCGCACCCTGCTGATCTCGGCCTTTTCCTTCACGGAGAGCGCCAAGCGCGCGGCGGAGCTGATGACGGACGGCGGCGCCATGATCACGCTGACCTATGGCGGCGCCACCCGCGTCATGCCGAACTACAACGTCATGGGCGTGGCCAAGGCCGCCCTCGAGGCCTCGGTGCGCTATCTGGCGGCCGACTTCGGCCCGCAGGGCGTGCGGGTGAACGCCATCTCCGCAGGCCCGGTGCGCACGCTCGCCGGCGCCGGCATCTCCGACGCGCGGCTGATGTACGAGCACCAGCGCCGCCACGCGCCGCTGCGCCGCCCCATCACCATCGAGGACGTGGGCGGCTCCGCACTCTATCTGCTGTCGGACCTGTCGTCGGGGGTCACCGGCGAGGTGCATTTCGTGGACGCCGGCTTCAACGTCATCTCCATGCCGCGCACCGAAAGCCTCAAGGTCACGGTCGCGGCCGAAGACGCGGCGGACAAGGCCGGCGCGGGCGAGTGACCGCAGGCGAATGACGCCGGCCGGCGTCGGATGCGGAGGGCGCGGGACGTGACCGACTTCGACCCGGACTTCGTTTCCGCCCGCGCCGACGCCTACTTCAAGAAGACCGCCGCGATCGTGGCCGAGAACGGCGACGCCCGCGTCACCTACGCCGTGTTCCTGCGCTCCGACGCGGTGGCGGCGCTCGATCCGGCGGTCGCCTTTCTGGAGGCCGCCTATCCGTCCGGCGCGGACATCCCGCTCGCCGTAGAGCGGCTGGCGGCGGAAGGCGCAGTGACGCCCTCGGGCAAGCCGCTGCTGTACGTCACGGGCTCGCTCATCGCGCTCGCGCCGCTGGAGACGCTGCTGCTGCAGCGCGTCGGCTTCGCCTGCGTCTCCGCCTTCAACGCCTTCGCCATGTGCCGGGCGCTGCCCGCCAGCGCCTTCCTCGCCATGGAGGCGCGCCACACCACCGGCGACGACATGCACCTGGCCGCTTCCTATGGCGCGGCGGTGGGTTCGCGCACCGCGCGGCTGATGGGTGCCAGGGGCTTCGTCGGAACCTCCACCGACCTCGCCGCGCCGCTGTTCGGCGCGGAGCGCGGCCTCGGCACCATGCCGCACGCCCTCATCGGCTACGCCAAGGCGCTCATGCTGCGCGACGGCCGCGATCCGGCGGTGGAGAGCGCCACGCTGGAGGCGGCCAAGCTCTACGCCGCCCGCTTCCCCGAAGAGGACGGCTACACCGTGCTCGTGGACTATGACGGCCGCGAGGTCGCGGACGCGCTCGCGGTCTGCCGCTGGTTCTTCGGCCCCGGCGGGCCGGCGGCGTCGGGCAGGACGCTGGCGTTCCGGCTCGACACCCATGGCGGCCGGCATCTCGAAGGCCTCGACTGGGACGAGAGCGTGCGCACGCTGCTGAAATGGACGCACCGCGCCACGCCGGGCGAGGTGGCGAAGCTGGCGCTGGCGGGGCTCGACCTGGAGGAGCTGGACGGCCTGTCGTCCGACGAGATCCGCGACAAGATCCTGTTCGGCACCGGCGTCACCGCCGCGGCCGTCATCTTCTTCCGCAAGGCGCTGGACGACGCCGGATTCAAGGCCGCGCGCATCGTCGCGTCTTCGGGATTCGACACGCTGAAATGCCGCGTGTTCGGCAATCTCTCAGCCCCCGTGGACGTGGTGGGCACCGGCTCGTTCCTGCCCTCGAAGCTGTCCCGCGCCTACGCCACCGCCGACATCGTGCGCTACGAGCTGCCCGAGGGCGACGGCTGGCGGGCGTTCGATCTGGTGAAGGTCGGCCGGGAGTACCTGAAGCTCGGCTGAACCGGTTCCACCGCCGCTTTTCGTTCTTTTGCGGCGCGAAAGACTCGCTTTTCGGCGCGCGCGCGTTAGCTCCACCGCCAGACACCCCATCGAAGAGAGCCGCGCCCGCCGTCCGGACGGGCGGCGACGACGCGCGGCCCGACGACAAAGGACGACGACCGGACCATGTGCGGAATCTGCGGCGAAGCGACTTTTCTCGGCCAGCCGGCCTCGGTTGAGGCGGTGGCGGCCATGGCCGGATGCATGGTTCCCCGCGGCCCCGACGCGGAGGGCATCGTCGCCCGCGGCCGGGTGATCCTCGGCCACCGCCGGCTGAAGATCATCGACCTGAGCGAGAAGTCCGAGCAGCCGATGGTGGACCCGGAGCTGGGCCTGACCGTCGTGTTCAACGGCTGCATCTACAACCACAAGGAGCTGCGCGCGGAGCTCCAGGCCAAGGGCCACCGCTTCTTCTCCGACGGCGACACCGAGGTCATCGTCAAGGGCTGGAAGGAGTGGGGAACGGCGCTGCCGAAGAAACTGTTCGGCATGTTCGCCATCGCCATCCACGAGCGCGACAGCGGCCGGGTGATCCTGATCCGCGACCGGCTCGGCATCAAGCCGCTCTATGTGTCGGAAGGCGCCGGCCGGCTGCGCTTCGCCTCCTCCCTGCCCTCGCTGCTGGCGGCGGGCGGGGTGGACACGTCGATCGACCCGGTGGCCTTCAACGCCTACATGACGTTCCACTCCGTCGTGCCGGCGCCGCGCACCATTCTTTCCGGCGTGCGCAAGCTGCCGCCCGCGACGCTGCGCATCTACGAGCCCGACGGCCGCACCAAGGAGGAGGTCTACTGGACCGTCTCCTACGAGCGCTCCGCCGCGGACGTCGCCCGGTCCTTCGGCGAGTGGCGCGAGGCGCTGCATGACAGCCTGCGCACCGCCGTCGCCCGCCGCATGATCGCGGACGTGCCCGTGGGCGTGCTGCTGTCCGGCGGCGTGGATTCCTCCGTCGTGGTCGCCCTGCTGGCGGAGCTCGGCCACACCTCCGTCGAGACCTTCTCCATCGGCTTCGAGGCCCGCGGCGGCGAGGAGGGCGACGAGTTCAAATACTCCGACATCGTGGCCGAGCGCTTCGGCACGACGCACCACAAGATCCGCATCGAGGAAAGCCGCCTGCTCGACGCCCTGCCGGGCGCCATCGACGCCATGTCCGAGCCGATGGTCAGCCACGACTGCGTGGCGTTCTACCTGCTGTCGGAGGAGGTGCGGAAGCACGTCACCGTGGTGCAGTCCGGCCAGGGCGCGGACGAGATCTTCGCCGGCTACCATTGGTATCCGCCGCTCGCCGCCTCCAACGACCCGGCGGGCGACTACGCCCGCGCCTTCTTCGACCGCGACCACGAGCGCTACCTCGCCCATGTCTCGCCCGACTACGCCGGCGCCGACAGCGCCCGCGCCTTCGTGGAGGAGCATTTCGCCACGCCGGGCGCCGACGACGCGGTGGACAAGGCGCTCCGGCTCGATTCCACCGTCATGCTGGTGGACGACCCCGTGAAGCGGGTCGACAACATGACCATGGCGCATTCGCTGGAAGCCCGCGTGCCGTTCCTCGACCATGAGCTGGTGGAGCTGGCCGCCCGCATGCCGGCGGAGCACAAGCTCGCCGACGGCGGCAAGGGCGTGCTGAAGGCGCTCGCCCGCGAGATCGTGCCGCCGGAGATCGTGGACCGGCCCAAGGGATATTTCCCGGTGCCGGGCCTGAAGTATCTCGAAGGCCGCACCCTCGACATGGTGCGCGGCGCGCTCGACAGCGAGAAGGCGCGCGGGCGCGGCCTGTTCCGGCGCGAGTATCTCGACACGCTGTTCGAGAACCCCACCGCCCACATCACGCCGCTTCGGGGCTCGGAGCTGTGGCAGTGCGCCCTGCTGGAGCTGTGGCTGCAGCGGCACGGCGTCTGAGGCTTACGTCCGGACGCGATCTGACGAGTTAAGGGGAGGCCAGCGACCCATGGCCATGGCTGTCGAACGTCTTGAATCCTCCGGCGCGGGGAGCGCGACGCCGGGCGGCGCGCCCCTGGCGGACGCCATCGTGGACTGCGGCTGGGGCCGGCTGCTGTTCGCGCAGACCTTCGCCGAGCCCGCGGCGCTCGCGGAGGCGCTGCGGGACGAGGGACCGGACCGGCGCGACATCGCGGTCTATGTGGACGACCCGCATGTGCTGCTGGCGCAGGCGCCGCTGGAGCTGTTCCTCGACCCGAGCCACATGTTCCGTCTCCCCCTCGACCGGATGGAGCCGTCCAAGCGCGGCCAGCGCGCGTTCCAGGTGCGGCGGCTGGAGAGCGCGGTGGAGATCGACGCGGTGAACCGCATCTACGCGGCCCGGCACATGGTCTGCGCGCCCCGCGACTTTTACGAGCGTGAGCGCGACAGCGAGGTGGTGATCCATCTGGTGGCGGTCGATCCCCGCAGCCACGAGGTTCTGGGCGCCGTCACCGGCGTCGACCATGTGGCCGCCTTCGGCGATCAGGATCAGGGCTCGTCCCTGTGGTGCCTCGCGGTCGATCCGCAGGCCCGGCACCCCGGCGTCGGCGAGACGCTGGTGCGCCGCCTCGCGGAGCTGTTCAAGCAGCGCGGCCGGGCGTTCATGGACCTCTCGGTCATGCACGACAACGACCTCGCCATCGGGCTCTATGAGAAGCTCGGCTTCGCGCGGGTGCCGACCTTCTCGGTCAAGCGCCGCAACTCCATCAACGAGCGCCTGTTCGTGGGCGAGCCCGGCGTCGAGGGGCTGAACCCTTACGCCAAGCTGATCGTGGACGAGGCCCGCCGCCGGGGCATCGGCGTCGAGGTGGTGGACGCGGAGGGCGGCTTCTTCCGCCTCACCCATGGCGGACGCTCCATCCTGTGCCGGGAATCGCTGTCGGAGCTGACCACCGGCGTCGCCATGTCCATCTGCGACGACAAGGCGGTGACGCGCCGCACCGTGGAGCGCGCCGGCGTGGTCGCCCCCGACCAGATCGAGGCCGGCGACCGGGAGGCGCTCAACGCCTTCCTGCTCAGGCACGGCGCGGTGGTGGTGAAGCCCGCCCGCGGCGAGCAGGGCCGCGGCATTTCCGTCGGCCTCAGGACGCTGGAGGAGATCGAGGCCGCCATCGGCCAGGCCAAAGCCTTCTGCGACCGGGTGGTGGTGGAGGAGATGGTGGAGGGCCACGACCTCCGCCTGATCGTGATCGACTTCAAGCTGGTGGCCGCCGCGACCCGGCGCCCCGCGCAGGTGGTGGGCGACGGCCGCTCCACGCTGCTGAAGCTGATCGAGGCCCAGAGCCGCCGCCGTTCGGCCGCCACCGGCGGCGAGAGCGCCATCCCGCTCGACGCCGAGACCGAACGCTGCGTGCAGGCGGCCGGCTACCGCATGGACGATGTGCCCGCCGAGCACGAGACGGTGGTGGTGCGCAAGACCGCCAACCTCCACACCGGCGGCACCATCCACGACGTCACCGGCGTGGTGCATCCGCGCCTCGTGGAGGCGGCGGTGAAGGTGGCCCGCGCCATCGACATCCCCGTGGTGGGCGTCGACTTCATGGTGAAGTCGCCGCGGGAGCCGGACTACGCCTTCATCGAGGCCAACGAACGCCCCGGCCTCGCCAACCACGAGCCGCAGCCCACCGCCGAACGCTTCGTGGACCTGCTGTTCCCGCTGTCCGTGCCGGCCGCCGTGCGGCGGATCGGACTGGGGTGACGTTCGCCCCGGTCACGCCGCGGGCCGGGGCAGCGCCGGCGCCTCCGGCTCGTCGCGGGGGCCGACGAAGCGGCCGAAGACGCGGGCGAACAGGCGGCTGAGGTCGTCCATGATGGTGTAGACGGCCGGCACGAACACCAGGCTGAGCACGGTGGAGGCCAGCAGGCCGCCGATGACCGCGATCGCCATGGGGGCGCGGAACGATCCGCCCTCCCCCAGCGCCAGCGCGGACGGGACCATGCCCGCCGCCATGGCGATGGTGGTCATCACGATCGGCCGGGCGCGCTTGCGGCCCGCGTCCACCAGCGCGGTGGTCCGGTCGACGCCCTTCTGGGTCTCCTCGATGGCGAAGTCCACCAGCAGGATGGCGTTCTTGGTCACGATGCCCATGAGCATCAGGAAGCCGATCACCACCGGCAGGCTGACGGAGTTGTTGGTGGCGAGCAGCGCCAGCAGCGCGCCGCCGATGGACAGCGGCAGCGACATCAGGATGGTGACCGGCTGGGCCACGTCCGCGAACAGCAGCACCAGCACCGCGAACACCAGCAGCACGCCCGCCGCCATGGCGATGGCGAAGCCCGAGAACACCTCCTCCATGATCTCCACGTCGCCGAAGGGCTTCAGCGTCACGCCCTCGGGCAGGCTTTTGGCCGCGGGCAGCGCCATGACGGCGGAGAGCGCGTCGCCCAGCGCCACGCCGGGCGCCAGGTCGCCCTCGATGGCGATGCGGCCGTCGCGGTCGTAGCGCTCGATGCTGGTGGGGCCCTGTCCGAAGGCGATGTCGGCCACCGCCGACAGCGGCGCGTCGCCGCCGCCGTCCCGGCGCACGCTGAGCGTCTCGAAGGTGGAGAGGTCGGCGCGGGCGGCCTCGTCGAGCTGCACCCGGATGGGCACCTGCCGGTCGCCGGCGGAGAACTTGGCGAGGTTCTGCTCCACGTCGCCGATGGTGGCGATGCGCACGGTCTCGGCGATCTGCGCCGCGGACACGCCGAGCTCCGCCGCCTCGTCGAGCTTCGGCGTGATGCGGATCTCCGGCCGGTCGATGGCGGCGGTGGACACCACGTTCAGGAGCTGGGGCGCGCGGTCGCGCACCTGCTTCTCCAGCGCCACCGCGGCCCGCTCCACCGCCGCGCCGTCCGAGCCCGAGACGATCAGCGCGAACTCGCGCTGGCCGGCGTCGTTGCCGAAATTGGTGCGGATGTCGGGAATGCGCGCCAGTTCGCCGCGGAACGCGGCCTCGAACTGCTTCTGGGTCAGGGCGCGCTCGGAGCGGGGCTTCAGGTTGATCACCAGCACGCCCTTGCGCACCTCGCCGGAGCCGCTGGACGCCGGGCCGGCGGAGGCGCCCGATCCGATCGAGGCGTAGACCGAGGCCACCTCCGGCCGTTGCTTCAGCATCACGGCGATGCGGTTCGCCACCGCCTCCGACTGGGCGAGGGTCGAGCCCGGCGCGAGCTCCATGTTGAGGATGGAGCGCGAGGTGTCGTTCTCCGGCAGGAAGCCCGACGGCAGCAGCGCGGACAGCGCCAGCGAGCCCACGAACAGGCCGATGCCGAGCGCCACCGTGACGAAGCGCCAGCGCACCGAGGCCGAGACCAGCCGCGTGTAGGCGCGCATGATCAGGCCGTCCCTCTCGTCGTGAACGGCGTGCGGCCGCAGGAAGAAGGCGGCGAGCAGCGGCGTGATCAGCCGCGCCACCAGCAGCGAATAGGCCACCGCCACCGCCACCGTGATGCCGAACTGCTTGAAGTACTGGCCCGCGATGCCGCCCATGAAGCTGACGGGCAGGAACACGGCGATGATGGTGGCGGTGGTGGCGACCACCGCCAGACCGATTTCGTCCGCCGCTTCGATCGACGCCCGGTAGGGCGACTTCCCCATCCGCATGTGGCGGACGATGTTCTCGATCTCCACGATGGCGTCGTCCACCAGGATGCCGGTGACGAGGGTGATGGCGAGCAGGCTGACGCCGTTCAGCGAGAAACCCAGCGCCTCCATGGTCCAGAAGGTGGGCAGGATCGACAGCGGGATCGCCAGCGCCGAGATCAGGGTGGCGCGAAAGTCCCGCAGGAACAGGAACACCACCACCACCGCCAGCACGGCGCCCTCGATCAGGGTGTGCATGGCGGAGGTGTAGTCCGCCTTGGTGTAGCGCACCGTGGTGTCGATGGGCGTCACCGTCACGTCGGGATGGGCGGCCATGAAGGCCTTCAGCCTGGCGTCCGCGGCCTCGGCCACGGTCACGTCCGAGAAGCCCTTGGCGCGGTAGATTCCGAAGGCGACGATGGGCTTGCCGTCGAGCCTGGCCGAGATGCGGGGCTCCGCCGCGCCGTCGGTGACCGTGCCGAGGTCCGACAGCCGCGCCTCGCGCCCGCCGGGCAGAACGATGCGCGCCTCCGCCAGCTGGTCCACCGTGAGGGCGCCGGCCAGCGTCCGCACCGTCTGCTCCTGCGCGCCCACCTCGCCGCGGCCGCCCGCGAGGTCCACGTTGGTGGCCCGGAGCTGGGCGTTGACGTCGGCCGCGGTGACGCCCAGCGCCTGCAGCCGCGCCGGATCGAGCGCGACGCGGATCTCCCGGTCCACGCCGCCCTCGCGCCTCACCTGCGCCACGCCGCGCACGCCCTGCAGCGCGCGGATGACCTTGTCGTCCACGAACCAGCTCAGCTCCTCCGGCGTCATGGCGGGCGCGGAGGCGGCGTAGGTGGCGATGGCCATGCCCTCGATGTCGATGCGCTGGATCAGCGGCTCCTCGATCGACTGGGGCAGGTCGGTGCGGATCTTGGTGACGGCGTCGCGCACGTCGTTGACCGCGCGGTCCACGTTGGTCTCAAGCTGGAACTCGATCACCGTCAGGGACAGGCCGTCGCTCACCGCCGAGGTGATGTGCTTCACGCCCGGCAGGCCCGCGACCGTGGTCTCCACCCGTTTGGTGACCTGGATCTCCAGCTCGCTCGGCGCCGCGCCGGACTGGGTGATGGCCACCGAGACCAGCGGCAGGTCGATGTTGGGCATCCGCGTCACCGGCAGCGACGCGAAGGAGAACAGGCCGATCACCGTCAGCACCGCGAACAGCACCAGCGGCGGGATCGGCTTGCGGATCGACCAGGCGGAGACGTTCAGCGCCATGGGCTCAGTTCTCCGTCGCGGCCTGCTTCTGCGGCCGGGCGGGCGCCTCGGGCGCGACCGCGAGCACCCGGTCGCCGTCGCGCAGGAAGCCGCCGGCGCGGGCCACCAGCGTCTCGCCGGCCGTCACGCCGTCCGCGATCTCCACCCCGTCCGCGTCGCTGACGCCGAGCGTGACCGGCAGCTCCGCCACCACGCCGTCGCGCACCGCGAGCACGCGCGCGCCCTGCGCGCCGTAGAGCACCGCCGAGCGCGGCGCGGCCAGCGCCTGCCGCCGGGCGGTCTCCACAGCCGCGCGGGCGAACAGCCCGGCCCTGAGGTCCGGCTCGTCGGGGAGCGCCACGCGCACGAGGCCGAGCCGGGTCACGGCGTCCACCACCGGCTCCACCAGCCGCACCCGGCCCCAGACCGGATCGGGCAGGCCCGCGACCTCGACCCGGACCGGCTGGCCGGGCTTCAGCCCCGGCAGGCGGGTTTCGGGCACGCGGGCCACCAGTTCGATCGCGCCGTCGCGCACCAGCCGGAACAGCGGCTCGCCGCCCATGCCGACGATCTGGCCGACCCGGGCCGTGCGGGCGGACACCACGCCCGCCGCCGGCGCCTTCACCTCGGTGCGGGCGAGCCGCAGCTCGATCTCGCGCCCCTGCGCCTCGGCCAGCGCCTTGTCGGCCTCCGCCAGCTTGAGCGCCTCCCCTTGCGCGCGAAGGCGGGCGACGGCGACCTGCGCCGCGGTCTCCCGCGCCTGCAGCGTCTCGCCGGTGACGTTGCCCGAACTCTTGAGCTGCTGCGCCCGCTTCAGCGCCGCCTCGGCCTCGACCCGCGCGGCGTCCGCCTCGGCGATGGCCGCTCCGGCCTGGGCGACGGCGGCGTCCGCTTTCGCGACGGTGGAGCGGTTCTGCGCCAGCGCCACGTCGAGCATGTCGCGATCGAGCCGGGCGAGCGTCTGGCCCGCCTCCACCCGGTCCCCGGTCTCCACCAGATAGGCCTCGAGCCTGAGCCCGTCGATCTGGGCCCCGACCAGGATCTCGTCCCGCGCCGCCAGCGTGCCGGTGAGCGCGAGCTTCTGCACGATCTCCCGCCGGATCACGGGCGCGACCGTGACGGCGATCGCGCTCGGCCGCGCGGTCGCCGACGCCTCCGTCGGCGTCGCGGGACCGGCCGGCAGCAGATCGTCCCGGAACGCGTAGGCCGCGACGCCGGCGGCGATCAGCGTCAGGGCGAGGGCCTTGGGCCAGAGGCGGCGGGGTCGGGACGGGGTCACTGGCCGGGCTCCGGCTGGGCGGCGAGGAAGCGGCGCACCGAACGCTCGAACATGGGCGTCAGGCCGGAAAGATCGGCGCCGGGATCGAGCACGAGGCGGGTGGCGAGTCCGTCGGCCAGCGCGCTCAGCAGCCGCACCGCCTCCACCGCGTCGAGGGCGGGGTCGATCTGGCCCAGGTCCTGCCCGCGCCGCACCACCTGCACCAGAAGGCCCTGGATCTCCTGCTCGCAGCGCTCGTGGATGGCGTGGATGTGCGGGTTGCGCACCGCCTCCGCGCAGAGTTCGGCGTAGATCGGCAGGCCTTCGGTCTGCAAGGCCCCGGACATGAAGCGGACGCCCGCCTCCACCAGCGCGCCCACCACGTCCTCCGCCTGCAGCAGCGGCGCGAGCAGCTCCGGGACCTCGGCCCGGTCGCGCTCCACGATGGCCTCGATGATCGAATCCTTGGACGGGAAGTAGCGGTAGAGCCCGCCCGGGCTCATGCCCGCCTCGGCGCAGATCTGCTGCATGCTGGCGGCGTGGAACCCGCTGCGGGCGAAGCAGGCCACCGCCGCGTCCAGGATGCGGCGGCGCTGGTCGTCCGCTCGGCGGGCGCGCGGCGCGGAGGCGGATTCGGCGAGGGACATGCGGCGCAGCCTCAAGGAGACGAGAGCGAATGCTCGTTCGCATTTTTCATAGCGCAGCGCCGAGGGCCGCGCAAAGGGATTCCGCGCGAGCTCCGGAACGACTGCGAGACATTGGCGGGAAGGCTTTGTTAACCAAGTCTTAGGGTTAACGGATCATGACTGGGGCGACGCGGGAAGGCCGCGCAAAAACGCCGGTTCTGAGGACCAATCCATGCGGAGCAGCGCGCGCGGTCTGTTCGTCGGACGCTCCGTCGTCCTGCTGCTGGCGGCGTCAGCGCTCGCCGGCTGCATGGCCGACAGGGACGTGACCGGGTCGGTGATGCGCGCCAGCGCCTCGCGCGAGGTTTCGACCGCCGACCGGGAGGTCCAGCTTCGCCGCATGGCCGCGACCTATGCGGCGGCGTACGAGAAAACCCCCAACGACGCCGGCGCCGCTTACGCCTATGGCGTGACGCTGCGCGCGCTCGGCCAGCGGGCGCAGGCGCTGGCGGTGCTGGAGAGCGCCAGCATCCGTCACCCGGAGCAGCGCCAGATTCTGGCCGCCTACGGCCGCTCGCTGGCGGACGCCGGCCGGTTCGAGGACGCGCTGAAGGTTCTGGGCAAGGCCCATCTGCCGGAGCAGCCGGACTGGCGCATCCTGAACGCGCAAGGGGCGATCCTCGACCAGCTCGGCCGGCCGGCCGAGGCGCGGCGCTACTACGAGGCCGCGCTGAAGATCGCCCCGGGCGACCCGTCGATCCTGTCCAATCTCGGCCTGTCCTACGCGCTGGCGGGCGAGCCCGACAAGGCGGAGGCGGTGCTGCTGCAGGCGGCGGCGAGTCCGAAGGCCGACGACAAGGTGCGCGCCAACCTCGCCATGGTGCAGGGCCTGAAGAGCGCCGGCCCCGCGAAGAAGGCGTCGAGAGGGTAAGGGCTTTCGCGATCGTTCCGCATGGCCCGTCATGCCCGAGCGTGGTCATCGGGCATGACGGGAGTTTGAAGCGCGCGCTGCGGCGATCTTCAACCAGACTCTTCGCTTTCCCGCCCGTTCAGCTCGCGCCGAACGAGGCCTTTCCGCCATGGGCGGCGGACCATTCGGCGGGCTTGTTCAGGAAGGCTTCCACGTCGGCGAGCTTGCCGGCGTCGAACTTGCCGTCCTCCTTGGCCACCGCCAGCACGTCCCAGAAGGTGGCGAGCTCGTGCAGCTTCACGCCGATCCGCTCCATGGTCTGGCGGCTCTCGGGGAAGATGCCGTAGTGGAAGATGACGAAGGCGTGCTCCACGATCTGGCCCGCCTCGCGCAGCGCCTCGGCGAAGGCGACCTTGGAGCCGCCGTCGGTGGTGAGGTCCTCCACCAGGATGGTGCGCTGGCCGTCCACCACCGCGCCCTCAATGCGGGCGTTGCGGCCGAAGCCCTTGGGCTTCTTGCGCACGTAGAGCATGGGCAGCATCAGCCGCTCGGCGATCCAGGCGGCGAAGGGGATGCCGGCGGTCTCGCCGCCCGCCACCGCGTCCAGGCTCTCGTAGCCCGCCTCGCGCAGGATGGTGGCGGCGGCGTCGTCCATGAGCTGCTTGCGCAGCCGCGGGTAGGAGATCAGCTTGCGGCAGTCGGTGTAGACCGGGCTCGCCCAGCCCGAGGTGAAGATGAACGGCTCCTCGGGGCGGATGTGGATCGCGCCCACCTCCAGCATCATGCGCGCCACGCGGCGGCCGATGGCGTCGCGCGAGGCGAGGGGGGCGGAAGCGTCAGTCATGGCGGTCTCCGGCGCGGGGCGCGCGCGTGTTGGGCGGGATGCGGCGTCAGGCCGATCCGTTAGCGCGAAACCGCGCCGGAGGAAACGCCGGCGGCGCGGTTCAGGCCGCGGCCCGGGCCGGCTCCTCGATCACCGCCTCGAAGCCCTCGAACTGGGGGTGGCCGGCGTAGAGCGGCTTGTTCTGGCCCGCGTTGCGGTGCGCCTTGCGGAAGGCGTCGGAGCGGGTCCAGTTCTCGAAGTCCTCGCGGGAGCGCCACACGGTGTGCGAGGCGTAGAGCACCGTGTCGCCCTCCGCCGCCCCGCGCAGCAGATGGAACGCCACGAAGCCCGGAACCTCGTCCAGATGCCGGTCGCGCTCGCGCCACACGGTCTCGAACGCCTCGGCCTCGGCGGCGAACACCTTGAAACGGTTCATGGCCACGAACATCGCTCGTCCTCCTCATCGGTCCGCGTCAAAACGGCTCCCGTTCTATGTCGCAGAACGCGAGCCGTCTCGCAAAATGCGACGCGATTTGCGAGAGCCGCTCCAGCGCAACCCTCTATTTTGTGGTCCCGCCATGCTCCCGCCCCAATAGCTGGGGTTAAAGCCGCTTCACCACGTTTGGCAAAGCCCTTGCTGGTGTGGAGTCAGCCGGATCAGGTTGATGCGTACCGGCGTCTGTTCGGGCGGAAGGGGGGACGTCTCCAACCCCACGCGATCCCCTCTTCCGCGCCGACATCTCCCGTTTCCCCAACGCCCCGCTCTTGACGCCGCCCTGCGAAGCCCGGCACTCGCTGGGGCGTGCGGCGCGCCGTTTGGGCGCCGTCTTCAGGATACGGAGAGCCCCCATGACCGAGCCGGACACGGCGCCCGCCCGCCTCGCCTATGTGCGCGCCGCGCTCGCCAAAGCCGAGCGCGCCGCAGGGCGGCCCGCTGGCGACGTGACGCTGGTGGCGGTGTCCAAGACCTTCGACGCCGACGAGATCGCGCCCGTGCTCGACGCCGGGCAGCGGGCGTTCGGCGAGAACCGGGTGCAGGAGGCCAAGGCCAAGTGGCCCGGCCTGAAGGAGCGCTACGACGGCGTCGAACTCCATCTCATCGGGCCGCTGCAGTCCAACAAGGCGGCGGAGGCGGTGGCGCTGTTCGACGTGATCGAGAGCGTGGACCGGCCGAAGATCGCCGAGGCGCTGGCGAAGGAGATGGCGGCGCAGGGGCGCTCCCCCCGCCTGTTCGTGCAGGTGAACATCGGCTCCGAGCCCCAGAAGGCGGGCGTGGCGCCGGAGGAGGCCGACGCCTTCCTCGCCCGCTGCCGGGACGACCTCGGCCTGACGATCGAGGGGCTGATGTGCATCCCCCCCGCGGACGAGCCGCCGGCGCCGTTCTTCGCGCTGCTGGACCGGATCGCCGCGCGCAACGGCCTCGCCGGCCGCTCCATGGGCATGAGCGCCGACTTCGCGGACGCCGTGCCCTTCGGCGCCACCCACGTGCGGGTGGGCAGCGCCATCTTCGGGACCCGTCCGAAAGCCTGACGGGTCGGCCGGTTCAGGCCAGCAGGGCGGACAGCTCCTTGCGCACGTCGGCGCCAAGGTCGTCGCGCTCGAGCGCGTAGGCGAGGTTCGCGGTCAGGAAGCCGATCTTGGAGCCGGTGTCGAACACCCGGCCCTGGAAGGCGAAGCCCGAAAACGCCTGATCCTTGGCCAGCGTCAGCATGGCGTCGGTGAGCTGGATCTCGCCGCCGGCGCCCGCCTCCTGGCGCGCCAGCAGGTCGAAGATCTCGGGCTGCAGGATGTAGCGGCCGGAGATGGCGTAGTTGGACTGGGCCGTGCCGGGCTTCGGCTTCTCGACCATGGAGGTCATCTTGAAGCCCTTGCCCACCTTCTCGCCGGCGCCGACGATGCCGTACTGGTGCGTCTGGTCGTCGGGCACCTCATAGGTGGCGACCACGTTGCCGCCGGCCTCGCGGTAGACGTCCATCATCTCGGCGAGGCAGCCGCGCACGCCCTGGTGCAGCATGTCCGGCAGCAGCAGCGCGAAGGGCTCGCCGCCCACCAGATCGCGCGCGCACCACACCGCGTGGCCGAGGCCGAGCGGCTCCTGCTGGCGGGTGAAGCTGGTCTGGCCCGCGCCCGGCAGGTCCTCCTTCAGCAGCCGCAGCGCGTCGGTCTTGCCGCGGCGCTCCAGCGTGGCCTCGAGCTCGAACTGCTTGTCGAAATGGTCCTCGATCACGCCCTTGTTGCGGCCGGTCACGAAGATGAAATGCTCGATGCCCGCCTCGCGCGCCTCGTCCACCACATGCTGGATGACCGGCTTGTCGACGACCGTCAGCATCTCCTTCGGCACCGCCTTGGTGGCCGGCAGGAACCTTGTGCCGAGGCCGGCGACGGGGAACACGGCTTTGCGGATCGGACGGGGCATGAGATCTCCGGATCAGTGGTTTGGCCGGCCCGCGGAACGACGGATCGCCGAGGCCGGCGCGCGGATTTTGGAACGCCCGCTTCCCGCGTAAAGGCTTTGCCTCCGAAAGGCCAGCGCCGGCGCCGCTCACGGGCTCGGGAAGGCGCGGGCTTACGCAGTTAACCAGATGCAAACCATGGCGCGCGCTTTCTGAAGGCCGTATTCTCATGCCTCCTCAGGGGCCTTTAAGTCCGGGCGGCGCGCCCGCCGGGCATAAGGAGACCGAGCCATGACCGTGCGTCGCCGCACCTTCTGGCGGACCGCCGCCGCCCTCCTCCTCGCGTCCGCGACGGCGGCGCCGGCCATGGCCGGGCCGAACGACGCCCGCTTCTCAGCCTTCGTGCGGCAGCTGAAGCCGCAGGCGGTGGCGGCCGGCGTCAGCCCCGCGCTTTACGACCGCGCCTTCCGCGGCCTGACGGTGGACGAGGAGGCGATCGCCAAGTCGAAGTACCAGCCCGAGTTCAAGACCACGATCGCGCAGTATGTGGACACGCGCGTCTCCGACACCCGCATCAACGCAGGTCGGCAGAACCTCGCCCAGTGGTCCGACACGCTGGCGCGGATCGAGCGCGCCTACGGCGTCGACCGCTCGGTGGTGCTGGCGGTGTGGGGCATCGAGACCAATTACGGCGCGACCACCGGCAACCACAACGTGATCGCGGCGCTGGCGACGCTCGCCTGCTGCCAGACCCGCCGGCCGGAGTTCTTCCGCCGGGAGCTGATCGGCGCGCTGCAGATCCTGCAGCAGGGCCATGTGGCGCCGGAGAACATGAACGGCTCCTGGGCCGGCGCCATGGGCCACACCCAGTTCATGCCGACCAGCTTCAAGGCCTACGCCGCCGACGCCAACGGCGACGGCCGCCGCGACATCTGGGGCTCGATCCCGGACGCGCTGGCCTCCACAGCCAACTATCTCAAGAAGCACGGCTGGCGCTCGGGCGAGACCTGGGGCTACGAGGTGATCGTCCCCCGCGGGACCAAGGCCGGCGCCCGCAGGACGCTCGCCCAGTGGCAGGCGGCGGGCGTGCGCCGGGTGGCGGGAACCGGCTTCCCCAACGGGGCGTCGCCCGCCACGCTGCTGCAGCCGGGCGGCCCCAACGGCCCGTCCTTCCTGATGCTGAACAACTTCCGCGTCATCAAGCGCTACAACAACGCGGATTCCTACGCCCTCGCCGTGGGGCATCTGGCCGACCGCATCCGCGGCGGCGGCCCGTTCGTCACGCCGTGGCCGAACCACGACAAGCCGCTCGACGAGACGGAGCGGCTGGAGCTTCAGGCGCTGCTGCTGCGCCGCGGCTTCAACATCGGCGAGCCGGACGGCAAGATCGGGCCCGCCACCCGCGACGCCATCACGTCGTACCAGCAGGCGCAGGGCCTTGCGCCCGACGGTTACGCGGGCGTCTCGCTGCTGCGCCACCTGCGCCGGGCGCGGTGACGGGCGGCGCGCCCGCGGGACAGGCCGGACAGGGCGTGATAGCCTGATCAGCATGATACGGCTCCCCCGGATCGTCCGCGTCGTCCTGAGCCTCCTCCTCGCCGCCGCGGGCCTCGCGGCGGCGGCGCCCGCGTCTGCGCAGGAGGGCTACTACCGGCGCTCCTACGACGACGGGCGCGCCTACGAGCGGGTCTATCGCGAACCCCGCTACGGCCGCCGCGTCTACGAGGACGAGGACGACCGCGCCTTCCGGCAGCGCATGCGCGCCTATCAGCGCGAGCAGGCCTACCGCCGGGAGGCGGCCCAGCGGCGGGGCTACGACCCGCGGCGGCGGGCGGAGCCGGACCGCCCCAACTTCATCCAGCGCCTGTTCGGCCGCCGGACCCAGCCGGACCCCGGCGCCTGGAGCGCCCGCACCGACCCGGGCGCGGTCGAGGTCCGGCCGCGGCCGAACCGCGTGCGCCGCAAGCCGGCCGCCCCTGCGCCCGTGGAGGCCGCGCCGACGCCCGCGCCGGAGATCGCGCAGCCGGCGGCGCCGGCGGTCGCCCCGACCACCTTCGTGGCGGTGATCGGCGACAGCATCGCCGACGGCCTGGCGACGGGGCTCGGCGACGCCTTCGCCGACGCTCCCGAGCTTGGCGTCAAGCGCTACGTCAAGGCCAACGCCGGGCTGGTGCGGACCGATTACCACGACTTCGTCGCCGCGGCGCGGGAGGCGGTCTCGGCCGGCCCCCTCGCCTACGCCGTCATCGACGTGGGCGTGAACGACCGCCAGCCCTTCCTCGACGCCCGCGATCTGGCGCCGCTGTCGCCCGGCTGGAAGCGGCTCTACGTCGCCCGGATCGACGCCCTGCTGGCCCCCTTCCGGGAGAAGAACGTGCCCGTCTACTGGGTCGGCCTCGCCCCCAGCGAAAGCGTCCGGGCGAGTTCCGACCACATCGCCCTCAACGCGCTGGCGCGGGAGCGGGTGGAGGCCGCCGGCGGAACCTATGTGGACGTCTGGGAAGGCTTCGTGGACGAGAACGGCGACTACGCCGCGGTCGGCCCCCAGCTCGACGGCCGCACCGGCCGGCTCCGGCTCGACGACGGCGTGCATTTCTCCAAGGCCGGCGCGCGCAAGCTCGCGCATTACGTGGAGCAGGAGCTGCGCAAGACCTTCAAGCCGAAAGCGCCCGCCGAGGCCTTGGCGGCGGCGCCTGCGGACGGCGGTCTCGGCGCGCCACCGGAGGCCGCCCGGCCGAAGCCGCTCGCCGGCCCGCTGGTGGTGCTCACCGCCGGCCCCCGCGCCTCGGAAGGCGGCGCGCTGCTGGACGCCGCGCAGAAGGGCGACCGCCCCGCGTCCGAGCGCCGGGAGGCGCCCGAAGCCGCACCGGGCCGCATCGACGACCACCGCTGGCCGCCCACGCCGTGACGCCTCAGCGCACGCTCAGCACCGTGTCGAGGCTGACGCGCTCCTGCCAGCCGGCGCGGACCAGCTCCGGATCGTCGTGCTCCTCCTGGGGGAGGCCCAGACAGAGATAGGCGATCAGCCGCCACGCCGCGGGCGCGTCCAGCAGGGCGTGGATGCGATCGGGATCGAGGATCGACACCCAGCCGAGGCCGATCCCTTCCGCGCGGGCCGCGAGCCACAGCGTCGCCACCGCCCCCACCGCCGAATAGGCCAGCGTCTCCGGCATGGTGGCGCGGCCGAGGCCGCAGCCGAGCTCCGTCTCCCCGTCGCAGAACACCGCGAGATGGACCGGGGCCTCCCTCATGCCTTCGAGCTTCAGCGAACGGTAGAGCGCGGCGCGCTCGCCGTCATAGCTCTCCGCCGCCGCGGCGTTGGCGGCGAGGCAGTTCTCCCGCGCCGCCCGGCGCAGCTCGGGGCTCTCCACCAGCACGAACCGCCAGGGCTGGCTGTTGCCCACCGAAGGCGACAGAACGGCGAGCCGCAGCAGCCGGCGCACCGTCTCGGGCGCGACCGGATCGCTCCGGAACCGCCGCACGTCCCGCCGCCACGCGATCAGCTCGGCGAGCCGGTCGCGGAAGGCGGCGTCGAATACGGGGGCGGCGTTCGACGTCACGCCGTCTCCCGCGCCAGATCGGCCAGCAGGCTCGCGGCCACCGACAGCCGGGCGAGCGTGACGCCCGAGCCCGCGATCTCCGCCACCGCCTTGCGCACCCGGCCTGCGTCCGGCGAGGCCTCCGCCCAGACCGCCACCGCCTCCGGCCCGGAGGCGCCCGGCGCGGCGTTCAGCGCCGCGACCGCCATGGCGCGGGCGGCGAAGCCGATCTGGTCGCGGGCGCGGTCGAGCGCCAGACGCTCGTAATAGTCGGTGGCGGTGATGGCCTGCGCGGCGAGGATGACGCGGCCGAGCTGGAACAGGTCCGCCACCGCGAACAGGGTGGCCGCCGCCTCGCCGATGGGACGGCCCGCCTTCTCCGCCACCAGCACGGCGTCGGGCGCGCCTTCGAGCGCGAGCAGACCGGACAGGCGCACGGCCAGCGCGTGGGGGACGCCGGCGCGGGCGAGCTCCGTGGCGCGGGCCGAACGGCGACCGGCGGCGTCGGGGCCGAGCGCGGCGTCAAGGTCGGCGGCCACCGCCTCCACCCCGTCGCGAAACCGCTCGGCGGTCGCCGCCACGTCGCTCTCCACGTCCACGTTGCTCAGGAACCAGATCATGCGGCGCAGCAGCAGGTCGCTCAAGCCGTCGTAAAGTTCGAGTTGCAGCGCCCCGGGCACGCGGTTGTCGAGCGCGTCGATCTCCGCCTTCAGCCCGTCGAGATCGTAGGCGCGGGCCACCACCGCATAGGCCGCGGCGATGCGGGCCGGCGGCGCGCCGGTCTGGTCCGCCAGCCGGACCGCCAGCGCCGGGCCGCCGTGGTTGATCATGACGTTGGCGAGCGCCGTCGCCACGATCTCCCGCCGGAGCCGGTGATTGAGGATCGCGTCGCGGAACCGCTCGCGCATCAGGGTCGGGAAATAGCCCAGGAGGATGGCCTCGAACGCGGGATCGTCCGGCGCGCCGGACGCAAGCAGATCGTCATAAAGCGCGATCTTGGCCCAGGCCAGCAGCACGGCGATTTCGGGCCGCGTCAGCGGGTCGCCGGCCCGGCCGCGCTCGGCGAGCGCGGCGTCGTCCGGCAGGACCTCCACCGCGCGGTTGAGCAGCCCGCGCGCCTCCAGCGCCTGCATCAGCCGGGTCTGGAACCCGGCCTCCTCCACGCCGGAGCGCTGGGCGAGCGACAGCGCCAGCGTCTGGTCGTAATTGTTGGCGAGCACCAGCGCCGCCACCTCGTCGGTCATCTCCACGAGGATGCGGTCGCGCTGGTCCCGGGCCAGCGCGCCGTCGCGCAGCAGCCCGGCGAAGGCGATCTTGACGTTCACCTCCACGTCGGACGTGTTCACGCCGGCGGAGTTGTCGATGGCGTCGGTGTTGATCCGCACGCCCTTGCGGGCCGCCTCGATGCGCCCCTTCTGGGTGACGCCGAGATTGGCGCCCTCCCCCACCACCTTGACCCGAAGCTCCGAGGCCGCCACCCGCACCGCGTCGTTGACCCGGTCGCCCGCCTGCTCGTCGGTCTCCGAGCCGGCCCGCACATAGGTGCCGATGCCGCCGAACCACAACAGGTCGGCGGGCGCCTTCAGGATGGCGCTGATCACCTGCTGCGGCGTGGCGCTCGGCCGGTCGAAGCCGAGCGCGGCGCGGACCTCCTCCGACAGCGGGATGGTCTTGAGCGCGCGGGAGAACACGCCGCCGCCTTTGGAGATCCTGGCGCGGTCGTAATCGGCCCAGCTCGACCGGGGCAGCGCGAACAGCCGCCGGCGCTCCTCGAACGAGACCGCGGGGTCCGGGTCGGGATCGAGGAAGATGTCCCGGTGGTCGAAGGCCGCGATCAGCCGGATCTTCTCCGACAGCAGCATGCCGTTGCCGAACACGTCGCCGGACATGTCGCCGACGCCGACCACGGTGAAGGGCGTGGCCTGGATGTCCACGTCCATCTCGCGGAAATGCCGCTTCACCGCCTCCCAGGCGCCGCGGGCGGTGATGCCCATGCCCTTGTGGTCGTAGCCGGCCGAGCCGCCGGAGGCGAAGGCGTCGCCCAGCCAGAATCCCCGCGCCTCGGCGATGCCGTTGGCCGTGTCCGAGAAGGTGGCGGTGCCCTTGTCGGCCGCCACCACCAGATAGGGGTCGTCGCCGTCGTGGCGCACCACGTCGCGGGGCGGGACGATGTCGTCCTTTTCGAGGTCGTCGGTCACGTCCAGCAGCGCGTTGATGAACAGCGTGTAGGCGGCCGTTCCTTCCGCGAGCCACGCGTCGCGGGGACCGGCGGGCAGGCGCTTCGGCACGAAGCCGCCCTTGGCGCCCACCGGCACGATGACCGCGTTCTTCACCTGCTGCGCCTTCACGAGACCGAGCACCTCGGTGCGGAAGTCCTGCGGCCGGTCGGACCAGCGCAGGCCGCCCCGCGCCACCTTGCCGAAGCGCAGATGCACGCCCTCCACCCGCGGCGCGCTGACGAAGATCTCGTAGAGCGGCCTCGGCTCGGGCAGGTCCTCCACCTTGCGGCTCTCGAACTTGAAGGCGAGCGTGGCCCCCTCGTCCCCGGCCCGGTAGGCGCTGGTGCGCTGGCAGGCCTGGATGAGGTTGAGGAACTTCCGGACGATGCGGTCCTCGTCGAGGCTCTCCACCGCGCCGAGCGCCTCCTCGATCCCGGCCGCGATCTCGGCCTCGCGCGCGGCGCGGTCGCCCTCGAACGCCGGATCGAACCGGACCCGGAACAGCGCGGACAGCTGCCCCGCGATCGCTGCGTGCCGGGTCAGCGTGGCCCACATGTAGTCCTGATCGTACGGCGCGCGGGCCTGACGGAGATAGCGCGACAGGGCGCGGATCAGCGCGATCTCGCGCAGGTCGAGGCCCGCCTCCAGCGCCAGCGCGTCGTAGCCGTCGCTGTCCACCGTCATGTTCAGCGCCGCAAGCAGCAGCGCCTCCAGCCTATCGTCCAGCTCCGGCGTCAGCGCGATCGCGCCGCCCTGGGCCCGCTCCAGCGCCATGTCGTGGATCCAGACCCGGCCGTCCTCGCCCCGCCCCGCCGGCTCGCTGCGGTAGGAGCGTTCGTCGATCACCCGGAAGCCCATGTTCTCCAGCAGCGGCACCCGGCGCGACAGCGGCACGGGCGCGCCGCGGGCGAACACCTTGAGCCGGAGCCCCGCCTCGTCGTCGCGCACGTAGAAGTCGACCGCGAAGGGCGCCTCCGCCGACAGGCGCTCCATGTGGCCGATGTCGGTCACGGCCTCGGCCGCGCCGGCGCGGGCCTCGTAGCCGCGGCCGAAGGCGTGGCCGTAGACCTGCGCCAGCCGGCGCGCCTCACCGCCGGGCCGGGCGCGGGCGAGCTCGGCCTTCAGCCGGTCCGCCCAGGTGGCGACGAGGGCGGCGAGCTCCGCGTCCAGCGTCTCCGCATCGGGCTCCGGAACGTCGCGGCCCTCGAGCCCGATGATGAACTGCACCCGCGCCAGCGGCCCTTCCGGGAAGCCCGGAGAATAGGCGGTGACATGGCCGCCGAAACGTTCGGCCAGATGCGCGCCGATGCGCACGCGAACGGCCGTGTCGTAGCGCTCGCGCGGCACGTAGACGAGGACGGAGACGAAGCGGTCGAAGCGGTCCCGCCGCACGATCGCCTGCACCCGCGGCCGCTCCATCAGGTTCAGGATGCGGAGCGCGGTGTCGTAGAGCGTGTCCGCGTCGGTCTGGAACAGCTCGTCGCGGGGATGCGCCTCCAGCGCCGCGGCGAGCGACTTGCCGGAGTGGCTGTCCGGGTCGAAGCCCGCCCGCCGGGTGACCAGATCCACCTTGCGGCGGATGAAGGGCGTGGACCGCGCCGGGCGCGTCAGGGCGGTTGGCGCGAACAGGCCCACGATCCGCAGCTCGCCGGTGACGCGGCCCTGCGCGTCGAAACTCTTCACGCCCACGTAGTCCAGATGCCGGCGGCGGAACACCCGCGAGCGCACGCTCGCCTTGGTGACGATCAGCGGCTTCGGCTCGTGGAAGAAGGCGCGGATCTCGGGCGTGAAATGCACCAGCTCCCCGCCCCGCTGCAGCACCCGGGCGGCGGGATCGCGCAGCAGGCCGAGCCCGGTGTCGATCAGGGGCTCAAGCCGCTCATCCTCGCCTTGGCCCTCGAAGGCGTAGGCGCGCACCCCCAGCAGCACGAAATCATCCGTCAGCAGCCAGTCGAGAAATTGGGCCGCCTCCGCCAGATCCTCCACGTTCAGCGGCGGCGTCTCCCGGAGGGCGGCGACGGCGGCGCGGACCGCCCCGCGCATGGCCTCGTGATCGCCCTGAGCGACGCGCACGTCGGCGAGCACCCGGTCCAGCGCCGCGGCCAGCTCCGCCCGCGCCTCATCGCCGTCGACGCGGTCCACATGCAGGTGGATCAGGCTTTCCCGCGGCGTGTCCTCCAGCTCGACGCGGTTGGCGTCGCCGAGGAAGCGCGTGAGCCGGCCCTCGGCGTCGCGTTCGGCCGCAAGGATCGGATGCAGCACCAGCCGCGGCGCGATCCCGCGCTCGGCCAGCTCCGCCACCACGCTGTCCACCAGATAGGGCATGTCGTCGTTGACGATCTCGATCACGGTGGTCTCGCCCGCAGGGCCGAGATCGGGATCGGACAGGCGGATGTCGTGGGCGCCCGGCCTCCGGCTTTCGAAGTGCCGCCACGCCCCGCGCGCCAGGGCCGCGAGCGCGGCGGCGTCGAGGGTCGCGAGATCGGCGGCGCCCGCCTGGGCGAACAGCGCCTCCACGAAGGCGGTCGGCGGGCCGTCGCCGCCGGCCGCGGCCTCCCCCGCCTCGGCGATCCGCTTGATCCGGATGGCTTCGCTCCGCGGCATGCCTGCCTCCCGTTCTGGCTCTCGGCCGGAGGGGGCCGAGCTTCGCGGGAAAGCTAGCGCTCGGAGATCGCCCGGCGATGACGCCGCAGCGTTTCGTGACCGGCTGGGGGCTCCGAGCAAAAGCGGCATGAGAACAAATCACGCCGGCCCGATTCGGAGATGATTCGTTCGCACGAGAACGAATCGGAGCCGAATCGGGACGTCTCCTTTCGTTCTGATTTTAATCAAAAATTATCAAATACTGTTATGCATCGGTTAACCACGAAGTCAAAACCGACACCTTGGGCGCGAGACGCAACCGTATGGCAACCCGCCCGCGGGTAACCTGCTTCTCTTTTGATCATTAGGCCCGAACGTCTCACACGGGCGGTCTCCGGGACGGACAGGCGCGCAAGGATTCATGGGCTGGCTGGAAAACGCCGCGGGGCGGCGTCTCATCACCTACCTGATCACGGAGACGCGCCCGGCGCCGCAGCACATCTGCGACCTCGCCACCCTGCGCGCCACGCTTCAGGTGGGCGACGTGATCCTGATCGCCGGCCGGTCGCGGGTGTCGTCGGTGATCCGGCGCATGACGTCGTCGATCTGGTCCCACGCCGTGCTCTACGTGGGCGACCTGCTGGAGACGGCGGAGCCGGACGGCGAGCGCCACACGCTGGTGGAGATGGAGCTCGGCATCGGCTGCGCCTCGGCGCCGCTGTCGAAATACGCCCGCGAGCACATCCGCATCTGCCGCCCGCACGATCTCGACCTGCACGAGCGCGAGCAGGTGGCGCGCTACTGCATCCTGCGGCTCGGCTACGAGTACGACGTCAAGAACGTGCTCGACCTAATGCGCTATCTGGCGCCGGTCCCGTTCGTCTCGGCGCGGATGCGGCGGCGGATGCTGGCGCTGGGGTCGGGCCTGCCGACGCGGGCCATCTGCTCCTCGCTGATCGCCCGCGCCTTCGAGCGGGTGCGCTACCCGATCCTGCCGGACGTCGAGACCCTGTCCGACGAGGGCCTGCGGCGCGAGATCCTGCACATCCGGCACCACTCGCTCTACATGCCGCGGGACTTCGACATCTCGCCCTATTTCCAGATCGTGAAGCCGGCGCTGGCGCAGGGCTTCGACTACCGCAAGGTGGTCTGGGCCGAACGGCGCGCCCGGCCGCGCGGGCCGCAGCCCGCCCCGGCGGAGTGAGGCGTTCAGCCCGCCCGGCGCGGCGCCTTCCGCACCACCGACTGGGCCTCGATCGCCCGCGCCGCCACCCGGAAGTCGTGGGCGGGATAGACGCCGAGGATCGCGAGTTCGGTTGAGAAGAACTTCAGCTCCTCCAGCGCCCGCTTCAGCGCCGGATCGCGGGGATGGCCCTCCACGTCGGCGTAGAACTGGGTGGCGGTGAAGCCGCCGTCGAGCTGGTAGCTCTCCAGCTTCGTCATGTTGACGCCGTTGGTGGCGAAGCCGCCCAGCGCCTTGTAGAGCGCGGCCGGGATGTTGCGCACCTTGAACACGAAGGTGGTGACGGTGAGTCCCGCCCCCGCCGGCGCCCAGCGCTTCTCCCGCGACAGCACCACGAACCGGGTGGTGTTGTTCTCGAAATCCTCGACGTTGCGGGCCAGAATCTCGAGGCCGTAGACGCTGGCCGCGAGCTCGGAGGCGAGCGCGCCGCGCGCCGGATCGCCGGCTTCGGCGATCTCGCGGGCCGAACCCGCGGTGTCGGCGCCGATGACCGGCGTCAGGCCGAGCTCCCGGAGCTTGCCCCGGCACTGGCCGAGCGCCTGCACATGGCTCTGGACCGCCGTCAGCCCGTCCAGCGTGGCGCCCTTCACCGCCATGAGCTGGTGATGGATCGGCATGAAATACTCGCCGATGATGTGAAGGCCCGCCGAGGGCATCAGGTGGTGGATGTCCGCCACCCGGCCGTTGGCCGAATTCTCGATCGGGATCATGCCGAGATCGCAGGCGCCGGAGGACACCGCCGCCAGCGCGTCCTCGAAGCTCGCGTAAGGGGCGGGCTCCATCTCCGGGAACACCCGGTCGCAGGCGAGATGGGAGTTCGCCCCCGGCTCGCCCTGATACGCGATCCTGCCGCTCTGGCCCATCGCGCTCACAGCCCTTCCGCCGCGTGGATCAGCATGACGCGGGCGCGCTCGAGGTCGGAGGCGGTGTCGACGCCGAGCGGCACCACGTCCACCTTCACCGCGTCGATGCGCATGCCGGCCTCGATCGCCCGGAGCTGCTCCAGCTTCTCCCGCAGCTCCAGCGGCGACGGGGGCAGCCGCACGAAGCGCTCCAGCGCGGAGCGGCGATAGGCGTAAAGCCCGATGTGATGGTAGAGCGGCCCCGGCCCCGCGGGCGCGGTGGCGCGGGTGAAGTAGAGGCAGCGGAACCGGCCGGGCGACACCTCCGCGCCGACCATCTTCACCACGCTCGGCTCGGTCTTCTCCTCCTCGCGGACGATCTCCGCCACCAGCGTGGTGATGTCCACCTCCGGATCGTCCAGCGGCGCGAGGCTCGCCCGGATCGCCGCCGGATCGAGCGTGGGCAGGTCGCCCTGCACGTTCACGATCACGTTGAAATCGCAGTCGGGATCGAGCGCCTCCACCGCCTCGTGGATGCGGTCCGAGCCGGACGCGTGGTCGGGACGCGTGAGCACGGCCTGACCGCCCGCGTTCACGATCGCCTCCGCCACGTCGGGCGAATCCGTCGCCACCACCACCGGCCCGACGCCCGCCTCCTTCGCCCGCCGCCAGACGTGGACGATCATCGGATCGCCGTGGATGTCGGCCAAGGGCTTGTTGGGGAGCCGCGTCGCGGCGAGGCGGGCGGGCACCAGCACCAGCGGGCGCAGCGGATTTCGGAGACTGGGCATGACGGCGGATCCGCTTGGGTCTTGAAGCGATTGAGGTCTGGCGCGGGCGCGGTGGTCCGGCGCGCCGGTGATAGCCGGTTTGCGCGCGTGTCGCAAAAGCGCGAAAGCCGCGGCCGAAGATCGCCGAAAGTATGAGCGCAAAGGCTGTGGAGACATGGATTTTTAGAATTGGGACAATTATTGTCCGCGCGCCGCTGCGGCGGGGCCTACCAGATGGAGACGATATGGACGCCTTCCAGTTGAACAAGATCGCCGGCGCGGTGCTCGGCTCTCTGACCGTCGTCCTGGGCGTCAACGCCATCGCGAGCGCCGTGTTCAAGGACAAGGAGCCCGAGAAGCCGGGCTACGAAGTCGCCGCGAAGGCTCCGGAAGGCGCGGCCCCGAAGGCCGCCGGCGGCGCGGAGGGCGCGGGCGTGCTCGCCCTGCTCGCCAAGGCCGACGTCGCCAAGGGCGAAAGCGCCGCCAAGAAGTGCGGCGCATGCCACTCCTTCGACAAGGGCGGCGCCGCCAAGGCCGGCCCGAACCTCTATGGCGTCATCGGCCTGAAGCACGCCCATCAGGACGGCTTCGGCTATTCGGCCGCCATGAAGGCCACCGCCGACAAGACCTGGGACTTCGCGGCCATGGACAAGTGGCTCGAAAGCCCGAAGGGCTACATCTCCGGCACCTCCATGGCCTTCGCCGGCATCAAGAACCCGGAGGAGCGCGCCAACCTGATCGCGTACCTCAACAAGAACTCCGACAAGCCGGTCGAGATTCCTGCGGCGGGCGCGGCCGCTCCGGCCGCCGCCGCCGGCGCGGCTCCCGCGGCCCCCGCGGGCGGCGGCGACGACATCAAGGCGCTGGTGGCCTCCGCCGACCTCAAGAAGGGCGAGTCCGCGTCCAAGAAGTGCGGCGCCTGCCACTCCTTCGACAAGGGCGGCGCCGCCAAGGCCGGTCCGAACCTCTACGGCATCCTGGGCCTGAAGCACGCCCACCAGGACGGCTTCGGCTACTCCGCCGCCATGAAGGCGACCGCGGACAAGACCTGGGACGTGGAGACCATGAACAAGTGGCTGGAGAGCCCGAAGGGCTACGTGCCGGGCACCTCCATGGCCTTCGCCGGCATCAAGAACCCGCAGGAGCGGGCGGCCCTCATCGCCTGGCTGAACCAGAACTCCGACAAGCCGCTCGATCTCGGCGGCGGCGCGGCCCCGGCCGCCGCCCCGGCTGAAGAGAAGAAGACCGAAGCCGCTCCTGCGCCGGCCGCCCCGGCTCCGGCCGCGCCGGCTGAAGAAAAGAAGACCGAGGCCGCTCCGGCCGCGCCTGCTCCCGCCGCTCCCGCCGAGGAGAAGAAGGCCGAGGCTCCGGCCGAACAGCCGGCGGCGCCCGCCGCGGCCTCCGGCGCCCCGATCGCCGAGCGCCTCGCCTCCGCCGACCTCGCCGCCGGCGAGAAGGCCGTGGGCGAGAAGTGCGCGGTCTGCCACACGCTGAAGAAGGGCGAGGCGGCGAGCGCCGGCCCGAATCTCTACGGCGTGGTCGGGCTCAAGCACGGCCATCAGGAAGGCTTCGAATACTCCGACGCCCTCAAGGCCAAGCCGGGCGACTGGACCTTCGACCAGCTCGACCTGTGGCTGACCAACGCCGACGCCTACGCTCCCGGCACCATGATGTTCATGGAGATCGAGGACGCGCAGGAGCGGGCCAACATCATCGCCTTCCTGAACAAGAACTCGGACACTCCGCTGCCCCTGCCGGGCAAGTGATCCCGAGACGAACGACGATGCTTCGAAGGCCGGGCCCCAGCGCCCGGCCTTTCTTTTTGGGCCGGGCGGGAGGGCCGCGAGGGACTCACGTTCGCGTCAGGCCGGGCCCGCGTCTGGAACCCGCCGCGTTTCGGGGCATAATGCGCGCCGACCGCTTCGCCGACGCATGGGAATCCGCTCGCAGATGACGCTTCGCCTCGCCGCCGCCTTCGCCGCCGCGCTCGCCTTCGCTCCGCAGGCCTTCGCCCAGGAGCCCCAGCCCGCGCCGCAGGAGGCCGCGGCTCTGGCGGCGCCCGCCGCGGACGCGTGGAAGCACGGCCTGTCGCTGTTCGGCGACGTGAAGTACCCGGCCGACTTCAAGCGCTTCGACTATGTGAACCCGGACGCGCCCAAGGGCGGCGCGGCGCGCCTGGCGACGCTCGGCACCTTCGACAGCCTCAACGGCTTCATCCGCAAGGGCAACCCGGCCGCGGGCACGGGCCTGCTCTACGACACGCTGATGACGAGCTCCTACGACGAGCCCGCCACCGAATACGGCCTGATCGCCGAGGCGGTGAAGCACCCGGCCGACTGGTCCTCGGTGACGTTCCGGCTGCGTCCGGAGGCGAGGTTCAACGACGGCTCGCCGATCACGGTCGAGGACGTGATCTGGTCCTTCGACACGCTGAAGCGCGTCAACCCGATGATGGGCTTCTACTACAAGGACGTGGTCAAGGCCGAGAAGACCGGCGAGCGCGAGGTCACCTTCACCTTCGCCGGTCCGGGCAACCGCGAGCTGCCGCAGATCATGGGCCAGCTTCAGGTGCTGCCGAAGGCGTGGTGGGAGGGAACCGACGCCACCGGCAAAAAGCGCAACATCGAGGAAGGCGCGCTCGAGAAGCCGCTCGGCTCCGGGCCCTACCGGGTGAAGGACTTCGCCCCCGGCCGCTGGATCGCCTACGAGCGCGTGGCGGACTACTGGGGCAAGGATCTGCCGGTGCGGGTGGGGACGCACAACTTCGGCGAGATCCGCTTCGACTACTTCCGCGACACCACCGTGATCGTCGAGGCGTTCAAGGGCGACCAGTACGACTGGCGCGAGGAGAACAGCGCCAAGAACTGGGCGACGGCCTACGACTTCCCGCCGGCGAAGGACGGCCGGGTCGTGCTGGAGACCTTCAAGGACTCGGAATCCGGCCGGATGCAGGGCTACGCCTTCAACACCCGCCGCGACAAATTCACGGATCCGCGCGTGCGCCGCGCGTTCAACCTCGCCTTCGACTTCGAGGAAATCAACAAGACCATCATGTTCGGACAGTATGTCCGCATCGACAGCTACTTCTACGGCACGGAGCTGGCGTCGAAGGGGCTGCCCGAGGGCCGCGAGCTCGAAATCCTTGAGAGCGTGCGCGACAAGGTTCCGGCCGAGGTCTTCACCGCGCCTTACGCCAACCCCACCGGCGGCTCGCCCGAGAAGACCCGCGAGAACCTGCGCGAGGCGGTGCGGCTGCTGAAGGAGGCCGGCTGGACCGTGCGGCAGGAGGCGCGCGAGGACGGCGAGGTCTCGTTCATCGACAAGGCGCTCCGGGCGGTCGGCCTGTCCTCGGCGCCGACCCGGCCGGTGCTGCGCAACGGCAAGGGCGAGCCCTTCACGCTGGAGTTCATCTACAACGACCCAAGCGCCGAGCGGTCGCTGAGCTTCTACCGTCCGGCGCTGGAGCGTCTCGGCGTGCAGGTGAGCCAGCGGCTGCTGGACGACAGCCAGTACATCAACCGCATCCGCTCGTCGGACTTCGACGTCATCACCATGGGCTGGGGGCAGTCGCTCTCGCCCGGCAACGAACAGCGCGACATGTGGGGCTCGGAGGCCGCGGACCGGCAGGGCTCCCAGAACGTGGT
Source organism: Methylopila jiangsuensis (assembly GCF_027922305.1). Taxonomy (GTDB): domain Bacteria; phylum Pseudomonadota; class Alphaproteobacteria; order Rhizobiales; family Methylopilaceae; genus Methylopila; species Methylopila jiangsuensis. Next base: position 52,113 of record NZ_BSFK01000002.1, on the reverse strand, counting down.
CGGCATCAAGGACGCCGGGATCGACGCTCTGATCGAGAAGGTGATCTACGCCCGGGATCGCGACGAGCTGGTGGCCGCCACCCGCGCGCTCGACCGGGTGCTGCTGGCCCACAACTACGTGGTGCCGCAGTTCACCAGCGTCGAGGACCGCACAGCGCGCTGGAACCGCTTCGCCCGGCCCGACAACCTGCCGCCCCGGGGCGCCATGTTCCCGACGCTGTGGTGGTTCGACGCGGAGAAGGCCAAGGCCACCGGAGGCCGCTCGTGAGCCGGGCGCCGTCCCGCCGCGACGTCCTCGCCTATGCGGGCGTGGCGGCCGCGCTGCCCTGGGCCGCGCCCCGGCTCGCCCATGCGGAGAGCGAAGGCGCGCCGGCCGCAGCCTCCGCCGTGGAGGGCGATCCCAGGGCCTTCGGGCCGGAGCGGCACGGCCTCTCGGCCTTCGGCGACCTGAAATACGCGCCCGACTTCAAGGCCCTCGCCTATGTGCGCGCCGACGCGCCCAAGGGCGGGACCTTCAGCCACACCGCGCACAACACCTCGCTGAACCAGAGCCTGACCACCTTCAACACCTTCAACGCTTACATCCTGAAGGGCGAAGGCGCGCAGGGCATGGCGCTGAACTTCGACAGCCTGATGGCGCGCGCCGCCGACGAGCCGGACGCGCTCTACGGTCTGGTCGCGGCCTCGGTCGCGGTCTCCGGCGACGGCCTCGCCTATCGGTTCCGGCTTCGGCCCGAAGCCCGGTTCCATGACGGTTCGCCTCTGACCTCGGCGGACGTGAAATGGTCGCTGGAGACGCTGAAGGCCAAGGGCCACCCGCTCGTCGCCCAGTCGATCCGCGACCTCGACACGGTCGAGGCCCCCTCGGACGACGTGGTGATCCTGCGGCTGAAGCCGAACCGCACCCGCGACCTGCCGCTGACGCTGGCCGCGCTGCCGATCTTCTCCAGGGCCTGGTACGCGACCCGCGCCTTCGAGGAGGCGACCATGGAGCCGCCGCTCGGCTCCGGCCCGTACAAGGTCAGCCGGTTCGAGCAGGGCCGCTACGTGGCCTATGAGCGGGTCAAGGACTGGTGGGCGAAGGATCTGCCCGTGGCCGTCGGCCAGTGGAACTTCGACCAGATCCGCTACGAGTTCTTCCGGGACCGGGACGTGGCGTTCGAGGCCTTCAAGGGCCGGGCCTATCTGTTCCGGGAGGAGTTCACCTCCCGCGTCTGGGCCACCGGCTATGAGTTCCCGGCGGTGCGCGAGGGCAAGGTGAAGCGCGAGACGCTGCCGGACCTCACCCCCTCCGGGGGACAGGGCTGGTTCTTCAACCTGCGGCGGGGGAAGTTCCAGGACCCCAGGGTCCGGCAGGCGCTGAACCTCGTGTTCGACTTCGAGTGGATGAACCGCAACCTGATGTTCGGGGCCTACAAGCGCACGGTCTCCGTGTTTCAGGGCGCGCCCGAGATGATGGCGACCGGGCCGGCCGAAGGCGCGGAGCTCAAGCTGCTGGAGCCGTTCCGCGGCAAGATTTCCGACGACGTCTTCGGCGCGCCGTGGACGCCGCCGGTCAGCGACGGCTCGGGCCAAGACCGCCGGCTGATGCGCGAGGCGGTGCGGCTGATGCGCGAGGCCGGCTGGACCATCACGAACGGCCGGGCCACGAACGCCGCGGGCGAGCCGTTCGCGATCGAGTTCCTCGAATACGAGCCGGGGCTCCAGCCCCATGTGAGCGCCTACATCAAGAACCTCAAGCAGTTCCTCGGCATCGACGCCGCCATCCGCCAGGTGGACGCGGCGCAGTACCAGAACCGGCTGAAGAGCTTCGACTTCGACGTCATCAGCCTGCGCATGAGCATGTCGCCCACCCCGGGCGAGGGCCTGCGGCAGGTCTACTCCTCGGAATCCGCCAAGCTCGAAGGCTCGCAGAACCTGTCCGGCGTGGCCGATCCGGCGGTGGACGCGCTGGTGGAGGCCATCGCCGCGGCGAAGACGCGGGACGAGCTCAACGTGGCCTGCCGCGCGCTCGACCGGGTGCTGCGCTCGCTGCGCAACTGGGTTCCGGCCTGGTACAAGGACACCCACACGCTGGCCTATTGGGACGCCTTCGGCCACCCGGCGGAGAAACCCCGCTACGAGCGCGGCGCGCCCGACGTCTGGTGGTGGGACGAGGACAAGGCCGCCAGGGCGGGAGTGCGGCCGTGATCCGGCTCATGGCGCCCCGCGCCGCGTCCTCCGCGCGCACGGGTTTCGCGGGCTCTCCGCCCGCCTCGATGAAGGTCTGATCCCGCATGCTCGCTTACGTCGCGCGGCGCCTGCTGCTGATCGCGCCCACCATCCTCGGCATCATGCTGATCTCCTTCGTCATCATCCAGTTCGCGCCCGGCGGGCCGGTGGAGCGGGTGATCGCGCAGGTGAGCGGACAGGACACCTCCGCCACCGCCCGTTTCTCCGGCGGCTCGGGCTCGGACCTGTCCGCCGCGCAGACCCAGCGCGGCGCCTCCAACGACCCGATCACCTCCAAATACCGCGGCGCTCAGGGGCTCGACCCCGAGTTCATCAAGCAGCTGGAGAAGCAGTTCGGCTTCGACCGCCCGGCCCATGAACGCTTCGTCAAGATGGTGTGGGACTACGCCCGGTTCGATTTCGGCCGCAGCTACTTCCGCGACATCGACGTGGTGGACCTGATCCTGGAGAAGATGCCGGTCTCGATCTCGCTCGGGCTGTGGATGACGCTGATCTCCTACGCGATCTCGGTCCCGCTCGGCATCGCCAAGGCGGTGCGCGACGGCTCCCGCTTCGACGTCTGGACCTCCACCGTCATCGTGGTGGGCTACGCCATCCCGAGCTTCCTGTTCGCGATCCTGCTGATCATCCTGTTCGCCGGCGGCAGCTTCCTCGACTGGTTCCCCTTGCGCGGCCTCACCTCCGACAACTGGAACGAGCTCTCGCTGTGGGGCAAGATCGTCGACTACTTCTGGCACCTGACGCTGCCGCTGATCGCGCTCGGCATCTCGGCCTTCGCCACCACCACGCTGCTCACCAAGAACTCGTTCCTGGACGAGATCCGCAAGCAGTACGTCCAGACCGCACGCATGAAGGGCCTGACCGAGAATCAGGTGCTCTACGGCCATGTGTTCCGCAACGCCATGCTGCTGCTGATCGCGGGCTTCCCCGGCGCCTTCATCGGCGCCTTCTTCACCGGCTCGCTGCTGATCGAGACCATCTTCTCGCTGGACGGACTCGGGTTGCTGGGCTTCGAGTCCGTCGTCAACCGCGACTACGCCGTGGTGTTCGCCAGCCTCTTCATCTTCTCTCTGCTCGGCCTCGTCGTCTCGCTGATCTCGGACCTGAGCTACATGTGGGTCGACCCCCGCATCGACTTCGAGGCGCGGGAGGTGTGACATGACCGACGCCGCCCTCGCCGTTCCGCCGCCCTCGCCCGGCGCCCCGCCCATGCCGGCCGCGCCCAAGCGCGGCCCGTCTCCGATCAACCGCCGCCGGCTCGCCAACTTCAAGGCCAACCGGCGCGGGTTCTGGTCGCTGATCCTGTTCCTGATCCTGTTCGTGCTGAGCCTCGGCGCGGAGCTGATCGCCAACGACAAGCCGTTCCTCGTGAAGCACGACGGCGCGTTCTATGTCCCGGCGCTGAAGTTCTACCCCGAGACCGCCTTCGGCGGCGACTTCGAGACCGAGGCCGGCTACCGCGACCCCTATCTCCAGGACCTGATCAAGCAGTCCGGCGGCTACATGATCTGGCCGCCGGTGCGCTACTCCTACGACACCATCAACCTCAACCTGCCGACGCCGGCCCCCTCGCCGCCCACCTGGCTGCTGACCGACGCCCAATGCGCAAAGGCCATGGCCGACCGCACGCCCGACGGCGATCCGGTGGCGCAGCAGGGCGGGGCCGCGCCCCGCGCCAAGGGCTGCGGCGACCTTGAATGGAACTGGCTCGGCACCGACGACCAGGGCCGCGACGTGCTGGCCCGGCTGATTTACGGCTTCCGGCTCTCGGTGCTGTTCGGTCTGGCGCTGACGCTGCTGTCCTCGGTCATCGGCGTCACGGCCGGCGCGGTGCAGGGCTATTTCGGCGGCTGGATCGACCTGCTGTTCCAGCGGGTGATCGAGATCTGGACCTCAGTGCCCACCCTCTACCTGCTGATCATCATCTCGGCGGTGCTGACGCCGAGCGTGTGGGTGCTGCTCGGCATCCTGCTGCTGTTCTCCTGGACGGCGCTGGTGGGCGTGGTGCGGGCGGAGTTCCTGCGCGGCCGCAACTTCGAATATGTGCGCGCCGCCCGCGCGCTCGGCGTGTCCGATCGGGCGATCATGTTCCGGCATCTGCTGCCCAACGCCATGGTGGCCACGCTGACCTTCATGCCCTTCATCCTGTCGGGCTCGATCTCGACGCTGACCGCGCTCGACTTCCTCGGCTTCGGCCTGCCGCCGGGCTCGCCGTCGCTCGGGGAGCTGCTGGCCCAGGGCAAGGCCAACCAGCAGGCGCCCTGGCTCGGCATCTGCGGCTTCGTGGTGATCGGCCTGATGCTGTCGCTGCTGATCTTCGTAGGCGAAGCCGTGCGCGACGCCTTCGACCCGAGGAAGACGTTCCGGTGAGGCGGGTGTAGGATGGCGGCCATGGAGCGCGAGAAGATCATCCGCGACAATTACCCCGTCGAACGCCTGCCCGAGGACCTTCGGGCGGGCCTCGACGCCGGCGCGCGGGTGAAGGTGACGGTGGAGGGGCCGGCCAGCGGGCTCGACTCCTTTCGCGCGCGGGTCAGAGAGCTGCAAAACGCCGGCCTTCTGAAGGTCGAGACGCTTGAGGAAACCACCCGGCGGACGCGCGCGCTCCGCGACGAGTGGGACCGCTGACCCGAGCATGAGGATCTATCTGGACGCGAACGCCGTCATCCGGATGGTCGAAGGGCGCGACGACAGCGCGGAGAGGCTTGCGGACCTCGCGCGCCGGCTTCCCCGGGAAAGTCTGAGGACAAGCGAACTCTCCTTGTCCGAGGTTCTTGTGGGCGTCCTGCGCGCCGGCGCTTCAGAAGGCGAAGCGGCGCGCGAAGAACTGGCGGCGGGTTATGTGGCGCTGATCGCGCCCGGCGCGACGGTCGCGCCCTATCCGGTCGACCGCACGCTCCTGATCGCCGCCGCACGGCTGCGGGCGAGCGATCTTGCGCTGAAGCTGCCGGACGCGATCCACGTGTCGAGCGCCGTCGCCGATGGTTGCGCCACGATCGTTTCGCACGATCGGAAAGTGCGGAGCGTCGCCCGAAGCCTCGGCTTGCTCGCCGTCTCCCTCGACCTCGCCGACCTTGACGCCCTTTTCGCGGAGATTGACGCCGCCTCATGACCACGTCCGCGCCCATGACCGACGCTCCCCTGCTCTCCGTCCGCGACCTTTCCGTGGACTTCGCCCGCGAGGGCGGCCGCTCGCTTGCGGTGGACCGCGTGTCGTTCGATCTCGCGAAAGGCGAGACGCTGGCGCTGGTGGGCGAAAGCGGCTCGGGCAAGTCCGTCACCGCGCTCTCCGTGGTGCGGCTGCTGCCCTACCCGTCCGCCGGGCACCCCTCCGGCGAGATCCTGTTCAACGGCCGCGATCTGCTGAAGGCCCCGGAGAAGGAGCTGCGCAAGGTGCGCGGCGCCGACATCTCCATGGTGTTTCAGGAGCCCATGACCTCGCTCAATCCGCTGCACACCATCGAGCGGCAGGTGGGCGAGATCCTCACCGTGCATCGCGGCTGGTCGGGCGCGAAGGCCCGCGCGCGGGTGCTGGAGCTTCTGGAGCAGGTGGGCATTCCGAACGCGGAGGAGCGGCTCGACGCCTTTCCGCACCAGCTTTCCGGCGGCCAGCGCCAGCGGGTGATGATCGCCATGGCGCTCGCCAACGAGCCGGACATCCTGATCGCCGACGAGCCCACCACCGCGCTCGACGTAACGGTGCAGGCGCAGATCCTCGCGCTGCTGAAGCAGCTTCAGGGCCGGCTCGGCATGGCCATGCTGTTCATTACCCACGACCTCGGCATCGTGCGCAGGATCGCCGACCGGGTCTGCGTCATGACCGGCGGGCGCATCGTGGAGCAGGGCCCGACGGCGGAGGTGTTCGCGAACCCGGCCCACGCCTACACCCGCAAGCTGCTGGCGGCCGAGCCCAGGGGCGCGCCGCCGCCCCGGGACGAAGCGGCGGAGACGGTGGTCGCCGCCGACGACCTGAAGGTGTGGTTTCCGATCCGCCGCGGCCTGCTCCGCAGCACGGTCGGCCATGTGAAGGCGGTGGACGGCGTCTCCGTAACCGTCCGGCGCGGCCAGACGGTGGGGGTGGTGGGCGAAAGCGGCTCGGGCAAGACCACGCTCGGCCTCGCCATCCTGCGGCTGATCTCGAGCCAGGGGCCGGTGAGCTATCTCGGCCGCCGCATCGACGGGCTCGGCTTCCGCGCCATGCGCCCGCTGCGCAAGGACATGCAGATCGTGTTCCAGGACCCCTACGGCTCGCTCAGCCCGCGCATGACGGTGGTGGACATCGTGGCGGAAGGGCTCGACGTGCAGGGCAAGCGGCTGAAGCCGGCGGAGAAGCGGGCCATCGTGGCGCGGGCTCTCGCCGACGTGGGCCTGCCCGAGGACGCCATGGACCGCTACCCGCACGAGTTCTCCGGCGGCCAGCGCCAGCGCATCGCCATCGCCCGGGCGCTGGCGCTGGAGCCGGCCTTCATCGTGCTGGACGAACCCACCAGCGCGCTCGACATGTCGGTGCAGGCGCAGATCGTGGAGCTGCTGCGGGAGGCGCAGGCGCGGCGCAACCTGTCCTACCTGTTCATCAGCCACGACCTGAAGGTGGTGAAGGCGCTCGCCAACGATCTGATCGTGATGCGCGGCGGCAAGGTGGTGGAGCAGGGACCGGCGGCGGAAATCTTCGCCGCGCCGAAGACCGACTACGCCCGCGCCCTGCTCGCCGCGGCGTTCGACGCCACGGCCGCCGACCTCCACGCGGTGGCGCAGTGACCGGCCCGGACCCCATGGCCGATCGCGTCGCCGAGGTGGCGCTGGAGGGGCCGGAGACGCTGTTCGACGGCTACCGCCGGCTTGAGGGCTGGCGGGTGACGCTGCCCGCAGCCGCCGGCCGCGGCCCGATCGACCAGCATCGCGAGGTGCTGCGGGCGGGTCCCTGCGTCGGCGTCATCGCGGTCGACCTCGCCCGGGACGCGCTGGTGCTGATCCGCCAGTTCCGCCTGCCCGCCCATCTCGCCACCGGCCATGGCGATCTGGTGGAGATCGTCGCCGGCCGCATGGAGCCCGGCGAGGACGCGGCGGAGGCGGCCGCCCGCGAGCTGACCGAGGAGACCGGCCTGACCGCGACCGCGCTCGCGCCCGTCTTCCGCTTCCTGCCGACGCCCGGCATCGTGGACGAGAACGCCACGGTCTTCCTCGCCGCCGTGGATTCCGCCGCTCTGCCCGACGAGGCCGGCGCGGAGGAGGAGCAGGAGCTGACCCGGCCCTTCGCGATCCCGATCGACGACGCGCTCGCTTCCCTCGCCGACCCTGCGCCCCGCAACGCCTATCTGCTGCTGGCGCTGCAATGGCTGGCGCTGAACCGGCCGCGGCTGGCCGCGCTTCTGTCGGACGCAGCGAACGCCTGACGCGCTTTTTCGCTTGGCGGCGTTCCCGTTTCGTGCCAAATTCGAACGTATGGAGAACATCGTTTCCCGTGAGGCGGAAGGCGGCGGTCTGGATGAGATGGATCTCGTCCGGGAGGCGCGCCGGCCGTCGCTCACCGGCGTCGCGGCCATTCTCGCGCGGGGCGTGTGCCGTCACTTCCGCGATCTCGGGGCGGGGTGCCTGCTGGAGACGCCGCTGCGTTCGGGACGGCGCGCGGATGTGATGGCGCTCACGCGGAACGGGGAGATCGTGATCGTGGAGATCAAGTCCGGCCCGCAGGACTTTCGCGCCGATCGCAAGTGGCCGGAATACCGGGCGTTCTGCGATCGGCTCTACTTCGCGGTGGGAAATGGCTTTCCCAAAGACCTCATTCCGGAGGACGCGGGACTGATCGTGGCCGACGGCTACGGAGCCGCCGTGCTGCGGGAGGCGCCGGCCCATCCTCTGGCAGGCGCGCGCCGGAAGGCGGTCACCTTGCGTTTCGCCCGTCTCGCCGCGGCGCGACTGCAGGCGCTGGGTGATCCGCCAGACGTCGCAGCTCTGTGATCTTGTGTTGAACTGCGGCGCATCTTCGCCGCAATCGGGTCTCAATTCGGCGCGAACTGCGGCCCACCTTCGAAAGATGACTGATTCGTCGACCCTTTCCGGAACGGAAGCGGCGGCGAACGCACCGCAGCCTTGCGCAGCTTACGTTTCCGGGTTCAAGCATACGAAAGCGCCAGCCATGTCGAACGACGACGTGAACGCAGTCATCCTCCGCTTCGCCCGCACGCTTCAGCGGTGCGGCGAAGATCCGCGCGCGATCTTCTCCGCGCTGATCGGCGCGGCCGCCACGCTGTCTTCGGACCTTGGCCACGAGGTCAACAGTCCCGCCGATCTGCGCCGGGCGATCGACGAGGTGGTGGAGACCGGCCATCTCGCCGGCTTTCGCGGCGAGCCCCAGACCTCCTCAGCCCTCGCCCCGAAGGTGATCCCGTTCCGCCCCGCCGCGAAGGTGGCGTGAACCCGACCGCGTCGGGGAACCGGATGGCGCCCGCTGCTCCGGGGCGCGAGATTGAACTCACTCTTTGACGGATGGCGCAGGCCCGTGCGGCCCCGGACGCGCCTCGCGCTCAAGCCTTTCGCAGGCCCAGGCGTCTTCCGCAGGCGACCGCCGTCGACGCCGGCCTGAAGGCGCGACGCCGGAGTCCGGCGTTTCCCCTTGCGCGACACGCACGTCGAACGCCGCCCGCGCGCTGGTCAGGCGCAGCGCTATATGCGTACATGCATCACGTTAGAGGGTTCCGGTCGCGTCTTCGCGATCGCATGTGGAGGTCTGTCCGTGGATCGCCGGCTGATCGCGCTCCAGAACGGGGCGAGCGAGGTGGTGGGCCTGACGCTCGCGCGGTTCGCGGCCCTGCGCCAGAACGAAGGCCTGCGGGTCGCGGGCTGCGTGGAGGAGACGGCGGGCGTCCCGGGTTCGGGCTGCGCCGGACGCACCGTGCGCGACCTCGCCACCGGCCGGCGGCATGTGATCGGGCAGGATCTCGGGCCCGGCTCCCTCGCCTGCCATCTGGACCCGGCCGGCGTGGCCGCCGCCTGCGCCGACGCGCTGGAGGCGATCGAGGCCGGCTGCGATCTGGTGGTGCTGTCGAAGTTCGGCAAGCTGGAGGCCGACCGCTCGGGACTGGTGGACGCCTTCGCGGCGGCCATCCTGCGCGACCTGCCGGTGGTCACCTCGGTCGCTCCGTCGTTTTCGCGAAGCTGGAGCCTCTATGCCGGCGATCTGGCGGCTTACGCCGAACCGACCGACGCCGCGCTGGAGCGCTGGTGGCGCGCGGTGCGACCGGACTCCCCGCTGCGGGCCGCCGGCTGACATGGCTCCTGTCGCGCGCGCGCTGGCGCTCGTCACCGCCCTGCTGGCCGCGGCCTGTCCCGCAGCCGCCAAGGTGTTCACGGACGCCGCCGGCCGGCGCGTGGAGATCCCGGACGCGCCGAAGCGGGTTCTGCCGGCCGGTCCGCCGGCCGCCGTGCTGGTCTATGTGGTGGCGCCCGACCTGCTGGCCGGCTGGACCCGCGCCCCGAGCGCGGACGAGAAGCCGTTCCTGCGCCCGGAGGTCCGCGATCTGCCGGCCTATGGCCGCCTCGCCGGGCGCGGCGGAACCGCGAACCTCGAAGCGGTGCTGGCGGCGAAGCCCGATCTGATCGTGGACGTGGGCTCGGTGGACAAGACGTACGCCGCGCTCGCCGACCGGGTGCAGGCCCAGACCGGCGTGCCCTACATCCTCATCGACGGGGCGCTGGCGAAGTCGCCCGAGACCCTGCGCCGGCTCGGCCTCGCCTTGAACCGCGAGACCCGCGCCGGGGAGCTCGCGACCTATGCGGACGACGCCCTGACCTCGGTCGCGGCCGGCGTCGCGCGCATTCCGACCGAGGCGCGGCCGCGCGTCTACTACGCCCGCGGGCCGGACGGGCTTGAGACCGCGCCCAAGGGCTCGATCACGGTGGAGTCGCTCGACGCGGTCGGCGCGGTCAATGTGGCTGAGGGCGGGACCGGCCTCGCCCGGGTGTCGCCCGAGCAGATCCTCGGTTGGAATCCGGACGCGGTCGTCACCATTGATCAACGTTTCGCAACGCGGGCGAAATCCGACCCGGTCTGGTCCGGAATCAAGGCCGTGCGCGAGGGCCGGGTCTACGCCGCCCCCGCCGCGCCCTTCGGCTGGCTCGATGCGCCGCCGGCCGTGAACCGGCTGATCGGGCTGCGCTGGCTCGCGCGAGCGCTCTACGGCGGCGCCTTTCCCGGCGACCTCCGCGCCGAGACGAAGCGCTTCTACGCCCTGTTCTACGGCGTCGCGCTGGACGACGCCCGGCTGGACGACCTGCTGCCGGCCGCCGGCCCTCCGCGATGACCCTCCAAGCCGCCGCCTGCCGCCGCGTCGCGCCCGGACTGGCGCTCGCCGCCGTCGTCATGCTCGCCCTGCTCTCGGGCAAGTTCGCAGCGACGCCCGGGGAGGTGCTGACCGTGCTCGCGACGAAGCCTTTCGGCCTGCCCTCCGGCCTCGACGCGGCGACGGAGACCGCGATCTGGCAGGTGCGGCTGCCGCGGGTGCTGGCGGGGCTCGCCGTCGGGGCGGCGCTGGCCGCGGCGGGCGCCACCTATCAGGGCCTGTTCCGCAACCCGCTGGTCTCGCCCGACATCCTCGGCGTCTCGGCCGGCGCCAACCTCGGCGCCGCGCTCGGCGTGTTCCTGTCGCTGGATGTGCTCGTGATCCAGACGCTGGCGTTTCTCGGCGGCCTCGGCGCGGTGTCGGCGGTCTATGCGGTCGGCGCGGCGATCCGCACGCGCGATCCCGTGCTGGTGCTGGTGCTGGCGGGCGTCGCGGTGGGCGCCCTGCTCGGCGCCGCGCTGTCGCTGATCAAGATCCTCGCCGATCCCTACAACCAGCTGCCCGCCATCACCTACTGGCTGCTGGGCAGCCTCGCCTCGGTGACGCGCGGCGACCTCGCCGCCGTGCTGCCGGCCATCCTGATCGGGCTCGCGCCGCTGGTCCTGCTGCGCTGGCGCATGAACCTCATGACGCTCGGCGAGGAGGAGGCGCGCGCGCTCGGGGTCGAGACCCGCATCCTGCGGCCGCTGCTGATCGCGTCCGCCACGCTGATGACGGCGGCGGCGGTCTCCATCACCGGCGTCATCGGCTGGGTCGGGCTGATCGTGCCTCATGTGGCGCGCATGCTGGTGGGGCCGGACTTCTCCAGACTGCTGCCCGCCTCGCTGATGCTGGGCGGAGGCTTTCTCGTGGGCGTCGATCTGGTGGCGCGGCAGGCGGCGGCGATCGAGGTTCCGCTCGGCGTGCTGACGGCGGCGATCGGCGCGCCGTTCTTCCTGTGGCTGCTCGCCACCGCGCGGCGGGGCTGGTCGTGACGCTCGCCGCCGAGGCCCTCGCCACCGGCTATGGCGACGTCATCGTGGGCCGGGACATCGCGTTCGCGGTCCGCCCCGGCGAGGCGCTGTGCCTGCTGGGGCCGAACGGCTGCGGCAAGACCACCCTGTTCAAGACGCTGCTCGGCCTCATCCCGCCCAAGGCCGGGCGGGTGACGCTCGACGGCGAGGACATCGCCCGCTGGCCGCGCCGCCGGCTCGCCCAGGCCGTCGCCTATGTGCCGCAGGCGCAGGCGGCGCTGTTTCCGTTCACGGTCGCGGAGATGGCGCTGATGGGCCGCGCCGCGCGGATCGGCCTGTTCGAGAGCCCCGGCGCCGCGGATCACGCCGCCGTCGCGGCCGCGCTGGCGAGCCTCGGACTCGCGGGGCTTGCGGAGCGCGTCGCCACCGAGCTGTCGGGCGGCGAGCGCCAGCTGGCGCTGATCGCCCGCGCGCTGGCGCAGGAGCCGAAAGCGCTCGTGATGGACGAGCCGACCGCGAGCCTCGACCTCGGCAACGAGACCCGCGTGCTGGAGCGGGTGCGCGAGCTGAAGGCGCGCGGCCTCGCGGTGGTGCTGTCGACCCACGATCCCGACCATGCCTTCCTCGTCGCCGACCGGGTGGCGCTGATGGCGAAGGGCGGAATCGTGGCGATCGGCCCGCCCGAGGAGACGATCACCCCGGACCGGCTGCGGGCGCTGTACGGCGTTCCCGTCGCGGTCCCCTATGTTCCCGAACTCGGCCGGCGCATCGTCGCGCCGTCCCTTCGCACGGCAGGAGAAACGCCATGAAGCTCAGCGCGCGCAACGTCCTCAAGGGCAAGGTGGTCGAAGTGACCAAAGGCGCCACCACCGCCCATGTGAAGCTCGACGTGGGCGGAACCATCGTCACCTCCTCCGTCACCAACGCCGCGGTGGACGAGCTGAAGCTCGAGGTCGGCCAGCAGGCCTATGCGGTGATCAAGGCCTCCGACGTCATGGTCGGCGTGGACTGACCATGGTCCGGCTCAACGAGATCCGCGACGGCGAGATCGCCGTCGCGCCGCCGCCCGCGACCGACGCGGGACTGGTCTTCATCGGCCGCATCCGCACGCCCTGGACCTCGAGGCTCGAATGCCCGCGGCAGGGACGGGCCGACGGCCCGGTCTGCCGCATCGAGATCTTCGAGCCCTGGGTCCCGGCGCTCGCCGGCCTCGAGGCGTTCGAGCGGGTGGAGGTTCTGTACTGGCTGCACGAATCCCGCCGCGACCTCGTGCTCCAGAGCCCGGGCCGGGACGGCGTGACGCGGGGAACCTTCGCCCTGCGCTCGCCGGTGCGGCCGAACCCGATCGGAACCTCGCTCGCGACACTGGTCGGCGTCGAAGGGGCGACCGTTCTCGTCCGCGGTCTCGACTGCCTCGACGGCACGCCGCTGATCGACCTGAAGCCGGACCGCTGCCTGTTCACGCCGCTCGCCGCCCCGCAGAAGGGCGATTTCGACACGGGAAACTGAGCCGGCTTTCCACCTCGTGAACGTGTTGTTTCGGCAACGCTCTTCGCCCGATCGCTATGTTCGTATAAATATGGCGGTGGTGTGACTGGCGGCGGCGTTCGAGGCATGCCAGCGATGACGTCCTAATCGGGGGCTGCCGGCCACGACTCGGCCGGACTGAGGAGGACGTCGATCTTGCGTTATGTTCGTTCACGTATTGCGATCTCGGTCGGGGCGCTGGTCGCGGCGTGCGGCCCGGCCCTGTCCCAGGCGCTTCCCGCAAGCGCGGCCCAGGACGCGGCCGAGTCCGGCGTGTTCCAGCTCGGCGAGATTTCGGTGATCGGCACGGACCGGACCAAGGGGGGCACGTCCGGCCAGGCGCTGTCGCAGGACCGCGCCACGGCGCAGGACATGTACGTCTTCAACCGCGCCTCTCTGGACGACGCGCTGACGCTGGTTCCCGGCGTGCATGTGGACGGCTTCGGCGGCAGCCGGAACGAGAAGGTCGCCTACATCCGCGGCTTCGACCTGTTCCAGGCCCCGCTGTCCATCGACGGCGTGCGGGTCTACCTGCCCTACGACAACCGGCTCGATCTCGGCCGCTTCATCACGCCGGACCTCGCCGCGGTTGAGGTGCAGAAGGGCTACGTCTCGGTGCTGAACGGCCCCGGCGGCATGGGCGGCGCCATCAACCTGGTGACCCGCAAGCCGACCAAGGCGCTCGACTTCACCGCGCAGGAGACCATCGACCTCGGCAATACGGGCAAGCTCGCCGCCCATGTGGGCGCGGCCTCCCTCGGCACGCTGCAGGAGAAGTTCTATCTGCAGGCCAACGCCGGCTACCGCAGCAGCGACGGCTTCTTCCTGTCCAGGAAGTTTGATCCGGTCAGCTTCGGCGGCGTGGAGACCGAGAACGGCGGCCGGCGCGACCATGCGGAGACCCGCGACTGGCGCGTGAACCTGAAGGCGGGCTTCACGCCCAACGACACGGACGAGTATTCGATCAGCTACACCAAGCAGGAGGGCCGCAAGGAGGCGCCGTTCTCGACCCGCGAGCCGATCCGCGGCGTCACCGGCCCCGCGCCCACGGGCACACCGGGTTTCCAGCGCTCCTGGGAATGGCCGAAATGGGACTATGAGAGCGTCTACTTCCTCTCCCACACCGCGCTGGGCGACAAATCCTATGTGGACGGCAAGCTGTTCTACAACAAGCTGAACAACCTGCTCTCGGCCTATGACGACGGGACCTTCGCCACGCGGACGACCGGCCGCTCCTTCGACAGCTATTACGACGAGACCGGCTACGGCGGCAGCGTGGAGCTGGGAACCGAGCTGATCCCCATGAACACGCTGAAGGGCGCGTTCCACTGGCGCCGCGACGTGCATGAGCCGCGCAACCTCGCGAGCCCCGGCGTCAACACGGTGTTCGACGCCGAAGCCGAACAGTCGGAGAACACCATGTCCTTCGCGGTCGAGAACACCTTCCACGCCACCGAGCGTCTCAACCTCGTGGCGGGGCTGTCCTACGACCGCCGCGATCTCGACAAGGCGGAGTATGTGGTCGGCTCCGGCGCGACCTCAAGCCTTCGCGAATACGACAAGAAGGACGACGACGCCTGGAACTGGCAGGCGGCCGCGATCTACAAGCTGAGCGATGCGGGCCGCGTGCACGCCAGCGTCTCGGACCGCACGCGCTTCCCCACGCTGTGGGAGCGGTTTTCGACCCGCTTCGGCGACGCCCTGCCCAATCCCGGCCTCAAGGCCGAGCGGGCGCAGAATTGGGAGCTCGGCTGGACCGACATGGTTCGCCCCGGCCTGACCCTCGGCGCGACCGTCTTCTACAGCGACGTGAAGGACGTCATCCAAGGCGTCGGACGGGACCTCGACGGCGATGGGATCAACGAATTCGTTCAGAACCGCAATGTCGGCGACGGCGACTATTACGGCGTCGAACTCAAGGCCGAATGGGCGGCGAACGAGACGCTGACCTTCGGCGGCCACTACGCCTTCCTGCATCGCAAGATCGACGGCCCGGACGGCGCGAACATCAAGCCGGTCGGAACGCCGAAGCATTCCGCTTTCGTGTACGCCAAGTGGGAGGCCTATGCGGGGCTGGTGCTGACGCCGAGCCTGGAGCTGTCCTCGTCGCGCTATTCGAGCGACCGGTTCGAGAGCGCCTACACGAAGAACGGCGGCTTCGCGCTTGTGAACATGTCCGCCGATTACAAATTCACCGAGAACTTCTCGGCCGGCGTCGGCGTGCGCAACCTGTTCGACAGGAACTACGCGGTCCAGTACGGCTACCCGGAAGCCGGCCGCACCCTGTTCATGCGGGCGAAGGCGACGTTCTGACCGGGCGCGGCCCATTGACGGCGGGCCTGCGCCCGCCGACTCTGGAGCCGTTTCAAACTCACGGCGGCGGCGTCTTCTCGTCCGCCGCCGTTTCGGCTCGGGCGGACGGATGGCCTCTCTGCGACTGTGGATCGTCATGGACCCCGACGGCCGCGTCGGCCCCGGCAAGGTCGAGCTGCTCGAGGCGATCGCGCGCGAAGGGTCCATCTCCGCGGCGGGGCGGGCCATGGGCATGTCCTACCGCCGCGCCTGGGATCTGGTGGACGAGACCACGAAGATTTTCGGGCAGCCCGTGGTGGCTTCGCAGGCCGGCGGCAAGCACGGCGGCGGCGCGCGGCTGACGCCCTTCGGCGAAGAGGTGATCGCGCGCTACCGAGCGGTGGAGAAGGCGGCCGCCAAGGCCGTCAAGGCCGAACTCGCCGCGCTGCAGGCGGGCGTGCGCGCCGCGGACGACGACGCGGCCTGAGTTGGAAGCCGGCTTGAGAACACCCTCAACCGTCATGCCCGAGCTCGTCTCGGGCATCCACGACTTGGACGTCGACGATTGCGCCCGATGGAAAGTCGTGGATACCCGCGCGAAGGCGCGGGCATGACGTGGAGGGCGCGTTCGGCCTCGCACGAGACACGCCCCGGTGAAGCCCTCAGGCCCGGACCGGATAGACCGACCCGCTCAGCGCCCGATGGTATAGCGCGCCCGCCAGCACGATGACGACGGCGCCGGCCAGAACCGGCGAGAACAGGAACGGCCACGACGCGCCGGCGAGGATGACGACGATCGGATCGGCGCCGGCGGGCGGATGGGTCGTCTTCGTGACCAGCATGGCGGCGATGGCGGCTCCGACCCCC
This sequence comes from Methylopila jiangsuensis, assembly GCF_027922305.1. GTDB lineage: Bacteria > Pseudomonadota > Alphaproteobacteria > Rhizobiales > Methylopilaceae > Methylopila > Methylopila jiangsuensis. The sequence goes on along the minus strand of NZ_BSFK01000002.1, from coordinate 35,903 downwards.
ACGCCGAAGGCGAGCGGTCCCGCGCCCAAAACAGTCAGCGCCGCGAGCCCGATCGCGGTCGAGACCAGATGGCCGCCGATGACGTTGCGCGGCTGCGCCAGCGGGCTCGCCGGCACGCCGAACACCAGCACGCAGCTGGCGCCGAACGGGGCGATCAGCAGCAGGGCGCCGGACATCTGCGACAGTTCGGCCAGGGCGTAGATGACGAGGAAGCCGCCGAAACCGGCGATCGCCGCGGCGCGCGCGGCCCTGACGGACGCCATGGCGCCCTCCGACTTGGATTTCGAACTGCAGGGGAACGGAGCCGGCGCGAAACGCCGGCCCCGAACGGCGTGGCGTCAGCCCGCCTTCTTGTACTTCGCGGCCTCTTCCGAGCCGCCGGTCGCGTCGCCCGAGGCGTAGGAGCGTGCGCCGACGCCGGCGAGCTTGCCGCCCTGCACGATCAGGTATTCGTCGCGGATCGGCCGGCCGTCGAAGTGGCACTCGAGGATCTCGCGGGTGCCCGCGGCGTAGCGGGCCTGAGCCGAGAGCGAGGTGCCGGAGATGTGCGGCGTCATGCCGTGATGCGGCATGGTCCGCCACGGATGGTCGTTCGGCGCCGGCTGCGGGAACCACACGTCGCCGGCGTAACCCGCGAGCTGGCCGCTCTCGCAGGCGCGCACGATGGCGTCGCGGTCGACGATCTTGCCGCGGGCCGTGTTGATGATGTAGGCGCCGCGCTTCATCTTCGAGATCATGGTCTCGTCGAACAGGTTCAGCGTCTCGGAGTGCAGCGGGCAGTTGATCGTCACGACGTCGCAGACCTTGACCATGTCCTCGACGGTGTCGTGCCAGGTGAGGTTCAGCTCCTTCTCGACCGCTTCCGGCAGACGGTGGCGATCGAAATAGTGCAGATGCACGTCCTACGGCTTCAGGCGACGCAGCACCGCGAGGCCGATGCGGCCGGCGGCGACCGTGCCGATGTGCATGCCCTCCACGTCGTAGGAGCGGGAGACGCAGTCGGCGATGTTCCAGCCGCCCTTCTTCACCCACTCGTAGGACGGCAGGTAGTTGCGCACCTGGGACACGATCATCATCACCACATGCTCGGCGACGCTGATCGAGTTGCAGAAGGTGACCTCGGCGACGGTGATGCCGTTCTTCACCGCGGCGTCCAGGTCCACATGGTCGGAGCCGATGCCGGCGGTGAGCGCGAGCTTCAGCTTCGGCGCCTTGGCGATGCGCTCGGCGGTCAGATAAGCCGGCCAGAACGGCTGCGAGATCACCACCTCGGCGTCGGCGAGGTGCTTCTCGAGTTCGCTGTCCGGACCGTCCTTGGACGAGGTCACGACCAGCTCATGGCCGTTGGCCTCGAGGTACTTCCGCAGGCCGAGCTCGCCCGAGACCGAGCCCAGAAGCTCGCCCGGCTGGAAGTCGATGCCCTTCGGTGTCGGCAGCGTCTGCCCGTCCGCGTATTTTTCGATCTTCGGCAGATCGTCGCGGGCGTAGGTCTTCGGCATGCCGTCGACCGGATCATCGTAAAGAACACACACGACCTTGGCCATGTCTTAAGTCTCCTCGTTCCACGTTTCCGGGAAGAGGGGCGCGCGCCGTCCCGCATTCCCGTCGCGCATGGGGCGACGGGATCAAGACGTGTCATAGACTTATAACAAGACCAATCTGAAAGATCGGCCGCAGGCGCTTCCTCTTTATCGCGCTTGTGAGGCTGTTTTCTGCCTTCTTGAGCGTCGAATGACGGGAGGCTGAACCTCGCGGCGATAGATGTCTAATGAAACCATTTGAAGCGCTGATAGGCGTCGTCAATCAGCGACCCGGCTGATCGCCGCCGCCAGTTCGGCTTCGAGATCAACGTCGAGCGCGCAGGCGAGCAGCGCGTCCGCCATGGGCGAGCGCGGCTCCCGGTCCGAGAACACCAGACCGATGGACTGGCTGTGCGCCGGCTCCACCAGATCGATCGCCACCAGATCCGGCGCGGCCGGAAACACGCAGAAGAAGGTGTGCGGCACGATGCCGGCCCACGCCCCGTGACGCAGATGCGAGCAGACGCTGAGGAACGAGTTCGACGTCACCTCCGGCCGCACCGCCACGCCGATCGAGGACGCGAGGTTGTTGATGATGCGGCGGTTCTGCATGTCCTCGCTCAGCAGGCAGAGCCGCTCCCGCGCCGCTTCGCCCCATGTGATCGAGCGGCGCCCCGCCAGCCGGTGGGCGCGATGGGCGACGAAGACGTAGCGCTCCTGATAGAGCGGCGCGCGACGGACCCGCTGCAGCGGCTCGTTTTCCAGGTAGGTCATGCCGCCGTCGAGCTCGAAGGCGTCCAGCCCCTCCTGGATCGCCCGCGAGGTCAGCGACCGCGCCTCCACCGTGGCGGCGGGATGCGCCCGGGCGAAGCGGGCGGTGATGAAGGCCACCGCCGGCATGGCGGCCGGGATGACGCCCAGCCTGAGCGCCCCGGTCAGGCCCTCGCGGGCGCCGCTGAGATCGTCCTTCAGGCTGTTGTAGTCGGTGAGGATCTGGCGGCCCCAGATCAGCACCCGCTCCCCTTCGGGGGTCAGCCCCTCGAAGCGCTGTCCGCGCACCACGAGGCGGGCGTCCAGATCCTCCTCCAGCTTGCGGATCGCCGCCGACAGCGTCGGCTGGGTGACGTTGCACGCCTCCGCAGCGCGGGCGAAATGCTTTTCGCGGGCGAGCGTGACGAAAAAGGAGAGATGCCGGACAAGCATGGAGAACGGCCACCGTCATTCGTTATGTGAAATAGAATATAACGATCGCTCGCCTGAACGCCAGAACCCTCTGGGCGGAGACGAACGCGCGGCGCATGGGAGCCATTCCGGTCGCGTCGCAGGCCGCCCATGCTATGAAGTAAGGATCGGATCGTTCCCGTCCCCCGCCGCGGAGCCGTTCATGCGACCCCTTTCGGTTGTTCTCGCCGCCGCGCTGGCGCTTGCGGTCCTCCCCGCCCGGGCGGAATCACGGATTCAGGCCCTGATCGAGCGGCTGCGCGGCGACACGATGCCGGAGGGCGTGGTCAAGACCAACGGCCGCATCGAGGCGACGCAGATCGACGTCTCCTCCAAATATCCGGGCCGGCTGGCGGAGGTGACGGTCGCGGAGGGCGACGAGGTCACCGCCGGGCAGGAGATCGCCCGCATCGCCTCCCCGGAATATGAGGCGCAGCTGCGCGCCGCCCAGGCGCAGGTGCTGCGCGCCCGTCAGGCGCTGGCCGAGGCGGAGGCTCTGATCGCCCAGCGCCGGAGCGACCAGATGTTCGCCCGCAACGACGTGGAGCGCGGCCGGGAGCTGGTGGAGAAGGGCTATCTCAGCAAACAGGTGTTCGACCAGCGCTCCACCAAGGCGGACGCCGCCGACGCCGCGCTGAAAGCGGCGGAAGCGCAGCGCGAGCAGGCGCAGTTCGCCATCCGCGCCTCCGAGGCCGACGCCGAGCAGATCAGGGCGATCCTGGTGGATCTGGTGCTCGTCGCCCCGCGCAGCGGGCGGGTGCAGTACCAGCTCGCCCGCGCGGGCGAGGTGGTCGCGGCCGGCGCGCGGGTGCTCACGATCCTCGACCTGTCCGACGTCTACATGACGATCTATCTGCCGGCCGCGCAGGCGGGCAGGCTGGCGCTCGGGGACGAGGCGCGCATCATCCTCGATCCGGTTCCGCAATATGTGATCCCGGCGACCATCAGCTTCGTCGCCGCCGACGCCCAGTTCACGCCCAAGACGGTGGAGACCGCCGACGAGCGCGAGAAGCTCATGTTCCGGGTCAAGCTCCAGCTCGACCGGGACCTGCTCGCCAGATACCACCGGCAGGTGAAGACCGGCGTCCGGGGTCTCGGCGTGGTGCGCACCTCGCCCGACGCCAGGTGGCCCGAAGCGCTCGCCGTGAAGCTGCCGTGACCGAGCCGGCGGCCCGCCTTGCGGGCGTCACCCATCGCTACGGCCGGGTGACGGCGCTCGACGCGCTGACGCTGGACATTCCCGCCGGTCGCATGATCGGCGTCATCGGCCCGGACGGCGTGGGCAAATCCACCCTGCTCGCGCTCGTGGCCGGAGTGCGGAGGATCCAGCAGGGCGAGGTCCATGCGCTGGGCGGCGATCTCTCGGTCAAGGCCGAGCGCGAGGCCCGGCGCGGGCGCATCGCCTACATGCCCCAGGGCCTCGGCCGCAACCTCTACCCCACGCTCTCGGTGTTCGAGAACATCGACTTCCACGCCCGGCTGTTCGGGCAGGACGCCGCGGAGCGCCGCCGCCGCATCGACGAGCTGCTGCAGGCGACCGGGCTCGATCCGTTCGAGGCCCGCCCCGCCGCCAAGCTCTCCGGCGGCATGAAGCAGAAGCTGTCGCTCTGCTGCGCGCTGATCCACGATCCCGACCTGCTGGTGCTGGACGAGCCCACCACCGGCGTGGACCCGCTGTCGCGCGGGCAGTTCTGGGACCTGATCGACTCGATCCGCGCCCGCCGGCCGGGCATGAGCGTGATCGTCGCCACGGCTTACATGGAGGAGGCGGAGCGCTTCGACTGGCTGGTGGCCATGGACGACGGCCGCGCGATCGCCACCGGCGCGCCGGCGGAGCTGCGCGCCAGGACCGGCGAGGCCACGCTGGAGGCGGCCTTCGTGGCGCTGCTGCCCGAGGCCAAACGCGCCCAGCATCGCGCGGTCGAGCCGCGGCCGCGGGTCGCCGCCGACGACGCCACGCCCGCGATCGAAGCCGAAGGGCTGACGCGGCGGTTCGGCGACTTCGTCGCGGTGGACCATGTGAGCTTCCGCATCGGACGCGGCGAGATCTTCGGCTTCCTTGGCTCCAACGGCTGCGGCAAGTCCACCACGATGAAGATGCTGACCGGGCTGCTGCCGGCGAGCGAGGGCGTCGCCAAACTATTCGGCCGGCCGCTCGCCGCCGACGACATGGAGACCCGCCGCAACGTCGGCTACATGTCGCAGTCGTTCTCGCTCTACAGCGAACTCACCGTGCGCCAGAACCTCCGGCTGCACGCCGAGCTCTACCACCTGCCCGACGCCGAAATCCCCGTCCGCATCGGGGAGCTGCTGAACCGCTTCGACCTCGCGGAGGCGGCGGAGGCGCGGCCGGACGCGCTGCCGCTCGGCATCCGCCAGCGCCTGCAGCTTGCGGTCGCCGTGCTGCACCGTCCGGCCATGCTGATCCTCGACGAGCCGACCTCGGGCGTGGACCCGATCGCCCGCGACAGCTTCTGGCGCACGCTGATCGACCTCTCGCGGGACGACGGCGTCACCATCTTCCTTTCCACCCATTTCATGAACGAGGCGCAGCGCTGCGACCGCATCTCCTTCATGCACGCCGGCAAGGTGCTCGCCGTCGGAACCCCGGATGAACTGGTCGCGGCGCGCGGCGCGGCGACGCTGGAGGAGGCCTTCATCGCCGATCTGAAGGAGGCGGCCGGGATCGCGGACGGCGCCGTCCCCGCGCCGGCGCAGGCCGCGATCCGCGAACCGGAGACGGCGCCGCGCGCGGAGAAGCGGTTCGACCCGCGCCGGCTCTGGGCCTGCGCCCGGCGCGAGACCATGGAGCTGCTCCGCGACCCGATCCGGCTGAGCTTCGCCTTTCTCGGCCCCCTGATCCTGATGCTCGCCTTCGGCTTCGGCATCTCCTTCGACGTGGAGAACCTGAAATTCGCGGCCTACGACCAGGACAACTCCATGGAGAGCCGCCAGCTGGCGGAGGCCTTCTCCAGCTCGCGTTATTTCTCCGAGCAGCCGCCGCTTCGCTCCGCCTCCGAGCTGGACGAGCGCCTGAAGAGCGGCGAGCTCACGCTCGCGATTGAAATCCCGCCCTCCTTCGGTCGCGACCTCATGAGCGCCCGCCGGCCGGAGGTGTCGGTCTGGCTCGACGGCGCCATGCCGTTCCGGGCGGAGACCACCCGCGGCTACGTCACCGCGCTCGCGACCCAATACGCGCAGACGCTCTCCGCCGACCGCGCCGCCTCCAGCCACGCTGAGACGCCGGTCTCGATCGAGACCCGGTTCCGCTACAATCAGGACTTCCGCAGCGCCAACGCCATGGTGCCGAGCGTGATCATGCTGATGCTGATCGTGATCCCGGCCATCATGTCGGCCATCGGCGTGGTGCGCGAGAAGGAGACCGGCTCGATCGCCAATTTCCGCTCGACGCCCATCAGCCGCTTCGAGTTCCTGTTCGGCAAGCAGCTGCCCTACATCGCCGTCGCAATGGCGAGCTTCGTTCTGCTGGTCGTCATCGCGCTCACCGTGTTCGACGTGCCGATCAAGGGCTCGGTCTGGGTGCTGGCGCTCGCGACGCTGCTCTACGTGGCGGCGACCACGGGCTTCGGCCAGCTGATCTCCAGCTTCACCCGCACGCAGGTCTCCGCCGTCTTCGCCACCGCGATCCTGTCGATCATCCCGGCGGTGAACTTCTCGGGCCTGATGGCGCCGGTGGCCTCGCTCTCCGGCGGAGGGCGGCTGATCGGCATGAGCCTGCCGCCGGCCTGGTACCAGCCGGTCAGCGTCGGCGTGTTCACCAAGGGGCTCGGCATCGCGGAGCTGTGGACCAACCTTGCGATGCTCGCCCTTTTCTTCCTGCTGTTCCTCGCGGTGGCCCAGCTCGGGCTGCGCAAGCAGGAGGCCTGAGATGCGCCGCCTCCTCATCCATCTCGGAAACATCGGCCACCTCATCGTCAAGGAGCTGCGCAGCATCCGGGCCGACCCGGTGATGCTGCTGCTGGTGGTCTACGCCTTCTCGGTCGCGGTCTACACGGTCGCGACCGGCGTGAAGCTGGAGGCGCGCGATCTCACCATCGGCGTGGTGGACGAGGACCGCTCGGAACTGTCCCGCACGCTGCTCGGGGCCTTCGGCCCGCCGCTGTTCAAGGTCGCGCGCGTGATACCGGCCTCCGCGATCGACGCCGAGATGGACGCCGGGCGGCTGGTGTTCGTGCTGGAGATTCCGCCGAACTTCCAGGCCGACCTGATGGCGGGGCGCCGCACCGGACTTCAGCTCAACATCGACGCCACCGCCATGACCCAGGCCGGCAACGGCTCGGTCTACATCCAGCAGATCATCGCCCAGGAGATCGCGCGCGCGACCGCCGGGCGGGAGGCCACGTCGACGACCCCCGTCGACGTGGTGGTGCGGGCGCGCTTCAACCCCAATCTCGACTCGGGCTGGTTCAGCTCGGTGATGCAGATCCTGAACAACGTCACGCTGCTCACCATCGTGCTCACCGGCGCCGCCCTCATCCGCGAGCGCGAGCAGGGCACGGTGGAGCACCTGCTGGTGATGCCGGTCACGGCGGTGGAGATCATGCTGGCCAAGATGGCGGCGAACGGGCTCGTCATCCTGGTCGCGGCCCTCGCCTCGCTCACGCTGGTGGTGGAGTGGTGGCTCGGCGTGCCGGTGGCGGGCTCGCTCGCGCTGTTCGCGTTCGGCGCGGCGATCTACGCCTTCACGGTCGCGGCGCTGGGCATCCTGCTCGGGACGCTCGCCACCACCATGGGCCAGTTCGGGCTGCTCGCCATTCCGGTGTTCGTGGTCACCCAGCTGCTGTCGGGCGCGACCACGCCCATGGAGAGCATGCCGGTCTGGCTGCAATGGACCATGCGGCTCATCAGCCCGACCCCCCATTTCGTCGCCTTGGCGCAAGGGGTGCTCTACCGGGGCGCAGGCCTCGACGTCGTCTGGCCGGAGATCGCGAAGATCGTCGCCATCGGCGGCGCCTACTTCGCCTTCGCCCTCGTTCGGTTCCGGAAGGTGATCTTCGCCTGACGGCGCCGCGCCCGTCATCCTCATGTCGCGCCGAGCGGCTCAAACACCTCCGACGACCACGCCCGCCCCGGACAGCCCCATGACCGAACCCCACGCGCCCGCCTCCGCCGCCGAACGCTGCCCGCCCTGGCTGTGGCCGGTGGAGGCCGCGCTGCGTCTGACCGCGCGCAATCTGGACTTTCTGGAGGAGGCGGCGAAGATATCCCGTCCGCCCGCGCCCGGCTGGGCGACGGCCAACACCGTGCGGCTCGATCTTCCCACCATGCGGCTGCGCGAGTTCGGCGACCCGACCACCGGCGCGACGCCCGTGGTGATCGACGCGCCCTATGCGGGCCACAGCGCCACCATCGCCGATTACGCCGACGGCCAGAGCCTCGTGGCGACCCTGCTCGCGAACGGCGTCCCCCATGTGCTGGTGACCGACTGGAAGCCCGCGACGCCGGAGATGCGCTACTTTTCCATCGACACCTATCTCGCCGAGTTCAACGCCGCGGTCGACGACCTCGGCGGCGTTGTCCGCTTGGTCGGCCTGTGCCAGGGCGGCTGGCTGAGCGCGATGCTCGCAGCCCGGTTCCCGCACAAGGTCGCATCGTTGGTGCTGGCTGGCTCGCCCATCGACACCAACGCCGGCGACGGGCCCATCAAGCGGCTGGCGCATGAGATGCCGCTCAAGAGCTATCGCGCCATGGTGGAGATGGGCGACGGGCTCATGCCCGGACGCTTCATGCTGGCGGGCTGGAAGAACATGCATCCCGCCGAGCAGTATGTGGACAAGTTCGTGAAGCTCTACGAGAATCTCGCCGACCGGGACTATCTCGACCGCACGGAGACCTTCGCCTCCTGGTATGAGAACCCGCTCGACCTGCCGGGCGTCTATTACCTTCAGGCGATCGAGGAGCTGTTCAAGCACAACCTGTTCGCCAAAGGCGAGTTCGTGGGCCTCGGACGGCGCCTCGACCTCGGCCGCGTCGCCTGTCCGCTGTATCTGCTGGCCGGCGCGGAGGACGACATCACAACGAAGGAGCAGGTTTTCGCCGCCCGCGACCTGGTCGGGACGCCGAAGCGCGCGATCGTGGAAAAGCTCGTGCCGGGCGGCCATATCGGCCTGTTCATGGGACGCAGGACTCTGTCCGACACATGGCCCGACATCGCGCGCTGGATGAGAGAGGCCGCCTGATGACGCTGGACGCCACCTCCGACGCTTATTTCCGAAGCGCTCTCGCCCGCTGCGAAAACCTCCCCGCGGTGCGGACCGGCGTGGTCCACCCCGTCTCGGCGAACGTGCTCGCGGCGGTGGCGGAAGCGGCGGCCGAAAAGCTGATCGACCCTGTGCTGATCGGCCCCCGCGCCCGCATCGCCGCCGCGGCCGAGGAGGCCGGAGTCGACATCGCCCCCTGGGAGCTGGTGGACGCCGAGCACAGCCACGACGCCGCGGAGAAGGCGGCGACGGCCGCCGCGGCCGGCCGGCTCGACGCGCTGATGAAGGGCTCGCTCCACACCGACGAACTGCTGGGCGCGGTGGTGCGGCCCGCGGCCGGGCTCCGGACCGAGCGCCGCATCTCCCACGCCTTCGTCATGCACATCGGCAGCTACCCGAAGCCGTTCATCATCACCGACGCGGCCATCAACATCGCGCCGGATCTCGCCGCCAAGGCCGACATCGTGCAGAACGCCGCCAACCTCTGGCGCGTCGCCGTGGGCGGAGAGGACGACCTGCCGAAGGTGGCGGCGCTCGCCGCGGTCGAGACGGTCAACCCGAAGATGCCGGCGACGCTCGACGCCGCAGCCCTGTCCAAGATGGCGGAGCGCGGCCAGATCGCCGGCGCGCTGGTGGATGGCCCCCTCGCCTTCGACAACGCCATCAGCCTCGCCGCCGCGCGCGAGAAGGGCATCGTCTCGCCGGTGGCGGGCGAGGCCGACATCCTGCTGGTCCCCGACCTCGAAGCCGGCAACATGCTGGCCAAGCAGCTCTCGTTCCTCGGCGGCGCGGATTCCGCCGGCATCGTTCTGGGCGCCCGGGTTCCGATCATCCTGACGAGCCGGGCCGACAACCTGCGCGCCCGCCTGCTGTCCTGCGCGCTGGCGGTGGCGCTGGCGGAGGCGCGCCGCGCGGGACGCCTGAAATGATCGACACGCTGCTGGTGCTCAACTCCGGCTCGTCGAGCCTGAAGTTTCAGGTCTTCTCCGTCGACGGCCTCGAGATGCTGGCCAGGGGCAAGGCGGTGCGGCTCGGCGAGGCGGCGCCCGTGATGGACGCCGAAGTGGTCGGCGGCGCCAGCGAGCATGTGGAGCTCGCGCCCGGCGCCGATCACGAGGTCGCGCTGTCGGCGGCGCTCGCCTTCGTGGACCGGCGCGACGCCGCATGGCGGATGCGGGCGGTAGCGCACCGCGTCGTCCATGGCGGAGACCGTTTCGTCGATCCGGTCATCGTGACGCCGGACGTGTTCGACGCGCTCGAAAAGCTGTCGCCGCTCGCGCCGCTGCACCAGCCGCACAATCTGGCGGCGGTGTCCGCCGCGCAGCGTCTGCTGGGCGACGTGGTCAGCGTGGCCTGTTTCGACACCGCGTTTCACGCCCGGCGCGAGCCGCTGTTCCACGATTTCGCGCTGCCGCGGGACCTGCGGGAGCGCGGCGTGCGCCGCTACGGCTTCCACGGCCTGTCCTACCACTGGGTGGAGCGGACGCTCGCCGCCGATCATCCTGCGCTCCACGCCGGCCGGGTGGTGGCGGCCCATCTCGGCAACGGCGCGAGCCTCTGCGCCATGGCGGCCGGCCGCAGCGTCGACACCACCATGGGCATGACGGCGCTGGACGGCCTGCCCATGGGCACGCGCTGCGGCGCGCTGGACGCCGGCGCGGTGCTCTATCTGCTGCAGGCGCTGGGGATGAGCGCCGAGGAGGTCTCCTCCGCGCTGTACGAGCGCTCCGGCCTGCTCGGCCTGTCGGAGCTCAGCAACGACGTGGAGACGCTGCTGGCGAGCACCGATCCCCGCGCGCGGTTCGCGCTGGCCTTCTTCGAGATGCGCGTGGCGCAGTTCGCGGCCGCCATGGCGGCCGCGATGGGCGGGATCGACGCGCTCGTCTTCACCGGCGGCATAGGCGAACACGCGGCGCCGGTGCGGCGGGCAATCGTGGAGCGGCTGCGGTTTCTCGGGCCGTTCGAGGCGCTCGTGGTGAAGGCGAACGAGGAGCGGGTGATGGCGGTGGAGGCGACCGAGCTCCTGGCCCGGACCGGCGTCCTGGGCTGAGCGTCCGTCCCCGAGCCCGTGCGGCTTGCGCGCGGCGCCCGCGGAGCCCGACAGGCAACCGGGCGCAATCACGCCCAAGCGGAACGGCCGGCCGTCAGCGCGCGGTCGGCAGCACGCCCTTGGCGACGGCGATCATCAGCGCCACCACCACCACCGTGCCGATCGCCCCGCCGGCGATGAAGGCGAGCACGGTCGCCACGAACCGGGCGAGACGGCTCCGCTGCGGCTGCGGCTCGGCGGCCGGGCCCGCCGGCGGGACCGAGGCTCCCGAGCCCACGGGCTGCGGCGCCGGAGCGGCGGCCGCGGCGGGTTCGGGGTCGCTCGCCAGCAGGCGCTCGCGCTCCACCATGCGGCGGGCGACGTAATCGGTCACCGCCTGCACGATCGGCTCCACCTCCGCGCTCTCGGCGGCGACCACGCGGCCGTTCCGCCCGTCGCGCAGGAAGCGGTAGAGCCGGCGGTCCCGGCCCATCTCCACGAAGGACACCATGTCCACGAACAGGCGCGGCCGGTCGCCCGGCACGAGGCCGATGTCGAACAGGTCCACCTCCGGCGGGATCGCCGCGAACACCGGGTCGAGCGCCTCCTTCAGGATTTCGAGCCGGGAAAGGTCGGCCTGCCGCAGCCCCGTCACCGCGTCGCCATGCTCGGCGGATTCGGCGCGCGCGCGCCGCAGCGCCTCGCGCAACGCTCCCGTGCCCGCGGGGCGGGACGGGGACAGCGGCGAGCGCGGCGGCTCGGCGTCGTGCGACGGATCAGACATGGCCCGACGATAGCCCGCGTCAGGCCTCGATCACAACGAGCAGATCCTTGGCGTCCACCGGCGATCCCGGCGACACCAGAACCTCCTTCACCACGCCGCCCTTCTCGGCGTGGATCGAGGTGTCCATCTTCATGGCCTCGATGGACAGCACCACGTCGCCGGGCTCGAGCGTCTGGCCCACCTTGGCGGACACGGTGGAGACGATGCCCGGCATGGGCGCGGCCACATGGCCGGGATTGCCCTCCTCCGCCTTGCGCCGCGCCTCGCGGGCGGCGGCGGAGCGGTTCGGCACCTTGATGATGCGCGGCTGGCCGTTCAGCTCGAAGAAGACCTTCACCTGGCCCTCCTCGTCGGTCTCGCCCACGCCGAGGTTGCGGATCACCAGCGTCTTGCCGCGCTCGATCTCCACCGGGATTTCGCCGCCGGCGCCAAGGCCGTAGAAGTAGATCGGCGTCGGCAGCGCCGACACCGGACCGTATTTCTTCTCCGCCTGGGCGTAGTCCACGAACACCTTGGGGTACATGAGGTAGGAGGCGAGGTCGAAATCGTTCGGCTCGCGCTCGATCTTCTTGGCGAGCTCCGCCCGGGTCGCGTCGAAATCCACCGGCGGCATCAGCGCGCCGGCGCGCCCCTCGATCGGCGCCTCTCCCTTCAGCACCTTGGACTGGATGCCTTTGGGGAACCCGCCCGGCGGCTGGCTGAGCTCGCCCTTCATGAGCTGCACCACGCTTTCGGGGAACGACACCTCCACGGCCGGATCCTCCACCTCCGCGCGGGTGAGGCCGGCCGAGACCATGGAGAGCGCCATGTCGCCCACCACCTTGGAGGTGGGCGTCACCTTTACGATGTCGCCGAACATGTCGTTCACGTCGCGATAGGTGCGCGCCACCTCGTTCCAGCGGGTCTCCAGCCCCATGGCGCGGGCCTGCTCCTTGAGGTTGGTGAACTGCCCGCCCGGCATTTCGTGCAGATACACCTCGGACGCCGGCGCCAGCAGGTCGTTCTCGAAGGCGGCGTATTGGGCGCGGGCCTGCTCCCAGTAGAGCGAGATCGCCCGGATGGCGTCGAGGTCGAGGCCGGCGTCGCGCTCGGAGCCCTTCAGCGCCGCCACGATGGAGCCGAGGCAGGGCTGGGACGTCATGCCGGAGAACGCGTCCATGGCCGCGTCCACCGCGTCCACGCCGGCGTCGATGGCGGCCAGAACCGTGGCCCCGGCGATGCCGGAAGTGTCGTGGGTGTGGAGGTGGAGCGGCAGGCCGGTCTCCTCCCGCAGCGTCTTCACCAGCAGCCGGGCGGCCGCCGGCTTCAGCAGGCCCGCCATGTCCTTCAGGCACAGCACATGGGCGCCGGCCTTCTCCAGCCGCTTCGCCAGATCGACGTAGTATTTCAGGTCGTATTTGGCCCGCGCCGGGTCGAGCACGTCGCCGGTGTAGCAGATCGCCGCCTCGCAGATTTTCCCGGCGTCGATGATCGCGTCCATGCTGACGCGCATGTTGTCGATCCAGTTCAGGCAGTCGAACACCCGGAACAGGTCCACGCCGCCCCTGGCCGCCTGGGCGATGAAGAAGGCCACCGCGTTGTCCGGATAGTTGGCGTAGCCGACGCCGTTCGAGCCGCGCACCAGACACTGCAGCAGCAGGTTGGGCGCGCTCTCCCGGATCTTGGCGAGGCGCTCCCACGGGTCTTCGGTGAGGAAGCGCATGGCCACGTCAAAGGTGGCGCCGCCCCAGCATTCGAGGCTGAGAAGCTGCGGCAGGCCCGACGCGTAGGACGGCGCGGAGGCCGCGATGTCGAAGCTCCGCACACGGGTCGCCAGCAGCGACTGGTGCGCGTCGCGCATGGTGGTGTCGGTGACGAGCACACGGGATTGCTCCCGCATCCAGGCGCCGAACGCCTTGGGCCCCAGCTCTTCAAGCAACTGGCGGGAGCCGTCCGCGACCGCGCCGAACAGCGGAGCCACGGGCTCGGGGGCGCCGTCCTTGGGCTTCGCCCGGCCCTTGGCCTCCGGGTGCCCGTTGACGGTGACGTCGGCGATGTAGGTCAGCAGGCGCGTGGCGCGGTCCTGCCGCTTCTCGAACGCGAACAGCTCCGGCGTTTCGTCGATGAAGCGGGTGATGGTCTCGCCCGCGACGAACGTCGGGTGCCGCACCACGTTCTCGAGGAAGGCGAGGTTGGTCGCCACGCCGCGGATGCGGTACTCGCTGATGGCGCGCTGCATGCGCAGGCACGCCTCCTCGGGCGTGGGCGCCCAGGCGGTCACCTTCTCCAGCATGGGATCGTAGAAGCGGGTGATGACCGCGCCCGAATAGGCGGTGCCGCCGTCCACCCGGATGCCGAAGCCCATGGCGCCGCGATAGGCGGTGATGCGGCCGTAGTCCGGGATGAAGTTGTCTTCCGGGTTCTCGGTGGTGATGCGGCACTGCAGGGCGTGGCCGTTCAGCCGGATGTCGCCCTGCGCCGGCACGCCCGATTCAGGCGTCCCGATCGCGGCGCCCTCGATCACCCGGATCTGCGCCTTCACGATGTCGACGCCGGTGACCACCTCGGTCACCGTGTGCTCCACCTGGATGCGCGGATTGACCTCGATGAAGTAGAATCGGCCGCTGTCGGCGTCCATCAGGAACTCGACCGTGCCGGCGCCGAGATAGTCGGTGGCGCGGGCGATCTTCAGGCCGCTCTCGCACAGCTCCGCGCGGGTCGCCTCGTCGAGATAAGGCGCGGGCGCGCGCTCCACCACCTTCTGGTTGCGGCGCTGGACCGAACAGTCGCGCTCGAACAGGTGGACCGTGTTCCCATGGCGGTCGCCGAGGACCTGCACCTCCACGTGCCGGGCGCGCTCGACGAGCTTTTCGAGATAGACCTCGTCCTTGCCGAAGGCGGCCTTGGCCTCGCGCCGGGCGTTGGTCACCTCCCCGATCAGCTTGCCCATGTCGCGGATGACGCGCATGCCGCGGCCGCCGCCGCCCCAGGAGGCCTTCAGCATCACCGGCAGGCCGATCTCCTCGGCCGCCTTCCGGATCGCCTCCGGATCGTCGGGCAGCGGCGGGGTGGCGGGCATCACCGGCACGCCCACGCTGATGGCGAGGTTGCGCGCCGCCACCTTGTTGCCGAGCTTGCGCATGGTCTCGGGCGACGGCCCGATGAACAGCACGCCCGCCTCGGCGCAGGCGTCGGCGAACTCCGGGCTTTCCGACAGGAAGCCGTAGCCCGGGTGGATGGCGTCGACGCCGGCGTCCTTCGCGACCCGGATCACCTCGGGGATGGAGAGATAGGCCTCCAGCGGCCCCATGACCCGGCCGACCTGATAGGCCTCGTCCGCCTTGAAGCGGTGGAGCGAAAGCTTGTCCTCCTCCGCATAGATCGCGACCGTGCGGATGCCCAGTTCGGACGCGGCCCGGAACACCCGGATCGCGATCTCGGAGCGGTTGGCGACAAGCAGCTTTTCGATCTTGCGGGGGCCGGTCGGGAGCGGTGCTGCGGTCATGGGAACGGCGTCTCCGGAAACGGCGCGACGGGGAGAAGCGGACGCGCGGGCGGGCGCGGGAAGAAGCTGGCGGGCGCACCGCGCGACGCTCCCTCGGCGCCGCGCGTCAGGCCCTACCAAAGTTCATGAGAAAGCCCGCGCCGCCGCGCGTCAAGGCGCGGCGGTCAGTTGCGGGCGGGCGATGTGGGCGTCGCGGGCGCGGCGGCTGGCCGCGCCTCCTCCGCATGGGCCACGACGGGTTTCGCCGGCGCCGCGGCGGGCTTCGGCGCGGCGCGCTTGGTGGTGCGCAGCGCCTCTCCGCCATAGGCCAGCGCCACCAGCACCAGCGCGCCCGCGAGCGAAAACGCCACCTGCACCGGCCAGCCGTGGCCGAACCAGTCGAACACGCCGTGGCTCATGGCGGCGAACACGGTGGAGATCACGAACAGCGGCAGGCTCTTGCGGCCGATCAGCACCATGGCCCGGCCGAGCGCGCTGCGCCCAAGCCGGCTCTCCCGCCGCACGAACAGCGACGCGAGATGGGCCATGGCCATGAAGTGCAGCAGCCGCACCGGCGAGGCGTTGGCCTTGTCGGCGATGTCGGTGAGGAACCGCAGCGGCCGCCACTCGTAGAGCCCGAGCGTCGCCCAGGGCGCGGCGGCGATGAAGCCCACGATCACCACCGTGGCCGACAGGGCGATGGTCGCGGGCGCCGCCAGAACGTCCCGGAGCCAGCGCTCGTCGCGGGCGAGGAAGGTGGCGAACCCCGCCAGGAACACCGCCTGCCAGGCGAAGGGGTTGAAGGTCCAGAGCCGCGTGTCGGGATAGGACGACAGCGTCGCGCCCGAGAACCGCGCCCAGATCCAGACGCCGGCCGCGAAGGCAACGTAGAACGGCCAGCGGTCGCGGAAGCCCGCGAACAGCACGCCGATCAGCAGCGTCAGGATGATGTAGAGCGGCAGGATGTCGAGCAGCGGCGGCAGGTAGCCGAGCGTCGCGAGCTTCGGCAGCACCGTCTCGGTCGCCACCAGGAACGGCCGGATGAACAGGTCGCGCTCCATCACGCTGGAGCCGGCGTATTCGCGGTACAGCACCGCGAGCGTGGCGATCACCACGAAGGCGGCGATGTGGTGCAGGTAGAGCGTGAAGGCGCGCCCGAAGGCGTAGGGGATCGCCATCACGGGCCGGTCGAGGAACTTGCCCACGAACATGCTCGCCATGGCGAAGCCGGACAGGAACACGAACAGCTCGGCGGAATCCGACAGGCCGACATATTTCGTCGTGAACCAGCTCATGACGTTGTCGACCGAGTGGTTCCAGAAGATGAACACGATCGCGAGACCGCGCCAGAAATCGATGCGCCAGTCCCGCGACGACACGGGCGCCGCGCCGGACGGATGCTTCACGTTCGCGACGCCTCGACCGCCGTTCACCTTGATCGCGCCTCCCCCTGGCCATGATCGCGCCCACAGCGCGAATCGACCCGCCGCCCGACGCCATGCAACGCTTGGAATGGGGCGAAGGTTTCGCCGAACGGCGGCGCGCGTCAAGCCGCCCGGGGCAGGACGGCGCGCGATCTAAAGGATCGGCCGCGGCGCGATCGGCGTCTCGAAATAGCGGGCGAAGCGGCCCACGCCGCGCGGATTGGCGACCGTGAGCCGGCCGTCCGCCACCGTGAACAGGCCCGCCACGCGCAGCTTCGCCAGCGTCTTGTTGGTGTGCACCAGCGAGAGGCCGAGGGCGTCGGCGATGTGCTGCTGGGTGAGCGGAAAATCCATCGCCCCCTCGCGCAGCCCGCCCAGAAGGTCCATGCGCTTGTAGAGGCTCGCCACCAGCGCGACGATCCGCTCGGCGGCGTTGCGGCGGCCGACGGTGAGCAGGTTCTCGTCCACCATCGCCTCGCTCTGGGCGCCGAGCCAGGTCACGTCATAGGCGACCTCGGGCATGCGCTCGAACAGGCGCCACAGCTTGCGGCGCGGAATGACGCACAGCTCCACATCCGTGAGCGCCGTCACGCCGTAAAAGGATTTCTCGAACAGCGCCGCCTGCAGCCCGATCAGGTCGCCCGGCAACGCGAAGTTCAGTATCTGCCGGCGGCCGTCGTTGAGCTCCTTGTAGCGGAACAGCCAGCCGGAAAAGACCGTGTAGAGCTCGGCGTCGGACTGTTCGGGCAGAATGAGATCGGCGCCGGCGGCAAGCCGCACGTGGTCGCTTTTCAGCTCCTCGAGCAGCGCGACCTCCTTGTCGCTTTTCGGGTGAAACGCCGGCTTTACGCGGAGGGGGCAATGGGAGCAGCGGACATACATCGGCGGGGCGCGGCGCTGGATTTTCTGAAGCGGTCGAGTCGGAGGATAAAGATCATCCCAAACCCCATGCACGCTACGTCAAAATACATAGATATCGCTAGT
This sequence comes from Methylopila jiangsuensis, assembly GCF_027922305.1. Lineage (GTDB taxonomy): Bacteria > Pseudomonadota > Alphaproteobacteria > Rhizobiales > Methylopilaceae > Methylopila > Methylopila jiangsuensis. The sequence continues at coordinate 18,257 of NZ_BSFK01000002.1, read as the reverse complement.
CATAGGCGTTAAATCCCCAAGTCATGACGCACTTCCCCGCCCCTGATCCTGCGACGCCGCAACCCGCTTCCCTGTTCGCCGCGGCGACGGCGTCGCTGGCGCTGACGCCGGAGGATTTCGGCCCCATCGCCCGTTGCGATATCCCGATGTGCGTGGCGGACGCCGGCGGCGACATGCCGATCGTCTTCGCGAACCCGGCCTTCCTGGCGCTCAGCGGCTACGACGAGCGCGACGTGATCGGGCGCAACTGCCGCTTCCTTCAGGGCCCCTCGACGGAGCCGGAGGCGGCGGAGCGGTTCCGGCGCGGTTTCGCGGACGGAAGGCCGTTTCAGGTGGCGCTTCTCAACCACCGCAAGGATGGCGCGCCGTTCCGCAACGAAGTGTTCATCGCTCCGATCCGCGACGCCGGGGGCGCGATCGTCCGGTTCATCGGCATGCAGGTGTCCTCCCGCACGCTGGAGACGGAGGCCGCCAGCCTCGCCGCGCTGCGCCACCATTTCCGCAATCAGTTGCAGACCATGACGAGCTTCGTAAGCCTGCTCGGCCAGCGCATGGAGCCGGGCGACGGCCGCGACGCCTTTGAAGACGTGCGGGTGCGGTTCGAATCCATGGCCGCCGCCCAGTCGGAGGCGCCGGCGGACGCGAGCGAGACGGTGCGGGCGGACGCGATCCTCGCGCGGGTGGTCGAGGGGGCGCTGCGGATCTACGACCCCAACCGCCGGCATCCGGTCGCGATCGACGCGGCCCCGCTGCCCGCCTCGGGACGTCGCGCCACGCTGCTGGCGCAGGCGCTGACCGAGATCATGATCGACCTCGCCCGCAACGCCATGTCGACCGGCCCCGGCGCGCACGTCTCCGTGACGGTCGCGGCCCTGCCGGACGGCGGCTGCCGGCTTGCGGCCGCCTGCGCGGCGCCGGGGCGCGAGCCCGTGAGCGGCTCGACCGAACTCGGACTCGCCATCGCCCAGAGCCTCGCCCGCAGCGCGGGCGGCGAGTTCCGGAGGCGCATCGGGGAGAGATACGAGATCGAAATCCTGCTGCCGGCGGAAACCGATCTGCGTTGACAACGGCGGGCAGACCTTGCCCAGTTCCCCCGCCGCTCCATTTCCGATCCGCCGACGGAAATTCCCGGCCCCGCTGACCTCGCGTTTCGGAATCCCAGCCTCATGGCTCTCGCCGACACCATCGCTCCCCACCTGCCCTTCCTCCGCCGCTACGCGCGCGCCCTGACGGGCCGTCAGGACAGCGGCGACGCCTATGTGGCGGCCGTGCTCAAGGCGCTGATCGCCGATCCCAGCATCTTCCCGCCGGACGTCCCGCCGCGGGTGGGGCTCTACGCCATCTTCTCGCGCATCTGGTCTTCGGTCGCCCTCAATGTGGAGACCGGGCTGGAGGCGGCCCATTCCGAGCGCACCATCGAGGCGCTGACGCCCCGGTCGCGGCAGGTGTTCCTGCTGGTCTCGGTCGAGGGCTTCACCCCCGGCGAGGTGTCCCAGATCCTCAACCTGTCGCCGGACGAGGTGTCGCGCGCCATCGACGACGCCGGCCGCGAGATCGCCGAGCAGGTCGCCACCGACGTGCTCGTGATCGAGGACGAGCCCATCATCGCCATGGACCTGTCCAAGCTGGTGGAAGGCCTCGGCCATCGGGTCGTGGGCGTGGCGCGCACCCACACCGAAGCGGTCGCCATGGCGGCCAAGACCAAGCCCGGCCTCGTGCTGGCCGACATCCAGCTCGCGGACGGCAGCTCAGGCCTTGAGGCCGTGCAGGAGATGCTGCCCCAGCTCGAAGTGCCGGTGATCTTCATCACCGCCTATCCGGAGCGCCTGCTCAGCGGCATGCGGCCGGAGCCGGTGTTCCTGGTCACCAAGCCGTTCCAGGCCTCGACCGTGAAGGCCATCGTCAGCCAGGCGCTGTTCTTCGGCGCCCGCGCCCGGGCCGCCACGCACTGACCGTTCCGAGCCTTACGCCAAAAAGCCCCCGACGCCCTCCGGCCCGGGGGCTTTTTCATGCGTCGAAGGGCGTGGACGGCGCCGGTGAAACTTTCCGCGCCAAGCCGCGTTGAGGGTTCAAAGCCAACAGGCGAAGTCGCCGGCGGACAACGCCGGGATCGAGGACAGGCGACGGCGTGCGGCGACAGGCGCGCTCCGGCATGGGTCGCACGTTGCGATGGCCGCTCACTACTGGGGCGGCGCGTGGACCAGCGGATGACGGCGTGACAGACGTTCAGGCCGTCCAACCGCCCTGACCTCCCAAGATGCGAGGCGGAATCATGGCCTATGTCACTCACGGCTCCTACCGACCCTATCGGATTTCACGCGGGCGCGCCGCGCCGCTTTCGGCGGCCGCCGTCGTGGCGGCCCTCGCGACGGCGGCCGCCGCCGTCCTGATCATGGCGCTGGCGTTCGACGTGGGCGCTACGGCCTCCGGCGGCGGCAAGGGCGACCGTCTTGCGCCGCCCGCGCGCGTCGCCACGGCTTCGGCCCCGGGCGCCGGAGCCTATGCGCACGATCCGGTTCAGCGCACCACCACGGTCGCCCGCGACGCGACCATTCCGCTCAGTCCCCAGTCTCCGCTTGCGAACACGGCGGAATGAGCGTCGTTAAACTGTTAAAGAATGATCCGGCCACATTACCTGAGGCGTGGACGTTTCGCGCCGTGATCCGGGCTGGCCATGCCGGACCGGCGCGCTATCTGGCGATGCGCCGACCGCGAATGGGCGTCGCGCGAAAGGTGGGACATGACTGAGCGTAAACTCGACGCCTCCAGCATCGACGTGGACATCCAGACTCACATCGGCCGCCAGCTCCGCGCCGGGTACATGGACATCCTCAATCAACCGGTGCCGGATCGCTTTCTGGATCTGCTGGCGGAGCTCGACCGCAAGCAGCAGCCTGCGGAGGCGACCGCGGACGCCGACAAGGACGATCTTTTGACCAACGGTGCTCAATGACCGACGCCCCGCCCGCACGGGCGCCGCGCGACGAGCTCCTCGTCCATATTCCGAGCCTGCGCGCCTTCGCCGTCTCCCTGTCCGGACAGATCGACCGCGCCGACGACCTGGTGCAGGAAACCCTCGTGAAGGCGTGGCGCAATCTCGGCAGCTACACCGAGGGCACCAACATGCGCGCCTGGCTGTTCACCATCCTGCGCAACGTCTACATCTCGGACATCAGGCGGCGTAAGCGCGAGGTGCAGGACACCGACGGCATGTTCGCCGAACGGGTGTCGGTGCCGCCGCAGCAGAACGGCCACATGGACCTCGCCGATTTCCAGAAGGCGCTGGCGAGCCTGCCGGACGAGCAGCGCGAGGCGCTGATCCTGATCGGCGCCGCCGAGTTCTCCTACGAGGAGGCGGCCGAGATCGCCAACTGCGCCGTCGGCACCGTGAAGAGCCGGGTGAACCGCGCCCGGAACGCCCTCACCCGCAAGCTCAATCTCGACGTGAACGAGATCGGCCTCGAGCCCGCGCTCCGCGCGGCGCTGGGCGCGGGGCCGACGTGATGCGCGGCGCGCTCGCGCAGCCGGGGCGGCCGCTTCGGCGAGGGTGACCTGTGCTGAAGACCCTGCGCGCCAATGTGGCGCTCCTGCTGATCGCCGCCAATCTGCCGGTCATCGCGCTCGCGGTCTGGCTGGGCGTGCGCGACTTTCAGGGTGCCGACCTCACCGATCGCGACCGGCTGGTGCAGGCCGCGGAGCTCGTGGCCGCCCGCGCCGCGACCTATGGCGCCAAGCCCGGCCCGCTCTCGGACGAGGCGCGGGCGGCGATTTTCCAGGACCGGGGCTCGCGGGCGCGGATCGGGGTCGCGCTGGTCGGCCCGTCCGGCGAGGTGCGCGCCGAGGAGCTCAAGGCTCCGTTCGGCAGCGGCTTCCTGCCGAAGCAGGGGCTGCCTGACAAGGCTCTCGCGGGCGACGATCGCATTCTGAAGGGCCGCGGCGCGGACGGGAAAGCCTACCGCTACGCCATCTCGAACGTGGCGAACGGCGACGCCAAGGTGGTGGCCGCCACGCCGTTCGACTTCATGGGACGCAGCCAGACCCAGTGGCTGCTGCTGACGCTCGGGCTGCCGGCGCTGATGACGCTGCTCTGCGTCGGGCTCGTGCTGTTCGGCATCGAGCGCTACGTGCTGCGCTGGATCCGGCTGCTGCGCGAGACGGCGGAGGCCTATCACGGCGGCCGGCTCGACGTGAGCGCCGCGAGGCTCGATCAGGCCCCCGCGGAGCTGGCCCGGCTCGGCGCGGCGCTCGACGGCATGTCCCGGCGGGTGCACGAGCGCTCGGCCGAGCTTGAGTCCGCGGTCGAGGCGCGGGACACGCTGCTGCGCGAGCTGCACCACCGGGTGAAGAACAACTTCCAGATGATCGCCAGCCTGCTCGCCCTGCAGCGCCAGGAGGCGCCGCAGTCGCTGTCCGCGGTGCTCCGCGCGCCCGAAGACCGCGTGCGGGCCATGGCCGCCGCCTACAAGGCCTCCTACGCCAGCGGCGAGATCGGCCATGTGGAGGTGGGTGCGCTGATCCGCGACGTGGCGGTGCAGGCCCGCGACGTGGGCGCGGGGCGCAGCTTCGACGTGGCGGTGGAGGCGGACGAGAAGGTCGGCGAGTTGGATCTGGACCGGGGCGTCTCGCTCGCCCTGCTGCTGACCGAGCTTCTGAACGCGGCGGGGGCCGCGGCGGCCTCCGCCTCCGTCTCGGCGAAGCCGGACGACGAAGGCCGCGTCGTGATCTGCGTTTCGACGCCGGTCCCCTCGTGGCGGCCCGAAAGCGGCCTGCCCATGCGCCTGATCCGCGCCTATGGCGACCAGCTCGGCAGTCCGATCGAGGACGACGGCGCCGGCCTCATCTGCTTCCGGGTCGCGCTCACCTTCGACAAGCCGGCGATCGGGATGAAGCCCCCCGCGCGCTGAGACGCGATGCGCCTTGCGGTGGCCGTGGCCGGCGGCTTATGACCCTCGGCCATGGCTCCTCCTCCCCTGCTTCTCCTCAAGGACATCCGCCTCACCTTCGGCGGCCATCCCCTGCTCGACGGCGCCGAGATCGCGGTCTCGGCCGGCGAACGGCTGGGCCTCGTGGGCCGCAACGGCTCGGGCAAGTCCACTTTGCTCAAGATCGCCGCGGGGCTGGTGGAGGCGGACGACGGCTCCCGCTTCGTGCAGCCGGGGGCCACCATCCGCTACCTGCCGCAGGAGCCGGACCTCACCGGCTTCGCCACCACCCGGGCCTATGTGGAGGCGGGGCTCGCCCCCGGCGACGACGGCCATCGCGCCATCTACCTGCTGGAATCGCTCGGCCTCACCGGCGACGAGGACCCCAAGACCCTGTCCGGCGGCGAAGGCCGCCGCGCCGCGCTCGCCCGCACGCTGGCGCCCGAGCCGGACATCCTGCTGCTGGACGAGCCCACCAACCATCTCGACCTGCCGGCGATCGAATGGCTGGAAGCGGAACTCCGCTCGTCGCGCTCGGCGCTGGTGCTGATCAGCCACGACCGGCGGTTCCTGGAGAACCTCACCCGCGCCACCCTGTGGCTCGACCGCGGCCGCACCCGCAAGCTCGACCGGGGGTTCGGCGCGTTCGAGGCCTGGCGCGACGAGGCGCTGGCGCAGGAGGAGCTGGACCGGCACAAGCTCGACCGCCAGATCGAGCGCGAGAAGGACTGGCTGCGCTACGGCGTCACCGCCCGGCGCAAGCGCAACATGGGCCGCATGCGGGCGCTCGACGACCTGCGGACCAAGCGCAAGGCCCAGCGCGGGCCGCAGGGCGCGGTGCGGCTCACCGTGACCGAGGGCGAGACCTCCGGCGCGCTGGTGATCGAGGCGAGGACCGTCTCCAAGGCCTTTGACGGCCGCGCCATCGTGGCGGATTTCTCCACCCGCATCGCCCGCGGCGACCGCATCGGGCTGGTGGGCGCCAACGGCGCCGGCAAGACGACGCTGCTCAACCTGCTGACGGGCGCGCTGGAGCCGGATTCCGGCGTGGTGCGGGTGGGCTCCAACGTGGAGATCGCGACCCTCGACCAGAAGCGCGCCAGCCTCGACCCCTCCACCACCCTGCGCGACGCGCTGACCCACGGCCGCGGCGACACGGTGGAGGTGGGCGGCCAGACCAAGCACGTGGTGTCCTACATGAAGGACTTCCTGTTCGGTCCCGAGCAGGCGGGCTCGCCCTTGTCCGCGCTGTCGGGCGGCGAACGCGGCCGGCTGCTGCTGGCCCGCGCGCTGGCGCAGCCCTCCAACCTGCTGGTGCTGGACGAGCCCACCAACGATCTCGATCTGGAGACGCTGGACCTGCTGCAGGAGATGATCGCCGACTATCCGGGCACGGTGATCCTCGTCAGCCACGACCGCGACTTCCTCGACCGCACGGTGAACGCCGTCATCGCCTCGGAAGGCCAGGGCCGCTGGCAGGACTACGCCGGCGGCTACGCCGACATGATCGCCCAGCGCGGCCGGGGCGTGGACGCCCGCGCCGCGGTGAAGGCCGACGCGAAGGCGAAGTCCTCAGCCGGCGGAGCCGCCTCCCCCGGCCCGGCGCCGAAGCGCAAGCTCTCGTTCAAGGACCAGCACGCGCTCGACACCCTGCCCGCCCGCATCGCGGCGCTGGAGACGGAGATCGCGACGCTCGCGGCGAAGCTCGCCGACCCGCAGCTCTATGCCAAAGACCCGAAGGCCTTCGCGAAGACCTCGGACGACCTCGCCAAAGCTGAGGCCGAGAAGGCCGCCGCGGAGGAGCGCTGGCTGGAGCTGGAAATGCTGCGGGAGGAGCTGGCGGCGGGATGACGCGCGCCCCATGCCCCTGATCCCCGTCTCCGATCCCGACGATCCGCGCCTCGCGCCCTACCGCGCCGTGCGGGAGCGGGACGTGGTGGGCCATGGCGAGCGCTTCGTGGCCGAGGGCGAGGTGGTGCTGCGGCTGCTGGTCGAGGGCGGGCGCGGGGCTGGCCCGCGTTTCGCCACCGAAAGCGCTCTGATCGCCGAGCACCGCGCCGACGCGCTCGCCGCACTCCTCGGAAAACTACCGGAGGAGGTCCCGGTCTATGTGGCCGGGCGGACGGTGATGGACGCGGTGGTGGGCTTCCCGATCCATCGCGGGGTGCTCGCCATCGGCCGGCGCCCCGCGCCGGAGACGCCCGCCGCCCTGCTCGCCCGCCTGCCGGAGCGGGCGCTGGTGGTGGCGCTCTCGGGCGTCTCCAACCATGACAATGTGGGCGGCGTCTTCCGCAACGCCGCCGCCTTCGGCGCCGACGCGGTGTTGCTGGACGGCGCCTGCTGCGATCCGCTCTACCGCAAGGCGATCCGGGTCTCGGTCGGGGCGAGCCTCGTTCTGCCCTTCGCCCGCGGAGGCTCGGGGGCGGCGCTGATCGACGCGCTCGACGCCGCGGGCTTCGCCACCTTCGCCCTCAGCCCCGCCGGAGCGCAGGAATTGGGCGAGGTCGTCCCCGCGCGGAGGACCGCGCTGCTGCTCGGCGCGGAGGGACCGGGGCTCGCGCCCGAACTAATGGCGAGGTCGCGCACGGTGCGGGTCGCCATGGCCGGCGGCTTCGACAGCCTGAACGTGGCGACCACCAGCGGGATCGCGCTCTACGCGCTGACGCGGGGCCGCCTCGCCTGAGGCGTCACTTCTTCGGCCGCGCCTTGCTGTCCTTCTCCGCGTCCCGGTCCTCGCTCAGCGCCGCCTTCAGGCTGCGGCGCACCGCGTTCTGCCGCGCGGTGGAGGCGAGCTTCGCGCCGGTGAGGTCGGTGACGTAGAACACGTCCACCGCCCGCTCGCCGAAGGTCGCCACATGGGCGGAGACGATGTTGAGGTTGAGCTTGGAGATGGCGGTGGTGAGCTCGTAGAGCAGGCCGGGACGGTCGAGCCCGACGAGCTCCAGCACCGTGTGCCGGTCGGACCAGGCGTTGGTCACGGTCACCTCCGGCTCCACGTGGAAGGCGCGGCTGCGGCCCTTCTGGCCGCTCGCCACCTTGCTCTCCACGATGTCGTGCAGCCAGATGTCGCCGATCAGCGCCTTCTCGATGCTCTCGGCGATGCGGCGGCCCCGGCGCAGCTCGTCGTCGTCCTGGGGGAAGGCGCGGCTGATGACGATGGAGTCCAGCGCGAAGCCGTCGGTGGTGGTGTGGATGTGGGCGTCCACGATGTTGGCGCCGCCCGCCGCGCAGGCGCCGGCGATGATGGCGAGCAGGCGCGGATGGTCGGGCGCGAGCACGGTCAGCTCGGTCACGCCCCGGAAGGCGTCGGTCGCGACGTCTGTGGCGAGCTTGCGGTCCTGCTTGTCGGCGGCGGCGATGAAGCGGGCGTGCGCCACCGCCCGGTCCGCGTCCTCGCGCAGCCAGTAGGCCGGATACTGCCGCTTGGCGTAGGCCTTGAAGGCCCGGTCGCTCCAGTCCGACAGCCGCTCGCGCACGTCGCTCTGGGCGCGCTCCACCTGCCGGTTGCGGTCGCCGTCGGAGCGGCCGCCGGTGAGCACGTTCTCGGTCTCGAAATAGAGCGTGCGCAGCAGCTGGCCCTTCCAGCCGTTCCACACCCCCGGCCCCACCGCCTTGATGTCGCAGATGGTGAGGATGAGCAGCAGCTTCAGCCGCTCCGGCGACTGCACGACCTTGGCGAAATCCGCGATGGTGCGGCGGTCGGAGAGGTCGCGCGACTGGGCGACGATCGACATGGTGAGATGCTGTTCGATCAGCCAGGCCACCGTCTCGGTCTGGGAGGCGCTCAGGCCGAAGCGCGGGCACAGCCGGCGCGCGATGCGCCCGCCCGCCACCGAGTGGTCTTCAGGACGCCCCTTGGCGATGTCGTGCAGGAACAGCGCCACGTAGAGCGCGACCCGGTCACGCACGGTGGGCATCGTCTCGCTGGCGAGCGGATGGCTGTCCTTGGCCTCGCCGCCCTCGATCTCCGCCAGCACCCCGATCGAGCGCAGCAGATGCTCGTCCACCGTGTAGTGGTGGTACATGTTGAACTGCATCATCGCGACGATCTTGCCGAAGTCCGGGATGAAGCGGCCCAGAACGCCGGTCTCGTTCATCCGCCGGAGCGTGGTCTCGGGCGTGCGGCGCGACGTCAGGATCTCGATGAAGAGCGCGTTCGCCTCCGGGCTCTCGCGCAGGCGGGCGTCGATCAGCTTGAGCGATTTCGTCACCAGCCGCACCGCGTCCGGATGCAGCGCCAGATCGTTGCGGTCGGCGATGTGGAAGAAGCGGATCAGGTTGACCGGGTCCTTGGCGAACACGGTCTCGTCGACCACGTCGAGCCGGTCGGACTCCACCATGAAGTCGCCGAGCTCCTTCGGCTTGCGCTTGGGCTTCAGCTTGGTGAGGAAGCGGTCGAGCCGGGGCTTGGGCTTCTGCTGCCGCTCCTCCAGCGCGTGACAGAGGATGGCGGTCAGGTCCCCCACGTCCTTCGCCACCAGGAAGTAGTGCTTCATGAAGCGCTCGACGTCCTTCAGGCCCGGATGCTCGGTGTAGCCGAGCGCCAGCGCGATCTCGCGCTGCAGGTCGAAGGACAGCCGGTCCTCGGCGCGGCCGGTGATGTAGTGCAGGTGGCAGCGCACCGCCCAGAGGAAGTCCTCGCACTTGCGGAACAGCTTCAGCTCCGCCGCCGAGAACAGCCCGACCCTCACCAGTTCCTCGATGTCGCGGACGCGGTAGACGTATTTGGCGATCCAGAACAGCGTGTTCAGGTCGCGCAGGCCGCCCTTGCCCTCCTTGACGTTGGGCTCGACCAGATAGCGCGAGGCGCCGGAGCGCCCCAGCCGCTCGTCCCGCTCGGCGAGCTTGGCGGCGGCGAATTCGGCGGCCGCGCCCTCCACCACCTCGGCGTCGAAGCGGCGCATCTTGTCGGCGAAGATCGCCTCGTCGCCCACCACGAAGCGCGCCTCCAGCACGGCGGTGCGGATGGTCATGTCCGCCTTGGACAGGCGGATGCACTCGTCCACCGAGCGGGTGGCGTGGCCGACCTTGAGGCCCGCGTCCCACAGCACGTAGAGCATGGCCTCGACCACGCTCTCGCCCCAGGCGGTCTGCTTGTAGGGCAGCAGGAACAGCAGGTCGACGTCGGAGCCCGGCGCCATGGCGCCCCGGCCGTAGCCCCCCACCGCCGCCACCGACAGCCGCTCGCCGGAGGACGGGTTCTGGCGCGGATAGAGATCGGTGGTGGCGTGGTGGAACAGCGCGCGGATGACGGCGTCCATCAGTCCCGACAGGCGCTCCGCGCACAGCGCGCCCCCTTTGTCCTCCAGCAGCCAGGTCCGGGCGAGCGCCCGCCCCTCCGCCAGCGCCCGCTTCACCCGCGCCACAACCTCGGCGTGGCGCGTGGCGCCGTCGCCCCGCCGTGCGGCGGAGATGGCGGCGAAATCGGCCGCGAGCGCCGTTTCGTCGCAGAGTTCACGGGCTTCGCGCGCGGCGCGCGCGGGCGGACGGAGTGCGGACATGGGCCGGAGACGGTTCCGATGAGGCGGCCCGAAGGACCGGAGATGCGCCGTCGGCGCGACGACGGCCGTATGTAGGCAAGGAACGCGCCCGCGTCACGTGGCGACGACGTCAGGCGACGGACCGGGCGACGCGGAGCCCGGTCCTAAATCACCTCACCCAGTCACATCACCTTGACCTTGGTCCCGACGCCGACGCGGTCGTAGAGGTCCGTCACGTCCTCATTGGTCATGCGGATGCAGCCGGACGAGACCGCCCGTCCGATCGACCAGGGCTCGTTCGAGCCGTGGATGCGGTAGAGCGTCGAGCCGAGATAGAGCGCGCGGGCGCCGAGCGGGTTGTTGGGGCCGCCCGGCATGAACACCGGCAGCTCCGGCCGGCGCTGGCGCATCTCCGCCGGCGGGCGCCAGTCCGGCCACTCCCGCTTGTTGGAGATGGTCTCGACGCCCTTCCACGAGAAGCCCTCCTTGCCGACGCCCACGCCGTAGCGGATCGCGGTGCCGTCGGCCTGCACCAGATACAGGAAGCGCTCGGAGGTGTTGATGACGATGGTGCCCGGCTCCTCCGGCCCGCGATACGGCACGGTGGCGCGGGCGAATTTCGGATCGAGCCCGCGCCGGGTCTGGGGCGCGGCGGTCGCGCCGGCGCCCGACGGCGGCCCGGCGTAGCGCGGCTGCATCGGACGCACCTGCGGCGCGCGGGATTCATACGGGTCGCCATAGGCGTCCTCGTAGTCCTCGTAATAATGCCGGCGGTACTGCCGGCCGCGCCAGTCCTCGCTCGCATAGCCGCGCTCGATCGCGGCGCGCTCGCGCGCCGACGGAATCCGGCGCGGCTGGCGGTAGACCGGCTCGTCCTCGTACATGTCCTCGATGAAGCGGTCGCCGCGGGACGACCGGCGGATCACGCGCGGCCCGTCGTCGTAGACGTAGCGCTCCACCACCCGGGCCTGCGAGCGGTCACGCCGCACGTAATCGGGCGCTTCGATGACGCGGGTCTGGGCGATGGCGGCGCCCGAGGGAGCGACCAGCGCGAGGGCGAGGGCCGCGAGCGGCGCGACGCGGAAGACAGACACGGCTTTCACACTCCTCGAACGGCCGGAACCGGCCACGATTAAACGGCGCCAGAGCCTTACGTTGCATGAACGACTGCGTGACCCATCCCTGACGACCATGGCGAAAACGGGTTCGCGCGGCGCGCCGCGCACGATCACAGCCTCCCTGTCGCACGCGGGCGACGGCCGCCCCCTGCGCTTGTCACCCTTATGTCTCCATGACAGAACGGCCGCGCGGCCGAGCCGGCCCACGCGCGGGAGACGCCCATGACCGAGGTCCTGATCCGGGAGGCCATCGACGAGGACGGTCCTGAACTGATCCGTCTGGCCGACGCCACGCTCGCCGAGCACGCTGAGCCCGACGCCTCCGAAAGCTTCGGCGCGGCCTTCGCGGCCCCCGCCAGCGGCTTCGCCGGCCGTGGCGGGCGGCTGTGGGTGATGACCGACGCCGGCGGCGCGCTGGTGGGGGCGCTTGGCGTCACCCCCCACGTGCGGCCGCAGGAGTTCGAAATCACCGCGCTGTTCCTGGCGCCGTCCGTGCGGGGGCAGGGCTTCGCGCTGGCTCTGCTGGCGGGGGCCGACGCGTTCGCCGCCGCTTCGGGCGCGGCGCGGCTGAGCGCCTGGATCGACACGCGGTTCGGGGGCGCGATCCGGTTCCTGCTGCGCCATGGCTTCGTCCGCCTGCCGGGCACACGCGCCCGGCACGACGGCACGCCGGCGCTGATGCGCCACTACGCCCGCGACGTCCCCGCCGCCTGAAGACCGGAAAGGCCGACTCTCAGCCGACCGCCTTGCGCAGTTCGCCGAGCCGGCGGCGCGTGACCTGCCACGAGCCGTAGCCGAGCCGGCGCTCGATCTCACTCTGGGCCGTGCGCCACAGCGGCAGCGCGGCGTCGAGCGCCTCCCGGCCCTTCTCGGTCAGCGTCGGCTTGCGGCGGCCGTTCACGCCCTTTTCGGGCAGGACCAGCCCGTCTTTGCGCAAAAGCTGGAGATTGCGCACCAGCGTCGTGCGCTCGATCTCGATCCGGTCGGCGAGATCGGTGATCGAGCCGGCCTCGTCCGCCTCGATGGCGGCGAGCAGCACGAACTGCGTGCCCTTCAGCCCCGCCGGGCGCAGGGCGTCGTCGTAGAACCGCGTCACCGCGCGGGCCGCCATGCGGGTGTGCGAGCACGCGCACATGGTGTGGATGTCGAGAATTTCGTCTCTCGTCGCCATGGCGTCAGGATCGCGCCGAATCCCGACCGAAATCAAGGTTTTTGAGGCCCCCGCTCCCTCTCCGGCCGCATTGCGTCGACGGATCGTAGGTGGTAGCCGATAAAAATCGCTCTTTCGGAAGACGTGACCGGATGACCTCAGACCAGCGCGCCGCCTCCACGGCCCAGCCGACGGATCCGGATGCGGCGGCCACCAGACGAAAAACGCGGATCGCTCGCGCCCAGCGCCGCAAGGAGCAGATGCTGGCTGCGGGCGGCGCGCCCTCGGAGACGCCCCCGACGCGCAGCGTTCCGGCGACCGACGGGGACGCGCGCGCGCAACGGCGCAAGCGGCGCGCGGCGGCGCTGGCCGCAGCGGAGGCGGCGGCCGAGGGCGACTACCTCAGCACCAGCGTCCAGGTGGCCCGGGCGATCCGGCCCAACGCGTCGCTGAGCTATTTCGGCTTCACCCTGTTCCTGCGGCCGGGCGCCGACAGCTCCCGCCTGCTGGTCATCCTCTCCACCAAGCCAGGCTTCGCGCTGTTCCGCGCCTCGTTCGGCCACGACGTGCTGTTCGTCTCGGACGCCCGCGTGCCCTATTACGTCCAGCGCTCCAGCCGGCTCGCGACCGCGATCTCCCGCATCGCGGACCGCTTCGGCTACGAGAAGATCTCGATCATGGGCGGCAGCAAGGCGGGCTTTGGCGCGCTGCTGATCGGCGGGCTGCTCGCGCAGCTCAAGCCCGAGCGGATCATCCGCATCCTGGCGTTCCAGCCGCGGGTCTACATCTGGCCTTATGAGCCGGAGCGCTCGGTCCCCGGCTACCATCGCGCCCACGCCTACGCCGCCGCCAACCCGGAGCGGAAGGAGAGCATGCGCCGCAACGGCAACGCCATGTTCGTGGCGGAGCTGCCGAACACGATCGTGAAGATGATCTATTCGGAGCACAACGTGGGCGACCGGGCGCAATCGCAACTGCTGACCGGGCCGAACGTGTCCCATCTGCCGGTGCCGACCGCGATCCACAACGCCATCGCCATCCTGAACTATGTGGGCAAATCCGACGACGACGTCCGCCGCGGCATCGAGCGCATGCTGGCGAGCGTGACCGAGGACGAGCAGGAGATGGCCGGAGGCATCGACGCCGAAACCCTGCGCCAGGACATCCGCAACGCAAGCCACCTGCCCTCGCTGATGCAGCTGATCGCGGAGTCCTTCAGCTGGGAGCTGAAGCCCGCGCCGGTCTGGTGGCCGCTTGCGGTCAATATGCGCCGCGCCTGGCGCGAGGCCCAGCACTGGTATTACGCGACCCGTCCCGAGCCCACGATCCGCGGCGCGCGCAAGCCCCGCGAGGACGTCGCGAAATCCTGATCGCGGGGCCGACGCGTCGGCGGCTCACCGCCGCGCCCTAGCGTCATGATCCCGACAACCGCGCATGCCAGCCTGACGCTTCCCGGCAGGACGTCGCACGCCTCCCTTTCGCGAACGCGTCCGCAAAAAATCACGGAACCTTTTCCGTCCCGTCCTTGACTCCGCGCGGGAGCGTTCGTATCTCGCGGCCTGTTAGCACTCTCACCAATAGAGCGCTAACGATCCGGCGCCGAGACGCCGGAGGCACATTTGGATCGCGAAGCGTCACCGCAAGCGCTCGAGAGGAATTCACCCATGGCATTTCGTCCGCTGCACGACCGCGTGGTCGTCCGCCGCCTGACCGCCGAAGAGAAGTCCAAGGGCGGCATCATCATCCCGGATACCGCCAAGGAAAAGCCGCAGGAAGGCGAAGTCGTCGCCGTCGGCGCCGGCGCCCGTGACGAGAACGGCAAGATCGTCGCTCTCGACGTCAAGTCCGGCGACAAGATCCTGTTCGGCAAGTGGTCGGGCACCGAGGTCAAGATCGACGGCGAAGACCTGCTCATCATGAAGGAGTCGGACATCCTCGGCGTCATCGCCTGAGGTTTTCCGGCTTTTTTACGCCCGGCGGGGCCCGCGCTGTCCTAAAGCGACGCGGCGAGCCGGCTGAAACCTGACACACCTGCTCAAAGGAGCATTCACATGGCTGCGAAAGACGTACGTTTTTCCGCCGACGCGCGCGACAAGATGCTGCGCGGCGTCGACATCCTCGCCAACGCGGTGAAGGTCACGCTCGGCCCGAAGGGTCGTAACGTCGTGATCGAGAAGTCCTTCGGCGCTCCGCGCATCACCAAGGACGGCGTCACCGTCGCCAAGGAGATCGAGCTCGAGGACAAGTTCGAGAACATGGGCGCCCAGATGGTGCGCGAAGTGGCCTCGAAGACCAACGACCTCGCCGGCGACGGCACCACCACCGCCACCGTGCTCGCCCAGGCGATCGTCCGCGAGGGCGCCAAGTCGGTGGCCGCCGGCATGAACCCGATGGACCTGAAGCGCGGCGTCGATCTCGCCGTCGCCAAGGTGATCGAGCACCTCAAGGCCTCGTCCAAGAAGATCGCCACCTCGGCGGAAGTCGCGCAGGTCGGCACGATCTCCGCGAACGGCGACAAGGAAGTGGGCGAGATGATCGCCTCGGCCATGCAGAAGGTCGGCAACGAGGGCGTCATCACGGTCGAGGAAGCCAAGAGCTTCGAGACCGAGCTCGAGGTCGTCGAGGGCATGCAGTTCGACCGCGGCTACCTGTCGCCGTACTTCGTGACCAACGCCGAGAAGATGGTCGCCGAGCTCGAGGATCCGTACATCCTCATCCACGAGAAGAAGCTCTCCGGCCTGCAGGCGATCCTGCCGGTGCTCGAGGCCGTGGTGCAGTCCGGCAAGCCGCTCGTCATCATCGCCGAGGACATCGAGGGCGAGGCGCTCGCCACCCTCGTGGTCAACAAGCTCCGCGGCGGCCTGAAGGTCGCGGCCGTGAAGGCGCCGGGCTTCGGCGACCGCCGCAAGGCCATGCTCGAGGACATCGCGATCCTGACCAACGGCCAGGTCATCTCCGAGGATCTCGGCATCAAGCTCGAGAACGTCACCCTCGACATGCTCGGCCGCGCCAAGAAGGTCGTGCTCGAGAAGGAGAAGACCACCATCGTGGACGGCTCCGGCGAGAAGGACGCGATCGAGGGCCGCGTCGCCCAGATCAAGGCCCAGATCGAAGAGACCACCTCGGACTACGACCGTGAGAAGCTCCAGGAGCGTCTCGCCAAGCTGGCTGGCGGCGTGGCCGTCATCCGCGTCGGCGGCGCCACCGAGATCGAGGTCAAGGAGAAGAAGGACCGCATCGACGACGCTCTCAACGCCACCCGCGCGGCGGTCGAGGAAGGCATCGTTCCGGGCGGCGGCACCGCGCTGCTGCGCTCCAAGACGGTGATCACCGGCCTGAAGTCCGACAACGCGGACATCCAGGCGGGCGTGAACATCGTGCTGAAGGCGCTTGAGGCCCCGATCCGTCAGATCTCGGCCAACGCCGGCGTCGAGGGCTCGATCGTGGTCGGCAAGCTGCTGGAGAACCCCTCCGTCACCGCCGGCTTCAACGCCCAGACCGAAGAGTACGTCGACATGATCGAGGCCGGCATCGTCGACCCGACCAAGGTCGTGCGCACCGCGCTTCAGGACGCCGCCTCGGTCGCGGCCCTGCTGATCACCACCGAAGCCATGGTCGCGGAGCTGCCGAAGAAGGACAGCGGCGCGCCGGCGATGCCGGGCGGCGGCATGGGCGGCATGGACTTCTGAGGACGGCCATAGAGCCGCCCATCATCAAGAGAAGCGAAGCCGGTTCTCCCGGCTTCGCGGGCGGCATGGACGTCTGATCCAGCCCTCCAAGGCTCGAACAGGAAAAGGCCCCGGATCGCTCCGGGGCCTTTTTCGTGTTCGCATCCGGCTTCGCGCCGGGAGCGGGCGTCCTATATGGCCGCCCTCGGAGACAGAACGGGGGCCTGGAATTTGTCGATGTCACGCTGGGGCTGGGCGCTGTCCCGGGTCTCGCGCCGGATCTGGTTCCGGGCGAGCCTGTTCTCGATCGCGGCGGTGGCGACCGCGCTGGTGGCGATCGTCGTCAGCCCCTGGATTCCAAGCGGCCTGCCCGCGAAGGTGGGCGCGGACGCGGTCGACAACATCCTCGGCATCATCGCGGCGAGCATGCTGGCGGTGACCACCTTCTCGCTCAACATCATGATCTCCGCCTTCTCCGCGGCGTCGAGCAACGTCACGCCCCGGGCGGCGACGCTGGTGGCCGAGGACCGCACCACCCAGAACGTGCTCGCCACCTTCCTGGGCTCGTTCCTGTTCGCGCTGGTCGGCATCGTGGCGCTCAGCGCCGGCGCCTATGGCGAGCAGGGCCGGCTGGTGCTGATGGCGGTCACCGTCGCGGTCATCGGCCTGATCGTGCTCACCCTGCTGCGCTGGATCGCCCATCTCGCCACGCTCGGCCGGGTCACGGACATCACCCGCCGGGTGGAGGAGGCCGCGGCCGAGGCGCTGCGCGACCGCAAGCGCGCGCCCCATCTGGGCGGCGCGCGCCGGGACGGCCCGCCGCCGGACGGCGCGACCGCCGTGGCGGCGCCCGAGATCGGCTATGTGCAGCATGTGGACATGGGCGCGCTGGCCGCCGTCGCCGAGCGTCTCGGAGGGCGGATCGTGCTGGAGGCGCTTCCGGGCCTGTTCGTCGGCCCCTCCCGCCCGCTTGGCTGGATCGACGCCCCCGTCCCCGACGACGACGCGGTCAAGGCCGTGCAGGCGGCCTTCGTCATCGGCGACACGCGGTCCTTCGACCAGGACCCGCGGTTCGGGATCTGCGTGCTGTCGGAGATCGGCTCGCGGGCCCTGTCCTCCGCGATCAACGACCCCGGGACCATCATCGACGTGATCGGCCGCGGGGTGCGGGTTCTGGCGCTGTGGGCCGAGCCGGTCGAGGAGACCGAGCCGCGCTTCCCCGCCGTGCTCGTGCCCGCGATCGAGCCGGACGACGTGTTCGAGGACCTGTTCGAGGCGCTGGAGCGCGACGGGGCCGGCGACGTGATCGTGGGGCTGCGCCTGCAGAAGGCCTATCGCTCGCTCGCCGCCCTCGACGATCCGCGCTTCGCGGCCGCCGCCCGGCGCCGCTCGGCGATCGCGCTGGCCCGGGCCGAGCAGGCGCTCGCCTTTGCGGCGGATCTGGAGCGCGTTCGTTCAGCGGCGGGTTCGGTCTGACGCGCCGGCGGCCTGCGCGCATCGTTCGATACGTCCTCTCCTGAACGCGGAAGCCTTTCGCCGGGGACCTACGAGGTCTGCGGGGCGAAAAGGAAGGCGCGGGCGGAAGCGCGCGTTGCTTCCATGTCGTGCCGGAGCCTTCGGGTTTGACGGCGTCCGCGAGGACGCGCCCGACGATCACCGGCGCTGCGGGTGGGCGGCGAAGCCATCCTCTTGAAGGCGCCAGCAGAAGTCAGAGGAGCGCATGTCGTGGCGGATAATCGGCCGTGTTGATCCCAGCGACGAAGCAGGGAGCATCGTCCTCTACGAGGCGAACGATGGCCGCAACCTCATACGGGTCGATCCGATGCGTTGTTCCGCCCTGGCTCGTTTCAGGAGGGGCTCCCGCGATCCGTTGCGGGTCCGGGACGCTTGAAGCCGTGCGGTCCACTTCCGGATTGACG
>NZ_BSFK01000001.1 GCF_027922305.1 Methylopila jiangsuensis | reverse complement strand
CCCGTCCGGAACAGGCGCCCCAAATCGACGCAAAAGCGCCTTCGCCTGATACTCATGTATGTTCATCGGGCGTTCCTCGTTCAGACGGTTTTATGTCGTTGGCCGCAGCCGCCCGTCGAGCGCGCTGTGCGGCGAGTTTGGACTGCAGGCGGTTTCGGCGCGCCTCGGCCCGCGCGGAGGTTTCGCGGCCGCGCAGCCAGCGCCACAGGGCGTCCGCCCCATCCGCCAGCACGGCAAGGATGAGATAGGCGACGGCGAGCGCGATAAGCGTAAGGAGCGGCCAGGCGAGAGCGTCGAACGCGCGCGCCGGAAGCGACGTCCACGGCGGCGAAAACGGATCGGAGCCGACAAAGCCGGCAAAGGCGACCACCGCGAACAGCGCGCCTGCGAACGCCGTCAGCGCGTCGGCCGTCCGCCGCGCGGGGCCGCGCCGTTTGGCGCGCGGGTCGTCGAGATCGGCCGGCCAGCCGGAAGCGAGATCGCCGATGTCCGGCAGATCGTTCATCGTCGCCGCCCGCGGGAAGCGATAGCGAGAGCCCTTTGATGATCAGAGCTCCCGCGCGCATCCCCGCCTCCGCCTTACTTGCCGAGGTTCGGGGCGATGCCCTTGCACACCTCGATCAGCCCCTTCACGGCGCCGACCGATGCGTCGAAGGCCTCGCGTTCGTCCGGGTTGAGCTCGATCTCGACCACGCGCTCCACGCCGCCCGCGCCGATGACCACCGGCACGCCCACATAGATGTCGTTGAGCCCGTACTGGCCGGAGAGATGCGCGGCGCAGGGCAGCACGCGCTTCTTGTCCTTGAGGTAGCTCTCGGCCATGGCGATGGCGGAGGCGGCCGGCGCGTAGAACGCCGAGCCGGTCTTCAGCAGGCCCACGATCTCGGCGCCGCCGTCGCGGGTGCGCTGCACGATCTGGTCCAGGCGCTCCTGCGAGGTCCAGCCGAGCTTGACCAGGTCCGGCAGCGGGATGCCGGCCACCGTGGAGTAGCGGGTCAGCGGCACCATGCTGTCGCCGTGGCCGCCGAGCACGAAGGCGGTGACGTCCTCCACCGACACCTTGAACTCGTCGGCGAGGAAGTAGCGGAAGCGGGCCGAGTCCAGCACGCCGGCCATGCCGACCACCTTCTCCGGCTTCAGGCCCGAGGCCTCGCGCAGCGCCCAAACCATGGCGTCGAGCGGGTTGGTGATGCAGATCACGAATGCGTCAGGGGCGTATTTGGCGATGCCGGCGCCCACCTGCTCCATGACCTTGAGGTTGGTGCCGATCAGGTCGTCGCGGCTCATGCCGGGCTTGCGCGGCACGCCGGCGGTGACGATCACCACGTCGGCGCCGGCGATGCCCTCGTAGGATGAGACGCCCGAGAGCGCGCTGTCGAAGCCGCTGACCGGCGAGCTCTCCGCGATGTCGAGCGCCTTGCCCTGGGGCACGCCGTCCACGATGTCGAACAGCACCACATCGCCGAGTTCCTTCAGGCCGACGAGATGGGCGAGCGTGCCGCCGATCTGGCCCGAGCCGACGAGTGCGATCTTGCTGCGCGCCATGTCCTGAAGCTCCCTCGCGAAGGCGTTTCGCCTGTTGGGCCGGGCGTGGCGAATTGCCGCCGCCGGCCGGGCTTTTCGACTAGCCCGATTGCCGGGCCGGTTCAAGAGAGGCGGCGCCTTTCTTTGCGGCGCCGCAGCGTAATACCAGCGAGCCTTAGCGGATCAGGTCTCGACAAGGCCCGTGGTCGCCCCCGAGGCGGCGCTGTCAGGTCGCCCGTGCGGTCGCGACAGCCACTCCTCAGACCCCATTTCAGCAAGCCGCGAGGCGGTGCGCGCGAAGCCGAAGGCCTCATACCCCTCCGAGCCGGCCCAGAGCTGGTCGGGCTCGGCCTCCGCCGAGGCGACCAGCTTCACCCCGTGCTCGTAAAGCTCGTCCACCAGCGTCATGAAGCGCCGCGCCTCGTTGCGGCGCTGGTCGTCGAGCACGGGCACCCGGTCGAGCACCAGCGTGTGATAGCGCCGCGCCAGCGCGATGTAGTCTCCGGCGCCGAGCGGCCTGCCGCAGAGATCGTCGAAGCTCGCCCGCGCCACGCCGTTCGCCGCCCGCGGCAGCGGGATGTGGCGGCCCTGCACGTCGAGCGTCGCCGGCGCGCCCGGCCCGCCCGCAAGCGCCGTGAATGCGGCGTCGAGCGCGGCTTCCGCGCCCGCGTCCGCCGGCGCGTGCCACAGCCCGTTGTCGCCGAGCTTCTCACGACGGAAATCGGTGCGCGACTCCAGCTTCACCACCTCCATGCGCTGACGCACCAGATCGATGAACGGCAGGAACAGCGCCCGGTTGAGGCCGTCCTTGTAAAGCTCCATGGGCGGCACGTTGGAGGTGGCGACCACGGTGACGCCGGCCTCGAACAGGCGCTGGAACAGCCGGCTGAGAATCATGGCGTCGGCGATGTCGGTGACGTGCATCTCGTCGAAGCACAGCAGCCCCGCCTCCGCAGCGATCTGATCCGCGACGCCGGGGATCAGATCGCCCGTCGGGGCCTTGCCCACCTTCGCCGCCTGCCGCGCCTCGTGCAGCCGGGCGTGGACGTCGATCATGAAGTCGTGAAAATGCGCCCGGCGTTTCTTCGGGACCGCGGCCGCCTCGAAAAACATGTCCATCAGACGGGTCTTGCCGCGGCCGACCTCGCCCCAGACGTAGAGCCCCTTCACCGGCTCCTTCTTTCGGGCGAACAGCCAGCTCAAAGCGCCGGACTTGCTGCGGCTGCGGTCGCGCAGCGCCAGATCGAGCGCGTTCAGCCGCTCGATGACCTGGGCCTGGGCCGGATCGCGATCGAGCGCGCCCGAGCGCACCGTCGCCTCGTAGCGCTGAAGGGTGGTCTCGCCCATGATCGCGGCCGCGCCGCTTCTCCCCGTCGGTTCACGCCAGCCCGCCGCAGCCGGCGGCCGGGCCTCGACGCCCGCCTTAGCAGAGCCTCCCCCGCCGCGTCATGACGACGAACGGCGTGGGGGCCCCGCGTCCAGCGCGGAACAGGCCACGCATCCGGAACGTTTCGCCTCCATTCACCGGGAGACCTCCGTCATGCGCCGCAGCCTCGTCGTTCTCGTGGCCTTCGGGCTCGGGCTCGCGTTTTCGGCCGAAGCCGGCCCGCGCGACCGGGATGGCGGCGCCCGAGGCGACGCGCGCTGGCTGGAGCGCCCGTGCTGCGGCGACGCCGTCCGCCGCCTGCCCCGCGCGCGGCCCCGCGACGAGCCCAATGGCCCGATCCACCAGACCCAGGAGCAGGTCCAGCAGTCGGTCTACGACTTCGCCGCTGGCCGCCGGGGCAACATCCGGGAATACTGGCGCGAGTGAAGGTCGCGCGCCGGCTAGCGGCGACGAGGAGATTCGGCTCATGTCGTTGTCGCTGTGGTGCGTGCTGATCGCGGCGATCCTGCCGATCGCCACCGTCGCGCCCGCCAAGTGGAGTTCGCCCGGCTTCGACAACGGCGACCCGCGCGGCTGGGCCTCGACGGCTACCGGCTGGCGCAAACGCGCCATCGCCGCCCAGCAGAACGGCTTTGAGATCTTTCCGCTGTTCGCGGCCGCGGCGCTGACGGTTCAGACGCTTGGCCATGCGGGCGGCGCCGCGGACCTTCTGTCCGTCGCCTTCGTCGCTCTCCGTCTGGCGTATGTGGCCTGCTATCTCGCGGACCGTCCGACGCTGCGCTCGGCGGTCTGGTCGCTGGGCTTTTTCGTCGCCGTCGCGCTTTTCACGCTGCCGGCGTGGGGCTGAGCGGAAAAGCTGCAATCCGTTGGTGGAGAGCAGGAATCCTTCCGCGCGGCTGATGTCGGCCTATGATCGCAATTCATTGCAGCGCCGCCGGGCATAGTCCCATGCCGAGAACAGCGGGGTGTCGGACGCGGAGGCCGGCCTCATGATCCAAGGGTCTTGACCGAACAAGGTGTAGTGTTCGTAGAGTTCGTCGGCCGTCTTGGCCGGATTGTCCTGCAAGAACGTGTCCACAATCTTCCGACAGGCGGCCACGGCGGCCTCCAGGCTGTCGAACGAGCCGAGGCGATACCGCTCCTCTTTATCCATGTAGTGGAAGTTGTCGTCGACATAGACGGTCCAGTCGCCTTTGGTCATCGCGTCTCCTGAATTGTGTAACAATACCCTCCAAGGGCATTTCGACCGGCCTCGTGATTGAGGTGGCGACAGACCATTTGTTCCGCCCCTTTGCCTTGCGCGTTTTGTTCGATACGTCTTCTGACGGGTGAAGCCTTTTGCCTGAGGGGCTCCCGCGATCCGTTGCGGGTCCGGGACGCTTGAAGCCGTGCGGTCCACTTCCGGATTGACG